>NZ_SNXI01000006.1 GCF_004362895.1 Idiomarina aquatica | reverse complement strand
GCTCACGCCATTGCTCGCGAGTTCGGTATGCTCGGCTCATGATGCTACCACCTTATTGGTTAAACTTGATGGTAGCCTATGGCTTTAAACTATGATTGAATAGGTGTGGTTCGAGTTACGCTTACGTTGTTATGAAACGCCTACCGAGACTTTTCATAAACCGTCATTGTGAAGTGAACGGGCTCGTTAGTGCTGTTTAGGTAGGTGTGTTCGACATCCATTTCAGCGGTCATTGAGTCACCTGCCGATAAAGTATAAGTTTCTTCATTCACCAAAACGTCTAAACAACCCTCCTCAATGTGAATGAGTTCAATGGTTCCTTTGGAGTGCGCTTCAGATACAAATTGTTCTTTGGGAAACATGGACCACCGCCATAATTCAATCATGATAGCGCCCTTTGAACCGGCAAGCAGTCGAGCAGAGCCCCCATGATCACCATTCCAAAGTGTCGGAATATCCTGAGGCTGTCGAATCGTTACTTTGGGATCGTCTGACACAGCGACGATATCAGCAACAGAAACAGCGAGTGCATTGGCTAATTTACACAGAATCCCTATGCTTGGGTTTGCACGCCCTTTCTCTATTTGCACAAGCATTCCCTTGCTAATTTCGGCATTTTTAGCCAGTTCATCAAGGGACATACCGTGCTGTTTGCGAAAGCTGTTGACGCGTTTGGCGATAGCTTCATTAATCGCTGTTTTATCTTTATCGGTCATTATATTGACTATTTGTTTCTTTATATTAAACTGGCGATGATTTCCATTATCGTTGACTTAAACGATTAGAACAACGCAGGAAGTGATAATGTTTGAGTTTGTCAGTGTATTCGTCATGGGTGCCGTGATTTCTGGTGGGCTGATTATTGCAATTGGTAGCCAGAATGCCTTTCTGTTGAAAACCGGTTTAACCAATAACCATCCATTTGCAGCGGCGACCGTTTGCTTTGTTGGCGATATCCTACTTATTGGGGCGGGCGTGTTCGGCGTTGGTGCGCTCTTTTCGATTGAAAGTATCTGGGGGCAAATGCTGAGCTTAGCGGGCGCCATTTTCTTAATTTGGTATGGCAGTAATGCGCTAAAGGCCGCAATAAAAGGTGAAAGTCGATTATCGGTAGACGAGAATGAAAGCAAAAGAACATCGCTTAAAAGCGCATTATTGATGGCTTTTGCGATGACATTTTTAAACCCACATGTTTATATCGACACCGTTGTTCTGGTCGGCGGCGTTACTGCCGGGCTTGAGCAAGCCTATAGACCGTGGTTCGTGGCCGGCGCTTTATGTGCCTCCGCAACGTGGTTTTACACATTGGTATTTGTTGCAAAAAAGCTCGCTAACAAACTGAATAAACCAAAAACGTGGCGTATTATCAATGCATTAATCAGTGCGGTAATGTATCTGATCGCTGGCCGTTTGTTAGTCGATGTGATTCCGTATTGGTTTTAGAAAAACTACCCTCGAGACACAAGAAGAGCGCATAAAGGCTCGTTAATATAATAGTTAGCACGACCAATGCGTTGTTTTTTCAGAAAGCCGTGCTCAACAAGTTGCTCCAGGTATTTTGTCGCTGTAATTCGCGTAACGCTAAGTTCATCAACGACAAACTCGATTTTAGTGTAGGGATGATGGAACATATTGTTTAATAAATCTTGTCGGTAGATTTTAGGTAACTGATCCCTCATGCGGTGCTTAACGTCTTTCATTAATACTTTCATTTCTGAAATTAAAGCGATTGTGTTTTTAGCCGTATCAATGACTCCATCTAGCATATAAAGAAGCCAAGGCTCCCAATCCCCTGTTTTTCGTACACCTTGAAGTTGCGCATAGTAGTCTGCTTTATGCTGTGTGATGAATCGGCTCAGGTAAAGCACGGGAAGGTTAAGTAAATCCTTCGCTACTAGATACAAAATATTGACGATACGTCCAGTCCGCCCATTGCCATCATAAAATGGATGAATACTTTCGAACTGATGGTGGATAATAGCCATCTTAACCAGTGGATCGGCATCGCAGAGCTCATCGTCATTAATGTACTGAACAAGGTTATCTATCAAAAATGCTATTTCGTCAGCTTCTTGAGGAGGTGTGTAAACCACTTCTCCCGTATTGACGTTTTTGAGCTCGGTTCCGGGTAATCGTCGCAAGCCAGCGTTGTTATGCTCAAGGTGCTGCTGCACTGTCAAAATATCAAGTAAGCGAATAGTCTTTGTTTGTCGCACTGTTGCAAAAGCTTGTTTCAAAGCAATCGCATAGTCTTGAACTTCTTTAGTAGCAGGATTCACCAATGCTTCTTCAAAAAGGTTCGCTTTATAGAGTTCATCATGAGTGGTGACAATATTTTCGATCTCTGAGCTGTTCTTTGCTTCTTGAAGCGAGAGTGTATTAATGAGGATTGCTTCGTTGGGGATACTGGCCGCAACCCCCTTAAGTTCAGCTAAAAAACGGTGAGCTTCGGCTGTTTTTTTGAGCACTTTCCGTGTTTCCCATTGCTCGATGTTTTCTAATGGAAGGTGTGGTAGCGAAGCTGACATATAAGTTTTAGCCTTTTCTGTACATTAATACCGAAATATATATAAATAATCGTAAATATTATATATGAAGAGATGTTTATGTATAGAAAATAGATTTTTTTATACATAAGACGCGTTAGCACTAGCAATTAACTTGTCGATACACCCAGGAAAAAAAGTTTGCTTATGCGAAAAAATGACAAAAAAATCGAACGAGAAATCATCCGCGAGCTGACCCGGGTGTGTGAAGAGGCCAAATTTGACCATCAAGGCTTTATTTGGCTGACGCACGACGTGGATTACCAGCGCTTTCCGCAGAGTTTACAGGTAACTCTGGTATTCAATGAGCAAGTCGATGAAGCGGTTATGCTGTCTGAGTTTGGCCAATTAATTCCAAACGTTCAGGCTGCGCTGGAACCCATCATTGGTGGTATGCTGCCAGCTAAACAAATTGAAGCTCGCCGTGAGCATACCCTGCAATAATGGGTTAAGGACTGATCATGTGTTACCTACGTTACTTCTTTGTGTTTTTCTTCTTTTTTATTTTATCTGCGCCTAGTTTGGCAGAGGCGAGTCGCCTGCAGCAGGTTGAACGATTTGTTGCGGCATTCAATGCCCATGATGCAGAGAAAATGGCGCAATATGTGACTGAGAACGTGCAGTGGCTATCGGTAAATGGTGACAAGATCACGGTTGAAACCAGTGGTAAAGAAAGCTTGGTTAAGGCGATGAGCGGTTACTTTAAGTCTTGTCCATCGTGCCAAAGCCAATTAGAAGACTTCACTGTGTTAGGCAGTCGCATCAGCGTTGTGGAGGAGGCCAGCTGGCGCGGGAACGGCGAGCTCCGTTCGCAGAAAAGCCTGGCCGTTTATGAATTCTCTAATAACCTAATCCACCGCGTTTACTATTTCCCTGCTGAATAGGCCGGCTGACCTTAGTAACAGACCTTACCACCGCGCACGAATTGACATCCTGCGCCGCAACCGTTATCAAGATAAACAAAACAATAGGAGAGAACGATCATGTTTGAATATAAAAAAATTGCGCTGGCGGTATCGCTGGTGCTAATGACAACTGCATGTTCAGATGCGGCAAAAGACAGCACAACAAATAAAGCTGCAGAAACGCAAACGGCAAGCGCTGAAAACACCAACCAACAGTCAGAGCAAACCGAGTCAGAAAAGGCTAACCAGCTGTTTGAAGACATTTTTATGGAAAATGTCATGCGCAGTCCGATGTATCAGTCTTATTTGGGTATCAAGGAAGATCAGGATAAATGGGACGATATTTCACCGGCTGCTGAGCAGGAAGAACTGGCTTTACAGAAAAAACATCTGGAACAAGTTAAGTCGATTGACGAATCAAAGCTTAATGAGCAGACCAAAATCAGCTGGATGCTGATGAAACAGAGTCTAGAAAATGATATCGCTGACTTTAAATGGCGCCATCATAATTATCCGGTTAATCAAATGTTTGGTCTGCACTCGCGAGTAGCATCGTTGCTGATTAACCAACATGGTATTGGGAGTGTCGACGATGCCGAAGATTATATTGCGCGGTTAAATGGCTTGCCGGGATTATTTGAACAGCTTGCAGAAAACCTGGAGTTACGAGCCGAAAAAGGCATCATGGCACCCAAATTTGTCTATCCATACGTCATTAGTGACAGTAAAAATATTATTACTGGTGCGCCGTTTGACGATGGTGAGCCAAGTGCACTGTGGGACGACTTTACCAGTAAAGTCGAGCAGCTAGAGCTTGAAGAAAGCCAGCGTGAAGAGCTGTTAGCGGCGGCCGAGAAGGCTATGCTTGAATCAGTTAAACCGGCTTACCAAGGCTTAATTACTGCCGTCGAGGGCATTGCTGAACAAGCCACGACCAAAGACGGCGCCTGGAAGTTCCCGGACGGTGAGGCGTTCTATAATAACGCGCTACAACGTACGACTACGACTGACTTAACAGCAGAAGAAATCCACGAAATAGGCTTAAGCGAAATGGAGCGCATCCACAATGAAATGCGCGCCATCATGAAAAAGGTTGGCTTTACAGGCACGCTGCAAGAGTTCTTCGTGCATATGCGTAATAACGAGGAGTTTATCTATCCGAATACGGAAGAAGGCCGTCAGCAATACTTAGATGAAGCAACGGCTATTATAGATGATATGCGGGAACGCCTGGATGATCTCTTTATTACCAAGCCAAAAGCTGACTTAATTGTTAAAGCCGTTGAACCTTTCCGTGAAAAGTCAGCGGGTAAGGCCTTTTATCAACAACCGTCAATGGATGGAACACGACCGGGTACTTACTACGCCAACCTTTACGACATGGAAGCGATGCCGACATACCAGATGGAAGCGCTGGCTTATCACGAGGGTATTCCCGGCCACCATATGCAAATTGCGATTCAGCAAGAGCTTGAAGGTATTCCTAAGTTCCGCCGCTTTGGTCGCTATACTGCCTATAGTGAGGGCTGGGGTTTATATACCGAGAAGCTACCTAAAGAGATTGGTCTCTATAAAGACCCTTATTCTGATTTTGGTCGCTTAGCGATGGAGCTATGGCGTGCGGTCCGCCTGGTGGTTGATACCGGCATCCATGACAAAAAATGGACGCGTGAAGAAGGCATCGATTTCTATGTGACTAATACTCCAAATGCCAAGTCTGATGCAGTAAAAATGGTCGAGCGTCATATTGTTATGCCAGGTCAGGCAACGGCCTACAAAATTGGTATGAACAAAATTCTGGAACTGCGTGAAAAAGCGAAGTCAGAATTAGGTGATAAGTTCGATATTCGCGAGTTCCATGACGTAGTGCTGGGCAGTGGTCCGGTTCCGCTAAATATCCTGGAACAGTTCGTTAACGACTACATTAGCGAAACAAAAGGCGCGTAGGCGTCACTAAACCGCGTTGCTGCTTATGTAGCAACGCGGTTGCCGCCGCTTCGTTTGGCTCGATACATCGCGTGATCAGCATACTGTAGTAATTCTTCAATAGTCGAGCCGTTTTCTGGCCATCTTGCCGTTCCGATACTGGCAGTGATGTGTTCTTCTCCGTGAGGTAACTTTAGTGGCTTAGACATGGCATGGCATATTTTCTCTGCGACAGCTGACAACGCATTCGGAGTATCTATGGCATCGACCAGCACCACAAATTCGTCGCCACCTATTCGTGCGGCGCTGTCCGTGGCTCTAATTGCACCCAGAATGCGTTCTCCCGCGGCTTTAAGCAGACTATCGCCGGTAGCGTGGCCGTATGTGTCGTTGATGTGTTTGAAATGATCTAAATCCAGGTACAAAAGGCCTATTTCGACACCATCTCGTTGTGCCCTGGCCGTCGCTGTCTTCACCCGGTCATAGAATAGAACACGGTTTGGCAGACCGGTCAGGGCGTCAGTCAGCGCCATCTGCTCCAATCGTTTGATCAGTTCTTCACGCTCGGCTTCCAGCTGTTTTTGTTTGGTTACATCGCGAGCGACCCCCACCCGCATTTGATCTCGATCTGACCAGCGCGCGGACCATAAAATATGCGCGGTAGAACCATCTTTTCGAATGTAACGGTTTTCGAAGTGCAGTATTTCATCACCCGTATTAACTTTTTCTGCCACCTGCCCGGTTGTATTTTCATCATCAGGGTGTACAAAGTCGAACATAGAACGGCCGACCATTTCGTGTGGTGAATAACCGAAGACTCTTTTTGCACCCGGGCTGACATAGCGAAAGGTATTGCTCTTATCGACTACGCAGATAGCGTCGAGCAACAGATCCATGTAGTCAGCAATATCGGCAAACGCGGTTTGTTTAATCATTAGTAGGCTTGTCTGCTATTATAGCGGTTGCCTTTAATTTAGATGGTAACCACATGAAGTCAATGACAATTTGGGTTGATGCCGATGCCTGCCCAACGGTTATAAAGGATATTTTGTATCGTGCAGCAGAACGCAAGCAGCTGCCGCTGGTATTAGTGGCGAATCAGCCACTGCGGGTACCGCCGTCTAAATTTATTCGGACGATGCAAGTGTCAGCTGGATTTGACGTTGCCGATGATGCCATTGCCGAACAGTGCCAGCCGGGTGATTTAGTTATTACAGCTGATATACCGCTGGCTGCTGATGTCATTAAAAAAGGGGGACAGGCGCTTAGCCCGCGTGGTGAGCTTTTTACAAAAAGTAATATTGGCTCACGTCTTAATATGCGTGACTTTATGGATACCATGCGTAGTAGCGGCGAACACACAGGTGGTCCGCCGCCTTTGCATCAGCGTGACCGCATGGCTTTTGCGAACGAATTGGATAAAATTCTGGCGCGCGCTTAGTCTGTGCTAACTGCGCGACAGCGTTTTAATTAAATGCCAGCCAAACGCGGTTTTCACCGGGCCATGCACTTCCAGCGTGGGCTTTCCAAATACCACTTTGTCGAACGCTGGCACCATTTCACCGCGGCGGAATTCTCCCAAGTCGCCGCCCTTTTTACCCGACGGGCAAAGTGAATGCTTGCGCGCTAAGTCTGCGAACTTGGCACCGCTAGCCAGTTGCTTCTTTAAATCTTCAGCTTCTTCTTTGGTTTTAACCAAAATGTGTACTGCGTGTGCTCGTGCCATGTCGGACTCCTCTATTTATTAATTGTATTTTACCTAAATTTGCATCGTGAGCCGAATAGAATCATTATTTGGCTCAAAATGGGAGCCGAATAGCGAGGCTGGAGTAAACCAGAATGACTGACATTATCGACTTTTCAGTATTTTATGAGCGCGCCTGCGAACGCAAGGGCGGAGAAGCAGCAATGCGTGCCATGTTACCCGAGGTAGTAAGCGATACAGAACTAGCAAAGGTTACTGATGATAGAGTCCTTTCGTTAATGACCCGCTGTATTTTTCGGGCAGGCTTTGTCTGGCAGATCATCGACCGTAAGTGGCCGCAGTTTGAGGAAGCCTTCAGCGGTTTTGTGCCGCTTTACTGGCAGCAAGTGCCACCGGAGAGATTAGAAGAGCTGGCGCAAGACGAGCGTATTGTGCGTAATTACCAGAAGATTTTGACGGTGCCCGTCAACGCCCGAATGATCGTTGAAATTGAGGAAGACTACGGCAGTTTTGGTCAATTTCTGGCTAACTGGCCGCATGATGACCAAGTTGGGTTATTGCTGTTCTTAAAGAAAAACGGTGCTCGCCTGGGCGGTAATACCGGTCAGTATCTATTGCGTTTGCTGGGCTGGGACGGATTCGTTTGTTCGAGTGACGTGTTGACTGCGCTGCGGAATTTTAAATTGCTGGATGCTTCACCAACCAGTAAAAAAGGACTAACGCAAATTCAAGCAACCATTAACTATTGGCATCAGGAAACAGGGCTACCGCGTAGCCATATTTCCCGCATCTTGTCATATAGTGTTGGCTAACGCGTACCAAAAATTTTGTCACCGGCATCGCCTAAGCCGGGAATAATGTAACCGTTTTCGTTGAGCTTTTCGTCCAGCGCAGCTGTAAATATACGCACGTCAGGGTGTTTCGCTAAAACCGCTTCTACGCCTTCGGGAGCAGCGACTAACACCAGTACGCGGACGTCTTTACAGCCTCTGGCTTTTAGCATATCCAGGGTTGCTATCATGCTGCCGCCGGTAGCCAGCATGGGATCAATAACCAAAGAAATGCGCTCCTCTAAGCTACCCACGAACTTATCAAAATAACTCACCGGTTCCAGCGTTTCTTCATTGCGATAGAGTCCAACCACACTCACTTTAGCGCTCGGAATTAAGTCGAGAACGCCATCCAGCATGCCGATGCCTGCCCTTAAAATAGGCACGACCGTGACTTTTTTTCCTTTCAGTTGTTCAACCTCTATGGCCTCCCCGCTCCAGCCATCAATAGTCGTGGTTTCGAGTAAAAAGTCGCTGGTGGCTTCGTAGGTTAAGAGACTGCCTATTTCGTTAGAGAGTTCCCGAAAGCTTTTAGTCGAAATTCCCGATTTTCGCATTAAACCGAGTTTATGCTGCACCAGCGGGTGCTTTATTACTTGTAATCCCATCGTTGCTATCCTTGTTAACCAAATTTTGCAATCAGTATAAGTAAAATCAGTGCAATTAGTACACCCGCAATGGTTGTATATCCATGTTTATAAACGCGTTTATCTTCAGGTTTACGTGTTGTCATGGCGATTCTCTTTATTAAATTTGGACAGGGCCAATAATCCCAGTAGTGGGCCGGGCAATAATAGCCAGCTAACCCATTCGTTAAGCACTGGCCAGCTATAGCTGACCAACCAGATAGCAGGAATGGTCAGCGCAAAACCAACGGCATTCATAACGGCTAGTGAACTTCCAACATTATCCGCTGGTGCCACTTGTGCTGCCAACGCCGAAAATTGAGGTGAGTCAGCAATAACTGTTATACCCCACAACATTAATACGACGAGAAGTACAAAGGGGGGCAAAAAAGTGAGCAGTGGGTATATCAGGCACAGCAATCCCGAGCTTATCAACGCGAATCGGGCCACAGCGAAGCCACCAATTGCTCGACTCAACCAACCTCCGGCAACCGACCGGAAGTTTGGAATTTTTAATGCGGATAACCCCTGACTTAACGCTGCGCGCTTGGCTGTTGCCGGTAAATGTGGGCCACAACCTAAAGCGCCGACGGTAATACCGCCCAGTACCGCAAGAACGGATGCGGTGAATAGCGGAGCTTGCCAGCCCAGCCCCAAGGTGAAGCCGCGCATTAAGTGGGGTAGCACGGTTCCTAAAGTAAGCATAGCAAGCAACCAGGATAACGCTGAACCCGCGTATTTGGGCACCCAGGATATAACCAACTTCATGCCCATGGGGTAAATTCCCGCAAGGCACAGTCCCGTCAGTAAACGTAGTAACCAGGCCAGCATGAAGTGGTCGACGGCTAAGATAAATAGCGTGTTTACCAGTGCACCGAATACACTGGAAATGCAAAAAATCATGCTGGCTTTGTAGCGGTCAGCTAAACCGGTTAGTGCTAATGACAAGGTGCCGATAATAAACCCTAACTGAACGGCAAGCGTAAAGGCACCGAGATCTGCTTTGGTAAATCCTTGTTCAGATGAAAGGCTGAGCCAAACGCCATTGATACTAAACCACAACGAGGTGCCAAATAGCTGGGCTAAAATGATAACCGGCAAAGCGATACGCAAGCGAACATCCGATGTCATTCAGAAACCTCGTGTTAGTATCAATGGTCTGGTAATTTAGGTTGCAAAAACCGCAACATAAGGAGCAACTATCATGAAACTGACCGTTGAAATTAGCAAGTACCCGTTAGCGGACGACTATATTGGCCCCATAAAGGGCTTTATCGATGAGCTGAATAAGTCTGAGCAGTTAAAAATAATAACCAATACGCTAAGTACGCAAGTTTTTGGCGACTACGATGAGGTCATGGCCGCACTGCAACGATGCATTAAGTGGTCGTTCGAGCGTTACGGTAAAGTTGTTTTCGTGTGTAAGTTCTTACACGGTGATCTTAGCCCTGCATCGGCATAACGCGGTTGCGACCCAGCCGCTTGGCTTCATACAAGCGGCGATCCGCTGTTTCCAGTAAATCACTGCGACGCATACCGTGATCGAGTTTAGCGACCCCAAATGAGGCCGTAACCCCGTCAATGCTGCGATTAGTCCGGCGATCATAGACAGTGACTTTTTCGAGCGCGCGACGAATAACCTCAGCTTGGTGAATCGCCTCCGCCAATGACGTGTCGCGCATAAGCACAGCGAACTCTTCACCGCCAAAACGAAAGGGTATGGCGTTGGCTTTACATTTTTCCTGCAATCGTTTGGCAATGGCTTTTAATACTCGGTCACCCATTTGGTGTCCGTATTTATCGTTAATCGCTTTAAAATAATCCACGTCTATCATAATCAAACAGGGTGATTGTGATACGTCTATAGCCTGTATTTCGCTGTCCAGATAACGTCGATTGTAAAGCCCGGTGAGGGCATCATAAAAGGCGTCTTTTTGACTCTTCTCAAGTTCTCTTTTTAGTTGCGAAACCTCTTTTTCAGCCGTTTTTAAGGCCGTGGCGAAATCTAATGTTGAATTGCGAATAAGTTGGGTTTCTTTCACCATGGTGCGGACAAGCTTCATTACTTCGTCCATAGACCAGCCCTCTTTTTCGACTTTGTTTAAGTCATCCAGGCAGGTATCCATCGAGGCCTTGAAACCCTCAGTATTGTTTTGCGTATCAAGCACCGTTTGCGAAAATTCGGTTAGCATGGCTTCAACGCTCTGTCGTAATTGCCAGGCACTCAATTCTTCTTTATCGGCAATATGCTTGCGATAAAGCTCTTGAGTGTAGATGTCGGAAAACGGCCGACCGTCTGCTAACGCGCGCTCGATTTCTTCGTGCAGTTCATTATTTTGATTTTCAACGTAGGCGTACCACAACGCGTAGTTAGTTGGTATCGCCGGAATTTTATGCTTAAGCAATAAGGGGATGGTTTGCTTAAGTGTTTTAAAGGACTGGTCTAAAGAATCACTCATGCTGCGTTTTATTTTCCGTTATGCTGTGATTAACTTACGCTCAAAACATACCAATAGGTTTAACTGTGATCAAAATCGCTACGAAAGCCGATCTACAAACGGCATTAACCTGGCCCGCTGACGCCGATGAATTTAAACTTTGGTTCGGTGATAAAATCGCTTTTGGTAGCCAAGTCGATACCATCTGGATGCAGATAAAGGCCGATGAGCGCGCGACGTTTGCTTTTTATGATCAGCAGCAACTGCAGGGCTTTGGACAATGTTACCAGAAGCAACCCGGTGCTCGTCATATCGCCTGCCTTATTGTTAATGCGGCCTGCCGTGGACAGGGATTAGGCCGCCGCTTTGTCACTGAACTTATGCAACAGGCATTGGCTCAGGATGATGTCGATTACATCACGCTAAATGTCTACCCTGAAAATATTCCGGCGCGCCGGCTATACAGCGATCTCGGCTTTCGGGAAGTCGGCGATACCCGCGGCATGGTGTCAATGCAATACGACCGTCCAGGCTAATCTTTGGCAACCGTGGCATTCCAATTGAGTGCTTGCCAGCGACCGTCACGCTTAACAAATACGCCGGTATTGTAAAAGCGATCAGTGACCGTCCCGTCAGTGGCTGAAGTCAGGGTAAAGTTTACAATGACCGCATCGGTTAACGACTTAACCTCAATATTTTCTGCGCCATACCAGGTATTGACTTGCTCCGGGTCATACGGCTCAACGTCCTGTAAACCTTGCATCAGAGAGTCTTTGCCGTAGCGGGTGCCGCGCGAACTGGTATACGTCAGACCATCCGCCCAGAATTCGGCATGTGCCTGTGGATCATTGATGCTGGCACCATATAAAAACGTTTCAATGGTTTCCGTCAGTTCGGCTTTGAGATCGCTTTGTGCGTTAGTGCTGAAAGATATCACTAACAAAACCAGCGGTATTAACATGCGCATGAGAATTGTACCTTTGATAAGCTAAGAAGCTTAAGCGTGTCACTGACGCATGCAAAAAGCAATAAGGCAGGAGGCAATCGTGTATAAGCAAACCGAAATAACATTGACACCGAAAAGCCGTGGCTTTCATTTGATTACGCAAGATATCGACAAGGCGTTACAACAACTGCCGCCGGTTGAGTGTGGGATTTTGCATGTATTTATAAAGCACACCTCTGCGTCATTAACCATTAATGAAAATGCTGACCCAACGGTAAGAGCTGATTTTGAAAGTCATTTTAATCACATGGTGCCGGAGAATCAGCCGTATTATCAGCATACGCTTGAGGGGCCCGATGATATGCCTGCCCATATAAAATCAAGTCTACTTGGCAGTAGTGTGACAATCCCGGTAACCAACGGGCAGCTAAGTATGGGAACCTGGCAAGGCGTTTATTGCTGTGAACACCGCGATCACGCCGGCTCGCGCACGTTGGTGCTCACGCTACAGGGTGAATGATTGCTAGTCTGAAATGAACTCGTCGAGTAAGCCAACCACGCGGTCGGAGGTCGCTATAAGTTCTTCGACCATGGGTTCGAGCTGATCATGGCTAGCACCTTGTTTGGCTTTGGCAAAAATATTGCGACCGAGCTGGTGTACCTTCGGATGGATGTCGTTATAAAGTTCAGAGAAATTCGCTTTATTTGCTAATAGAGTTTGTCCACGCTCTGAATCCAGGAACTTACCTAACCGACATTGGGTATGATCTTTCAGCTCGGACTCGGTTAATGAAGTTTGGCCAAACAAGGCGTAGCGAATGACTTTATCCACCCAAACGATATGGTCCGACTTTGCCAGCCGTAGCAGCATGCCGGGCTCGTCATCGGGGAGATATTGTAGCTCTTCTAGTTGATTCTCGCGTAAGTGACGCATCACTTTAGCAATATCATTAAAGGATAAGCTGGCTGTTTTAACTGAGTCAGAAACATGTTGCAAGCGTTTAGCCATGTCTCCGGCAACGTTGGATTGTTCGCGAGTTGCCGTTGAAACCTCTGTGGTTGCTGATAGGTTTTGCTCAGCGGAATCGCGTGCTCGTTCTAAAATATCACAGACCTGCAAACGATCCTCACGTGATTCGGTTAACGCATCATTACTGGTTTCAATGACCGACTCGATATCCCGTGCGCCCTTAACCACGTCATTAACAATGGAATCAATTTCGGTAGCGGCCTCCGAGCTGCGGTTAGCCAACTCACGTACCGCATCAGCGACCACTGAAAACCCACGACCCGCTTCGCCCGCTCGGGCAGCCTCAATGGCGGCATTAAGCGCTAGCAAGTTAGTTTGGTCGGCAATATCATTAACCGTTTTGGTGAGGTGGGTAATGCGCTCAGTTTGGCTGACAAATGCGCGTGTGTGTTCCGTTACCTGAGCGATGGATGATTCAACATCACTCATATGAGTCACTAATGTTTTAAGTTTTTGTAGGCCGTCGTCAGCATCGCTGGCAGACTGTTGCGCTGCCGTTAAGACTTGCTCTGCATAAGCAGCAACCTGCGTTGCGGAGGATGACATTTCTTCAACCGCCGTTGCGAGTTGTTCTGCATCCGCTTCTATGCCGTTTATCTGTTCTTGAAAGGTGAGCCCTTCGCGACCAAAACGGACGATATTGCGAATCGAATCAATACTACTATCCGCAATGCCATAAATATCGGTCGATGATTTGGGCAGATTAAATAGCGGTGACATCCAATCTGGCGCCTCATGGGCTGCCAGCTCGCCACGACTATATGCTTCGAGGTAGGCTTGTGCCTTTCTCTGAGTTAACAACATAGTTAAGACGCCTTTTATCCTTAAAGATTACAGGGTTATTGTGACATAAAAGCGTACAATGCCAAGTTAAATTATCATCGCTTAAACGCTATTTTGTGATTACACTATCGACATAATTCACAAAAAACTTAAACATGAGATGAAGATATGAGCGAAAAGGATGAACTCCATCGGCGCCGGCTAACTTCTGCTAAAGAGTCTGATGCCGCCGTAGCAAAAATAGAAGGCCAAGGGTCTTATAAATTAGCCTTTGCTGATGATGATTTTTTATTGCGGGATGACTTGCGTGCGGTTCGTTTGCAGCTGGAATACTTGAAACCTCAAATCGTATTAGAAGAGCATAACGTAGAAGCGACGATTGTGGTTTTTGGTAGCGCCCGCTTTTTATCGCCGGAGCAAGCAGAACATGATCTAAGAATTGCGGAGGCTGAACTTAATAAGGCACCGCAAGATGATAGCCTAAAAGGCCAGCTAAAACGGGCTAAACGGGCATTGAAAAATAGTCACTACTATCAACAAGCCCGAGACTTTGCCCGTATCGCCACCGAACATAGTTTACGACGACCCGATGAAAACTTAATGATCGTTAGCGGTGGTGGACCAGGTGTAATGGAAGCCGCAAACCGGGGAGCAATGGATGCTGGGGGCGAGAGTATTGGCTTAAATATCGTGTTGCCTAAAGAGCAACGGCCCAATCCTTATATCACCCCGGACTATTGCTTTCAGTTTCATTATTTTGCGATTCGTAAAATGCACTTTGTGCAGCGAGCCAGAGCACTAGTTGCCTTTCCGGGCGGTTTTGGCACCTTAGACGAGTTGTTCGAAACGCTGACCTTGGTGCAAACTCAGAAGTCAGAACCGGTGCCTATCGTATTGGTAGGTAAAGCGTTCTGGTCTCAATTGATTGATTTTGAACTGATGGTTGACGAGGGAACGATCGAACAAACCGATCTTGATTTGTTTACCGTGGTTGATACTCCTGAGGAAGCCTGGCAGGCCATCTGCCAGTGTTATGACCTCAAAAATGGTAAAGCCATTTAAAACTAAGCCATAGCGGCCAAGCGTTGTTGAAAATTACGCCAAGAAATAACGAAAAATGCCAATCCAATGGCCAGCAAAGCAGCTAATTGCGGCCAAACTACGCTAAAGCCTGCCCCACGAAACAGTAGGCTTTGGCCAAACGCAGTGTAATGTGATGTCGGCGCCAGGGACATTATCCATTGTACTGGCGTCGGCATACTATCAAAAGGCGTCATGCCCCCCGATAAAATCTGCATGGGTAAAATAACTAACAAAAACAGCAAGCCAAATTGCGGCATGGTGCGGGCAAAGGTACCCATAAATATACCAATCGAGGTGGTTGCGAATAAATGCAGTGCCGTCCCTAATAAAAACAAGCTGGGTGAGCCTTGAACCGGAATAGCAAGTGCCTGTTGAATGACCATAAGTAGTGAGAAACTTGCGGCAAGCAATACCACTACCCCCATAGACCAGACTTTGCTTAACATGATGTGTAACGGTGTGATTGGCATGACCATCAAATGTTCGATAGTGCCATGCTCACGCTCTCTGAGTAATGCCGCCCCTGTCAAAATGATAGAGAGCATGGTGATCTGGTTGATTAACTCCATAACCGCACTGAACCAGCCGCTGTCGAGTTGTTCGTTAAACATCGTCCGCATCGAAATATCAATGGGTATGGCGTTAGATTGCTGCGTGAAGCGCGCTACTTCCGATTGAATAATCGCTTGTATGTAACCGTTGCCAGTAAAAGCTTGTGACATTCTTGTAGCATCGACTAGCACTTGAATTTCGGGCTGTTGGTTAGCAAGCACATCGCGTTGTAAATTTGATGGTATGGTCACAATAAAGGTAAAACGGCCTTGATCCATTTCGCTATCGGCTTGTTGTGCGGTGACGCGTTGAGGGGATAAAAAATAAGGTTCAATAAAGGCGCTGATAATTTGTTGGGATAGGGGTGAGCGATCGTTATCAATAACGGCGATAGGTGTCTTATGTAACGTCTGTGGAGTCGCAGAAGCGGCTGTGTACACGAAAACCGTAAAGGCTAACACGATAAACAGCAGCAGCATCGGGTCGCGCGATAGGCTAACGAGCTCTTTAATACCTAAATTAAAAACAACTTTTAGATTACGCATTTAGCCGTCCTGCTTCTTAACCAAAGCGATACCGAGGAGTGTGAAGACCATTGCAGCAACAGCTAGCCCGGTGATCATCGGCAGTAGCTCCGCCATTCCCAACGCTTTTGAGAACGCGCCACGACTGCTGATCATGTAATACGAGGTAGGATAGATCTCGCCAATAAATTTAGCTAATCCCTCTAATGACGTGACCGGTGTGATCATGCCGGAAAATTGTGATGCCGGAAGAATAGTCGCTAACGCTGTGCCAAACAGGGCGGCTATTTGACTGTTTAAAAAGGCTGACATGATGAGCCCAAGTGCGGTTGCGACAATCACGTAAAGTACGGTGGCTAGTGACAGTGCTACGAAGCTGCCTTTCAGTTCAACGTCAAAAATGAGGGTGGCTTGGGCAACCAAAATTAAGAAGTTAATCAGACCGAGTATGATATAGGGTAATTGCTTACCCAGAAAAAACTCACTTTTTTTGGTTGGCGTCACGTAAAAGTTGGTGATAGAACCGAGCTCCTTTTCGCGTACCACGGATAACGACGTTAATATGGCCGGAAATAACATGAGTAACAACGGAATAACGGCTGGTACCATTGCGGCTAAGCTTTCAATGTCGGGGTTGTAACGGTAACGACTTTCGATATTAATAGCAGGACCTAAAGGCCGCGATTGACTTAATGACTGTAATTGCAGGCTTAGCCATTCGTTGTGCATACCTTGAACATAGCCTTGTGCTGTTTCGGCGCGCATTGGCATGGCGCCATCGAGCCAAACACCGATGCTAAGCGGATCCTTGCGTTGTAAATCGCGGGCAAAGTTAGGTGGCAACTCCAGCGCCAGACTGATTTCACCGTTTCGCATACGCTCATCCAGTGCTTGATAGTGACTGATATCCGCATGCAGCTTAAAGTAGCGGGAACCAGCCAGATTATTAACATAGTCGCGGCTGGTGTTAGTCTGATCGCGGTCGAGTACGGCGAAGTCAATCTCATCAACATCCATATTGATACCGTAGCCCAACACAAACATTAAAATAACGCTACCTATCAGGGCCATGGCCAAGCGAATAGGATCACGCACTAACTCGAGGGTTTCGCGGTGGCTGATACTGAGTAGTCGACGCAGACTGAAACCACGCTGTTGCTTAACCGGTTGCTGCTGTATTTCAGTTAACTGCGTTGTCGCGTGACTGTCGCTGACTTGTTGCAAGTAATAAATAAAGGCGGACTCTAAATTATCTTGCTGGCTTTGTTGGATGATCTGTTCTGGCGTGTCGGTAATCAAGACCTCACCGGCGTGCATTAAGGAAATGCGGTGACAGTGCTCAGCTTCGTTCATAAAGTGGGTTGAAACAAAGATAGTAACGCCTTGCTCATCTGCTAAAGACTGCAAAATTTGCCAGAACTGTTCCCGCGCGACAGGATCCACACCAGAGGTGGGTTCGTCTAAGATCAAAATATCGGGTTGGTGAATAAGTGCCACTGCTAGCGATAAACGCTGGCGCTCACCTACGGGTAACTGCTTGGCTAATAAGGGCAGTAACTCTGTCAGGCCAAGCTGTTCGGTTAGTGTAGCTATGCGTTGTTCTAATTGTTGAGCTGACAAATCAAACAGCTTGCCGTGCAGTCGTAAGTTTTGGGCAACGGTCAGCTCTTCATACAATGAAAAGTTCTGTGTCATATAACCAATACGCCGGCGCGTATCGATGCCATAATCCGTCAGCGGCTGATCAAATAGTTGAGCATTGCCTGAGGTCGGCTGCAGCAGGCCTGTCAGCATTTTCATGGTGGTTGTTTTGCCACAGCCGTTAGAGCCTAAAAAGCCAAAAATCTCGCCTTTTCTGATCGTGAAGCTCGCTGATTTGACGGCGGTAAAATCGCCGAATTTTAACGTTAAATCATGGGCTTCGATTGCAATCTCTTTTGTTGCTGTAGCGGGTCTTACAGATTGACTGGGTTCTGCTTGCTCTGTGGCTATACCCAGCAGTTGTGTAAAGGCTTGGTTTAGATTGCTGGTGTGAGTCTGTTGTAGGAGTTCGTTGGGTGTGCCGCAGGCGAGTAATTTGCCTTGATTAATCGTCGCTAGCCAATCAAACGAGTTCGCCTCGTCCATGTAAGCCGTGGCAACGATAATACTTATTTCCGGTTGCTGCTGTCGAATTGATTGGATCAGCTGCCAGAACTGTCGGCGTGAGAGTGGATCAACGCCTGTGGTAGGCTCGTCTAACAGCAGCAGCTTAGGGTTATGGATTAACGCACAACAAAGTCCTAGCTTTTGTTTCATCCCGCCGGATAACTTGCCGCTGGGGCGATGGCGGAAATCCCACAAACCGGTGGCGTTTAACAAAAACTTGATGCGTTGCCGACTTTGTTGGGGCGGCAGCGCAAACAATTTGGCAAAAAAATTTAAGTTCTCCAGCACCGACAACGTAGGATAAAGGTTTTTACCGAGTCCTTGCGGCATATAGGCAATTTGCCGTTGCAATTGTTTGCGTTCATGTTCGCTGGCGATGTCATAGCCGAGCACGTTAAGGCTACCCTGTTGCAGCTTTCTGGCACCAGCGACTAAGGATAAAAAGGTTGATTTACCAACGCCATCGGGTCCTATAATGCCGCAAAGCTTACCGTCAGGAATAGACACCGAAATATCAGCTAATGCCTGCTTCTTGCCATAGAGATGCGAGACGTTTGCACAATTAACGGCACTGACATGAGCACCCTCTGCGGTCATCAATTAAGCTCCGTTTGCAGTGCTTTCGGCCAGGCGGAGCGCGAATCAAACTTAATATAGGCGACACCGGGCAAACCGGTTTTCACCTGCTCTAAGTGTTGCTGTAGTAACGCCTTGTTAATACTAACACGCACCCGGAACATGAGCTTTTCTCGCTCCTCGCGAGTTTCTACGGTTTTTGGCGTAAACTGTGCAACATCAGAAATAAAGCTAACTTGGGCTGGAATGTTTACCTCGGGCAGTGCATCAAGGACGATCCTCGCTTCGCTACCCAGCGAAATTTTACCGATCGCAGTGGTCGGCAAAAATAGGGTCATATAGACGTCGCTGACATCCACCATATTGATGACGCGACCACCGGCGGCAACGACTTCGCCGGGGCGAGCAATAATATATTGTACGCGGCCATCCCGGGGCGCTAATAACAGGCTGTCATCGATCTGGGTTTGCACCCGTTCTAGTGTGGCGGCAGCAGCCTCCGCCGCCGCTTCGGTGTTAGCCAGTTGTGAGCGGGCCGTTTGAATGGCGGCCTCACTGGCTGCCAGTTGCGATTTGGCCGCAGCAACAGCGGATTCAGAGCTTACGACCGCGGCGCGTGCATCGTCTAAGTCTTGGGTTGATACAGACCCTTGCTCAGCTAATGAGCGGATCCGTTGTAAACGCTTTTCAGCCAGCTCTAGTTCGGCTTGCCGTTGTTTGACTAATGCGACGGTCGCCTGTTGCTCTGCCTGACGTTGATTGATCTGGCTTTCAGCGGTGGTGATTGCCGTGTTAGCTTGTTTTTGTTGTGCCTGAGCTTGGTGCAATTCGGCTTGCAGTGACGAGGTATCGAGTTGTGCTAATTTATCACCACTTAACACAAAATCACCGTCATTCACCCACACCTGCTCCAGGCGTCCGGCAATTTTGGTAGCAATGTTGATCTCGACCGCTTCGATACGGCCGTTACCGCTAACAATCTCAGTGTATTCGGGCTCGTCCTGGTTCACACTCAGGTAAATAAAAAATGCCAGGACGATAACAACAACGGCGATCACACTATTGCGTTTGTTCATGCCCCCATACCACCGTCGACACGGTACTGGCAGCCGGTAATAAAGCTACTTTCATCACTGGCTAAAAACAGTACCAGGTTAGCCACTTCTGCTGACTCCCCATAGCGTTGCATAGGAATGCCGCGTTCCAGCTTTTGTTTGGCTTCGTCACCATGGCCGGGGCTAAATAATTCTTCAATGGAGCGCATCATACGCGTATTGATGGGTGAAGGGTGAACCGAGTTAACGCGAATATTTTGTGCGGCGACATCTAGTGCGGCACATTTAGTTAAGCCGGTAACGGCGTGTTTTGAAGTGACATAAGGCGCCGCCGTGGCGGTGCCATCTAAACCTGCCACAGAGGACATGTTAATGACACTGCCTGAACCTTGCTTTTGCATCTCCTGCAGTACGTATTTTAATCCTAGAAAAGCCCCTCGAACGTTCACCGCCATGACACGATCAAAATTGTCTAACGACTGTTCCGCAATGGGCCCCATTTTGCCCTCGATACCGGCGTTATTGAAAAATATATCGACCCGCCCAAAGTGAGCGACGGTTTGCGCAACATAATCCTTAACTGCGGCTTCATCGGCCACGTCTGCCGCAATCCATTTTACCTCAGCTTGATTAAATGCAGCGGCTGTTTGTTGCAGTTCATCGGCGTTAATATCAACTAACATGACTTTGGCGCCATGTTTTACGAACAGTTCAGCGGTCGCTTTACCAATGCCTGCGGCACCACCCGTAATGATGGCTACTTTATCTTGTAAACGTTGTTCCATGACGAACTCCTGCTAACTAACTCTGTGTTAGTGTTAGCGATATTGAGCCAATATGCAAATGCCTTATCGAAAATAGGGCCTTTAATTGATTTTTATCTACTGATTACGGTTTAAACCATCGGCTTGGTGCCTTTACCACTATGCCCTGAGCGTTGCCATAGGCTGGTGATACGAGCTGAGCGTACTATCAGCCAAGTTAAACCAAACAAGCCAATGGCTAAGCCGAGTGCGAGCCAGCGGTTGTAGGTCGTTGCAGAATAGACTCCACCGTTGCCTACCGGTACAGCTTGTTGTGGCATCAGCGGCAGACCATGGCGTTCTGCCATGGTTTTGATACCAATAAAATGAATGCCAGGCACGTCTTCTTTAAGGAAGTAACCCATCACCGTTTCTACAGCGAAGGCTCTGGCAGGCGCATCCTCTTGCAGACCTGATTTAAAGAAATCGTCGATGCCTGCAGGACCCACCGAGGTAGCGCCACCACCAACGTTAACGTAAGCAGCGTAGTTTCTTTCAGCCGAGTATTCGCGGAAAATTGCAATACGGTCAGCCACGGCTTCTTGATAGTTAGCGGGGTCTATAAATTTGACGTCGGCGCGCTCGATCGTACGCCTAATTGAAGCTATGCCCTCGTCGGCTATGCCAACGCCGCGGTCTTCTATACCGCCGATTGATGAATACTCCGCATGTAAGCTGATTACGCCGGCTTCGCGCAGTTCGCGTTCCATATCTAACCATAAGAAATTAGGTACGTTAGCGCCCCACTGAGATGATGATGCAGAAGCGACAATGACGGCATCGGCTTCCATAGCCTCAAGAGCAGAGTATATGGCTAAGTTGATGGCAGGGAATGAGCCGGAAATGGTCACCGCGACTAAATCGCCTTCCTTCACGCCTGCATCAGCGAGCAGTTTTACCGCAACAGCTGCCCAATTAGGATTAATAGTGGTCTGCTTGGATTCGCGCCCACCCTGATTAGTTGTGACAATGCTATTTTCCAGGCCAACAAGGCCAGAGCGTTGCGGATCAAATTCGGGGTTAATAGGTGCGATCTGCGCACGCAATGGTTGCAGTACGTTCATGCCTTCACGCATGATTTTGGCGGCGTTAACCATGGTGGCATAGTTTGCTTCTACCACGGGATCCCGCTGTTTCATTTTTTCGGCCGCAATCATCACAATAATGGCAATCACGATTAAAAAAACCAGTCCCCAGGTCGGTACACCTGAAGAGCGCCAATAAATTTTAGTAAAACTACTCATTATAGGGTCTCCTGTTACCAACCGGGCATTTGAAAAGCTTGGCTAGCTTCATACATTTTTAGTGACTCTGGCATGATGACAATTAACGCTAAGCGCACCAGCACAGCAGTTACAGCCAGTCCGCATAATGTTTGCAGTACACCTTGCCGCTCAAACCAAATGGCGATTAATCCGGGAATGATGTAACCGATGATGCTGCTTTCCATAACCGACATCATGACTGTCGACTCCAGCATGCCGACACGTGCCTGCGAATCGTCACCGCCGGCAATCATTTGTAAGTCAGCCCAATTAACCAGGTTGCCTATAAACAAATCAAAGAGACCGGCAATAAGATAGCCTGTCAAAATCATAATAATGGTTTGGCGGCGACCATAAATAATGGCAAAGCTAGCGATAACTTTGACGATTAAGTAGGTGATCAATGCGGCTAGCAGCGTTATCGCCAGGCTTAAAGGATCGGTCAGTTGTAGGGCGACATAGCCCGGTACAACCAGACCGCCTGCGGCTAAGCCAAGCGTGTGTGTTAACAGCAACGTAAAAAACAGGCCGACGCCAATAGCAACGGCTAAAATATTGAGTGCAATCATAAGTCTTCCTCTTTGACAGCACGGTTTTGAAAGAAGCGCGCAACTTCTTCACCGCCACCATGAATATTACACATACCGACAACCAGCGCGTTGCTAGCGGATTCTTCTAGAATGGTTTCAGTAATATCAACCGTATCACCGCCTTCCAGGACTAATAGTTTCTCGGGATCTAGGCCGTGCTTAACGGCGTTACGCACAAACACAAAGCAGCCGGAGCCCATTAAAATAACTTTATCGGGAGTGGTCCATTGACCCGCTTCCTCGGCCATTTGCTGAGAGCGATGAGGTCGGTCAGCGCGGCAGTTAATCAACATAATTTTGCGTCGTTCAGCGCCGAACTTTTCCACCATGTTTTCCCAAATCTTGCCGGTCGATTCAGGGTCATTTGCGGCAAATCCGTTAACAAAAACGATTTCACGTTTAAAATAGTTGATGTGCAGAACCTGCATCGCTCCGGCCTCAGGTTCTAAGGCTGTCATTCCCTCAAGCGCTGCTGCCCGTTCTACCCCCAGGTGCTGACAAATTTTGAGTGCGAGTGCAACGTTCTCCTTATGCTCGGCGTATTGGAATTTGCTCATGGTGTCGTCGGATATCGCCTCGACTTCATCCAAGGTGACGCCATGCAACGTGGAGTTACGGTCTTTGCATGAATGATCAAAGGTTTGCAGTAGGTCACGCTCAGCGGTAAACAGATCGCCTTTGACTGGGGTGCTACCGGCTAAAGCCAGAGCGACGTCTTCTTCGCCAGGCCCCATCACATCCAAATGATCAGGGCGCGCATTAGTAATGACACCGACGTTCGAACGTACCATACGCAATTCGCTAAGCGACTGATATTGCGGTTGCAACGCCATACACTCCATGACGACAATTTCTGGTTTTAGTTTTGCCATACGCTTGAGCGTTCGCATTTGCTCGATGATATTGGCACCGCTAATGCGGTATATGGGGAATTCGCGCCCGTCCGGGTCGGTAACGGCGGCCGCAGAGCCAGTAGTTTTCGCGCAGACGCGCTTGCCGCCAGCTCGCAGGCCTGCGGCGATCAGGCGGGTGACGCTGGTTTTTCCGCGCGTGCCGTTAACGTGAACCCGCACCGGAATGCGGTTAACCAGCCATCGGTGTTTTAACGCCTCGAGTCCGCCAGCCAATATCAGCGCAACCCAGAGACCCATGACGATGGCCAGCAATGCAGGGACTTCCATCATCGCTCTCCTTAACATACAAACTTGTATGTTAAGTTAATAGCGAAAATTTAAGAAAAAGACCAATGAATTTAGGGATCTTTACAATTAGCCTTAGCTTTAATTGTTGTTGATTAACGGCGCCAATACCTCGCTATCGCCATCAATTTCTGTCATTAATTCTAGACCCAGTAGCTCTGCCATAAACGGGTAAATGTGTATATTGCTAAACCGATCAAGTTCGGCGTTGGCATTGATCGCTGGGCCGGCGGTAATAAAAATGCCATCCATATCGCGATTACCGTAAAAGCCGTGTGTGCCCCCATCTTTCCGGCTTTCTGGTGGGCGCCCGGTAAAAGTAACCGGGGCTTCGGCTGCTAATATGATGTCTGCTTTACGCGGACCGGGCTTAACGCCTAACGATGACAAGACTTGGTTTGACTCAATGCTAAACGTTTTATTAGGCAGTTTGAGCAAGCGCTCGCGTTGCGCCGCGATTTGCGCTTCAGTGGTGCCTTCTTTGGCGTAGAGCATAAAGCGCGTTTGTGAGTTGACGGTTTCAAATAGTGACTTATCCACCGGTAACGAATCTTCATCAATCATTTGGTCGGCTTTGATAGGGGTCATGCCATGATCAGAGACTAAAATTAAGTTAACGGGTACATCAACCTCATTGTTTAACCGCTGCCATAGCTCGCCGATCAGTTGGTCGACATGCTGCACCGCTCCTTTGACCTGATGCGCATCGGGGCCGAAGCGATGCCCCATGGTATCGACGACCGAAAAGTAACCGGTAACAATACGAGGACGCGCTGCCGCGGGCAGTTTTAACCAATCAATAATTTGTTCGACCCGTTGGCGGTTAGGTGTTGGGGTGCTGTAATTGTAGTAATAACTTGCTGTACGGCCATTGATTCTTGCCTCAGATTCGGGCCAAAAAAAGGTTGCCGCTTTTACACCCTGAAACTCTGCCAGGTTCCAAATAGGTAGCGTCGTTAACCAGGTGCTGTCCTCGACACCATCCCCCATTCTGTAGCGTTGCTGGCGTTCTTTATCGTAAAAATTGTTGTCGACAATGCCGTGATTAGCGGGATATTGGCCGGTAACAATCGATAAATGGTTAGGGAATGTTTTAGATGGATAAACCGGAATGAGTCCCTCTGCTCTAACGCCCGCTTCGGCAATGGCTCTGATATTTTTTGCATCGTGTTTTTCGATGTAATCGTGGCGAAATCCGTCAATTGAGATTAATACAACGGTCTGCTCTTCAGCTAGGGCGGTTAAGCTGAAGAATAGGCAAAGGCTAAGCAAAAAGCGTTTCATAGGATGACCTGTTTTTTAAGCGTTAAACCTTTTTAACAAATTCAGATTTCAGTTTCATTGCACCAATGCCGTCAATTTTGCAGTCGATATCATGATCGCCATCCACCAGACGAATATTTTTAACTTTGGTTCCCACTTTCACGACCGAAGAAGAGCCTTTAATTTTTAGATCTTTGATGACAGTGACCGTGTCGCCATCATTAAGTGGGCTACCATTGGCATCACGGAATTCAGGTTTTGTATCGGTTTCTGCAGGCTCATTTTCAGACCATTCATGGCCACATTCGGGACAGACAAGTAGCGTGCCATCATGATAGGTAAAGGTCGATTTACATTCTGGGCAGGCGGGGAAGTCGCTCATTAGGTATCCTTAACAATAGAGAAGTGGTTGCGAGTATACCCAAAAACAGCCCACAGTGCAGTGGGCTAGACAAAGATCATAACAACGATCGTGGTAACCAGAGCCAGCAACACATTGAGTATGAAGCCCTCCCGTGCCATCTCTTTAATGGTAATACGATTCGAGGCAAATACGATGGAATTGGGGGGCGTGGCGACGGGCATACAAAAGGCGCAGCTACAGGCAATAACCGCCGGGATCATGAGTAGTTCAATCGGTAAGTTAATGGCGGAGGCGGTAGCCGCTAAAATAGGCATTAGTAGAGTTGCAGTAGCGGTATTCGAGGTGACCTCGGTAACAAAGGACACCACAATAGCCAATACAAAAACAAGTAGCCAAACCGGTAATCCTCCCAGCGCCGTTAGCGAGCTGCCAATAATGTCACCTAAACCACTTTGCATGACTCCTTTTGCGAGGCAGATGCCACCGGCAAATAGCAATAAAATGCCCCACGGAATGTCTTTGGCAAGATTCCAATCAAGTAGTTTTTCGCTGTCATTATGTCCCGAGGGTATTACAAACATTGCGACGACGCCGGCTAAGGCGACGGTTGCGTCATTTAAGCTACCCAAACCCATGAGTCCGGTCCAGCCGCCAAACGGGCTAGTGCGGGTCACCCAGAGAAAAACAACCACGCCAAATACAGCGAGAACGCGTTTTTCGTAGCTTGTCATGGCGGTGTTTTGTGGTAACTGCAGTGGCTCTGCGAGTTTGACGTTGCGGGTTAGCCACAGTGCAATTACGGGCAAGCCGAGTATGACCAGTGGTAAGCCTATTCCCAGCCAGCGTGTGAAGCCAAATTCCTGACCAGTAATATTTTGATAAATTGAGGCGAAAATTAAATTTGGGGGCGTGCCGACTAAGGTTGCGATTCCACCCAGCGAGCCGGCGTACGCCAGCCCTAGCAGCAGCGCCCGCTGGAAGTTTTTATCGTCAGTGGCATCGATAAGTGCCAAGGCCACAGGGAGCAAAGCGAGAACACTAGCCGTATTAGAAATCCACATGGACAAAAACGCGGTAGCGACCATAAACGAAATAATAATTTTACGACCGTTTCCGGTGCCCATACGCGCCACCAGACCCAATGCTATGCGTTTGTGAACGCCACTGGCCTCTACCGCTTTTGCCAACATAAAGGCGCCCATAAATAACAAAATGATGTTATCACCCAGGGCTTGAGCTGCTGCAGCGGGGGTTAAAATATTGCCGAGCGGTAACAAGATAAAAGGCAGCAGTGAGGTAACCGGTAAGGGAATACATTCGCTAATCCACCACCAGGCAACCCAAATAATAACCGCCAGCGCTGATGCGGCGGCCAGAGGCATGCCCATTTGCGTAGCAAATAAAAGGCTTAGTAAAGCACTGATAGGTGCTAATAGAATATGCTTCATTCGATTCACTATTGATCGTAGTTAAGGTCTCGAGTGTAATGTAATGCAGTTAAAAATAAACCTTTAGAGGCATTCATGAGAGAAATTGTAGTTCTTCATGAAAATGAAGAATGGCTGGCACCGTTGCGCGAAGCATTTAAAGAACGGGGCGTCGAGGCAAAAGAGTGGTTTTTGGATGAGGGTGTGGTGCCCTTTACCGACACCCCTGCAGACGCAGTCTATTACAACCGTATGAGCGCATCATCGCACACGCGGGGCCATCGATATGCGCCTGAGCTAACCAAGCTGGTATTGACCTGGCTGGAAAGTCAGAATCGCACCGTGGTGAACGGCAGTCAGGTGCTAGCGTTGGAGATCTGCAAATTATCTCAGTATGCCGCGTTACAGAGAGCTGGTTTGCAGGTACCTAAAACCCAAGCTGTGGTGGGTAAAGAGAAGCTAGCAGGAGCGGCCGAAAAATTCGCTAAATGGCCGTTGATTCTCAAGCCTAACCGTGGCGGCAAGGGGTTGGGTGTGCAGCGGTTTGAATCGCTAACTGCACTAGAGTCTTTTGTTGCTAGTGGCGATTACCAAGAACCATTAGACGGAACCTGGTTATTGCAGGAGTATATTCAGCCTAAAAAGCCGCATATAACCCGAGCAGAATTTGTTGGCCAGCGCTTTGTTTATGCGGTCGAGGTAAATACCGAAGACGGTTTTGAATTGTGCCCGGCCGATAATTGTTCCATCGAGGATCAAATCTGTCCCACTGACCAGACTTCGCATAAATTTACTATTAGCAGGCGTTTTAACGAACATGAAATCATTCGCTCACTGGAAAACTTTCTGCGTAGCAATGATATTGATGTCGCTGGTATCGAGTTTATCGAAAACGAGCAGGGTGAATTATACGTTTATGACGTGAATACTAACACCAACTACAACCAGCCTGCAGAACAACGTGCGAAGGTTAAGGCAACGGGAATGGGTGCCCTGGCTGATTATTTGATTAGTCTTGCAGGTTAAAAAAAGCTGGCCCTAACTCGGGGCCAGCTCAACATGCCAGGGAGAGGTCGGCATTTTAAAACCTGTACTTTAGAACGAGTACTCGACACCTAATGACGCGGTTTGCGGCTTATTCGGACGCGCACCGTGTGGTGAGCGAGCAACAATTTTCTGTTGGTCAAAGAGATTTTCGACTTTCAGGTAAACTGCCATGTTCGGATTGACTTCGTAACGGCTGACGATGTCGGTGACAAATAACGAATCAGTACGAGCAAAGGCACTGTCGTTACGGTTGCAGCCGACTGATACACACATTTCGTCGATATACTTAGCGACAACATAGTTGGTCCAGCCTTCATTGTTATCTAGTGTAACGCGGACGCTGAACGTGTTTTGTGGAATGTCGTTCAGCTCGTCGCCATCCATTAAGCCAGTTACAAGGCTATCACCCTTAATTTCACCTTGAGTGTAGGTATAAGTGAAATCGACGGGCATAGCGAACTGACCAAATTCAAACAACTGACTTGCTTGCAATTCCAGGCCTGCCACGGTTGATTCGCCCAGCACGTAAGAGCCTGATTCAGCGCCGTTGTCGCAAGGGTTGGCAATGGAGCATTGTTGTGTGGTGTCGTTAAAGTCGCTGTAAAAAGCAATGGCTTCGGCAAAGAAAGAACCATCGCTATAGCGCGCACCGAATTCATAGTTGTCGCTGGTTTCGGGGCGTTGATTTTCGCTCGCGCCACCACCGAGTGGCGAAAAGCCCCGATGAGCACCAGCGAGCATCTGCCACTGCTGGTTTAGCTGATAAGTGAAAGATACGCCCGGTAACCATTCATCGCTGCTATTGCCACGCGTGCTATCGAGTGCTGTGCGCGATGGATCCGCATATTGCAAACGGTAAGATTCTACGTCTTCGTGGCGCAGTGCCAAATTAACCGTTAGTGCGTCGCTAACTTGCCATTGGTCTGTTAACCAAAACGCTGTCGCATCAGCACCTTCCAGGCGGTTATTACCGCCAGTCGGAGCAATCATGTCCTGGTAAACCAGACTGCCGTTAACTTGATCATAAACTGCAACGGGTTGATAGCGATCCATTTCGTCGCTGTGGTCGCGCAATCCTGCCTCAATGTCATGGTTTTGCCATTGCCAGTTTATATTTAGCTCAATGCCTTTAGATTCGTAGGCACGGTTATTATTTTTGTATTCGAGCCCGACTTCGTCGCGGTCACCGCGCAGAATCGCAAGCGCTTCAGTATCACCAGCATTGGCAGCATTAATGTAACTATTGCCGCCGTCTAACTTAAACCAATTACGTTTGTAATCGTTGTAATAACCGATTGCACTAACGCTTAGACTTTCTGTTGCTTCAAAACGATAATGGACACTGTAGCCCTCATGCTTATTGTCCATCTGATCAATTTCGGATAAGCCATAACGACGGTTTGGATCGGCACTAAAATCAGCGTCGGTCAGGCCGAGGTAGGTTTCGTTACTTTCTTCTTCCGAATACTGCAGCTTGGCAAGCAGACTGCTACGATCGCCTTGCCATTGTAATTTTGCAACATAGTCTTGAATAGCAAAACCGGCATCTCGTTCGGAACGGTCAATTGTTTTAAAACCGTCACTATTGCGTTGCACCGTTTCCAGCAGGAAGCCAAAGTCGCCTTCGGTGCCGCCAACATGGGCATGAATGTCACTACTGGCATACTCACCGAACTCTGTTAGTACTTGCCCGCTAAATTGCTCAGGGATAGGGGTGCTAACAAGATTTAAGACGCCACCTGTGGTTTGGGGGCCATAACGTAACAGAGGCGCACCTTTTAAGACCTCAACTGCCGACATTCGCAGCGTTGTAGGGAAGTAATAGGCGGCGGGGTTAGAGTATGGCGCTGGCGCCATCATAATACCGTCTTCTAATAGGGTGACTTTACTTACACGGCCAGCGCTGGCAGCGCGGATACCGATATTTGGGCGCAACCCCTGACCATCTTCTTCGCGAACATAAACGCCGGGAATGGTTTTCATTAGCTGATTAATATCGCTTGGTACTTCGATACGCATTTGCTCTTCATCAATAACTGCGCTGGAGCCAGCAGTCGCTCGAGAGTCTTGTTTAGTACCAATAATTTTAATTTGCTCGATGTTGGTCTCAACTTCCGGTGCTGTGCTAGCCAGCGTCTGTGATGACATAAGCAGCGCAGCGGCTACAGCAGTTGATAGCAGTGATTTATTCATCGTTACCCCTGTTTACAGCTTTTAAAAAGTGTTTTTATTTTTCGATGGGAATAATAATCACAATGAGAATAATTCGCAATAGCATAATGCATTTTTCTAAATGTCTTTTAATCCGTTAGTAAGGACGTAGAATGACACTTCAAAATTACTGAGAGGAGTAGACGTGAAACCAGCAGCCAAGCCAGCCAATGAGGCATCACGATTAGCGATACTGAATAGTTTGTCTATTTTAGATAGCGAACAAAGCTCAGATTTTGATAATTTAGTTATGCTAACTAAACAACTATTTGACGTGCCTATGGTAGCGGTGTCGCTGTTGGACGAGGATCGTCAGTGGTTCAAGTCACGTATTGGGTTGGGCGTGTGCGAAACCAACCGGGACGTTTCTTTTTGTGCGCATATCGTCGAGGACCCTCAGACTATGGTGATTGAGGATGCCATGCTTGATGATCGGTTTTTCGATAATCCTTTGGTAACCGAAGAGCCTTTCATTCGTTTTTATGCGGGCTCGCCCTTATGTCCGGTCGGCGACGAAGTGCTGGGTAGTCTATGTATTATGGATACGCGTCCGCGAGAGCTAAGCGAAAGAGAACGTTCAATTCTTGACCTGTTAGCGCACCAAACGGAAAAACTCATTGAGTTGCATGCACTAAAGCACACCACAAATAAAGGTCCATTTTGAGCATGAATGTATATCGCAACCTGTTAATCCTGTCAGCAACTTCAGTAATATTGGCCTGCAGTAGTGTTTCTGACCATGCTAAAGAAATTGTTTACCAGTGTGGCATCCAGGATGTGACGGCCACATTCGCTAACGAAACAGTCACACTTGCAATGCGTGGGCAGCAACAGCAGTTACAACAGGTTGTTGCAGCGTCGGGAGCGCACTTCAAGAGCAACGATGGAAGAACGAGTTACTGGAGCAAAGGCTCCGAGGCAACGGTCACCTGGCACGACGAAAACCTGCCGCTATGTATTGAACAGGGCAAGCTGCCTAATAACGTGGCGTTCAGCGGTAACGAACCATTTTGGCTGCTTACCCTTAACCGCGACCACGTTAGTTACACTACTCCCGAACAAGAGTTGGAATTCGCAGCGAGTCCGACTGCGTATGATGACGATAACGACTGGTTAATTGCGTTACGTGCTGCCGGTGAAGAGGTCGGTCAGTTACGGATTAACACTAGTATTTGCTATGACTCTATGAGTGGGAAAGCATCTCCGTACTCAGTAAAACTTGTCTTACAGGGCAATGAATACAGAGGTTGCGGCGGCGAAACAACGCAACTCATTCAGGGACAACCCTGGCAGCTGTCTGCAATGACGGGCTCTTCAGGCAGCATGCTGGATAAGCCATCGCTGCAGTTCTTAACCGAGGGGCGTTTGGTGGGAACGGACGGTTGTAATCGGTTTTTTGGTCATTATAGCGTTGACGGAGAAATTCCGCGCTTAAATGTTCAGGGCGCAACCAAACGAATGTGTTCGCAAGCCTCGATGACGTTTGCACAAAAATTCATCGAGAACTTGAACAATACGTCAAAAATTGACATAAAAGAAGATAAGCTAGTGTTGAAGGTGAATAGCGGTCAGCAACTTACTTTCGCGCCTAAATATTAACAGCTGACCACGAGGTTTAATGTGCAATTAAAGAAGTACACAGACTATGGCCTGCGAGTGTTGATATACCTGGCGGCAAAGCAGCAAACTCGGTTGGTAACTATTGATGAGCTGAGTAAAACTTTCAGCGCACCGCGCAATCATTTAAACAAGGTTATCCACCAACTGGGCAAAGAAGGCTTTATTGAGACCCGCCGTGGTAAAAATGGCGGCTTTCAGATAGCAATGCCGGCTGACGAAATTCGCCTTGACCATTTAATACGACGTCTAGAGGGCGATGAATACTGGATAGATTGCCATAACCCCCAATGTGCAATTTTTCCTGTCTGTGAGCTAAAACACATCATTAACGAAGGTAAAGAGGTGTTTTACCGGCACTTGTCCCAGTACACCATAGCCTCGTTAGTTAAAAAGCCTGAGGATATTCAGATTCTCTGGCAAACTGAATTAAAAAGCGAGTAGCACCTAGGAGAATAATAATGATTAAAAAGATAGCACTGGGAGTCACCCTGGCGTTAACAGCATCGCAAGCTAGTGCTGCGGACTGGTTACATTGCGGTAATGTGTTTGATAGTGAAGCCGGTGAATTACGTGGCGAGCATTATATTGAAGTTGAAGCTGGCGAGATTAAAACAGTGACGCGGTCTGCGCCCACGGATGCAGATATGGTCGACTTAAGTGATATGACGTGCTTACCCGGGTTGATTGACCTGCACGTGCACCTGGATGGGCAGTCTGGGCCTCAGTCTTATTTAAATCGGTTTACGCAAGGTGCGGCGGACCTGGCGCTTATTGCGCAAAATTACGGTATGAAAACCCTTGAAGCCGGCTTTACCACAGTGCGTAACCCCGGTGATTCGTATAACGTAACCATTGCGCTACGTGATGCTATTAATGCGGGCACTGTGCAAGGGCCACGTATTTATACCGCTGGTAAATCACTGGCAACAACGGGTGGGCATGCTGATCCAACAAATGGTGTTAAAGACGAATTGATGGGCCGTCCCGGACCTACCGAAGGTGTAATAAACAGCCCTGAAGACGCTAAAGAAGCGGTACGCCAACACTATAAAGAGGGCGCAGACTTTATCAAGATAACCGCAACGGGTGGCGTGCTGAGTATGGCAGCTAGTGGTGAAAACCCGCAGTTCACTCAAGATGAATTGAAAACGTTAATTGAAATTGCTGACGACTATAACTTTCACGTAGCGGCTCACGCTCATGGTAAAGAAGGTATGTTGCGTGCGGTTAAAGCGGGTGTAAAAACTGTTGAGCACGGTACTTACATGGATGACGAAGTGATCGCGGCAATGAAAGAGAACGGGACTTATTTAGTGCCGACAATCCTGGCCGGTAAGTTTGTTGCCGAAAAAGCAAAAATTGATGGTTACTTCCCTGATGTTGTTCGCCCAAAGGCAGCCGAAATCGGGCCGCTAATTCAAGATACCTTCGCTAAAGCGTATCGCGCAGGCGTGAATGTTGCGTTTGGCACCGATAGTGGTGTGTCTGCTCACGGTGATAATGCGTTGGAATTCCAATATATGGTGGAAGCCGGAATGCCGGCAGCAGAAGCGATACAGGCAGCGACAACGGTGGCAGCAGGAATTCTTAAAAACGATAAATTAGGAGTGATTGCTGCAGGCAAGTATGCCGATATCGTTGCCGTTGATGGTAACCCGCTTGAGGATATCAAGCAGTTACAGAGTATTGATTTTGTGATGAAAGACGGACGTATTATTAAGCGCTAGTCAGCGCTTAACTTTACTGTTCCATCAAGTTGCACTTGAGAGTGGTCAGCGCTGCGAACCTCATAGCGGTGCTGGCCGGCTTCTTTGTTCAGCCATAACTGAACACGAGCAGGTAGTACTACCGGGCGTTTAAAGGTTACGTCAATCCGTTGTGCGCTTTTACCACTTACCTTCTCTATTTCAGCCTGAGCTCGCGCCATCATGTACATGCCATGAATAATAGGTTTTTTAAAGCCAAACCAGCGAGAGGTTAAGGTATGCAGGTGAATTGGGTTAAAGTCACCGGATATACGAGCGTAGCGCCGCCCCATGCTAGACCCGAGCTGCCAGTGGCAGTGATTAACCCAGCCCTCAGCAGGCTCGAAAACTTTTGTTGCTTTTTTACCTGAACGCTCTGATGCCTGACCTTTCATTACCTGGTAGGTACTCTTACAGGTTACAACGAGGTTATCGTCTTGATAAAACTTAACCGTAAACTGGGGGCGTAGGCGACGCGGCGACACATCGGGGCCCCTGGCAGGAATGCCAACGTGCGCGTCAATAGAAAAACCTTGTGTGGCGTCTATGGTGGCGTGTTGTTCAAGATTGTTATTAACATGAACGAGGCCGGGAGCCGGCCAGGGAAAACGCTGATCAAGCATTTGTGCCAAGTGAGTGCGTTGGGCCATGCAATAAAAAAGCGATAACGGAACATCACTGTTAAAGCCGCCAAAAATATCGTGGAAGCCTTGACGTTGCTTTGCACTAACGGCTTCGATAGCAAACTTGTCATGTAGTTCGCTTTTGTCTGCTGCAGTATCATCAACACGATTTAATGTGAGTAACGATTTGGCCAGCATCCCGGGCATAGCCGGTAATCGTTGAGCCTGTGAACTAACCGTATCCATCCGCTAATTTGTCCTCAATTCTATCCTGCTACCGTTGCGTTCGCGAATTACATCAATACGATCATGCAACCGATCCTTTAATTCTCTCACATGCGAGATAATTCCAATAGTCCGACCACTCGCTCGTAATTCTGCGAGTGTATCAATTGCCATATCAAGCGCCTCTTCGTCGAGACTGCCAAAGCCTTCGTCTACAAACAATGTATCGAGCTTAATGCCGCCAGCGTAACTTTGTACAACATCCGATAATCCTAACGCTAATGCGAGCGCAGCCATAAACCCTTCGCCACCGGATAAGGTTTTGGTGCTACGCTGCTGGCCGGTATAGGCATCTTCTACCAGAATTGTTAATCCGCCGGCCGAGCGAGCATCAGCAACCTGACTTTCGCGTGACAGTTGATAACGGCCATGAGTCATTTTTTCCAACCGTTGTGAGGCGACGGTCAACACGTCGTCAAGCAGTACACTCAAAACAAACCGGTGTAAACTTAAGCGTTGTGCATTTTGGCCATTGGCGACGTCAGCTAAAGTTCCCTGAACAGCATACTGCTTATGAAGCGCTTCTGCATGTTTTTTACTGTTATTAACATGATTTAACAGCGTCTCCAGTTCACGCAGGCGGTCACGTGTGTTCAGCCAAACTTCGTTTGTTTGCTGGTATTGCTGCTCATGGTGTTGTAACTGTTGTTTGGCAGTGTCCAAATCAGGTTGCTGTTGTTTACCCAGGGTCGCGTCAAGCTCCTCAAGTAAGCTTGAAATTTTGGCGCGCTGTTGCTGAAAGAGTTGAATTTCCTGTTCAGTTTGTTGGTAGCGTTGATCGGGCATTATCGCATCTTTGTATTCATCAAGAGACTTAAATTCCCGCTCGTCGAGCTGTTGCGACAGTTCTTTTTCGGCTGCAAGGGTTTCCTCACTGTTTTCGTGTTGTTGTTGTGTCAGGTCGTCATGTTTTGCCGTGACTGCTGAGAGTTGCTCTAAAACTTGCTGGCGTCGCTCGGAGGCCTTCTGATACGCAGTCTGTTTTTGTAGCAGTTCGTTGTGTAGTTCCTTTAGGGTGCGCTCTACTTGTTCAGGAGAGCGGAACTCTTCAGGGATCTCCTGCTCCAGGCTACTAAGCCGCTCACCAATCTTCGTTTGATTTATGTCGGTTTCCTTTAATTTATCGGTGAGTTGCTTCAATTCTAGTGCGATCGAGTCAAGCTGCTCTCGGTTCTCGGTGATGCGATGTTCCAACGTCTGATAGTGAGCTCTTTGTTGTTCCTGTTGTTCTGTTGTTAGCTCAAGTGCTTGCTGCGCGCTGGTAAGTTCTGCTTCCGTCTTTACGTTACCCAGTTCCTCGATTTGTATTTGCACGAATTCTGATGCTTGGCGGTTTTGCAATAGACTACGTTCAAGCTTTTGCTGTGCCTGTAATTGCTGCTGATGTTGCCGGCGGGCGTTTACAACTTGCTCATGAGTAACCAAGGGCTCATCACCTGAACTCGCGGGTGACGGATGTTGTCTGGATCCACAAACGGGACACGGTTGTCGGGGCTTGAGTGTCTCGGCCAAACTGATTGCTTGCTGTTGATACCAGGTATGCTCCAGCGCCTGGGCATGCTGTTCAGACTGTTTCGTCTGTTGCTGTTGGGTATCCAGCTGCTCTTTTATGGCGTGTTGTTGGTCGTTAAGTTGTTGCTGTTGTTGCTTAAGATTAACGGAGTTTTGTTGCTGCTTTTTGGCATAGCTAAGCTGTTGGCGTTGGGACTCGATATTCTGATGCTTAGACAGTGTTTCAGAAAGCGCCTGGCGAGCTTGGCTATCAGTAGTTAATTGTTCGTTTAAGGTTTCTTTAGCGCGATACCGCTGGTTAATCTCGCCTTGTTGCGCGTTGCGTGACTCAGTGACTTCAGCATATTGCCGCTGCAGCGCTTTTAATGATTCAAGCTTAGGCCGCCAGCTGGATAATTGCTCAATTCGACGTTGTAACTGTTTGCCCTCCGCATCCTCTGTTGCCGCTTGTTGGTATTGTTTTTCAGCATGTTGCTTGTCCGTTACCAGTGCCGCATGCCGTTTTTCATTGGCTTGCAGTTGCTGAGCAATACGAGTTTGCTCTGCTTTGAGCCAATCAAATCGTTGCGCTGTAGGAGTGACCGCTTGTGCGGCGCGAGCACGTTTTAATTGCGCTTGTTTTTCGTTTATTTGTTCAGCATCTTTATTAAGTTGTGATAACTGCTGCTGTAACTGAGTTTTTTGTTCAAACTGCTGTTGCAACTGCACTGCTTGTTGAAAGAGTTCACGTTGTTTTTGCAGTTGTTCTGCGGCGCTGTCTTTATTATTGAGCGCAATATCCAGCGCCGCTGCTTGTTCAGAAATTTTATCGATGAGTTGTTGCTCACTCTCAATATTACCGTTACGTAATAGTGCTTTTAAATTGCTCTCGTGTTCTTGTACTTGTTGTTTAAGATCGCGCGCGGCATCCTTTAATTTCTCCTCAATTAACAAGTACCGGTGAGTTTGGAAAAGTTGTGCAAAGATTTCTTCGCGCTGGCCGGCATCGGCGGTTAGTAGTTCACGAAATTTGCCTTGCGGTAGCACCACAACCTGACGAAATTGGTCCGCTTGTAGACCAATTAAACGCTCGACCTCTTGCGTCACCTGCTTAACCTTACGACTCGCTAGTAACGTCATGTCATCTTGGTCGAGATCGAGCCTAGCTGCTATTCCCGGCTTAATGTGCCACAGCGAAGCATTTGCTACATCATCTTTTAGCCCGGCTCCCCGCAACTTCGGTCGTTGTTGGGCCGGCAAACGCTTAACCCGGTACAGGTCGTTGCCAAGGCTAAAAATAAAATCGACTTCGGTGGCAGTTGAGGCAGCTGCGTGGTGGCAGCGCATCTGCTCACCTTGCCGCTCGGCGCCGGTAGTTTTACCAAATAAGGCATAACTGATAGCGTCCAGCAAGGTAGTTTTTCCGGCACCGGTCGGGCCATTGATCAAGAATAGCGGATGCTCACCAAGTTCTGCAAAATCGATAGTTTCCCGCTGTGCAAACGGGCCAAATGCCTGCATCGACAATAACACGGGCTTCATGACGAACTCTCCTGTTCGTTAATCGCTGCCAGCGTTTTTTGCAACAGCTTAGTTTGTTGCTCGGTCAATTTTTGCTCGTGAACCTGTTCAAAAAAGTCGTTAAATATATCCAAATCGGTGCGTTTGAGCTGCTCACTGGAGCGGGCATAATCCTGCCCTGTTCGCGTTTCAAAGCGTTCTTTTTTCAACTCGAGAATATTGGGGTAGTGCTCTCTTAAGCGCGCCATAGGATTGAGCAACGCTTGCGAGTCTGTTAATACCGCCTGAATGAAATCTTCATGGTTAACATCGTCTTTGGCGGCGTTAACGAGTTCTTCGAGGGTGCCTCGAATAACACGGAGATCACGACGTTGTTTTAAAGGTAGTAGTGTAATTTTATTGCTGCCATCCGGGCCAATATCGACCATGGTAAAAGATTTATTATGGTGTTGCTCTGAAAAGCTGTACTTGAGTAAGGAGCCACTATAACGGATGGATTCCTGTCCTTTATATTGAGGCTGGTGCAAATGACCCAACGCGGTATAGCAGAATGGTTTGAAAATTTTCCAGTCCACCCGATCCGCGCCACCTATGGTTAGTGGACGCTCTGACTCAGACTCGTTGGCGCCATCTAAATAGCAGTGGCTAATCATCACGTTACGGTACTTTTTATTAATCGGTAGCTGCTCGATGAGTGAACAGTGGGCTTGATTAAAGTCTGTTTGCGGCGAGCCGGTAAAATCGGCAACCTGCGCAGGATCGTGAAACGGCACTGCCCAAAAATCGACGTCTCCATACTCATCGGCTAAGGTAATCGGCTTCTGCATTTGGTCTAAAGACGTGACCAAGTGGAGACCCGAGTGCTTAAGCTGGTTGGCTGCGAAGCCAAGCCGCTCAGCACCATCGTGATTTCCGGATATAGCGATAATAGGCACCTTGAGAGTACCGATACATTGGTCGACAAATTCATTAAAAAGCCCAATAGCGCTGGCCGGCGGTATCGAACGGTCATAAATATCGCCGGCTATGATCACCACCTCCGGCTTATGCACTTCAATGGCTTCGATAATCTGAAGCAACGCGTGGCGTTGCTCGTCAATTAATGAAAACTGATGGAAAATACGGCCTAAATGCCAGTCCGAAGTGTGTAATATTCGCATTACTGCCTAACTTAATTAGTCGTTTGTATCTTACTATACAGGATAAAAAAAGCCGCCCGAAGGCGGCTCATTAATTATTGCATTTTTGTGTAGTTACTTCTGCGTTTCCGTGTCTTGCAGATCATCATCGTGTTTTTCCATCTCCCATGGCAGTACGCCAGGACTGTGGTGACGGAAGTGCAGATAGTTTTCAAACTGATTGATTACATCGTTGATAATATCCGCCTTCTCCCAGCCGTATAGGTCGTAGGACTGGCCACCCTGACGCAGAAATACTTCGGCACGATAATAGACTTCGCGGTGCTTATCGTTAGTAAGAGCAAACTCCGGTAACAAGTAGTCACGTAGTCGTACTTCGTAGGCAAAGTCGAGCTCCTTATCGCGCTCAACTGTCAGCATAATACGATTGTGCTCTTTGTCTTCGGCAAACTCGGCTGGCCAATCCTGGCTTTTCAGTTCATCTCTAACTTGTTTGAGTGACTCTTCAGCAGCGCCATAGATAAACGACAATACCGGTTCTTTTTTCGGAAAATCTACCAGACCGGATAGGCGTTTTTTCCAGTAATCAGGGCCTTCATTAACCCCTCTGCGATGAAATTGGCGGTGGCTTTTGAGGCTCGTATATTGATGTCCTTCGATGATTAACGCTCGCCACATGCCAACGGCGGCGATGAGAATGACTACGGCAAACGGTAAGGCACTGGTGATAGCGGCGGTTTGTAGGGCGCTAAGACCCCCGGCTAAGAGTAGAACCGCAGCTACTATACCTTCTGTTGACGCCCAGAAAACACGCTGCCAAACGGGTGTTTCCAGCATGCCGCCTGACGATAACGAGTCGATAACCAGTGAACCAGAGTCAGACGAGGTGACAAAGAAAGTAATGATCAATAGCACCGTGATAAAGCTGATGATACTGGTTAATGGCAAGTTCTCGTAGAGCTTGAATAAGGCAATTGCCTGATTATTCTGAACTTCGCTAATTAGCGCCGTGTAGCCTTCGTTCATAATCATGTTGAGGGCTGTGTCGCCAAACACGGCAAACCAGAAAAAGGTAAATATTGACGGTACCAGCATCACGCCGAATACGTACTGGCGAATCGTGCGGCCACGAGAAATTTTGGCTATAAACAAACCAACAAACGGGGCCCACGCTATAGTCCAACCGAAAATAAATAGCGTCCAGTTACCAATCCAGTCACTGCGCGTGTACGCTTGCAGATTAAACGTGCGCTCGACAATACCACTTAGGTAGGCGCCGGTATTCTGTAAAAAGGTCTCCAGAATATGCACCGTTGGACCGGCGAAAAATACGAATAGCAACAGGAATAAAACCAGCGACATATTGATTAAGGATAGTCTCTTAATCCCTTTGTCCATACCGGCAACGACCGATGCAATGGCTGCCAGAGTAATAACTGCTATAGCAATAATCTGTACTGTAGAGCCAATGGGAATGTCTTCCCATAAGTAGTTTAGGCCGGTGTTAATCTGGATAACCGAGAGCCCCAGGGTTGTGGCAATACCAAACATAGTTCCTAAGATGGCAAAGGTGTCGACCGCATGTCCAGCAGGTCCGTTAATTTTTTCGCCAATCAGTGGGTATAGCGTGGAGCGCATTGAAAGCGGCAAACCATGGCGGAAAGAAAAATACGCCAAAACAAGCCCAACCAGGCCATAAATTGCCCAAATATGAAAACCCCAGTGGAAGTAGGCGATCTGCATTGCTTGTTTCGCTGAGTTGACTGTTTCAGCAGCCCCGGCCGGCGGATCAGCATAATGCAGTACGGGCTCAGCAACACCGAAAAACAGCAGTGCAATGCCGTATCCAGCCGAGAACAGCATGGCAAACCAAGAGGTAAAACTATATTCCGGTTCGCAGTGGTCAGGACCCAGTTTGATACGGCCCCATTTAGAAATCCCTACACCAACGATAAAGATTAAAAACAGCGCGACCGCCAACATATAAAACCAGCCGAAATGCTCAGTAATGCCGGCTAGTGTGCTATCGAACAGTTTACCTGCCTGCTCGGGTGCGCTTAAGGTACCAATGACCAATAAGGCGATAACAAAAATCGCGGGTAGAAATACCGGAAACAAAATGGCGTGATGCCATGGTTTTTTATCGGTAGCCATTTAACACTCCTGTTATTTTGGTTATTTCCTAATTAATAGTTATAACGTACTAAAGAAAAAGCACAAAGGGTCACTTTTTATAAATATCCACTTTTAAGGTATCTAATGCTTGTCTATACTCTTGGGAACATTTTGTTCAGTTCAGGGAACCATAATGGCAAGAACGCCACAGTTTGATCGTGATACCGCACTTACTAATGCAATGAGTTTATTCTGGCGTCAGGGCTACCATGTCACCTCAATGAAGGATATCGAGCACGCTCTGGATATGCGCCCGGGGAGTATTTATGCTGCATTTGAAAGTAAAGAGCGGTTATTCAGAGAAGCGCTGGCGAGTTATGGTGAATCGATCAAGGAAAGTTTTGCCAGCACCCTGGCAACCGGAGAGCGCGAACTCGACGGGGTGACTAATTTGACTTTATCGATGGTTGAACAAACGCAATCCGGCATCCCGAGTAAAGCCTGTATGCTCATAAAAACACTGCTGGAACTCAGCAATAGCAAAAATATGGATAACCAAGTGGTAAAAGATTACATGAGCGAGCTGCAACAGATGTTTGTGCAGAAGTTCCGCCATGTAATTGCCGCCGGTGAATTATCGCCCCACGCACAGCCAGAACGTCTGGCACGCCTTTACCAATCAAGCATTATTGGCCTTAGCGTGATGGCTCAGCGTGACCTTCCGGTAGAAGAGCTACAGCAGTTGGCAGAAGATATTAATGCGCAGTTATTGCCTGCCCACCAAAGTTAATCTGTGAAAAGTTGTTTGTAACGTGCCGGATTAAAGCGCAACGTGCAAAGCAAAATAACCACGCCTACGACAATATGAAGTTGCCAGCCGAGCGTGTAGTCGCCGCTCATGTCTCTAAACCAGCCGGTTAGCAGCGGCATTAGGCTGGCAAATATAAAACCAATACCCTGCATGAACGACACTAGACGCCCTGCCTGTACCGGATTGTCTAAGTGATCAAGCGCCATTACAATACACAAAGGGAATGCGCCGCCGAGGCCAAAGCCACACAGACCTGACCATAACCAGGGTGATACTTCCGGAGCAAAGCTGAGTCCGGCGAAGCCAATCATTTGTGTCACTACCGCAATCACCAGCCAAAGTCGACGGTCATAGCCGCGCGATAACGCGGGTAAAATGAGTGCGCCTGCTACTTGAACGAGCGAAAAGAGTGCGAGCAGGTTACCTGCTTGTTGCGCAGGCCATCCGAACTCACCATAAAACGGTGCTATCCAGGCAATGAAACCGGCATAACCGGCATTTACAAGTGCAAAGTAAGCACCTAAAAACCATGCGCGTGGGTATTTAAATGCTTTAAGCAGTAAATGCCTTGGCGGAATATCCGCTGCGGGGACCTGATTCTGTGGTAATAGCCATACCAGCAGGGTAAGGATGGCGAAGATCGACCATGCGGCGAGGGCATAATAACGCTCGGCCAAAGCGTCTGCCAGCATCGGTGTGAGTACTGCGCCCAACGCGGCGCCGCCCATTAACGCTGCTGACCAAAGGCCGGTTACCAGGCCCAGCCGGTTGCGGTATTGGTGCTTTGTTAGCTCGGGGATAATGATATGCAGTAACGCAATGCCAAAACCGCCAATCAGTGCACTGCCCAATAGTAATACGGTTGTGGGGGGATAAACGCGAATGGCCAACCCGACCGCCAGAATCAGTAAGCCAAAGCTAATCCCGCGTTTATAGCCAAGCGTCATTGTCAGCCGCCCGGCAAACAGTGCCAACAAACCAATCATTAGGATAGGCAGCGTAGTGAGTAATGAGATGCTGCTGTATGACGCGTCCGTTAAGTTAATTAATTCGTCGGTTAACGGTCCCACAGATGTTAATAATGGGCGCAGGTTAAGGCCCAGCAGAACCAGCAATAGCAAACCAAATAATAAAGCTTTTGGAGACGTGTTGAGGTTGCTTTTGGTGGTCTTTGGCACTGCATTTATTCCTTTAATTAGCCTGAACCGAACACTTTACTGTGTTTTGTCGTTGCTGTGAATATTTGCGATGACAGGATAAATTCAGTTTTTACCAACCCAGCCCAACCGTGGTATTCTCTTACGCCACTATTAACAATGAAATATTGTGCATATGGCAACCAGCATGGCGACGCATAGCGGCAACCTGTTCATCATTGCAGCACCAAGTGGTGCCGGCAAATCAAGCCTGATAAAGGCACTGCTAGAAAAGCATTCGGATAGGTCGATGCAAGTATCGGTATCGTCAACGACGCGCGCGCCGCGCCCGGGTGAGGAAAACGGTGTTCATTATCACTTTTTAACGGTGCCGGAATTTGAACAACGCATTGACCGTGGTGAATTTTACGAATGGGCCAGGGTTTTCGATAACTACTATGGCACATCCAGGAAAGTCGTCGAACAATCTTTGGCGGCAGGTATCGACGTATTTTTAGATATCGACTGGCAGGGTGCGCAGCAAGTGCGGGAGCATCATCCACAAACGCGGTCTGTTTTTATTGTACCGCCGAGCCTGGAAATTCTTGAGCAGCGTTTACGTCAACGTGGTCAGGACAGTGATGAAGTTATTGCCAAGCGAATGGCGAAAGCACAAGCCGAAATGTCTCACTACCACGAATTTGACTACCTTTTGGTTAATGACGATTTTGACGATACCTTGACGCAATTAGAGCACATTGTTATGGCTCAACGTTGCCGCATGCCATTACAGCAAGTCCGGTATGGCGAAACTCTTAAGGAATTACTTGGCTAATTGCGACGTTTTCCGTATAATAATTAGCCTTTCGGAAAATATCACTCAGGCTTTATGGGGAGTAAACCATGGCTCGCGTAACCGTTGAAGATGCCGTAGATCGCGTTGGCAACCGCTTTGATTTAATTTTATTAGCAGCTCGTCGTGCGCGCCAGTTGGCAGTACAGGGCAAAGAACCCTTGGTAGAAGTAAAAAACGAGAAGCCAACGGTAATCGCTTTGCGTGAGATCGAGCAAGGCTTGATTGATAACGACCGCCTTGACGCTGAAGATCGTCAAGCTCAGCAGCAGGCCGATGCTGAGGAAATGCAAGCCGTAAATGCTTTGCGCGGCGTAGAATAAACTATTTACCCAAGCATGATATAAGCCAACGACTCAACGGTCGTTGGCTTTTTTGTTGGAATGCTCGTATTCTGTTTAGAAACAGACCCATCAGTTCACGCAAAAGCATATTCTGTCGCGGAGATAGTCGGTGTACCTATTTGAAGGCTTAAAAACGCAAATTAGTGACTACTTGCCCGCGGAACAAGTGGAGCAGGTGCAACAGGCTTTTGTGGTAGCCAATGATGCACACAGCAGCCAGAAACGTAGTAGTGGTGAGCCCTATATCACTCACCCTGTAGCGGTTGCGAGTCTACTAGCTGATATGCGCCTTGATTACGAGACCATCATGGCGGCGCTGTTGCATGATGTCATCGAGGACACAGAGACTCGCCGTGAGGATCTCGCGGAGTTGTTTGGTGCGACCGTTGCGAACTTGGTCGAAGGCGTATCAAAACTAGATAAGCTGCAGTTCGATTCAAAAGAAGAGGCTCAGGCCGAGAACTACCGCAAGATGATCATGGCAATGACTCAGGATATTCGCGTTATTCTGATCAAGCTTGCCGACCGCACCCACAATATGCGTACTATTCAGCATTTGCGTCCCGATAAACGCAGACGAATAGCGCGCGAAACACTAGAAATTTATGCGCCGTTAGCCCACCGCCTGGGTATTCATGATATTAAAAACGAGCTGGAGCAATTGGGTTTTTGGGCCCTGTATCCCTGGCGTGCGCGGCTGTTAGAATCTGAAGTTAAAAAGGCTCGCGGCAATCGCCGTGAGTTTATGGAGCGTGTGCAAAGTGAGATTTCATCGCGCCTGGACGGTAATCACATTGAAGCGCGGGTGCAAGGGCGCGAAAAGCATTTGCACAGCATCTACCGAAAGATGCAAACCAAAGAGCTGCGCTTTAATCAAGTCATGGATATTTATGCGTTTCGGGTGATAGTCGATAGTGTAGACACCTGCTACCGGGTACTCGGCGCGCTGCATAACCTCTACAAGCCTATCGAAACACGCTTTAAAGATTATATCGCGATTCCAAAGTCAAACGGCTACCAGTCATTGCATACATCGCTGAAAGGCCCTCACGGAGTGCCGGTTGAGATCCAGATTAGAACCGAAGAGATGGATTTGATGGCTGATCGCGGTGTGGCCGCGCATTGGCTCTATAAAAATACCGATGATGCCGGCACGACAGCGCAGGTTCGCGCACGTAAATGGATGCAGAGTTTATTGGAACTGCAGCAAAGCGCTGGTAGTTCGTTTGAGTTTATCGAAAACGTTAAATCCGACTTATTCCCTGACGAGATTTATGTATTTACACCGGATGGCCGGATTATTGAATTACCGCAAGGCGCTACGGCAGTCGACTTTGCCTACGCTGTGCATACCGATGTCGGTAATACTTGTATTGGTGCAAGGGTAAATCACCGCACGTATTCGCTGAGTAAACCGCTTGAAACCGGGCAGACTGTCGAAATAAAAACCGCCAACGGTTCGCGTCCGAACATCGCCTGGCTCAATTTTGTTGTCACTGGCAAAGCACGCGCTAAGATTCGACAGTATCTCAAGGGTCAGGAGTCTTCAGAGGCGCAACAGTTAGGTGAGCGCTTACTGCGTTCAGCCCTAGGGCCAATTAGCTATGAAGATATCCCGGAAAGCGAGTTTACGCGCGTACTGACAGAAACCAAGGTTGAAAGTAAAAACGAGCTACTCAAACAAATTGGTTTGGGTAATATGATGTCGGTTGCTATTGCAAAGCGTCTGTTAGGGGAGCTGCAAACGTTAAAAGACGAGTTGCCGTCGCAACGTAGCTTATCTATCAAAGGCGCCGAGGGATTGTTGGTGAGCTTTGCCAAATGCTGTCGGCCGATCCCGGGCGATGACATCCTTGCTCACGTAAGTCCGGGCAAAGGGCTCGTGATTCACCGCCGTGAGTGTAAAAACGTACGTGGGCACGAGGATGAGCCGGGTCGATACTTCCCGGTCGAGTGGGATAATAAACCCGATGCAGAGTTTATTTCGGAAATTCGTATCGAAATCGTCAATCACCAGGGCGCTTTGGCAAAACTGACTTCGGCGATTGCGACAACGGGCTGTAATATTGACGGCCTTAGAACCGAAGAGATCGATGCGAATATTTATTTTATTGATGTGGCATTAACTATCCGTAATCGTAAACACCTAGCGGACGTTATCCGACACATTCGGAAAATGCCTGATGTTCAGCGCGTGACGCGCTTAAGGAAGTAATCATGTCTAAAGTTATTATTGCAACGGATAAAGCACCAGCGGCCATCGGGACCTATTCACAAGCCGTTAAAATTGGCACTACTGTTTATCTTTCTGGTCAGATTCCACTGGTTCCGGAGACGATGGAGTTAGTCAGTGAAGATTTCGCCCAACAAGCCGAACAGGTTTTTAAAAATCTCACTGCGGTATGTGAAGCTGCCGGTGGCGAATTACAGGATATGGTTAAGGTACAGATCTATCTGACTGATTTGGCCGAATTTGCCATCGTGAACGAGGTGATGGCAAAACATTTTAAAACGCCTTATCCTGCTCGTGCAGCGATTGGTGTTAAGCAGTTGCCGAAAGGTGCGCAAATCGAAATTGATGGCATTTTAGAGTTGCCAAGCACCAACTAACGCGCTTTCGCTTAATTTAACGAGTGACAAAGAAGCGGCTAAACAGCCGCTTCTTCTGTTTCCGGATGACGATCTTCAAGTGGCCGTCGCCACAGGATCATCAGCAACGCGACACTGCCCAGAATAAAGCAGTAACCGGTGTGAAGACTGACTGAGAGCGGTGATATACCAAAGCTGGCTCCCATTAACAGAGCCTGGGCACCGTATGGCAACGCGCCCTGAACCGTGCAGGCAAAGATATCTAATAAGCTGGCACTTTGCCGGGCGGCTAAGTTCCCTTGTTTAGCCAGTCGTTTGCTGACTTCGCCGGCCAGCAGAATACTGACGGTATTATTGGCCACACAAAGGTTGGTGAGTGAGGTTAAACCCGCAATACCGAATGCTGACGAACGTTGTTTGTTTTTACTAACACGGCTGGAGACGGCCTCTACTACTTTGGCTAAAAATGCCAAGCCGCCTTGTTGTCGGATAAGGCCTGAAAGGCCGCCGATGAGTAGCGATAGTAAGAAAATTTCTTGCATACTGCTAAAGCCATCGTAGATATCCTGGCTAAACTTCACCCATTGGTAGTCGACAGTTACCATACCAAAACCCGCGGCTAACACGATTCCAAGCCCTAACACGGCAAATACATTCAAGCCCATCACGGCCAACACGATAATCGCGAAATACGGTAGGCAAAGCCAAAGGTTTGCGTCAGGAATCTGAAGGGGCACATTGCTGGTGTCGTAACTGATTAACCAAAGCACCGTAATGACAGCTGCGGGGATAGCAATTTTTAAGTTGGCACGGAATTTATCTCGCATACTGCAGCCCTGGGTGCGGGTAGCTGCGATGGTGGTATCAGAGATAATGGATAAGTTGTCACCAAACATGGCCCCGCTAACTAATACACCTGCAAGTAACGGCAGGCTGATGTCGGTTGCCTCGCCAATTCCTAGTACAACCGGGGCTAGTGCTGCCAATGTTCCCATGGAAGTACCCATGGCGGTAGATATCACCCCGGCGATCAAAAACAGCCCGGGAATCAAAAACGAAGCCGGAATAATTTGTAAGCCCAGTGCCACCATCGCGTCGACGCCACCGGTTGCTTCGGCGACAGTGGAAAATGCGCCCGCCAGCAGGTAAATCATACACATGGTAATGATGTTGCTATCGCCGACGCCGGCCACAAAGGTTGCGATACGCTCTTCAAACGCTTGCCTGCTCAGCAATATGCCCAGCGCAATAGCCGGTAGAATCGCAACTGGACTAGGTAGCTGATAGAAGGCGTACTCAACACCTTCTGTTTGAAAATAAATACCAGTTCCCAAAAACAAAGCCAAAAACAACGCCAGCGGCAACAGTGCCTTGGCGCTCGGGGGCTGAACGGCGGCGGATGAATTCATACCACTTCCTTTATATTTTTATTTAGACGTCCAGAAGTTTATACAGCTAATCCCTCTAGTGCAACCCTGATCAATTTACGTGTAAACTACCTATAACATGGTTTTACCGTTTTGGGGCAGTTATGAGTCCGGATGATCTCCACCTACAGTTACGCAACCTTCGCTTAGAAGATTACCCACAATTAAAAGAGTTAATGGATGCCATCTATACCGATATTGGTGGTGCCTGGAGCCAGTTTACAATCGAGAAGCTGATAAAAGACTTCTCGGAGGGGCAGTTTTGCCTTGAGGATAACGGCAAAATTGTTGGTGTCGCCCTTACTGTTAAGGTGGCCTACAACAAATTTTCTAACCCGCACACCTATGACGATTTAATTGGTCATCGCGAGGCGATTCTCAACGATAAAAAAGGTGATGCACTTTATGGGCTGGATGTGCTGATCCACCCGGATTATCGTGGTTATCGGCTGGGACGTCGGTTATATGATGCGCGTAAAGAGCTGTGCCGCCAGGCCAACCTGCGTGCGATTCTCGCTGGTGGTCGTATTGTCAACTATCACAAATATTCTGAGGAGCTGACCCCGAGTCAATATTTAGATAAGGTTCAGCGCCGCGAAATTTATGATCCGATATTAACCTTCCAGTTAGCCAACGACTTTACGGTTAAACGCCTGCTGGGTAAGTATCTGCCGGAAGATCAAAAATCTCGCGGTTTCGCGACTTTGTTAGAGTGGAACAACTTCCTCTACGACCCTTCTACCAGCATTTTAACTACGCGTATTCAAAACGTCCGCGTGGGAGCTGTGCAGTGGCAAATGCGATCGGTAGAGTCTGTCGATGAATTGTTACAGCAGGTCGAGTATTTTATTGACGCGCTCTCTAATTACCAAAGTGACTTTGCGGTGCTGCCTGAGTTTTTTAATACCCCGTTGATGGGATTGACGGATCAGAGCCAGCAAATGAGTGCGATACGGTTCCTTGCCGGATACACTGAGCGTTTTAAAAGCGAAATGTCGCAAATGGCGGTGAGCTATAACGTCAATATTATTACTGGCTCAATGCCGTTGCAGGAAGGCGACAGTATTTATAATGTTTCCTACCTTTGCCGCCGCGATGGCTCGGTTGAAGAACAACGCAAGCTTCATATTACGCCGCACGAGAAGCGTGACTGGGTTATTGAGGGTGGCAATGAGGTTAAGGTGTTTGATACCGACGCCGGGAGCATTGGTATTCTGATTTGTTATGATGTTGAGTTCCCGGAGCTTGGTCGAATCATGGCGGAAGAAGGGCTGGAGATATTGTTTGTGCCGTTTTGGACTGATACTCGCAATGCCTATTTACGTGTTCGCCATTGTGCTCAGGCACGTGCAGTCGAAAACGAATGTTATGTGGTTATTTGTGGCAGCGTAGGCAACCTGCCCGAAGTCGAGAGCCTCGATGTTCAGTATGCGCAATCAGCGGTATTTTCGCCGTCGGACTTCGCCTTCCCGCACGACGCGATAATGTCGGAAACAACACCCAATACCGAGATGCTGATGTTTTCAGACCTTAATTTAGACGAACTTCGTTATCTTCACCACGAGGGTTCGGTCACTAACTTAAAAGACCGACGTACCGATATTTACGAAGTCTCCCGCAAACATCGTAGTTAATGATGTGATTTTATAAGGATAAGTGAGGGTTAAGGAATGAGTCCGGAGCGCTTTAAGCGCATTAATGAAATGCTGAATTTGCGTCAGCCAGACCTGACTGTAGTGATGGAAAATGTTCATAAAAGTCACAATGTGTCAGCGGTTATTCGCACTGCCGATGCGGTTGGCGTGCACAAAATGCACGCTGTTTGGGAGTCATCAAAACGCAAAATGTCGGCCGGATTAGCGCTGGGTAGCCAAAACTGGGTCGGTGTTTCGCATTATGATCAGGTTGCAGATGCAATAAAGGCGGTTCGGCAGCAGGGCATGCAGGTGGTTGTAACCAACTTGTCTGAGCAGGCGATTGATTTTCGTGACGTTGATTACACTCAGCCAACTGCCATTTTGATGGGCCAGGAAAAACATGGTGTCACCGAAGAGGCACTGGCGCTTGCAGACCATCAAGTGATGATCCCGATGGTCGGTATGGCGCAATCATTAAATGTTTCGGTGGCGGCTGCGGTGATGCTGTACGAAGCACAACGCCAGCGTCAGGCTGCTGGTCGATATGGGCATAATCAGCTGGATATCGCTGAACGGCAGCGTATTTTATTTGAGGGCGGCCACCCCATTTATGCGAAGGCCTGTCGTCGCAAAGGTATCGATTATCCTGAGCTTGACGAAGCTGGCCAAATTGTTGCCGGTGACGATTGGTGGCAAGCCATGAGAACAGCGAAATAGTCGACAATGTCCACTGCACAGCCGCTTACCCGAATCCCGTTGACGACCCTGAAAGGGGTAGGTGAAAAAGTTGCTCAAAAGCTAAAAAAATTGGGACTGGAAAGCGTACAGGATGCGCTTTTTCATCTGCCGTTACGTTATGAAGACAGAACACGGATCGCAATGATAGCGCAACTGCGACCGGGGCAATCTGCAAACCTTGTGGTCGACGTGCAGCATGCAGAGATTAAATATGGCCGCAAACGCATGCTGCTGGTCAGAGCTAAAGATGACAGCGGCTCTATCACTTTGCGCTTTTTCCAGTTCAGCGCAGCGCAATTAAAACAGTTTAGCGCGGGCACCCGATTGTTAGTGTTTGGTGAAGTCAGGCACGGCATGGCCGGTGCTGAGCTTATTCATCCTGATTATCAGTTGCTGGAAGCAAATCAGCAGGTGAAGCTGGATAAGACTTATACGCCGGTCTATCCGACAACGGAGGGTGTTTATCCGGCTGCGTTACGTAAAATTATTGAGCAGGCGTTGTCCTATCTGACTGCAGCCGCGGTTGAGGAGCTACTACCGGCGTCTTTGCAGCCACATCAATTGTCGTTAGTGGATGCGATAAAAACCTTGCATCACCCGCCTGTTGGAACATCGCTACAACAACTGGAACTTGGTCAGCACCCGGCTCAACAGCGGCTGGCGGTTGAAGAGTTGTTAGCGCATCAAATTAGCTTGCTGCAATTGCGACAGCAACGCCAAAGTGAGGGCGGCATCGCGATTCGTGCTAACGGCGAACTCGCGCAACAATTTTTAGCGACTTTGCCATTTAAACCGACGCAGGCGCAGCAACGTGTGGTTGCAGAAATAGCAAACGACCTGCAAAAAAGTGTGCCCATGATGCGTCTGGTACAGGGCGATGTCGGCTCAGGGAAAACGCTGGTTGCAGCGCTGGCAGCGCTGGCCGCAATAGAAGCCGGTTATCAGGTTGCCTTGATGGCGCCAACAGAACTGTTATCGGAGCAACATGCATTGTCGTTTTCCCAATGGCTGGAGCCGTTGGGTATTGGTGTTGGCTGGTTAAGCGGGCGCACCAAAGGCAAAGCGCGGCAACAGTTGTTGCAGCAGGTCGCTGACGGAGAGGTTGCGATGTTAGTTGGTACTCATGCCTTGTTCCAGGACGACGTGCATTATCAACGGCTCGCGTTAGTCATTATTGATGAGCAACATCGTTTCGGCGTGCACCAGCGGCTGCAACTGCGACAGAAGGGCGTTAAAGCGGGTTTTCAGCCGCATCAGTTAATCATGACGGCAACACCAATACCGCGCACCTTAGCAATGACAGCATATGCTGATTTAGCAACCTCGGTGATTGACGAGTTGCCACCGGGGCGCACACCGGTGACTACGGTGGCAATCCCCGATACACGCCGTGACCAAGTGATAGCGCGTGTTAGAGAGGTATGCATAACGGAACAACGACAGGCTTATTGGGTGTGCACGCTAATTGAAGATTCAGAAGTGCTTGAGTGTCAGGCCGCAGAAGAAACCGCTCGTGAGTTGCAGCAGGCATTACCTGAATTAAAGGTAGGGCTTGTTCACGGGCGTTTAAAAGCTGAAGAAAAAGAACAGGTGATGCAGGCATTTAAAGCCGGAGAACTTGATCTTTTAGTTGCAACTACGGTTATTGAGGTGGGGGTTGACGTGCCCAATGCCTCGCTAATGATTATTGAAAATCCCGAACGCCTGGGCTTGGCACAATTACACCAGTTACGGGGGCGAGTTGGGCGTGGCTCAGTCGCCAGCCACTGCGTATTGCTCTATAAAAGTCCGTTATCAAAAACCGCAACTGAGCGTTTAAGCGTATTAAGAGAAAGTAACGATGGCTTTGTAATAGCGCAACGGGACTTAGAAATAAGAGGTCCCGGTGAGCTATTAGGGCAGCGACAAACGGGGTTAACACAATTAAAAGTTGCTGATTTAGAACGTGACGCAGACTTGGTGCCTTCTGCGCAACAGTTAGCAGAGCAATTACTGCGCGATTATCCGGCGACTGCCTCCGCCTTAATCGAGCGATGGCTGCCGCGGCGCGATGAATATGCACATGTGTAAGACACAATTGCCAGTGGCTGATATCGCACAAACCGGTCGCATCAAGTACACTAAAGGAAATAGGTTCAAGGTGTTTGTATGAACGATAAACAAGATAAGCAAGACCAACAAAGAGACTCGATTGACTTTGGCTACCAGCAGGTCGCGCGCGAGCGGAAGAAGGGGCTGGTGGCAAATGTTTTTAATTCTGTTGCGGCCAAATATGACGTAATGAATGACCTGATGTCGATGGGTATTCACCGACTCTGGAAACGTTACACCATAGATTGTAGCGGTGTTCGCCAAGGCATGAAGGTACTTGATATAGCTGGCGGTACCGGTGATTTAACCGCGCAATTCGCACGTCGGGTTGGCCCGCAAGGGGAGGTCGTGCTGGCCGATATTAACGATGCCATGCTCAAAGTCGGCCGGGACAAGCTGCGTGACAAAGGTCATGTCGGTAATATTCGTTACGTTCAGGCGGATGCTGAGCAACTGCCCTTTGACGATAATAGTTTTGACATCATTACCATTGCTTTTGGTTTGCGCAATGTCACGGATAAACCTGCCGCCTTACGTTCGATGTTCAGAGTACTGAAACCGGGTGGGCGTTTATTGGTATTAGAATTCTCCAAACCGATAACGCCGGCACTTGAACAGGTCTACGACTTTTATTCGTTTAATGTACTGCCCAAAATGGGGCAGTTAGTGGCCAACGATGCGGATAGTTATCAATATTTGGCTGAGTCAATTCGTATGCATCCGGATCAAGAAACGTTAAAAACTATGATGCACGAAGCAGGTTACGATAACGTCGACTACCAAAACTTAACCGGCGGCATTGTTGCTCTGCACCGAGGATACAAGTTTTAATGAAATCACTTTCGTTAATTCCCTGGTTGGTATTGGAGACTCTGGTCAACGAGTTATTGTCGCGTGATGCAAACTCGCCGGAGCGACTACAGAAGCTTGCCGGAAAGGTTTTACGGTTTGATATTAAAGAGTTGCCGTTTGTTGTTACCGTAACAGTTGAACAACAAGCCATACGCCTAAGTACCTCTACAGAGGGCGATGCAGACTGTTGGATACAAACGGAATTAGGCGTATTACCAGAGCTTACTGATAACGCTAATTTAACGCGTTTAATCAAAGCCGGGCAGTTAGATATTGAAGGTGACCCGATGCTGGCGCAGCAATTAGTAATGCTGGTTAAAGGGTTAGATATTGACTGGGAATCGGAATTGGAAGCGAAGCTCGGTGTGCTGCCTGCGCAATGGTTAAGTAATTTGTGGCGGTCCGGACAGCGACATATGAAAGAGGCCAGTAAGTCTCATCGTCGCTGGATAAACGGGGTTGTGATTGAAGAAAAACGGCTACTTCCGGCACGGATTGAATTTGAACAGTTTAAGCAACAGTTACAACAACTCAGGGCGACCATTGAACGCCTGGAACGTCAGGTAAAACAGGAGCAGTAATGCGCAGTCGGCGACTTTACGCGATAACAAAGACCTTATTGAACTATGGTTTAGATGATCTGATTCCGGCTAAATGGCTGCCATGGTCTTTGCGTTTAGGCCGTCATGTGTTGTTCTGGATGCCTAACCGGCATAAAGACAAACCTGCGGGTGTACGGCTCAGGCTGGCGTTGGAATCTCTCGGACCGGTGTGGGTTAAATTTGGACAAATGTTGTCAACCCGGCGTGACCTGCTGCCGCCCGATATCGCATTAGAACTCGCCTATTTGCAGGATCGTGTGGCGCCGTTCGATGGTAATGCGGCCAAGGCGATTATTGAGAAATCCTTGGGTATTAACGATATCGCCGAGTTGTTTGAAAATTTCGATACACAGCCGTTGGCGTCGGCCTCGATTGCGCAAGTTCATACCGGACAAATCCGGCTGGGTGAGAACGATGTTAAGGACATCGTTGTAAAAGTCATCCGCCCTGATATTCGCCGTACTATCGACGCCGATTTAGAATTAATGGAAACCCTGGCAACAGTGATGGCGCATCACTTACCCGATGGACGCCGGCTAAAGCCCAGAGAAGTGGTAAAGGAGTACCGTAAAACATTACTCGATGAGTTGGATTTATTGCGTGAAGCAGCTAATGCAATTCAGTTAAAACGTAATTTTGAAGAGTCAGAACTACTTTATATTCCGACTGTTTACAGTGATTACAGCCGTCATAACGTGATGGTGATGGAACGAATTGATGGCATACCCGTTAGTGATGTTGAGGTGTTGCAAGCCCGTGGCGTAGATATGAAGAAGCTTGCCGAACGTGGCGTCGAAGTGTTTTTCACGCAAGTGTTTCGGGACAGTTTCTTTCACGCAGATATGCACCCGGGCAACATTTTTGTTGCCAAGGATGAACCGTTAAACCCACGCTACATCGGCATTGACTTTGGCATTGTTGGCACCTTAAACCGTGAAGACAAACGCTATCTTGCGGAAAACTTTTTGGCCTTTTTTAATCGTGACTATCGTAAAGTTGCGGAGCTGCATGTAGATTCAGGCTGGGTGCCACGGCACACCAATATTGAAGAATTCGAGTCCGCCATACGTACCGTTTGTGAGCCTATCTTCGAGAAGCCGTTAGCCGAAATTTCGTTCGGACATGTATTGATTAATTTATTTAATACGGCCAGACGATTTGAAATGGAAGTACAGCCGCAACTGGTGTTATTGCAAAAAACCTTATTGTACATCGAGGGGTTAGGCCGTCAGCTTTATCCGGAGCTGGATTTATGGAAAACTGCCAAGCCATTTTTAGAGCGTTGGATGAACGAGCAGCTTGGATGGCGGGCTGTGGTTCGTTCGGTCAAAGAGAACGCCCCCTACTGGGCTGAGAAGTTGCCGGAGTTGCCTAATTTGCTCTATGAAAACCTGAATTCTCAGCAACATATTCAGCGTCAGCTCGAGCGCCAACATCAACAGCAGTTGATGCATCAGCAGCAGGCGTCACGCAGCTCCTTCTGGTCTCTGTTAGCAGCTAGCGGTGTGGTAAGTACAGCATGGCTGGTAACAGAAAGTAGCACCCCTCTGTGGCCGATCACTTTCGGTGTGATTACTGTTATACTGGGATCTTTGGCGTGGCGGTCGCGACCCCGCGCTAACAATCTTTAATCAAGATAGGTGAATTATGGGCGGCATTAGTATTTGGCAACTGCTTATTCTATTGGTCATTGTGGTACTGCTTTTCGGCACCAAACGTTTGCGCAACTTAGGTAGTGATATGGGTAGTGCCGTTAAAGGGTTTAAAAACTCGATGGGTGACAGTGATAAAGCGGATGAGGCGGAATCAGATAAAGAAGGCAAGCCTGATAGCCAGCTATCTGAGCAAAAAAACGAATCACATAAAACTGAATCTGACCGATCAGAAACTGATTCCTCGCGGAAGTAACCATGTTTGATATCGGCTTCTGGGAACTGTTGTTAATAGCGATAGTCGGCCTATTGGTGCTCGGCCCCGAACGATTGCCCTCTGCGCTTCGCAGCGCTCAGCGAACGCTTTCCGGTATCCGTAGCTATGGGCAGCGAATGCAAAATGAGCTTGACCACGAGTTGCGCATTAAAGAGTTGCACGAAAACCTCAAAAAGGCAGAGGCCAGCGATTTTAGCGATTTAAGCCCGGAGTTACAGCGCTCAATTGTAGAGTTACAAAGCGCGGCAGATAGCGTGCAAAGGCCTTATCAGCGCACCGACGATGAGGCGTCTACTTGTTCTGACGATTCAACTGACGGTAAGCGTGGTTCGGATGTATGAGCGATTCGCCACTGCTAGATCATTTACTGGAATTACGAAACCGGCTATTGCGGGCTATTGTTGTCATTGTCATCGTATTCGCCGCATTGGCTTATTTTGCCAATGACCTGTACCGATTATTAGCTGACCCGCTAATTGCACACCTGCCTGCCGGCACACAAATGATTGCCACTGACGTGGCAGCGCCTTTCTTTACGCCGTTTAAGCTAACTTTTGTGATTGCGGTTGCTCTCGCTATTCCCTTTTTGCTTTGGCAAATCTGGGCCTTTATTGCACCTGGGCTTTATCGTTCAGAAAAACGCTTAGTGGTGCCCTTATTGGCGAGCAGTACCATGCTATTTTACGCCGGTATTGCGTTCGCGTACTTTGTCGTTTTGCCGCTTGCGATGGGATTTTTTACCAGTGTTGCCCCGGCTGACGTGGCTATAGCCACCGATATTTCGCGTTATCTTGATTTTGTTTTAGCTATATTTATTGCTTTTGGTATTGCCTTTGAAACACCAGTCGCTATTGTATTATTGATATGGAGTGGGGTGAGTACGCCGGAGTCACTCAGTAAAAAGCGCCCGTACATTATTGTTGGGGCATTCACGTTGGGCATGTTGCTGACTCCCCCTGATATTATTTCGCAAACATTGTTAGCGATTCCAATGTGGCTATTATTTGAATTGGGGCTGGTCATAGGACGGTGGTATCAACCCAAAAAGGAACAAGAATAATAAACACTGATGTGGTTTGATGCTGGAGTTAACTTAACCAATACACGCCTGCTAACCAATTTAGACGGCGTGATGGAGCGTGCCCGGGCGGCAGGTGTAACGCGGCAACTTATTATCGCGACTAACGAAAGCGAAGCGCAGGCAGCCATTACACTATGCGAACGACACCCTGAGCAGCTGGTAACTACTGTAGGTGTGCATCCTCATGACGCAGCCGGGGTCAGTGCAAACTACCTTGAGCGTTTGACGGAACTTGCAAAACATCCTGCAGTAGTCGCTATTGGTGAGTGCGGCCTGGACTTTAACCGAAATTATTCGCCGCCAGAACAACAGATTAAGGTGTTTAGCGAACAAATTCAGCTGGCTAATCGGCTTGGCTTACCTTTGTACCTGCATGAGCGCGATGCGCGTGAAAAGCAGATCCAATTGCTTGATAAATTGTGCTCAGCATCGACTGAATGTATCTCTCACTGTTTTACCGGGGGGCCGGAGGATGCTAAAGCCTACAAAGCAAGAGGACACTGGTTTGGAATAACAGGTTGGTTGTGTGATGATCGCCGCAACCAGGCGCTAGTAGCGGCATTACCACTGCTGCCCCAAGATCAGTTATTGATTGAAACTGATGCGCCCTTCTTGTTGCCTCGTACGTTACGTCCCCGACCTAAACTTAACGAACCACAATGGCTGCCGGAAGTTGGCTGTGCGCTGGCTCAGCACTTAAACTTAAAGCAGGAAGAAGTAGCTAAATTAACTACTGATAATGCGTGTCGCCTGTTTGCGTTGTCGGAGGCAAGCGGATGATGCGTTGGTTATATGGCATATTTGGCGTCGGATTAGTGTTGCTGCTTACGCTTTGGTTTGGCGTTAATGCTCAAGCCGAGGCGCCACAGGCAGGCAATGAACTTGATATCTGGTATCTGAGCAGCGAACAGCAGCTAACCTTGGCGGATGTTTATGATAACGACTCGGTGACGTGGGAACCATTACAAAGTCAGCGGGCCTCTTTTGGTTATACCAAGGACGAATATTGGTTCAGGCTCTCGATTGACAGCGCAAGCTACGACCGAGTACTTCACGTAGGTTATCCGTTAATCGATTATCTTAACCTGTACTGGGTAAAAGCTAACGACATAACGACCTATAAGCTAGGCGACCGCCAACCTTATTACCAACGGCCGATTTTAACTTCTGAGTTTTCCGTGCCAATTCCGGCTGGTCAAGCTGGTGTTATGTACTTTAGTGCGCGTACAGAAAGCTCTATGCGACTGCCATTATCAATGCGCAGCGAAACCCAGTTTTTTGATACGCAAATGCAAAAAAGATTAGCTGAAGGCATCTATTTTGGTGTCCTGTTATGTATGGCTGTTTATAACCTGTTCGGGTTTGTTGCGTCACGAGAGCCGGAGTTTGGTCTCTACTCTTTGTACACCCTGTTTTTTGGCGGGTTGATGTTGTCGCTGGACGGCTTAGGCTTTCGTTACCTGTGGCCGGAATCGCTGTTTCTGCAGGACAAAGGCATCCCAATTTTTGGTAGTTTAACTCTTTTAACAGCCGCACTTTTTGCCTATCAGCTGCTGCGTTTAAAACAGTACCGTCGTACCCTGGCCCGGGGTCTGTTTATTATGGCTGGTTTGTCCTTTTTTACCTTGTTAGTAGGTATTTTCGCGAGCTATCGAATCAGTATCCACGTATTACTTACGTTGGCCGCACCAGGCTGTCTGTATTTGTTGATTGTAGGAGCTTACTTGTGGCGTAAGGGCTTTGTCTACGCGCGCATGTTCACCATTGCCTGGGGCACTTTACTGCTATCTGTAATGGCCAAGTCGCTGGGATACCTGGGAGTGATTGATAGCATGTTTATTCAACGACATGCCATCATGTTGGGCTCCGGCATCGAGATATTATTACTTTCCTGGGTGTTGGCTGTTAGATATAACGAGCAGCGACGCGAGAAACTTGAGGCCCAACAACGCTACAACGAGGAGCTGGAAGGGAGCGTAGAAGAGCGAACCTTTGAGTTGCAAATTGCGTTACGTGAGTTACAGGATGTAAATGCTGAGCTTGAAAAACGCAATTATGAAGACTCGTTAACCGGTCTTTATAATCGCCGTTATTTTAGTCAGCAGATAGAGAAAGAATATCGGCGCGCCTACCGCAGTAAGCGACCACTCAGCCTGTTGATGGTCGATATTGATCACTTTAAGAAAGTGAATGATACCCATGGTCATTTTATTGGTGACCAAATTCTGAAAGGCATGGCTGATAGACTAAAAGATAGTGCAAAGCGCCCCGGCGATATTGTTTGTCGGTATGGTGGCGAGGAGTTTGCGGTTATTTTGGCCGATTGCTCACAGGCACAAGCCGAAGCGTTCGCTGACCGTCTTGTCACGCAAGTAAGAAGCCAGCCATTCAATACCGACTCAGGCCCCCGTCACATTACCATTAGCGTTGGCGTGGCAGAGTTGAATAGTCAGTCAGGACAATCCACCGAACACTTGTTTAAGGCGGCAGACGAAGCGCTGTATCGTGCTAAACGCGAAGGTCGCGATCAAGTCGTTACGGTGTAGCCGGTCAATTTTATGTTAAGGAGTTTGTTGTTATGACCGAATTAGGCCATTTCCCTTTCAGTCGTATGCGCCGCAATCGGGCCAGTGATTTCCGTCGACGCCTAGTCGCTGAACATGCACTTAGCGTCAATGATTTTATCTATCCAATGTTCGTCTTAGAAGGGCAACAGCAACGTGAAACGGTTGCGTCAATGCCCGGTGTCGAGCGACTAAGTATCGATTTGCTGGTTAAGGAATGTGAAGAGTTAGTCGAACTGGGAATTCCGATGGTGGCGATATTTCCGGTCACGCCAGGGTCCGCCAAGTCATTGATGGCCGAAGCAGCCTATGATGATAATGGGCTGGCACAACGTGCGGTTAAAGCAATAAAAGCCGCTTTTCCCGAGCTCGGTGTAATGACCGATGTGGCGCTGGACCCTTTTACTACTCACGGGCAGGACGGCATTATCGATGAACAGGGCTACGTGCAAAATGACATCACCACGGAGGTGTTGGTAAAGCAGGCGTTATCGCATGCGCGTGTCGGAGCTGATGTTGTTGCACCGTCCGACATGATGGACGGTCGTATCGCTTGCATTCGTGAGGCATTAGAAGAAAATGGCTTTGTTAATACCGCGATAATGGCCTACTCCGCTAAATATGCCAGCGCGTTTTACGGGCCATTCCGGGATGCGGTCGGCTCTTCGGGGAATTTAAAGGGCGCTGATAAAAAAACCTACCAAATGGACCCTGCCAACCGGCTAGAGGCTATACGTGAAGTTGGTCTCGACATCCAGGAAGGTGCAGATATGGTGATGGTAAAGCCGGGAATGCCCTATTTAGACGTTGTTCGGGAAGTAAAAGACCGTTTTGGTGTGCCTACGTTTGCTTATCAGGTGAGTGGCGAGTATGCGATGTTGAATGCTGCCATTCAAAATGGTTGGCTCGGTGAGGACGTGATAGAGGAAAGTCTGCTGGCATTCAAGCGTGCCGGAGCCGATGGTATTTTGACGTACTTTGCTAAGACAGTTGCTAAAAAAATGGCGAAAAAGTAATTAAACTAGGCTGTTTCGGTGGCCACAAGCTCGGCCAGGAGGCCCTCGCGAAGAGCACCGTTGGTGACTCCAAAATGGCTTATTTGTAATTCGGTTAGTATTCCCATTAAGATAGCCAAACCGCCGCACAAAATTGCGCGGCGGTCATCGCGAAGGCCGGCAAAGTCTAGTTTTTGTACGTGGCCTGCGGCAACACATCGTTCTATCAGTACAGCCAACCAATCGGTCGTTAATTGGGCATGATTTTCCGCTAAGGCGATTTCCGCCACTGCCCGAAATGTGCCTGAAGCACCTAAAACATGTTGCCAGCCAACCTGCTGATATTGTTGTTTAAGACCGCTAATTTGAGAACGACTTTGCTGTATAGCATCGTTAAAGCGCTGTCGCGTTATTGTCTGTTGATCAAAATAGTTATTTTGAAATACGACACAGCCCATATCTAGGCTGTTGAGGACTTTTGCCTTAAGTGGTTCACCGGCGATAACCTCGGTACTGGCACCGCCGATATCAATGACTAACATCGGGCCTTTTTGTTCTGAAGCCGCACAAACACCAGAAAAAATCAAAGCCGCTTCACGCTCGCCGGATATGACCTCGATGGGATAATTAAGTACCGCTTCTAACTCTGGTAAGACGGCATGTTGATTTGTTGCTTTACGTAAAGCCGCTGTTGCAACAACCTTGAGTGCGTCCGGTTTGAAGCGCGCTAACTGGTCGGAAAACCCTTTTAAACAGTCCTTCGCGCGGGCGATGGCCGCTGCATCTAATTCCAGCGATTTATTGAAGCCATCTGCGAGTCGAACTTTGTGCTTATATCGGGCAATAATGCGGGGCTTTGGGAAAAAACCCCGCATAGAAACCTCGGCAAGCAGCAGGTGAAAGCTATTTGAGCCCATATCTATTGCTGCGAGGCGTTTGAAACTGGCGCTCATGTTAGCTCTTACGTTGGCCGCCAGGTTTTCGTTGTCGGGAGCGATTACCGCCGCGATTACCACCGCTGTTATGGCGGCGTCGACGATTGCTTGGCCGTGGACGTTTTAGGTCAGACAGTAAAGCCGTCTCGTCATAGTTGGTAACCGGAATTGGGTGCCCGATGTAGTCTTCAATTGCAGGTAGGTTATAAACATATTCTTCGCATGCCAGGCTTATTGCTGCACCACTTGCTCCGGCTCGACCGGTACGGCCAATACGGTGTACATAGTCCTCGCAGTCGTCAGGCAGGTCAAAATTATAGACGTGACTAACGGCAGGAATGTGTAAGCCTCGTGCAGCAACGTCGGTCGCAACCAGAAAGTCGAGTTGACCCTGGGCAAAATCCTCAAGAATTTTTAACCGTTTCTTTTGCGGCACATCGCCGGTGAGCAGCCCAACACGATGGTCATTGACTGCCAGCCAATTATAAATCTTATCGCATGTGTGCTTGGTGTTTGCAAAAACGATGGCTTTGTCGGGCCAGTCTTCTTCAATTAAGGTCAGCAGCAACGGCATTTTATCGGGTTTAGACGGATAAAATAATTCTTCGCTGATACGCACACCAGTCTTTTGCTCTGGCTCAACTTCAACTTTTGCCGGTGCATTCATGTGTTCGTAGGCGAGTTCCTGAACACGGTAGGACAGCGTTGCTGAAAATAACAAATTAAGGCGCTCTGCCGGCGGCGGCATTTTACGCAACAGATAGCGGATATCATCAATGAAACCTAAGTCGAACATGCGGTCGGCTTCGTCTAACACGACCACTTCGATATTATCCAGCGCGTATAAGCCTTGCTTATAAAAGTCGATTAATCGACCTGTAGTACCAACTAAGATGTCAGGTTGGTTAGCCAGCTGTTGTTTTTGAACCTCATAGCCCTCACCGCCGTATATAACTGCCATGTTGAGGCCGCAGTTTTTAGTCAGTGGCTCAGCATCATTGGCAATCTGAATTGCAAGCTCGCGCGTTGGCGCCATGATTAAGGCGCGTGGCCCTTTGCGTTCGGGCGCCGCGGGCTTGTTCATCAAGCGGTTGAAAGTCGCGAGCAGAAATGCCAAGGTTTTACCCGTGCCCGTTTGGGCTTGTCCGGCAACATCCTGACCAGCTAAGGCGACGGGAAGACTTAACGCCTGAATAGGAGTACAATGCTCGAATCCAGCATGAGTAATTGCTTGCTCGACTTGAGGATTGAGCCCAAGTTCGGCAAAACGTGTTTCTGTAAGATGTGTTTTAGTCATAAGTTATAAGCATATCAGTTTGCGCTTGCATTCAAAAACATAAATAATAGTATTTTAAAATATTTCCACGCGAAGAACGTAGCGGAGAGTACCATGAGTGATGTAATTGTTCAGCTAAGTGATGACAGTTTTGAAGAAGATGTCATTAAATCCGATAAGCCTGTCCTGGTTGATTTCTGGGCAGAGTGGTGTGGGCCATGTAAAATGGTAGCACCGATTCTTGATGATATCGCCGGTGATTACGAGGGTAAACTCGTTATTGGTAAGCTGAACGTTGACCACAACGACCAGACTCCTCCGAAGTATGGTATCCGTGGTATTCCGACATTACTGCTGTTTAAGAATGGCGAAGTAGTCGCAACCAAAGTGGGCGCATTATCACGCGCGCAACTTACCGAATTTTTAGACCAGCACATTTAATTGATTAAAAAAGCGGCGCATCAGCGCCGTTTTTTTGTTTATTGTCGTGAAAACTGGACGAATCAGCAATTTGATGATAGTTTTTGCTCATTAACTGAACATCCAGGCGTCATTGACCACCGAAACGCTGGAATAAATCTGAACGAATCTTGCAGTTGTTGGCACCGCACCTCGCGGAATTCAGGCCAAATCAATAGTGAAGCAAAAGTATTAAACCTTACACAGAATACTTTATACAGAATACTTTACACAGAGAGTCCCAAAGACTTAACCATTAATCGATAACTCGAAAACCCTCCTATGAATCTGACAGAACTTAAAAATAAACCCGTAAACGAACTTGTTGAACTTGCAGACAGCATGGGCCTTGAAAATATGGCTCGCCTGCGTAAGCAAGATATTATTTTCGCAATCCTTAAAGCACACGCTAAAAGCGGTGAGGATATTTATGGCGGTGGCGTGCTGGAAATCCTGCAGGATGGCTTTGGCTTCTTGCGTTCAGCGGACTCATCTTATTTAGCCGGCCCCGACGACATTTATGTATCGCCGAGTCAAATCCGACGTTTCAATTTACGAACGGGCGACACCATTGGCGGCAAGATACGCCCGCCGAAGGATAGCGAACGTTATTTCGCGTTGCTAAAAATTAGAGAAGTTAACTTCGACAAGCCTGAAAACTCCCGTAATAAAATCCTTTTTGAAAACTTAACTCCACTGCACGCAGACGAGCGTTTTCGTCTGGAACGCGGCAATGGCAGTACCGAAGATATTACGGCGCGAGTGTTGGATTTATCGGCACCGATTGGTAAAGGTCAGCGTGGTCTAATCGTGGCGCCGCCTAAAGCCGGTAAAACCTTATTGCTCCAGAACGTTGCAACATCAATTGCTGCCAACCATCCGGAAGCTGAGCTTATCGTATTGCTGATCGATGAACGCCCGGAAGAGGTGACCGAGATGCACCGCCTGGTAAAAGGCGAAGTGGTTGCTTCAACGTTTGATGAGCCGGCTAACCGACACGTGCAAGTAGCGGAAATGGTAATCGAAAAAGCTAAGCGGCTGGTAGAACACAAAAAAGACGTCGTTATTTTGCTGGATTCGATTACTCGTCTGGCACGCGCTTATAACACTGTTATCCCAAGTTCAGGTAAGGTTTTGACCGGTGGTGTTGATGCCAATGCACTGCATAAACCTAAGCGCTTTTTCGGTGCTGCCCGTAATGTCGAAGAAGGCGGTAGTTTAACAATTATCGCAACCGCACTTATTGATACCGGCTCGAAAATGGATGAAGTTATCTACGAAGAGTTTAAGGGTACCGGTAACATGGAGTTACACCTTAACCGTAAGATTGCCGAACGCCGTGTGTTCCCGGCTATCGACTTCAATCGTTCAGGTACGCGTCGTGAAGAATTGTTAACAACGCAGGACGAACTGCAGAAAATGTGGATCCTACGGAAGATTATGCACCCGATGGGCGAAGTTGAAGCGATGGAATTCCTGATTGACCGTCTGCAGATGACTAAAACCAACGACGAGTTCTTCGAGTCAATGAAGCGTCAGCGTAATAGCTAAATGAAATATCAAGACCTTCGGGATTTTATTGCGCAGTTAGAACAGCGTGGCGAACTTAAGCGCATTAGTACCGAGATTGACCCCTATCTGGAAATGACCGAAATTGCAGACCGTACGTTAAAGGCGGGCGGTCCTGCATTGTTATTCGAAAACGTGAAAGGTCACTCTATTCCGGTACTGGCCAACTTGTTTGGTACGCCCGAGCGCGTAGCAATGGGAATGGGTCAGGATTCAGTTACAGCGTTACGGGATGTCGGTAAATTACTGGCTTTTTTGAAGGAGCCGGAGCCGCCAAAAGGTTTTAAAGACGCACTGAGCTTGTTACCGACATACAAGAAAGTGCTGAGTATGTCGCCTAAACAGGTTAAAAAAGCCCCCTGTCAGGAGGTTGTGTTAAGTGGTGACGACGTTGACCTGACTAAATTACCTATCCAACATTGCTGGCCAGGTGATGCCGCTCCGTTAATTACCTGGGGATTAACCATAACCCGGGGACCGCATAAAGAGCGCCAGAATCTGGGCATTTATCGGCAGCAGCTACTCGGACCTAACAAGCTCATTATGCGTTGGTTGTCGCATCGCGGTGGGGCATTGGACTTTCAAGAATGGTGCCAGCAACATCCGGGTGAGCGATTCCCGGTATCAGTTGCGTTGGGAGCTGACCCTGCCACTATTTTGGGAGCGGTTACGCCGGTACCCGATAGTTTGTCTGAATATGCCTTTGCCGGACTATTGCGCGACGGCAAAACTCATGTCACGCAAAGTGTGAGTAATGACCTGCAAGTACCGGCGCATGCCGAGATGATTCTTGAAGGGTATATCGAGCCAGGCGAAACAGCACCGGAAGGGCCTTATGGTGACCATACCGGTTATTACAACGAAGTCGATGAATTCCCTGTGTTTACGGTGACCCACATTACCCACCGTAAACAACCGATTTATCACAGCACATATACCGGGCGTCCGCCGGATGAACCGGCCGTATTGGGTGTTGCGCTTAACGAAGTTTTTATTCCGCTATTGCAAAAGCAATTCCCTGAAATCGTTGATTTCTATTTGCCACCAGAGGGGTGTTCATACCGGTTGGCTGTGGTGACGATGAAAAAGCAATATCCGGGTCATGCCAAGCGGGTGATGATGGGTGTGTGGTCTTTTTTACGCCAATTTATGTATACCAAGTTTGTCATTGTCTGTGACGATGATGTCAATGCACGTGACTGGAAGGACGTGATCTGGGCGATGACAACACGAATGGACCCAGCGCGGGACACTACTATGGTAGAAAATACGCCCATCGATTATTTGGATTTTGCGTCGCCGGTTTCGGGGTTGGGCTCGAAAATGGGGATGGATGCAACGAACAAATGGCAGGGCGAAACAGACCGCGAATGGGGCGAACCTATTACCATGAGTGAAGACGTTAAACAGCGCGTTGATATGCTCTGGGAACAACTCAATATTCTGGAGAAGTAAATGTCAGAACAGCTGACTTGCAAGGCGGCTATAACCCGTCAACTGGCTGATTATGTCTGGGAAGTGAGTATAGAATTGCCGAAACCTGTTGACTTTAAAGCGGGCCAGTACTTACAGGTTGTTATGGGCGAACGGGACAAGCGCCCGTTTAGCATAGCGTCAGACCCTGCTGAACATAACCAATGGTTACTGCACGTTGGTGCGACACCTGATAACAGTTATGCGGGCGAGGTACTAACGCAAATTAAGCAACAGCAGCAACTTATTATCGACGCGCCTGCAGGCGATGCGTTTGTAAAGTTACCCCAGCAGCAGCCTATTGTTTTAATAGCGGGTGGGACAGGATTCTCCTATACCTATTCGATACTGCAGAAATTACTTGCTGATGGCTTACAACAGCCTGTGTATCTTTACTGGGGAGCACGTCAGGCGAGCGATTTATATTTGCACCAGCAGCTTGAGCAGTTAGCCGAGCAACATCCGCTATTCAATTATCGCCCGGTTATAGAAGAAGCTTCTGCAGATTGGAGCTATGCTGTTGGGCTTGTGCATCACGCGGTAATGGCGGAGCGTGATAACTTAAGTGACTGCCAGATTTACATGGCAGGCCGTTTTGAAATGGTGCGAGTCATTCGTGACGATTTTATCGCGCGTGGCCTATCGATGTCGCAATTGCACGGTGATGCGTTAGCATTTATATAAACGCTGCGTTACACTAACGCGGCAATACCAAGGGGTGCCCTACCGGGCTGAGATGCATTTTTGCGAACCCTTTGTACCTGATCCGGTTAATACTGGCGTAGGGATGGTAAAAATAAAAAAACCTATCCAATAAAGCCTTACCGGATCGTTTCTTCGCATTAATTATAGGAAATGATCCATGTTTAAACGTTTTGCTATTCTTGCAGGCGCGGTTTCACTATCAACACTGACGCATGCACAAAGCCCTGAACCACTCGAAACAATCGAAGTTAGCGCCGACTTTCAGCAACAAACCCTTAATCAAACCCCTCAGAGTATTGCTATTATTGACTCTGAGGTAATTCAAAAACTCAGTGCCCAACATCTGCAAGAGGTGCTGAATACGGTCGGGAACATTAATTTCTCGGGCGGGACATCAACAGCGCGATTTATTCAAATACGTGGAATTGGTGAGCGTTCTCAGTTTGTTGACAATGTTAATCCGTCGGTAGGGCTTATCATCGATGGTATTGATTATTCAGGGCTAGGCGGCGCTGCCAGTTTATTTGATATTGGTCAGGTTGAGGTGTTCAGAGGGCCGCAAAGTGGTCGCTTTGGAGTCAACTCTCTGGCTGGTATGGTGGTGATGCAAAGCGAGCAGCCGACAGAGCTATTGAGTGGCAAGCTTGCCCTCGGGCTGGCCAATTATGACGAACGTAGAATAGGGCTGGCTATAGGCGGTAATTTAGGCGTTCTGGGTAATGCGCGGCTCTCGGTTCAGCAATTTTATCAGGATGGCTTTACCAACAATGTTTATCTGAACCGCGATGATACTGAACAGCGAGACGAGCTCGCTGTCCGGCTAGGCGTTGATAGCCAAATTAATGAGCTTTGGTCGCTGCAAACCCAGCTGCATCATATTGATACCGATAATGGTTATGATGCGTTTAGTCTGGAGAATAATCGCGAAACCCTTTCAGATGAGCCAGGTAAGGACGATTTGCGTTCAACGGCATTGCGACTTGGCGCAATGTATCATGGTTTTGACTCGGCTCAACTGGAGATAGCAGTCAGTGGATTAACTGCAGACAGCTTATACAGTTTTGACGAAGACTGGACCTATGTCGGTATAGCGCCGGGATGGGAGTATTCCTCTTTTGATGCCTACACCAGACAACGTGATGACCTAACGCTGGACGTACGGTTGACCTCTAAACAGTCCAGCGACCTATTGGGTTTACCTACCAAGTGGACGTTAGGTATTTATCACTATCAAAAAGACCAACAACTTAGCCGTGATTATTTTAATTGGGATCTCGGCATAGCAACGATTTTTAACAGTGATCAGCAACGCCGTCATTACGCCGTTTACGGTGAACTCATTCAGCAGTTAGCTAAGCGCTGGAGCTTACTGAGTGGTTTGCGTTTAGAGCGTTACGAGACCGACTACAATGACAGTAATAATGTTGTTGAGCGGCCCGCGGATACGATGGTGGGTGGTAACTTAAGTTTGCGTTATCAATTAGCAACCAACAGCTACTGGTACACCACCATAGCCCGCGGCTATAAAGCTGGTGGGGTTAATGGTGAAGCCCTCGGGCGGGCAAAGGATCAGCAGCTTGAATCAATCGAAAACTATCTTTTACAGCGCTCGACATTTGCTCCCGAACACTTATGGAACCTGGAGAGCGGATTTAAGTGGTCTAGTGGTGACGGCATGTCCGGGCGTGTAAGTGGTTTTTATAACTGGCGCGATGACGTGCAATTAAAAAGCTGGATTAATCGCGATCAGTCGTTTGTCGGTTTCTTAGAAAATGCAGCCAGCGGTAAAAATTACGGTCTCGAAGCTGAGGTTAATTATCAGCTAATGCCGGAGCTGGAAATCTTCGCCAATGTTGGCTGGTTAAAAACACGTATTGATGGCTTTGTCAGAGAAGACGGCACGGATATCTCAGGACGAGAACAGGCACATGCGCCAAACTATACCGCAAATATCGGTTTGCAAGGATCGCTTTGGGATAATTGGGCCTGGTCAGTTCAGGCTGATGCCAAGGACAGCTTTTATTTTTCTAACTCTCACGACCAACGAGCGCAGTCATCAGTGCAGTGGCACGCACAGCTCAGTTACTATTGGAGCAATTGGCAGTTAAAGCTTTGGGGCCGCAATCTAACCGACGAACAAACTGATATTCGCGGATTCTATTTTGGTAATGACCCCCGTGATGAGTATGTTACCGAAACCTATCGTCAGTATGGCGAACCACGCCGTGTCGGCTTCACGGCAGAATATAAGTTTTAAGGGTATTGTATAATGGAGCAGTTAACGTGGGTGGCTGACCAGTTAGTAATGAGCTCAGGCTGGGAGCTGATAGCTTTGGTGCTGGCGTTAGTCTATCTTATGCTTGCGGCGCACCAACGCCAGTGGTGTTGGCTGGCAGCGGCCGTTAGCTGCACCATTTATGCACTAATATTTTGGCAGGCAAAGCTCTATATGGAGTCGTTGCTACAAGTCATTTATATTGCGCTAGCCGGTTATGGTTGGTGGCAGTGGCAACATAAAGACGATGCTGCGCAATCGACCGGGTTCAAATTCTCATGGCGGTGGCACTTAAGGCAATGGCTTTGGCTTACACCGCTGGCTATTGCAATTGCCCTTGCATTGCAGCAATTCACCGATGCTGATGCGGTTTGGTTAGATACCTTTACCACCTGTTTTAGTTTGCTGGCGACGTGGTTAATTGCGCAAAAAGCGTTTGAAACCTGGTGGTACTGGCTTATTATCGACACAGCCTACGTCTATTTATACTGGAGTAAAGGTTTTGTCGCTACAGCCCTGCTTTTTGTTCTATACGTCGTGCTTGTTATTTACGCCATGTATCGCTGGCGCCGGGATCAGCACACGGAGTTGGTGACGGAAGCCTAATGATAGAGAAGCCCATCGAAATTCAGACCTTAACTGCCGGGCCTGCAAATCAGGTGTTGTGGCTAAAGGGGCGCACTGAATCTTATATCTTTAAATGGTTGCGGCACAGTCAACGCTTTGGTCTTGATCGCAGCGCTGAGTTTGAGTTACAGCAACAGTTAGCTGCAACCGGATTAGCGCCGGATGTCATTGCGCTTGACCCGACGCAATGGGTTTTGCAACGTTATGTGGAAGGCACGCCCATGAACTCGTTTGCGCTGGGTCAAACTGAAAAGCTGAAAGTAACCGCGCAAGCATTGGCATTGGTGCATCAGCAGCAGCCGGCCTGGCAGGGAACCACGCTATGGCAAAAGTGCGATGCATATGCAGCCAAACTAGGCGGCGCAATAAGCTCCCAACTGTTACAATTTAAGCAGGCATTAAAGAGCAATCGCGCGCAAGTACTTTGTCATTTCGATCTGGCGTTTGCACATATTTTAGTTAACCAAAAACTGACGATTGTCGACTGGGAATACGCAGGTTGGGGTGATCGGCTTACAGATATAGCCAGTAGTATAGAAATAAATCAACTTGATGATCCCAGCGCTGATGCCTTGTGCCATTATTATCGCCAGTACAGCGATACTGTAATCGACAATCATGAACTTAATGACCACCGGTTATTTGTGCGCTGGCTTAATCAGCAATGGACGACGTTGTTAAATCAGGAATAACCCGAGGGAGCGATAAATGAGTGATAAGGACCTGACCCACCGCGTCTACGGCTATCTTGCTGAAGACGAAGATGCCAGGGTTTGTAAGGATATCCCGGAATCTGCCTGCAATCATCAGCCGCGCTCATTTGTATTGATGTTATTGTCGCTTACCTTGACTAAACTCGGCGACACGTTAGTCAGCGCTCGGTTAGTGCTGCCGTGGATGCTAAGTACGCTGGGTGCTCCTGCCATATTTATTAGTGCGTTGGTACCGCTGCGAGAATCACTGGCTTTATTGCCGCAATTGTTTGTAGCGCAGAAGCTGCGGGAGCAGCCGGTTAGAAAGTGGTTTTGGGTAGCTGGCAGCGTGGGACAGGCTCTCGCGCTGGCATTAATGATCGTAGCCGTAGCGACTCTAAACGACAGTGCATTGGGCTGGTCTGTAGTCATTTTGTTAGCTATTTTTTCGTTATCACGTGGCATTTGTTCCGTTGCGAATAAAGACGTAACGGGTAAGACGGTATCTAAAACTCGTCGTGGCCGGTTGTCAGGTGTTGCAGCGTCAGCTGCCGGCTTTTTAACTCTTGCCACTGCGCTGGTCATAATGTTTGCGCCGGATATTAGTGGTGAACGCTGGTTATTCCTGGCGTTATTAGCGGCTGGCGTGATTCTATGGGCCTCTGCGGCGTTGCTTTATGCTGGTATTCCGGAAGTCGCCGGCTCAACCGAAGGAGGCGGTAACGCCATTAACGAGGCGCTACGATCTTTGACGCTGTTATGGCGCAATGGACAGTTTGGTCACTTTGTTATTACCCGCGCATTATTAGTGTCTGCGGCCTTTGCGATTCCTTATATCGTGGTTTTGATACAGCGTCAGGGTGATGCTGAATTAACCAGCCTCGGTAGTTTATTGCTGGCTAGTGGGCTTGCAGGGCTGCTGGCCGGCCGAGTATGGGGACGTTGGTCTGATGTGGCCAGTCATCGTGTAATGGCGGCGGCCTCGGTTATGTCGACGCTGGTTATGTTATTGGCACTGGCTATTTATTACTGGATGCCGGACGCACTGGCAACCGGCTGGGCAGCCGGCGCACTCCTGTTTTTATCAGCGGTTGCGCATCACGGAGCACGTGTTGGCCGCAAAACATATTTGGTCGACATGGCAACGCAGGATAATCGAGCTCAATTAACGGCAGTCTCGAACACGGTCATGGGCGTGATATTACTCGCGGGAATTTTGCTGGGTTGGCTTGATTCAGCCTATGGTGTAGCAGCCGTACTATGGTTTTTAGTTGCTGTCGGTGTGCTTGCCTTCATATCTGCGCTGGCACTGCCAAATGTGTCGGGTGAAGAAAACTAATTGTCGGGGTAAACGGTGGCTCGAGAGCCACCGTTATTGTTAATGGCTTACTTTTTGCCTTTGAGTAAGGCATACAAACCAATAATAACCGCTGCAACGCCCCCAATTAGGTACCAAAGGGTGCTATCGGTCGGTTGGTTGGTAAACGCCTCAGATGCTTCTGAAGCCAATGATTGTGATGCCTCATATGATAAAAAGAGTAAAATTGCCCCTACTACCACTAGCACTAATCCCACCGCTTTATTCATATTATTCTCCTAGTTATCTGATTTCCCGCTAGTTTCTTTTCAAATGTAGCACAGCTATGGTGGTATTCAAGCAGGTTAGTTTTGGCGATAATCACACCAAAATAAAAAAGCCCGGCGAAAAATCGCCAGGCTCCTGTTATCAAATGAAACGGCAGGTGACTTACCCCAGGTATGAAGTTAGCATCCAGGCTGTCTTCTCTTGCTCGCGGATATAGTCACTCATTAATGCAGCTGTGCCTTCGTCATCAGCTTCGTTAGCCAGCGCTTGAATTTCGCGCTGCAAGCGAATCACTGATTGGTAACTATCAAGGATATTGCCAACGCAGGCGCGACCTTCGTGAACGTCTTTTACTTCCTCGATATCACTCGCTTTAATATAGGTTGAATAAGCATGCATAGGGCGCTGACCCAGAGTTAGAATACGCTCGGCAATCTCGTCCACTTTCAACAGCAAGTCATTGTAAGTTTCTTCAAACTTCACGTGTAGCTCAAAGAATTGCTCACCTTTGATGTTCCAGTGAAAACCACGCACGTTCATATAAAAAATCTGATAATTAGCCAGAAGCTCATTTAGCTTATCGCCTAGTTTTGCCGACTTCTTCTCGTCTAACCCGATAACCTGTAGTTGTTTCATGCTGTCTCCTTACGCGAAAATTTAATATCATTAATTACGAACTAAGCGGATAAAGTGATCATTTCTGAGCGCTAGCTTCCCGCTTACCGTCACGAATATGTTGCTCGCCGCGCTGCTTCGCCAATTGAATTTGACGTTCCCGCTCGGCAAAGCGCTCTTTTTGTTCAGCGGTTGTTTTGTCAAAACAATGCGGGCAACTCACACCTTTTTGATAATGCTCAGATTGTTTTTCTTGTTCGGTAATTGGCATACGGCAGGCATAACACTGGTCGTACTCGCCTTGTTCCAGACCATGTTTTACAGTAACACGTTGGTCGAATACAAAGCACTCGCCATTCCACTTACTGGTCTGCTCAGGCACCATCTCCAGGTATTTCAAAATGCCACCCTTTAAATGATACACCTCGTCAAAGCCTTGCTCCTTAAGGTACGCAGTGGACTTTTCGCAGCGAATTCCGCCAGTACAGAACATGGCAACTTTTTTATGCTTAGCCGGATCCAGGTGTTGTTTCACATACTCGGGAAACTCGCGAAACGCCTCGGTCTTCGGGTTAACCGCGCCTTCAAAGGTGCCAACCGCGTATTCGTATTCATTACGGGTATCAATGACCAGCACTTCGGGATCCGAAATCAGATCATTCCATTGTTCAGGCTCAACGTAGGTGCCGACAGTATTCTTAGGGTCGACCCAGTCAACGCCCAATGTGACAATCTCTTTTTTCAATTTTACTTTGGTGCGGTAAAAAGCCTGGGTATCACTCGGTGACTCTTTGTGGTCAACGTCCGCTAATCGAGGGTCAGCGCGCAAGTATTTCAGCACGTTATCAATACCCTCGCGGGTACCACAAATAGTCCCGTTAATACCCTCGCGAGCTAAAAGAAGAGTGCCTTTAACATCGTTATCGATTAAGGTTTGGTACAGGGGTTCACGAAGTTGCTCAAAATCGTTGAGCTCGACAAATTTATACAATGCCGCGCATATATACATAAAATAATTACCTTTTCAGCTAGCCGGAACGTAAATCCGGGGCGTTAAAATCGCGCGAATTATAACCGTTCAGGGAGTTTTGCTCAATGTCTGCAAGCGATGGCTTGTTTTGGTTGCTGGTTTTTATTTCTTCGCTAACCTCGTTGCTTACTGCCATAGCTGGCGCCGGCGGTGGCGCGGTACTTATCGCCATTTTGGCTTTGGTGTTGCCCGCTCAAGCCATAATCCCGGTTCATGGTGTTGTACAAATGGGCTCTAATATTGGTCGCGCTATTTTAGCGTGGCGTTATATCAATTGGTTTACGGTCGCTTGGTTTGTCCCGTTTGGTTTGTTGGGAACGTATGTGGGTAGTTTGTTATTAGTACAACTTCCCGCAAGTATTCTGCAATTATGTATTGCGCTGTTTTTATTGTATTTGACCTGGGGGCCGAAATTACCTCAATTGGTTTTGGGACGAGCCGGGTTAGCTACCGGAGGGTTGATTACTGGGTTTATTTCGCTATTTGTAGGGGCTTCCGGGCCTGTAGTGGCGGCATTTATTAAGTCCAGATTTAACGAACGCATGACCACCGTGGCTACTTTTGCCGCCACGATGAGCATGCAGCATGCTCCCAAGGCATTAGTGTTTGGCTTGGCAGGTTTTATATTTAAAGACTGGTTGGCACTGATTTTCGCCATGATGGTGGCGGGCTTTGTTGGTACCTGGGTTGGCTTAAACTGGCTAAAGCGAATCTCCAATCATCGCTTTAACCAGATCTTCAGTTGGGTTATAACGCTATTAGCATTGCGCTTATTGTGGGTCGCGTTTGAGACGCTTATCCCAACGCTGGCGGGCATAACGGCGTAGGCTGGATACGTTGTCCGTCTCGTCCATAATCGGGGTCCCCAGAATGGTTTCGATGATATCTTCTAAGGTAATTAACCCCAGCCAACTCCCGTGTTCGTCGTATACAAGACACAAATGCTGGCGTTCTTTTAGTAAGTAGGCCATCAAATTTTCGATGCTTACCGTTTCGGTGACAATTTCTACCGGACGAACTAGCTCGGCGACATCCTGGTGTCTCTCGGCGTCTAACGCGTCACTCCTGAACAGCAATCCTAAGGGTTCCTCCTCGACATCAATAACAGGAAAGCGAGAAAAAGGAAGAGTTCGGGCTTTTTCAGCAAACTCCGCAACTGACATACCTGGCGGAATGGTCTCACACACAGTACGCGGGGTCATGACATCCTTAACGCGAATATCATGCAAGTCGAGGATATTCCATATTACCCTGTGCTCGTCTTTATCCAACGCCTCTTGTTCCAATCCCATTGTCGCCATGGCTTTAATTTCCGACCGCACGTCAATGTCGGGTTCGGTACTACCGATACGGCGGGTAATTTGGTCGGACAACCAGATAAATGGACGCAAAATAAATATCATAAAAATTAACGTAGGAGCTAAGACCGGGGCAAGGCCACGCCAAAATTTTGCGCCAATGGTTTTGGGAATGATCTCTGATAATACTAAAATTAATAATGTCATTACCGCACTAGCAATACCAAGATAGCCATCACCAAACACAATACCAACCTGAGCACCGACGCCTGCGGCGCCGGCAGTATGCGATATTGTGTTTAGGGTTAATATGGCAGCCAGCGGCTGATCAATATTTTGCTTAAGCTTTTTAAGTTTGTTGTGTAATTCTGGCTTGTGCTCTTTTAGCTGAGCAATGTAACTCGGTGTAATCGACAGCAGTGCAGCTTCTAATATTGAGCAAACAAATGACACACCGACTGCTAAAACAGCAAAAACAATAAGTAAAAACATGGGCTCTCTATTTAGCTAAACTGAAAGATCAGCAATGCAATGGCTGAAATAATAGCAATCGACCAACCCAAACGCGATGCATTTTTTTGCCACCATTCCTGCGCGTATGGGCCAAGCCATAATGCAAGTACTGCCAGACCGTAATAACGTATACCCCGGGACAGCCCGGAAGCCAGTAAAAATAGTGGTAACGAGAATGCAGTTGCGCCGGCGGCTAGCATAGCTGTTTGAAACGGAACCGGGGTGACGCCGACTAAAAATATCGCGATAAAACCGTCACTTTCCAGGGTCTTCTTAAACTCTTGGTAGTAATCCTGAAGATTTAGGTAGTTGATAAACCACTGGCCAGCCGTATCGAACAAGGTGTAACCAATATAGTAGCCACAAACTGCACCAAATAAGCAACCTGCTAAGGCTACCGAGGCGATGCTCCAGATACGTTCGCGTTCGAGGATCATAAAGGGAATTAATACCAACTCCAGCGGAATTGGTATTAGGGTAGCTTCCAGCGCAGACATAAAGAATAAAATAACCAGAGCGTGGGGAGACTCAAGTAATCGCTGCAGCCATTTTTGTGCTGACTTATTAGTGGGTTTGACGTTGCTGTCGTTCACAATTTTCCATTATCGATTGGTACAATCGTAACTAGTTTAACGCGAAAACTTTGCAATAGGGATCGAACCGTTTAAAAATGACGTAATGAGCAGGTAATTTGTTTTAGTGGTCACCAAAAGGAAAGCGACGCATGAAGTTTAAGGGCAGTCCCACATTTTCTCATCAGCAGCCAGATAAACTGGGGGTACTGGTAACCAATTTGGGTACCCCAAACGCGCCGACTAAAGCGGCACTGAAACCTTACCTGAAACAATTTTTGTCTGATCCTCGTGTGGTCGAGGTTCCCAGGCTGTTGTGGTCGCTAATTTTGAATGGCGTTATTCTAAGGATTAGGCCCAAGCGCTCAGCAGAAGCTTACCAGACGGTATGGACCGATCGCGGCTCACCGTTGCTGTACCACACTGAAGATCAAGCGAATGCGATTCGTGAGCAGTTACAGCAACAGTATGGTGAACACATTGTCGTTGAGTTTGCCATGCGTTATGGCTCGCCGAGCATTGAAGATGCGATTGAGCGAATGATGCAGGCAGGAGTGCGAAAGTTATTAGTATTGCCGCTTTACCCGCAATATTCTGCATCTACCGTAGCCTCAACGTTCGACGCTATTGCAAACGACTTCACCCGTCGTCGCTGGATTCCCGAATTTAGGTTTATCACGCATTATCATGACTTTGACCCGTTTATCGAGGCGGCTGCGGCTCGCATTACACGCCACTGGAGCGAGCACGGGCGAGCTGACAAACTTATATTTTCTTATCATGGCGTGCCGCTCCGTTATTTAAAAAATGGCGACCCGTATCATTGTGAATGCTATAAAACATCTCGTCTTCTGGCAGAAAAGCTGGGGCTTAGCGAAAGTGAGTACTTAACCACATTTCAGTCGCGTTTTGGCCGAGAAGAATGGCTGCAGCCATATACCGACGAGACAATGAAAAGCCTACCGAGTAAAGGCGTCAAATCAGTACAGGTTTTCTGTCCGGGTTTTTCGGCAGACTGCCTGGAGACAATTGAAGAGATTGGCGAAGAGAATAAAGAGTACTTTATGGAGAGCGGCGGTGAGCGATATGAGTATATCAGTGCGTTAAACGCAGAACCGCAACATATAGAGGCGTTGACTCAACTCATAACACATAACTTGAGTGGCTGGGTAGTTGAGCAAGATCAAGCAGGTTCGTTGGCAGTTAGACAGTCGCAGGCTGATAAGGTAAAAAATCAAAGTTTACCTTATTAGAAATCGATTGTGTCGCTTCAAGAGGAGATATCATGGAAGGCGATTTTAAGTTAAGCCTGGAGCTTGTAGAGGACTATAAGTTTGTTGTCGATTTTGGCCAATTTGGCGAAATCACTACCGATGAGCCTGAGCCGCTGGGTGGGGGCGAAGGTCCCAACCCTTCAAGAATGCTTGCAGCATCAGTGGCAAATTGTCTGGCTGCCAGTTTAATGTTCGCGCTACGCAAGTACAAAGATAATCCCGGCAAGGTTAGTGCTGAGGTTGAGGGCTCAGTAGAGCGAGTAGAAGGACGTTGGCGAATTACCAACATTACGGTCGAAATATTTCTGGGTAATGAGCAGGATAACCTTGAACACTTGCAACAAGCGCTGGAGAAATTTGAAGACTTTTGTGTGGTTACCCAAAGCGTACGTAATGGCATTGATGTTGATGTGAAGGTCTATGACAGCAACAATACCAAGGTAAAAGATGTCGACCACGAATAGCTTTGGTAAGCCCTTTTTGTTTATCGCATGGGGCCTGGCACTGGCATTATTGGTTTGGTTTTTTGAAGATAAGTTGCAGCAACAATTTAACCCCAACCAACAATTACAAGCCCAACAGCGAGATAATCAGTTGGTTGTCCAGCTAGTGCAGAACCGCATGGGTCACTATGTTGCTGATGGGCGCATTAATGGCTCGCCGGTAACCTTCTTACTGGATACCGGAGCAACTCTGGTCGCCATACCGGCAGGTTTGGCTGAGCGGCTAAACCTAAAACGGGGTCGGCAAGGCATGTCGCAAACAGCTAATGGCCGGGTTATAACCTACCGCACGCAGCTTAATTCGCTTGAGTTAGGTGGTATAACCTTGAATGATGTCGAAGCATCGATTACACCGGGTATGGATGGTGACGTTATTTTATTGGGTATGAGCGCGTTAAAACAATTTGAGTTAACGCAAAAAGGCGATACGCTGACTATCCGATACTAACCCCGATATCGAGTCAAACAACTATTTTAAGAGGATAGCATTATGCAAAAACGTGCAGCATTAGCATGTATTGCGTCATCAATCGTAATGACCGCATCGGTAGCCGCACAACAGACTCCGCTGCAACGATGCGCAACCATAGAAGATTCACTGGAGCGTTTGGTGTGTTATGACCAGTTAGCGCAGAAGCAGGCTGATAAAACTTCAGTTTCTGGTAAAGAACGCCAGGCTAAAGGCAATAACCATGGCCAGCAAGTAGCCGAGCAAGCTCGTAAAAAAGGTCAGCAAAAACGCAGCGAAAATGGGAAGAGCTCTGAACAACGCTTTGGACTTGAACACAAAAACGCCAAAGATATGGACGAAATAGAGAAGTTGATTGTTAATGTGGCAAGCCGCCGCCAGGACCCTTACGGCAATTGGATAATTACACTGGACAATGGCCAGGTCTGGAAGCAAACGGAAAGTGTCGGCTATTTTAGTTGGAAAGAAGAAGACACTTATTATATCGAACGTGGCGCACTTAACTCATTCTTTTTCGGGCGGGAAGGAGCTAACCGACGCTTTCGAGTCACTCGGGTTGAGTAAATTATCTAGCTGCTCAAAAGGCATGGGTTTGTAAAATAAAAAGCCTTGCAAGCCCATGCAGCCTAATCGTTTAAAGAAATCAGCCTGCTCAGTGGTCTCGATACCCTCTACAATAATGTGTTTATTAAGTCCGTGTGCCATGCTAATTATTGCTTTGCAAATAGTCTGGCTGGCCGGGTCAGTATAAATTGATTGCGTGAATTCGCGGTCAATTTTGAGTACATCAACCGGCAACTTATTCAGATAAGCCAGCGAAGAGAATCCCGTACCAAAGTCATCGATTGCAATTTGGCATCCTATTGTTCTTAACTCCGCCAGTTCGGTAAACACTTGCTGAGCATCGTCGACCATCACGCTTTCTGTCAACTCAAACTGCAAGCGGTGTAACGGTACATTGAATTCTGTTGCAAGCGATGAAACCAATTGCGTGATATTTTCGCGTTGAAACTGTTTCACCGATAAGTTAACCGACATCACAAAGTCAGAGTTGTGTTGGATTTTTGCAAGCTGGGCAAATGCTTTGCGCATGATAAGGGTCGAAAGCGGGACAATCTGGCCCGTTTGTTCAGCAATGGCTATAAACTCTGCCGGGGATATAAAACTGCCGTCCGCCTGTGGCCATCTGGCCAACGCCTCTGCGCCAATTATTTTGTTGCTATTGGCTGCCACGTAGGGCTGAAAGTAAACCTCAAAGGAGTCCGCTTCTATCGCTGTTTGCATTTTATTGCGCAAATGCAATGCATGTTCGTATTTTACTCCCATTGATTCAGTGAAAAGCTGAAAGGTGTTGCCCCCTCGTTCTTTGGCCTTACTCATTGCAACATCGGCGTTTTGAATCAACAGCTCTGCTGTAGTTTGTTCTAATTTGGGCTGGCTGATACCTATGCTGGCGGTTAAATAGAGCTCGAGTTCGTCGAAAGAAAACTTTTCCCGGATACGGCTGAGTAATCGCTCGGCAACGGTTATGCAGTTATCGATAGATGAATAACGGAGAAACACGATAAATTCATCGCCGCTGAACCGTGCAATTTCCACGTCGTCTAATTGCTTCTCCTTTAAGCGCTCAGCAACAGCCCGTAAAAGCCGGTTGCCAATGTTAATACCCAAATTGTCATTTATCGCTTTGAAGCCATCTAAGTCAATAAACAGCACGCCGCATTCTAAGTGCCTATTTTTAGCTAAATAGTCTTCTATTCGTTGTTCGAGCACATCGCGTCGTATTAAGCCGGTGACGGTATCAAAATTCGCCAGGTTATAAAGTTTGTTGCGCTCTCGGTTTAAGCGGCGATTAACATCGAAAGTGGCTAAAAAAAGCACGCTCAACAGCAGGCCAACGATTAAAATAAACTGATTAATCATTGCGTTGTGCCAAAATACGCTGGGGCTATTAAGCGCGGCATGAAATACCATCGGTTGTTCGCCAAAAACCGGTAATTCGGTAGATAACTGGAAAAAGTGTAAGTCGGCTAGTTCAGCTTCAGATAGCGTATAAAATTCACTACTCGCTATCGGTAAATAGTAATCGGCGCTGAGCTTGAGGTAAGTGTCGAAATAATCAAGATAGGGAATTTTCCGAACATCTAAGAGTTTACTAATATTCAGCACGACTGCTAACTGCTTCGGTTGCTTGTCCTGACTATTGATCGGGTAGACTAATACAAAGCGAGGCTGATTAGAGTGCAGGCTTTTTTCGACAACTACAGCTGCCTGAGTGCTAAAGTTGTCAGCACGCCATTGCTTGATACTCTCGATAGAGAAAATATCGAGGGCTTCGTCAACACCTGAGGATGCCGGTAACATCCGGTTAGGTTGTTCAAAAATAGCAATGGCCTCAATTAAACCAAAATCGTTGATATAAGTCTGCGAATCTATCTCGATCAAGGTTTTCAAATCTTGCGCACCAACGTTTTCCCAACGGTTTACCAATCGCTGTATTGCCGCGTCCTGAATTACCAAACGCTCACTTATTGTTTCGCTGGATGTTCGCAGGTTGAGTTCACCGCGGTGCTTGATATTGTCGATATGCTGGTTAGAGACAACCGCCCAAATGGCGATGGTTGCTGTAACAATGGCGCCGGCTAAAAAAAGTCCAACAGGATGGGGGTAAGTATTTTGCCGCTTGGCACTCGGCAAAAGTAAAAAAGCTAACGCCACAGCGGTCGTTATAACCATGGCTGCGGTTACAGTAATTGGATTCGTAGCCCATTGGGTGGTATAGCCACGGACCCAAAGCGAGATAAAGAGGGCGGTGGATAACGTGGCTAGTAGTAAGCCTGTAAATTTAGACCAGCGAAAAGAGAAATTATGATTAGAAGACAACAAAAATACCGAACCGACTAATAGAGCAACCGGTGGCAAAAAAACCGACATTTGGGTCTCAGCAAACCACGCGGAATAAACCGCACTAATAATAATCACTACACCTAGCATGCGTGTAAGAAGCCACCACGAGGCCAGGTAGCTAAGAATAGCAAGGCCAGTAACTATTGTTGCCAAAGACAACACGGGTGTTAATGCGGGCATGATTTCGGCGTTGGCACTAACAGCAAGGTCGATAACGCCAACCAGACCAAATAATAGACACACAAGCCCCATTAACGGGACCAATGATGATGAGAGGTTATCTGTTAATTGGTTTAACACCGTGGCTCCTTGGCAACCGTATACTCGCAGTAGATCGCCTGTCTATTATAAAGGTCATAGTAGCCGTGCAGATATGTCCTGTAAAGAGTATAAAAAAGGCAGTCATTTTTAGACTGCCTTTTGTTTTTGTGATTGCAGGACTAACTGTTTATTGTTTGGGCATAGTTTGATGAAAGTCGGAAAGACTCTCGATAACGGTCATGTTAGGAATGTCTGCAAATGGCTGCTCGGCGAATTTTTCGCCACGTAATTGAACAGAAATGCGAGCAGCTTCAGGGTTAAGCAACGTTGCTTGATAAAAAGCTTTCAGCTGTTCTAACGTAAGCGCTTCGACAGCCTGTATTAGGGCTTGCTTACTATCAAAGTCAAACCGCTGTAGTGCCCAGTCAGATAAGATTGGGGCGACTTCCTCGTTGAGGTTTTTCGGCGGCTCGTTAAGGGTTATTAGCGTGCTTGATTTTAACTGTTCAAACTTATCGACCGACATGTTTTTTAGTTGCTGCCAGTATTCCTGCTTAAAGCGATTAAACCGCTCATGCATGTCAGCAACATTTTTCACCGGTGTTTGAATGTATAGACCCAGGCCCGTGTATCGATCCAGAGTTGGAGCGAAGGTGCCTACCGCATAGGCTAACTGCTCTTCCGTTCTGAGCGTATCAAACGCAGCAGTGCGGAAGTGACTTTGCAGCACGGTGCCGGCGGCTTGCGGTGCAAATCCAGGTTCCGGGTGCATGTGAACTTCCACTAAACCAACATCGGCGACATCGAGATCTTTACGCAACACTATAGCGCTTTGCTGTTGAGGCTTGTAAAACTTAGCGTAGCGGTAATCGGTGATATTGCGGTCATCAGGTAGATTGGTCTTAACCTGAGCCACTGCCTTATCGATATCGGGTTGATTATAGTTACCGAATGCAAACGCACGTATGGTGTTATTACTTAATAGAGCCGACATGAACTGCTCGAGGTCTGCTGCACTGAGAGACTGAGCGGTTTTAATTAGCTCGTCCTCGGCAAAGCTGCCTTCGCGGATCAAGCTGCCGTAGGCGTCGAACGATTGATATAGCGGGAATTGTTGGCCCTTGTTATTAATCGCCCGGATGTAACGGTCGACTGCTTGCTTGAAGCTACGAGGCTCTACATTAAATGCAAGTGCTGATAATGCACGATTCAGCAACTCAGGTTGTTTGTCAGTAAAACCAGATACGGTCAACGTCATACCAACACCATTGGCAAGGCTCAAATTCATGCCCGCAATGCTCGCTTCAGTATCCAAAGCACTGGTATTCAGGCTGTAGAGATCGCGCCAAAGGGCAGCCAATACGTGACTTTTTATATCAGTAATCGGTGCTTCGTTATTTATATTGACGGTTAGAATGCCGCGAGGTTGGTCAGCAAACTTCTGGCTCGGATATTGCCATACCTCAAGGCCTGGCTCTTGTGTAACAATTTTCGGTTTAGCGAAACTCGCATTGTCACGAATTGCAAAGCTTTCGGGTAATAATTCGTTGACTTTAGGTAAGCTAACCGCATAGTCGGCGGGTTGTTGGTATTGCTGTAACTGCTGCTCACTCAGCTCCACGACTTTATATTTACCATCGTAAAACTTCAGCTCACTATCACTCGGCTCTTGTTGACTGATATACCAAATTCGTAACCGTTCCGGCGTTAACTGGTCAAGTACGTTATTGATTGCGTCTGGGTTAAAGCGCTGAAATTCGTACGGTGCGCTGATAACGTACTCTGCAGGATAATTTTGCATAGCTTCCGCGAGCGATGAAACATAGCTAAACTCATCGCCTTTTTCGAGAAATCTAAAACGATTCTGTAAACTCGTACGTATTTCTTTAGAGTACTTCTCGTCGACCCCTTCAGATTTAACCTGTTTAATGTAATCCATCATAACGCGAACAATTTCTTCGCGCTGTTCCATGCCGGCGTCAGTCAGTTCAAAATCAATGGATAATACGCCATAGTTTTCATAAAAATCAGGCGACGCTGATGCGTTCAGGCTTGAGATTAAACCCGCTTCTTTTAGCGTGGCGGCCGGAGTCCCCGGCATTTCTGAGCCTAGCAAATAGGTTACGTAGCGATTAGGTTTTACCGCAAACTGGTCCTGGTTATTGGCTATCAGGAATTCCAGCTTTAATTGCTTCACATCCTCGTTAGGGACGTAATGGATGAGCTTGCCGCCTACGTCTGCAAAGTTCAGTTGTTCGTCCACTTCCGGGTTTTCGATATTGTCATTTTCTACGCTGGCAAAATGCTTACGTGCCAGGGCTTCCATTTCATCCAGCGAACGATTACTTAGCATCGCGACTTTCATGATATTGGCAGAGTAATACTGGTTATAAAACTTAACGGTTTCCTCGTGAAGCTTGCTGTTTTCTTTATCGCTTAATGTTTCCAGGTTACCAATTAAAAAACGGTTGGCCGGGTGTTCGCCGAGTAACGCGCGACCTAATTTAAACTGTCCAAAAAAATCCATTTCACGGCGCATTGACCACTCGGCATTTACTGCATTACGCTCTTTGTCGACGTACTCCGGGTACAGCATAGGAGCCTTGAAAAAGTCCGAGAATCGATCCAGCCCTTCGTCATATGCGTCATTATTAACCTTAAACATATAGTTAGTAATATCGAGCCAGGTGTAGGCGTTTTGGCTACCCCCGTTGCTGCTCATAAATTCACTGTAGCCATTGGTATCGGGATACTTTTCGGTGCCCAGGAATAGCATATGCTCAAGGTAGTGTGCCATACCCTGTTGGGTCATTGGGTCATGTAGCAAACCAACATCGACGCTCAGCGAAGCTGCCGATTTTTCAGTATCAGGGTCAGACACTAAAAGTATCTGCAGTTGGTTTTCGAGTGTTACGGTGCGATATTGGCGCTGGTCGTTTGGGCTTTTAATAACTTGATCAGCGGCTACTGGCGCTGTACTGATGCTATTGGCGTTTGTTGATGTGTCTGTTTGCGCACAACCAGCGGCAAATAATGCTGCGCTGATAGCGGAAGCAAGGAATAGTTTTTTCATAGTGAAAAGTCTCAGTTACCTAAATTATATTGACCAGACTTTAACACTGTTATAACGATTGAGGTTCATCCCTTGTCTAAAAATTTGTAACAACTTTTAACCATAAAAAAGCCGGCAGAGTCGCCGGCTTTACTTCGCATGGTTAGGCTGTTTATCGCAATGTAACGAATTCTTCCGCTGATGTTGGATGCAATGCAACGGTCGAATCTAAGTCAGATTTGCGTGCACCCATTTTCACGGCAACGGCAAAGCCTTGCAGAATTTCATCCATGCCTTCACCGATACCGTGAATACCCACGACTTTTTCTTCCGGCCCATAGCAAACCAGTTTGAAATAACTTAACGCGCGGTGTGGTGTTACCGCATTGTACATTGCAGCAAAAGACGAGGTGTAGGTCTTAATGTTACTGGCGCCATACTTAACAACCGCATCTTCTTCGGTTAATCCAACGGTTCCTATAGTTGGGTGGCTGAATACTACCGTTGGGATATTTTCGTAATCCATGTGCGCATCCGGCATATCATTGAATAAGCGCTCAGCTAACTGTCGACCGGCTTTTATCGCGACTGGAGTTAATGCGGCTGCGCCGGTGTTATCACCTACCGCATAAATACCTTGTACGTTGGTATTTTGGTACTTATCGACTTTGATAAAACCGTCAGCATCTAACTCAACACCCGTACAATCAAGGTTAATCTTATCGGTTGCAGGCACTCGCCCTATTGCCCACACCAGGCAGTCAACGTCGGCAAGTGATTCACCGTTTTCGTAGTGCAGCGTCAAGGTACCATCGTCTGCTTTGACCACTTCCTTGACCGTAGTCTCTGTGTGTAAGGTCGGGCCGTCTTGCTTCATTCGTTCCAGCAGTCCGTCGGTGATGTACTTATCGAAGTTACGCAACGGTCGGTCACGGCGAACTAAAAGATGTGTATCGGTGCCCAGTGCGTGAAATACGCCGGCAATCTCTACTGCTATATAGCCTGCGCCAATGACAGCGGCTTTTTTTGGTTGTTTTGTCAGCGCGAAAAAACCATCTGAATCAATACCATGCTCAGCGCCTGGAATATCCGGGATCATAGGGCGTCCGCCAGTGGCAATAGTAATGTGGTCGGCAGTGATTTTTTCGCCATTCACTTCAACCGTGCGATGATCCACGAAAGTTGCATAGCCTTCAATGAATTCAACACCATTACCCTGAAAGCCGCGATGGTAGCCGCCGTGAATACGCTCGATGTACGCTTCACGGTTTTTAACCATGGTTGCCCAGTCAAAACCTTTCTGCTCGACATCAAAACCGTACGCGGGGGAGTATTTAACTGCTTCTGCAATATGAGCGCCGTACCACATGACTTTTTTGGGTACACAACCGACATTGACGCAAGTGCCGCCAACAGCATTGGCTTCGATCACTGCTGCCTTAGCACCACGGATTGCAGCGCGGTTAGCTGACGCAATACCACCACTACCTGCGCCAATAGCCAAATAGTCATAATGTCTGCTCATACTACTAAACTCCTGTCAGAAAAATTTGAATGCGCATATCTTGAAGAAAAACCCCTCATGTTGCAACGAACTGAGGGGCTTTGCCTGTTGATAATACCGATTACCGTAATCGAAAGATCAGTTCTTAGCGACCGCCGGCTGGTAGTTTTTCTTTAACAAACTTGGTCATCATGGTGCGAAGGTGTTCGACAGTGCCCGGGCCTTCATAAATTCCATGAGAACGGTTCGGATAAGCGAAGAAGTCGAACTGCTTACCGTGCTTGATGAGTTCGTTAACTAATCGCTCGGAGCCCTGAAAATGCACGTTATCATCACCGGTACCATGTACCAGCAGCAAATCCCCTTGTAATCCCTCAGCGTGAGTAATGGCAGAGGTTTCCTTATAACGCTCTGCAGATTCCGGCAGCAGCCCTGAATAACGCTCCTGGTAAATAGTGTCGTACAGGGTAAGGTCAGGAACCGGCGCCAGGGCCATACCCATATGATAGGCATCGGGGTAACGGAATAAAGCGTTTAGCGTTTGTGACCCACCGCCACTGTGACCCCAAATGCCGACTCGTGAGGTATCGATAAAGTCCCAGCGTTGGCTCATAGCCTGCAACGCGTCATACTGATCGCGCACGGTAACAACCCCAAGGTTTTTGTATATCGAACGACGCCAGTCAAAGCCCCGTGGTGACTTGGTGCCGCGATTGTCGATTGAAGCCACAATATAACCTTGTTGGGTTAGCATGGTGTGCCACAAGAAGGTCGAGCCTCCCCATTTATTCGCAACGGTCTGGCCCCAGGGTTCGCCGTAAACGTAAAACAAAATGGGATATTTTTTAGTTGGATCAAAGTCGGCTGGACGCATGATATAACCGTCGAGTGCTAAGCCGTCGCGCGCTTCGACACGGAAGAATTCAACGGGTTTGCGTGCGATGCTATTGACCTGTTGTTGAACATCCTCATTTAATACGACAGGACGGATGATCTCGTGGCTTGGTAGTTTAACCATGTGAGTTTGCGGCACCTGATCAACCGCACTAAAGGTGTGCTCAGCATAGGCTCCGTCCTGCGAAACACTATAGGCATGAGTGCCCGCTTGTTGTGGTGTTAAACGCTCCAATACTCCGCTGCCGTCAAGTTTGGCACGGAATAAATAACGCTCGAGCGGTGAATCCGGCGACGCAATAAAATACACCCAGCCACTGGTCTCATTGATACGCAAAACCTCGACCACGTCCCAGCTACCCTGGGTGACTTCGGTCATTTTACCCGAGCTTTTATTAACCACGTAAATATGGCGGAAACCTGAGCGCTCAGACAACCAGGTAAAGCGTTTGCCATTGGCTAAAAACTTAACGTCGTCAACATATTCAGCCCAGGAGTCGGTGGTTTCGCGAATTAATTCCTGAGTACGCCCTTTATCAATAGTGCTAAGGAATACGCGGTTAATGTGTTGTTTACGGGTTAGCTGTTGAATTAACAGCTGCTGATTGTTGCCTGACCACTGCATGCGTACCAGATAATGTTGGCGCGGATCGCCGGGTAATTGCATCCAGGTTGTGTCTCCGCCATCGGCGTCAATTACACCAATGCGCATGGCGGCATTGGTTTCACCAACTTTGGGATAAGGGAACTGCTTGAGTGTTGGATACAATTCTCCGGTGTTGTTGATCATGGTGAACAGCGGTGTGCCCTCGGTGTCGAGCTGCCAGTAGGCAATATGCTCACCGTCGGGGCTCCAGCGGAAGCCGTCACGTAAGAAAAACTCTTCTTCGTTAACCCAGTCAAAGGTCCCATTAACAATATAGTCGTTACCATCAGTGGTAATGGGTGTAATAGTCATCGACGCCAGATCCTGCACGTAAATGTTGTTCTGCATTACGTAGGCAACTTTGTCACCTTGTGGATTAAATTTTGCAAACTGCAAGGTCGACTCTGGCGCAGTACCACCTAACTTTTGTAATTGATTGTTAGCTCGGTCAAGCACCCAGTAATCGCCGAGCGTGTGGGTTCGCCACGAGCGTTTTGTATTAGTAAAAATCAGTACTTTGTTACCGTCATCGGACCAACGGTAATCAGCTATATCGAGCGCGGCTTCAGCACCCGCTGGTGTGAGTTGCTCTGCCGAAACGAGGATATCGCGTTCATTTGTTTCTGGATGATAACGGACGATATCTCGCCCCTCGTTTGTTGCTGATGATTCCAGCGTTGTATAACCTGAACCATCTTCTAGCCAACGAGTCGGCGCAGGATAATCCAAACGAAAGGTGTCGCTATTGTATATCGTATCGACGGATAAACTACTCGTTTGCGCCACTGACTCTACCGTTGAGGAGGTCTGTGCACAGCCACTAACCGTCAGGCCAATAATACCGGCCATTAAAAGAGGGCCCCGTAACGCTTGTTTCACTGACATGGAAAAACCTTATAATGTTGTAATCTGATTTAGTCCCGCCAACGATACTACCCTAAGCGTAAGCAAAAGTCAGAGGCATGGCTTGAAGAATCGACCACTAGCCCAATATCTAGGTTATGAGAAAAGATAAAGCGACCGAGGAACTAATGAACGAGAATCCGCTATTGAGTGATGAAAAACAGGGTGAAGTGTTACCTGACTTTAAGGCAATCCAGCCTGATCATATTGTACCGGCCCTGAAACAACGTTTAGATGAGGCCAGAAAAACAATCGAAACCGTTCTGGCTGGCGAAGACTACAGTTGGAATGGTTTAGTCGAGCCACTGACTGACGCAGACGAGAAAATAGAGCAAGTGTGGGCGCCGGTATCACACATAAATTCGGTTGTTAGCACGCCGGAATTACGTGAAGCTCATGATAGTTGCCTGCCGCTGTTATCTGACTACTCTACTTTTGTTGGGCAACACAAAGGCTTATTCGATGCCTACCAGAGCCTGCGTAATAGCGACGAATTCGAGCAATTGACCGAGGCGCAACAAAAGCTAATCAACGACACACTGCGCGATTTCCACTTGTCAGGCGTTGATCTTGATGAGGAGAAAAAGCAGCGCTACGCGAAAATCTCAAGTCGTCTGTCGGATTTATCATCACAATTTAGTAATAATTTACTTGATGCCACGCACGCGTGGCACTGTCATATTACTGATGAAGCGCGTTTGGCCGGTTTACCGGAAAGCGTAAGGGAAGCAGCTGCCGAGGCCGCAGGCGATCAGGGCGGCTGGTTGTTCACGTTGGATATCCCCAGCTATTTACCGGTTATGTTGTATGCCGAAGATCGTGAACTGCGTCGTGAAATGTACTACGCATTTACTACCCGGGCGTCTGAAACAGGGCCCAATGCCGGTGAATATGATAACTCCAGTATTATGGATGAAACACTGGCGCTGAGACATGAGCTAGCGGAGTTACTCGGCTTCAACAATTATGCCGAAATGTCATTGCACACCAAAATGGCCGATGAACCGACGCAAGTATTGACGTTTTTAGACGACCTTGCGACCAAGTCGTTGCCACAAGCAAAGCAGGAATATGCAGAGGTTGAAGCATTTGCAGAACAACAAGGGGTACAGCAACTCGAAGCTTGGGACGTCCCCTATTACAGTGAGCAGCTGAAACAACAGCGGTACGCTATTTCCGATGAGGTGTTGCGCCCTTATTTTCCTGAACAACAGGTATTAAACGGCTTATTTGAGGTGGTGAAACGCCTGTTCGGAATGACCGTCAGCGAGCAAACCGATATCAATGCCTGGCATGAACATGTCAGGTTCTTCCGTATTCATGACGCAGACGGTCGGTTACGCGGAAGCTTTTATCTTGATTTATACGCGCGCGCCGGCAAACGTGGAGGGGCGTGGATGGCCGATTGTGTCGGTCGGCGCAAACATGCATCAGGGCAGGTACAAAACCCCATCGCCTTTCTAACCTGTAACTTTAACAAACCGGTAGGCGGTAAGCCGGCGTTATTTACACACGACGAGGTGGTCACGTTATTCCACGAGTTTGGGCATGGGTTGCACCACATGTTGACGCAGGTAGACACCGCGGGAGTTTCCGGCATTAATGGTGTTGAGTGGGATGCGGTTGAGTTGCCTAGTCAGTTTTTAGAGAACTGGTGTTGGGAACCGGAAGCGCTGGCCTATATTTCGGGGCATTATGAGACTGGTGAACCGCTGCCAGACGAGTTGTTACAAAAGATGCTGGCGGCGAAGAATTTTCAGTCTGCCATGCAGATGATGCGCCAGTTGGAGTTCTCTTTATTCGATATGCGCTTGCACTATGAATTTAATGCTGCTGAAGGAGCGCGGATCGCCGAAATACTGAACCAAGTCAGAGAACAAGTCAGTGTGCGCATTCCTCCTGACTACAACCGTTTTCAACATAGTTTTGGTCATATTTTTGCCGGCGGCTATGCGGCTGGTTATTACAGTTATAAATGGGCGGAAGTACTGTCGGCAGATGCATTTTCCCGGTTTGAGGAGGAGGGAATATTCAGTGCTGCCACCGGGCGCGATTTTCTTACGGCAATATTAGAGCGCGGCGGGACACGCAGCGCAGCAGATTTATTTATCGAGTTCCGTGGTCGCGAGCCTCAGGTAGAACCATTACTGCGGCATAGTGGAATAGCCGCATAGTACGAGCGTTAGTTACTGGCCGCTACTTGCGGCCAGCACCCAATTAACCACACCAATGAGTCCAAACACCATTACCGTGGCGAGAATAATGCCAACGATGATGTAAGCCAATGGACTACCGTGTTTAAAATCGCGCTGTCGATTGGACTCACTCTGCACGCCAAAAAAGGCCGCGATGACACTAAAAATAGTACTGACAATACCCGGGCGCTTCTGCGATTCAGACATTACAATGAAGATTGTTGATTAAAACGTTGTTTTTGTTGTGAGGCGTCTTTAGAGCTGAATAACAACTCGAATAAATCAATAAAGTGAAACTGTGCAGAGCGGCTTTCGCCTTTTACCCAGTTTGTCCAGGTAACTTCGTTTGCGGCAGCTACACACTGCTTTTTAATGTCACCTGTTTCTGCGTTGGACAGTAACTGCTCGCATTGCTGTGTGGAATTACTGACTGAGGTGATCGGAGATGCGGGTGTTGCAAACAGGTAACCAACAGCCGCTAAGCCGATGATTGAGGTTGCAATAGATACTGATTTTACTGTCAACGACATGTGTCAGTCCCCCGATGGTTAATACTGCCTAATTTATCAGCGATTTGTTACAATTACTAGCAATTTAAGAGAAATTTTTTTGTCATTCATAACCTGCTATAATCCGCGCACTTACTGTTTTAGAGGCTATTGACTATGCAACCCTTGATCGCTCCGTCAATTTTATCCGCGGACTTTGCCCGCCTGGGAGAAGAAGTACAGGACGTGTTAGAGGCAGGTGCCGACGTTGTTCATTTTGATGTAATGGACAACCATTATGTGCCCAATCTGACCATTGGACCAATGGTTTGTAAGGCGCTGCGCAACTATGGCATTAGTGCACCTATCGATGTGCATTTAATGGTAAAGCCGGTCGATCGCATTATTCCCGACTTTGCTAAAGCGGGTGCCTCTTACATTACCTTCCATCCCGAGGCATCGGAACATATTGACCGGACCTTACAGACGATCAAAGAACACGGTTGCAAAGCAGGACTGGTTTTTAACCCGGCAACGCCGCTGCATTACCTGGACCATGTTATGGATAAACTAGACGTTATATTGCTCATGTCCGTTAATCCGGGATTTGGAGGTCAGTCATTTATTCCATCGACATTAGAAAAGTTGCGGCAGGTGCGTCAGCGTATCGATGCCAGTGGGCGAGAAATCCGGTTGGAAGTTGATGGTGGAGTTAATGCTGACAACATTAAAGATATTGCTGCAGCGGGCGCAGATATGTTTGTTGCTGGTTCAGCTATTTTTAATCAACCCAGTTATGCTGATGCTATCAGTAAGATGCGTCAACAAATATCACAAGTAGAATCAGGAAATTAACATGTCAAAACCCGTTGTACTCAGTGGCTGTCAGCCATCAGGACAGCTTTCTATTGGTAACTATATTGGTGCGATTAGTAATTGGGTGAAAATGCAGGATACCCATGACTGCAAGTTCATGCTGGTTGATTTGCATGCAATAACTGTGCGGCAGGAGCCGCAGAAGTTGACCGAGGCGACACTGGACGGATTGGCGTTGTATTTGGCATGTGGACTTGATCCGAATAAAAGCACGCTATTTATTCAATCACATGTGCCACAGCATGCGGAACTGGCCTGGATATTGAATTGTTACACCCAGATGGGTGAGTTAAACCGAATGACCCAGTTTAAGGATAAATCGCAGCGACACGCCGGCAATATTAATGCCGGTCTGTTTACCTACCCGGCTCTTATGGCGGCTGATATTTTGTTATACAAAGCACATGAAGTGCCGGTGGGTGATGACCAAAAACAGCACCTGGAATTGGCACGAAACGTAGCCGAACGTTTTAATAATCTCTATGGCGAAGTCTTTAAAGTGCCCGAACCAATGATTCCAAAAGTTGGGGCTCGAGTTATGTCACTGCAAGAGCCGACTAAAAAGATGTCGAAATCTGACGATAACCCGAATAACTATGTCGGCTTACTCGAAGAACCTAAAAAGATAGCTAAGAAAATAAAGCGCGCGGTAACTGACTCTGACGAACAAGCGCGGATATATTTTGATCCTGCCGAAAAAGCAGGTGTGTCTAATTTACTTAGCATCTTATCGGCAGCAACCGGACGTCATATTGACGACTTGGTGCCGGAATATGAAGATAAAATGTACGGGCACCTCAAAACCGACGTAGCTGATGCCGTGGTGGCAATGCTTGAGCCGATTCAGCAGCGGTATAGTGAGATGCGAAATGATCCGGCGTTTTTACAGCAAGTAATGAAGCAAGGCGCTGACAAGGCTCGGGAAAAGGCGGCGCAGACGTTGGCTGACGTATACAAAGCGGTTGGTTTTGTTGCTTACCCTGAGTAAGTATTTATGCTGGCGCTGATCGACAATTATGATTCGTTTTCGCACAATTTAGCGCGCTATTTTGTTGAGTTGAATGTTCCGGTCCAAGTTTACCGTAACAACCAGATAACTATCCAACAATTGCGTGAGCTGGCAGATAAAAAGGCGATGCAGGGGTTGGTTATTTCGCCCGGCCCTTGTACCCCGAACGAAGCGGGTATTTCGCTTCAGGGCATTAACGAGTTTGCCGGTGAGTTTCCAATTCTGGGCGTGTGTCTGGGGCATCAGGCTCTGGCCCAAGCTTATGGGGCAGAAATTGTACGTGCGCAGCGAGTGATGCACGGCAAGACCTCAATGATTACGCACTCGGGGCAAGGGTTATTCGACGGTATAGCCAGTCCGTTACAGGTGACCCGATATCATTCGCTGGTGGTTAAGCCGAGCTCGGTGCCGTCAGATTTTATTGTTGACGCCTGGGCTGATGACGGCGAAGCAGAGCGAGAAATTATGTCTATTAGACATCGTGAAATGGCGCTGTTTGGTGTGCAATTTCATCCGGAATCGGTGATGACCCATGCGGGTCATCAGCTATTAAAGAATTTTGTCTTGACGTTAGGCTAAGTGGGAGCGTTTTACACGCATGTATGACTTTTTTGCAGTATCCACCGAAGGTGGCAGCCAGGATCCAGCCGTGCGACTGGAGAAGCGGTTTATCAATTATTTGATCAGCTTCCCTTTTGCGCGTAAAAGTCGTGATAAAGCCGATGGCAAAGAAGATGAAGAGCAGGAACAAAAACGTCGACTCTTGCAAGTTGAACAAATCAATCATGATGAGAGGCAGCGTCTTAAACAAGCACGCCAACGTTATTTAGACCGTGTGTCAGACGAACTCCATGAGGCTATTTATCATCGCATCCTGGAGCGGATTGACGATGCCACTTATGTACGTGAACGCTTGATTCCGTTGCCGGAGCAACTTCCGGAGCTGCTGGATATATTAAGTACTAAAGCAGCGTCCATGCGGCGTATAGAAAACGTTGTACAGGGATTGGACTGGTTCCACAATGGCGTGCTCAAAACAGTTAACCAGCCGCCTTTTATTGATAAGCGTCGCAAGCAAAAGCAAGTAAAAGTAGAGAGCTTACGTACGGCTATGAGCTTTATGGGGCCGGAAAACCTGCGCATTCTGACGCCCGCGTACATCATGCAATATTGGCTACCACCCTCGACTCATCCGTTTACACTATTTCGGCGCAAAGTTTGGGACCATAGTTTGGGTACCGCTATTTTGGCGCATGAAATAGCCACCCAGGAAGGCCTCCGTGACCCGGTTCTGGCATACACCATCGGCATGTTTCATGAATTGGGTAAAATAGCATTGACCAAGCTTTATTTGCGCGTTTTTGATGACGTGCAACGTGAAATGGCAATGAAGTCGATTAAAGACAGTACGCCGGACAAACACAATGCACTGGTCGAATTAAAACCGGATGAGCGCTTTTTACGCAATTTAATGCTCGAACAGGATAAGCGAGTCAGTTACTTGGTGGCTGAGGGCTGGGGATTGCAACGGGTACCGATCAGCCAGCAGTTGCTGAGTTTTACCCAAGCGAAATCGCGTGATGATTATACTGATTATGCTGCGGTTTTGGCGCAGGCGAATGCCTTTTGTGAATATCGGTTACTGCGAGAAGTCGATCTTGCGTCGGTAGAAGAGGGGCTGCACCTGCTTAAAAAGCACAATATTGATGCAGAGCGGGTAAAAATCTTGAATAACGTCAACCTCAAACGTCCCAAAGTTATCGTGCCGGAATAACACGGTTGCTAGAAAAATGCTTATTCATGCGCCTTATTGGCGCATGAGTGAATACTTATTCTGTTCTTGTGAAAATCTTACCGAGCCCCCGCCACTAAAAGCCTGAGCTTCCAATAAAAACAGACAATTCGGTTAAATTTTGGCATAATGGGCGGCTAAATTATGAATCCATGACTCTTATCAAATTAATTCGCGATAGCGATAAGGAAGTGAGCAATGGCAGCTAACCAACAAGCAAATTCAATTACGCGTGAGATGTTTAACGACGTAATGGTTCCAAACTATAACCCCGCCCAAATGATTCCGGTAAAAGGCGAGGGAGCTCGTGTGTGGGATCAGCAGGGAAAAGAGTATATTGATTTTGCAGGTGGTATTGCGGTTAACTGCTTAGGCCACTGTCACCCCGCTATGGTCAGCGCGTTGCAGGAACAAAGCCAAAAACTTTGGCATTTAAGCAACGTCTTTACTAACGAGCCGGCTATTCGCCTGGCCAAAAAGCTAACTGATGCCACCTTCGCTGACCGTGTTTATTATGCCAACTCGGGCGCCGAAGCAAACGAAGCAGCATTAAAACTAGCACGTCGCTGGGCACTGGAAGAGCATAACGAAGAAAAACAGCAGATCATTGCTTTTAGTAAAGGCTTCCACGGACGTACGTTTTTTACCGTGACAGTTGGCGGACAGCCTGCTTACTCCGAGGGTTTTGGTCCCAAGCCCGGTGCTATCGAGCATGTACCTTATAACGATATCGACGCATTAAAAGCGTTAATCTCCGACAAAACCTGTGCTGTGATGATGGAGCCGTTGCAGGGTGAAGGCGGTGTTGTGCCTCCCGAAATGGACTTTGTAAAAGCTGTTCGCGAATTATGTGACCAACATAATGCGTTGCTCATTTTTGATGAAGTTCAAACAGGCTTTGGTCGGACAGGATCGCTGTATGCCTATGAACAGTTGGGTGTTACGCCGGACATCTTAACCAGTGCGAAGTCATTGGGCGGCGGCTTTCCGATTGGCGCTATGCTAACGACTGACGCGATTGCGAAGCACTTAAAACCCGGTACCCATGGCAGCACCTATGGCGGCAACCCGCTAGCATGTGCGGTATCTGAGGCGGTACTTGATGTTGTTAATACTGACGAAGTATTAAACGGTGTTAAACAACGTGAGCAGTGGATGAAAGAGCAACTCAACGCAATTAACGAAAAGTATCAGGTATTTAAAGAAGTACGCGGTAAAGGTTGTTTGTTGGGTGCTGAGTTGAGCGAAAAATACGAAGGCCGCGCGCGCGACTTTTTACTGGCAGGTCAGGAACATGGCGTAATGGTATTGGTTGCAGGCGCCAGTGTTATTCGATTAACACCGTCATTGATTATTCCTCAGGAAGATATCAAAGAGGGTCTGCAGCGCTTCGAGAAAGCAGTTGCTCAAATTGTCGGCTAATTAAGGAGCTGAATTATGTTGCTGATCCGACCGATCGAGTCAGCCGATTATCAGGCTCTTTACAGTTGCGCTGTAGAGTCAGGACACGGCTTTACGTCGCTACCTGTTGACCAGACATTGCTGGAACGTCGCATTTCGCGCGCCAATGAAGCGTTTAAAAAAGCGGATGTCGAGGCACCTGGTGACGAGGGGTATTTGTTTGTCATGGAAGACACCGAGAGTGGCGAGATCGCTGGTGTCAGTGGCATTGAAGCAGCTGTCGGCTTAACTGAGGCTTTCTGGCACTATAGGCTCGGTAAAGTGGTGCACCACTCAGAGAAGCACAATATTTATAATGCGTTGGAAACTCTGACACTGTGTAATGATTACACCGGGGTGTCGGAGTTGTGCACTTTGTTCTTACGCGAACCTTATCGGCATAGCCTTAACGGACGCACTTTGTCGCGTTTTCGTATGTTATTTTTGGCGCAGTTTAAACAACGGTTCAGCGACTGGGTTATTGCGGAAATGCGAGGCGTCTCTGATGAAAATGGTGACTCGCCTTTTTGGCAGTGGCTGGAGCAGCACTTCTTTTCTATGGACTTCCCTAAAGCCGACTATTTAAGTGGTGTGGGTGATAAGGTATTTATTGCGGAGTTAATGCCGCGTTTTCCGATATACACCAGTTTGTTGTCTGAGCAAGCTCGCGCTGTAATCGGCAAAGTTCATGATAATACGCGTCCGGCGCTGCGGTTACTCGAATCGGAAGGGTTCCGATTTCGCGGTTTTGTCGATATTTTCGACGCCGGACCCACAGTTGAAGCAGAAGTTTGCAATTTACGCAGTGTACGTAATAGCAGAGTCGTGCCCGTTGAGATTGTTAACGAAGCAGCGAAAGGTGACGACCAGCAGCCGCATATTGTCTGCAATACCAAGCTGCAGGCATTCCGTGCTGCTCAAGTGCAATGTAAGCCCGGTATCGATTCATTAGCGTTAACCGGTGAGCAGGCACAACATTTAAATTTAGAACATGGCGACGATGCGCGCATTGTTGCGCTATAACCCGTCGCGTTGTAACAGGAGATCAGCAAATGAGTTCCAGTGTACAGTTTATTGATGGCTGTTGGTCAGCCGGTAAAGGTAAAACATTTTCCTCAATTGATCCGGCCCGCAATACGGCTGTCTGGTCAGGTGAATCTGCTGATGACAGCCAGGTAGAAAGTGCCGTCATAGCAGCGAGAAAAGCGTTTCCCGAGTGGTCTACGCGTAGTTTTGATGAACGCTTGGCAATTTGTCAGCGTTTCTCCGAACTACTGGGCGAAAATAAAGAAGATTTAGCGCGTGTGATGGCCGAAGAGACAGGTAAGCCTTTATGGGAAACCCGTACCGAAGTTGGTGCAATGATCGGCAAAGTAGCAATTTCCGAGCGTGCATACAAAGAACGCACTGGCACGGTAGAAAACGAAATGCCCGGCGCAAAAGCCTTTATTCGTCATAAACCGCATGGCGTTGTTGCTGTTTATGGGCCCTATAACTTCCCCGGCCATTTGCCGAACGGCCACATTGTGCCCGCGCTTATTGCCGGCAATACAGTGGTATTCAAACCGTCAGAATTAACCCCCAAAGTCGCTGAGTTCACAGTAAAATTATGGGAGAAAGCCGGTATTCCTGCCGGAGTCCTTAATTTGGTTCAGGGCGAAGTTGACACCGGTAAAGCGTTATCGGCGCATCCGCAAATTGATGGTTTGTACTTTACCGGCTCGTCTAACACCGGGCATTTATTACACAAGCAGTTTGGCGGCCGTCCCGATAAGATTCTGGCTTTAGAAATGGGTGGAAATAACCCACTTATCGTTACCAATGTATCAGACGTAGATGCGGCTGTTCATAACATCGTTCAGTCAGCTTATATTACCTCAGGTCAACGCTGCACATGCGCACGTCGGCTGTTTATAGAAGCCGGTGAAAAAGGTCAGGCAGTACTTGATCGCTTAGTCGAAGTGACCAAAAACATTGTTGTCGATGACTACGAAGCTGAGCCACAGCCGTTTATGGGCGCGATGATTTCTGCTAAAGCTGCGGCAGGAATGGTCGATGCACATAATGAGCTGGTGCGTTTAGGCGGTAAGTCGTTGGTAAAATCGACTCACCGTGATACGCAAACCGGATTTGTAACACCCGGTATTGTGGATGTAACGGGTGTTGATAATATTCCTGATGAGGAATACTTTGGACCTTTACTAAAAGTGTATCGCTTCACCAAGTTGGATGACGCAATAAAAGAAGCGAACAACACGCGCTATGGTTTATCGGCTGGTATTTTGTGCGACGATGAAGAAACCTATCGTTACTTCTTCAAGCATATTCGTGCTGGTATAGTAAACTGGAATAAACCGATTACGGGAGCCAGTAGTGCGGCACCGTTTGGCGGTATTGGGGCAAGTGGTAACCACCGTGCCAGTGCTTACTATGCAGCAGATTACTGCTCGTATCCGGTTGCCTCGGTAGAGGCTGAGAACCAGTCTATGCCAGAAATCTTAGCGCCGGGATTAAAATTTTAATCAAGGCAACTTATGATTGTTGAAACCGATGGATATATCGAGCTGGTCCAATATTTAACGGGCCAGCTACCGTTGTTTGCTCAGAACAAAGGTGCAACAAGTACAGCTGATTACACGCTACGTGAGCTACTCGAAGAGAAGCTTGGCGAAAGTATGATGGCAGTATTTGAGCAAAATGATCTTGAACAGGAAACACGGCTGGACATTGTGCGTGAAGCTGATGCCATCATGTACGACTTAGAAGAGGTGTTATCCAGTGTCCTCAACAATCATCCTACCGCAGAACAAGAAGAGTTCGTGTTGGAATTTGTAGGTTTAGTAAAAAACCTATTCGATCAAAAGCTCAATCATTAGGGAAGTCAGCATGGCGGATAATCGCATGACCGCAGCGGTAAAATGGGTTGATGATTTAACCTTTGTTGCGGAGTCCGGTAGCGGACATCAAGTGGTTTTAGACGGTAACAGTCCGGGAACCGCTCCTAGCCCAATGGAAGTGGTGTTAATGGCGGCCGGTAGTTGTGCGTCTGTAGACGTTGTCAGTATTCTCGAAAAAGCGCGTCAGCAGGTCACTCGCTGTGAATGCAAAGTTACCGGTGAGCGTGTCGGTGAAACACCCAATGTATTTAAGTCTATTCATCTGGAATTTCATGTCACTGGCCATGATATTGCCGAAAAGCACGTGGAACGGGCGGTGCAGCTGTCAGCAGATAAATATTGCTCGGTAGCTAAAATGCTTGAGGCCAGTGTTGCAATGAGCCATGGTTACGTTATTCACGCTGCATGAATTATCGTCATAGCTATCACGCCGGCAATTTTGCTGATGTCTTCAAACATTTGCTACTCACGCGTGCCTTGGTTTATTTGAATAAAAAACCCAAGCCTTACATGGTAATGGATACGCATGGCGGTATTGGCCGATATAATTTAAGCGGTGAAGAGGCACAGAAAACACAGGAATTTGAGCAAGGTATTTTGCGTCTTTTAGAAGCGCAAGACTTACCAGCTTTTACTGATGATTTCGTGGCTTGTGTTAAACAGCTTAACGCAGATAGCGCGCCGAGTGACATTACCCAATACCCTGGCTCACCCTGGCTTAGTCAAGCCTTGATGCGCGCGGGGGATCGACTCATTGTATGCGAGTTACATCGCGATGATGCTACTACCTTAAAAACCAATCTTGCGCCATTAAAAACGCAGGCAAAATTGGAAGTGTTGGCTCCCCAGGATGGCTATCAGGCGCTGAGTGCCAAGCTTCCGCCGCGCGAAAAACGTGGTTTGGTATTGATCGATCCGCCATTTGAGCAAACTGACGAATATGATCAGGTTGTTACAGCACTAAACGCTGCGCTAAAACGTTGGCAAAGCGGCAGCTATGCAGTGTGGTTTCCAATCAAGGATCCGGTAAAAACCGCGGCTTTTTATGACAATGTTGCGGCACTTGAAAACGTGCCGAAAACACTGCTAATTGAATTAATGATTCGCACACCTGACGAAGGCAGCGGGCTTAGTGGTTGTGGTTTTGTCTGGCTTAACCCGCCTTTTGGAGTGGTTAACGAACTGGCTCAGATCCTTCCGTTTTTGCAAAACCTACTGGGCCAAAGTGCAGGTGCAAGTGCAAGCTGCCGTTGGCTGGTTGAAGAGTCTTGATTACTTCGAACTTATCCAGTCGAGTTGTGTGCGGGCTTTTAGTTTACGTTCCATAATTTGCTCAATTAACGGCGTTAAGATCAGCTCCATTGCCAGCGCCATCTTTCCTCCGGGTACCACCAGTGTATTGGTGCGTGACATAAACGCACCTTCTATCATTTGCAAATAGTAGGGAAAGTCGACATTTTTAATGCCCCTGAACCGAATCACCACAAAGCTCTCATCCAGCGACGGAATATCTTTAGCGCTAAATGGGTTTGAGGTATCAACGGTTGGTACGCGCTGAAAGTTGATGTGGGTACGAGAAAATTGCGGCACGATGTGGTGAATGTAGTCTTCCATACTGCGCACAATACTTGTGGTAACGGCTTCTCGCGAGTGGCCTCGATCTTGTGTATCGCGAATTAGCTTTTGAATCCACTCAAGGTTAACGATAGGCACCATGCCAATGAGCAAGTCGACATGGCGTGCCACGTCATATCCCTCGCCGGATACACCACCATGTAACCCTTCATAAAAAAGTACATCGGTATCGTTCGGTAGTTCTTCCCAGGGAGTAAAAGTTCCGGGCATTTGATTGTATGGAACGGCGTCGTCAAAGGTGTGCAGGTAACGCCTTATTTCACCTTGACCAGACTTCCCATAATACTGAAATAGATCCTGAAGTCGTTCAAAGTCATTGGCTTCCTGACCAAAATAACTAATATGTTTGCCTTGCTCCTGAGCCTTGCGGATAGCAAGTTCCATCTCGGGACGTGAGTAGCGGTGAAAACTATCGCCCTCGACAAATGCGGCAGACACATCCAGCGAGCGGAATATGTGTCGTACAGCTTGTCCAGTCGTGGTAGTTCCGGCGCCGGATGAACCGGTTACCGCAATAATAGGGTGTTTAGCAGACATAGACGCTCAATAACAAAAAGTGAACATCTGTTATACCTGACCCGACGATGGTATTCAATAATGTGGTGGCGGTGGTTCTTGGCTGGGGTCAGACTCAGGTCCATTGTCGCCATTTTGTAACTGGCTTACCTTCCGGCCCAGCCAGCGCAAACGCTCGTGGATTTCGGTTAACTCTCTACTCTGTTGAGTAACGAGTTGATTGAGAGACTCAATGGTATCTTCCTGGAACGTGAGCTGACTTTCGAGATGCTCTATGCGTGTTAATAACGCCATACTATCAGTCATAATTTTACTGCTTCCAATCGTCGTTTAACTGCCACCATTCGGCAAGGCCGGCAGAACTTTCTGTAAGTAACACGTTTTCGGTTTCGTAATAATGTACGGCTAAAACAACCGCACTGTTGGGATTTCGTTGCTCAACCAGGTCGACGTTCCAATGTTTCAGCGATTCGCCAGTTTCGGTGGCCCAGAGTGTAACACGGCGTGATGGAGCACCGGTGATTAACAGCTCCCCCGAAGCGCTAAAACGCGCCGCGCTGAAAATCTTCTGGCGGTCGATAAATTGTAGTCTGCTGTGTTCATCGCCGCCGGGTAACGACCATATAATAGCATTGTCGGTACTGCCCGAAGTAAACACATACTTAGCTTCTGGGTGAAGGGCTATCTGGGTCACCCGGTTCTTGTGTTCCCATCGATGAACGATTTGTCCGCTGCGGGTATCCCATAAAATGGCTGAGGCATCATTACTGCCGCTTAGCACGTAGAAGCCGTTGGCAGAGACATCGACAGCGTTGACTCGCTCAGTATGTCCATAGAACTCGATGCGTCGACCAGACGCAGGATTAAAGGCTATCTGGGTGCCATCGCGCTTAGCCAGTACAATTGTGCTGCCGCCATCACTGACGGCAATATCTTGTATGCCGCCCTGGCCGACTTTCCAAAAACCTAAATTTTCACCACTTTGCGCATCCCAAAGGGCAAATTCGATACGTGTGGCTGAGGCGACTACGCTGCCATCAAAGCTGGCATCGATAGCAATAATTTGTGAGGTGTCGTCATCGTGCTGCCACTGAAATTTGGGATCGTTAGCATAGCGGGGCCACAGCAACAGACCATTTTCGTTGGTTGAAACGACGCTGAATTCACCGGTATCGGCAATGTCAGCAACATAGCTCCCTTGCTGCGCATGGATTTTCTGATGCACTTTATCAGGCGCCGGAGAGCAGGCAGTTGCAGTTATGCCGACCAATGCGACAGCAAAAGCCGCACGTACTTTGTCAAGAAAAGTCATGGGCAAGCTTCCTTTGGTTGTGTAGTATGGTGCTGACCTCATTTAGGAATTATGGCATAGTCCGGTCATTTACGGGACGAGAATTGGAGAAAAACATGAATCGAGTGATAAAGCCTTTAGCGCTGTCGGCTCTTACTTTAGCGTTGGCGGCATGTTCACAACCAGAACAATACCCAGTGAGCCAGGAAGAACTAAAAACGGAAGAACAAAAACAAGCGTATGCGTTAGGCTCATCCGTTGGACGTTTCGTTGGTCGTAACCTTGACCAGCAAGAAGAAGCGGAAGTTATGTTAGACCGCAATATGGTTATTGCCGGTTTCGTTGATGCTGTAAAAGGCGAAGTGAAACTTAACGAAGAAGAAGCAGAAAAACTGTTGAACGATTTGCGTTCTACAGTGATGGAACAACGTCAAAATGTACTGGGCTCAAAAGCAGCGGAGCAAGGCGAAGCGTATCAGGCTGAAAACGCCAAAAAAGAAGGCGTTACGGTAACTGAGTCAGGACTGCAATATGAAGTGCTGGAAGCCGGTGACGGCACCAGCCCGGCAGCTGAAGATACGGTAGAAGTTCATTATGAAGGGACGCTGGTCAACGGAGAAGTATTCGATAGCTCTTACGAGCGCGGCGAACCAACTGTATTCCCGTTAAACCGAGTTATCCCTGGCTGGACTGAAGGTCTGCAATTGATGCAAGAGGGAGCAAAGTATCGTTTTGTTATCCCGGCAGAGCTTGCCTACGGTGAACGTGAAGTGGGTGGTGGTCAGATCCCACCGAACTCAACATTGATTTTTACCGTTGAGTTACTGGACGTAAAGGACCAGCAACCCGCTGAGGCTGATGCAACTGCAGGTGACGAGACAAACTAAAAGTTTGCTCGAGTTCCATAAAAAATGCCGGCAATTGCCGGCATTTTTCGTTTCAAGTCAGCGCTTTAGTAACTCGTTCTCGTGCAGGTGGTTTAGCAATTGATCTTCAAATTCCATTCTCAGCTCAATCGCTTCGCCTAGCGCAGATAAATCGCGGTCAAACTTGTTAAGGTCACTGTTGTTATCCACTTGACCGTAGGTATCGTTAAAATCCAGGGCGATATCTGTGGTATCCGAAATCAATGGAAATAAGTCGTCCATTAAATCATCCAACTGAACATGGTGGTCTTTACCCGCATTAATCAACTGCCCATAAATTTCAAAATGTCCGCTGGAGACATAATCAACGAGCTGACCACAAAACTCCCGGATGTCAGTAATATCCGGTAACCCATTTCGCACCGTTTCGTACGGAGGGAGAGCGGCCAGCTTAAAGTAGTTAACCAATAGGTCCTGACGTTCAGTCAACCACTGATCAATACTATCGTTAGCTCCGCCCCACTTCTTTTTGGCGTGTTCGCCTTTCCTTAACATGTGCTTCTCCGAACAACGGTTATCTGTCACAATCACAACTAACCATGACACAAAGTTTTCAGTTTACTGATCTGACCATAGGAGCCTTTTATGGTAAAGCCTTATTCCCGCCCCGCGGCTGATGAGCCTGCCTGGTGGTGCATTATTAGTTCAGATCAAATCTTCCTAACAGACGATAATGATTTACCCTTCGGATGTCTACAGGATTTACCTTTTCCGGACCTGACTGAATACAAAGTGATATTTATTGGCGAACTCCGGGAGCGAGCCTGTTACCTGGTCATGGCAGACTATTTAGATGACAGCTTTGTCGGCGGCTCTTTTAACTCTTTGCGTACGTTGTTGGATGCGCATGATTTAGAAAAATTCGCCATAGCGGGACGTGCCCGGCAGTTCAGTGACTTTGTAAACACACATCGGTTCTGTGGCCGCTGTGGCAGTCGCATGCAAGCCGTAGATTGGGAACTCGCCATGCACTGTCAGCAGTGTCAGCATCGTTGTTACCCGCGCGTGTCGCCATGTATCATCGTGGCGATTACCAAGGGTGACAAGCTCCTGTTAGCGCAGGGTAAACGCCACAAGCAGGGCATGTATTCGATTCTCGCTGGTTTTGTCGAGGCAGGTGAATCACTCGAGCAGGCCTTACAAAGAGAAGTACACGAAGAAGCGGGGATTGAAGTAAAAAATATAACCTATCATTTAAGCCAACCCTGGCCTTTCCCACACTCGCTTATGATGGGCTATACAGCTGAGTGGGCAGGCGGCGAATTACACATTGATCCGCATGAGTTGGTAACCGGCGATTGGTTTGAGTTTGATAACCTTCCACCTATTCCGCCGGCTGGTACTATTGCCCGAACCCTGATAGAAAAGGCTATCGGCAAAACTAGCCAATAGTGGTAAAATCTGCGCTTACTTGTTGTAAAACTGGAAACTTAATAATGCATAAGCCGGCACTAAAAAATGATCGCTATTTACGCGCGTTAATGAAGCAACCCGTCGACCGGACGCCGGTCTGGATGATGCGTCAAGCGGGTCGTTACTTGCCAGAATACAAGGCTACACGAGCGCAGGCCGGCGATTTTATGTCACTGTGTCGTAATACTGAGCTTGCTTGTGAAGTCACGTTGCAGCCGCTGCGTCGCTATGACTTAGATGCGGCCATTTTATTTAGTGATATTTTGACGATTCCTGACGCAATGGGCTTAGAGCTTTATTTTGAGACCGGTGAGGGACCAAAGTTTGCTAAGCCGATCACGTCCGTAGAGCAAATTGAACAGCTGGCTGTGCCGGATATGGGTTCAGACTTACGCTATGTAACCGATGCCGTCAGCCTGATCCGTCAAGAATTACAAGGTAATGTCCCCTTGATTGGCTTTTCGGGTAGCCCCTGGACGCTGGCGACCTATATGGTCGAAGGTGGTAGTACCAAGAACTTCTCTAAAGTTAAGCAGTTAATGTTTGCTGAGCCAGAAGCAATGCACAAACTATTAGATGTCTTGGCGGACTCAGTTATCGACTACCTCAATGCTCAAATTGAAGCCGGTGCGCAATCAGTGATGGTATTCGACACCTGGGGCGGAGTATTGTCGCCGCGCGATTATAAACTGTTCTCACTGACTTATATGGAGAAAATCGTAAACGGTTTAACCAAAGAGTCAGAAGGGCGAACGGTTCCGGTTACGCTATTCACTAAAAATGGTGGTCAGTGGTTAGAGGCCATGGCCGCTACCGGGACGACCGGTCTGGGTGTCGATTGGACCACCGATTTAGGTGACGCGCGGGCACGGGTTGGTGACCAGGTAGCCCTACAGGGTAATATGGATCCGAGTGTACTATATGCCAGCCCGGCTCGTATCGAAGATGAAGTTAAAACGATTCTGGCAAGCTTTGGCGAGGGTACCGGACATGTCTTTAATTTGGGTCATGGTATTCACCCTGAAGTCGATCCGGAGCATGCGGGTGCCTTTATAGAAGCGATTCATAAGCATAGCCCGCAGTATCATAAATGATTGCAGCTGAGTAAAGTTTGTTAAAAAGCTAACTATTTTGCGATTAACACCCTGTAATCCTCGTTAGAAACACCGCCTACATGGCGGTGTTTTGCGTACAATAGGTACAGTAACATCAGTTTATTAATGCCTAGAGGTAAGCATGGCCCGACGTTCCTGGATAAACCCGCTCACGATAATCGTTATTGTATTGATAGCGCTAGCTGTGTATTTTTTTGCTTTTCCACCTAAACAGGAAAATCAGGCGCGTGAGCAACCCAGTGTACCGGTTCGCGTGCAAACTGCCGAAATTAGTGAGTTTCGTGATGTTATAGAGGCGTTAGGAACGGCACAAGCTAACGAGACCGTGGCAATCACCTCGCAAACCCAGGAAGTTGTCGAAAAAATTTATTTTGATAGCGGTGACTTTGTAGAACAAGGACAACTGCTGGCAGAACTTAACGCGCGTAAAGAGATTGCCCGCGTGCAACAGTTAGAGTTTAGTTTGGGTGAAGCGGAGCGCCAACTAAAACGACTCAATGAACTTCGTCGCGGAAATGCAGCTTCTCAGCAACAGGTAGAAGAGCAGCAAGTTAGGGTGAATGGTCTGCAGGCTGAGCTTGAGGTAGCGGAAGCAACCCTCGCTGAGATGAAGATCTATGCACCTTTTTCTGGCCGCGTGGGTATTCGTGAAGTTAGCCCGGGCGCGTTAGTTTCGCCTGGCGACGTATTTACCACTTTAGATGATATTACTCCGATAAAAGTCGATTTCAGTGTTCCTGAGCGCTACTTTGCCAGCTTAGCTGTTGATCAGGAAGTTATCGCGCGCAACCGTGCCTATCCTGGCCAGCAATTCGTCGGTCGTATTACCAGTATCGATTCTCGCGTGGATCCGGTAACTCGATCAGTTCGCGTGCGTGCGCAACTGCCTAACAGTGACGATTTGTTGCGACCCGGCATGCTATTACAGATCATTTTGCTACGTAGCATTGATAAAACCTTGTTGCTGCCTGAGAAGGCGCTGATGCCAATACAAAACCGGCAGTACGTGTTTAAGTTGATGCCTGATGGCAGTGCTAAGCAGGTCGAAGTGGTTATAGGCCGCCGGAAGCTAGGAATTGTAGAAATTACTGAAGGTGTAGAGCCGGGTGATAAGGTAATAGTGGAGGGCTTGGTGCGCCTTCGCGATGGTGTTCCCGTAAGCGTGCGGGAGGATTAATACGTGTTTTTATCTGATGTTTCGGTAAAGCGTCCGGTTTTCGCCACGGTTATAAACGTGCTCTTGCTAATTTTCGGCATTGTCGCGTTTACTATGCTGCCACTGCGTGAGTTTCCTGATATCGACGCGCCGGTAGTAAGTGTCAGCACGGACTATCCGGGAGCGTCTGCAGAAGTCGTCGAGACGCAAATTACGCAGCTGATCGAAGAGCGTATTAGTGGTATCGAAGGGATTAAGAATATTAGTTCCAGTAGCCGTCCGGGTTATTCTAATATTAGCATCGAGTTTAATTTAACACGTGATATCGACGCGGCCTCAAACGACGTACGCGAGCGTGTCTCCCGGGCCCTTGACAACCTGCCGGAAGAATCCGACCCGCCTGAAGTCTCAAAAGCTTCCTCAGATGAAACCACTGTGGTTTGGTACAACCTGCGCAGCGAAAGCATGTCGATTCTGGAGCTTACCGATTACGCCGAACGCTATATTGTCGATCGCTTAGCGGTAGTCGATGGTGTGGCGCGAGTGCGGATTGGCGGTGACCGCCGCTACGCGATGCGCGTATGGCTTGATCGTGACGCTATGGCAGCTCGCGATGTAACAGTTACCGATATTGTCAGCCGACTGCGGGAAGAAAATATTGAGCTGCCCGCGGGCCAGGTTGAATCGACCGAACGAGAATTCTCGGTGCGCATGGCGCGTGCTTATCTATCCGAAGAGGACTTTAAAAACCTCGTCGTTCGCCGGGGAGACGACGGGTACCTGGTAAGGCTGGGAGAAATAGCACGTGTCGAACTCGGTGCCGAAGATGATAAAACCGACTTCCGCGGTAACGGCGTTAACATGGTCGGTATTGGCATTATTAAACAATCCAAAGCCAATACGCTGTCAGTTGTCGAAAATGTCCGGCAAGAGATGGAGCGGCTGGAAAAAACGCTTCCTGAAACCATGTATCTGGCGACCAGTTATGACTCATCGATTTTCATTCAGGGTTCAATCGACGAGGTATACAACACATTATTAATCGCCATGTGCTTAGTGGTGGTGGTGATATACTTATTCCTCGGTAATGTCCGTGCCACCATCATTCCGGCGCTCACCGTTCCGGTCGCGATTATTGCCTCCTATATTGTATTATTTGCTTTAGGCTTTTCGATAAACCTGTTGACGCTGCTGGCGCTGGTGCTTGCGATTGGCCTGGTGGTCGATGACTCTATTGTAGTGCTGGAGAACATTTATCGCCGCATTGAGTCGGGCGAACCGCCTCTGTTGGCTGCTTATCGCGGCGCACGTGAAGTTGGCTTTGCAGTTGTTGCAACAACCTTAGTGCTAATCAGTGTATTTGTACCGTTAGCCTTTTTGGAAGGTAACATTGGTAAGCTGTTTACGGAGTTTGCTTTAGCCATAGCGGCGGCGGTTGCGTTTTCGAGCATTGCGGCGTTGACGTTAACGCCGATGCTAAGTTCAAAGGTACTAAGCCATAAAGAGCGCAGTAGCAAATTTGGTAAGGCGTTTGACGCGGTATTTTCGTGGCTGGAGAAAAGCTATCGCAAGGTACTGGAGGCGAGTGTTGCGCGACCGATTTTTGCCCTGATATTAGTCATCATGGCGGGTGTTGTTAGCTTTGGCGCACTTAAACTCATCCCCCAGGAGTTTGCGCCACCAGAAGACCGAGGCACGTTTTACATTAGTATCCGTGGCGCTGAGGGTGCGAGTTTTGAATCAAACTCTCGTCATATGGATGAAATTGAGCAAATACTGTTGCCGTACCTTGATCAAAATAAAATTGACCGTGTCATTGTGCGGGCGCCAGGCTGGGGTGGCTCTGCCGGTATTGCCATTGTCGGTGCTATTCCGTTTGAAGAGCGCGAATGGTCGACGTTCGAACTGATGGAAGAGATGCGCAGCAAACTTAACCAGGTTGTCGGTGTACAGGCCTTTGCCTTTATGCGCAGTGGTATTAGTGGTGGTGGCGGCCGCCCGGTTCAGTTTGTACTGCAGGGCAATACCTATGAGCAGCTGGCCCAATACCGGGATATTGTTATCGAAGAGGCGATGACTAATCCGGGTTTGCAGGAAGTCGATAGCGATTATAAAGAAACATTGCCGCAGTTATTGATCGAAGTAGACGAAGCCCGGGCTGCTGATTTAGGTGTGTCGGTACAGGATATCGGTATTACCTTACAATCGATCCTTGGGCAGCGTCGGGTAACCACCTATCTTGATCGCGGTGAAGAATATTATGTGATGCTGGAAGGCGAGAAAGCTGACTACCGCAGTCCGGCAGCTATCGATAACATTTACGTACGCTCAAGTCGTAGCGGCGAGTTAATTCCGCTGTCTAACGTGGTCAATATTAGTGAAAAGGCTACTTCCGGACAGCTTAATCGCTATAACCGAATGCGCAGCGTGACCATCGAAGCAAACCTTGCAGAAGGCTACTCACTGGGTGAGGCGCTCAGTTTTCTGGAAGGGGTAGTCGATGAGAAATTGCCGGAAGATGTATCCATTGATTATAAGGGCGAATCGCAGCTTTATCAGGAAAGTGGCAGCTCAATCATTTTTGTGTTTGGACTGGCCCTGGTAATCACGTTTCTGGTATTGGCGGCGCAATTTGAGAGCTTCGTGCATCCGCTGGTTATTATGCTGGCGGTACCCATGGCAATTGTCGGCGCATTTATTGGCCTTTACGTTACCGGGCAAACCATTAATATTTACTCTCAAATCGGCATTGTGATGTTAATCGGTCTGGCGGCTAAAAATGGTATTTTGATTGTCGAATTTGCCAACCAGTTGCGTGATGCCGGCTTAGATTTTAAAGAGGCTGTGTTACGCGCGTCGCAACAGCGTCTTCGTCCTATCGTTATGACTGCATTTACCACACTAATGAGCGCACTACCGCTTATTCTGGGGTCAGGTCCGGGGCATGAGAGCCGTATGGTTATTGGTATTGTTATATTTTCCGGGGTTGCGGTATCGGCGTTTTTAACTCTGTTTGTAATTCCGGCGCTTTACTTGTTGATGGCTAAGAAAACAACATCACCATTAGCACTTACCCGACGCCTGGAATCTATGCAGGAAGACTATCCCGACCATCACAGCTAAAACGCTGCGGCAAATTGAGTAAGTTAAAAGGGGTTGTCACCGGGAGGTGCCAACCCCTTTTAAAATGTTGTCGACAAACACCGGGTTGTTGGTAAAAATGCCATCGACGCCCATGGCGTGCAGTTCTTCAATATCGTGCTGCTCGTCAACGGTAAACACATAAATTTGTAGATCGCGCCGGTGTGCGTCATCGACCAGTTCCTGCGTAATAAAATCAACATCGACGTGAGCGGCAACAGCATTGAGCCGTGACGCGAATGCGCAATAATCCAGCGGGCAGCAGGTCGTTAAAGCGCCAATCGCAATGTCAGGGCGACGATGAGTCAGGCGTTGTAGCCAGTGATGGTTAAACGAAGATACCAAGATCTGCGGCAGCTCAAACTGGGTGTTGGCCAGTGCCCAGTCAATGTCGCTAATCAACTCGGGGCTGGGCACATCACCTTTTAACTCGATGTTGACGCAACAGTAACCATCAATGTGTTGCAGTGCTTCGCGTAAGGTTGGAATGGGTTGTTGGCCAAACACTTTTAAGCGGCGAATTTGCTGCTGGGTAAGGTCTTTTAAACGCCCGTGAGTCGCGGTTAAACGCTGTAAATAACGATCGTGAAACACGAAGCGCTCGCCATCGATAGCATAAACATCCAGCTCTATGCCGTGAACCTTTGCATCCATCGCGCGACTAAATGCCGCCAGGGTGTTTTCGGGAGCCTCTGCACTGGCTCCCCGGTGCGCCCAAATTTTCATTTAGCTGTTAGCTTCCTTGCATACAGCCATAATTTGCCCCATACGTGTAACTGAGCGCGGTTTTAGCGACTCCTCAAACGTAATGGCGTCTTTAGCAAAGGCCAGAACCACAGTAGAACCGAGTTTAAAATGCCCCATCTCTTCACCTTTGTTTAAGCGAATCGCTTCGGGTCCCGATGTCGGATAAGACCATGATTGAACTCGGCCGCCGCGCGGAGGCGTAACCGTTCCTGACCAAACAGTGCCAATACTGGCAACAATAGTTGCCCCAACCAGCACCATGGCCATAGGGCCAACTTCCGTATCAAAAATAGCGACTACGCGCTCATTACGGGCAAACAAATTCGGTACGTTTGCTGCTGTCAGGGGATTAACAGAAAACAAGTCGCCGGGTATGTAGGTCATTTTCTTCAGCACGCCGTCGCAGGGCATATGAATACGATGGTAATCTTTCGGTGCTAAATAGATGGTGGCAAAATCACCGTCGATGAACTGGCTCGCATCCTGCGCCTCGCCGCCCAATAATTCTTGTAATGAATAATCGTGCCCCTTGGCCTGAAACACACGGTCTTCATTTATCTGGCCCAGTTGACTGACAGCCCCGTCAACAGGATGTGCTAACTCGCCTTCCGCGGCAATCAGAGGGCGTAACTCGGGTTTGAGACGCCGGGTGAAAAACGCATTAAAGGTTTTATACGCCGACGGGTGTTCCTCAATCGCCTCACTCATATCAATGCCATATTGCTTGATAAACCATTTAATGAATAACTGGGTAAAAATACCCGCCCGAGCCGCAGCAAACCGGCCGACTAAGCGAGAAAGTAAATGTTTTGGGGTAGCATACTGTGCTGCAATTTTAATTTTGTCTGACGTTGACACGCTCATTAACCTCTTGGCATAACCCTATTGGGCTTCTGTGAGTCCATAGACTCGATAATTCGGTGATAGTTCTGCAATCGCCAGCTGGCGATCTCGCCGGCGTCTGTCGCCTGTTGAAGGGCGCAGCCAGGATCATTGCGATGCTTGCAGTCGCGAAACTTACAGCCGCCTAAGTAGGGTCTGAAGTCTTTAAAGCCCCAGGCGACCCGGTCCTTTTCTAAATGCCACAAGGAAAACTCACGAATGCCGGGTGAATCAATCAATGATCCACCTGCCGGCAAGTCGTACCATGTCGCAACTGTGGTTGTATGCTGACCGAGCCCTGAGTTATCCGAAACCTGCTTGGTGGCGGTGCCAACTTCAGGCAGGATATTATTAACCAATGAAGATTTACCCACGCCGGACTGGCCGACAACAATCGAAATATGGCCGGGCAGTTTTTCGGTCATAGCGGTTAGGCCGTGCTCAAGCGCACTACTGACTTTAAGAACCTTATACCCTATCTCTTGATAATAATTTAAACAGTCGTTGATCAACTGTTGCTCGTTACTCGAGAGTTCAGCCAGCAAATCAATTTTATTCAGCACGATGATGGGTTCAATATGAATATCTTCGCAGGCGACAATATAACGATCGATAATCTGTGAACTAAAAGCAGGTAACACACTGGATATCACAAAAATCTGGTCGACATTAGCAGCGACCGGTTTCAGCCCGTCATAGAAATCAGGCCGGGAGAGAAGCGATTCGCGATCATGAACCGCTTCGATGACGCCCTGCATGCCATCAGTAGATGACGTGGCCCGGCGCCAGATTACGCGATCGCCACAGACGAGGCTGTCGACGGCGCGGCGAATATGACAGCGTATCAACACGCCGTCATTATCTATAATGTCGGCGTGTTGCCCATAACGGCTAACCACGCGTCCCTGCTCGGACGGACCTAATTGATCACTATCAAAGTCTAAGCCAGGCTGTTCCAGCCGCTTACGCTGATTTTGTTTTACCCGGCGTTGCTGACCTTTATTGAGGCGACGTTTTTTTACCAAGCCAATCGACCTGTCGTTGAAACTGAATTGACGCTATCATACCTGAAAATAGTAACAGTTTAGAGTGGGATTATGAGCGATAACAATAAAAACGATAGGCTAATTTGGATTGATCTGGAAATGACCGGCTTGGATCCTGAGCAACATCACATTATTGAAATAGCGACTATCGTAACGGATGCTGACCTTAATGAACTGGCGCAGGGGCCAGTAATCGCTATCAACCAACCGCAAGAGTTTCTTGATCGGATGGATGATTGGAATGTAAAAACGCATACCGGCTCGGGCCTGGTTGATCGTATAAAGGCAAGTGAATTTAAAGAGCCTCACGCTGTGCAAGCAACCCTCGACTTCCTAAAACAATGGGTCGAGCCCAATAGTAGCCCGATGTGTGGTAATAGTATTTGTCAGGATCGCCGTTTTTTAGTTAAACACATGCCTGAATTAGAGTCTTTTTTTCATTATCGCAATTTGGATGTCAGTAGCTTGAAAGAGTTGGCAAAGCGCTGGAATCCGGAGGTTCTGAATGGCTTTAAAAAGAAAGGCGCACACGAAGCTCTGGAAGATATTCGTGAATCAGTTGCAGAACTTCGCCATTATCGGGAAAACTTTTTACGCCTTCCCTAAGTACACTTTATAAACCGACCGACAAAGGCCGAGCAATGAATAAAGCGAACGTAAATCAGGAAAAACGCTTCGGAGACCCTATTGTTCTCGTCTTAACAATGGGATTTATTGTTTTGTTTTTAGGCCTGTCGCTTTGGGATATAGAGCTAACGGCAAGCGCTATTGCCAGCGGTTTTGCCTGGACTGCCAAATATTTTGGCTCGTTTTTCCAGGTTCTGCTGATACTTACTTTTTTTATTGCGATCGCGACGGCCATGAGTCGTTATGGGCAAGCACGAATAGGCTCCCTTGATAAGCCGGAGATAACCACATTTCGTTGGCTGTCTATGATCTTGTGTACCTTACTTGCAGGTGGTGGTGTATTTTTCGCAGCAGGAGAACCGGTCTATCACTTTTTGGTCAGTCCGCCGGCATCAGATGCCGATGGGGGAAGTGCTGAAGCAATAGCGCCCGCTTTGGCGCAGAGTTTTATGCATTGGGGGTTTTTGGCCTGGGCCGTGCTGGGCTCATTGTCTGCGATTGTATTGTCCTACGCCCACTATGTTAAAGGTAAGCCGCTGCAGCCGCGGACATTGTTGTATCCGGTGTTGGGAGAGCGCGTTTTAAAAGGTGCGTTAGGTAGTATTGTTGATGCTTGCTGCGTGATTGCAGTGGTTGCAGGAACAGTCGGTCCTATTGGTTTTCTGGCAACGCAGGTGAGCTTTGGCTTGAGTGAGTTGTTTGGCGCAACGGATGGCTTTGCCCTGCAGCTGACTATTTTGTTATGTCTGGCGGCGATTTATATGACCTCAGCGTTAACCGGACTGCACAAAGGCATTCAGTTTTTAAGTCGAATGAACGTGTTTTTAGCACTCGCTATTGCCGCTGTGATTATCGTATTTGGGCCAACACTGTTCCTGGCAGACAGTTATTTACAGGGCATGGGCAGATATCTTGGCTCGTTCTTTGCTATGGCGACGATGACTACAAATACTGCTCCGGATTGGTGGATGCAATGGTGGACAGTATTTTTCTTTGCCTGGTTTATTGGTTATACACCATTAATGGCCGTGTTTGTTGCTCGTATCTGCTTTGTGCAAGTATCAGGCTTATGCTGGTTCTACTCGCGCCTTATTGGCTCGTATATAGAATCAGGAAAAGCTGGGAAACAAGTCGTAGACAAGATTAAAAGCCCCGGGAAGTCAGATTGTAAGCGGAGTTTTGAAGCCTAGGTGGTTACTTGATGTTTTTGGTCGTGATTACTCGCGTGACAAGGTACAATGACTCCACATTTGGGAGGATCACTTTATGGCCAATGCAAATCAACTAAAAGCGTTGCTTCAATCACATTTGGAGGGTGACGACAGCCGTTTCTATTCAGTCGCCATGCAGGTGGCCGCGCATGAAGCTAAGAGAGGGCATGGCAAGCTTGCAGGAGAATTGCGTACTTTAGTAGATCAGGCCAAAGCTAGTCGAGTGATTGGGTCAGAGAAGAAAACAGTGCCCATCAGCAAGCCACGAGGTGAGTTGGCTAATCTGCTTAGCGTTAGTTATCCTAAAGCTCGCTTGGGCGATATGGTGCTCAGCAGTGATCTGGCTCAGCAATTGAATCGCATCATTCTTGAACAGCGCCATGCGGCCGAGATCCTTTCACACGGTTTGTCTCCTCGGCGTAAGCTTTTATTAGTCGGGCCTCCGGGAACTGGTAAAACTATGACAGCATCTGTGCTCGCCGGTGAACTGGGACTTCCGTTGTTTCAGGTGCGTTTGGATGGGTTAATTACCAAGTTTATGGGCGAAACGGCTGCGAAGCTGCGACAGATATTTGAGTCCACCCGTCAGGCTCGTGGGGTATATTTCTTTGATGAGTTTGACGCTATAGGTTCTCAACGTGGGTTAGCAAACGACGTGGGTGAAGTTCGGCGCATCCTCAATAGCTTTTTACAGATGATTGAACAGGACGATTCCCACAGCATAATTATCGGTGCCACTAATCACCCCGATATTCTGGATAATGCTCTTTTCCGTCGCTTTGATGATTTGCTGCACTATGAACTACCTGATGATGTTCATATCGCTAACGTGCTCAAATCTCGCCTATCTCGCGTGTCAGTCAAAAATATTTCATGGAAGAGGTTGGCAGCCAAAGCCAATGGCTTAAGTTATGCCGAACTAACCCGTTCAACTGATGAAGTACTCAAAACAGCACTGATTGAACGAGCAAAGAGTGTATCAGAAAAAGATATTTCGCATGCACTGGAAGAGCGCTGTAAACTTTCTAAACGGTTAAGTACTGGCAGTTAACGATAGGGACATTGCATGGCAGGTAAGGAACCAAATAATCACCAGCATTTTATTTTTCAAAACAGCGCACAGCCAGAGCGTTTTACTTCACCACCTAGAGGCGGTAGTGGCAAAGTCATACCCGATAGAGATAGAAACGCACATGGTGGCGCGCTGCTGAATAAAATTAAGCAATTAACATCAGTTTTGAATGATGCAGCAGCTCAGCAAAGGCTGGCTGGTGTTGAGGAAGGTTTTGGCTTACAAATTGAGTTTGAGAGCTTCCCTGATGTTGAGTTGGCTTTTGAGTCTTTAGCCAGAGAGCGCTCAGGAATCGAACTGCGAAATGTCCGCCACGACGTTAATAGAACCTTTGCGACCGTATTTGTGCCTGATGGTAAACTCGAAGTGTTTGAGAAACTCATTACTGCTTATTTAGATGAAAGCAATGATAAAAAAAGTGGCCCGGCTAATAGTAAACTCCTGAACGCAATTTATGAGATTCGCGCGGCAACAATACACGCATTGTGGACAGACTCTTCCGACTCCATGCCAACAGATGACGAAGAACACCTTTGGTGGGAGGTCTGGCTGCCTATACGAGACGATCGTATTGGTGTGGTTGATCAATTTAGAGAAATGGCGGAGGGGCTCGGCTTTCGCCTTGCGCCTGGCGAGCTATACTTTCCCGAACGTTCTGTATTACTAGTTTATGGTTCTGTAGGGCAAATGAAACGCTCGGTAATGACTTTAAACAGCATTGCAGAATTACGTCGAGCGAAAGAAACAGCAGAATTTTTTGATGACTTAGCACCTGATGAGCAGCCACAGTGGGTAGATGATCTGAGGGAGCGTTTAATAATGCCAGACCAAGATGTGCCGTATGTGTGCTTATTTGATACTGGCGTAAACAATGGCCACCCCTTGTTAAAAGAACTCATTTCAAATGAAGATAAGCATAGCGTTGATCCCGCATGGGGAGTAAACGATATCGAGGGGCACGGCACGGAAATGGCCGGGCTTGCTGTACTTGGAAATCTGTCGGAAGTGCTTGAAACCAACTCGCCTGTCGGCGTATCACATCGTCTAGAATCAGTTAAACTTATACCGCAGGACGGTGCTAATGGCGGAGATGCTCAGTTACACGGATACCTGACATCAGAGGCCGTCTATCGAACAACCATAGCTGCGCCACATCGTAAACGAGTTTACAGTATGGCTATTACAGCGAGAGACAATCGGGACAGAGGCCGTCCCTCTGCCTGGTCAGCTACTATTGATCGACTTGCATACGATGCTGATGAACAAAGTGAGAGTCCAAGGCTATTTGTTATATCTGCTGGCAATATCAACGATGCCAATGCCTGGATGGAATATCCACACAGCAATGCAACCGACGGTATCCACGATCCTGCACAAGCATGGAATGCGCTAACCGTCGGAGCAATGACTAACCTTACACGAATTACTGAAGCTGATACCCAACATTATACACCAATTGCAGAATTAGGCGGATTAAGTCCATTTAGTACGACATCACAGACGTGGCAGTCTCATTGGCCACTCAAACCAGATGTAGTGTTTGAAGGTGGCAATGTTGCCCAAGATGGTATTGGTGCAGCTTGGATGAGGAGCCTGAGCCTGCTCACTACTCATTTGAATCCAGCCGAGCGTATGTTTACTACGAGCAATGCAACAAGCGCAGCTTCAGCTCTTTGCGCAAAAATGGCTGCCGAGTTGATGGCAAGATATCCCGAACTATGGTGTGAGAGTATTCGAGGGTTGATAGTACACTCAGCACAGTGGACGGACGCCATGAAACGCATGTTTCTTCCAGCTAAAGGAGAGCCGACCAAGGCACAGACAACAGAATTAGTAAGACATTGCGGATTTGGTGAGCCGAGCATCGAACGAGCCATATGGAGCACAGATAATTCACTAACCATGATCTGTGAAGAGTTTTTAAATCCGTTCAAACGCGAAAAGGGAAAAGAACCTCAGCTCCGTGATATGAAACTTCACAATCTGCCTTGGCCCCTACAAGAGCTCGAAGCACTTGGCGAAACTTCCGTGGAAATGCGTGTAACATTGTCGTATTTTATTGAGCCTAACCCCTCGGCTCGTGGAGTTACCTCACGCTATCGGTATGAGTCTCATGGTCTTCGCTTTGACGTGAAACGCCCTTTAGAAAGTGAGGTAGATTTCCGTGCCAGAATCAATGCGGCGGCCAGAGATGATGACGAACACACAAATAGAAATGACAATGACTCGAACTGGGTGATTGGCAAAAAGAATCGACATAAAGGCTCTTTACATTCGGATACTTGGAAGGGCAGCGCAGCGGAGTTGGCAAGTCGAGACGCTATTGCGGTATACCCGTTATTCCGCACCAATATTCGGATTTAGAACTGTCCAATAAATGAGCGATTGATCGCCAATTTACCGATTACCTCTTGACGCCGATCCCCGAT
>NZ_SNXI01000005.1 GCF_004362895.1 Idiomarina aquatica | reverse complement strand
GCTAAAGAAAATGGGCCGCCGAAAAGTAGGCAAGGTAACCGGCGACGGAGCCTACGACACCAAAGAATGTTACCGGGAAATAGCCCGTAAGAACGCAATACCCTGTATACCGCCGCGCAGCAACGCCAGATACTGGCGTGGTGACCACCCGCGAAACAACGCAGTTAAAGCCTTGAAGCAAGGCCAGTTAGCGCAATGGAAGCATGATACCGGTTACCACCAACGTTCATTAGCGGAAACCGCAATGTGGCGGTTCAAAATCCTTACCGGAGATAGGTTCCGCTATCATAGCTACAATGCGCAAGTCGGTGAGGGTTATGTACGTGTCGCCGTACTTAATAAATTAACACGCCTTGGTATGCCTGTGAGCGAAATGGTGCGCTAACCCCGAGTTGGGGAAAGGGGGAGTTTACCCTCAATAATGATTTGATCAACAAGGCCACCCGAATATAGAAGATTATGTCGGAAACTATGAGTTTTCGGCTGGGTATAATGATGGTCAATTTGAATACGGCTTTAGATTAAATCATGCGATTGAGACTGGTCGAGGCTCCGCAGAAGTAAGTTTTTCATTCCCTTTGTGGGGTAAGTTTTATGGGTACGCGAGCGTTTTCACTGGCTATGGTGAGAGTTTAATTGACTATAATCATAAGCAAACACGGTTTGGCTTGGGAATAGCTTTAAATAACCTTTTGTAGTGCGTGGACGAAATTCGTTAAAATAAGACTCCCGCCAGCTCCACCAATTCCATATAAAAAGCCGCTCTCTCGAGCGGCTTTTTTGTGTTTTCCTTTCGCGCAGCCTGACGTTCACGTCAGGGCTGAGCCGCAATTAGTGCGACGCAATCTCGTAGTATACCTGCGGGTTGTCTTCGATGGTATCCAGTACTTTTGCTGAAATACCTGTTGGGTTTCTTCGTTTGCTTTCCCAGCTTTTTACTGTATCCAGGCTTGTCCCTAAAGCCTCCGCAAACTCAGCTTGTGAAACATTAAGTTTTGCGCGGATCGCTTTAACATCCGCAACTTCAAATCGGCATGTTTTGCTAGGTTCTTTGCGGCCTTTTTCAATTTCCACGGTCTCGGTTAATGACGCTTTTAAGTTTTTAAATATGCTCATTTTAATTCCCCTTTCAACTGCTTCGCCACTCCTTAGCTTTTCACTCTAAGTGTACAATGTACACTTTCTAATGGTCTTGTAAAGTGTATTCAGAATAATCACGGAACGTCGAACCAACCCGTTTTGTGTGTTGATATAAACTCAGTAAATGAGGTAGTTTAGTTAAAGCAGTTGCTAGTTCCCAAGGAGAGTTAATTGTGACTTTAATGACAATCCTCTTATTCATTCCAGCAAGCTTTGCTTTGAATATGGCACCTGGCCCAAACAACCTTCTTTCAATGGCGAATGCAAAGCGTTACGGTGTCAAAGTTGCTTGCTGTGCTGGTATTGGTCGGCTGATCGCATTCGTTGGAATGATTACTCTTGCTGCTACAGGGTTGGCAACAGTCTTGTATACGTCTGAAAAATTATTTTTGGTAATAAAGATCGTCGGTGGACTCTATCTGCTTTGGTTGGCCTTCCAGTTATGGACTGCGGATCCAACTGATGGTGGAAATGAAGCCTCAGGTGGAAAAAGTTTATTTCAACTTACAAGGCAAGAGTTCTTTCTGGCGGCTGGAAACCCCAAGGCTATTCTTGTTTTGCCAGCCTACAACGCATTTTTAGCCTATGGTACCGTTCAGAAGCGCAGAATCACGTAACCCGTGAGTCACGTCATGTTTGTTATGAAGATAGGACGAAGACGTCCTATCCCATATATTCGCGAACTTAGTCCGATTTCGGTTTAAGAAGCATATAGATCCACTCAGACAGTTCGGTGTTTATGTTATCCATAGCTTCACCCAGGGCGGCGGTGGTGTCCTGCATTGAAGAGCCGGCCACTGGAACTTGTTCTGCTAATAATGTACTTCCTAATAATTGTCGATCAAGTTGGCTAACCAGAGTGACATGCAAGATTACGTGAGCTTTCTCGCCTGCTTCGGAATTTTCTATTTGAAAAGCTCGCAGGTTGCTGTGAATAAGGTAATCAGCAGACAAGTCACTTTCTGCATTTACTACCTGCGAAAACAAGTCAGTACTTTGCAGGGTTTGCATCATACTTTGCTGTACCAGGGTTGGTGCTCGATCGGCCCAGCGGGCTCCTGCGTAGTATCGTTGGATCTGAACATTACTGAATTCACTAATACGCGAGGTATTGAGCGAACGCAGCGTGTCTGGTTCCGCTACACTTAGCGCCGTGTTTAGTCTTGGTTCTGATATCGTTTTTAGTGAACCATCAATTGGTAAATGATAGATTTGAATTTGCTCGGCTTCGGGTAGCACCGAACATGCTCCTAATGAAGTAATTATAAGGCTCAGCATGACGTGCCTCAGGTACAATTTCATTTCTCAACCTCCTCGACTTGTCCACGCCTCAGTAGAAATGACCCAGGCTCTTCTTCTAGTCGCTCCGCAATGCGATTAATAACACGTAAGGTTCGTTGCAATTCCTGCGCCGCCGGTCCAACTTCCTTCAATCCACGGACGCTTTCTTCCAACGATTCTTCATTCTCATTCATAATACGAGTCAGCTCTTTGCTCCCTTTTTGCATTGCCTGAAGCGTTTTTTGCATCTCAATAAAGGTTTCGTCACCGTGCCTATCGAGCAACTGTTGGCCTTGGTCTGCAAAGCGTGTGAATGCGGCCATACTCCTGCGCGACTCATCAATGGTCTGGTGCAAGCCTTCCGCGATGCCCTGTAAATCATCTTCTCGAGCGGCCAGTGCCGAGGTGATAGATTCTACGTTACTTAATGTTGCCGCCACGCGCTGGGTATTTTCTTCAGAGAACATACTATTGATGTTCTGGACAAACAGGTTTACATCCTGAAGCAAGCTTTCGCTGTTCGCGAATAATTGGTTAAGTGCTGAGCGGTCAGCCACAATCAACGCGGGATTTTTTTCGTTACCTTTTAAGGGAGAACTGTCTGGCGAACCGCCATATAAGCGAATAAGTGCATTACCGGTAATATTGGCCAGCCCCAGCCGTGCGCCGGTGTCATCTTTAACCGGTGTATCTGTAGTCACCCGAATGCGTACACGTACCACCCTTGGGTCGTTAGGATCCAAGCGCAGATTAACCACATCGCCGACTTTAATGCCGCTGTATTCCACCGCACTACCGGGATTCAAGCCGCTAACCTCATCGTTGAAAACAACTTCGTAATAGGCATAATCACTGTCGATACTGGCTTTACCCAGCCATAGGACGACACTGATAAAAGCTGCGCTTATAATCAGCACAAAACTGCCGATTAACACATGATGTGCTTTAGTTTCCATGTTCTGGCCTCATTTGTTGATTACTTACAGCTCTGCCTCTCGGGCCGTGAAAATAAGCTTGTACCCAGCGATCCTGATACGCGGCGACTTTATCAAGAGTATCCACTACCAGTACTTTTTTCTGCGACAATACCGCCACCCGATCACTAACCTGATAAATACTATCCAAATCGTGAGTGACCAAAAACACAGTCAATCCAAGTGCTTGTTGCAGTGTCTGTAACAGCGAATCAAATTCACCGGCTCCAATAGGGTCAAGCCCTGCTGTAGGCTCGTCTAAAAACAAAATATCCGGATCCAGAGCGAGTGCGCGGGCTAAGGCAACTCGTTTTATCATACCACCGGATAATGATTGCGGCATCGTCTCCGCCGTTTGTGCATCCAGCCCGACCAGAGCCAGTTTAAGCGAGGCGATATCACCGGCGTCATTGGCGTTCATTCCTAGGTGTTCACGCAAGGGCAGTGCGATATTTTCACGCACATTTAATGACGAGAAAAGCGCGCCTTTTTGGAAGAGTACCCCGGTATTTCTATCGACTCGTTGGCGCTCAGCGGCAGAGAGTCGTAGTACATCCTCGCCATAGATTTGAATGCTGCCAGCAGTCGGTTGGGTTAGCCCCAAAATGCTGCGCATTAACACTGATTTGCCCGAGCCAGAGCCGCCGACCACTGTTAGTACCTCGCCTCGATAGACATCGAGATCAAGCCCCTCGTGTACCACATGTTGGCCAAACTGATTACGCAGGTTGCGCACGGCTATAGCTATGTCACTCACCAGTTAATCTCCATAAAGAAAAGAGCAAACAGAGCGTCGAGCAAAATTACCATAAAGATTGATTGAACCACACTGGAGGTCGTGTGTTCCCCAACTGACTGCGCGCTGCCGCTGACTTTAAAGCCTTCGTTACAGCCAATAATCGCAATTACAAAGGCAAACACCGGGGCTTTGATCATTCCTACCCAGAAGTGATTTATTCCGGTATCGCGCTCAAATATATGGAGGAAAAGCGCTGGCGAAATATCCAATGTCAGAGCGGAAATTACCATACCTCCGCCAATACCCGACGCCATCGCAACAAGAGTCAAAGCCGGCAAACTGACAAGCATAGCAAGCACTCGCGGTAACACGAGGAGTTCAAGTGGATTCAGTCCCTGGGCACGTAACGCATCAATTTCTTCATTAGCTTTCATTGAACCAAGCTGAGCGGTAAAAGCACTGGCTGTTCTCCCGGCAAGCATAATTGCGGTAAGTAAAACAGCAAATTCGCGTAAAAAGGAAAAGCCGACCAAGTTTATGGTGTATATACTGGCACCGAAATCGCTGAGCACGGTTGCACCTAAAAAAGCAACTACCGCGCCGACCAAAAAGGTTAATAGCGCCACGATAGGCAACGCGTTTAAACCGGTTTCCTCTAGCTGCGCTACAAAAGCGGTTACTCGCCAACGTGACGGACGTCCAATCACTTGAGCGGCGCTTTGCAGGGTAGCGCCCATAAATCCAAGTAAGTCGCGCTGGTTGCGATAGAGATTTGAGCTGAAGATGCCGATCCGTTCGAGCATTTTGACAAAGCCGTTACTTTTGGGGGGCAACGGCGGCTCCTGATTACTGCAGGCATTAATAACTGTATCAATCAGATTGTGTTGTTGCTCAGTTAAAGGCAATTGGCGTAACTTGTGCTCACCTAAGGCGCGGTATAATAACTGTACTCCCGCAGTATCGAGTTTTTTCATCGACTCAATATTGCAAGTTACTGACTGCGGTACGTCACCCAGGTTAGCCAGCTGTTTTTTTAGGTCAATGTAATGGGCGACTGTCCAGTCTCCACCCAAGGTTAAACAATCGCGACCTTCAGCCTGATTAAAATGAATATAGCCGTTTTCCTGCATGCTTAAAGTTTAACCCTTGTATTAAAATTAAGCTGAGCCAACTCAGGCTCGTTTTAATATCGCAAACCGCTTTAAGTACTCGGCGTGACGATCATGTTACGTAAAAAAGAGAGGAACACCTGATCTCGGGGCAACGCTTCCTTAATCGATCCTTGTAATGCTAGTCCTGACCAGAGTGCGTATAGACCTCTCGCGAGATCAAAAACTGGCATAACTGGGGTCAGATTGTGACGATTAATCAGGTTTTCCAACAGAATAGAAAATTCTCGGAGACTCGCCATTTTAACTTTTTCACTACGCTCAGCGAAACTCGGGTCGCGTCGGGAATGAAGTTGTAGTTCAACGGAGAGAAGCGACCATTGTAGATCACGCGCCAGCTCCGACAAGCGGTAGGCTAATCGATCCAATGCTCCATCAATACCCTCGCTATCTGATTTAGATACTAGCTCTTGCATGAGTGAGACTTCCTGTTGGATATGTCTCTCGATGACTGAGAGCAAGAGTTCGTCTTTGCTCGTAAAGTTCGAGTAAAACGCTCCCTGAGAAAAACCCGCACGTGCACAGAGGTTTCGCAGAGAGGCGGCAATTATTCCTCCTTCTGCGAACATGCGATTGGCGGCGTCAATTAGGCGAACACGGGTTTGCTCTTGTTGTTCACGCCTCGTTAGGCGCCGAGCCGTATACGTCATTTTTAAATCCTCTCAAGCGACGCGCCTTTTTGACGCGTCGTTATCGTTTTGTTTACTTATCTTTATTAGAAAAGCTGCCGCGAAGCTTGGTAATCCAAGCTCCAACTCCTTTGACTGCCTCGCTTCCTTTACTCAAAATCTCTCCGACTTCCTGTGCCAGCATTTCATGTTTAGAGCTCTCAGAATCTGGTAAGGGGGGTAGGATATGAGCAAAATAAGTCTTATCGAGGAACCAGTGTAACAGACGTTCGCCCATAAAGGGTTTACCATTATTCATCGCCCTTGCACCTTTAATCATGTTTCGGATGTCATATTGTGTTGGGCTAATATCCGGTACCTGTTTAGGAATGTTGAGTAGCTTATAGACTCCAACACGTGCCGTGCGAATGGAAGTTTCCATAGTAAAAATAATGTCGTTTCGAGTCTCAACGAATTGCCCGACTAGACCCAGATTGGTACACCCTTCAGGTACTGGCTGAGGTCGGTCTCCGGCCGCACGTTTCATAAATTGAGCGGTAATGTAGGGCATGAGGGCGGTGCGGACTTTTGTTCTGGCCGCAACTGCTTCCAGTTCGTCTTCTATGCCGAGATGATGACAGAGTTCCGCGAGAATCTCTTTACCTGTGCATTGCGGCATAGGTTTTTTCACAAAATTTCCGTCCTTGTCCATCAGCAGGCCATATACCCAAACTACCAACGTATCTTCAGGTTGGCCCGGGAAATGTGGCTGACGGTTGATGGTGACACTCAGAAACCAATTAGAATCGGTGAAGGTGATGATTCCACCCGTCACTGTTCGCCCTGAATAAGGATCGTTGACCGAAAGCTCCGTCAATTTATCCACCAGAGGAGAGGATTTACAGGTTAGCGTTGCGGATTCCCATATCGATTGATCAACGTCACCGTAAAATTTCTCTGGTTTACCAAATACGGGGGATTTTTCGGCAAGATTTTTCCAGAGGCTCCAACCGCTGTTCTCGCCTGGATCATGACGGTCTACCTTCAAATCTGGCACAGTATTCATGTCACCATAGGCGGTGTTTTCTGTCATTGACCCGGTGAGTGCAAAGACCAGGTCGCCATCTGCTACGTCAATGCGTTGCTCTTCGCCTGCTACGGCACAGAGTATCCCCGTAACTGTTTTTTTGCCGCTAGACTCCGTCATCTCGAGGTCATACACGCGGGTATTCAACTGAAATTTTACGCCTTTATCGCGTAGCATATTAGCTAACGGTTTAATGAAAGTATCGAACTGGTTGTATTTCGGGAAGACAAGAACCGACATGTCACCAAATCCGTCAATGGAATCGAGGAAACGATGCATATAGAGCTTAGTTTCTAATAAGCTATGACAGTTCTTAAAGGCAAACATACTGCGGAAAAGCGACCAAAAATTGCTTTCAAGAAAGCCTGTGCTGAAGTATTCCTCAATGGTGATATCATCGAGTTCTTCTTTGCGTTTAAGGAGCAGCCGTATCATTTCACGCTGCTGGGATTTCGAGAGACCAAAGTCGGTGAAATCCATGATCTCTCCGCAGTTATGCATTAACCGGGCTTTCGAGTAATTAGGGTCGTTGTCGTTAACCATTCGGTATTCATCGAGGACTGAATATCCTTCAGGCAATTCGACCGCGGGTACGTCCTGAAACATATCCCACAGAGTGTCGTAGTTCCAGTTCATTTCACGGCCCCCGCGAACGATATAACCGTCTTCCGGATTGCCAGAACCGTCCATGGAGCCACCTTCGACCGCCATTTCTTCCAGAATAGTGATGTTTTCTGGCGGCATATGTGCATCCCGGATTAAGTAAAAGGCAGCGGCCAGACCACCAATACCACCACCAACGATATAGGCTTTTCGTTTTTCCACGCCCGGGGTAGGTAAGGGGCGATGTCTTGCATAGGGGCCGATGAAATCATGCGGGGGCAACGTGTTTTGTGGTCGATGATGCCAGTAACCGGAAGTTGCGTCGGGTTCGTGCTCGAATCCCTCGGGTGCAGTTTTTCTAATCTCGAAGCCTGGAATATTTGGGTTGGCCATGAGATATCTCCTTTTTTATAACGATTTTAGACTGAATGTCTAAACACCTTGAATTTAAGAGTAGCTTATGATTTTTGGATATCAATTGATATTTGAATTTCGACCTGATATTTAAGGTTGGTTTGTCGTAGATCAATATTGTGCAAGTTCAGTGTAATTGATCCGATCCCCCTCTTAAGAACTACAATTGAACACACACTCTAGTTAAAGGATTACCAACATGACTAAGAAGATCAAAGCGCTACGACTCAAAAAACCGTTTGGTCTGGATAATATTCAGGTAACCGAAATGGAAGACCCTGGCCAGCCTGGTCCGGGAGAAATTCGCGTTAAAGTTAAAGCAAGCTCGCTTAACTTTCATGACTACGGCGTAGCGTCTGGTTTTATTCCAACGGAAGATGGGCGCATTCCGATGTCTGATGGCGCAGGTGTTGTTGAAGCCGTTGGCGAAGGAGTGGAAGAATTCGCGGTAGGGGACAATGTTGTTTCTACCTTTTTCCCTTACTGGCAAAGTGGCCCGGCACCAGTGGGCGACTTTCACAACACGCCGGGTGATGGCATTGATGGCTACGCTCGCGAAGTTGTGGTGCGTCCGACTCAGTTCTTTACCCATCAGCCGAAGGGTTATAGTCATACTGAATCAGCCACTTTGACGACTGCGGGGTTAACGGCTTGGCGCGCTCTGGTTGTTGATGGTGGCATTAAGCCGGGCAATACGGTATTGGTGCTCGGCAGTGGTGGCGTATCCGTATTTGCCTGCCAGTTAGCGAAGAGCCTGGGCGCAACAGTATTTGCTACATCGTCTTCTAATGACAAACTTCAACAATATAAAGAGCTTGGAGCGGATCATCTGATTAACTACAAAGAAGACCCAGAATGGGGCAAAACGGTTCGTAAATTAACCAATGGCCGTGGTGTCGACCATGTGATTGAAGTTGGCGGTCCTGGCACCTTGCCACAATCTATCAATGCGGTGGCGATAGCGGGGCACATTGCGTTAATTGGTGTGCTAACCGGAAGTGAAGGTGAGGTTCCAACCGCTAAACTAATGGCTAAGCAGGCACGACTACAGGGTCTAATTGTTGGCAGCTGCGACAATCAGAAAGACTTTGTGCGTGCTTTAGAAGCTAACGGTGTGAAGCCGGTAATTGATAAAACTTTTGCTCTGGAAGAATTAGCGGATGCATTCCGTTACGAGGAGTCTGGCAAGCACTTTGGTAAGATATGTGTGGAGTTTTAACTTTCTGAAAAACATTTTAAGAAAATGTGCATTCTCATACTAATATCAGATAGGTAGCCTAAGACGATATTTGATTGATATGGGTAACTCAAAATGATGAATGATTCTAAAGCGCGTTATGGTTCTATAACGCGCTTCTTTCACTGGTCGATGGCAATTCTGGTTGGCTGGCAATTCCTAAAATTTTTTGACCGTATTAACAATGGCGAGCACTGGGTGGGTGAAACGCTGGTTCCCTGGCACATATCCATTGGTTCACTACTATTGGTACTTATTGTTTTACGCTTAGGTTGGGCTGTCAAAGAAAAGGGCAACCGGCCCGAGCATGAATCTATTATTGGTGTTCTGGCAAAAATCGGTCACGGTTTGTTGTATGCGGCGTTGGTATTGATGCCTGTGACCGGAATTTGTTACATGGTGGGTAACGGTTATGGGCTGAGCGCATTTAACCTTGAAGTTATTGCTAAAGGTGAGGAAGTTAGCTGGCTGATAAACATTGGTAATCTGCATTCTTACATAGCCTGGGGCTTATTGTTTCTAGTTGCAGGTCATATCGGTATGGCTTTCATTCATCAGTTTATTATAAAAGATGGAACACTAAAACGAATGATGTAAAAGCCTTTCTGCTTTGATTTTGCCGTAACGGGTTTTCTATAACAGTTAAAACAATAATCTGTTATTATTTAGCTCGTTCGGTTCATCAGAGTGTTTTCATGAAAAAGTATGAGCTACTGGCAAATCAGCTAAGGCTTCAAATTGAGAAAGGCATATGGTTGCCCGGTGAAAAGCTACCTTCTTTAAGAAGACAAGCGGAACAGTCAGGTTATAGCCTGATGACGGTTTTGCACGCTTATCAAATGCTTGAGTCTCAGGGCATTCTGGCGGGGCGTGAGCGTTCAGGCTACAGCGTTTCTGCCTCGGTAAAACATCCTCAAAATCAGTCTCATTCTATTCAGCCAACCGAAGCGGTTAGTGTGAACGACTTTGTTTTTGAAGTGCTGCAGGCATCCCGTAATATTCATACGTTGAGTTTAGGCTTTGCGTATCCTGATCCTTCCTTGTCTCCGCGCTATCAACTGAATAAAGCGGTTGCGTCAGCAGCAAAACAGTCTTCTTTAATGAATGCGCTGGATAACCTGCCACCTGGTAACGAAGAGTTACGGCATTTAATTGCTAAGCGTTACGCGGCGCAGGGGATGAATATTTCGCCCGATGAAATTGTAATAACCGCAGGGGCACTGGAGGCGCTGAGTTTGAGTCTTCAGGCTGCGACTCAACCCGGCGACTGGGTGGTGATTGAAGCTCCGGCCTTTTATGGTGCGATGCAGACCCTAGAGCGGCTTGGTCTTAAAGCTATTTCTGTGGCGGTTGATCCTGAACGTGGGCTCGATATGTCGTCTCTGGAGCGGGCATTTCAGAGCTATGATGTTAAGGCCTGCTGGTTAATGTCGAATTTTCAAAACCCGGTGGGCTATTCGCTTAGCAATGAAAAGAAGCAGCAGGTGGCGCAACTGCTGGAAAAGTACAACGTTGTGTTAATTGAGGACGATGTGTACAGCGAGTTGTATGAAGGAGACACGGCACCGCTGGCAGTAAAGCAATTTGATAACAGCAATAACGTCATGCTGTGTTCGTCATTTTCTAAATCGCTTGTGGCCGAGTTTCGTATTGGCTGGGTGGCAGCCAGTAACCGCGCACTGGAAGTACAAAAACGTCAGCTAATGAGCACCTTAGCGACCAGCGCGCCTATTCAGTTATCCTTAGTGGAATATCTCTCGACAAAAAATTACGAGAAGCACCTTAAAGAATTACGCAAAACGCTGGCTTCCCGAAAACGTAAAATGCACGAGTTTTTGCAGCAACAGCTAAGCGACATTGCCAAAATCTATAACCATAGTGGCGGTTATTTTTTGTGGTTGGAGTTTGACGCCAGCGTCGATACCACGGTGTTATACCGGGAAGCGCTGGATAAAAATATTACGCTGGCTCCGGGTAAATTGTTCGCGTTACAGGATGAGTTTAATCATTGTTTACGGGTGAATGCCTCCTTTGAACTAACCGACGCTAACAAACAGCTTCTACAACAACTTTGCCGCCACCTGAGGGAACACATCGCTCGCCGTTCTGCTGACTGATCTAGCTTTTTAACTCTTTTCTGTATCTACCCCCGAAAACTCCAGTAATTAGAATTCCTCTGTGTTGTTCATTGCGGAGTAATTACGGTGAGTGCCAAGCAAATTTCAAAAAAGGACGTTATTTTCCAGACTGTGACCTCTCCCCCAAGCATCTTTCTGTTTAAGGTGCCTGGGGGCTAACTTTTTTAAAGCCAATGACCAACGTCGTCTAACGGTTGTAGTGTATAACGCATGGGCTCTTTAAAATGAAGCTGCGATATAGCTTCTTGAATACAATGAACATCCTCGTTGGAGCAAATAACTTCTGCCATCACCATACGCCGCGCACCGCGAACTTGCTCGTCGATATCAAAGCGCTCGTGGTTGCGGCTAAAGCCGTCAATATCGTAGAAGCTAAAGCCGCTTATAACATCGAGCTGGATTAGGCAGTCGACTAAGTCTGCTTTTTGTTCGCGGCTTAAATAGAGTTTTAATAACTTATTAGGCATCGCCTGACTTCCTGTTCACTAGTAAGTATAAAATAGGCAGTAATAATAACGTGGCCAGAGTTGCTGTAATTAACCCACCAATGACCACCACTGCCAGTGGTTTTTGCACTTCCGAACCTGGACCACTCGACATTAATAGCGGGATCAGACCAAAAATTGCTGTAATAGCAGTTATTAATACCGGTCGCAGGCGGTCTTTTGCGCCTTCAATCACCAAGCTACGGAAGTCACTGAAATGTACCCGGGTCTGCTCAAAGTGACTAATCATGACGATGCCGTTGAGGATGGCAACCCCCATCAATGCAATAAAACCGACAGAGGCGGGTACGGACATGTATTCGCCACTCAGCCACAGCGAAATGGCGCCGCCACTTAAGGCAAAGGGTATGTTGGTCAGCACAATCGTCGTTAGGCCCATTGATCCCATCGAGCTAAACAATAAGATGACGATCAATAGCAGGGCAACCGGAATAACCATGAGTAAATTGGCACTGGCACGGGCCTGGTTTTCGAACTCACCGCCGTATTCAATAAAATAGCCAGGCTCAAGGTCTACGTTAGCTTTGATGCGTTGCTGTAGCTCGTCGACAAAGCCGACCACATCGCGATTTTCAACATTGCTGGTAATTAATGCATAGCGATTAGAATTTTCGCGCTCGATAATGGCAGGTCCACGCTCGAACGTGATATCAGCCAGTTGTTGAAGGGCAACGGTCTCGCCGTTTTCAGTTACGATAGACATCGACTCGATGTTGCTGACAGAGTGATAGTTACCCGCTGATTTTTGTGAACCCATCACGATAGGAGTGCGAATACGTCCGTCAACGGCCTCACTGACAGGAAAACCACTGAGTTGTGACAAGATAAACTCACTAAAATTTTGTTTGGAAATACCGTAATAACGAAGTTGCTGCATGTTAGGTACGATGCTTAAAAAACGAGCGCCGGTTATTACACTGGCCTGCACATCGACCGCACCTTGCACTTGTTCGGCTTGCTCAATGACTTTATCGGTAATATTGGCCAGCGTGTTCATGTCATCACCAAACACTTTAATCGAGACATCACCGCTACTGCCGGTTAACATTTCCGAAATACGCATTTGAATAGGCTGGGTGAAGTTAACATTCATGCCCGGATAGGCGGATACCACCTCGCGAATGGCGTCAATGAGTTCTTGCTTGCTGTCAAAACGCCAGCTGTCTTTGGGGTTAAGCTCCATAAACACGTCTGTTTCGTTAAGCCCCATGGGATCTAAACCCAGTTCATCTGACCCTGTGCGTGCCACAATTTGTTTGATCTCCGGGATCTTAGCGAGTAGTTGCCGCTCTACCTGGGTGTCTAACGCCACGGACTCTGGTAGCGAGATGGTTGGTGATTTTTCCAGCTGTACGATAATGTCACCTTCGTCCATCGTCGGCATAAAAATTTTACCCACCATGATAAAACTAAAGACGCTTAAACCGAGTATCGCGGCAAACCCCGCCAGGGTGGCATTTCGGCGCTTGATAGCAGTTGATAAAATACGCTGGTAGCGGTCTTGCATCCGTTCGAGAGACTTGTTGCGACGGTTCTTAGGACGCATTAATAACGAGCCCAGCGCCGGAATCAGTGTTAGTGAAGTGACTAACGCTGCGGTAATAGCGATAACAATGGTCAAAGCCACCGGTGAAAACAGTTTGCCCTCAAGCCCGGTCAACGTGAGCAGGGGTAAAAATACTAAAATAATGATGACGGTACCGCTAACCACTGACGGAGCAACAGACAAACTGGCACGGTAAATCTTGTGCAGCACGGGAAGTTGTTTTTGGGAGTTTAATTCCGTTTCGATTTTCTCAGTAATCACGACTGATGAGTCAACAATCATCCCGATGGCAATAACGAGGCCGCCTAAACTCATTAAGTTTGCCGATAATCCCAGTAACTGCAAGCAAATAAAGGTAATAAGCGCGGCTACAGGAATCGATAACGAGACCAAAATTGAGGCGCGCACATTGCGTAAGAAGAACACTAATACCGCGACAACTAAAACAATCGACTGCATCAGTGCATCAGAGATACCTGCTATGGCAGTGTCAATAAGGCCTTTTCGGTTATAGAACACATTGATGTCCGTGTTTTCCGGCAGGCTTGGTTGAATTTGGGCTAGTTTCTGCTCCACAGCGTCGACCACGGCTGCTGCATTGGCACCTTTTAAGCCCACAATCAGGCCTTCAACAGCCTCTTCGCCATCTTTGGTAATGGCCCCAAACCGGGGTAGGTAACTGAGTGTCACCTCGCCAAGCTGATCCAGCCGATACACTTGTTGTTGCTGATTGGTCACGTTAATAGCGGCCAGATCGTCAAGCGATACGACACGTCCGGTCACTCTTGCGCTGAAGGTTTCGGTACCTTGTGTGATACGGCCGAGATTACCGACTTGATTAGCATCAGCAAGGGCGTCCTTTACTCTTTCCAGGGAGATTCCGGCATCACTCAAGTTAGCCGCAGACGGCGTAAACTGAAAGGTTCTGACTTTACCGCCAAGATTGGTAACGTCAGCAACACCTTCGACAGTGCGTAACGTGGGTCGAATAACCCAATCCAGTAAGTGACGTTTTTGTGTGAGGCTCATGTCTGGGTTTTCTACCGTGAACATAAACATTTCGCTCAACGGCGTGCTCATTGGCGCCATACCGCCTTGAATACCGGTGGGTAAATCCTTGCTTACCGCAGCGAGTTTTTCTGCAACTTGCTGGCGCGCCCAATAAATATCTGTGCCCTCTTCAAAGTCCAGCGTTATGGAGGTAATCCCATATTTGGTTGTCGAGCGTAAAATTGTTTGATTCGGTATACCCAGGAGTTCTGTTTCTAATGGGTGAGTGACTTGATTTTCTACCCGCTCGGCGGCCATGCCGGGGGCGCGTAAAATGACGTTAACCTGAGTCGGTGAGATCTCCGGGAAGGCGTCTACGGGTAACTGCCGAACGGATTGAATGCCAGCGGCTATTATTAGTAAAAATGTAATAAAAATAAATAAACGATTTTTTAGCGAAAAGCTCAGTAAACGGCCAATCATTACTGCGCCTCCTGCTCATCAGCTATCACCTTAAGAGCAGCAACAGAGTGAGTTGCGATAAGGTTTAACGCGGTGGCTGATCGCACAAAGTAATGCGCATTTTGCAAGCTAAGTAACTCAACCGGTACGGCTTTAATCGTCGAATTGTCGATACTAAATACCACGGCTTGATCTTGCAGGGTGGCAATGGCACTGGCCGGCACTCGGTAGGTATTTTCAAGTTTCGCTTGAGGCTCAACGGTAAAACGTTGGTCAATTGTCCATGCCACTTGTCCAGGTGGCTCACTCCAAATGCGAACAAAGCCATTACGCACGGTTTGTTCGCGTTGTTTTACTGGTAGTTGCAGGCTGTTGATTTGTAAATGCGTGATGCTTTTTGCCTGTGCTAAAGGAATTTCGGCGACCACAGCGAGTCGCTCTTGTGTATGCAGCGAGCCTAATTGCTGGCTATTAGTGCTGGTGCGCCAAATACCCGCTTCCGTTGAGATAAGTTTTGCGGATTGCTCGCCAGTTTGTTGGACCCGGTTCAGAACGACGTTAATTTCGTGAAAGGTATCACTCAGGCTAATGTAGTGCGTTAAAAACTGCTGCCACTCATCAGCAGCAATCGCGTTATTCTCGAATAAGCGCTTTTTGCTTTGATATTGTCTGGTGGCAACAGCATATTGCTCTTGTAGCATGTCAACACGATGGAAAAAGTGCTCTACCGACGGGCCATTTAATTGTGCAATTAGGGTGCCTGGTTCCAGTGCCTGGCCATCAACAACCGCATAGTCGACCGCGGCATTATCGAAGGGGTTGGGTAAGGTTAATACGCTACCCGGGGTGGTTTGATAACGTCCCGTAACGGGCGAAAAAGTAACTACTTCGGCTGTTTCGGCAGTTTGAGGGCGCAGCTCGTAGTTACTGACTTGCTCGACAGCAACGGATTGTGCTGCCAAAGCATTCGGTGCTGTTACTGTTCCCAACAAAGCAAGACCTAATATATTAGCGATGCGGTTAATAGATAGACGAGAAGGGGTACGACGCTTCATAAAGTAATTCCCTTTGCTTGATTAACGAATGCCTGGGCTTGCTTGACTTGGATTTGACTAAGCTGTGCGGCGTGTTGATAGGACAATTGCTCAAGTAAACGATCAATGTACAAGCGCGTATCGATTTGGCCTTGTTGGTACAGGTTGTTTAGCTGTTCGATGGCCTGCTGACTTAGCTTGGCATTTTGACGATTACTTTGATGTTGTTGTTTGAGTTGCGCTAACTGACTTTGTGCGTCGACGATGTCGAGCTCAAGGCGTATTTGCGTCTGTCTTAGTGATTGGTTTAACTCGTTTTGTTGCTGTTGCAAGCCAACCAGTTCACTGGCATTAAGCGACTGAGAAAAACTAAGCGGCAGGCTAAAACCCAATCCCCATTGGTTTTCGCTTTGGTTGGGCGCATCAATGTATTTATACCCCGCATTTACGCCCCAACTTTTTTCTGCGGCGATACTCTGCTGAGTTGCATTTAAGGCCAATTGCCATTGTAACTGTAGACGTTGCAATTCGGGATGCGTTGGTGTGGCGTGTTGTGCCTGTTCAGGTTCATCAAGTGACGTCGGTACTGCGTTAAAACCGGTGAGTTGTTGCCAAAGGCGTTCGATCTGCTGTAAGGCTATCTGCTTTTCTGCAACCTGACTCTGCGCCGTTTGCTGTTGTTGCGTAACAATAATGCCTGCATATGCCGGACGCTCGCCAGCCTCCACTAGTGACTGGGTTTGGCGTTGTAGTTGCCTTAATTGGTTAACGACTTGCTCGGCATAGGCGAGTTCAGTCCGCAACTGTTTTGCTTGCCAAAACAGTTCACGTATCACACCACTTGCGGTTAGCTTAAGCTGCAGGTTTTGAAGTTGCTGGTATTGTTGAATCAGCTGTTCGGAATGATGAACAAGGCGGCGTTGGGCGGGATTTAGAAACTCCAACTCTAGAACCAGTTCGGTCTCGTTAGCGCCAAAGCTGTCAGCGTTAGTCTGCCAATGCATGAGGTTTAATCGAGGCGTTGAAGATAGCCATCGGCGCTGGCCAAAATCAGTGGCTATAACCATGCCATCTGTTTTGAGTCGCTCAACAGTTGACTGCAGTAGCGTTTGTTGTGGTGGATTATTGGCTTGGGTGGGCAGACTAAGCAACAACACAGCAACAGCCAATAGACTAAAAAACAACTTACCGGGAATGACGCGGAACAAAGACATCAAAGCCTCCATCGGTTAATATCATCTTAAAGACTAGGGTTTTTAAGGCATTAATGCATCGGGCAGATGTCCTAAGCGTAGTATGTTATGGGGAATTTATGACAATTGACCGACTATTAATGGTAATTTTTTTACTTATCGCGTTTGCTAATATTTCTGATGTCGTGGCGGATTATCATATGCAAGTAGCAACCTGGCACTTAGCCATAGAGGGAATAACTGTGGTTATTTCGATTGCTGCATTTGTTGTGCTATGGAAACGAGTGTTAGGACGTAACCGTGAACTGCAACAGGTAAAAGAGGCTTTAACAAGGCACCAGCAACGCGAAAAAGACAGTGCAGAAAACCAAGCGTCTCAAGTTAAGTTAGACGGTGCACCAGACTCTTATGCTGCTGTACAATCCTGGTTCAAACAATGGAAACTATCGCCCAGTGAACAAGAGGTGGCCGTTTTATTAATCAAGGGGTTAAGTTTTAACGAGATAGCTGAAGTTAGAAGCACCAAAGAGAAGACGGTGCGCCAGCAAGCGTCATCAGTCTATGCTAAATCCGGTTTGAGTGGCCGCAATAATCTATCGGCTTGGCTAATCGATACGCTACTTGAGTAAGTATCTTAAAATGTGGTGTTGGCTCAAAATACGGGCTATTATATGACCCTAATATAGATCCAAATAGAGGTCATAATATGCGTCAAGTACTCGCTGACTTTTCTGTAAGTATTTCAGAATTAAAGAAAAACCCATCGGCTTTGATTGCAGAGGCAAGCGGCTCACCGGTCGCAGTACTCAATCACAACAAGCCGGCTGCTTATCTGATTCCTGCCGCAACCTATGAAGCGTTAATGGATACCATTGAGGATTACGAACTTGGTAAGCTCGTAGAGGAGCGTCGTAACGATAGAGATCAAGCCGTCTCGGTATCGTTGGATGACCTATAAGTTAAAATTTATTCCAGCGGCTTTAAAAGAGTGGAATAAGCTGGGTTCGGCGGTTAAGAGCCAGTTCAAAAAAAAGTTGGCAGATCGTTTGAAGCAGCCGCGAGTTTTAGCTGATAAGTTAAGTGGTTACGACGCTGTCTACAAAATTAAGCTGCGGTCAGCGGGATACCGGTTAGTTTATGACGTAGTCGAGGATGAGTTGGTCGTTTACGTTTTAGCTGTGGGGAAACGAGACAAAAGTAAGTTTTATTCAGCTTTTAAAAAGCGTGTTTGATATCGCAATAGTTACCACATTCACTTTCAACACGATGGCAATACCATGATTAAAGTCTCACAACGCGTCGAAATTCCGGAGCATGAAATTGAGTGGCAGTTTATTCGCTCCAGCGGTGCGGGTGGACAAAACGTCAATAAAGTTGCCACCGCCGCACAGTTGATTTTCGATATTCAGGCATCGTCGCTGCCGGATTTTTATAAACAGCGGCTGTTAAAACGCTCTGATCACCGTATTACGCAAAGCGGCAAAGTCATTATTAAGTCACAAGAAACGCGCAGTCAGGCTCGTAATCGCGAGTTGGCGCTGGAGCAGTTGATTGAGCTCATTCGCAGCGTCTCGCGGGTGCAGAAAAAACGTATTGCCACTAAGCCCAGTCGTGCAGCGAAAGAAAAGCGTATACAGAAGAAAAAACAACAGGGCCAGAAGAAGGCCCTGCGTAAGAAAGACTTTTAACGCGTTTTATCTGATTAAAACGCAGCAAACGACGCCAACTGTTGCTGCAAAACACTATCAACAATCGGCGCTAATTGCGTAAAGTCAGTGGTGGGGTAGCCACCAACAATGTAATCCAGCTTAACTTTGCCGTCGCTAAAGCTGATGGTCATGGTACCGGTCATACCCAACGATTGTAGTGGTCCCAGGCCGCCGACTAAACGCAGCGTTTTGCCGGGATCGACGTAGGCAACTTGCATATGAAGCGCTTGCTTTTTACCGTCGATTTCGCAAAAACAACCGCCACGCAGTGGCGTCGATAGACAGTTTTTCTGCGTCACCAAACCAGGTGTGATCATCCAACCACCATTGGTTTATGTCATTAACAAAGCGTTGATAGCCGCTATCAGCAGTTCCCTCATAAGGCTGCTCGATTTTTATCTGAAAACCCTGTTCCGAAGATGACACAACATCGGCACTACTCATAAACGGCATGGTAATAGCGGTAGCCACGAGCGCAATTTTTGTAATGATTTTCATGGTGTTCCTTTAACGCGAGTTTTTAATAAGTTTATAGCAAAACATCGGCAATGGTGGCGTCAATCTTCAAGGTTGCCAGCTCATCAGCGCGGGTTTTGCCGCGGGTTAGTATGCCAATGGGCTGGCCTTGTTCATTTGCCTGTCGGGCAAAGCGGTAACCGGAAAACACCATCAGTGATGAACCGACTACTAATAATCCGGCACTTTCGGCTAGCGCTTGTCTAGCTTTGGCGACGCGTTCTTTGGGTACGGTATCACCAAAATACACCACATCTGGCTTGAGTAAGCCACTGCAATTAAGGCAGTTGGCAATCTTAAAGCGAGAGAAGTCCATGTCGATGTCCGCATCGCCGTCGGGTAATGCAGTGGCATCGAGGTCGGCAAACTCTGGATTGAGCGCCAGGCAGCGTTCATGCATGTCGATGCGCGGCGAGCGCGCGCCGCAGTCCATGCAAATCATGTCGTTAGCGTAACCATGCAAATTTATGACGTCTGTTGCGCCTGCTTTTTGGTGCAGGCCATCAACGTTTTGGGTAATAATGGTGCCGATTAGCCCCTCATTCTGCATCTGTGCAAGTGCCTTATGTGCCGGATTCGGCTGTGCATTATAAAGCACCGGCCAGCCGTGCAGCGAACGCGCCCAATAGCGCTTTCGCAACGCTTCGTCGGTCATAAAGTCACGATGCTGCATCGGTGGAGCGCTTTTCCAGTTGCCGTTATGGTCGCGGTAGTCAGGGATCCCCGACGCGGTGCTTAAACCGGCACCGGTCAATACGGTCAAAGGTTTGTTTTGTGCTAAAAACTGCTCGAGCTTTGCTTTATCTTTTGACATAACATTCGTTGTGGGAGTTAACCTTGCAATAAGCGGCGTTGCAGTAATGTTTGCATATCGCGGCGCCCATCGGCAACGATAAGAACATACACATCGGCGTTGATGATTCTGTAGATACACCGATATGGCGGCATCTGGACTTGGCGAAACTCTTTAATACCGAGAGATATCAGCTCGTTGGGATATGAGCCGCGCTCCGGATGCTGGCTTAAACTAGCGACTAATGATCGTAGTGCTTTCAGCGTATGAAGCGCTTTAGCTTCAGCGTCGTTGGTGGCGATATAGTCGACAATGTCACCAATGTCGTTAACCGCGTTAGCGGTCAGCTTTACAGAATAAGTCATTAAGGATTACTGTGGACGCTTACTGTGAACGACTGGCGAGCGTTTGCTCGAGATTGTCAAAAGCGTCATCCACCGATTGAACATCTCCGCTCTCAATTTGTTGGTTACCCAAGGCTAAAATTTTAAGCATAGCCAGTTGTTCCTGAGTTTTTTCAAAGCTCTTTATATCTTGCACCACCATTTTCGCTTCGCCATTTTGGGTTATGTACATGGGACCCTCAGTCTCCGCGAGCTCGAGTGAGATCCTGGCGGCGTTAGCTTTTAAATAGCTTATCGGTTTGATTTTGTCAGAAAGCACCATAGCAACCTCTATGAACTGAATTTAGTCTGAATATAGTCTCAATGTGCATTGTGGTCAACAAGCTCATCCCGGCAGTTTTCGCTGGGGAACTCCAGCTCGATGGTGGTGTGGCTGAGTTTATAGGCTGCTAAGCGGTGATCAATCAGAGCTTTTAATTCACTGTATTCGGCGGCGGTTAAATCGCGTGCGACCACCAAATGTGCGGTTAATACGTGGGATTCTCCATCCAGCGACCAGAAGTGTAGGTGGTGGATATCGGTGACGTCCGGCAGGTCCGCTAATACCTGCTCGACATTACGATAAAGCGCGTGGTCAGGGTTGGCCTGTACGAATAATTTGATGGTTGCCCATAAGTTACGTAGTACGTTAACCAGGATAAACAGCGTGAAGGCAATGGATAGTAGTGGATCTAAAATTGGCCAGTCGACAAACAGCAACACAATGGCGACGATTAAGACGGCAACCCAGCCCAATACGTCCTCTAGCAGGTGCCAGTTGATGACCCGTTCGTTGAGGGTTTTACCTGCGGATAATTTATAGGCCGCAAAGCCATTAACGGCAACGCCCAATATTGCCAGCCCGATCATGCCCTCGGCTACTGGCATGGTGGGGTTCCACAATCTCGGAATTGCTTCAAATAATACCCACACCGAGCCGGCAATTAACACCACGGCATTGATAAATGCACCCACCAGACTCAGGCGTTTGTAGCCATAAGTAAAGCGGTGGTTGGCTTGTTTATTGCCCAATTTGTTCAAAATCCAGGCGAGCCCTAACGAGATGCTATCGCCTAAATCATGCACGGCATCCGCTAAGATGGCGGTACTGTTAGTTAATATCCCACCAATAAACTCAATGATGGTAAAGACAAAATTGAGCACAAAGGCCCAGCCCAACCGCTTTGATGGCAGGTGGCTGTGGTCATGGCTATGGCCGTGTGAATGATTGTGGTGATGACTCAAAAGAACTCCGTTGTTTGTCAGTCAAATCGTGTTAGCGAATCAAGTGCCACTGCGTTTGCCGGCCCGCGCTATATGTAACCTTCTTGCCGTCAACCTTATTGCCGGCAAAGAATGCCGTTTGTTCTAACATAATTTGTACGGTTTGGTCATCCCATTCGGGGATCGACTGTTTGATGTTGCCTTCTATCGCATATGCAGTATTGGCGTGTAATGGCCAGTCACCGCGCACTGGCGTCGGGCCTTGGTTGTCCCACATGCCGATCGTTGGCCCCGGCGCATGGCCATAAAACCCGATGGGGTGAGTATAGGTGCTGCTGTTAATACCGGCGGCTTGACTGGCTTCTATGGTGGCTGCTAATACTTCGTTGCCGGTTCGGCCTACAGTAAATTCAGCGGTTAGCAGCTCTTGCCATTGGTTGCCGGTTGCCAGGGCGTTTTTAAGGCCGGTGGGGGCATCAGTCTCACCGCGTTTAAGTACATAAGCCATTTCCTGGGTATCAGTGCACATCGTAAGATAACAAATACCCACATCGGTATGCAGCACGTCACCGCGCTCAATCACGCCTTTACCATTACTGCAAAAAGGCATGTCATCGGTACATTGGCGGCCTGCACGCTGGAAGGTCACGTAAGGCATAAACCAGGCGTCTAAACCAAGCTCTTCAAAGCGTTGGCGAATAAACCAGGCGACGTCGTCGGTGTGGGTGACTCCGGGAGTAATGGTTTTATTACTAAACGCTTCCGCTATTACACCACGGGCCAGCGCAACGGCTGTACTCAAAATGCTGGCTTCTTGCTCTGTGCGGGGTTCGACCCAGCGCACCACCAGCTCTTCGGCAGAGGTTAACCGCGATGCATAATCAACAGGTAAGACATCCAGCAAACGTTGGTGCAAGCCCTTAGTTAGTCCGTCAGCTACCGGCCAGTCGCGGGATACGTTGATGCCGATACGTTGTGGATTCTTCTCAACAATCAGTTTTGCCAACGCCCGCCATTGCTCGTCTAAATCGCCGCCGGACCATACCGACTCGTACGGCGACCCGAATGGGTAGGTGTTAACCGACAGTTTTTCTACGGTACCATCCGCCAGCCGATTAAAAATCAGCATGGTAGTGCGACGTGCAGCAAAGGTTGGTTGCGGTACCAGCGAGAAATAAACCGGGTCTTCGGCGTATTCGCGATTAATTACCAGCCACATGTCCAGTCCTGTTTCATCCATTAAGCGCGGAAGTAGGGTATCCAGGCGTTGATTGGTCATTTCGTTAACAGGCGCAACTCGCTCTCGATGGGGTACTACAGAGTACTGCCCGGCAGATTCTATGACTCGGCCCTGAGCCTGAACTGCCTGGGTTGACGTAGGTAGTAGTAACAGCACACCGGCAATTGGCGCCAACATACGGGTAAACATAAGCCATTCCTTTTTTTTATTTTTATTGGCTAGTTTTGCACAAGTTGGCGTATCTGAGTAGCGCTGTCGTTAGTTGAATCTAGGAACCGGGCGATTTAAACGACTCCAAAAACAGGTTCAACTCCTGTTCCGGCATGGGTTTGGCGATGTAGTAGCCCTGAATGCGGTCACAACCCAGTTGTTTAAGTTGCTCTAGCGTTTCTCTGTCCTCGACGCCTTCTGCGACCGTGTATAAACCCAGATCGTGCGCCAGGTCGATGGTTGATTTAACGATTTTATAACTGCGCTTGTTGCTGCAGATGTTTTTAACAAACAAACGATCCAGTTTAATTTCCTGCACCGATAAATCATTTAAATAGGCCAACGATGAGTAGCCGGTGCCAAAGTCATCGACGGCCGAGCCGATGCCCATAGATGCCAGTTTTTGAATAACCTCACGAGCGCGCTCAGACTCTTCAATCAATTCACTTTCGGTTATCTCGAAAACCAAGTGGGATGGATTGATATCACCAATAACTTTACGCACGAAAGGTAGAAAATCTTCATCAACCAAATCGTGCGAGCTGATATTGACGCTAATCATTAGTGGCTTTGACTCGTTAGCACTTTCATCCTGCTTGAGCCGCTCAACGGCCTGTTGAATAACCCAGCGAGTTAATTGCTTGATACCGCCGGATTCTTCTAACAGCGGAATAAACTGATACGGCGGAATTAAGCCTAATTCGGGATGTTGCCAACGAATTAACGCCTCTACGTGAGATACGGATTGTTTGGCAAGATCAAGCTGTGGTTGAAAATGCAGCACGAACTGTCGGCAGCCGAATTTTTGAAAATCGTTAAGCAGGCGCAGGTTATTGGCGTCTGGCTCGATCGAATCACGGTAATGCGACACTTTCACTTTTTTACGTTGCGCGTAGGTTAATGCGGTTATTGCCCGTCGTACCAGTTCAGCCGCTTTTATCGGCTCAATGGAACAAAGAGTGTCCGCGTAACCAAACACAAGTTGCGGTTCGATATCGGTTGCATCTGCAAAAAGTGGTTCAAGAATATTATCGATGGTGTGTTCAACTTGTTCGGAATCATTGACGGCAATCGCAAACAGGCCTGAACCAAAATGCGCACTGATTGCATTAGGCAGCGTGTTTAAACGCTCCCCAAGCCGGGCAACCGTGGTAAATGCCGTATCATAACCAAATACCGTAATCATCGATTCCAGGTTACTGATTTGCGTGATAATTAAGGTGACTTCAGCGTTGTCTTGCTGAGCCTGAAGTTGCTGGTCAATCTCATTAAAAAAAGCGGTGCGAGTGAGCAGTCCGGTTATGTTGTCATGTGCTGCATTAAACTCGATTTGCTGTTGGAGCTGGCGGTTATGATCAAGTTCCGCTCGTAATGCCCGGGTTTTTTGTGCGACTTTTTTACGTAATGTAAATGACCAACACAGTGTTAGTGTGGCTAATAAGGCCAGTGGTACAAAAAACCAAAGGGCATGGTAAATGATATCGAGCAGGCCATGCGGTTTCGATTCAATCTGATGTGCCCACTGTTTATAAACTCGCTCATAATCGCCATTAACAATAACAGTGGCGAGTTGCTCATTAAGCTGAGCCAGTAATTTGGTATTGCCTTTTTTTACCCCGAATGCATAAGGCTGAGGCCAAAAAGGGCCGCTGGATAATTGCACTGGAAGATCATACATCGCAATCAGTTCATCAGAAGTTGTTGATACCTCGATGCAGGCGTCAGCGTTCTTTAACGCCACCTGTTTTAAACAGTCAAGCTCATCCGCGGTGTTGAGCAATTGATAATCGCCCGCCATTGTTTGTAGTTGTGTTTGGGCGTAGGCACCGCTGGCAACGGCAATGATTTTATTGGTTAGCTGATCAATCTGGGTATATTGCACGCCATCGGTGTGTGAGAAAATACCATGAGGGACGTAGTGAAAGGGCTGAGTGAAATCAAAATCCTTTGCCCGGCGCTCAGACGGGATCAGTGCTATTGCGTCAGCGTCACCACTTTTGACTGCGTCAAGCGCATTTTGCCACAACATCAGCTCAAATGTGGCCGAAGAACCGTCGGTGGTTGCCATAGCGGACCGCAAGTCAGTGATAAAGCCTTGCGGTAAATCGTTACTGTCTAGCCATTCAAGCGGGGGATAATATTTTGAACCAGCGTAGCGGATGGTTTTGTAGTGTGGGGCAGGTTTGATAACCTGCGTCTGCGACACCTCACTATTATCTGTATTCGCTGAGCTCGGTACCACAAATGCCGTTACTGCAACGATAAGACCGACTGCAAAAAGTGATCTCATCTTATTGATTCCGCGTAAAATTATTGACTCATATCAAGAGAATTGCACTGATGATTATATGAGTCAAGCGGTATCTCATTGAGTGTTCTATAAACAGGCTTTTAATGTCACTATAACTATAATTTATTTCTATATTTCATTTTATGGCAATTGATATTAAGACAGCTTTTGGTATGGCGGTAAAAGTTAAGCGTGTCGAGCAGCGTTTGTCGCAGGAACAGCTCGCAAACGGTGCTGACATGGCGCGCTCGTTTATTTCCCGGGTAGAGCGGGGCACGGCTAATCCATCCGTCTCGTCAGTGATGAAAATTGCTGATACGCTGGAGTGTCTGCCGTCCGAACTGTGGTTACGGGCCGAGCAGTATTTGTCTAAAAAGCCTTAAGACAGGCGTACAACCATAATGACCTCAAATGAATTATGCCCATGTGGCAGTTCAAAGGGCTATTCAACATGCTGCCAACCCTTGCACCAAAACACCCAACTAGCGCAAACACCCGAGCAATTAATGCGTTCGCGTTACTCTGCGTTTGCGCAGAAACTGCAGCAGTATCTGCTTAAAACATGGCACCCGAAAACTCGACCGACAACATTAAACCTTGATGACCAACCGCACTGGGTAAAACTGCAGATACTCAGCAGCGAACAAAATGGCGATAGTGGAAAGGTTCACTTCCGTGCATTTTACAACGAACAGGGCGAAGTCGGGTTTATGGAAGAACTATCTGATTTCATCTGTGAAAACGGTCAGTGGTTTTATGTTAGTGGCAAAGTGAAATAAGAATAATTCCTACTTGCAAATATAAATAAGAACGAATAGCATTTACGCAATTTCAGATTGTCTTCACGGAGTTGTGTCATGTCATCCTTTGGTTCGTTTTCATTGTCACGTTTGTCGCTTGCCCTTGCTGCTAGTTTGTTGTCGTTGACGGTCGTGGCACAGGAGTCGGAACAGCCCACAACAGAAACCGCTGATGATAGCGTTGCGATTGAGCGTATCAAAGTTGATGGCTCACAAGTGCAACTGAATGATGTGTATCCTGGTGGTCAGGTTGCGCGCGGCGGTCGCGCCGGCATTCTTGGCAACTTGGATATGATGAGCTCGCCTTTTAGTGCATTAAACTTTACCGAAGAGCTAATCCGTGACCAACAGGCGGTTAGCGTGGGCGACGTGATGAAAAATGACCCGGTAGTCAGAGTCGCTAAAGGCTTCGGCAACTTCCAGGAAGTTTATATTTTGCGCGGCTTTCCGGTCTATTCGGACGATATGACTTACAACGGATTGTATGGCATTTTGCCGCGCCAGTACGTTGCGGCTGAGCTATTGCAACGCGTAGAAGTTTTTCGTGGTGCTAACACCTTCTTGAACGGCGCCGCACCCGGTGGGAGTGGCCTAGGTGGTTCGGTAAATGTGGTTCCGAAGCGAGCGGGTGAACAGCCTCTTACTCGCTTAACCACCGGTGTTGAAGGCAATGGCCATGTTTACGGTGCGGTTGATATTGGACGCCGCTTTGGTGATAAAAACGAAAGCACGGGCGTGCGGGTTAATGTTGTTGAACGCGATGGTGAAACAGCGATTGAGGACCAGGATCGGGATTTATCGGTGGTATCTCTGGGTGTTGATTACGATAGCGAGAAATTGCGCTTATCGGCGGACCTGGGCTATCAGGATCACCAAATTGACGCGCCGCGCCCAAGCGTGACGCCGACTGCAGAAATACCTGAGCCACCGGAAGCTGACGTTAACTTTGCGCAAAGCTGGACATTTTCCACTGAACGCCAGCTGTTTGGTGCGGTGCGAGCGGAATATGACCTAACACCGGCGATGACGTCATGGGTGGCAGCCGGTTTTCGAAACGGCAAAGAGGATAACGTGCTTGCTAACCCGACAGCCACTGCTGACGGAAACTTTAGCGCGTATCGTTTCGATAATGTGCGAGAAGACAATGTCCGCTCATACGAGCTGGGTTTGCGCAGTGAATTTGTGACTGGGGCTATTAACCATCAACTGGTATTGTCCGGCTCTTGGTTTTCGTCCGATTCTGAAAACGCTTATGCGTTCTCTTCCTTCGCAGGATTTGCCGGTAATCTCTATCAACCACAAACGGCGCCACAGCCGGCCGCTGACTTTTTTGTTGGTGGTGACCTGGCGGCGCCGTTAGTTACCGAGAGCGCGGATAATCAAAGCTTTGCAATTGCTGATATTTTATCTTTTAACCAGGATAAGGTGCTGGTGACGTTAGGTGCAAGGCAGCAGACGATTGATACGCAGAGCTATGACTATAATACCGGCGCGCCGCTGTCTGGCTACGATGATTCGCGCTTAACACCAATGGCCGGTATCGTGGTAAAACCGAGCGAGCAATGGTCGTTATACGCAAATTACATCGAGGGTTTGCAGCCGGGCGCTATTGCACCGGCAAATAGCGGCGGAACTGCTATTGAGAATGCCGGCGAGGTGTTTGAGCCGTTTCGCAGCAAACAATACGAAGCGGGCGTTAAATATGATGGCGGTCGGTTTGGTGGCACGCTGAGTGCCTATTCGACCAAAAAGCCCAGCTCACTGATTGTGGATAATCGTTTTACGGTAAGCGGCGAACAGACCAACCAGGGTATTGAGTTTTCGGCCTTTGGGATGCTGACCGACCATGTTCGACTACTGGGAGGGGCGGTGTTCACGGATGCGGAACAATCGCGCACGCAAAATGGGATTTACGACGGTAATGATGCCATTGGTGTGCCGGATCTTCAGGTCAATGTAAATGCCGAGTGGGATGTGCAAGCGCTACCGGGACTTACGTTAGATGCGCGTGCAATATACACCGGTGAGCAATATGCCGACGCGGCAAATCAGTATACTGTTGACTCATCGCAGCGCTGGGACATAGGCGGGCGCTATAGCTTTCTGGTTGGTGTAACCGAAATAGATGTACTGTTGCGTGTAGAAAACCTATTTGACGAGAATTACTGGGCATCGGTTGGTGGCTTCCCGGGCTCAAATTACCTGGTGTTAAGCGAGCCTCGTAATGTTAAGTTATCGGTCTCAGTCGATTTTTAATTATTACTTTAAAGATTAAGGAATGTCAGTGTTTTCACTGCTTGCCATTACCCTTGCAGCAGCGTCAGTGACGCTGCTTTATTATTGCTGGCGCCAATCACGTTCACACCCCTTATTAACGTTATTGGGGTGGATACTTTTAGCAGCCAGTGTGCCGCTATGGGCAATTTCACACGGTATTATCTTTGCCGTATGCTTTGCGCTGTTAGCGCTGTCGCCGTTAGCTTGGCTGTTGGTAGTGTTAAATCGCCAGAATAAGCCACTGAAAGCAGCTCCCGGCAGACCCCGCTTACCGTTAAACTTTGGTGCGGCGGCCAAAGCATTACCTAAACACCTGGTGTTGGCATTGGCAACGATACCGCTGGCTGGCCTGACTGCGATGCAGTCAACGACACTTGTGACGGGCTTATTGCCGTGGGCTCGCGTCGACTTGATGGCGCTTGGAATTTATATCATGCCGGTTGTCTGGGCTGGCTTTAGCTTTTGGGTGCTGGCAGATAGTCGCTGGTGGCGGCCGATACTGGTAATGGTAGCAATTGTTGCGTTGTGTAGCTGGGGTATTTACCGATGAACTTTTCGATAACGCGAGCATTTAGTCAACGTTCACTTAAAAGCCACTCCTGGCTCGGGCTGTTAAGTGCGGTGTTACTATACTGGATTTGTTTATCGGGTACACTTGCGGTGTTCAGCCAGGAGCTTACTCGATGGGAACAGCCTACCATTGAGGAAACCCTGGAGTATGATGCCGCTGCATTGCAGCGCGCCTACGAACAGGTATTAGCTGAGCAGGATCAATTTCAGGGTCTGACCACGATGCGCTTACCGACCGTGGATATTCCGCGGTTATATATTAATGCCAATGGACAGTCCTGGTATATCAATGAAGACGGGACCTTAGGTCCACCAAAGCAGCATCCGTTTACCAACATGATTGCTGAGTTACATGCGGAGCTGCACTTACCCCACAGCTTCGGCATGATCGTGGTTAGTGTATTCGGAGCACTACTGACCGGTTTGATCCTGACCGGCGTGTTTGCGCATCGCCGTATGTTTAAAGACGCGTTTCGTTGGCGCCGGGGCGGTAACGGCCAGCAGGGTGAAGCGGATTTGCATAATCGACTGAGCGTTTGGGGGCTGCCGTTTCATTTGATGATAGCCTTGACCGGAGCCTACTTTGGCTTGGCCTTATTGATGACGAATTTTTATGCTGAGACACAGTACAAAGGCGATGAAATGGCCTTATTTGCGGATGTTTTCGGTGCAACCCCAGAGGTCGAAAGCTATGATGGGGAGATGGATTTACCGCGTGCGTTGACAGAACTTAAACGCGTAGCGCCGCAAGCGCAACCGCTATTTATTACCTTTGAGCGTCCGGGTGAGGCTGATCAATATTTGCTGATGGGTGCTCAACACCACGACAAATTAATCTATTCCGAACAATATCGTTTTGACGCCATGGGTAACTATATTGATGCGGTCGGTTATGCTGATGGCAAAACGGGTCAGGAGGCTATCTTCTCGGTCTACCGCCTGCACTTTGGTCATTTTGCCGGCGAATGGATGAAGATTGTTTATGGCGTGTTGGGTCTGGCATTGACTGTTATCTGTGTGTCGGGCGTTAATATATGGCTGAAAAAACGTCAGCATGACGATGCGTTAAATGATTACTGGGCCGCGATAGTTTGGGGAACACCGATGGCAATGACGCTGGCGGCATTGGTTAGTTTACTCTGTGGGTTTTCTGCAACGCTGACATTCTGGGCGATGCTGTTGCTTAGCGTTGTCTACAGCGCCTGGCGCAAACAGCCACAGCAAGTAACGCAGCAGTTTTTAATGGCGACAATTACTATGCTGTTGGTATTGGTTACCGTTCATGTTGTCATGTTTGGGGTTAACCTTGCGCAGCCTGCCGCAATATGGATAAACGGCGGCTTACTTGTAAGTGCAGTGTTACTATGGCTCCGGCTAAAACGCGTAAAGTGATGAGTTCTTCAAAAAATCGAACGTTGGCGGTAAGCCTGCTACTTCCGCTTTAAGAAAAACGCAATGACGGCGCTGGTAATCACGCCCATACCAAAGGCGAACACTGCCGATTGAAACATGTAAGCGGCTAACGAGAAGTACTCGTTGGCGCGAGTTTCACTCATCATGCCAGAAGTAATGGCGTACTCACGCATGTTGGGGAAAAACTCCGGCGAAATAACGGAATGAATCAGGAACTGTGTTGGTGGTGACAGTACCGCAATAACCACCGATATTTTTATCCCGGCCAGGAATAATTTTAGCCAGGTTACCGGACCTTCAGGCTGCGCCCGGCGAATATCGCGCAATGCAAAAATAAAGATAACAATAGCAACAATAGCGAAGACATTACTAAATACCGCATGATATTGAATGTGTTCGCCGTGTAATCCGGTTGCTTTTTCGATGACCATCCAAACGATGATGGCGACGATAAAAACTAAACCCCACTTGATTTCTTTCATTGTGCTTACCTATAAATTATTGTTATTTTTATGTGCATGATAGCATCAGCTTAAAACTTTTGTTAAGTTAAGCGAAAAATAACGATTGCTCTAAATGGAACGACGTCACCAACATCGACGATTACAACGGCATGAGCGACTGACCACCGCATTACTGGTAAAAATCAGCTTGTGGGCAATCTCAATTGTCATTATCGCCTCAGCGGTTACTTTTACCGCAACCTACCAAAACGCCCGGCAACGCGTCATCGACCTGATGCAACAGGATCTAGCACCGACGTTAGAGCGCAACCAGGTGCTGTTTGAACGTATCGAAAGGCATGCTGAAGTGCTCAGTGAAGAGTTTTTAGAGCGCTACCAGCTGATGCAAAACCAATCTGAACGAATTGCACAGTTTGATCGTTGGTATCAGGAAACATCACCAGGCGTGCTCAGACTTAAACCTGAGTTTGATCAGGGTACCTTGCAAAGCGGTGAGTATTTTCAACATTTGAGCGCATTTATAGGTCCGCGCACGCAGCCGCTAACAGACGAACTAAAAACTCGCGTGATCGCAGCGCAGCATACCCTTGATGCGGTAGGACCGGCATGGCAAAACGTGGTCGGTAATACGCATTTTTCGATGCCTGAAAATATTATTGTCATGTACTCAAAAGAGTCGCCCTGGGGGTTATTGGCCGATAAGGACTTGGTTATTACGGACTTTTCGGTAGTGGAGTCGACCTTACAAAGTAAAAACCCTGAACGACGGCCTAACTGGACCGGCTTATATTATGATATTTCAGCCGATGTCTGGACTATCACCTACCAGCACCCGGTGGATCGTAATGGTCAGCATTTAGTCAATGCCAGCTTTGATGTGGCATTAGGTCGCTTGCTGGAAGATTTAACCGCAAAAAAACGTTCAAGCTCTGAACATCTGGTACTTAATGCTAAGGGTGACTTGATAGCGGCGTCCAACTTGTCGCAGCAAGCCATGCAAAGTCGCAGCACACTGACAAAAGACACCTATCAGGAACCGATTTATCAAGCGGTCAGTGAGGTTATTAATGCAAATTCATTTACCCAATTGCCGGTTGTTATTGAGCGTGGTGTTGAAGAGCAGCTGTTGATCATCGATAAGATTGAAGGACCCGATTGGTGGCATGTAACCCTCTATCCATTAGCAGAAATTCGTGCCGAGGCAATGGTATTGCCCGTGCGTTTAATCTTTGCCGGGGTTGGCTTAGTCTTGTTAATCCTGCTGATGACCTATTGGCTGATTCGCCGCGAGATAACCAAACCGTTACAGGAAGTTGCAACGATGGCGTCGATGATGGGGCGCAGCGACTATCAGCAAGCGCTGCAGCATCGCTCTGCTGATATTAACGCACGCGGCGAAGTAAAGCAGGCGCTGGATGGCTTTAAAACGATGGCATCACGTTTTATTAAGGCGCAGAACGAGCTTGAACGAAAAGTCGAGATGCGCACAGCAGAATTGGCCGAAGCCAACAAAAAATTAGATGCCCTGGCGCACTTAGATGGCCTGACCGGACTGTTTAATCGTCGCGCATTTGATCAGGATCTGGCCGCAGCTATCGGAACCGGGGAACCGGCCTACTTAATGATGGCAGATATCGACGAATTTAAGCCGTATAATGATAACTATGGTCACGAAGCGGGCGATCAGGCATTAAAGAAAATTGCCGGTTGCCTGAGTAAGAACGTTGATTTTAGAGTTTACCGGTACGGTGGTGAAGAGCTTGCTGCGATTATCCCCACGTGTGACATCAATGAGGTTCGTGGACTATTGGAGGCTTGGCGCACATGTGTCGTCAACCAAGCTATTGGACATGAGTTTAAAGCGACTGAACCCCATGTGCTTACAGTCAGTATGGGCGCAGCACTTCTGGCGGCAGATTGGCCCGCTGAAGATGTTATCCGACAGGCCGATCGCCAGCTATACCGTGCTAAGCGTGCCGGCAAAAATTGCTTTTTTATTGACTAGCAATTGCCGTTTCGGGAACAAAATAGGCGCGCTGTTGGTAGAGAATTGACGGTAGCATGGCATACGCGGTGATTTTGTTTATTTGTATTGCGTCTGGGCGTTGCTGTATCGGCTTTAACCTATGTGACGATGGGCTATATTCGAATTTTTGTACCGAACGATCAACTTGTAAGACGGTTAACTGCTCACCGCTTTTAGTCCGTTCGAGCCAACCATAATTATCGCCAAACTGCATCATTGCGCGGTTCGCCGGCTGCATCGTTGGCGCACTCAGGTCTTGCCCTACGGTTGGCACATAAGCAGAGACACCTGCCAATGATAACATCGTCGGTGCAAGATCTATTTGACTACTAACAGCGGAAATTTTTCGGGGTTCGATGTCTGCACCTAAGATTAATCCCGGAATGTGAAACTTGCTAACGGGAACCAGTTCATCGCCGTAAACTCGCGTGTCATGGTCGGCAACGATCAAAAACAAGGTGTTCTCCCAATAGTCACTTTGTTGTGCGCGATTAATAAATTCGCCCAATGCATAGTCGGCATATTTAACCGCATTATTAACCGTGTTCCTGGGTTGTTCAGCAAGTACAATTTGATCATCAGGAAACTCAAAAGGCTCGTGGTTGGAAGAGGTAAAAGCCAGGGTAAACTGAGGTTTATCAGCTGACGTTTGCGATAACCGTTGGTGTAATTTATTCAGTAAGTCCTGGTCACTGACGCCCCAACTACCAACAAATTTAGGGTTAGGGTAATCATCTTGATCAATGATCGAGTCAAAGCCGTTGCCAACAAAAAAATTGGCCATATTGTCGAAGTGTGATTGGCCGCCATAGATAAATTCGGTTTGATAGCCTTTTCGCTTAAGTAAATCGGCGAGGGTGAAAAATTGCCGTTGTGAAGCCGATAGTTTAACGGTTGAGCGGGCCCGGCTTGGCAAAAATCCGGAAATAACGGCCTCGATACCACGCACCGAACGAATCCCCGTCGCGTAGAGGTTCTCAAACCACCAACCTTGCTGTTTTAAGCGCTCAAGATTAGGTGTGACGGGCAGACCGCCGAGCGACTCAACAAATGTAGCACCTAGACTTTCCTGCAATATTATGACGATGTTCAAGGGGCGCGAGCGCGTGCGTGTGGCCTGTTGATAGTGCACCGTAGGGTAGTCAGTAAATGGAAATTCTTGCTGTTTTAAATGGGGTGTCTGCCTGATTTCCTCGACCACCTGATCGGGCGTTAGATCGCCATAAACCGTGTTTGCTGCGGCTTCGTGCTTTAAGTTATATAGCGCATATTCAACGGTGTAGGTTGAGTTCAGGATAAGCGAATTTACCATCGCATCTGACGTTACGGCAAAAAAAGCGGGGTTTGCAGGGCGGTGGGCCAATGTTGAGCGAATACCCAATACCGAGCTGACAACGAGTATAGGCAATATTAACATGACATATCGACGACCCACAGCACGCGGTTTAAAGCGATACTCTGTTGCTCGACAGCAACGATAGCTAATGACAATAAAGATTAGCGTTGACACAATACCAGCAGCAAGCCATCCGGCAAAACCGTGGATTAATGTTGAAAAAACTTCTTTAGGATACGCAAGGTACTCAAAAAACAGACGGTTAGGGCGGGTATCGTATTGCGCCAAAAATGCCGGCGTGGATACTTCCATAAACCATAAGATGAGTGTATAGAATAATACCCAAAGGGTAAGCAGCCGTCGCCACCAGCGTTGCGCCGCAGGTTTGTGCAAGATCGTAATAAACGGCAATAAAACCAGCAAGGGGATGAGGGTAAAGTAGCCGACTTGTATGATATCGGCACGAAGGCCCAATAGAAAAAACTCTGACCAGCTGACAGCATTTTCGACACGATTGACATAAAGGCTCGCGAGAATTAGGCGTGACACGCTTAACAGCACCAACGCGATTACGGTGAAATAACCTAGTGGTTTAAATAGTGCCAGCGAGCGGCTTAAGTTTTTTATTGCGCGCATATAAACAAGTCTTTCTCTTTATTAAAGAAAGACGACGCTAACAGGCAAGTCTTAAGATAATCTTAAGACTGTTTTAATAATATCTATACGCCTTGCAGGTAATGCAATTAAAGGATAGAGCATGAAATCAGGTTACACCGGTGTGACGCGCATTTGGAAAGCAACATTTAACTCGCTAAGAGGGATTAAAACCGCCTGGCGCTATGAAGCTGCATTTCGGCAAGAAGCACTGCTTTGTGCGTTATTGGTTCCGGTTGCATTCCTCGTTGATGCATCAACCGCTGAGCGGTTATTACTGCTCATGACGTTATTTATTCTGGTGATTACTGAGTTATTAAACTCTGCAGTAGAAGCCGTTGTTGACAGAGTTGGCGCTGAATTCCATGAACTCAGCGGGCGTGCCAAAGATATCGCCTCAGCAGCGGTATTTTTTGCTTTGTTACTGTTGATGATAACCTGGATAAGTATTTTGTTTTTCTGATTTAATAAATAAATTGGAACTTTTAACCCACTACACAAACCACAATTCTTAAACCCAATTTAAGTTTTCCTTAAGCCTCGATTAATAAAGTGATGCCATTGACGCTGTTGCAGTCGCTCGACTGACTTAAGGAGTATCGCTATGCATCACTGCTGGATCTTGCCGGACCATCCGTTACGTGAGCAGGTAGAAACGTTTATTTGTAACCGTTATTGGTTGAACTTTAATGCCTGCCTGCGAACACTGCCGCGCTTATTGGTTGCCGTGTTTGATGATGAGGTGCTGGTAGCCGCATGCGGGGTGCAATTAGCCGATGAGCAACGTTTATTTTCGCAAACGTATTTGAATCAGCCACTGCACGCGTACCAAGTGAGCAGCCGACCATTACCTGCAGCAGAAAAACTAGCCGAAGTCGGCTCCATGGCGGCACTGGCAGCAAGTTACCTACCGCATTTATTTGGCGCAGTGGTTAAGCTATTGGGCAATATCCAGCGCAGCGCGGTTATTTTTACTGCTACCCGTGCTTTGCAGAAATATTTTCGCCGCATGGGTGTTGCCTTGACTGCATTGGAGACAGCACAAATAAGTGCGTTACCAGAATCAGTAAGAGAACTCTGGGGAAGCTATTATCAACACCAACCGGTTGTGCTGGCCGGCTGGTTAACGCAAGGCAGTGCGTTTGAGCAACTGGCGACAACACCAGTGGCTGTTGCGACCAAACTGCCTGAGGCCAGAGTATGAACGCGCTATTTGAACGCTTGCACTCTCAAGCGCAGGCCAAACCCAACGCCATTGCAATTCGCTCAGAGACTAAACAACTGAGTTATGCCGAGTTGGTAAGATTGGTTCAACTGCGGGCGCAGCAACTACATCAACAGTCGCAGCAAATATTCCTGCTGGACGTATCTGAACCAATGGCTTGGGTGATAGAAGACTTAGCGCTAATGCTGGCCAATAAAGTCTGTATTCCGATACCGCCATTTTTTAGTCAACGACAACAACAGTATTTACAGCAACAAGCCAATTCCGCTAAGCCGCTGCCACCTGCTACCAGCAAGGTTACCTTTACTTCCGGAAGTACTGGAGATCCTAAGGGCGTGTGCCTTTCGGTCGAGAACCAATTAACCACGGTGGCAGCGCTAGCCGAACGAGTTGCTGGTGCTGATGTTAAACGGCATCTGGTTATTATGCCGCTCGCAGTTTTACTGGAAAACGTTGCGGGCGTTTATCTGGCGTTATGGCTAGGCGCCGAAGTGGTGCTGTTAAGTAGCGAGACACTCGGTTTAAAAGGATCGTCATCTCTGCAGTTAGAGTCCTTTTTCGCGGCGCTTAAGCAATATCAGCCCGATAGTTTAATCCTGACGCCGGCCTTGCTGGATGCCGTGGTTACCGGTGTGGAGCGCGGCTTCATCAATGCCAAATCGTTTAAGTTATTGGCCGTAGGCGGTGCGCGTTTAAGCCGCACGTTGGAGCACAGGGCATTAGCGTTAAAACTTCCCATCGTACAGGGCTATGGCCTGTCAGAGTTCGGTTCGGTGGTGGCACTTAATGCACCCGAGTCAATTGCTCCGGGAACTGTCGGTAAACCGCTAAATCATGCTCAGGTAACGCTGAATAACGGTGAATTGGTCGTGCAAGGCAATGCCATGTTGGGTTACTGGAATGATCAAAGCAGTTGGTTTCCGAACCAAATTTATACCGGTGATCTGGGCGAATTTGATGACCAGGGCCGGCTAACAATATTAGGCCGGCGCAAGCATATTATTGTGACCGACTATGGCCGCAATATTGATCCTGAGTGGATTGAGTCTGAGTTGTGCAGCCAGCCGGGTATTTATCAGAGCGCTGTTATAGGCGATGAACAAATGCCTTTGACCGCCTTACTGGTATTAATGCCTTCCACTACCAAAGCACAGGCCGATGCTGCGGTTGATCGGGTTAATCGACTGTTGCCGGATTATGCCCGTGTTCAGCGCCACATAGAACTGACTGAACCTTTTACTGTAACCAATGGCTTGTTAACAGGAACCGGGCGCCTGCGGCGTCAGGCTCTCCAGACATTAGCGCAACAGCTTTTTGGTGCTCAACATAACTCATCGATTAACGAGGTACGTGATGAAATTTTTTAACACCTTATGTGACCAAACGCAGAATGAACAACGCTATTTACTGAACGCACCGGCAATTCAGCAGGCCTTGCAAGGTGACATTACATTGGATCGCTATCGTGCGTTTTTAACGCAGGCCTATCATCATGTTAAGCACACCACGCCGCTACTGATGCGTTGTGGTAGCAGACTCTCGTTCAATGATGAGTGGTTACGTAAAGCGGTTATTGAGTATATCAATGAGGAATACGGTCACGAACGTTGGATCCTCAATGATATTAAAGCGGCAGGTGGTGATGTGCAGCTTGCCCAAAGCAGCGTACCGCACACTGCAACACAGGCGATGGTGTCATTGGTTTATCAGGCTATAGATAATGATCATCCGGCGGCGTTTTTTGGTATGGCGCATGTACTGGAAGGGACCAGCGTCAAGCTGGCGACACAAGCGGCGGGTAAAATAAAATCAGCGCTGGGATTACCTCATTCGGCTTTCAGCTATCTGTTATCCCATGGCGACCTTGACCTCGAACACGTTCACTTCTTTGAACAGCTGATGAATAAAATCACTGATGAAAAAGCACAACAGGTCATTATCCAGACCGCAAAGCATGTCTATAGACTTTACGGTGACATGTTCCGGGCGTTACCTGAATTGGCCGGAGAGTCAGCATGAAAACCATCGACTGGTCCCGGCAAACGATCGTGTTAACGGGGGCCTCCGGAGGGCTGGGCGAAGCGCTGGCAGAAGCGCTTGGCAAGAAGGGGGCGCGCTTAATTTTGGTGGGGCGGTCTGCGGAAAAGCTAGAGGCATTGGCATCCCGGCTGCAACAGACTCCCTTTGTTGCTGACATAACCGCACACGGCGAACGGCAGCGGCTATACCAGTTCATACAGCAACAGGCGCGCCCTCTGACCGGGCTTATTAATAATGCTGCAGTAACGCATGAGGGATTATTCCGGGATGCGTCTGCAGAGGATATCGAGCTAGTTATTAGTACCAATTTAACCGCGCCCGTGGCGCTGACCCATCAGCTGTTACCGTTGCTTAGTAATGAGCAGGGCTGGGCATTAAACGTGGGCTCGGTATTCGGTGCTATAGGTTTTCCGGGGCAAGCGTTGTATTGCGCTAGTAAGTTTGGTTTGCGTGGTTTTACGCAAGCCCTGCAACGCGAATTAAAACCATCTGACGTACGCGTCATGTATGCAGCGCCACGAGCTATCAAAACGTCGCTTAATCACGGCGTACTAAATCGCTTAAATCAGCGTCTTAATACACCACAAGATCAGCCGCAACAGGTTGCGCAGCAATTAGTTAAACAAATTGAGCGACAACAGTTACTGCAAACTCTCGGTTGGCCGGAGCGGTTATTGGTGCGTTTAAACGGGCTATGGCCGGAACAAGTGAGTCGCAGTTTAGGCAAAACACGAAATATGTTGTATCAACTCATCGAGGAATACCGTCATGAAAAAAATTAACTTTACTGCCCTGGTCGTTGCCGGCTTCTTAAGCTTGCCGGTATCTTCTACCGCGTTGGATCTTAGTGACAACAGTCAGCAACGGTTGCATGACCTGCAACAACGCTGGGCAACGGTCAATTATGAACTAAAAGACGATGCTCAGGAAAAAGCGTTCGAGCAATTAGTTGCTGATGCCCAGCAATGGGTAACACAGGAGCCCAATTCAGCGCCTGCACATATTTGGCTGGGTATTATAAAAAGTACGTATGCCGGGGCTAAAGGTGGCTTAGGCGCATTGAGTCTCGCAAAAGAGTCGCGTAAATCGCTGCAGAAAGCCCTTGATTTAGAACCTACTGCACTGGACGGTTCGGCCTACGCGTCGCTGGGCACGCTGTATTATAAGGTACCGGGATGGCCGTTTGGGTTTGGCGATGAGGACAAAGCGCAGGAACTGTTAGAACAAGCCTTAACAATAAATCCGGATGGCATTGACCCGAATTACTTTTACGCCGATTATTGGTTCGAACAGGGCGATTATATAAAAGCTGAAAATTATGCTAATAAAGCACTCGCAGCAGCACCGAGACCTGAGAGACCGCTCGCGGACGAGTTTCGGCGAGAGGAAATTAAACAGCTGTTGGTGCGAATTAAAGGCGAAAAATAATAGCAAGGATAGTGCATGGACTTATTGTTGGTAGAGGACGATGCCATGTTGGGACAGGCCGTTGAAATCGGCTTGTCTGAACGGCAATTTTCAGTGCAATGGGTACGAACCGGTGCTGCCGCTATTAGTGAGAGCCAGCGCATACCTTATGACGTGGCGGTTCTGGATTTAGGGCTACCGGACTTAGATGGTAGTCGGGTGCTGTCGGCACTGCGTAAAAAGGGGCAAGTGATGCCGATATTAGTGCTGACTGCCCGTGATGACAGTTCGGAGATCGTCAAACTGTTAGATCTCGGCGCGGATGATTATATGGTCAAACCCTTCGATATGAATGAACTCGGGGCACGTTTGCGCGCACTGGTGCGACGCCAACGAGGCTATGCTACCCCGGAATTAGTTGTCGGACCTATCCGCGTTGATGAGTCAAACTTTCAGGTATGGGCACAAGAGCAACCGGTTAATTTATCCCGACGGGAGTTTGAGCTATTACGCGCATTGATGGCGTCACCTGAGCGCGTGCATAGTCGTGATAAATTAGAGCAGGTTGTGTTTCGTAACGAACAACAGTTAGAGAGCAACGCTCTGGAAGTGCATGTCCACAACCTACGAAAGAAACTAGGCAATAAAGAATGGATTCAGACCATTCGCGGCGTAGGATATCGTTTAGCATGTGGCTAACGAGTAGGGTAAAAACGAAACTTAACTCCATACGCCGGCGAATCCTTGTTGCTGTCTCTGCGGTTTACTTGTTAAGCGCAACGGTGTCTGCCAGATGGATTTACGCGGAAATAAGTCACGAGGTTGATGAGTTATTTGATGCAGAGATGGTTCAGCAGGCAAAAACCCTATTGGCATTATTGCCAAGTGATGGAGCTAGTGTAGCGCGTGACATAACCATTAGTCGTATCAATGCGCATTCATACGAAGACAAGCTCTCCTATCGTATTGAGACGATTAACGGCAAGCGCATAATGCAAACGGAAGGTTCGTTGGACCCCTCTGTTATCCCTTTTAAAGAAGGCTTTTCAGTTAAGACGGTAGATAGTGAACTTTGGCATAGCTTCGGTTTGAGTTCGCCGGCTAGAGACTATCGCATTCTTCTTTTGCAGCAAGATGAATTTCGTTCTGAAATACGCGGTGACCTGACGACCGATATGGTTGTGCCTATCTTAACTTTATTGCCATTAATGTTGTGGTTAGGTTGGTGGACCATAAACCAAAACTTTGCCAGCTTCAGAAGGCTGGCAGAAGCACTTAGGCGCAAGCGCTCAGACGATTATAGGCCGTTCGTTGAGTCGAATGACACTGAGGAAGTGTCGTTGGTGAAAGGCGCGTTAAATCATTATCTGACGCGTATTGAGCAAACATTCCTGCGGGAAAAACAATTTTCTGCAGATGCCGCGCATGAGCTCAGAACCCCTCTGGCAGGCCTAAAAGCGCAGTTGCAGAATCAGTGGCAAAAAGCTTCAACTCAGCAGCAAAAAGAAGAGCTGGAATCGCTGTTAGCCAGTACGGATAGATTAGTAAGTCTGGTCGAAAGTCTACTTTTACTCTCCAAGACGGAACTACCGCCGCAGCATTGGAAGCAGGTTAATGCTGCCGCTATTCTTCGGCAGGTTATTTCAGATTATTACCAGTGGGCTGATTTGCGGCGGTTAGTGATGGATGTGAATCTTCCCGACACCGTCTTATGGCGCTCAGAAGAGCGTTATCTAACGATGTTATTCAGTAACCTTGTTGATAATGCGATTAAATATGCAGCACCTCAGTCGTCGATTGACATTAACTGTGATGGCTCTCTTTTTACCATACGCAATCGTATTGAAAAATCTCACCACGTTGACGCTAAGCGGCTGACCGAGCGTTTTTATCGTGGTGGTCAGCTGAGGGAAGAAGGCGCTGGGTTAGGTCTGAGTATTGTCAGTAATTTAGCCAAACAGTTAGGGTTAAAGTTGACTCTTGCGCTTGAAGACGATTGGTTTGTTGCAAAAGTTGAGGTTGATCAAGCATCGGTTGAAAAGCCTGTAATCTCCAGACAGCCTTAATGTTGGCTTAATATTGTCCTGTTACTCTGAAGTCAATGACTAGAAGGAGTAACATTATGGATAGGCATTATTCGCCATTGTCGCGCACAATGCACTGGTTAGGCGCAATGGCTGTTATTGTCATGCTGACACTCGGGTTTATGATGTTTTTTGCCGACTCTCGGGAGGTAAAACATTTTTCTGAAGCGACCCACATCGGTGTTGGCTTTTTTGCCTTCTTATTAATAGGCTGGCGCAGTGTATTACGACTGTATCAGGGGTTCCCTGAGCCGGCCCACACTCTCACCGAAAAGGTTGCCAGATATCTTCATTACGCTCTGCTATTAACAATGCTGGTGTTAATTGTAACGGGACCACTGTATTTATTTACTGAAAATGAGTCGCTGTCAGTTTTTGGTTGGTTTGCCGTATCATTTGACTTAAGAGTTATCGAATGGATTCATGAGCCGGTAGAGGAAGTGCACAAGGTGTTGGGTGCTTATATACTGCCGTTGCTATTGATACTACATATTGGTGGCGGGGTTCGCAACTTCTATAAACAACGTGCTTAACTCGCGTTACTTTTCACGAGTTAAGCCGTTATCAGTAGTAAGAAGGCTATCATTTTAACGCTGAGATATTTTCAGCCGTTAATTCAATAATGCGTTGTCGTGCCTCCGGAGAGGTCCAGGCGTTATGCGGCGTTACAATGAGGTTCAAGGGCTCATTTAACGCATCTAGCAACGGATGACCGTCTTTTGGCGGCTCTTGCGGAAGAACATCCGTTGCATAGCCGCCAATTTGGCCTTTCCGTAATGCCTCCAGTACGTCGTGCTCGTTAGCAACGCCACCCCGGGCATTATTAATGACTAAAGTATGAGGCTGGCAATGCTTGATATTATTGCGGTTAAGCAAGCCTTTTGTGTCCTCGGTTAGCGGGCAATGAAACGAAATAACGTCAGCTTCAGGCAAAAGTGCGTCAAAACTTGGGCGCGAGTCGTCTGTTTTACCCGGTCGAGCGGTAAAGGTCACGCGCATACCCAATGCTTCGGCTTGTTTTTTTACTGCTTGTCCCAGTTCGCCTGAGCCCACAATAACTAAATGCTTGCCGGCCAGTTGATAGGTCGGCGGATCCAGCAAGGTAAATAACGGTGACTGCTGCCAGTCACCCGCCGCCATACGTTTTTGCATAACCGGCATTTTTGTTGCCAATGACAGCATCATCATCAAGGTATGCTGAACCACGCTGGGAGTTCCGTAAGCTTCGACATTCTTTACTGCAATACCGAGCTCGTTGGCGGTGTCGCGATCGATGTTATTCATCCCCGTCGCGAGCACGCAGATAAGTTTAATTTGGTTAGCATTGCGCAGCGTATCGCCGTTGAGCACCACTTTGTTAGTGATAACGATATCTGCATCAGCTATGCGCTGGTTAACTTCGTGCGGCGCGGTTAGTGGATGACATACCAATTCATCAACCTGTTGTTCGAGAGGCGACAGATCAATGCCTTCACCCAATGAGTCGGCGTCAAGAATGACTGCTTTCATAGCAACGTCCTCTAAAATATGTGTTTTGGTTACACCAAGCTTAAAACAACCGCATAACGAGCGAATTTACCTAGTGTTACCAGCACGATAAATAAACTGACTGGTGTTCTTAATACGCCCGCCACCAAGGTCAGTGGATCACCGATAATGGGCAGCCAGGCAAAAAGTAATGACCACCAGCCAAAACGATTGAAAACCTTCTCGGCTTGCTTTAACCGTTGCTGGCTCTTATCTGCAGGGGAGTTAACCAGTCGATGATGAGCCCAGCGCCCGATAGCGTAATTAACACAGGAACCCAGTACATTACCGGTAGTGGCAACGGCTAGCAAGCTTAATGGCTCGCCGCCCTGGTAAGCCAGCGTCAACAGTACCGCTTCTGAGCCCATCGGCAACAAAGTGGCAGCAATAAAGGCCGATAAAAACAGACCTAAATAGCCAAATGATAACAAGGTATCAGTAAATTCCATGCAAATCCGTGGTTTCAGTGATAGCGTTTACCAAGGTTTATAGTAACAGCAACTCGTCAGAGGACGGACTCATTGCCATGAAAATTATTATTCAGTCGTTATTAAAAGGACTTGCGATTCTGTTGCCGATTATTGTCACCGTTTACCTGGTGCAGTGGCTATTGGTAACAATAGAAACCTGGCTATCGCCTATTTGGAAGGCGGTACTGGGCGAGACCTATTACTTTCCGGGACTGGCATTTATCAGTTTTTTGGTGTTAACCGTATTAATCGGTTTTAGTACCCGTTGGCGTTTTATGAACTGGGTATGGCAACTGCCTGGTATGTTGATGAACAAGTTGCCTTTGCTGCGTAGTCTATACGGCACCGTTAACGATGTCTTTGAGATGATGTCGGGTAAAGATTTTGCTGAAGAGTCGGTGGTGTTGGTGACATTGCCGAACAGTGAAACTCGTCTCATTGGCATTGTGACGAAAAAAAGTGGTGACGACGATGACCGCCTCTCGAAGATGCTCAACGATGATCAAGTCGCGGTATTTTTACCGATGAGTTACAACGTGGGTGGCTATATGATTATGGTGCCGAAAAATTGCGTCGAATCTATCGATCTTAAGCCTGCGGACGCGCTGCAAATGACAATTAGTGCCGGGTTAGGCAAAAATCGCGATCATAAATCAAACTAATTTCCTTTAACCGCTGATCTAAATGGCAACCGTTCTTCTAAAAGAAGGTGAGCATTCGCAAAATTAGGAGAATTGAATGGAAATCGTGCAGTTTGGATCTAACGATATCGAAAATAAACTAGCGTCGATGGATAACGGTCAGTTAGATGACGTTGCATTTGGCGCTATTCAACTGGATGGCAACGGCAAGATTATTCAGTACAACGCTGCCGAAGGTGATATCACCGGCCGTGATCCATCAGCGGTAGTGGGCAAGAACTTTTTTACTGACGTAGCGCCGTGTACGAACAGTAAAGAGTTTAAAGGTAAGTTTGATGAGGGTGTTAAGAACGGTGACTTAAACACCATGTTCGAATACACCTTCGATTATGAAATGAAGCCGACTAAAGTGAAAGTACACATGAAGAAAGCCTTGTCAGGCGATAGCTACTGGGTTTTTGTTAAGCGTCTGTAATGAGTACCTTATCGCAGGCTTCAATTATTGCCATCATCGGCGCGCTGACGGCCGATGAACTGGCAAAGATCCGTAAAAAAGACAGCCAGCTCTGGAAGGGGCGTCAGTGGAAGTCAGATACGATTATCACTACCGCGTCGCGTGCTCAGGGCAATGATAACGAAGTTAAAGTAGACTCATTTGAGTGGATGTCGATTGCCAGTCGCGTGGTTGACTTTTTTCAGCTGGATAGTACTGGTTTGGAAGATTACTTGCTCCGTGTGTCTAGTTTGGGCGAGTGGGCTGAGGTGGTACAGACCAGCAGAGAGCAGGGCAGCAAGGATATTACCTTCTCGTCGTCAGGTTCGAGCGGACAGCCTAAGAAATGTAGCCAGCGCTGGGATGACCTTTACCGTGAAGCTGAATATTTTGCGAGCTATTTAGGTGATAACTTAGGTGACAACGATGCACAGATAAAGCGTGTTATAAGTGCCGTTCCCCCTCACCATATCTATGGCTTTATCTTTTCTGTGTTATTACCGGAAGTGATGAGTGTACCCGTCATCAGAGGGTTAAAGGCGTTCACGTTAACGCAGGGTCAGCGACTCGCTAACGGTGACCTTTTAGTTGGCTTCCCGGGTTGGTATCGACAGTTAGCACAAGCCAATGTGGGCTTCCCGCAACAAGCACATGCGGTTTGTTCCAGCGGGCCGGTGGCGTCAGATGTTTTACAACAGTTACACCAGCAGGGCTTGAGTCAAATAATCGAAGTCTATGGCAGTAGCGAGACGTCGGGCTTGGGCGTGCGCATTATGCGCGACGGTTGGTATGAATTATTGCCACGTTGGCAGCGCCGTGATCTGGAGCATGTCGTCGATATTTCGACCAATGACAGCGTTGCAGTTCCGGATGACCTTGAATGGCGTGACGAGCGTCATTTTAAACCGCTAGCGCGCAAGGACCATGCCGTACAAGTTAACGGCTATAACGTTTACCCTAAGCGCATCGCTGCGCTGATGGCAGAGCATCCGAGTATTAAAGAGGCGCGGGTTCGATTAATCGAAAGTGACAGTGACAGCGGTTTAAAAGCGCTAATTGTGGCTGAGCAACAAGCGTTGAATATGCCGACGGAAGCATTGATCGCCCAGGTGCAGTCGTGGCTTGCAGAAAAGCTTGATGATGCTGAAATGCCACGCAAATTTGCAGTCTCCGGCGATGTGCCTGTTAATGACATGGGTAAAGAGATTGACTGGGATCTGCAAGCGGACCTAATGAGTCGCTAAGTAGCGCGTGACAACGACTAAAATTTAATATCTGTAAAGATGCTGTAAACCATTACAGCGAAAATTTTTGATTATGCTAAAGTGATTATCAGTTTAGGCAAGAGGGAAGTGTCGCAATGAAAAAACTGATTTTAGTAACTGCATTATCGTCGTTTGTTGTTGCCGGTTGTGCCAACATGAACAATACTCAAAAAGGTGCGGCAATTGGTGCGGTAGCCGGTGCGTTACTTGGTAAGGGTACTGGCGACCATGATAAAAGCCGCTATGTATGGGGTGCTGCAGTAGGGGCCTTGGCCGGCAGCGCCATCGGTAACTACATGGATAAGCAGGAGCAAGAGTTCCGCGACGAATTATCCGGTAGTGGCGTACAGGTTATTCGCGAAGGTGACAATATACGCCTGCAGTTACCCGGTAATATTACCTTTGCAACGGACAGTGCCAGTATTTCACAGAACTTTTATCCGGTATTGGATGACGTAGCTAAAGTGCTGAAAAAATACGAAAAAACCACCATGATGGTTGAGGGTCACACCGATAGCACGGGTGATGCGGCCTACAACCAACAGTTGTCGCTAAATCGCGCTATGGCAGTACGCAACTATCTGGTCGGTAATAGTATCGATCAGCGCCGCTTAACGACCTATGGCTATGGCGAAAATCAGCCGATTGCTGACAACAATACGGCCAGTGGGCGTGAGCAAAACCGTCGGGTCGAGCTGAAAATCATTCCGAATACTCAGCAATGAGCAGTTTAATTCGGTTGGCGGAGGTTACAGATCTGCACAAGCTGTCGCTTTATGAGCGGCAGCTTTATGGTGCCGAAGGGTATCCAGAACTGTTGTTTTACCAGGCTTATCGGCAGTGGCCGCAGTTGCTTTTGGTATCGCAGAACGATGACGTTGCGTCGGGGTACAGTATGATGGTGCCACTGGATCCACAACGCGTGATGCTGATGTCACTATTGGTAGCAACAGACTTCCAACAGCTGGGGCTGGGCAAAGCGCTGTTGCAACACAGTATGGTCGTTGCCAAACAAGAGGGCTATGAGACTATGGAACTGAGTGTTGCGCCAACTAACACCAAAGCGGTAGCTCTGTATCAAAAAGCCGGCTTTAGTGTGCTTGACGAAGTTGCTGACTACCTTGGCAAGGACGAAGACCGCTTAATAATGAGTAAACAGCTTTAATTCGTCTGCTTGTGGCGTTGTCGTCTGCAACGTTCGGAGCAATACTTCACCTCGTCCCAACAATCCCGCCATTTTTTGCGCCAAACAAAAGGACGCTCACAAACCGGGCAAATTTTACTGGGTAAATTTTGTTTTTGGTGCGGCATGGCGATTGAGTATCCGTTTTTTATGCGCAAGAACTTGTGGTTTTTTACGCCAACTCCAGAGTCTGTCGCGGGCCGTTTTTGCCGCCGCATCGACATCGATAATGGGGGCAGGATAATCCTTTCCCAGGCTAAAATCATAGAGTTGCTGTTCCATGGCGGTAAGTTCCCACGGCTGGTGAATAAAGTTTACCGGTAACTCTGCCAGCTCCGGGCACCAGCGACTGATAAATTGCCCTTCGGGATCTTTTTCCTGCCCTTGTTTAATGGGGTTATAGAGCCGAATGGTATTAATACCGGTAACGCCCGCTTGCATCTGAAACTGGGCATAATGGATACCGGGCTCAAAATCCAAAAATAATCGTGCCAAATGGGTAACCCCCAAGCGCCAGTCGAGTGCCAGGTGATGAGTCAAAAAGCTCACCAGCATGGCGCGCATACGAAAGTTAATATACCCCGTGGTCTGCAGGCAGCGCATACAAGCATCAACCATTGGTATACCCGTTTGCCCCTGTTGCCAGGCTTTCAGGTGCTGTTGTGCCTGGTCGCCGGTGGTGAGTGGCATATCGTTATAGCCGGGATTAAGATGACGAAATTCCATTTCGGACTCGCTCTCAAATTTTTGAATAAAGTGGCAATGCCAATGCAGTCGGGAGCTGAAAGCCATGAGCGTGCGCCGCCAGCCCGGACGTTTCCATGACTTGAGCACAGTATGGTAAACCTGCCGTAAACTGATGTTACCCCAGGCTAAATAGGGTGACAGCCGCGAGCAGGCTGTTTCGGCGGTTAATGGGCTGGATAACTGACGGAAGTAATGCTGGCCACGGCCGGCATAAAAGTCGTTAAGCGTTGCCCAGGCGCTAGTTTCGCCACCGGTTTGAAAATTTTCGTCGGGTTGCTGCCATTCGGTCGGCAGAGTGTCTGATGTCGGCACATCAATTAACCATTGGGCATTATTTACATCGGGATGCTGGGCTTTAGCACGCATCACCTGATGCCAGTGTTTATCCCAATTTCTGCGATGAGTTAAGCCGCGGACAACGGCGCCGGTTGGCGACTCTGACCAATCAATGCCGCGGTTTTTGCACCATTCAGCAACCGCGAGATCACGTTTAAAGGTGTAATCCAGGCCGACTTCCTGATGGCTAAATAGTGCTGAGATACCGAATTCCTGGTGCAGCGCTTTTAACACCTCTAAAACCGGCGCACGTTTTACCCACAGCGCGATATCCGGACACTGACGCCTGAGGTCATCCAGGCTTTGCGTAATAAAACGAAAATGCCGCTCGCTTAAGTGCGGATCATTGACCATGTCAGGTTCAAATACGTATACCAATAAAACGGGCTGACCGGCTGCTATAGCCCGCTGTAGCGGCTCGTGGTCGTGCAAACGTAAATCGCGTTTTAACCATACAATAGACAGTGGCATGAATAACATGTGTAGTAAAAAAAAATTTAAACGTGTCTAAGTGCAAAAAAGATCATGTTGATGAAGGTTGGCTCAGATAGTAGGCTTTACTCCACATATTTTTTACATAACAACCATAAATCCCTCGGGTTTAGACAAAAGGCGACTAGATGAGCAGGACCAGATTGACGAATACACAGCGTGCGTTGATACGCTTTATTCTAAGTTATGTTGCTATCTTAATAGGACTTGTCATTTTTTCTTTATTTTTGGGTGTTCAACTTTCTGGCTATATGTTGAGCCCGATGTTGGCGGCTGTTTATGGTTATAATCACTTGGCATCACTCGTTGCACGTAAGCCATCGGCGAGGAAGAGACGCAGTTTATTTTTTATGGCATTGGCTTCTTGTTACTATGGAATATTTTCTTCATATATATAGCGGTCGTTGACGACGGAGTGATGGATTGGTTTGCCTATGGTGTGACGGTTACGTTACAAATGGTTTTGGATATTATCGGTCTACTAGTCGGAATTTTTATTGCCACGAAATCTAAACATATCCGCCAATTATCGACATAGACTTAAATCGCATTAAAATGCGCCTTTAACAGCTTAATAGCGGTTTGTGTTTTAGCCGGAATAAAATCGCGTTGAGGCGTCACTGCATGCACAGTATAGTTAGGTACAGTCCAGTCAGTCAGTAACTCAACTAGCTCGCCGTCAGCAAGTGCCTGTTCAACCTCGATCTTTGGCACTAAGCCGAAACCCACGTTATCTTTTATCATTTGAATAAGTGACTGCATATTATTGACCATCAGTCGGCGTTGTTTTAATTCAAATAACTCGCCACCCGGGTGCGATAGCTGACTAATCGTATTTTGTTCGCGAATATGGCTAATGTAATCTTGAGCGTGCAACTGTGAAGGATGTTTAGGCGGAGAGTCGGCCAGGGGGTGTTGGCGGCTCACACACAAGCACATCTGCCATTCAGCTAATTGTCTTGCCACCATCTGCGAGTCACTTAACGGGCCGATACACAGGCCCAGGTCGGCTCCCTGGCGTACTAAATTACAGGGCTCATCGGTTAATGTTAAATGCACACCCATGTCGGGAAACTCGCTCATCAATTGCTTTAACGGCCCACTAAGCAAACCGCCGCCAAAACCGGCCGGAGCGACTAACTTGATAACGCCTTGCGGTTGTTGTTTCAGCATCGCCAATTTTGACTGCATCAACTCGGCTTCGTCTGCAATTTTTCGGGTGGTTTGGTAATACAGTTCACCGGCCTCGGTTAATGACATCGAGCGGGTGTTGCGAACAAAAAGCGACAGGCCAATTTCCTCCTCCAATTTTTGTAACTGTTGACTGACGGCAGATACCGTCATATTGAGCTCGCGTGCCGCTTGGCTCATGCTGCCGGTGCATGCTGTTTGGTTAAATACCCGTACTGCTTTTAAGAGGCGCTGGTTCATTCCTTTAAGTGTTCCTTAATCCTGAATTTAACAGATTGCGATGGTTTGCGCGTTTACAATGCGTATTATAGCAAACACGAATAATTCGCATTAACAATTTATCAGGAGAATGAGAAATGTCAATTGCGCGATGCACGCAGACAAGAATTGCTGCAGCAATAACCATGGCAACGACGGTAGCTACTTTGGCCTTACCGGCTCATGCCCAGGATAAGCGGCATCACCACAAGCAGGAAAAGGTCATGGAAACCATGGTGATAACTGCGTCGGCCGGAGAGCAGTTGTTAAAGGATGCGCCGGCATCGATTAGCGTTATTGATAAGCGTCAGATATCTAAACGCTTTTACCGCGATCTGACCGATGCACTAACAGACGCACCTGGCGTTATCGTAACCGGAGGTGGAGACCGTCAGGATGTCTCTATTCGCGGTATGGGGCGAGATTACACCTTAATATTAGTGGATGGACAGCGGCAAACATCGCGTGAAACGCGCCCCAATAGCGATGGTCCCGGGGTAGAGGGTGCCTGGACGCCGCCGCTGGCTGCTATCGAACGAATTGAGATTATACGCGGACCGATGTCGTCACTTTACGGCTCTGATGCCATTGGTGGCGTTATTAATATTATCACGCGTAAAACGCCTGACGAGTGGCGCTCAGAAGTTCGCTTTGACGCCACCCTGCAACAACGTGATGAGTCGGGAAATATTTACCAAACGAACTTGTTCACTTCTGGCTCTCTGATTGATGACGTGCTTGGGGTTCAGTTATACGGGCAGTTCAGCAAACGTGAAGAAGATGCCATATACGAGGGTTTCCGCGGCCGCGAGGCAGATAATATTACGGCTAAACTGGCGTTCACACCGAGTAAATCACACGAGTTCTTACTGGAAGCAGTCAGCCAGAATCAAACCCTGGATGCAACCTTGGGTAAAACCGTTGAACCGCTGGCAGCAGGAGAAGAGTGTGGTCGTCGCGGTTGCCCTGAATCATCGACAACCGATTATCAGGGGCAGTCAATTTCTTTAGCGCATAATGCATTTTGGGATTTTGGCAGCTCACGGAGTTACCTTAAAAAAGACGAATTTGATAATAAGTCACGCTTGATCAGCGTCGACAATCTGGATTTTCAAACACTCTGGTCAGTACCGCTAAATGATCAACATAGCCTGAGTTTGGGCGGCTCATACTATAAAGAGGAGCTGACCGATTTAACCACCAATCAGGTTAGCGATTTAACCTTTGTCGAGGGTTATCAGTGGTCGCTGTTTGCGGAGGATGAATGGCGACTGGCGCCAGCGTTTGCAGTAACAGTTGGCGCGCGTTACGACGAGGATAAAACCTTTGGCGGTCATTGGAGTCCGCGTATTTATGGGGTTTGGACGGCAAATAACCGCAGCACGCTTAAAGGCGGTATTTCGACCGGCTTCAGAGCTCCCGGACTGCGAGAAATTACGCCGCAGTGGGGACAGGTCAGCCGCGGTGGTAACGTCTACGGTAACCCGGACTTACAGCCGGAAGAGTCGATAAATTATGAATTGGGTTGGTACCAGCAATGGCGCCATGGTAGCGGTAATATCACCGTTTTTTATAACGAGTTTAAGGATAAAATTACTCGCGTTGCGTGCCCTCAGACAATTTGTGATGCCGGGCCGAATGAATTCGGTAGTTTACCGACTACGCGAGTTAACGTGGATGAAGCGGTGACGCAAGGGGTGGAATTGAGTGCCAGCCACAAATTTACGCGTCGCTGGAAGTTATCGGGTAACTATACCTATACGGATTCAGAACAAAAAACCGGCGAATATGCCGGCAGTCCGTTAAATCAATTACCGAAACATCTGATTCAGTTATCTATGGATTATGCCTGGAATAAGCAGACCAACAGTTGGATACGTGTGCATTATCGCGGCGAAGAGAGCCAGCCGGTGACCGGCCCCTCGCAAGATAGCTTGATTGCACCATTTTATACGTTGACTGACCTGGGAGTTAATTATGCGCTAACGCCCGCAGTAAAATTGAGTGCCGCTCTTTACAACGTCTTTAACGAACAGATCATGGTTGCGGACTATGGATATGTTGAAGACGGGCGGCGCTTATGGCTGTCGGCTGCGGTAAGTTTTTAAGGTAACCTTATTGATCTAAAAGCGGGTCACGCAATTATAGTAAGGCGTGACCTTTTTATGCGATGGGGAGAACCTAATGGCTGAGCAAATTACTGCGTTAAAACTTAAACAACCCTTCGGCCTGGATAATATCGAAGCGACAAAAATAGACGATCCCGGCCAGCCGGGTGCGGGTGAAGTTCGCGTCCGTATCAAAGCGAGCTCTTTAAATTTTCACGATTTTGGTGTCGCCGCCGGTTTTATTCCAACCGAAGAGGGGCGCATTCCACTGTCAGATGGCGCGGGTGTGATTGAAGCCGTCGGCGAGGGCGTCGAGGATTTTTCCGTTGGCGATAACGTGGTATCGACGTTTTTCCCATACTGGCTCAGCGGGCCGGCGCCGATTGGTGATTTTCGCACAACGCCGGGAGATGGAGTCGATGGCTATGCCCGCGAGGTTGTGGTTTGCCCGGCGCACTTTTTTACTGAGCAGCCGCAGGGGTTTAGTCACGAGCAATCAGCGACATTGACCACTGCCGGATTAACTGCCTGGCGTGCTTTGGTGGTTGATGGCAATATCAAACCCGGCAACACGGTGCTGGTGTTAGGTAGTGGTGGGGTGTCGGTGTTTGCCTGCCAGATCGCAAAAAGTCTGGGCGCCACCGTTTTTGCGACCTCGTCGTCGGATGCAAAATTAGAACAGTATAAAAAGCTGGGCGCCGACTACCTCATCAACTATAAAGACGATCCCGAATGGGGCAAAACGGTGCGTAAGTTAACCCATGGTCGTGGTGTTGATCATGTTATCGAAGTCGGCGGCCCGGGCACCTTGCCGCAATCAATAAACGCCGTGGCGATTGGCGGTCATATCGCCCTGATTGGTGTGCTAACCGGTAACGAGGGTGAAATACCGACGACCCGGTTAATGGCTAAGCAAGCACGCTTACAGGGGCTTATTGTGGGCAGTCGTGACAACCAGAAAGACTTGGTGCGGGCGCTTAACGTTAACGGTATAAAGCCGGTCATTGATAAGACCTTTAAACTGGATGAACTAGCCGACGCCTTTCGCTATGAGGAAGCCGGCAAACACTTCGGTAAAATTTGCATTTCGTTTTAAAACAGATCGTTAATTAGTGATAAGCTGGGCCACAACAAGTGCACTACAGGTAGTTGGAGTTGTTTGTGGCCTTTAAAAATTCAGTATGGGCTAAACGCATCGCTAAAACGGTGGGTTATTTTGTTGCGATATTTATTATCGCGATGCTTGTCGACTGGTACCGCTCTGCAGATATAGAGACCACAGTCCCTGAGCAAAGCACCACATTGAGGACATTGCAGGGCGACACCGTCGATATTATTGAACGCTCAAAGGAAGCGCCTGTGTTGGTCTATTTTTGGGCGACCTGGTGCCCTTATTGCACGGTTGTTTCACCGATGGTTGATGGTATTGCGGAGGATTACGACGTTGTTACTGTGGCTTTTTCTTCCGGTGCTGACGAAAAAGTTATGCAAATTGCGCAACAAAAAGGTTATGAGTTTGCCACGGTTAATGACCAAACCGGTGTGCTGGCGAGGCGCTGGGGCGTGTCGGTAACACCGACCATACTGATTATTCGTGATGGTGAGGTTCAGTCAGTAACGACCGGGCTAACCACGTCGTTAGGCATGCGAGCCAGACTGATGCTGGCTCGCTAAAACAGCTATTACTCGTCTTAATTACCGCCGACAACAATATCGTTTTCGACGTCCTCAACACCCTCAACTCCCGCGGCCAGTTGCCCCGCGGTTTCTACATCGTTATCACTGGCAAGCGTGCCGGATAGGTAGACCGTACCGTCACGCGTTTCTACCGATACGTTGGCGCTGTCAATACCACCGTTATCGAACAGTGCGGTTTTAACTTTTGCAGTAATTTGCGCATCGCTAAGGTAGTCACCAGCTTGCTCCATTTGTGCTTTTGCCGCTTCGCCCATATCCTCGGCAGCCTGTGACGCCGAATCCATTGCATCTTCGGTTTTGCTGTCAGCAGATTCCTGACTACAACCGGCGATAGTAAATAAACCCAATAACGTCGCTGTCGCTAAAGTCATCTTTTTCATTATAAATTCTCCTTTCCTTGAAACCCAATAAAAACTATAGTTCAAGTCATTGAATTCGCCACCATCTTTACGACAATTTACTTAGAGAGTCATGAACTTACAGCAAATCGTTAACCAAATTGTGGAGCAACTTCAGGCTTCAGATTCCCTTTTACGACTATTACTCAGTACATCGGTTTTAATCGCTGTAGTGGTGTTTGCACGCTGGGTATTGCGCCGCTTTATTCGCCGTAACGTCAATTCCAGTGATTTACGCCGCCGCTGGCTGGTGCAGTTAAGGAATGGGCTATTGTTGGTGCTGTTGTTCGGGCTGTTCATGATTTGGAGTAATGAACTCAGAACCTTTGCGTTGTCATTGGTTGCGATTGCGGTGGCTTTGGTTATCGCGACCAAAGAGCTGATTATTTGTATTAGTGGTACTTTGATTAAAGGCGGCGCGCACGCGTTTCATTTAGGCGATCGTATTCAAATAAAAGAATATCGCGGCGATGTGATTGACCAAAACCTGTTAACGACTACGATTTTAGAGGTTGGGCCGGGTAAATACATGCAACAGCGCAGTGGTCGCATGATTGTTATTCCCAACTCTTTATTTGCTACGGAGCCGGTGATTAACGAAAGCTACAGTAAAGACTATGTGCTGCATACCTTTACCGTCCCTTTTAAGCGAACCGATAACTGGCAGCTTGCACAGCAGGAGTTGCTGCGAGTGTCACAGGCTTACTGTAAAGACTATATTGCCGACGTAAAACGACATTTTGACCGCATTAGTTACCGTACCGGCCTGGATACTCCGGCAGTTGAACCACGGGTAACATTGCAGGTTGAGGACCCGGAAGACATTACTTTGGTAGTACGTGTGCCCACCCGGGCAGAAGGGCGCAATTGGCTCGAACAAAGTATTCTCAGCGATGTTTTTAGTGCTAATGATTTTAGCCGAATTATTCCGACAACTTAATCGTCGTTGTTATCCTTAGCCTTTTCTGTACTTTGTTTGCGCTTCAGGGTAGCCCCATAAGCCACACCAAAAGCTATGCCCAGCGCGACACCCAAAGCAATTTGATCCATCACCACGCCAATGGCCGTGCCGACGGCCACGCCAACACCAATAGCAACGCCCATAGGGTCGGTTTCACTGGGTTTCTGTTCGCTCATAAGATTGATCCATATCAATTGGTTAAGTGAGTAAGTTTTATAAACTAAAACCATAAACTCAATAGGGTAATTTACAAGGAGTACCGTCATGAGCTTATGGCAGGAATTTTTTAAAGACCCGGTAATCTTTATCTCTTTTGTGGGCCTTGGAATCGTTATTGGCCTATGTATTTTTTACGCTATTTTCTTTTATAAGAAAATGGTTGCCGCAGAAAATAAACAGCGGCACTCGTAATTTTAAAGGCTTTCGGCGTAATTAACTTTACGGCTGTGATGTTTAGTGACAAAAAATACCAGCAAACCGGTTGCTGCCAGCAGACAACCGACCCATCCGGTACCCTGCCACTGCAATGGCGATACAATGGCGAGGCCGCCTAAATAGGCGCCCACGCCATTGGCGATATTAAATGCAGCATGGTTAAGTGACGCCGCCAGAGTTTGCGCTTGTCCGGCAACATCCATTAGCCGGACCTGCAAGGTGGGTACGAGTGCAGCGGTGGTGCCCAGTAAGAATACCATCGGCAAAATGGTTACCAGCTCATTGATGCTGAACGGAAAAATAAACAGCACCACGGTTGCCCAGGCGAGCGCACCGCCAATAGCCCACTTCATATTGACGTCAGTAGCCCAGCCGCCGACTAAACTGCCAACAAAAGAACCCACGCCGTAAATGAGCAAAGCGATAGGTATCCAGCCTTGGTTAACCTGAGTCGCTTCTAACAAGGTGGGGGCCAAATAGCTCAATACGGAAAACATGCCGCCAAAGCCAATACTGCCAATAGCCAGAGTTAGCAGCACTTGTTTATTTTTTAGCGCAGTTAACTCAGTTCGCGTGCGCGTGGACTCGCCGGCATTGATAGCGGGCACGGCCACAACAATTAGCATCGCAGCGGCCAGTGCGGTCATACCGACGCCCTGGTATACAACACGCCAGTCGAGCAGTTGACCAAACCAGGTTGCCAGTGGGTTGCCGACTAAAATGGCAATGGTTAATCCCATCATCACCAGAGTCACTGCCATACCGCGCTGATCTTTTCTGACCATTGCGGCTGCTAACAGGCATACGATGCCGCCGTAGGCACCGTGTGGCAAACCGCTAATAAAGCGTAACCACTGCAATTGCGTAAAGCTTTCGGCGTAAGCGCTGGCGATGTTACTGACGGCGTACAGGCTCATTAAGGCAATTAGCAGCGGCTTTTTGGCAAGCCGGGAAAACAACAGCGTGATTACTGGCGCGCCAACCACAACACCGAGCGCGTAAAGACTGATTAAATGCCCGGTTTGCTGGGATGAGGTGCCGAAATCAGCGCCGATGTTGGGCAACAATCCCATCATTACAAATTCGCCAATACCAATAGCGAACGTACCGATGGACATGGCGAATATTGCAGTGTAAATTTGCAATCTGGAATACGACATTGGATTCGAGGATCTCTTTGCAGCTGAAAGAAACAAGGATAATCAGATCTTGGCATAGTACCTTAAGCAGCTAAATATCGCTATCACCAAGGTGATTTATGTTAGTCTGGTAGCATGCTAACGTTGTTGAATAAGGAGTGAACATGACCGAGCAAAACCGTATTTATCCTATTGGTACGCCAGGCAAGCCCTGGGGTGAAGAAGAAAAGATGCAGTGGTTGCAAGCACAAACTAAAAAACGCGATTATCGCGAGCAGGTACTGACAAAGCTGGAGGCCATGGCGCCACGCTTTGATATTCAACAATATGGCAGCCTGGAGTACTCGGTAGGGCAGTATCCATTGTTTGTGGTGCGTAATAAAAACTGGAATAGCGAAAACCCAACGGTGTTAGTGACTGGCGGTGTGCACGGTTACGAAACCAGTGGTGTACAGGGCGCTTTACAGTTTATCGATACCGAATTGGAAAACTACAGCGAGCACTTTAATTTTGTGGTGTTTCCCTGCTTGAGTCCGTGGGGATACGAAACCATTAATCGCTGGAACCCTGATGCCGTCGATCCAAATCGCTCGTTTATTGATGACAGTCCGGCGCAAGAATGTGCACTGGTCATGGAACATTTGGAACAAGCAGACATTGATATTCTTGTGCATATCGACTTACATGAAACTACTGACAGCGATAACTCAGAGTTTCGTCCTGCTAAAGCGGCACGCGAGGGCGAAGTCAATACGAACTGGAATATTCCGGATGGTTTTTACCTGGTGGGTGATTCAGAAAACCTGCAATTGGACTTTCAGCAAGCGGTTTTAAACGAAGTCCGGCAGGTAACGCACATTGCTGATGCCGATGAGGATGGCAAACTGATTGATGCAACGGTTGATACCGAGGGCTTAATCAGCTTTCCGGTTAATTCCTTAGGTTTATGCATTAGCATGACCAATGCCATGTATACCACCACCACTGAGGTTTATCCTGATAGCGCCCGTGCTACTCCGCAAGAATGCAATCAGGCGCAAGTTGCAGCCGTAGTTGGCGGGTTAAAGTTTTTACAGTAGGTCGCAAATAGGCTGAGGAGGCCGGTTATGAAAATCATTTTTTTAGGTGGTACAGAAACAGTCTCCGGCTCCAAGTATTTAGTCGAGACCGAAAACACACGTATTTTAGTCGATTGTGGGTTATTTCAGGGCTATAAATGGCTGCGCAAACGCAATTGGCAGCCTTTGCCGATGGGCATAAACCACGTCGACGGTGTGGTGCTAACGCATGCGCATCTCGACCATTCCGGCTTTGTCCCGGTACTCTATAAAGAAGGCTACCGGGGCCCTGTGTTTGCGCATCAAGCGACCACCGAACTTTGCCAGATAATGTTGGCTGACAGTGGTCGAATTCAGGAAGAAGATGCCAAGTTCCTGGGTAAGCACGGCTTGAGTAAGCATAAAGATCCACAACCGCTATATGACGAAGCAACAGCCAATGCCAGTATAAAACTCTTTCAAAGTGTTGAGTTCCATCAGCAATTTGCGATTGGTGATATCCAGGTTACCTTGCAACCGGCCGGGCATATTTTGGGTGCAGCCAGCGTTATTATCGAGGCCGAAGGTAAACGGGTGGCCTTTTCCGGTGATATAGGCCGGCCCAACGACATCATGATGTATCCTGCCGAAAAACTACCCGCCGTTGATTTGTTATTACTTGAATCGACTTACGGTGATCGCCGTCACGAAGCGACAGACAGTGCTGAGCAGCAGCTGGCTGAAGTTGTTAACGAATGCGCATCGGGCGGCGGGGTGCTGATGATACCAGCTTTCTCTGTTGGCCGTGCGCAGCTGATGCAACACTTATTAGTTAAATTGATGGCAGAAGGACGGGTTCCGAAACAACCTATTTTTCTTGACTCGCCAATGGCCATTAACGTGACCGAAATTTATCGGCGTCACCATAAGCTTCATCGTTTAAGCAATGATGACTGTCAACGTGCTTTTAACACCGTTATCTATACGCGCAGTGTCGATGAGTCAAAGGCTATCGCATCGCAAAATGGCCCACATATTATTATTGCCGGTAGCGGCATGGCCACCGGTGGGCGTATTTTGCATCACTTTAAGCGCTGGCTTGCGGACCACCGCGCTACCGTATTATTTAGTGGGCATCAGGCTGGTGGCACACGCGGTGCGAAAATGTTGCAAGGTGTGGAATCAATCAAGGTTCATGGCAGCTGGCTGCCGGTTAAAGCACGTGTGCGGCAACTTGACGGCTTGTCAGGGCATGCTGACTACAGTGAACTCACAGACTGGCTGAAAGCATCTGAATTGCGTGCTGACACGCCGATTCAATTGGTTCATGGCGAACCTGACGCGATGGAAGCGTTTCGTGATCACTTGTCGCAGACAACTAACTTTGACGTCGACATTGCGGACTATCAGGGCGTTTATCACCTGTGATACCCACTTGTGGATATCACATAAGAACCTGAAAACACTCACTTTAGTTAATAGCTAAAGAATAAAAAGTCGCCTAATTTGGGTCTGGGAATAACACAAATCTATTGCTAGATGCCGTGTCCAGGTCCAAAGGAGGGCTATCAATGGCGACTTTTATAAAAACATACCTACCCAAACTCTCAATGATGTCGGTCGCGATTAGCGCGACCTTTATGCTGGTAACGCCAGCAACAGCTCAAGATGGCGAACAGGCTTACGCAAAAAATTGTCAATCATGCCACCAGGCAAATGGAACCGGTTTAGCCGGTGCCTTTCCTCCGTTAGCAAATAACCCGCACTTAGCTGACGACAAACTGCATGTGGTAAGAACGGTATTAAAAGGTATGTCGGGCCCTCTCGAGGTGAATGGCAACAAATACAACGCCATGATGCCGCCAATGCAGCATTTATCAGATGATGAGATAGCGGCCATTGCGAACCATGTGCTGTCGAGTTGGGGTAATGATTTTGGCTCGGTGAGCGTGGCAGATGTCGATGCTATGCGCGTTGAGTTGGGCTTAAAAGACCGCGCAGCGGGAAAACCTCATGCCGAAGCAACAGCCGCTGAGATGCAGTATAAAGGTGCGCCCACTGCGATGAAAGGTGGTAAGCAAGTGGTAACTCCGGGTGCGCCGCCAATGACTGAGGACGAGTTCGCCCAAGCGCAGGAAATTTACTTTCAACGCTGCGCTGGCTGTCATGGCGTTTTACGAAAAGGGGCAACAGGGCTTCCTTTGACAACCGATATTACGCAGGAAAAAGGTACTGAATACCTCAAAGCGCTTATAAATTATGGTTCGCCTGCTGGTATGCCAAACTGGGGAACATCCGGCGAATTGACTGCGGAAGAAGTCGATATGATGGCGCGTTTTATTCAGCACGAACCGCCAGTGCCGCCAGAATGGGGTATGCCGGAAATGAAGGACAGCTGGGTGGTACATGTCGCACCAGAGGATCGTCCTCAACAACCGCAACACGATTATGATGTCGACAACATGTTCGCTGTTACTCTGCGCGACGCGGGACAAGTCGCAATTATAGATGGGGATAGCAAAAAAGTACTGAACTATGTAGAAACCGGCTATGCAGTGCATATTTCGCGCGCATCCAGTTCAGGCCGCTATTTCACGACCATTGGCCGCGATGGCAAGATTGATTTGATTGATTTGTACATGGAAGTCCCGTCTGTTGTTGCTGAAATAAAAATTGGCTTAGAAGCGCGTTCAGTCGAAAACTCTCGTTTTAAGGGCTATGAAGACAAGATTGCGATAGCCGGCGCTTATTGGCCACCCCATTACGTGTTAATGGATGGACAGACACTAGAACCGCATAAAATAGTATCGACTCGCGGCATGACGGTTGATACCCAGGAATATCATCCGGAACCACGGGTAGCTGCGATTGTGGGTTCACACAAACACCCGGAATTTATCGTTAACGTTAAAGAAACCGGTCAGATTAAACTTGTCGATTATTCAGACATGGATAACTTACAGGTAACTACCATTGATGCCGCACCTTTCTTACACGACGGTGGTTGGGATTCGAGTGGTCGTTATTTTTTAACCGCTGCTAACGAGAATGACAAAATTGCCGTAGTGGATGCGCTGGAACGTGAACTCGAAGCACTGGTTGACGTTGAACGTATTCCACACCCGGGACGGGGCGCAAACTTTGTCGATCCTGAACATGGTCCGGTTTGGGCAACAAGCGCACTGGGTAATGCCAACATCACCTTGATCGGCACCGACCCGGAAGGTCATCCTGACAACGCTTTTAAAGTAGCCCGCATCTTAGAAGGTCAGGGCGGTGGTTCACTATTTATAAAAACCCATCCAAAATCGTCTAACCTTTGGGTTGATACACCGTTGAATCCAGATGAAGAAGTTTCTCAGTCGGTTGCCGTCTTTGATATCAATAATCTCGATGCTGGTTATGAGGTGCTGCCAATTGCCAAGTGGGCGGATTTGGGTTCGGGACCAAAACGTATCGTACAGCCGGAATACAACAAGGCAGGTGACGAAGTTTGGTTCTCTGTTTGGAGTGGCATGGAAGAACAATCAGCAATCGTCATTGTTGATGATAAAACGCGCAAACTTAAGCACGTCATCAAAGGTGAGAAGATTGTTACACCGACCGGTAAGTTTAATAACTACAATACACGAAACGAGGTGTATTAAACGATGCAGCAAAAACACATGGGTTTAGCGGGTGTTTTGTTTGCTGTGACAACGGGGCTATTTAGCCCCGTTGTTTTTGCGCAGCAAACAGACAACCAACAAGTTAATGATGCGTCGATTGAGCGTATTACCGTGGTGGCAACACGCCAGCCGCGGGCAGTTTCTGACGTTGCAGGAACTGTCAGCATAATTGATCAGCAACAGTTGCAACAAAACCTGGTCATTGATGCGGCAGATATGGTTCGCTACCAAGTTGGTGTTAGTGTTGATGAGAGCAGTACACGCTTTGGCAATGACGGCTTTAGAGTGCGTGGCATTGGCGGAAATCGCACATCAATTATTGTCGACCAGGTTCCTGTAGCGGAGCAGTTTGCTGTAGGTAGCTTTTCTAATAGTGGGCGAGGATTGCTTGAATTAGGCTTAGTTAACCAAGTCGAGGTGTTGCGTGGCCCGGCATCGACACTATATGGCAGTAAGGCGTTAGGCGGTGTAGTTGCGATTGAATTGTTGGATGCAGATGACTTGCTATTGGGTGAATCGTTTGCCGGTGTTTTTCGTAGCGGTTTTGATAGCGATAAAAATCAGGCGCGCCTGATGACAGCTGTTGCAGCTGAAAAAGACGGAAATCGTTGGTTATTAGGTGCCGCTGCTCAATATGGTGAAGAACGCCATGTTGATCCTCAACATCATCGCCAACAAGCGGTTTTACTGAGTTTTGAATCGCGTTTAGCCGCTGGTGAAATAAAGCTAAGTGTTGATGCGCTTAATGATGAACGTGACACCCAAATTGAATCAATCATCGGTACCGGAAGGCTTACTAACACCACAGCGATGCAGGCTGATGATCAACGAGAGCAATGGCGCGCATTACTTGAATATGACATCCGGGATCTGGATTTTGCTGACTCGATGCAGTCACGGTTGTTCATACAAAACAGTGAGGCGCAACAATACACGGATGAACAGCGACTGTCAGCGGATCCCGCATTATTTATTGAGCGCGATTTTTCCTACCAACATCGGCTGTATGGTGTTGGCGCAGACTTTGCCAGTAGCTTGCGTATCGGTGATGTTGATCAACAATTGGGCTACGGTTTTGAGTGGCTAAAGTCAACGTATACTGATCTACGTGATGCTGAGCAACTAAACTTGGAGACTGCCGAATCCACAAAAGTATTACTGGGTGAACAATTCCCGTTACGTGACTTCCCTACCACCGAAGTTCGAGAACTGGGCGTTTACGTGCATAACGAGATTGCATTAATGCCCAAATTAATGCCCAACGTGACGTTAATCCCAGGGCTGCGCTATGAATACTATGAGTTAGAAAACCAGCCCGATGCTTTGTTCGCTGAGCGCTACCCGCAAGCCGACGTAACCGATTTAAGCGAGGATGCGTGGCTGCCAAAACTTGGGTTATTATGGCAGAGTAGCAAGCGTAGCGAAGTTTTTGCACAGTACGCTCGAGGCTATCGCGCGCCACCTTTTGCCGACGTGAATGTCGGCTTGTATTATCCTCAGTTTGGGGTGTTGGCTATCTCCAATCCTGATCTTAAGGCAGAACGTGGCTACAGCCTGGAAGCTGGATTTAGACAACGTTTTGATGAGGGCCGCTGGCAGTTAGCCGTTTACGACAACAGCTACAGGGATTTTATCGAGTCACGGGCGCCGCAGGGGGTTGATCCGCAGCAGGGGTTGTTGATTTTTCAATCCGTTAACCGGGATCGTGTTTCTATCAAAGGAGTTGAACTAGAGTGGCAGCAAAATTGGAACCCTCGCTGGGCAAGTCAGGTCGCACTTTCTTACAGCACCGGGGAAGATGACAGAAGCGGCAGAGAGTTAGCCGGTGTTGCGCCGGCTCATGGCGTGTTTGAACTAAGTTATAAGCCCGGTTCTGGTGACTGGCAAAGCCGTTGGGTACTCACCGCATATGATGGACAACCCGAGCTTGAAAGTAGTGATGCCGAACCTTTGTATGAAAGCGCGGGTTACGCGACGGTAGACTGGTTAGTGAGTTGGTATCCGGCTAATAATATCGATATAAATATAGGGCTGTTTAATGTGTTTAATCGTGACTATTGGCATTACAGCAGTGTTCAGGGTTACGAGCCCGATAACCCTGCTATCAGCGGACTGAAGGCTGCTGAAAGACATCTGGCACTCAACTTCGCGTTGAACTTTTAAGACTTTACCAAATTTAGACTGTAACAGCAGGCTAAATCTCCTTAAGTTAGTCGTTTATCTCTGACAAAGGAATTCGCCGGACAGACCTGTTGTTTGTTATATGGAGTGCTATCATAGGGAAACTTTTGGCCCCTTAAGGAAGAGGAAATAATGCAAGGTATATTTAAAAAGCTATCATTGGTTACTTTGTCTGCGCTGGCGTCAACGTCCGCTTTGGCGCAACAACCCATGCAATGGAATGATTATTACATTGCGGTGCAGGGTAGCCAGTTCAGTGCGGATTCGGGAGCGGCGGACATTCCGACTGCTAAACCTAATGTGCTGAGCTTTGCGGTTGGGCAGACGATTCATCCTAATGTGGCGGTCGAGGCACGTTTAGGTTTTGGCGTAGCCAGCGACACCATCAGTTATGAAGTTATGCCGGGTACGTCGATTAATAGCGAAGTGGAATTAGATTACGCGGTCAGTTTATTGGCAAAACCGCAGGCGCAGTTAACCAATCAATTGTCGGTATATGCGTTGGCTGGTTGGTCACGCAGCGAAATTAGCAGTGGTGGCGCATCGGGTGCAGAGAGCGGCTTGAGTGTGGGTGCCGGCTTTGAAGTAAAAACATCACAACAGCTGGGTTTTTACTTGGATTGGTTGAGGCTAATGGACGAAGATTACTTTGAATTGTCGTCCATTAACCTGGGTATGACTTATCGCTTTTAGCTTAAAAATGCCACTTTAGCAGCAAGTTCGGATTATGCTCGTTTACTCCGTCAATATAAAACTTGTTGCGCCAGTAAACATATTCCAGGCCCACGTAAAGTGGGCTTTTTAATTCCAGGTAGGGGGCAATATCCAGTTTCAGCTGCGAGGTGAAGTTAAGGTTTGCCGGACCAACGCCGGAAATTCCCGAAGCATAGTCAATAAAACCATCATATAACCAGCGGCTATTACCTAAGCTAAAGGAGGTGGCCCAGGTTGCCGTTAACTGGTAGTTATTGGCGAACCCGTCGTTATTGCGGCGATAAGCGTCCAGCTCTAAGTAGTCGAACCCCGGAGCATTGAAAGCGACACCCAAACCATAAAGGTAGTGGGTAAAGCCATCACCGATTTCTACCGTGGTGGTAACGCTGGTGTTACTAACCCAACTGTCGCTGTGCTCGGTAAGATAAACTTCAGGTGACACCTCGATATAGGTTTCGGTATCACCATTTCCCGATTCTAACCGATCAGCGAAGCTAAACAATTTGCCCCAGCTATAGCCCGAGACGTATTCAAGGGTAAGCACTTGCCGATCACTATCGCCAACCTCGTAATCGTCGCCATACAAGTAAGTTAAGCTGGTATCAGACCAATATTGTTCTGCCGCTATCGGCGTGGTGGCCAACAAAGCCGACAGAGCGATTGACGGGGTTGCGATGCGCTTAACTATTTTTGAACGTTCATACATAAAAAAGTGGCCAATTGTCTAAAAAGGCGTCATTATATTTATCTCAGACGATTAATCCAGCCTTAGGCTAATTAACGTAAAAACGTCTGTACTTGCTGTGTTAGAGGCTTTCATGACCACTTACCCCTGGGTTCTTTCCGCACACCGCGTGTTTACTGGTGTTTTGCTTGCGCATGGTATCCGATCAGGAGCAGCGTTTGGTCGATAGTAACGATCGTAAAGCGCAGCAAATGGCCGAGGCGGCAGAGCGGTTGCGTCAGCAGGTGGAGCGCTTTGCTGTCTAAACGCTGGCGTCAGCGCAGCCTGTGGCTGTTGATCGTAGCTTGGTTTGGTGCCGTTCTGGTTGGTCTTTGGTGGCTGCTGGAGGCGCGCTTGGTATGGTTCGATGCCGAGGGCCGTTTACAGCAGCAGGTCAGTAGTAATGACTTTGAGCAGCGGCTGGCTAGCCAATTGCAACACATTGCGCCGGACCTGAGCTCATCGGTTTTTCACGTATTCGCGGAGAGTTGCCAATGCAACTGGCGTACACGCGCGCACCAGCAAGCTACAGAACGTTCAGTCAAGGTGCAAGGTGGTCACAATATCACCATTGATATCGATCAATACCCCGAATTAAAAACACTGCTACCGTCAACACCAGCGGTGATTATTTATAACGCGAACCAGCAGTTAGTGTATTTGGGACCATATGCTGATGGTGCGTTTTGTACTACTGAAACGAGCTTTGTCGAACAACTGCTACCCGAAATCAACAGCAACAAGTTAAAAGCCAACGGTGGCTGGGTAAACACAGTTGCAAATGGTTGTTATTGCAATGTCGCAATTTAATTCCAGTCGGGTTAGAGTAGAACGATAATAATAAAAAATTCACATTACAGTCGTTGTTAAGGGGTCGTTGGTGCATAATCAACAATTGCTCTCGCAATATGTTGCGGCATTAGAATCTTCCGCATTGTGTGCACGCTTGGATGCGCACGGGCGAGTTGTCTTTATCAGCGAGTCACTTCAGAAGCAGTTACACACTGATGCTGCCGTTATTGGCACACGTTTTACGCAATTTATTGAGCCATCCAACCGTGACCAATTAACCGATCGGATAAACTACGCGATTGAGTTTAAGCAGAGCTGGAATGGCATTGTGCGGTTGGTTTCCGCAACGACAACTGACAAGGACAGCGGTGCCTGGTTTAAGTGCTTGACTATTCCGTTATTCGAAAATGAACAGTTGTCAGAAATTGTCTTGTTGCTACAGGATATCTCCCGCGAAGTCTATCTGGATGAACTCCTCAACGAAACGCGTTTTGACGCAGTAACCGGGTTGGCAACCCGTGTTGATTTGCTTAATGACCTGAAAAAAGCTCGGGCACAATGTTTAGCGATATTAGATATTCGCAAATTTCGTTCGTTTGTGGACTTTTATGGCCTCGAGTTTGGTGACCAGTTACTGCGCGCATTCAGCAATTGGTCAGCTCAGTACTTATCCGAGAGTCGGTTGAATATTTACCGGCTCTATGGCGATAAGTTTGCCATTGCCGCCGATTTTAGAATGATCCCAAACCTGTTTGAAGTTCACTTACAGCAATACTACGATGCACTCGCCAAAGCGCAGTTCACAGTCGATGGCGGCGATGTTGAAATTGATATTGCATTAGGTATGGGAGTTGGCCGTAAAAAGCTTATTCAGCTGGCGGAAAGCGCTCTGGCAAAAGCTAAAAAAGTGTTTTCCGGGTACCAAATAGAGTGTGTTAAAGAGCGTGACTTTAGTCATTCGCACCAAATTAACTGGATGCCGAAGATTCAGGCTGCGCTGGACAATGATAATTTTGTTAATTATTACCAGCCGATAAAGAGTAGTAATGGTCAGCACGTGGATTATTATGAGGCGCTGGTGCGCTTACGTGACGGTAAAAATGACCTGCCGCCCGGTTTGTTTTTAGACAAAGCGAAAACCACGCGTTATTACAGTCAAATCACCCGCTCGGTTGTACAACAGGCGATGGTGCAATCGGAACGTCATCAGGTTGCGATATCGGTTAATGTTTCTATCGAGGATATCCTTAATCCGCAGACCGTGGAATTCATCCTGACAACTCTCGACCAACATCCCGCAGCGCAACTGATTTTTGAAATCACAGAGACTGAATCGACCGAGGATTTTTCAGCGGTCGAGGAATTTGCACAGCAAGTCCGTCAACGAGGAGCTAAAATAGCCATTGATGACTTTGGTGTGGGCTACTCAAACTTTTCGCGTTTGATTCAACTGCATCCTGATTATTTAAAAATTGACGGCAGTATCATCAAGAACATTCTGGAAGATAAAAGCAATGCCAGTATTTTAAATGGCATGATCAGTATCTGCCGCGAACTGAATATACCGATGGTTGCTGAATTTGTCGAAAACGAAGCCATTAACGGCTATCTGACTCAGCAACAAATCGAATACTTGCAGGGTTATTACATCGGTAGGCCGGCGCCGCACATATCGCAGTGGTTGAATTAATATGGAAATTGAAAAGACCTTTCGTGAATTCTTAGAAATCATTCCGGATGGTGCCCTGGTTATTGACCAGGCAGGGACTATTGTCGCCGCCAATATGGCCGCAGCAACTATGTTTGATTATAGTTCAAGTGGCTTGATTGATTTGCCGCTTGATCAACTCATTCCGGTCGAGTTTCGACAGGCGCATGCGGGGCATTTAAAGCACTTTTTTGAGCACCCGGGTAAACGCTCTATGGGCAATGGCCTGCGGTTTCCTGCGGTAAAACGCAGCGGTGTCACGTTTTACGTGGATATCATGCTTAATCAAATGGATGTCGACGGTGCGCTTTACGGCGTTGCCATTGTTCGCGATTATACCCTCCAGCAACAAGCCGAAGAGAAGATCCGCCGCGAGCTGGAATTTGAAAAGCGCCAGGCCTTAACCGACCATTTAACCGGCGTGATGAACCGCCGTGCGTTTGTGGCTCAACTGAATGAAGAACTGCAACAGCTAGCTGAGCATGGCACGCCTTTCGCGGTCGGTTTTATCGATTTGGATGACTTTAAAGAGGTGAATGACAAGTTTGGTCATCAATATGGCGATGAGGTGTTGCAGGCTATTGGTAAGATGATTACCTCGTGCAGTCGTCACTCTGATCATGTTGCCCGTATTGGTGGCGATGAGTTTGCCACCATTCATCCGATGATTTCAGCAGAAAATGCCCAACAGATGATGGAGCGGTTACGCACACAATTAGTCTCGGGTATCGCGTCAGAACACTTGCCTGTTACTTTATCTATCGGCTTATGCCAGTGCGACCAACTCTCTCAGGGGCATACGGTCGAAAGCATTATCGATATGGCTGACAAGGCTATGTATCAGGCAAAAAGCGCAGGTAAAAACGCGGTGGTGTTGGCTAAGCCGGCTAACTAACCGGCCAATCTGCAGCGTCAGTACTGTCCATCGAGCGCGTGGTATTGCCTTGCCAACGTGCAATAAACTCGCCATCCGGGTCAAACTGATTAGTCTGCTTGTCCAGGTTAAAATGCCTACCGCCGCGTGGGTCAGCGCCAACTCCCGCAATGTATTGCCAGTTGCCCCAGTTTGAACCGATATCATAATCCAGTAATTGTTGTTCAAAATAGGCGGCACCATAGCGCCAATCAATAGCTAATTCGTTAACCAGACAGCTGGCGACGATTTGACGGCCACGGTTGGACATATAACCGGTCTGGTTGAGTTGCTTCATACAGGCGTTAACTAATGGGAAGGGGGTAGTGCCGCAACACCATTGTTTAAACCGGGCAGGATAAAATGTCGTCTGCGGCTTGATATTATTAATGCCACCGACGGCGAAGACACGCTCCTGGTAATGCCGTAGATACCAGAAAAAATATTCCCGCCACAGTAATTCAAAGACAATCCAGTAGGTCGATTCGTTTTCGCCGTGCTCTGCTTCGTACTTGCGTAATCGGTTAATCACTTGCTGTGGCGAAAGGTTGCCGTGAGCAAGGTAGGCTGACAACTTGGTCGATTGATCAAAACCGTCCAGAGCATTACGGGTTTGTTTATAGGTTGCCGGTGCCGCGCTGCTAAAATAGCTGTGCAGGTGACGTTGTGCCGCAGACTCCCCCCCGCTTAGCCAGGTGTCAGACAGGTTTTGGGTAAGCTCAAGTGGGGGCGCCGTCGAGCCGCCCATTGCTTTGTGGTCAAAATTTATTGGCTGCTCCGGCTTCGCAGTAATGCTTAATGACAAAGGCTCGAGACGCCGCCGGAACTGGCTATAAGAAGCGGGAAACTGTTGCTCGTCAAAGGGCAGGTGGTGTTCACTCAACAGGGTACTATTGGCTGATGCGTTGAATGCAATAAACCGAAACTGCTTTTGCAGTTGTTGCCACCGGCGTCGCTCATAGACGCCGTTTTGAAGCCCGGCGAATACCGCTTCTGGTTGGTATTGGCTGATTAACTGGCTGATTTCGTCCAGTGGTTCTCCCACACGAATCAGCAGTTGGTGGCCGGCTTGTTCTAATTGGTGCTTTAGATCTTGCAGTGACTGCCAAATAAAACTGAGGCGTTGTTGACCAAGACTAGGCATACCATAGCGGCCGCGCGATAGGCTGTTTTTATCAATAACATAGCAGTAGCACAGTGCGTCTGATTGACGTTGTGCGGTTTGCAAAGCGATATTATCCGATAAGCGCAGGTCATGGGTAAACCAATAAAGCGAACGGGAATAAGTTTTACTCATCAACTAAACTTAACCAGGTTAATTCTCGTTATAACAGTCAATTACGCAAAAACTAACAAAATGGACGTGTTCTGATGGAATCTGCAAAAACAAAACTGATGCAACTTTTGGGTTATGCCGGGCTTGTTCCGTTCTTGATTTCTGCACTGGCCGAATTAATGGCACTAAACCTACCGATACCGGTGTCACCGATGACGCTGCTACTGACTTATGGTGCCATCATTTTAAGCTTTATGTCGGGCACGCTCTGGGGAAGAGCGATTCACAGGGCGGATAGTGAAGCGACTAATAGTTTGTTGTTACTCAGTAATCTATTTGCGTTGCTGGCCTGGTTAACATTATTGCTCGAAAGCGTGTTTTGGGCATTGTTGGTGCAGATGGTCGGTTTTGCGTTGGTGCTTGTGTTTGAGCGTACATTGGCCCGAGGCACACTAATGACAACGCAGTCAGGCTATTACCCCATGCGTCTTATTCTTACCACCGGCGTTATTGTTTGTCAGCTGTTGGTGCTGGGTAATCATATCTTTTAGACACAAAAAAAGTGCAGGACACGGGTCCTGCACTTTTTAGTTTTAAGGCGCTGTTATTTTACGTCGTCAAGAATCGTGACTTCGCCCAGATTTAGCGAACGGACTTTCTCTTCGATTTGCTCTAAATCACCAACGATAACCCATGTCATGGCGTCGGGACGCAGCACACTATCAGCAGTTTGCTTAACGCTATCCAAATCGATATTTGAAACACGTTGCGCATAGGCTTCTAAGTACTGCATGTCTTTGCCTTTGTTCAATGTGTCACTGACTGCATTGATCAATTGACCTTTGGTCTCGTAAGCGCCCGGCAATTTAGCTACTTTATTAGCTTTTACTTTCGCTAACTCGTCAGCAGTAGCAGGATTTTCACCCTCGTATTGAGTAAATTCTTTAACAATTTCCTCAATTGACTCCTGGGTTTTATCCGTTTGTACCGGAGCTAAGGCGATTAACAGGCCCGGACCCAGGTTATCTAACCACATGGAGCGCGCTCCGTATGACCAACCTTTGTCCTCACGCAAGTTCATGTTTAAGCGGCTGGTAAAGCTACCGCCTAAAATGGTATTCATGACATCGATAGTATCAGCATTATCTACCGTACCCGATGGGGCTAATTGACCTGCGATGATCAATGATTGCGGTGTGCCGGGTTTATCGATCAGGAATACCCGCGCTTGTTCCTGCGCAGCAGGGCGTTCTAAGACTTTGCTCGGCTTAGCGCTCGCCGGAGCCTGCCAGTCTGCCAGTTGCTGCTCCAGTAACGGCTTAATCTGCGCCTCTGTGGTGTCACCAACAATAACCAGTCGGGCGTTATCCGGACGTAACCAGGTTTGTACATGGTCGACTAAATCGTCGCGTGTTAACGCGTTGATTGAATCAACAGTACCTGAGCCCGTTAACGGCTGGCTGTAAGCGTGGTCTTCACCAAACATTAAACCGGGTACAACGCGCAGTGCCTGAGTTTGCGGACGAGCCTGTTCTTTGCGAATGTCTTCAAGCCAGTTAGAGCGTTTACGATCGATTTCAGCTTGTGGGAAGGTCGGCCGCAAAATAATCTCGCTCATCAAGCCTAAGCTTTGTTCCAGGTTAACGGTCAAGCTGTTAAGGCTAATGGTTGAGGTGTCTAAGCTGGCGTATGCATTCAAACCCGTACCCAGATTTTCCAGTTTTGCGGCAAGCTCCATAGGGCCATAATTTTCGGTGCCTTCTTTAAGCATCGACATGGCAAAGCTGGCGGTACCGGCGTGAGTGCCTGCGTCAGCTGCGTAACCGGCGTCAGCAACCAAACGCATTTCAACGGTAGGTGTATCGTGGCGTTCGGCAAGATATACTTCCAGGCCATTGGACAGCGTAAAGGTATTTAATTCCGGTAACTCAAGTGTTGGCAGATCACCAACGTCCGGAAGTTGGTCACGGCTTGCCTGCGCTTCGCCGGCCTGATAACCAGGTTGTGGCTGTACGTGCAGAATGAAGTCGCCGTCAGTTAACCAACGTTTACCAGCTGCTTGTAAATCGCTAACGGTGGCATTTTTAAGCCAGTCCATTTCTTTCGCATAAAAGCCGGGGTCACCATGGTAAACCTCGCCTGAGGCAAGTAAATCAGATTTACCACCAAAACCACCCACTTTTTCGACGCGACGCACAAAACCTGCGGTGGTGCTGAACTTGGTGCGTTGCAACTCTTCCTGTGTCGGACCTTCAGTTAACAAGCGGTTAAGTTCTTCGTCAATAATGGCTTCTACGCGGTCCAGGTCGACACCTGCTTTGGCGTCAGCAGTGATAAAGAACTGACCGGCCAAATCACGACCGAATTGGAAGCCACCGACTGAGCTGGCAATTTGCTCTTCGTATACTAAGCGCTCGTATAAACGCGAGTTTTTGCCATTAGCCAGAATATCTGACAGTAAGCTGAGGTATTCATGGTCTGCAGTACCTAACTGAGCGGTATTCCAGATACGATAAATACGCGCAGCCGGCACGTCATCCTGCATGGTGGCACGTTTAGTACCCTCGCGCTTAGCAACCCAGGCTTCAAGCTTTTGCAGCGGTTTACCGGGTGCAATATCAGCAAAATATTTTTCTACTTTTTCTTTAGCGGTTTCGACATCAATGTCACCGGCTAACACTAATACTGCGTTGGAGGCGCCGTAATAGTCTTTGAACCACTGGTGGACATCATCTAACGAAGCATTGTTTAAGTCTTCCATCGAGCCAATAACGGACCATGAATAGGGGTGACCTTCAGGGAAGGTTTGCTCTGCTAAGTAGCCCCAGACACGACCGTAAGGTTGTGCTTCGCCCTGGCGTTTCTCGTTTTGTACAACGCCACGCTGTTCGTCTAACTTTTCCTGAGTAACTGCCCCCAGCAAATGACCCATGCGGTCAGATTCCATCCACAACGCCATATCTAAGGCCGGGGTGGGAACATTTTGGAAGTAGTTGGTGCGGTCATTGTTGGTGGTGCCGTTCATTTCTGTTGCACCAGCGCGCTCAAACGGGCCAAAGTATTCGTCGTCGTAGTTTTCTGTGCCATTAAACATCAGGTGTTCAAATAGGTGAGCAAAGCCGGTTTTGCCGGGTTTCTCGTCTTTAGAACCCACTGCATACCACACGTTGACGGCAACGATAGGGGCTTTACGGTCTTCATGCACAACTACTGTTAAGCCGTTGTCCAGTTTGAATGTTTCGTAGCTTACCTCGACTTCAGGAAACTGTTGTTGATTTACCGATTGTTCAGTTTGGGTCGTAGCATTGGCGCTTTGTGTCATTTGGCATCCGCCAAGTAACGCTGCGCTAACAGCCACTGCCGTTAAAGTTTTTATCATTTTCATTCGTAAAAGTTCCTTAGAACGTTCTCTCGAACATAACGTCATACAATAAATAGCCAAGCTACTATAGCGGGACTACTTGTATAGCTGTAGCAAGATGCGTTACAAAATTGTAACGAAATTAGACAAAGCATTTCGACCACTGGACTTTTAATTGTGGTAACAATCAAGGATAATTGCGCGCGGTCAGAAAAGCTTAAGGGAAAACACACGCTTGTGAGTAAGACGACAGTTATTGCAATCGCAGGGGCCTCAGCCTCGGGTAAAAGCTTGTTTGCTTCGACGGTTTATCACGAACTGGTCGAGGAACTGGGTAGTGATGGTATCGCTATTCTTGCCGAGGACGCCTACTATCGGGATCAAAGTCATATGACCATGGAGCAGCGAGTGCTGACCAATTATGACCAACCCTCGGCGTTTGAGCATGATTTATTATTGCAGCATATTCAGCAACTGCGCCGCGAAGAGGGCGTTGACATGCCGCAGTACAGCCATACAACGCACACCCGCCTGCAAGAAAGTATTCGTGTTGCTCCTGCTAAAGTGATAATGGTAGAAGGAATATTACTGTTAACTGACCCCGCGTTGAGGCAGGAATTCGATATTGCGGTGTTTATGGATACGCCCTTAGATATTTGTCTGCTGCGCCGCATCAAGCGTGATATAGAAGAGCGTGGCCGTACTTTGCAGTCAGTTACAGAACAATATGAGCAGTATGTGCGTCCGGCATTTTTCGACCACATTTTTCCGTCCAAGCAGTACGCTGATCTGGTTGTCACCCGCGGTGGTCAAAACGAGATCGCTATCGACATTATAAAAACAAAAATACGCCAGTTGCTGGCAGAATAAGTTGGTCCTATATGAATAGTTTACTCGGCATTGCCGTTATCCTTCTGGTTGCTTACTTACTGTCAACCAATCGCAAGAATATTCGCTGGCGCACCGTTATCGGTGCGTTTGCTATTCAAATGTCACTTGCCGGCTTTGTGCTTTACGTGCCCCTTGGGCGCGAGATGCTGTTTAGCTTTGCTCAAGGCGTCTCGGCGGTTATTGGCTACACCTCCGCCGGTATTAACTTTTTGTTTGGGGGGCTGGCATCAGAAGAGTTTGGCTTTGTTTTTGCTATCCAGGTACTCAGCGTTATCGTTTTCTTCTCGTCACTGATTTCGGTGCTTTATTACCTTGGTATCATGAAGTGGATTATTCGTATTCTGGGTGGCGGCTTACAAAAATTACTGAATACCAGCCGCCCCGAGTCGATGTCGGCGGCAGCTAATATTTTTGTCGGCCAAACGGAAGCGCCGATGATGGTCAGACCCTTTATCGGCACCATGACCCGTAGTGAGTTATTTGCTGTCATGGTCGGTGGTATGAGCTCGGTATCCGGGTCGGTATTGGCCGGCTATGCAGGAGTCGGAGTTGAGCTTAAATACCTTATTGCAGCAAGCTTCATGGCTGCGCCCGCGGGCTTCTTGATGGCTAAGATGATGATTCCGGAGTGCGAAACTCCGCGTAATGATCTGGAAGAAGTTGAAGTCGAGGACAACTCTGCCAACGTCATTGATGCAGCCGCATCAGGGGCTTCCAGTGGTCTTCAGCTTGCCATGAACGTGGGTGCGATGCTGTTAGCCTTTGTTGCGTTAATCGCTCTGGTGAATGGCATATTTGGCTGGGTCGGTGGCTGGTTTGGTTACCCCGGACTAACCATGCAGGAAGTTTTTGGTTATGTGTTCCAGCCGGTGGCTTATGTGCTGGGTATCAGCTGGGATGAGGCACAAATTGCCGGTAGCTTTATTGGCCAGAAGCTGGTTATTAACGAATTTGTCGCCTACCTGGACTTTGTTAACTACAAAGATCAGCTGAGTGAACACTCGCAAGTCATTATTACTTTCGTGTTGTGTGGTTTTGCCAACTTCTCCTCAATCGCCATACTGCTCGGTGGGTTAGGCGGTATGGCGCCAAGTCGACGCCATGATATAGCTCGTTTGGGCATGCGCGCTTTACTCGCGGCAACAATGGCAAACATGATGAGCGCCGCAATCGCTGGCTTCTTCGTGTCACTGACCTAAGCCAAGGTCACGGCGTTCAAGGCACCAACGGTGCCGCCAGGCAAATGGCCACAGGCCATGTCAAGCAAAGCGCGAAGCGCTGCCAAGCAAGCTGCACGGCAGCGCCAAGCAAGCCAACGCGTCAGCGTTGGCGCCGCATCACACCTTCCTGAATAGTAGACGCAACCAGTGTGCCGTCACGTGTATAGATTTGCCCTCTGACTAAGCCACGATTACCGCTCGCCGATGGGCTGTCGATAGCATAGAGCAACCAATCGTCCATGCGGAAATCGCGATGGAACCACATGGCATGATCAATGGTTGCAACTTGCATGTTCGGTTGTGCAAAGCTCATGCCGTGTGGCTGCAATGCCGTGGGCAAAAAGTTAAAGTCTGAGGCGTACGCCAATAGGTATTTGTGCACGCGCAGGTCAGCCGGCATTTCGCCGTTGGCTTTAAGCCAAACGTAGCGCTTGGGTTCGTCTTTTTCCGGTTTGAACGGGTTGTAGGCGGTCACAAAGCGCATTTCGATTGGCTTTTCGCAAATAAACTTATTACGGATCGGCGCAGGAATTAAATCCTGATGCTCTTTGTAGATATCAATATCTGATACCAGCCCCTCAGGACCGGGGACTTCCGGCATGGTGTCCTGATGTTCAAAGCCGACCTCGTCTTCCTGAAACGAAGCGGTCATATGAAAAATGGGTTTGCCGTTTTGTATCGCTTTGACGCGACGCGTGGAGATGCTTTTGCCATCACGAATGACTTCTACATCGTATACAATTGGCTTTTTAGCATCACCCGGGCGCAAAAAGTAACTGTGAAACGAGTGCGCGCCACGTTCAGGAGGCAGTGTCTCTTTAGCTGCCGACAGGGCCTGGCCAATAACCTGACCACCAAACACAGCGCCAAAGCCCAAATCTTGACTATTGCCGCGGTAAATACCTTGCTCGATAGTTTCTAACTGCAGAAGGTTTAACAAATTATCTAATACTTGGCTCATTGCCTTGCTTCCCTGTGCTTTACTAAGTGTTCATTGATACAATGAGTAATAGTGTACCCAATTGATCTGATTTCGTCTTTATCGACTATGTTCTATAGAAACAATTAATAGTAAAAATAAATGCTTATCGAATAATACATAACCGTCAGGGCTGGCGAGTTTTTGTTGATTGTGTTTGACTATTAACAACAAAATCAATGGCCGATTGATTTTGCATTGACTATAGTTGATGGTATCTATTGGCTAAAACAACGCTCAATGCGAATGGGAGAGTACTATGTCAGGCAAAAATAGTCTGGATACGTTAAGTACATTGGATGTTAAGGGCAAAAGTTATGACTATTACAGCTTGCCTAAGGCAGCCAAGTCATTAGGAAATATCGATAAATTGCCGGCATCAATGAAAGTGTTGCTGGAAAACCTGTTACGTAACGAAGATGGCGAAACCGTAACCGGCGATGATCTGAAAGCGATGGTCGACTGGTTAAAAGAAAAGAAAATCGACCGCGAGATCCAGTACCGCCCGGCGCGCGTCCTGATGCAGGACTTTACCGGCGTACCGGGCATTGTGGATTTAGCTGCAATGCGTGATGCGGTCGATAAAGCCGGTCACAATCCTGAAATCATCAATCCGTTATCACCTGTTGACCTGGTCATTGACCACTCGGTGATGGTCGATAAATATGCCACACCAGAAGCGTTTAAACAGAATGTGCGGATGGAGATGGATCGTAACAAGGAGCGCTACGAGTTCCTTAAGTGGGGACAAGGCGCGTTTGAAAACTTCCGTGTCGTGCCACCCGGCACCGGTATTTGTCACCAGGTTAACCTGGAATACCTGGGTAAAAGTGTATGGACCAAAGAAGAGGACGGCCGCACCGTAGCGTATCCTGATACCCTGGTTGGTACAGATTCTCATACCACCATGATTAACGCACTTGGCGTGCTGGGCTGGGGTGTCGGCGGTATCGAAGCCGAAGCCGCAATGCTTGGGCAACCCGTTTCAATGCTGATCCCCGAAGTCGTTGGTTTCCGCATGACCGGTAAACTACCGGAAGGCGTGACCGCGACCGACTTGGTATTGACCGTAACGCAAATGCTGCGTGAACGCGGCGTAGTGGGTAAATTCGTCGAGTTCTACGGCCCGGGTCTTGATAACCTGCCTCTGGCTGACCGTGCAACGATTTCAAACATGGCACCTGAATATGGCGCAACCTGTGGTTTCTTCCCGGTTGACGATGAAACGATCAATTACATGCGCCTGTCAGGCCGTGATGACGAAACACTGGCACTGGTGGAAGCTTACTGCAAAGAGCAGGGTTTATGGCGTTCCAATGATAACGAGCCAGAATTTACTGACTCTCTGGAGCTTGACTTAAGCAGCGTAACAGCATCACTTGCAGGACCTAAACGCCCGCAAGATCGGGTCAATATGGAACAGCTGGGTAGTAATTTTGACCTGATTCTGGAAACCAACGGTCAGGCCAACGAAACAGACAAAGAAGTACCGGTTAAAGGTAAAGATTACAGCTTGTCGCACGGTGACGTGGTCATTGCTGCAATTACTTCCTGTACCAATACGTCCAACCCCAGTGTATTAATGGCTGCGGGCTTGCTGGCCAAGAAAGCAGTAGAAAAAGGCCTGGATCGTAAACCCTGGGTTAAGTCATCGTTTGCGCCCGGCTCAAAAGTTGTTACTGACTATCTGAAAAAAGCAGGCTTTACGCCATACATGGAAGACCTCGGCTTCCACTTGGTCGGCTATGGCTGTACCACCTGTATCGGTAACTCGGGTCCACTGGATGACGAAATCAGCGATGCAATCAACGAAGGTAACCTAACGGTCTCTTCAGTATTGTCGGGTAACCGTAACTTCGAAGGTCGCGTGCACCCTGATGTAAAAGCTAACTGGTTAGCATCACCGCCGTTAGTCGTTGCATACGCACTGGCCGGTACCACGCGTACAGACCTAAGCAAAGAGCCGCTGGGTAAGGACAAAGATGGCAACGCTGTGTTCTTAAAAGACATCTGGCCAACGAGCGCTGAAATTGCCGAAGCGGTTAAAACTGTTGATAACGAGATGTTCCGTAAAGAATATGCGGAAGTCTTTAAAGGCGACGACGAATGGCGTGCGATCAATGTTGCCGAAGGTAAAGTCTACGACTGGCAGGATGATTCAACCTATGTGAAAAACCCGCCATTCTTTGACGGTATTGATCAGCCGCTGCAAGATCCGCAGGACATCAACGATGCCAACGTATTAGCGGTATTTGCAGATTCGATCACCACTGACCACATTTCGCCGGCTGGCGCGATTAAGCCGGATTCACCGGCAGGTAAATACTTGCAGGAAAACGGCGTCGAGGTTAAAGACTTTAACTCTTACGGTTCGCGCCGTGGTAACCACGAAGTCATGATGCGTGGTACCTTCGCTAACATCCGCATTAAAAACCAAATGCTGGACGACGTTGAGGGTGGTTTTACTCAATATGTACCAACTGGCGAGCAAATGTCGATGTACGATGCCGCCATGAAGTATATGGAGAACGATACACCGTTGGTGGTGCTGGCCGGTAAAGAGTACGGCACCGGCTCCAGCCGTGACTGGGCTGCCAAAGGTACGCGTCTGTTAGGTGTAAAAGCGGTTATCGCCGAGAGCTATGAGCGTATTCACCGTTCTAACTTAGTTGGTATGGGCGTACTGCCGTTACAATTCGAAGACGGTCAAGGCGTCGAAGCCCACGGCTTAACCGGCGAAGAACAGATCTCAATTCACGGCCTGAGCAAAGACCTGAAACCAGGACAAATGCTAGACGTAGTCGCCAAACGCAAGAATGGCGAAGAGGTTAAGTTCAAAGTCAAATGCCGCATCGACACCGGCAACGAAATGCAGTACTACAAAAACGGCGGTATCCTGCACTTCGTACTCCGCCAAATGCTCAAAAACTAGTCGCTCGCGCTAGGGCGCGAGAGCAAACAAAAACCGGCCTCGCGCCGGTTTTTTTGTTGCCGTCGGATGGCGAAAGGGTGACAACAGGGCTTTTTAGACTTCACGGCACGCCTATTCTGGGGGGACGCTGCAAGTACGTCCGTGTACGCTTGTTTCCGGCCATCCATGGCCTCCAACACCCCCCAGAATAGGCGTGCCATAAAGCCTAAAGCCCTGCTGTCACCCTTTCGCTTTTAGCCTGGCAACACGTTGGTGTCGGTGAGGACGTTGGGAGAAAGCGGCGTTAAGGTGATTGACCGCAGCGTCGAGGTTGGCGTTAGTGTTTTAGCATCCCCATCTCAGGGGGTGTTGGAGGCCATGGATGGCCGGAAACAAGCGTACAGGGATGTACTTGCAGCGTCCCCCTGAGATGGGGGTGCTGAAGCACTAAAAAGCCATCCTCGTCGCTGCGGTCAATCACCAGCCGCATTTCTCGCAACGTCATCACCGCCGCCCAACGTCCCCACCGACACCTGTTCAGATCTTCAACGCGCGGCCGCCGTCGACTTTGATGGATTCGCCGGTCAGGAACGGGTTGTCGCGGAAGAATTTGACGGTGTCGATCATGGGTTGCAGGCCGCCTTCGACGGTCAGTGGGGTTTCTGCCAGGACTTGTTTACGGTGGTCGCTGTCGTGTTCCGGGAGGAACAGAATCGGGCCTGGCTGGATGGCATTGACACGGATATTAGGGGCTAGCGACTTGGCAAATGCCAGGGTCATGTTGGCTAGTGCTGCTTTGGCACCGCAGTAGGCAATGTAGTCGGTTGATGGACGATCGCTGTAGATATCGGTGATGTTGATCACCAAGCCGTCGTTGGCTGTTGACAGTACGTCTTGTAAGCCCGTGATTAATTTGTAGGGCGCAATAGCATGAACCGCGTAGACTGCTTGTAACTTATCAGCGTCATCGTCAACATCGCTGTTATTAAAAAAGCACGAGGCATTATTAACTAACAGATCGATGTGCTGAGCTTGCTCTTTTACCGTGGCAATCATGTCGTCGATGGCTGCAATGTCACTGAAGTCAGCTTGCAGGCCGATGGCACCGCGCTGCTCTAGTTGCTCAACACCCTGTTTAGACGAATTATAATGGGCATACACCGTATAGCCCTGATCCAATAAATCATTGGCGAGCTCATAGCCAAACCGCCGGCCGGCGCCGGTAATCAATGCGACCTTACTCACTTTGTTTCTCCTACTGCTGTTAAATCCGGGATCAGCTGTTGCAAATAGTCGGGCACTTCCGGGTTATCATCAAGTTCGCCCAAAATATCAATATCAATTGGCCGATCTTTAACGCTGCAAAGTGGATCGGAACGATCGCGGCCCAGCAGCACTTCAATCTGATTAAATTCCGCTTTTAGTGCGGTCGGCGTAAGTGCTGTTTCGAGTATGAATAACGCGTTTAAAAACGGATGATTGGTATTCATGCCGACGGGCTTGGTGGTGATGTCTCTGGAGAACTCCAGTTCGTCTGCCAGTTTTGCCAAATAATGTTTAGCGCGAGAAAAGTGAAGCTCGGGTTCGATATTTGAGCCGAGGCTGCAAAGATACTTCATGCTGTTGTTGTTCCCTGATCCGCCGGTGGCTTAGTCGTATGAGTTAATTAGTCATATTACTACGGTAGCCTGCGAAAAATGGTTTTTGTTTGCAATGTTTATTCGCGATTGTTAACTAAAGTTTGCATGCGTATAGGCGCGATTATGACTAAAGTTGAAATAAACGTGGGGGGCTGATAGCCTGAAATTCATGTACTGCAAGCCAAAGCGGACTTTATGGTTAGCCTGAAAACCAGACAGCCTGGCATCGCTAAATGCGTTGTTACATTGTTGAGTTTGTGTTTATTGCTGCTATTGCCGCGGCTTGTGTCTGCGCAATCACTGACCCTGTCTGGTCCTGAAGATACTGTCCGCGAAGGCTATTTTACGGTTTCCGTCAGTGAATCAAATAGCGAGGTGGTTAAGAATCTAGTCATCGAATCATCGACTTCTGCCGGTTTTGATCAGGCCGTAACGCACTTTCCCGCGCTGGGCGATTTTAAACAACTATCGCTGACAGGGTTCAGTAACGGCACCTATTACCTCCGAGCCCGGGCGGACAATATCGAAGCCCCCAGCAATGTAATTCAAGTTAAGGTTAATCATTATCCCTTATGGCAAGCGCTGGGCCTGTTTTTTGTCGGTTTGCTGTTGTTCATCGTGCTGGTGGTCGTCTTGTTGACCTTTCACCGCCGGGTTCAGCGAGGTGCTACTCATGACTGAGTTTGCTCTGGATACCTCGGTAGGACTCACCATTGTCGTTCTGTTTGGTATTTTTTGGGTGGTTTTTGGTTTTTGGCTCGGGCGCAAAAACAAAACCCATGAGGACTTTGCCTTAGCCGGTCGTAACGTTGGCTTCGCTTTTGCTGCGGCCACCGCTATGGCAACCTGGGTCACCAGTAATACCACGTTGGTAGCGCCGCAGTTGACCTACCAATTTGGCATTTGGGGAATGATTGGGTACTCCTTCGCGGCATTGGGGTTACTGCTGTTTGCGCCTATGGCTAAACGCATCAAGAAGTTATTGCCCAATGGCTATACCTCGGGCGATTTTGTGCGGCTACGTTATGGTCAGGCAGCATGGTGGGTGTTTATCATCATTTCAGTGGTTTATGCATTTGGCTGGCTGATTAGTTTAGGCATGGCCGGCGGCATTTTACTCGAGTCATTAAGTGGCCTCGACTACCACATTGGCATGACGGCAATTTTGATTATTTGCGTCGGCTACACCTTATTCGGCGGTATGCGTGCTGTTATTGCTACCGATTTTATTCAGGCGCTGATTATTATCGTCGGCATTAGCGCCATTGCGTTCTGGTTGATCAACAATGTCGGCCTGGACAGCATTCATCAAAACTTGTCCGCCGAGCATCCGCAACTGCTGGATTTGCTGTTTCCGGCAGCGGTCATGTTTTTATTTAACAATATCTTTTTCGGGCTAGGCGAAATCTTCCATTCTAACGTGTGGTGGTCAAGGGCTTTATCATTCAAACAAGGCGTGGCCTACAAAGCTTACCTTACCGGCGGCCTGATGTGGTTGCCGATTCCCATTGTGACAGGTTTTATTGCCTTAGCTGCGCCGCAACTGGGAATTTTTCCGCCCAGTGCCGACATGATTGGCCCAACGGTAGCGGCTGCAGTACGGGGTACGACGGGCGCTGTGCTGGTCTTTATCGTTATTTTTTCAGCCTTGGCGTCCAGTCTCGATTCACTGTTAGCCGCAACCTCAGATCTTGTCACGCAGGATTTATTCCATAAAAAGCTCTGTCCGAATGCGTCTGACAAAAGCCTGTTACGCTTTAACCGTTACTGTATTTTAGGCTTGGGTGTAATGACCTGGCTGTTTTGCTTACCCCGAATCGCCACGCTGGGGGCTCTACTGAACTTTGCTGGTGCATTTGTTGCCAGCACCATTTGGCCCATTGTACTGGGTCTTTATAGTCGCCGGCTTAGTGGCGGATATGCAGCGCTGGCGATGGCGGCAGGCACCGGACTGGGTTTGGTTGGCTATTTTATGGTCGGTTTTTATGTTGCTGCACTTATTTCCTGCGCCGTATCCGGATTAATTTGTGCGCTGGGAGTATGGCGCGCTCAGTCGTTGTTTGACTGGCAACAGCTAAACGAGGAGGGCGGGTAATGCAATTACCGGAACTCGCTTTTGCTATTTTGATTATCGCTGCGCTGGCATTATCGTGTTTAACACCGATCATTTTGCTGGCGCTGTTCGTAAAAGATTATTTTTCTAAAACAATATGGTAGCCCTATGAACATAAAAGATGTGTCGTTTGAAAGGGAGCGACCGGATGTCTGCGGTGATGCACACCCCAAGGCATTACTCAGAGTCATTCAGGAAGATGGCGACTATCTGTTAAAGCTGGCGAATCAACACATAGTGTCGTCAGACCAATTTACCCAGAACGGGTTGCTGCAGTTGTTTCGACTGGCGGCAAAATATGAAGCGAATCCACGGCGTTTCAGCACCTCGCTACAGGGCAAGATATTAATTTCCGCATTTTATGAGCCAAGCACGCGTACGCGGCTATCGTTTGAAAGTGCCTGGCATCGCTTAGGCGGTGACATTATGTCGATTACCGATCGTTCTACCACAGGTATCGCTAAAGGCGAGTGTCTGGCCGACGTTGCTGAAATGTTCAATAACTACGGCGACTGTGTGGTGTTGCGGGATAATAATGAAAGCTCGCTGGAGGAAATGATCGATTCGCTGCGTATTCCGATTATCAACGCAGGTAACGGTAGTGATGAGCATCCGACGCAGGCGATGGCGGATTTGTATGCGATGTTCAAGTGGAAGCCTGAACTGGTGACTGAGCAAGCGGCAGAGCATGCTGTTCGCATTGGCATTATTGGGGTGCCGGATAAAATGCGTACCGTGCGTAGCCTGATAAAATTGCTCTGTAAATTCCCTAATGCAGTGAAGGAACTGGTAATTATTCATGACCAGACGGTAACCGATGAGCTATTTGGTCAGGCTCAGCGTGAGCAGATAGAGCAGGCAGGTATTAAGGTAGCCACTGCGACTGATGTGGATAGCGTGTTACCGGAGCTTGACGTGGTTTATATTAATGCGATTTCGTGGGAGGGTGAGACCTTTAATACCTATGGTAAAACGTTCTCGTTAAGCGCCCAATCGCCGCTAAAAGAAGATGCCATTATTTTACATCCGTTGGCTCGCGGTGCTGAGCTCAATACCGACCTCGACCATACCTCACATAACTGGTACTTCAGCCAGGCTCGCGGAGCGGTATTTTTGCGGATGGCGTTACTGACTTGTATGGTGCAGCGCGCAGAGCGCGTTATTGATGTCGTTTAATAAAAGGAAAAGCAAAGAATGTGCGGAATTGCTGGAGTTTTTCATCACCAAACGGATCGTTCAATCGACGCGCAGACGTTAGTGAATATGGCCGCGATTATGCATCATCGCGGCCCTGATGGTTATGGTTATCAAGTTAAACAGGAACACGGCGTTGGTTTTAGCCATGCCCGACTGTCGATTATTGACCTGAATGAACAACGGGGTCGTCAGCCTTTTATGTCTGCGGATAAACGACTGATGCTGACACACAATGGCGAGTTCTATGATTTTAAACGTATTCGTGCAGACTTGACCGCACGGGGAGCAGCGTTTCGTTCAAAGAGTGACTCTGAGATTGTTTTACACTTATTTGAGCGCTATGGACTAGAGCATACGCTAAGTGAACTGCGTGGTGAATTTGCGTTTGGTTTGTTTGACGAGCAGGACGATAGTCTTTATCTAGTGCGCGACCGGTTTGGTATTAAACCCTTATACTGGACAGAGACCGAGCACGGCGTTGTATTCGGTTCAGAGCTAAAAGTTTTGTTCGCGCACCCTGACGTTAAGCGCGAGTTTTCTCCCGAAGGGCTCTATCACCAGTTGATTCAAGTGATGGTACCGGGGTCCACAGCGTTTGCCGGAATCAATCAGGTGCAGCCGGGTTATGTGGTAAAAATACAACGAAACAACGGTAAATTGAGTATTTCTGAACATAAATACTGGGACGTGAACTTTCCTAACGAACATGATTATCCGGGCGATGATGTCGACGAAGAACAGTATATCGAAGGTGTGCGAGCTAAATTACTGGAAGCCGTACAGCACCGGATGACCGCTGATGTGCCGGTCGGTTGTTACTTGTCGGGAGGTATCGATTCCTGTGCGATTCTGGGCTTAGCATCAGCATCGACACAAACCTCGGTAAAAGCGTTTACCATCGGGTTTGACTCTGACGCTTATGACGAAACCCCGATTGCCCGCGAAATGGCAGAAGCCACTGATGCCGACCACCATATCATGGCGCTTAAAGCCAATGACTTATATGACCATTTTGTAAAAACACTGTGGCATACCGAACGCACCATCTATAACACGCTGGGCGTGGCGAAATACTTGATGAGTAAGGAAGTGCATGAAGCCGGATACAAAGTGGTAATGACGGGAGAGGGCTCGGATGAACTTTTTGCCGGCTACCCAGCGTTTCGTAAAGACATGTTTTTACATGGCCTTGATCATTTGCCGGAAGTCGAGCGGGTAGAATGGCAAGAGCTATTAGAGAAGAACAATAAACTGTTTAAAGGCGCGATGCTGGCACGAGAAGAGTTTGTCAGCGACGCGTTTAATCAGAAAATGGGCTTTACCCCCAGTTGTGTGCAGCCGTGGCTGTCGTGCAGCAGCGTCGCGTTACCGTTAATGTCTGCAACCATGCGCGAGCAGGTAAGCGAATACGATCCCAGCAAAGCGATAGCTGATACGCTTGACGAAACCATGTTAGACGGGCGTCACCCCTTAGATCGGGCACAGTATGTGTGGATCAAAACCATGCTGGAAGGGCAAATATTGACCTGGGGAGGTGATCGCGTTGATATGGCAAACTCAATGGAAGCGCGACCGGCGTTCCTCGACCATCATTTAGCCGAGTATGCGTTTACCGTACCGCCGCATTTGCGCATTAAAGGTAATAAAGAAAAATACGTGTTGCGCGAGGCAATGAAAGGACTTCTTCCTGAAACTTTGTACAAGCGCGAGAAGTTCGCCTTTATGGCGCCGCCGGCCCACACCGACCCGGAAAAGTGGCAGGCCGTAGAAAAGCTGGCCGAGCAGTTTTTAAACGAGAAGGCGGTAAAGTCGGCAGGTTTGCTGGATTATGAGCAGGTCGTCAGAACCTTTGAGCGACATCAGGATGACGATGTGCCTGCTGAGGAACAAGTGCAACTAGATGCCGTAATCAACCATATGTTGGGCGTGCAGGTACTGCATCACCACTTTGTTGCGACCGATGTACCGCAGCAAGCGGCACAAAGGGCGCAGGAGTTAGGCTGGATAGCTTAGGCTACGCAGCTTATTCGACGTATTTAATATACTCACCATAGCCGCGTTGCTTCATTTCAGCTAACGGAATGAATTCCAGCGCGGCGGAATTCATACAGTAACGCAAGCCTGTTGGCTGTGGTCCATCTTCGAATACGTGGCCCAGATGGGAGTCGGCATAGCGGCTGCGAATTTCGGTGCGCGTGTAAAACCAGCTGTTATCCTCTTTTTCCACCACTGCATTGCTGGTAATCGGCTGGGTAAAGCTTGGCCAGCCGGTTCCGGATTTGTATTTATGTTTTGAAGAAAAAAGTGGTTCGCCACTGACGATGTCAACATACAGGCCGGGCTCTTTGTTATCCCAATAGCGGTTGTCAAACGCCGGCTCAGTCTCGTCTTCCTGTGTGACGGCATACTGGATAGGGGTCAACAGCTCACGTAATTGCTGCGTAGCTGGCTTGTTAAAATTCACCCAGGGTTTGTCACTAGCCGACTGAGACGAAGCTGTATCCTCACCGCCGGGGTTAGCGTTAGTGAACTGCTGATAATCAATATCACTGGTATCGCCCCAGTGTTTCTCGACAAAGTCATAACGACCGGAATTGTAGGTATAGACTTTGTAGCGTATCGGATTTTTATCGTAGTAGTCCTGATGGTATTCTTCGGCACGATAAAAGTTGGTGAACTCGGTTATCGGCACAACGATGGGGTCTTCAAACGGACCGTTTTCGATAAGCCATTGTTTGGATTGCTCAGCAATACGCCGCTGTTGTTCGTTATGTACGAATATTTCCGGGCGATACTGCTTACCGCGGTCAACAAACTGACCGTCAGCGTCGGTCGGGTCCATGATGCGCCAGAACTTTTGCAAAATGCCTGCGTAGCTGATGATATTAGGATTGTAATAAATCTGAGCTGCTTCGGTATGGCCGGTTTGACCGCCAGATACTTGTTTATAAGTCGGGTCTTTTTCAGTGCCGCCGGCATAGCCAGACACGACTTCGCGGACACCGTTTAATTGTTCAAAAGCTTCTTCTACACACCAAAAGCAACCGCCCGCGAGCGTTGCAACTTGTTCATTTTGTTGCTTTTCTGTTGCTGAATTTTGTGCCATGCTGAAACTACTGAAGAACAGCAGACAGGCACCTAATGTTACGTGGTAGCGCATACAACCTCCAACGTTGGAACTACTCTAAGTTTATAGGTACAAAGCAGTGAAAAAGTTTGCTTTGGCAATCAATTTTTTTGCCTTGTGCTCGTCTGCATTTGTTGCCGGAGCGCAGACGCAAACAGATGAGCAAGAGCAGGATGCCTGGCTGGATGGGTTTAGATCGGGACTGGAGATCTCGGTTGATGAAACCGCACGCTGGATTGACGGTTTTTTTGCTGAAGATCGGTTTGAACAACCTTATTCCTCCTACGGCCGCCTATCGATAGCACCGCAATGGAGCGGCTACGACGGCTTTGAAGTCAAATCACGTTTTCGTGCCCGGGTTAATTTACCCCATGCAAAAGAAGAGCTGTCAGCCTTTATTGGTCGAGTTGACAGCGATGAGTTTATCGACGAGGGCTCAGCAGGGCGCCCATCGATTATTCGCTCTCCCAGCTCGGATGAGGAATGGTTGGTTGGGTTAGGGTTTGACCCACACATGAACGAGAGACATCGCGTCTCTTACAGTGTCGGTATTCGGGGTGGTTTAGACTTCGATACCTACGTTCGCGGCCGTTACATGACCGATGTTGCGCTGGGTGAATCGGCGTTGGCGCGGTTTCAGAGTTCGGCGTTTTGGCGGGATAGCGATGGTTTTGGCGTGGCGCAACGAGTTGATCTTGAAGCGAGTTTGACTGACAGCATGTTAGCGCGTTGGTCGTCGTTAGCTACCTTTGCACAAGAAACTAATGGCTTACGCTGGAGTTCGACTATGCGAGCCTACAAATTGTATGGCGAAGACAAAGCGCTGGCACTAGAAACCTGGATCGAGGGGCAAACTGACTACGAGGTACCAATTAACGACTACGGCTTACGCTTACTAAACCGACAACGTTATTTACGTGAGTGGTTATTTGTTGAGACCTGGGTTGGTTATCATTGGCCGCGTGAGTATCTGGCTGAACGTCGGCAGGGTCACTGGATGCTGGGGCTGGAGTTGGAGGTGCACTTTGGCACCACCAACGCCTATTTGCCGCGTACTGATCAATCCGGTGACGCAAAAACAAGATCGACTAACAGTGGGTCGTGATCGGATGCACGATAAGGACCGGGTCGGTAGTACTGATCATCACGGTAGTCATAACTTATCGGCTCGTCAGCATTAAAGTTAAGGTGCTGCACGCGTGTTAGCATGGACGTCAGATCCTGATGGATTAAAATGTGATCAAGCGCACCGGCCTGGCTGTCATAAACGTAGGAATAGTCATCTGCTTCGGATACGTTTTGATATTCGTTGTCGGTGAAATAGCGCATCGGATCTTCGTAATAGTACGCGTTAAAATCCCCCAATAGAATCGGTTGCGGCATTTGTTGCTGTTCAATCCAGTCTAGCAGTGTCGCTGCGGATTCAACTCGCAGAGCGTTCCAGCAGGACTGTCCGTCTTGTTGATTAGCATTAACGCCGTCATCGGGGCAGCTACCTTTGGATTTAAAGTGATTGACCACTGTGGTGAATGTTTGCTCGGTAATTTTATCGGTAAATACTTGCGCTAACGGCACCCGGCTGCCGCGCCGGAAAGGCCCCTGGGTTAACGTCAGTGCATGGGTCGAGGTTTTGAAGCGTTCGGCGTTATATAAAATGCCGACACTGATTTGGTCAGTGCCAACACGGGCCGAGTGCGGCTGTGCAATGGCATAATTAATGTCGCTTACTGCGTTTACCGCATCGGTTAACTGCCGTATTGCACTGTGCTGCTCAAAGCCATCATTTTCGACCTCCATCAGGCCAACGATGTCCGCATCCAGTGCGTCAATGGCAGCTACAATTTTAGCTTGCTGGCGTTGCAATTGTTGCGGGGTCTTGGCGCCTCGTTCGGTGGGGAAGCCACCACCCATGCCATCACCATTAAAGTAATTCAAGACGTTAAAGCTGGCGACTCGCACCTCGTTTTTGCGTTTAGGTAAAATCGCCGTGATACGTGAACGTTGCGCCAGTTGCGGTGGTTTTGTTGGTTGCAGTCGGTAGTCATCACGAAATTGCGACAAAACACCAGACAGTGGCTTAAGGGTGGCGCCACTGCGCAGACTCTGTTGGGGGCCGTGGAATAGCTGTTGGTGCGGCAACGACTTTGGCTCTAACTGACTATTATCGTCAATCTGCAGTCGGTTGAGTTCATTAGCCTCTGCCACTGCAGCCGCCTCAGAGCCGGGCAAAGCTACCTGAGTCGGTGTAAATAAACGGCCTGAAGATACGTCAAAATAGCCATAGCGGGCTAACGGGTAATGACCCGATATGGTCAGCGGCTTTTGCCCATTTACGGTTACCAACATCCCCTCGTGAGCTTCTGCTTGCTGCCGTGATGAAAAGGGCAGTGTAACAGTGACCGGTGCAACCTGAGGTTGTTGACCACATTCATATAATTCAGTGACGTCGGTCAGCTGAGTCAAACCATTTTGTTCGCTGACCTGTCCTGATAGTTTGACCAAAGTGCCTACTTTCAGGTCGGCAAAGGTGGTGCTGTTGGCGCTAACAAACAGACCTTCCGATGTTTTTGGGTCATCGTCTTGTAGCGATTCAGGTGACTGAATGTAAACGCCACCGAGCTGTTCGGGCGCGGCGAGGTTTTGGGTTACGATACCCATTGTCGTGAGTTGCTCACCGATCTTGTCCGACTGGTCATTAGCGCCCTGAATTGTTGATATCGAGGTGAGTTCTTCACTGATATCGCAGTTTTTTTCTTGCGCCAATGTTGCAACCGGGGCACACAAGGCAACGGTGGCTGTAGCATAAATCCAGTTCTTCATTATTCAGTGTCCATTTTATGGTAGCTGCCGACTTCCAATACCGGTGCAGCGTCTAAGCGTTCTGCATCCATCATGGCCGCGATACGTTGCATCGAAGATAACAGTAGCGACTGTTCCCACTCGTCCAGGGCCTGAAACTTTTCTATAAAGTCTTCCTGCAATGGTTGTGGTGCTTTTTGCAGCAGCGAACGGCCTTCTTCAGTTAAGTATAAAAGTACCCGCCGTTTGTCGGTGTCGCTACGGTGGCGGTGGATCAAACGACGATGCTCCATACGCTCAATCACGTTAGATACCGTTGCCGGGCTGAGCGTGATGTTTTGCGCGACTTCACTGGCGGTGATGCCGTCGCGGGCGACAATTTCACGTAAAATCAGTAGCTGTGGAGCAGTCAGTCCGGAATATTTATTGAGTTGTTTTGAATACAGGTCAATGGCCCGAATCACTTTACGCAAGGCGAGCAAGAGTTCTTCGTATTTTTCCATAACCCAATCCCTAAGTATGAATAAATTAAGTTCAGTAACGCGGCGCTGATAAATCTGTGCGGCGAATTTGTATTACCATACCAACTTTTGGATGGTCAAAGTAATGTGTTTCGTGACTGATTACCCGGCGGCGTTGATCAAAATTGAATGCTCGCAAAAAAGACTGTTCAACAGATTCACCCGACAATGCGTGTTTCGCTTGTTGTGATAAACCCTCTGGTATCAACTCAGCTTGTGCAACCTCGCGCAGGTTAAATTCGTTGTCGATATGCAGGTAATTACCAATTAAAAATATATGCAGCAATCCATCGAGCTCCCATACGCTTTGCGGATAAGAGGAATTGTCCAGTCGTGGTGGGTTTTCGGGTACGTCAGTTTTAAACCGTAGCTGATTATTATCGACCTGAGATAACAGCGTTTGCACGCGCTCTATTAGCGAACGCTCCATGTTGTTATCAGTACCTGTTGTCGCTTCTTTTTTGTAGCCATCATAGCGAAACTCATCACTGAATTGTTTGCCACCGAATAATCGGAATTTGTAGTTTTGCTTTTCGGTAAATACGGGTTGCCGCCAGGCGACATGTAACAGCGGCTTGGCGAGTCCTTTGCGGGCCAGTTCGGTGCGCGTCTCAGAAAGAACGTGGGTTGCAGAGGGTAATAGAAATGCGCTTCGAGCGGTTTCTATATTACCGCCGTTGCCGTCAACGACAACCGCAGTAGTATCGGTTAAGGACAAGTTACTGGGCGGTGCAAACGGGTTGCCGGGTATAGTTACCCATTGATTTTCGTCGCTGTAGTAACAGTCAAAACGCCAGGAAAAATCATTGAACTGACCGAACTCAGGCCATGAGTCACACTCACCCAGCCCAGTGCGCAGCGCAGTAAAGTCACGGTTGTAGTGCGCACCTAACAAGTCATTAGCTGACGACACTGCAATTGGCTCAATAGCCAACGGAAACTGCTCGTTGATGTTTTGCTCGACAGTGTGTTTAAACAGCAGTACCTCTACCTCAAACCAGCGCCAGTAATTGTGGTCCGGTAGTTTTGCAAAGGCTGAGCCTGCGCTTGCTAACAGCCCAAGGGGCAAAAGCAGGGTGGTCAGTATCTGCCGTCGCGTCATTCGGTTTGCTCCTGAGAAAAATCGCTAAGCAACGACTCTACCAGTTTTAGCCGGCTTTGAGTATCCTCCAGCGGTTGGGTAATCCGCAGTCGATTAGGGCCGTCCAGTTTGTAGTGCTTAGGCGCTGTTTGCATTAAGCCGATAATAACTTCCGGTTTTACATTGGTATTATCAGTAAATTCAATCACACCGCCTTGATTTCCCATATCGATTTTACGAATTCCTAACCTTTCTGCGTGATTACGCAGGCTGGTTTGACGGATTAAGTTTTTAGCAGCGTCAGGCAGCAGGCCAAAGCGATCGATAAGTTCGACCTGGATCTCTTCCAGTTGCTGTTCAGTATCACTGCTGGCGATGCGCTTATAAAGGCTCAGGCGATTGTTGATATCGGGAATGTAATCATCCGGTAGCAGCGCCGGCACGCGCAGTTCAACTTCCGAGCGGTGGCGGGTTAAGCCCTCCAGCGATGGTTCTTTGCCGTCTTTAAGGGCCTGTACTGCTTGCTCAAGCATGTCCATGTAGAGGGTAAAACCAATGCTTTCTATTTGCCCGCTTTGTTCGTCACCCAGTAACTCACCGGCACCACGAATCTCAAGGTCATGCGTTGCCAGCATAAAGCCGGCACCTAAGTCTTCCAACTGCGAAATAGCTTCTAAGCGTTTGGCCGCGTCTTTTGTCATGCGTTTGGGGTGAGGCGTTAACAAATAAGCGTAGGCCTGATGGTGAGAGCGGCCGACACGGCCTCGCAGTTGATGCATTTGCGCCAGACCCAGGTGGTCCGCTCTATCCATGATAATGGTGTTGGCGCTGGGCACGTCGATGCCGGTTTCAATAATGGTCGTACATACCAGCACGTTAAAGCGCTGGTGATAAAAGTCCGACATAATACGTTCGAGATCACGTTCTCGCATTTGCCCGTGTGCCACCGTTATACGAGCCTCGGGAACCAGCTTTTCAATATCGCGGGCGGTTTTTTCGATGGTCTCGACGTTGTTGTGCAGGAAATAAACCTGACCGCCGCGCAAGATTTCGCGCAGAATAGCCTCGCGTACGGTGCTGTCGTCGTATTCGCGGACAAAGGTTTTCACCGCTAGTCGTTTAGCCGGCGGGGTAGCGATAATCGATAAATCACGAATGTTATTCATCGCCATGTTCAAGGTCCGGGGTATTGGCGTTGCAGTTAACGTGAGTATGTCGACATCAGCGCGCAGCCGTTTTATGGTCTCTTTCTGGCGAACACCAAAACGGTGTTCTTCATCGACAATCAATAGCCCCAGGTCGTGACATTTGATGTTGTCCTGCAACAATTTGTGGGTGCCGATAACAATATCAACTTTGCCGTCCTCTAAGTCCTGCAGTATTTGCTTAGATTGTTTTGCTGTTTTAAAGCGGGACAAGACTTCTACCCGAACAGCCCAGTCGGCAAAACGGTCTTTAAAGTTTTCATAATGTTGCTGTGCCAGCAGGGTGGTGGGTACCAACACCATTACTTGCTTGCTGTCGTTAACGGCAATATACGCAGCGCGCATGGCAACTTCAGTTTTACCAAAGCCAACGTCGCCACAAATAAGTCGGTCCATCGCTCTTGGCGTGCGCATGTCCGCAGTGACGGCGGCAATCGCCTGTTGTTGATCAATGGTTTCTTCAAACGGAAAACTATCGGCAAAACGGCGATAGTCTTCGTCATTAATGGCAAATGCATAGCCCGGCTTGGCCTCGCGACGGGCATAGACGTCGAGCAATTCGGCAGCTACATCGCGAACTTTTTCTGCTGCACGCTTTTTGGCTTTTTCCCAGCTGTCATTGCCGAGTTTATGCAGCGGGGCATGGTTGTCTTCACCGCCGCTATAACGACTTAACACATCCAGCGATGATACTGGTACGTAAAGCTTTGATCCGCCGGCATATTCAATGGTGACAAACTCGGTGGTTACTGTGCCGGCATCTAAGGTAGTCAAACCCTGATAACGACCGACACCATGGTCGATGTGCACCACGGGCTGTCCAACCTGCAGTTCGGCCAAATTGCGAATGAGTGTGTCGGGGCTAATCGTGGCCTTTTGGTCACGGCGGCGTCGCTGGGCGACTTTATTGCCGAATAATTCCGTTTCGGTAATAAACCACAGACTATCCTGAGGTAAATAAAACGAATTAATGACCGGGCTGACGATCAGCCCAAGTGGCTCACCGGAGGCGATGAAGTCATCAAAACTGCTAAACGATGCCAGCTGCCAACCGAGTCGTGCAACGGTTTCGCGCAGTGTTTCTTTGCGCCCGGCACTTTCCGCCGAAAATACCAAACGTTCGTTATTATCCAGTGCTTCGCTTATACGTTGTTTGAGTTTGGCAAAAGGTTGTTTTTGCTGATGATCCGCGGCAATGTCGGTAACCATCTCGGTGGTAAACTGAATCGCACCCGGCGTGGGTTTATCGGCAGGGATAGCGCTACGGATACGGCGTAAACGCTTGAATCCAGCATGCACTTCGTTGGCTGGCAAAAACAATTCATTCGGGTGGAGTAGCGGTCTGAGCTTGTCGTAGCGGCGTTGTTCATACCGATGGCTGATGTCTGTCCATAAACGCTCTAACGCGCCCTGAATATCGCCAAAAGATACCAGTACGGTGTCGTCAGGCAGGTAGTCGAATAACGATGCTGTTTGTTCGAAGAACAATGGCAAATAGTATTCAATACCGCCGGGTAATTGTGATTTGCTGACTTGTTGATAAACCGAATCACGTTCGGTGGTTACCTCGAAGCGCTCGCGAAATTGGCTACGAAACCGTTCGATACCGTTTTTGGTTAACGGAAACTCATGTGCAGGCAGTAATCTTACTTGGTTGACGGGCTCCTGCGATAATTGTGTTTCAGGGTCGAATGGCCGAATGCTGTCGATTTCGTCGTCAAAAAAGTCCAGCCGGTAAGGCGTTGAACTGCCCATCGGGAACAAATCCAGAATCGAGCCCCTGGAGCTAAATTCGCCATGCTCCATCACTTGGTTGACGCTGCGGTAACCTGCTTTCTCCAGCTCCTCGCGTAAGGCCAGTGCATTGAGTGTCTGGCCGACGGTAAAGTTAAGTGCCTGACTTTTTACAAAGTTTGTTGGCGCGATGCGTTGCATTAGCGTGTTAACACTAACGATGAGTGCGCCACGCTTAGCGCTGGGTAACCTTGCCAGCACGCTCAAACGTTCCGAGATAATATCCTGGTGTGGCGAAAAACTGTCATACGGTAGTGTTTCCCAGTCAGGGAACAGCGTTATGTCGTCATGGTATTCCGTGTTCTCACCAGCGAAATAGCGTACCTCCTGCTCCAGGCGGTGAGCCTGATTGGCATCGGCGGTGACAATTAAAACGCGCCCGGGGGTCAGATCAATTAAACGGGCAAGTGCCAGTGCCTCGCTACTGCCGCGTAAATTGACCCAACTGATATCGCGCTCACTGGTGTCTGGAAACGGAGGATTAAATACAGAAACTTCAGCCATGATATTCCAACTACCCATGAAAAGACTCGGGCATTATACCGATTTGGCAACGCTTTTGGATGTCTGTTTAGTCAGATTTATTGTCGTCGCTGTTATTCTTACTTTGGTCGCGCTCTTGGGCGCGACGTTTTAACTGGCGACTTTGTGAGTGCAGACTTGCGCGTATTAGGTGTTCCTGATCCTGTTCCAGAATCCGCTCAAACTCAAAGGTGGCACTGTAACCCGGTTCGTCGGCGAGTGACTCGCAGGCACTGCAACGCAAATAGCAGTAGATAGCCAGAGACTCGTTTTTAAAAAATAATTTTGCCCGGAACAGGGTGTCGTTATCGATAGGATCCGGAGTTATTAAGCGAATCCCGCCGCCGCCGAATTCGGTGCCCTGAAAACGGTGTTTGGGGTCATCTTCGTAACGCAACAAATAGCCCAGCATGGTGATCATGCGCTGGTTCATTTGTTCAAGCACTTGCACTAAAACAGGCGACTGATGACTGTCCATTTTTAGTTGTTGTAGTAAATCCTGATCACTACCGGCCATATTAGACGCCATAGTAAATAATTCCGGCATCTCTGATTCAAATTCCCACTCGTCCGGCACCACGGCAGCTTCCTCAAGCTGATGAAGATTGACGGGGAACGATTCAGCGACGGTAAAGAAATCGCCGATTTGTTGTGTCTGAGATAACGGGGAATTTGCCATGTTCTGCCCTTATTCTGCCCTTTTTGTTGTCAGGCTTATCACAACTCATTATCCTTGCTCGTAATTAATAAGCAACAATAGATTTTGAGAGGCTGATGTTTCGACCGGTTACGCTGTTTCTGGCCTGGCGTTATGGCAGGGCACAAAAGAGCTCGGCTTTTACCCGATTTATTAACCGGTTCGCCCTCGGCGGCATTGCGCTGGGTATCATGGCGTTGGTGGTGGTAATGTCGGTAATGAATGGCTTCGAAAGCGAACTAAAGAACCGTATTCTGGGCGCGGTACCGCAGGTTAGTCTGGTTAAATCACACCCCTTAACAGACTGGCGTCAAGCCCGGCAGGCGCTGCCGGCTCACGCTCACGTGCAACAATCATTGCCACTGGTGCAGACACAAGCGGTATTGCAAGGCCGCACAGATATGGTGGTGGTAGCCGCTCGTGGACGTTTAGCAAGTTCTGAACCATCAGGGGCAGATTCCGGACTACCTGAACGCTTAACGTCATCGTTGCGGGCAGGAGACTGGCAAAGTCTGAAACAGGGCAATTACAATATCGTTTTAGGGCAGGGAGTGGCTAATAAATTAGGCGTCACCCTGGGCGACAGTGTACGCCTTATCACTGCAGAAGGCGCGGTTTACACGCCATTCGGTATGGTCCCTGCGCAACGACAATTCCGCGTCAGCGGTGTTTTTTCATTACAGTCAGAGGTTGATAACGGCCTGGTGGTGACAGCTGCCGGCGATCTCAATCGGCTAATTCGAAGACCGGCAGAATCTGTACAGGGCTTTCAACTGCAGTTAGATGACGCTTTTGCTGCGCCCGGGGTTGCGGCTGACTTTCGTCAGGCAACGGATTATCAGGTAACGGACTGGCGCGAACAGTTTGGTCAGTTATTTGATGCGGTAGCGATGGAAAAACGCATGATGTGGTTAATGTTGGCACTCATTATAGCCGTCGCCGCGTTTAATACGCTGTCTGCATTGGTTATGGTCATCAATGAAAAACGCCAGGATATAGCCATTTTACAAACCTTAGGGCTGTCGCAGGCACAGGTGCGCCGGGTATTCCTGTTACAAGGCAGCTATAACGGCATACTGGGCACACTGGTTGGGGTAAGCGCCGGGCTGGCCGTTAGTTATTATCTTAATAGCATCCTGCTGGCTCTGGGCATAAATCTTATGGCGATTAGCCCCGCCGGACTGCCCGTTGTTATCGAGCCGGTACATGTTATTACCGTCGCGGTGGCGTCATTAATTTTATGTTTGGCGGCTAGTGTTTACCCGGCATTAGTGGCAGCAAAGACTCAACCTTCGGAGGCGTTGCGCTATGACTAAGGTGTTATTGCAGGGGCAACACATTAATAAAGTCTATGATGACGGAAGTGGTCAGGTTCAAGTGTTAAACGACGTGGACTTTACCATTGATGCTGCCGAAATGGTTGCGATTGTTGGTGCGTCGGGGTCGGGCAAAAGTACCTTGATGCACATCTTGGCGGGTTTGGATCGGCCAACCTCAGGCGCGGTGCTATTTGACGGTCAGGACGTGACGCGATGGTCTGCATCGCAACTGGCGAAGTGGCGCAACCAGAACGTCGGTTTTGTTTATCAGTTTCATCATTTATTACCTGAGTTCAATGCGCTGGAAAACGTTGCCATGCCCCTGCTGATACAAGGTCGGCCAACCGCAGAAGCAAAACAACGTGCGACTGAATTGCTCGAGCGGGTGGGTCTGGCACATCGCCTGGAACATCGTCCCGCACAACTATCCGGCGGCGAACGGCAAAGGGTTGCGGTTGCCAGAGCGTTTGCTAACCGACCTAAATTGGTCATTGCTGATGAACCCACGGGCAACCTGGATGGAGAAACCGCAGAGGCCGTTTACCAACTTATGCTGGAATTGAATCGAGAACAGGGTACGGCATTCATTATCGTGACCCACGATGAACATCTGGCCGCTCAATTACAGCGTACTGAACGATTAAGCCGCGGCCACTTGGTGACAGATATACATGAGGATGCGCCGTGTTAAGTTGGATACTGGCGCGTCGTTTTCGGGGCCAAAGTAAACAGACCGGATTTCTTTCGTTTATTTCGGCGTCATCAACGCTGGGAATTGTGTTGGGTTGTGCGGTTTTAATTACTGCGTTATCTATGATGAACGGTTTTCAATCAGCGCTGCAGGACCAACTACTGCGCGTGGTTCCGCATGTTGAGTACCAGCGTGTAGAAGGTGAATTCGATGACTGGCAAGCGATTGCTGATATCATTAGTCGTGACCCTGAGGTTTTAGAGGTAACACCGGTCATTCAGCAAACAGCTATGGTGCAAGTTGGTAACACCTTTAAAGGTGTTGTGTTGCAGGGCATTGCTGAACCTCGTTCAACGCCCGATAAACTAAGCGGCGTTTATGATTTCATTTCCCCACAGGCGCTATCCTCACTCTATGCAACGCCGTCGAGTGTTGTGCTGGGACGTGGACTGGCTGAGGATCTGGGCGTTGAGGTGGGAGACGCGTTGACCATGCTGGTAGCGCAACACCAGGAACAGGCGTTTCAGGCACCCAAGCGACACCGTCTAACCGTGGTGGGGTTATTTGAATTTGGTGGTGAAATAGACCATCAGAATGCTTACACCTCATTAGAAACGGCCAGAACGCTGGCCTCAATACCCAGTGGAGTTAGCGGAATTCGTTTGCGCGTGGCCGATGTATTCAACGCCGACCAAGTAGCTCAGCGGGTGGGTAACCAGTTGCCGGTTTTGGTTTATGTCAGTCACTGGATGCGGACGCATGGGCATTTGTATCGCGATATTGAATTAGTGCGTACTGTTATTTACCTGGTGCTGGTACTGGTCATGGCGGTGGCCTGTTTTAATATCGTTTCGACCCTGGTGCTGACGGTTACTAAAAAACAGTCGCAGATTGCGATGTTAAAAACCATGGGGCTAAGAGACAGCAAAATCATACTTACATTTGTCTGGCAGGGGTTGCAAAACGGGCTTGTTGGTGTGTTCTGGGGTGCTCTGTTGGGTATTGGTTTGGCCTGGAGTTTACCGGATATTATGGCGATATTAGAATCGGTTTTTGCCATGAAAATTCTGGATGATGATGTCTATTTTGTCAGCCGCATACCCTCTGAACTGCAGCTGAAAGATGTTGCCCTGGTAACCGGTGTCGCCTTACTGATGAGCTTGTTGGCAACCTTGTATCCGGCGTGGCGAGCCACCCGTGTACAACCTGCCCGGGCATTACATAGCAGTCACTAACGACGAGCGCCGGGGCGACGGCGCCAGGCTTTGACCACCGATTGCCGCCAGAGCAAACGGATGCCCAAATAACCGCTGACACTGGCAAGCGTTCCTAATACCAAACAGCCGGTAATGAGAGCAGGACCAATAGTGGAGATACTGCCTATCAACCACTCCCAGCTCAATTCAAAGGTAAAAGGATGCGGGGGCGCCGATAATAGCCAGTTACCCAGCCGGTAGCACAAATAAAATAACGGCGGCATGGTAATGGGATTAGAAATCCAGACTAACCCGACTGACAACGGCAAATTGACCCGAAAAATGATTGCCGCGGCGGCGGCCAGCAACATTTGAAAAGGCACCGGAATAAAAGCGGTAAACAAACCAACTGCAAAGGCTCCGGAGGCAGAGCGACGGTTCAAATGCCATAAGTTGCCATCGTGCAACAAACTGCCGAACAGTTTAATTGCTCGCGAGCGTCGGATTTTGTCGTGATCCGGCATCATTTTTTTAATGACCCGTCGAGCCATGCACCTACCTGTTACTAATTGATGACCACTGATCAGGAGCAACGATGGACCGTTGTCTACTCATTTTTATTGCGGGAGTCGCAATGAGTTTATACCTGCCGACTTCCGGAACCGCCACCTGGGCGGTGGTTGCCAGTGTTCTGGCGTTGGCAATAGGTACTATGTTACCGCCTGCACGGTTTGTTGCAACCGCGATTGTGGCGCTATTTTGCGGTATTGGGGTAGTAACTGCAAATTTAAATTCTTATGCTGAACGCAGTGCGCAGCTGACTGATTTGGAAGGGGCACAGCAGGTAACTGTAAGGGTTGTCGAAATTCCCCGACACTACCCGCACTACACACGTTTTGTCGCCGAGTTGATTGATGGCGATGAGGAAAATTCGTTGCCGCACGGTAAGCTTCTGCTCAGCTGGTATGGTGATCGTGCGAAACAGGTTGGCTTAGGGCAAACATGGCGATTTACGGTATCGCTTAAACGCTTTAAAAATTATTGGAATGAGGGCAGTCGCGACTATCTGGCCGCCATGCAGCGCCAGAATATTATCGCACGGGGCTCAGTTAAAACCAGTGAACTGATCGCCAACGCCAGCAATATTCGCGCCCGCCTGGTACGCACCTTTAATGCTCTTGATAGTCCACACGCTGGTGTGCTGGCGGCGCTTGCAATCGGTGTGCGCGAACTGTTGAGCGAGCAGCAGCGCAACCAATGGCAGTCTGCTGGCTTAATGCATGCGCTGGCAATTTCGGGGTTACACCTGAGTTTAGTGGGTTGGGCCGGTCTGATTCTCGGGCGCGTAGGGGTGTCGCGTTTGTTACCGATAATAAGGCCCGGGATGGCGTTGGAACAGCAGTCGGTGCAGGCGTTGAGCTGGCTGTTGGCGTTGTTAATTGCGGCGGCATACGCTTGGTTAGCTGATTTTTCAATTGCTACGGTTAGAGCCTTAATCATGTTTGCCGTCGTTGTTTTACACCGGCTGGTTGCAGTGCACGTCACGCCTGCTCAACTGTTATTACGCACGGTGGCGCTGCTGTTGTTAGTTGATCCACTGGCACTACTGGACGCCGGTTTTTGGCTATCGGTAACGGCGTTGTTTACCATTCTGACCACGCTGTGGCGCTGGCGACACCGCCCTCAATCATCTAAAACCCTGGCTCTGCTGCGACTACAATGTATGTTTTTGTTGGTCATGGCGCCGCTGTCACTGCATTGGTTTGGCGGGGTTTCATTGGTAGCTCCGTTAACTAATTTAATACTGTTACCAGTGATCAGCTTGTGGATGCTGCCATTGACCTTGATTGGGACGGTCGCAGAAATTTCGTTTGCTCATCAGTTTGCTGACAACTTGTGGTATCTGGCTACGCTGCCTTTGTCCCTTGCGGAGCCCCTTTTAAAAGTCATAACGCAGTGGTCGTGGAGTTGGTGGCAGCCGCCAATTGAACTGCCGGTCTACGTGCTGTTTTTGTTACTTGTGCTGGTGTTATTGCCGCTATCGAGTCGGTTATTAAAGCTAGTCCTGCTGACAACGCTACCACTGACGTTACTGGCGTTTTATCAAAGCCGAACACGGGGTGAGTCTTTATTTGTGCATGTGTTGGACGTCGGTCAGGCGCAGGCTGTGGTAGTTGAGCGACAAGGGCGAGCCTGGCTTATTGATACCGGCAATAGCTATGGCAGTGGCTATAGTTTGGCCGCTACAGTCATTGAACCATTTTTGCAGTACCGACAACTGCAACTTGAAGGGATCTGGGTTAGCCATAGTGACCGCGATCACAGTGGTGGGTTAGCGTATTTGAAGCAACATTACAGCCAGGTCAGTCGCTTTGGTGCACTAACCCGACAGCCTTGTGAACAGGGCATGCAGGGCCGCTGGAATGATATCCAGTGGCAGGTATTATGGCCGCGACGGGATCACGCCATTACCAAGTCGAATGACCAATCCTGTGTAATGGTACTGCAGTATAAAAACTTCCGACTATTACTACCCGGCGACATTGAGTTTGCGGCTGAGCGCAAAATTGCTGAGTCCTTAGGTTTTCCCGCCGTCGATGTGTTAGTTGCTGCGCACCACGGCAGCAAAACCTCCAGTGGTTGGCTAATGCTAAAACAAACGCGACCGTCATTGATACTCATGAGTAACGGTGAGCACAAAGGCTTTAATTTTCCGCACCGTTACACCGTAAGCCGTTTTAATCATATGCAAAGGCCATGGTTTAACAGCAAAGATGTAGGCCAAATGACGGTGGTAAGTGATGGCTCCCGCTGGCGGTTAAGGTTGCCTTTTGCGGCAAAACGTCAACGACGCCTGTATCAGACACATGACTAGCCACCAGTACCATAAAACGGGTAGAATGCGGGGGTATTTAGCAACTTATCGAGACTGCATGGACTCTCAGAGTTTAAAAAAGAAAACGTTTAAACGTTTACTGAGTTATATAAAGCCTTACAAACTTACCTTTGCCATTGCGATTTTAGGGATGGTTGGTTTTTCCGCTGTCGATACGTGGTTTTTCTCGCAAATCAAAACACTTATCGATGATGGTTTAGGCCAGGGTAACTCCCGCATCCTGTTTATCGGTGGCTTGATCGTACCGGTATTTTTTATCATTCGTGGCTTGTTTAATGTCGCCAGCAACTACTTTCTCAACTACGTCGGTTTTAAAGTGGTTACGCGTATGCGGCAGCAGTTATTTGACCATTTGCTAAAAGTGCCGGTGTCGTTTCATGACCAGCACTCGACCGGCGAAATGATCTCGAAGATTACTTACGACACCCAGCAGGTGGCAGAAGCGACCAGCCGGGCGGTGTTAGTACTGGTCAAAGATGGCGCGTTTGTGATCGGTTTGCTGGGTTTGATGTTTTATCACAGTTGGCAGTTGTCGCTGGTGTTTTTGGTGGTCGGGCCGTTAATCGCGAAGATTGTCGGAATCGTCTCTAAACGCTTCCGCGTAGTGAGCAGTCGTATTCAAACCGCGATGGGTAACGTTACCACCACCGCAGAACAAATGATTAACGGGCACAAAGTTGTGGTCATGCACGAAGGGCAAAAAGTCGAATCAAAACGTTTTGCCGACATTAATAACAACACCCGCAATCAAAACATGAAGCTGGTGAATACCCGCGCTATCAGCACCTCAATTATTCAGTTTATCGCGTCGCTCAGCCTTGCCATGGTGTTAATTTTGGCAAGCTTCCCGGAAATGCTGGAGAAACTCTCGCCGGGCGCATTTACCACCTTGTTAACCGCGATGATCATGTTGTTGCGACCACTTAAGCAGCTAACCAATATCAACAGTGATTTCCAGCGTGGAATTGCCGCTGCGGCCAGCGTTTTTGATGTGCTGGATACGGCTGTTGAGGTTGATAATGGTACCCGCCAGTTAAACCGGGCGCATGGCAATATCGAATTTAAAAACGTGACCTTTAGTTATAAAGAGGGTGACGAGCCAGCACTACAAGACATTAACTTTAACTTGAACGAGGGCAAAACCATTGCCTTAGTTGGACGCTCCGGTAGCGGTAAGTCGACGATCTCCAGTCTGTTAACCCGCTTTTATGACGTTAACGAAGGCGAGATCCTACTCGATGGGCACAACGTTCAGGACTACAAATTAAAGAGCTTGCGTCGCCAATACGCATTGGTATCGCAACACGTCACTTTATTTAACGATAGCATAGCTAATAATATTGCCTATGGCGCTGCTAAAACGGTATCGCGCGACGATATCATCAACGCCGCTGAGCAGGCTTATGTAACCGAGTTCACTGACAATATGCCACAAGGGCTGGATACCATTGTTGGTGAAAACGGCGTGATGTTATCAGGCGGTCAGCGACAGCGGATTGCGATTGCGCGGGCGTTGCTACAGGATGCGCCAATTTTGATTTTGGATGAGGCGACATCGGCGCTGGATACCGAGTCTGAGCGTCATATCCAACAGGCGCTTGGTGCGCTTCGAAAAGATCGTACCTCGCTGGTTATTGCACACCGGTTATCGACTATTGAAAACGCTGACGAGATACTGGTAATGGATAGTGGGCGTATTATCGAACGCGGTAATCATCAACAATTATTGCAACAAGAAGGCGCTTATTATCAGCTTTACAACTTGCAGTTTAGCGGGGTGTAATTGATGTGGCTTCAGCATCGTTGGTATGACAAGCGGTTACATCCGTTGTTGTATCTTTTAACGCCGCTATCACTGCTGTTTTGGCTGGTTACTAACCTGCGTCGCTCGTTATATCGATTCCGCATTTTAAAGACGCATAAAGCTCCGGTTCCGGTGATCGTGGTCGGCAATATCAGTGTCGGCGGTACTGGTAAAACGCCGTTGACGCTGGCGCTGGTCGAGTACTTGAAGGCGCAGGGCTATCATCCGGGTATTGTCAGCCGTGGCTACGGCGCAAACACGAGTTTTCCCCATACGGTCAGCGCAGGTGACTCTGCGCAGACTGTTGGCGACGAACCCTTAATGATCAAGCGCAAGGCACAATGCCCTGTGGTGATATCACCGGATCGGCCTGCGGCGATCAAAGCCTTATGCAATTCGGACGCGTCGGTGGATGTGATTGTCAGCGATGACGGGCTGCAGCATTATGCTATGCAGCGTGATATCGAATTGATTTTAATTGATGCCGAACGTGGTGTGGGTAACGGTTGGCTATTGCCGTGTGGACCGCTACGTGAGGGGCCATGGCGCCTAAAAGGGGCGGAGTGGGTTATATCATTGTATGCTCAGCACCCCTTCGCGCAATACGTGTGTGAAGTTGAACCAACGGGTTGGAGACGCGTTACAGACGATGCAGAAGCAGAGCCGCCGAGTGAGGATTGCTATGCGTTAGCCGGTATTGGTAATCCGCACCGATTCTTTCATGGACTGAGGCAACAGGGTATTAGCCCGCTGGAGTGTGTCGAGTTTCCTGATCATCACCAGTACCGAGCTGAGGATTTAACCCGTTTTGGTGAAAAACCGGTATTAATGACAGAAAAAGACGCGGCCAAATGCCGTGACTTTGCGCGTGAGAATTGGTTTTATCAGCCTATTGCCGCGAAGCTACCAGACGCTTTGTGCGCTAAACTGGAACAACGCTTACGAAAACTTGCTGCCTGAGGAAATAAGATGACGATTGATGCAAGCTTATTAGAAGTCATTGCCTGCCCTAACTGTAAGGGCAAATTAATTTTTGCAGAACAGAATAATGAATTGGTTTGCCGTGGTGAACGCCTGGCCTATCCGATTGACGAGGGCATACCGGTATTAATTGCCGATCGCGCGCGTACTCTGGATACCGACGAACTGGAGCAGGTGCAAAAATGAGCTTTACCGTAATCGTACCTGCACGTTATCAGTCGTCACGTTTGCCGGGCAAACCATTAGCCGACATCAACGGAAAACCCATGGTCCAGCACGTGGTAGAGCGGGCAGAGCAAAGTGGTGCCGCAGAAGTCATTGTGGCAACTGATGATGTCAGAATTAAAGACGTGGTGGAGAGCTTTGGCGGACGCGCGATGATGACAGGCGCTGATCATCAGTCAGGAACTGAGCGGTTAGCCGAAGTTATTGAGCATTTAGCGCTGGCCGAAGACGAAATCGTGGTGAACGTGCAGGGTGACGAGCCTTTTATACCACCAGAGATTATTCGCCAGGTTGCTGACAACTTAGCTAATCAACGCCAAGCACCAATGGCGACGCTGTCGGTGCCGATTGACGAGAGTAGCGATATTTTTAATCCTAACGTAGTTAAAGTGGTGCGGGATGCGGCAGGCTATGCGTTGTACTTTAGCCGCGCTGCTATTCCGTGGGATCGCGAGCATTTTAATGCTGACCGTACTGCAGAAACATTGCGGCCGGATGTATACCATCGCCACATTGGCATTTATGCGTATAGAGCTGGATTTGTGCGGCGTTATATCGAATGGCCGGCATCGCCGCTTGAGCAGCTCGAGTCATTAGAGCAATTGCGGGTGTTGTGGAATGGTGAACGGATCCATGTTGCTGAAGCGATTAAAACACCGTTAGCCGGCATTGATACGCCGGAAGACCTGGAGGCCGCCCGGCGTTTAAGCAGCGATGGTGCCTAGTCCATCGCTGACATGTTGGCGTATTCGTCTTCAAAGAAGAATTTTTCTTCACCGAAAGCCGGTTTTAAGTGATGTAGCCAGGTCGCATCAGGGTCGTACTTAGCAAAGAATGGACGCTGCACCCAGTCCGGGTTGCGACCCTGAATAAAGCGCAGTGCGAAAACTTTTTCACCGGCGATCTCAGTGACGCCCTGAATCTCCACCTTACCAGGTCCGGCACTCATTGACGGACCCCGCACGGTACGGGCAATACCGGAAACCTGTTGGTACGCCTTCTGGAATATTTCCCAGGTACGCTCTAACGGCACTTCAAAGTAACGCTTCGCACCGGTATCTCGTTCAACAAACATGTAGTAAGGGATCATGCCCAGACTGACTTGTTTTTGCCACATCTCGGCCCATACATCCGGGTCATCGTTAATGTGCTGTAACAAGGGTGCCTGACAACGAATTTGTACGCCAGTACTGCGCAAACGGCGGATCGCTTCCTGACAAACTTCGGTGCGCAATTCGTTGTGGTGGTTTAAGTGCGCCATAATGGAAATATGTTTACCGCCATCAACCAGCTTCTCTAATAGACGCAGTAAGTCGTCAGCATCCGGGTCGGTGATAAAACGATAGGGCCAAAACGTTAGCGCTTTGGTACCTATGCGGATGGTTTTAATATGCTCAAACTCGGGCTTTAGCAGGTCTTCCAGGTAATGTTGAAGCTTGCGCGTGCGCATTACCATGGGATCACCGCCGGTAACCAGTAAGTCGGTTACTTCTTTGTGCTGTGCTAAATAACGGTGTAACTGATCGGCATCATTAGAATTAAAGCGAGTTGCCTTACCGACAAACTGCGCCCAGCGGAAGCAGAACGTACAGTAAGAGTGGCAATACTGGCCCTGTGCGGGAAAGAACAATACCGTTTCGCGGTATTTGTGTTGCATCCCGGGTAACGGCTCTCCGTCAACGTGCGGAACGTTCATCTGCATTTGCCCGGCAGGGTGCGGGTTCATTTCCTGCCGCAGTTGTGTCGCCAGATCAAACACCTCGTTGGTGCTGTGTTTGCCGGACATCAAATCAGCCATGCGCTGGAACGCACTCGGCTCTAACATATCCTTTTGCGGAAAGGTCAGTTGAAACAGCGGATCATTAGGTACATTTTCCCAATCAATGAGCTCGTTGAAAACATATTCATTAACCCGAAAGGGCAGCACATTGGCTACAACTTTCATTTCGAAGCGCATATCTTCAGGCACTTTGTTCAGTGCTTCAATTTTGTCCAACTGACGATGTTGGTAAACTTTGAAGCGACGCGGAGTAATGACGGGTTCCTGTACGTTGACTACTTGCTGCATAAGCCTCTCTGTTTCATTATTCTCTAAAATTGCGCTGTATTATAATTAAATCGAAGCGATATTGCACGAAAACAGTGCGATAGAATAGTTTGATGTCGAATGATTATAAGCCGATGAAGGAGGTCCGGAGGGGGGATGCGGCTGGGGTATTTGAACCCTGTTTGCGAAAGACGCCCGTGAACCCATCCCTGGGGGGCTTGACTGGCGCCATCCATGGCGCCAGACACTTTCTCAAACAGGGCTTCAAATCCCCTTGTCGCCGCATCCACCCCGAACCTCCTTCAGCTTATTTTGCGGCACGCAAACATAAAAAAAGCGCCCGCGTGGGCGCTTTTTAAAAGTAAGGTGAATTTTACTTTTTGATTGGGTCGAATTTGCGTTCGGTGTGGCCTGTGTAAAGCTGACGAGGACGGCCGATCTTCTGGCTCTTCTCGCTCATCATTTCGTGCCAATGAGATACCCAGCCTACTGTGCGAGATAATGCAAAGATTACCGTGAACATGTTAGTTGGGATACCGATCGCTTTTAGTACGATGCCTGAGTAGAAGTCTACGTTCGGGAACAACTTTTTCTCGATAAAGTAGTCGTCTTCCAGAGCAATACGTTCCAGCTCCATTGCAACATCCAATAATGGATCGTCGCGGTTTAGCTCTTTCAGTACTTCGTGGCAAGACTCACGCATTACTGTAGCGCGCGGGTCAGTGTTTTTGTAAACACGGTGACCAAAGCCCATCAGACGGAACGGGTCGTTTTTGTCTTTAGCTTTTTCGATGTACTTAGGAATATTCTCTACCGAACCAATTTCTGCCAGCATGCGCAGGCAAGCTTCGTTAGCACCGCCGTGAGCAGGACCCCACAGAGAAGCAACACCGGCTGCGATACATGCATACGGGTTAGCACCTGATGAACCGGCCAAACGCACAGTTGAGGTTGATGCGTTTTGCTCGTGGTCCGCATGCAGGATAAAGATACGATCCATTGCCTTGGCAACTGCCGGGCTGATTTCGTAATCTTCTGCAGGTACCGAGAACATCATGTTTAAGAAGTTTTCGGCATAGCCTAAATCGTTGCGCGGATAAACGAACGGTTGGCCAATGCTGAACTTATATGCCATTGCCGCAATAGTCGGGATCTTGGCAATCAGGCGATAGGCACTACGTAAACGTTGGTCCGGGTCATGGATGTCCAGATCATCGTGATAAAACGATGATAAAGCGCCGGTTACTGCACAAAGCATCGCCATTGGGTGAGCATCGCGACGGAAGCCGTTAAAGAAGTTATGCAGACCCTGGTGCACCATAGTGTGCTTGGTAATGGTCTTTTTAAATTCTTGATACTGGTCTGAGCTCGGTGCTTCGCCGTGTAATAGCATGTAGCAAACTTCCAGGTAGTCTGCTTGTGTTGCTAGTTCGCCGATAGGGTACCCACGGTGCAACAACATACCTTGTTCGCCGTCGATGTAGGTGATAGCCGACTCGCAAGAGCCCGTTGCCAGAAAGCCTGGATCAAAGGTGAAATAACCATGTTTTCCAAGAGTGCGGACATCGACTACATCCTTGCCTGCGCTGGGTGACAACACCGGCAGTTCGATTGACTGTCCATCAATCTGTAAGGTGGCTTTACGATCAGCCATAAGGAATTCTCCTTGCTTCTACGTTGATATACTTTTAAAAAGTGCGCTAATTTAACTCGAAAATGGTGCCAAATGTCAATTTTTGTAAAGAGGCGCTTGCGTTAACTCAACCTTTTTATACGGTCAATTGGTTAACTAAAGATTACATTGCGCTGAGGAAATTTAACCGCATTAGACTTTAGTCGCATTTGCTATGGTTTTACTTTAATAATCCAAAAATTGTCTATTTACGTTACTAGTTTTGTCATTGTAATTGCTTGGCAGGCTAGATATACTCACTGCCGTCGAGGTAGCATTTGGACTCTATCGATGCGCCGGGCATTCTTTTACATTTCTTTACTGCTTTATTAAAAGGCAATCTATCGTGAAAAAAGAAAGACCTGTAAATTTAGATTTATCAACCATCAAACTTCCTGCCGCTGCCAAAGCATCCATCTTACACCGTGTTTCTGGTGTTGTTATGTTGATTGCACTGGCGTTTCTTACCTGGGCATTCGCGACATCGTTGAGTGGTCCGGAAGGCTTCATGCAAATCGAAAGCTTAATGACTGGCTTTATCGCTAAGTTCATTGGCTGGGGTATTTTGACAGCGTTAGGATTCCATATAATTCTTGGCATTCGTCACTGGGTGATGGACTTAGGCTACTGGGAAGAGCTCGAATCGGGCCGCAGCAGTGCTAACATCGCTATCGTACTGTCGATTGTCTGGGCAGTTTTGGTAGGAGTATGGTTATGGTAAACGCAGCTGGAACATTCGGACGTAGCGGCTCGCATGACTACATCTTATTGCGCGCTTCATCCGTTATCATCTTTTTATTCTCTCTGTTTATGGCAGGTTTCTTCGTATCAACTGCGGATGTCACCTACGCAAACTGGAGCGGATTGTTCTCTAATGTGTGGATGAAAGTGTTCACATTATTAACCCTGACGGCAGTGCTGATCCATGGTTGGATTGGAATTTGGCAGGTACTGACGGACTATGTAAAGGCGTCAGGCGTACGTGCTTTCATTCAATTCGTGTTCAGCGTCGGTTTAATCGTCGTTTGGCTCACTGGCTTGTTTGTACTGTGGGGTGTTTAAGTGAACGTTAAAACTCTAGAATTTGATGCAGTGGTTATCGGTGCCGGCGGTGCTGGCATGCGAGCGGCGCTGCAAATTTCCCAAGAGGGAATGAGCTGTGCGTTGATGTCGAAAGTGTTTCCAACGCGCTCACATACAGTTTCTGCGCAAGGTGGTATTACTGTTGCTTTAGGTAATGCTCACGAGGACGATTGGCAATGGCACATGTTTGATACCGTTAAAGGTTCAGATTACATCGGTGACCAGGATGCAATCGAGTACATGTGTAAGGCGGGTCCTGAAGCCATTTTAGAAATGGAAAACATGGGATTGCCTTTCTCGCGCTTCGAAAACGGTAAAATTTACCAACGCCCGTTTGGTGGTCAGTCGAAAGAATTCGGCGGCGAGCAAGCGGCACGTACTGCGGCAGCAGCTGACCGTACTGGTCACGCACTGTTGCACCTGCTATATCAGCAGAACGTAAAAAATAAGACCACGGTATTTTCTGAGTGGTATGCACTGGATATCGTAAAGAACCAAGACGGTGCCGTTTGTGGTGTAACGACCATGAATATCGAAACCGGTGAGGTTTACTTTGTAAAAGCTAAGGCTGTTGTGTTGGCAACCGGTGGTGCAGGGCGTATTTATGCCTCAACCACAAACGCACACATCAATACCGGTGACGGTGTTGGTATGGCATTGCGTGCGGGTGTACCGGTACAAGACATGGAAATGTGGCAGTTCCACCCAACGGGTATCGCCGGTGCTGGCTCTCTGGTAACCGAAGGTTGCCGTGGTGAAGGTGGCTACCTGTTAAATAAAGACGGTGAGCGCTTTATGGAGCGCTACGCACCTAACGCTAAAGATTTGGCATCACGTGACGTGGTTTCACGTGCGATGATGACCGAAATCCGCGAAGGTCGTGGCTGTGAAGGTCCTTGGGGCACACACATCAAACTGAAACTGGATCACCTGGGTAAAGAAACCCTGGAAAGTCGTTTGCCGGGTGTTTGTGATTTATCACGTACCTTCGCACACGTCGATCCCGTTAAAGAACCGATTCCGGTCATTCCAACCTGTCATTACATGATGGGCGGTATTCCTACCGACGTTAACGGTCAGGTACTGAGCGTTGATGATAATGGTCAAACTGCGCATGTACCGGGCTTGTTTGCTTGTGGCGAAATTGCCTGTGTATCAGTGCATGGGGCTAACCGTCTTGGCGGTAACTCGCTACTTGACTTGGTTGTATTCGGACGCGCTACGGGTATGCACCTGGGCGAACATCTGGCAGCTAACGTCGAGGCTCGTGAAGCATCAAGTGATGATGTGGACCAGGCAATGGCTCGTTATAACCGTTGGGAAAGCACCGACAAAGGCGAAGATCCGGCGCAAATCAAGAAAGACTTGCAGCAGTGCATGCAGATGAACTTCTCGGTATTCCGCGAAGGCGACGCAATGCAGGAAGGTCTAAAAGAGCTTCGCGAAATTCGCGAACGTCTGCGAAGTGCACGTCTTGATGACCGCTCGCAGGAGTTCAACACTCAGCGTGTTGAATGTCTTGAATTAGATAACTTGATGGAAACAGCTTACTCTACGGCAGTTTCGGCATCGTTCCGTACCGAAAGCCGTGGCGCGCACAGCCGTGCTGACTATCCTGACCGTGATGACGAAAACTGGTTGGTTCACACCATTTTCCGTCCAGAGAAAGAAGACATGGTTACGCGTGAAGTCAATATGGCACCTAAGCTGCGTGAAGCTTTCCCTCCGAAAGCTCGTACTTATTAAGGGGGGTTTATGAAAACCTATACGTTCTCAATTTATCGTTATAATCCTGATGTGGACGACAAGCCACACATGAAAGAGTATCAACTGGAAGTTGAAGATAATCAGGATTTAATGGTGCTGGAAGCGCTGATTAAGTTAAAAGAGAAGGACCCAACACTGGCATTCCGTCGTTCGTGTCGTGAAGGTGTTTGTGGTTCTGATGGCATGAATATCAACGGCAAAAACGGCTTGGCATGTATTACTCACTTGTCGTCGTTAAAGTCAGATAAAATCGTTATTCGTCCATTGCCGGGCCTGCCGGTTATTCGCGACTTAATCGTGGATATGAGTCAGTTTTATCAGCAGTACGAAAAGATTAAACCGTATCTGATCAATGACGATAAAACACCACCAGCGCGCGAGCGTCTGCAGTCACCTGAAGACCGTGCTAAGCTTGATGGCCTATACGAATGTATTTTGTGTGCATGTTGCTCAACTTCATGCCCATCATTCTGGTGGAACCCGGATAAGTTCGTTGGTCCTGCTGGCTTGTTGCATGCGTATCGATTCTTAATCGATAGTCGCGATACGGCGACAGAGGAACGCTTGGACGAGCTGGATGATGCCTTCAGTGTATTCCGTTGTCACGGTATCATGAACTGTGTCAACGTCTGTCCTAAAGGCTTAAACCCGACCAAAGCCATTGGCCACATCAAGTCGATGTTGCTAAGCCGGGCGGTGTAACAGGACAAACGGGTGATGTTGTGAATAGCCATTCTGGATTAGGGTGGCTATTCTTTCATAGTTTGAGCAGAATTTAGTGGAAAGGAAACGCAATGCAAGAGGGTGTAATGCGTGAGTGGCTAGAATCTTCGCATCTAGCCGGAGGAAACGTCGCCTATATCGAACAATTGTTCGAGGCGTACCTCGATGATCCAACTGCAGTGAGTGATGAGTGGCGTAATATCTTCGATTCGCTGCCTAAAACTGATAGTGCAGTTGATGTAAAGCTAAGCGATGTTCGTGACGAGTTTAAAACACTCGCTAAGAACAAGCTTAAGCAAGCTGGCACTGGAAGTGCTCCCGCCGACCAAAAGCAAGTTAAAGTCCTGCAGCTGATCAACGCGTACCGTTTTCGCGGTCATCAACACGCAAATTTAGACCCGCTTGGATTGTGGAAGCAGGAGAATGTTCCTGATTTATCGCTCGATTTTCATGGTCTGACCAAAGACGATCTGGAGCGAGAGTTTAATGTGGGTTCGCTTGCCGCCGGCAGCGAAACCATGAAGTTAAAAGATATTCATAGCGCACTGGAGTCGATTTACTGTGGCTCGATCGGTGCGGAATATATGCATATCGTCTCGACTGAAGAAAAACGTTGGATCCAGCAGCGCTTAGAAGGCGTGCTCGGACAACCTAAATTTAGTCAAGAAGAACAAGTCAAGATCTTACGTGAACTGATTTCCGCAGATGGTCTTGAAAAGTATCTGGGCTCGAAGTTCCCGGGTGCTAAGCGGTTCTCGTTAGAGGGTGGCGATAGCCTGGTGCCGCTACTTAAAGCACTGATTACTCGCTCAGGTGAGCAGGGTGCGAAAGAAGTGGTCGTCGGTATGGCTCACCGTGGACGCCTCAACGTATTAGTCAATGTCTTGGGTAAAAAGCCACAAGACTTGTTTGACGAATTTGCTGGTAAACACAGCAACAACAAAGGCTCAGGTGATGTTAAGTATCACATGGGCTTTTCATCAGATTTTGAAACACCGGGTGGCGATGTTCACCTGGCGCTAGCCTTTAACCCGTCGCACCTTGAAATCGTTAATCCGGTAGTGATGGGCTCAGTGCGTGCGCGCATGGATCGCCTCAAAGATCCGGAAGGTAAAAAGGTACTGCCGATTACCATTCATGGCGACTCGGCGATTGCGGGCCAGGGCGTAGTGCAAGAAACCTTCAACATGTCGCAAACTCGCGCCTACCAAGTTGGCGGTTCAATTCGCATTGTTGTTAATAACCAGGTTGGTTTTACCACATCGAAACGCGAAGACGCGCGCTCAACCCAATACTGCACAGATATTGCAAAAATGGTGCAGGCGCCGATTTTCCACGTTAATGCGGATGACCCGGAAGCCGTGGTTTTCGTAACGCAACTGGCGCTGGATTATCGTAATACCTTTAAACGTGACGTTGTTATCGATTTAGTTTGTTATCGCCGTCACGGTCATAACGAAGCCGACGAGCCGAGTGCAACACAGCCACTGATGTATGCCAAAGTTAAAAAGCACCCGGTGGCTCGCGAGCTTTACGCACAAAAGCTAGCCGGTAAAAATACCGTTAGCGAAGACGATGCCAAGCAATGGATTCAGGATTACCGCGATGCGCTGGATAAAGGCGAAGTGGTAGTTGATGAGCATCGTCCAATGCGTCAGCATTCAGTTGACTGGACACCATATATTGGTAACGACTGGGATGTTGAGTACGACTATAAGGTCAGTGCGAAAACGTTAAAACAATTAGGTGAGAAGATTTCATCGTACCCGGAAGAACATAAGCTAAACTCACGAGTGGCTAAGGTCTATCAGGAACGTCAAAAAATGGCCAAAGGCGACAAATCCATGGATTGGGGTTTCGCTGAGAGTCTCGCCTACGCAACCCTGGTTAACGACGATATTCACATTCGTTTGACCGGGCAGGACTCTGGCCGTGGTACCTTCTTCCATCGTCACGCGGTATTGCATAATCAAGACGATGGCAGCGTGTACATGCCATTGAACGATATAAAGGACGAGCAAGGTCAGATCGAAATTTATGACTCAGTGTTGTCCGAAGCGGCAGTCTTGGCGTTTGAATACGGTTATGCGACAGCCGAGCCTAAATCATTGATTATGTGGGAAGCACAATTTGGTGACTTCGCTAATGGTGCTCAGGTTGTCATCGATCAGTTCTTAAGCTCGGGCGAGCAAAAATGGGGACGTTTCTGTGGTCTGACATTGTTGCTGCCGCACGGCTATGAAGGGCAGGGGCCAGAGCACTCCTCGGCGCGTTTAGAACGCTTCCTGCAGTTATCAGCCGACCATAACTGGTCTGTCTGTGTGCCGACTACGCCGGCACAGGTATTCCACATGATTCGTCGTCAACAGTTACGGCCGGTTCGTCGTCCGTTAATTGTAATGACGCCAAAATCGTTATTACGCCATCCATTAGCCGTTTCAGAGATGGATGATCTGGCTAATACCGGCTTCCAGAACGCGATTGCGGAAATCGATGAAATGGATCCGAAGAAGGTCAAACGCGTGGTAATGTGTGCCGGTAAAGTCTACTACGACTTACTGCAGGAACGTCGTAAGCGTGAGCAAGACGATGTTGCCATTATCCGTATCGAGCAATTATATCCGTTCCCGGCCGAAGAAGTGGCCGAGATCATGAAAGACTATCAGCACGTCAAAGATTTTGTCTGGTGTCAGGAAGAACCTCAGAACCAGGGCGCTTGGTATAACAGCCAACACCATTTCTGGGCTGCAATTCCTTCCGGTGCTCAGCTTACCTACGCGGGTCGGGATGCCTCTGCGGCTCCGGCAGTGGGTTATTTAACTGAACACAACAAACAGCAACAAAAACTCGTTGACGAAGCGCTAACCACTAAATAGGTGAAGATGAACCATGGCGATTGATATTAAAGTTCCTCAATTACCCGAATCTGTTGCCGATGCCACCATCGCAACATGGCACGTAAAACCTGGCGATAAAGTGTCGCGTGACCAGAATCTGGTTGACATCGAAACCGACAAGGTAGTGCTGGAAGTCGTCGCAGAAGCGGACGGCGTGCTGGGTGAGATTACTGCCGAAGAAGGCACCACTGTTACTGCTGAAGAAGTCATCGGTAAAATTGAAGAAGGTGACGGTGCAGCGAGCGGTGACTCTGGCAAAGAAGAGAAGTCAGACGACAGCGATAAAAAAGCTGATAAGCAAGACGAGAACAAAGGCGAGAGTAAAGACTCTGGCTCTGCCGATAAGAAAGGCTTAGGCGAGAAAATGAACGTTACCGTTCCGCAATTACCAGAATCAGTATCTGACGCAACTATTTCTGCCTGGCATGTTAAAGAAGGCGACGAAGTTAAGCGTGACCAGAACCTAGTCGATATTGAAACCGACAAAGTAGTGCTTGAAGTTGTAGCACCAGCAGACGGCGTTTTGGTTAAGATTGAACACGACGAAGGTGCAACGGTAGGCGCTGATGACGTTATCGGTGTTGTGGAAGCCGGCGCCTCTTCAGGCGGCAGTGCAAGCAAATCAGGCGACAGCAAGTCAGAGTCTTCTGCTGAAAGTAAAGATGACGGCGGTGACAGCGAAGTCGCTGGCCCTGCGGTGCGTCGTTTATTAGGCGAGCACGGCCTCAAGCCAAGTGATGTTAAAGGCACCGGCAAAGGCGGACGTGTCACCAAGGAAGACGTTGAAAAGCACGTTAAAGACGGTGCATCTAAGTCAGCGTCTAAGTCGTCAGACAGCAGCAAGCAACAATCTGCGCAACCAGCAGCGGCAGGCGATCGTGACCAGAAACGTGTACCAATGACACGTTTGCGTAAGCGTATCGCAGAGCGTTTGTTACAAGCGAAGAACGACACGGCCATGTTGACCACGTTCAACGAAATCAACATGAAACCGATCATGGACTTACGCAAAAAGTACAAAGACGTGTTTGAAGAAACACACGGTACGCGCCTTGGCTTCATGGGCTTTTATATCAAAGCTGTGACTGAAGCACTTAAGCGTTTCCCTGATGTGAACGCGTCAATCGACGGTGATGATATCGTTTACCACAACTATTTTGATGTCAGCATTGCGGTATCAACGCCACGTGGTTTGGTAACACCGGTTCTGCGTGATACCGACAAGATGTCGATCGCGGACATGGAAAAAGGTATCCGTGAACTGGCAATTAAAGGACGTGACGGCAAGCTAACGTTGGATGAGATGCAAGGTGGCAACTTCACCGTTACTAACGGTGGCGTGTTTGGTTCACTGTTATCAACACCTATTCTTAATCCACCGCAAAGTGCGATTCTGGGTATGCATAAAATCCAGGAGCGCCCCATGGTTGTCGACGGTAAGATTGAGATCTTACCAATGATGTATTTGGCTCTGTCTTATGACCACCGCATTATCGATGGTAAAGAATCGGTTGGCTTCCTGGTCACTGTTAAAGAGCTATTAGAAGATCCTCAACGTCTGATCCTGGATATCTAAAGACGCTGAGCCACAGCCGCAACGTCATTTTGACTTGCGGCTGTTATTTTTTGTGCCGTTTTCTGTTAAAATTCGGCGCGGTATTCGGGTAGGCAGCAGGTAAGCTGCTTTTGTTGTTTCAACGAATCGGAAGAGCATCATGAATTTGCATGAGTATCAGGGTAAGCAACTCTTTAAAGAGTTTGGTTTGCCAGTATCTGAAGGTTTTGCCTGTGACACTGCTGATGAAGCAGTCGACGCGGCAAAACGTATTGGCGGTGACACTTGGGTTGTTAAGTGTCAGGTACACGCAGGCGGCCGTGGTAAAGCGGGCGGCGTAAAACTGGTTAAAAGCCTGGATGACGTGCGCGCATTCGCCGAGCAGTGGTTAGGTAAAAACTTAGTAACTTTCCAGACCGACGAAAAAGGTCAGCCGGTTGCTAAGATTTTAGTTGAAAGCTGCACTGACATCGCTGACGAACTGTACCTGGGTGCAGTTGTTGACCGTGGTTCACGTAAAATCGTGTTCATGGCATCAACCGAAGGTGGTGTTGAAATCGAGAAAGTAGCAGAAGAAACACCAGAAAAAATCTTAAAAGCTGAAATCGACCCTACCGTTGGCGCGCAGCCATACCAAGGTCGTGAGTTAGGTTTTAAACTGGGTCTAAACCCGGATCAGGTTAAGCAGTTCACCAAGATCTTCCTGGGTCTTGCTGAAATGTTCGAAAAATACGACCTGGCACTGTTAGAGATTAACCCGTTGGTCATCACTGACGAAGGCAACATGCACTGTCTGGATGCTAAAGTTGGTATCGACAGTAACGCGTTGTATCGTCAGCCGAAGCTGCGTGAAATGCACGATCCGTCACAAGAAGACGAGCGTGAAGCGCAAGCGGCGAAATGGGAACTTAACTACGTAGCGTTAGACGGCAACATCGGTTGTATGGTTAACGGCGCAGGCTTGGCGATGGGTACTATGGACATCGTTAAACTGAGCGGTGGCGAACCTGCTAACTTCCTTGACGTTGGTGGCGGCGCGACTAAAGAGCGTGTTTCTGAAGCGTTCAAAATCATCCTGTCTGACAGCTCTGTTAATGCCGTATTGGTTAACATCTTCGGTGGTATCGTTCGTTGTGACATGATCGCAGAAGGTATCATTGGCGCGGTTGAGGAAGTCGGCGTTAAAGTACCAGTAGTTGTTCGCCTTGAAGGTAACAATGCTGAACTGGGTAGAGATAAACTGAAAGAAAGTGGCCTGAACATTATCGCTGCAGAGAGCTTGTCTGATGCTGCCGATAAAGTGGTTGCTGCGGCAGGAGGTCAATAATGAGCATTTTGATCGATAAAAACACCAAAGTAATCTGCCAGGGCTTTACTGGTGGTCAGGGTACTTTCCACTCTGAGCAGGCAATTGCTTACGGTACGCAAATGGTTGGCGGTGTAACCCCTGGTAAAGGTGGTCAAGAACACTTAGGCCTGCCTGTATTCAATACTGTACGTGAAGCAGTAGAAGCAACTGGCGCGACAGCATCAGTTATCTACGTACCAGCGCCTTTCTGTAAAGACTCAATCATCGAAGCAGCAGACGCTGGTATCGAACTGATTGTTTGTATTACCGAAGGTATCCCGACGCTGGACATGCTTTATGTTAAAGAATACCTGACGCACAAAGGCGTGCGCATGATCGGTCCAAACTGCCCAGGTGTTATCACGCCGGACGAGTGCAAAATCGGTATCATGCCTGGCCACATCCACAAGAAAGGTAAAGTGGGTATCGTATCGCGTTCAGGTACATTGACGTACGAAGCGGTTAAGCAGACTACTGACGCAGGTTTTGGTCAGTCTAGCTGTGTTGGTATCGGTGGCGACCCTATCCCGGGTTCTAACTTCATCGATATTCTGGAACTGTTCGAAAAAGATCCAGAAACCGAAGCTATCGTAATGATCGGTGAAATCGGCGGTACAGCAGAAGAGGAAGCGGCAGAGTACATTAAAAACAATGTATCTAAGCCAGTTGTTTCTTACATTGCTGGTGTTACTGCGCCTCCGGGCAAACGTATGGGCCACGCTGGTGCCATCATTGCCGGTGGTAAAGGTACTGCTGACGAGAAATTCGCTGCACTAGAAGCTGCAGGCGTTAAAACTGTACGCAGCCTGGCCGACATCGGCAAAGCTGTAGCAGAGAAAACAGGCTGGTAATAGCCCGTAGCTTGCGCCTCTGGCGCAAGTACAAAAGCCGACGTTCAAACAAGCCAAACGCTTGCACGAACGTCGGCTTTTTTGTGTTCTATCGTTAATTGCTTTGGCTGAGTTACCGATCTACTCAGTAAATTTGTGCGTAGGTAATAGTACATACATACTGAGTAGGAGGAATAATGAGCTCGAGTAATGCATCAACGAAAGTTGCCGAATTTACGGCTCCGGGTGTTGATAGCCAGTCGGCAAAAGATACTATCGCGCTACTCGATGACCGCTTGGTTGCACTTCTCGATTTACAATTAACCCTTAAGCATGTGCACTGGAATGTTGTCGGCCCGAACTTTATCGGTGTGCACGAAATGCTCGATCCACAGGTTGATGCTGTGCGTGAAATGACCGATACCATAGCCGAGCGTATCGCAACCATGGGCGGCGTACCTGTTGGCACACCGCAATCAATCGTCGACCGTCGTCGCTGGGATGAATACAATATTGGCAGAGGACTTGTTGTAGATCATTTAGGTGCACTCGATAAAGTCTATAATGGCGTTAACGAAGACCATCGTAAGGCAATTGATAAACTCGCCGAGCTTGATCCCGTATCAGAAGACCTGTTAACCGGCCAACTGGGTGATCTTGAGCAATTCCAGTGGTTTGTTCGCGCTCACATTGAGTCAGCAACGGGTGAACTTAACCGTTAATATAACTGCTCTAGACAACGCACCAAACCCAGCAACCCGTTGTGCTGGGTTTTTTGTTGTCTAGAGGTTGTTCAGCCACGGTTTAATACTGTCGTTTAGTTGATTATCAAAAATCATCATCTCAATATGGCCACGATTGTCGAAGTATTTGACTTTGACGGCATCAATGGTGGCAAGCGCTTTAATTTGCTCGGGATCGCTAATCTTGTCTAGCCCTCCGGCTAAAATGAGCGTTGGGGGTAAAGAATCGGTCGTTTGGCGTAATAAAATGCGCGGCGTTGATAACTGGCGTGAATTCGTTTGCCGTTCAGTCAGCACGTTCTCGAAGGTAGTTTGCAGCCACTGGTCAGAAACGAGCTTAGTAAGCAAAGGACTTGAGCTTTTGGCCACTCGCGTGGCTGCGGGCGTAAAATCAGTCATCGGCGCGACAGCAATAAACCCGGAGATACTGCCATACGACGCAATATACTGCGCGGCAATAGATGCACCATAGGATTTTCCATAGAGAATGACCGGTAACTGATACTGTTGTTTAAGCGTCGTGATTAAACGATGTAAACGCTTTAGATCTGCCGCACCAAAGCTCACTGGCTGTTGACCTGCTTGACCATGCCCAAGCAGGTCAAAGCTGGCGGTATGATAACCCTGAAGCTGCAGCGCCACGCTGTCAAAGAAAACCGATTGGGCATTAGTGCTGTAGCTGTGTAGCAGAATTATAATACCTTTGGCAGATGGAAAATCCTTTGGAGGGGACTCAAGTTCTAGTTTGTATTTACGTACTGGTTCGATGCCTTTTGGCGCGTTGGTATAGCGAAAAGTGAAATCCATCTTTGGCGGCATAAAATCAGCCGTTAATGCTTCGGCATCGCCGAAGTAAAAGGGTAAACGTCGTTGGCCGGCAATCTCACGCGCTTGCAGATGATAAATTTCGAGTAGCTCGCGGTCGCTAACACCTTCAACAACCATGCCGCCGTCGCCAGGATAAAGTATTTTTTGCTCGATAAAGTGCGCACAACCCGAGGCCATGCTGAGTAGCAAAGCAATACAAATAGTGCTTAAAGGTTTTCTAAAGCGCATTGACGCGGATTCCTATTAACGGGCTGTGTTTTATGAAGCTATTTAACCTGCAGTGTCATCGCAGCGTCAAAACGCAGTTCACCATTAATGACCTTTGGGTTGGCTTCGAGTGCTCTGATAATGGCATTGCGCTGATTAGTGTCTTTACGCTTAGATAGTTCAATCAAAATCGAATTAGGTGTATTGGCGTTGCGTGCCAGTTTTATGTCTGTGCCGATTTGATTCTCTCGTTGATATAGTGCCCGCAGCGTGTCGACGGGCGTTGATGGATTTGCTGCGAGTCTGTTGTCTAGTTCGTAGCCATAGCCCAATTTGGCATCAGCGAGGGAGGCCAGGCGCTGCGATGGCGTCGATGGATCGGCTGCCGCAATGAGAGCGTTACTTAGCTGCATCGCGCTCACACTCATATAGCCCGCGTAGCCGATAAATAAAAGCGACAATGCACCGCTGACAAAGGATTTAAACCAGTACTTCTGTGCGAGTCCTTGTAGAAAGTAGAACATGGCAAAGGACAAAACTAACCACAGCACCGTGTTTAAGATAAGTGAGTACATGATGACAATGCCACTCTGGGCATCCGGCGCGATCTCGGTGACTCGTGTCTGCAGGTTGAAAGCCGTAAAGCTGACAGCAAAACTGAAAGCGACAGCGATTAATACCGCCTGCCAGAGACGGAGGTTTTTAAGAAGTGTCATGCAAATTCCTTTTAATTGACTAACAGGAACCAGTGCAGGGCGTCGTTGCAGCAGTGATGGCGGGCATCATAACAGCTACCATAACAGCGGCTTCAATCGCTTGAACCGCTTCTTTGGCGGCTTTAGATACCAGTTCGCCATTCTCTAGTTGTTTGATGCGCTGCTTGCGGTCTTTCAGCTCTTGCTTACTAAAAATCTGTGGCAGTAGCTTGGCGCTATTGGCTAATGCAACGGCAATAGCGATGCGAGGCTCAATATCTTCGCTATCACTGAGTACCGCATCACGCATGGCCTGACGCAATTCCTGCTCTGGTTGCGGGTTTACTTCGGGGTAAACCTGGCGCTCGAACAGCCACAACACCTTCTCTTTTTCATGAGACACAATGTCGTCATCAGCTAATGCTTGTGCAACTTTATGTTTCAGGTTTTTAATGCCGCCGATTTTTTGTACCCAGTCTTTGAGTTTACGCGGGCGCTTCGCTTCAGCGATCATCGCTAAGGCTTCATCTAACAACGTATCGCCCGTCGGGCTGTCATTGAGCACCATGACTTTGTTTTTATTTGCTTCATCAGCCTTAATCCGGCCCAACATTAATAACTCAGCAGCTATAGCTCCGGCGGTGGCATACTCCACGTACATGCCATTCATGGTGCCTTTTTCCTCGCACAATGCGAGCAGCATAATGGCTTCGTAGAGCTTTAATTTTTCTGGCATGGTGTTACCTATCGCTTTATACGTGTTGACAGAACATTTTTAACAAATTTATCAATCATCTTCTATACTTATGTTAAGTTCTAATTCTCATTGGTAAATAAAGCAACGGCCAATTTTTATGACGAATGACCGCGACAAGCAAATTAGCGAGGCACGGTTTCATAAGCTCTTCGATGATACGCAAGCTATGTCTATTCAAGGCTATCGTGTGGATGGCTCTGTAGTCTATTGGAATGCGGCTTCAGAAAAAATATACGGCTATTCAGCGAGCGAAGCGATTGGGCGTAGCCTCTTTGACTTAATTATCCCTCAGGATATGCGTGACGAGGTCAAGCAGGCCGTTGCCTGGATGTTTGACAATGAAGAAGGGATTCCGCCAGCTCGTTTGAACCTCAAGCATAAAGACGGCTCCACAGTGCCTGTCTATTCAAGCCATACTGTTGTGTCGCTGCCGAATGACGAGCCTATTATGTTCTGTATGGATGCGGATATGCGTTCATTAGACATCGCCGAGGCGGAAGTGCAGCGACTTTCGTATTATGACTCACTGACAGGTTTGCCAAACCGTCGTTTGCTACTTGAGCGAATAACCAGTGTTATGCGCAGCACCAGCAGTGAAAAATCCGCCGCTGCGTTACTTATTGTCGATATAGACAAGTTTCACAGTATTAACGATAGCCTGGGTTACAGTGTTGGTGATCGGGTGCTGACAAATTGCGCGGAGGCTTTGCAGAAATTCAGTTCATCTCCGGATGACCTTGCTCGTTTGGGTAAAGATGAGTTCGCGCTTCTGTTACCTTGTTCTTCATCTTCACTGGATGCTGTTGCTGCAGAAGCCGAGTTAATGGCAACTCAGATTCTTCAAAAATTAAAAGCGCCATTAATCCTGGAAGGACGCTCGCACCAGCTAACAGCTTGTAGTGGAATCACGCTTTTTCAGTGTCCCGGAACATTATCTGGAGACGAACTTTTGCGCCAGGCGGATATCGCACTTAAAATGGCGAAAAGGTCTAATACCAATGCGATTAGTTTTTTCGACTCACAGATGGAATCATTGGTTAAGAAGCGTTTGGAAATCTCACAAGCGCTTAATCATGCTGTCGAAAATGAAGAGCTGACGTTAGCGTTACAGCCACAGGTCGATCAAAATCAACGTATTATTGGCTTTGAAGCGCTTCTTCGCTGGCAACATCCTAAGTTCAAATCACTCTCACCGAATGACTTTATTCCGATTGCTGAAGCCAACGACAGTATTATCGCCTTGGGCGATTGGGTGTTAGAAAAAAGCTGTAAAAAGCTGGTGAAGTTGGCAGCTCAACATTACAGTAAAAACGTTAAAATCTCAGTGAATGTCAGCGCTGTTCAGTTTCGCCGGGGGGACTTTGTCGCGTGGGTAAAAAATATTCTGCAAAGCACCGGCGCTAACCCCGGAAACTTATGTCTTGAGCTGACAGAGAGCCTTATTGCTGACGACATTAACTTTATTATTGAACAAATGGCTAGTTTGCGTGAACTGGGTGTATCGATTTCGCTTGACGACTTTGGTACTGGTTATGCCTCGTTAGCTTATCTGACAAGGCTACCGCTTGACGAATTAAAAATAGATCGGGCTTTTGTACGTGATTTAGATGCAGTAGCAAAGGTGCATTACTAACCGAGACTATTATTAGCCTGGGTCGCAGTATGAATCTCACTGTCATTGCCGAGGGCGTGGAAACCGAACAGCAATTCAAGCGTCTGCAAAAGATGGGCTGCCAGCATTTTCAAGGTTATTTGTTTGGTAAGCCTGCTGAGAGTATTGAGCGCTATTTTTCGTAAAGATTGCAGGGTTGCAATATTGTTATACGGTAGTAAGTTAGTTAGTAGTATTTTTATCTAACCAAGGAATGGTATGTAATGAAACTCTCCAGCGTTCTATCTACTGTTAACCAGATTGAGAAGTCTAAGTTTATTAATTTTCTGGATCGCATCTGCACGGAGGCGAGCTCACATGATAAGCAGGTCGCTAAGCAATTTAAAAACATTGACGGGGAAATTAAAAACGCGCCTAGTGGCGAAGTTACTCAGTTATTTCGACTGGCTCAGCCGCTTTTCCAACGGGAAGTAAAGTCTCAGCTTGCGCTAAGTGGTGCACAGGCAGCGCTTTTGGTTAATATCCTCAGTCGCGATGGTAATTGCGTAGCGAGGTTGTCGTGGGTCGAGCATCTGTATGAAAAAGAATGGAAACAAATTGACGCGCAGGCGAAAAGTCTGAAATCACTGTTTGAAGCAGCTGAACAAACAGAGGTTTATGACGAACCGAAACGCCTGGGCATTTACTACGCCTGTTTGTACGAAGCACTGCATAATGATGAACGCTCGAACCGCGAAGGTAAAATTACTGATGAAGAGCGTGGAATACTGAATGTGCTCGCGCATAAACTGGATGTAACAGCCGACAACCGTGTTGCCATTGAGCATTTAATCGATCCCATTCCCAAAACGGGCGTTTCTGACTGTCTGAATCAGCTACGTGAAATAGGCATTGCTTTCGTATCTAAGAAGCATCAGACCGTTTATGTGCCCGATGAAATAGTTGCGTTGTTACACCGTATCCAATCTAAAGAGCTTGCAGACAAGCATCTTCTACGAATTTTGCGGACATTCTCTGATGCCGAGCTCTCCAATATTCTGAAAAGCCATGACAAGCGTATTCGCGGTGTCAGCCGTGATGAAAAAATTGATACCGTTTACAAAATGGGTTTATCGGTCAGTCAAATTCTGAGTGATGACATGCACGGCGAACAGTCCGGCGTGACTGAGAAAAAAGAGCGTCTGAAGACACTCATTGAGGACTTGCAGCTCGCACTCGACAAGCTTGGCACTACGCTCGAGGAGCGTTGCAGCCTAATTATTGGGGCGCTGAACTCCTCTACAGAGCATGAATTTAATATTTTATCGGCAACAGGGTACAAGTCGCTGTTTTCAACGCTTAGTCAGCACCTTCCTCAATTGCCGAAAATGTTAAAGGAAGAGTTTGAACTTGAGCCTAATCAGGATATAGACGTTGAGAAGCTTCGTGCTCTTGCAATAACCCCATACGATATACTATTTATGCTGTCGAACGAGCAGGTTAAGAGCCTGAAGTCTGACATGGGCATAACGCGCAGAGGCGACCCGAGACAGGTTATTCTTGAAAGCTTTGCTGATGCGACAGATAAGCTGGTAGAAAATTACGAAGCCCTGGCAAGACGAGACTTAGCCGCTTTAAAGCAGAAGAACATTGAAATAGCCGAGGCTGACATAGGCATTAAGTTTGAAGAGGTCACCAAAGCCATATTCGAAGAGCTTGGCTTAACAGTTGACGAAGACTTACGACGCGACATCAATACCGCCAAAGATAAAGCTGACATTCTTCTGTCGTTGAGTGAAGACGATATTATTATCGGTGAAGCGAAAACCTCAAAGAAAGGGGACTTTGCTAAGTACTCCACGACCTCCCGCCAAGTGAAAGCCTATGTCACACGCTGCGAAGGCGCGGGTAAGCGGGTTGCACAAGTGCTCATTGTTGCCCCCAGCTTTTCTAATGACTTTGTTGAGTCTGCTGAAATGGATACCGAAGTGAACATCTCACTGCTGGAAGCCGCTGGCCTGAAGAAAATACTGGAGGCGTATAAGTCACGCAGGAACCCTAAATTTTCAGCCAAATTGTTTACCAAAGGCGGGCTTTTGAAAGCGGATTTGATTGCTAAGAATATATGAATTTGTTCCTAATTTGGGCACCGGAGTTACTAAATTTTCATCATAACTGGTTTAGTGGCTGAGAGATACTTGAATTGCTGCTTTAGAAAGTAGTCAAAGTGACTAACCGACTAGACTAAATTAACTTAATTCAATTCAATATATGTAAAGTAGCCATTCATGGAGGATAGATCATGAGAACTTTATTTTTTGTCGCCGCTTTGCTTACGGGCTTCACATGCTCTGCTGACGAACAATCTCACGAAGAGTATATAAAAGAAGTCAACAAGGCATTCGATAGAGTTTTCGAGGCCACAAATGGAAAAACGTTGAGCCAGCAGATTAATGCGCTCAAAGAGCTTTCCGTAGAGTTTGCAGATAATGAAGCGGTGTATGACATGCTACTTCAAGAGCGTGGTACCACGTATTCATTTATAGGTCAGCACCAGCAAGCGTTGGCGGCATTTGATAAGCGCGACTCAACACCTAAAAAATTGCATGAAGAGATAAAGGGCTTAAGCATCCCAAATGCAGTGGATGCGATTGTAAAAAAGTCAGCTGAACATCAAATTGTAATGATCAATGAAGCGCATCATATTCCTCAGCACCGTGTATTGACGTATCGATTACTAGAGGGATTGTGGGAACAAGGGTATCGTTATTTAGCGCTAGAAGCTTTATCGGAAAATGCAGAAAATGAAATGGCTAAGGAATATGTATTTGAGAAGGCTGGTTTTTACACGGTAGAACCCGTCTTTGCAAATTTGCTATTGCATGCTCAGCAGTTGGGTTTTCAGTTGGTTTCTTATGACTATGGTTCTGAAATGCAAGGGGGAACGGAAGCAAGAGAAAAAAGTGCGGCCAAGAACCTTCGCGAGAAAATATTCGACAATACTCCAGACGCTAAAGTTATTATCCACGTCGGTTATAATCATATTAACGAAGATGGCTGGCTCGCATATTATTTAAAGGAATCATTAGAGCTGGATCCATTAACGATAAACCAGACCGAGATTGCTGAAAAAAGCGAGAAGAAATTTGAGTCGGAGACTTACACATGGCTTGTGGAGAATCATTCTTTTGATGCACCCGTTTTATTAATGGATAGTGAACAGAGATTTTGGTCACATAATCCTGAAAAATACGACGTTAATGTGATCTGGCCGAGAACAGAGTATAGCTTAAACCGCCCAGACTGGGCTCGTCTGGGTCGGGAGTTGATGCGCGTTGATATGAGTTGGTGTGAAGAAAGCTACCCTTGTACTGTCGAGGTTTACAGAGTCGGTGAAGACGATGAGGTTCCCGCCGATCGCATAGTCATCTCAACGGAGAATGAAGCTTCAGGTATTTTTATTTCGCCGTCCAGTAGTCAAATAAAAGTAACGAATGTTGAAGGCGAGGTGTTACACACAGAGTCACTTGAATAAAAGTCACTGATTGGGGTAAGACCCAAATGACGACATTTGATTTTAGACTTTTCCGGGGGCTAGAACTGGTTACCTAAAAGCTATTATAAGTAAGTTAACTGTAGGGTGTTCGCAACGCAGTTTTCAGCTAAAGAAAAGCCTAGTAAAAGAGATTTAGGTAAATACTCATGGATAAGCTTTCAGCTCCGACAAATTTATGATGAAAGTCTATTCCCAACTCTGGTTGTACCACTCACACTTTCAAGTCTACAATGCTGTTAACGAATAGTTGGGAACGGACATTATGGACTTTTCTTACAGTGCTAAGACTGCGGATTATTTACAGCGCCTCGATACCTTCATGCGTGAATTTATCGAGCCGTACGAGAGCCAGTACCAGAAAGAAAATTTTCGCTTAAATGGTACCCCGAATTGGCGCGAGTGGCAGGTGCCGCCGCGCGTGGCTGAGCTTAAGCAAATGGCGCGTGAGCGGGGCTTATGGAATCTGTTTTTGCCAGATGACAAGCTGGGCGCCGGGTTAAGCACACTAGAATACGCGCCGCTGGCCGAACGCATGGGCAGAAGCTTGTTGGCGCCGGAAATTTTTAACTGCAATGCGCCGGATACCGGCAATATGGAAGTGCTTTATCATTTTGGTGATAAAAGCCAACAGCGCCGTTGGTTACAGCCGTTGCTGGATGGTGAGACCCGGTCAGTTTTTTGTATGACGGAGCCGGATGTGGCGTCATCGGACGCGACTAATATGCAAACCACGATTGTCGCAGATGGTGATGAGTGGGTCATTAACGGACGTAAATGGTGGAGTACGGGTTTGGGCCACCCGCAGGCGGAAATTGCGATTGTGATGGGGCTCACTGATGAAGACGCGGATAAACACCAGCGCCACACGATGATCCTGGTGCCTTTAGACACGCCCGGAGTCAACATTGAACGGATGCTACCGGCACTAGGAGAGTACGACGCACCATACGGTCATGGCGAGGTAATATTTGATCATGTCAGGGTACCGAAAGAAAACATCATAGTTGGCCCGGGAGCAGGCTTTAAGATTGCTCAGGGGCGCTTAGGGCCGGGGCGTATTCATCATTGCATGCGCGCCATTGGTGCGGCGGAGCGTGCATTGGAACTGTTCATTGAGCGCGGTGCGACGCGAATTGCCTTTGGCCAGCCGCTACTCAAACTCGGCGGTAATACCGAACGGTTAGCTGATATGCGTGTTGCCATCGATCAAGCGCGATTAATGACACTCTATGCTGCCTGGCAAATCGATAATATCGGTGCATTAAAGGCCATTAAAGAAATATCTGCGATTAAGTTGGTTGCGCCGAATGTGTTGCAACAGGTTGTGGATGAAACCATGCAGTTATTTGGTGGCGCCTCGATGTGCCATGACACACCGTTGCCGGGATTGCTGGCAGTAGCAAAATCCTTACGCATCGCCGATGGTCCTGATGCGGTGCATCGTGCAACGATTGCAAAAACTGAACTCAAACAATGGCAGGGACGGCGCCATGACTGATGCTGTTTTGGACTCTGTGTTAGACAAGGCAAGCCAAGTGCGTGACGAGGAAGCGTTGCCGGTTGCCGCATTAGACGCTTGGTTGGCTGAGCACATTGCAGATGAACTGCCGCACGAGCGGGGCGAGTTAAAGGTAACCCAATACACCGGCGGCGCCTCTAACTGGACTTATCGGTTGGATTACCACGGTTTAACATTGGTATTGCGACGTCCGCCGGCCGGTACCAAAGCGAAATCTGCGCATGACATGGGACGCGAATATCGGCTGCAGAAGAAACTGCGGCCGGCTTTTCCTTATGTGCCACGCATGTTGGCTCATTGCACCGATGAGTCGGTGATTGGCGCGGAATTTTACGTGATGGAACACGTCACTGGTATTATCCCCAGACGACGCTTCCCCCGCGAACTGGAACTCAGTCCGCAACAGGCAAAGCAGCTTAATACTTATGCACTGGATAAGTTAATTGAACTGCATCACGTTGACCTCGACAGTACCGGTTTGCGCAAAATAGCCAAAGGCGAAGGCTATACAGACCGTCAGGTCAGTGGTTGGTGTGGTCGTTACGAAAAGGCGAAAACCTGGAATGTAGTTGGTGCGGGACCGGTCATGCGTTGGCTAAAGGACAACAAACCCAATAGCGAAACGATTTGCTTAACGCATAATGATTTTCGGCTGGATAACTTAATCTTAAACCCCGACGATCCGACCGATATTATTAGCATTCTGGACTGGGAGCTGGCAACTCTGGGTAATCCGTTAATGGATCTCGGCAATGCTCTGGCGTATTGGATCCAGGCTGACGATGATAAAATTGCGCGGGCAACTAAACGTCAACCCAGTGACTATCCGGGCATGTTAACGCGTCAACAAATCATCGATTATTACTGCGAAAAAACCGGCGTCGATGTCGACGACTTTGTTTTTTACGAGGTGTTCGGTATGTTCCGGCTTGCGGTTATTGCGCAGCAAATTTATTACCGTTATCACCACAAGCAAACCACTAACAAGACCTTTAAAAATTTTTGGTTCTTGGTTAATTACCTCCTGTGGCGCTGCCGCAAACGCATAAAACAACATAAAAAAGCGATGTAATCTGTTATGGCACAACAACGAAATACGATTTTGATCACGGGCGCCAGTTCAGGGCTGGGGCAGGGCATGGCGCGGGAATTTGCAAAGCAAGGCCGAAACCTATGCCTCTGTGCGCGTCGAGTTGACCGGTTGGAAGCACTAAAAGCCGAGTTGGAGCAGCAAAACGCTAACATAAAAGTATCGATTAAAGCACTGGATGTTAATCAACACGATGACGTGTTCAGCGTTTTTAATGAATTTAAGCAGGAATTTGGCAGTATTGATCGCTTTATTATCAATGCCGGGATGGGCAAAGGTGCAGCGTTGGGCACCGGGTACTTTCATGCCAACAAAGCCACCGCTGAAACCAACTTTGTTGCCGCGCTGGCACAATGTGAAGCGGCCATGACCATTTTGCGAGAGCAACAGCAGGGCCACTTAGTTACGATATCGTCAATGAGCGCGTTCCGCGGCATGCCGCGGGCAATGACGGTATACGCGGCAACCAAGGCGGGTTTAGCCTCGTTGACCGAGGGCATTCGTGCTGATTTAATGAAAACTTATGGTAGTAATAGTCCGATAAAGGTATCAACCATTTATCCTGGCTACATTCGCTCGGAAATAAACGAAAAGGTAAAAAATACGCCGTTTATGGTCGATACTGAAACCGGCTGCAGATTACTGGCAGAAGCTATCAATAAAGAGCCGGTGAAAGCCTACGTGCCCCGCTGGCCATGGGCATTGATGGCATTTTTGATGAAGCGCCTGCCACTTAAGTGGGTGCTTAAACTGAGTTAATTCTCAGTTATTTTCACTACAGTTGGCTGTCGGCTTATTGTTAATATCGACGGCCAGCGTCTGACTCTGACCGTTTAAATCCTTATAAATAAAAACCGGCTCAGCCAGATTCATTTCTCCTTTGTCGCCATCGTGGTCAACCAACAGTGTTTGGCGCTCAATCGTCAGCGCCAAGCATTGGGGAGATGTGGTTGTTAGCATCCGCTGCCAGCGATCACTGGCCGGCTCAACTAACCACAGTTCATCTCCTTGCCAATCTTTACCTGCACCGCGTTGGCAATAATAGTGATGAATCTCGGCAGCATTTTCTGAGGTTTGTAATAAGCGCTGCATTTCGCAGTCGGTATCGTTGGGTAACGGAGGCTCCATCGCTGTGTATTGATAAACGATGACACTAACCACAATTAATGCAAAAGTAGCACCAGCGGCCATTAAGATTAAAGCGATTTTTTTTAACAGACTCATGCGTTGTAACTTTTATGGTAACGGAAAAGACGCTAAGGTAATGCTACGACCAAAGAACAATAACAACAAGGAGTCTTTATGTGGCAACGTGTGTTGGCCATTTTGGTCACTATTACGGGATTACTGTTAGCAGTTCTCGGCGTAGTGAGTGACGAGGATACCACGGTACGTGCAGTGGGTGCAGTGATTATGCTGGTGGGCATCATCTGGCTTTATCGCCAGCCGGCACCACGCTCTAAATCGCCCGATGATGTACCACCGTTGCGTTGGTACCAGTCGCCGATTTTATGGGTACCGATTATCGGTATCGTATTGTTTTTAATTAGCTTGGCAATCTAGGATCCAACGCTCAATGAATTTATCTAAACGAATTGTAATTTTAGCCGGCGCGGTCGGCTTATTCTTTTACACCGCAACACAAGATCAACTCGTGGCGTCGATTGCTGACTACCAATTAGGTTGGTACAAACTCGGCGTTCCGATTGCCTGGGGGTTAGTTTTAGGCGGAATCTTTGCCTTGTTAAAACTACGCAAACTGGAATCCTGGCTGGGGCCGGTTACGTTAGTCGCACAGGGCGTAACGACCATGGGTCTTACCGGCTCGGCGGCTATATTCGCAAAACATCAATTACTGGTACTGATGCTACCTTCACTACAAATCGCGACCATTGGTATCGGACTTTACATATTTTGTGTCAGCTTTACGCGTTTATTGGGCGACGTGGAAGCGCGACAAAAGACTGAGTAGTATGACCAACAAAACGATTCATTTAAACGCTGATATTGGCGAAAGCTTTGGCCCCTGGCAGATGGGGGCTGATGAGTTAATTATGCCCCACATCGACTGGGCAAACGTGGCTTGTGGTTTTCATGCATCGGACCCACTGACTATGTCGACAACCGTCAAACTAGCTAAAAAGCATGGGGTTCGTATTGGTGCGCATCCTGCCTACCCGGATTTGGTTGGCTTCGGACGTCGTCATATGGCCTGTAAACCAGAAGAAATTACCGCCCTGGTGCAATACCAGGTAGGCGCACTACAGGCTATTGCGCAGGGTCATGGAGGTAGCGTGCACTACGTTAAACCACACGGTGCGCTATACAACGACATGTTGAGTGATGGCGCAACCTTTGATGCGGTATGTAAGGCGATTAAGGCATTACAGAATAATCGTGCGCACGCATTACCATTGATGATTATGGCGACTCCTGATAATGACGCCTGGCAGTCGCGGGCTGAAGAGTTCGGTGTGCAACTATTATTTGAAGGGTTTGCAGATCGTGCCTACGATGACGATGGCCGCATTCGTTCGCGTCGTTATGATGACGCAGTTTATGGTGCAGATGAGGATATTGTTGAGCAAGCCAGGCGCTTCAGTTGTGGCGATTCAATTATTAGCGTCGGCGGTTTTCCGCTCGACATCAAAATTGACTCCTTATGCGTACATGGCGATAGCCCCAATGCCATTTCGACGATTAAAAAGTTGCGAGAGCTATTAACTGACAGTGGCTGTGCTAACGCTTAAAAATACTAGCGCTTAAAAATACAGAGCAAAGGGTATAAATCCGATGACTGATGAGGGTGAATTTCCACGTTTGTTAAACGCAGGAGCTGATGCATTGATGGTGCAGTTTTCTGATGTCATCAGTTTGCCGGCGAATCAACAGGTTATTGCATTACAACAGCTTCTTCAGCAGTCGGCGTTGCCGATTACGGACTTGGTGCCGGCCTATTCGACGCTACTGATCTATTATGACGTAACGCAGCTGTCCGAAACGGTATTGCGTGAGTCAGTGAATGATTTATTAACAGAACTTATCGTGGATGACACGGACGAACAGGGCCAACTGCATACCGTTGAGGTTTACTATGGTGACGAAGTTGGCGCTGATATTCAGCGTGTTATGCAACAGCATGGATTGAGTAAAAACGACGTTATTGAGCGCCATACGGCCGCGCCGTTTCGCGTTTTTGCACTGGGTTTTGCTCCCGGCTTTGGCTACATGGGAATATTACCAGACGACTTAGTAACACCGCGGCTACAGCGGCCGCGCGAAAAAATTCCTGCTGGTAGTGTCGCTATTGCTGAACAGCAAACGTCAATTTATCCGGTCGACTCCCCCGGTGGCTGGAATATTATCGGGCGTACCGCGACCCCTCTTTACCAACCTGAACAGGGAATATTAAGTGCATTCAACGTGGGTGATCAGGTGCAATTCAAAGCGATTTCCAAAGCGGCTTTTTTAGAGGCCGGTGGAAGCCTGGAGGCGCTAAATGATTAAGGTACTTGAACCCGGATTGTTGATGACGCTGCAAGATTTCGGGCGCTTTGGTTACTTAAGCAAAGGCTTAACACGCGGCGGTCCCGCTGACGAAAACGCGTTTTTGTGGGCTAATAAATTACTGGATAATCGCTTTGACGCTGCACAACTTGAGATTACGCTCGGTGGCGCAACGTTGCAGTTTGAGCAACCCACGCAATTTGCTATTACCGGCGCAGAAGTTCCGTTAACACTGGACGAGCAGCCTCTTGCTGTGTGGCAAAACTATCAGGCCAAGGCGGGACAAGTACTAAAAGTCGGTATGGCGAAGCACGGCTTACGAGCTTATCTGGCTGTTGCCGGTGGCTTTAGCGCAGAGCCGCAGTGGGGCAGTGTTGCGACTGTAATGCGGGAAAAAATTGGTGGTCCTCAGCAAGACGGCAGTCCGGTGCAGGCCGGGCAAACGCTGTCGGCGCCGCGGGCGGGGCGTTTTGTCAGTCGCCGGGTAAGCTGGAAGTACCAACCGGACTACAGTAAGACTCCCACTCTGGGATTGTTGCCGGGCAACCAGTATGACCAGTTCCCGACTTCAGTCAGAGAAAACTTTTGTTTTCATGACTATACCGTCGACAGTAGCAGTAATCGCATGGGGGTGCGCCTAAAAGGGCAGGCACTAAACTATGAGGGCAAAGGTATTGTGTCCGAAGGAATTAATATTGGCTCGGTGCAGGTACCCCCTAATGGCGAACCTATTATCATGATGTGTGATCGGCAAACCCTGGGTGGCTACCCTAAACTTGGCACTATCAGTCCGCTTGATATTAGTCGTTTGGCGCAGTGTCGTCCCGGCGATAAAGTGCGCTTCAGTCGAGTCGAGATTGACCAGGTACAACAGCAATTAGCGCGTTATTACCGTTTTTTTGATGTGCAGCTAGCTTGTCAGAATGACTAGAAACTGCGATCATACGCGCTATTAACTTTCACAATGATGTTGTAGTTGGAGATTTCAGTCAAATGACAGATACCGAGCACCGGCCGAGTAACTTTATTCGTCAAATTATCGATAAAGATTTGGCATCGGGTAAACATACCGCAATAAAAACACGTTTTCCGCCGGAACCGAATGGCTTTTTGCATATCGGCCACGCCAAATCGATTGTGCTTAATTTCGGTATTGCTGAAGATTACCAGGGTACCTGTAATCTGCGTTTTGACGACACCAATCCACTGAAAGAAAAAGTCGATTACGTCGAATCAATCAAAAAAGACGTGGCCTGGCTGGGTTATGACTGGGACGGCGAGCCCAAGTATTCCTCAAACTATTTTGATCAGCTCCACGCCTACGCCGTTGAACTGATAGAAAAAGGTTTGGCTTACGTTGACTTCTCCAGCCAGGAGCAAATGCGCGAAATGCGCGGCACGCTTAAAGAACCTGGTACGAATAGCCCCTATCGTGACACCGCTGTAGAGGAGAACCTCAAGCATTTTGCCGATATGACGGCAGGTAAATACGAAGAGGGCAAAGCCGCTTTGCGCGCGAAAATTGACATGAGCTCACCGTTTATGTGTATGCGCGATCCGGTTATTTATCGCGTCCGCTTTGCTCATCATCATCAGACGGGTGACAAGTGGTGCGTATACCCGATGTATGACTTTACGCACTGTATTTCGGATGCGTTGGAAGGCATAACTCACTCGTTGTGTACGTTGGAATTTCAGGATAATAGACGCCTGTATGACTGGGTGCTGGACAACATCAGTATTGATTGTCACCCACAGCAAATCGAGTTTTCCCGTTTAAACCTGCAATACGCGGTAATGAGTAAGCGCATTATCAACACCTTGGTTGAAGAGGGCAAAGTCACGGGTTGGGATGACCCACGCGTACCCAGTGTTGCCGGCCTGAGACGCCGTGGTTATACACCAGCATCAATTCGCGAGTTTTGCCGTCGTATCGGCGTGACCAAGATGGACAACCAAGTCGAAATGGGCATGCTGGAAGCCTGTATCCGCGATGACCTCAATGAGAATGCACCGCGCGCGATGGCAGTAATGGATCCGATTAAAGTCGTGATCGAGAATTATCCGGAAGAGCAGACCGAAACACTGAACGCGCCAAATCATCCGAACAACCCGGAGATGGGTTCACGCGAAGTGACCTTTAGCAAAACTGTTTACATTGAGCGTGAAGATTTTCGTGAGTCAGCCAATAAGAAATTTAAACGGCTAGTGCTGGACAAAGAAGTACGTTTGCGTAATGCCTACGTTATCCGTGCAGATCGGGTAGAAACGGATGCAGAGGGTAACGTAACAACGGTTTACTGTACCTATGACCCGGATACGTTGGGCAAAGACCCGGCTGATGGACGTAAGGTAAAAGGCGTTATTCACTGGGTTTCTGCCGAAACCGCAAAGTCGGCAGAATTCCGCGTTTACGACCGTCTGTTTCAGGTACCTAATCCAGCGGCGGAAGAGGACTTATTTTCGACATTGAACCCAGAGTCGTTGGTTATTAAAAACGGTTATGTTGAGGCTAACCTTGCTGACGCACAAGTGCAGAAAGCGTATCAGTTTGAACGCTTAGGTTATTATTGCTTAGATCAGGATGCGGAAAAAGAAGGTCGCTTGATTTTTAACCAGACCGTGGGTCTTCGTGATAGCTGGGCAAAAATAGAGCAACAACAAACCGCCTAATAGCTATATTTGCTCCCTAAACCAAAAAAACGGCCGCCAGGCCGTTTTTTTATAAACCGTTTTTTCTAAACCCTAATCAATAAGATACTGATCCAGCAATTTTGCGCCATACAACCGTGAAGGCGTATAGAAGCCGCCTTTATCAGCGTGCTCAAGCGTGTAAATAGCCATTTCCACAGCCCCCTCGGCAGTAACGGAATAACCATTTTTAACTTTTACCCGCATTTCTTTGCGGTCGCCACGGCCATTGCTAACCTCTCCCCAAACATAGGTTGGGTTCTTGTCTCGCTCTTTGTCGTCAGGGCCTTCGCTCTGTGCGTCAATTTTGGCTTTGAGTTTTTTCTGCACCCATTGCCCGTTGAATATAAAGCGTACCCAATTAAGGCGACGTAAACGTTTGACCAAACGAGGACTGGCCGGAATATAAACTTCAATATTGGGGATTTCTGTGGTGTAAAATGCAGTCGATACATCGCCCCAGGGAATTGTCATCGCGACTTTCTTTTTGCCTGAGCCAAAGTCGATTTCACGATCTTTCCATGCCAGTGGCACGGTTTCGATTAAACTATTGATGCGAGCTGCACCACCCTGGCCGAGACGTTCGACGCTGGTTTTTGCTGTACCGCGACTCATGCGCGAGCCGGAGTCAAAGCCCAATGCTAAATGGGTTGCATCCGGCATTTGTGCATTGAGTCGGGCAGCAACGCAGTCAGTGGGGATCACGTCAAAGCCGACACCCGGGCATAACACCACACCGGCTTGCTTGGCTTGTTCATTTAAACTGTGGGCGTATTCAAAAATATCAATTTCGCCGGTTATATCCAGGTAATGCGTTTTACTGGCAATGCACGCGTGCATGAGCGGCGCAGCGGTGCGGCTAAACGGGCCGGCACAGTTAACAACCAAGTCAACGTCGGCTAGTTGGGCTTTGATGCTGTTAACATCGTTAAGGGGGAATTCGTTAAAAGACAACTGCAGGTGTTGAGCAAACTCGGCTAATGCATCACCATTACGACCTGCGAGAATAGGGGAGTATCCGCGTTTTTTGGCTTGTCGGGCAATCAACTTGCCCGAGTAGCCGTAAGCGCCGTAGATCATCCAGCGCAATGCCATAAACTAATCAGCCTCGGCGGCTAGCTTGTATTCACAGCTTTCGCCGCGTTGGCATTCGCCATATAAATACAAGCTGTGGTTGGTTAGCTTAATTTTATTTTGCTCTGCAATGCGCACCTGGCGATCTTCAATAATGTCGTCTTCAAATTCAAAAACATGACCACAAGTCAGGCAGACCAAATGATCATGGTGATCTTTGGCACTCAATTCAAATACTGAGCGGCCGCCTTCAAAGTGGTGACGGGTAATGATACCGGCGTCATCGAATTGGTTCAGAACCCGGTACACTGTCGCCAGGCCGATTTCGTCCTTTTGCTCTAGCAGAATTTTATAGACATCTTCTGCACTAATATGCTGATTTTCCGGCTTTTTAAGGATCTCGAGGATTTTCATCCGCGGTGAAGTCACCTTGAGCCCGGCTTTTTTAAGCTGTTCGTCGTTAGTTGCCATAATCTGAGTCGCCAATCCGTATTTTTGTTAGCTGCTACAAGTCAGCATACCCTGAAGGCCTAGCTGTTTGCTAGTTCCGCCAGACACATTTCTTCGTAAACCTGAGCACACCACTTTTGAACACGCTCTTTGGTTAGTTCGGGCTGACGATCTTCATCAATGCCTAAACCGACAAAATGATTATCGTCTGCCATACCCTTTGATGCTTCAAAGTTATAGCCTTCAGTTGACCAATGACCAACGACTACAGCACCGCGCGCTTCAACGATATCGCGAACCATACCCATGGCATCAAGAAAATACTCAGCGTAATCTTCCTGGTCACCGCAGCCAAAGATGGCCACGAGTTTGTCAGTAAAATCAATTTCTTCCAATTCCGGGAAAAAGTCATCCCAGTCGCACTGAGCCTCGCCGTAATACCACGTCGGAATACCAAAAAGTAGCAGGTCATAATCTGCAATATCTTCTTTACTGGACTTGGCGATATCTTTTACATCAACAAGCTTTTTACCCAGCTCTTTTTGAATCATCTGAGCGACAGCTTCGGTGTTTCCCGTATCACTACCAAAGAAAATGCCAACGGTTGCCATAAATCAATTTTCACCTGAGTTGATAAGGTTAACGACAGCTGGCAATACTTGTTGTGTATCTGCCAGCGCGACTTTCACAATAGCCTCAACGAACTCACCACGACTACAGCCGACGGATTCGGCCAGTTTGGTCAGTTGTTGGTGCAACTGCTGATCGGTTTTTAATTCAATACGTTTTTTGCCCTGCTGGCGGTCGCGTAATAACTGTTTACGCTTATTAATTCGCAACTGTTCACTGCGTGGCAGTGGGTTGGTGCGAGGCCGACCGCGGCGGGGCTGATCGACGAAAAGATCGATCGTTACTTTATCGTTGTTTGCTTTTGCCATGTCTCGTTGATTAGTCGGTTAACTGTATTACAGACCGGACTCCCAAAAAACTTGAATAATGCCCTTGGCAATAAAGCCGAAACAACCTAGGAACAACACCAGCCATACGATAAATCGGCCAAACTTTGGCACCGCAGAGCGCTTCAGAACATCGCGGATGGCAAGGCCAATTAATAAGAATAAAATGGCCAACGTTATGTTGGTCACCAAAATCTCAATTTCTTCGTAATATTCAGCCAACATCGTTAATGTACCACCCAAGGCTGGTTAAAAACGCACATAGTTTAGCATAGCGGGGCGTAGCTGGCGACCCCGCTACGGGCGATTCTGATGCTGGCTGACGGGTTAATCAGCGGCTAAAAAGTCAGCCACCAGGCGATTGAAAATACGAGGTTTCTCGGCATGTAACCAATGCCCGGTACCCTCGATGACTTTGACATCGACGTCACTAAAGCGTTGTGTAATTGCGTCGCGGTGAGCTTCGGTTAAGTAATTTGAATCACCACCCTTAATAAAAAGTACCGGGCCATCGTACTGGCCGTCACTGACATTACCTGCAATACGACTGTATTGGTCAATCAAGCCGTTAATATTTAAGCGCCATTCATAGCCTGCGTCGGTTTTGCGTAGATTTTTTAATAAAAATTGTCGTACGCCTTGCGTCGAAATGGATTTTGCTAATTGTTTATCAGCGTCACTGCGGCTGCTAATCTGTTGCAGATCAACCTGCTGCAGGGCCGTTAAAATATCGTCATGGGTACCATCGTAATCAGCCGGCGCGATATCGGCAAAAACGGCGCGGGTTACGCGGTTCGGGTTATCCATAGCCAGCTGCATGGCAATTTTTCCGCCCATAGAGTGGCCCACTACAGCAAACTGTTGGACATCAAGCGCATCCACCGTCGTCAGAACGTCTGCAGCCATTAGGTTGTAGGTCATTTCAGCACAATGAGGAGAGTCACCATGGTTGCGGGCATCGACCATGATGCAGTAATAATCGTCTTGTAGGTCGCGAGCCAAACTCTTCAGGTTATCTTTATCGCCAAACAAGCCATGAATAAGCACGACTGCGGGTTTCTGAGCGTCGCCCAGGGTTTGATATTCTAGTGTTACTGACTCTGCCATCCGTCTGCCTTTAATGCTAAACTTTGCGGTAATTTTGCGAGTTTATACTGGACTTGCCACTTTATAAAGTAAACAACGGCAAGCGGGACATAGAGTAGAGGGTAGTGCCATTCATGAAACGGATTGAAGTCGAAGACGATTTATACGCGTACATCGCCGGTCATACACAGCAGATTGGCGAGAGCGCCTCCGATATTCTGCGCCGTTTGTTGGGCTTATCGGCTGTTGCAGATGTTCCGGCGCAAAGGTCGCAGACGGTTAACACAGAGAGCGTGTTTGACCGCTTAAATCAGCAGGATGTTAATGTTCAAAAAAGCGTTGTCGCACGATTCTTACATATCCTGAGCATGCTGTATCGTAGTCACCCAAGCCAGTTTGAGCAGGTATTGTCGATTAGAGGTCGGGACCGTCAGTACTTTGGCCGCTCTGAGGACGAACTACTGACGACCGGCAACAGCACTAACCCAAAACCCATACCGGGCTCGCCGTTTTGGGTGGTGACGAATAACAACACCACCAAGAAAAAATCAATGTTAACGCAGGTTGCGGAGCAACTCGGTTATGATGTTAGTGATGCTGAAAAAATAAGGGACTTTTTGTAATGGCTATGCATGAACGCGCCGGTCAGCCGGCAACGGCGGATGATCTAATTAACATTGCACAGTTAACCAGTGCCTATTATGTGTATGAGCCTGATCCGCGTAACCCTGCGCAAAAAGTCAGTTTTGGTACCTCGGGTCATCGTGGCAGCGCACTAAAAAGAAGCTTTAACGAAGCGCATATACTGGCAATTGCGCAAGCGATTTGCGCGTACCGCGAGGAGCAAGGGATAACCGGACCTATTCTGGTGGGTAAAGATACCCATGCGCTGTCAGAGTCTGCTTATCTAAGCGCTTTGGATGTGTTCCTGGGTAATGGCGTAGAAGTTCGCGTACAAACCGATCATGACTACACGCCAACGCCGGCAATATCGCATGCCATTTTGAGCTATAACCGCGAGAACACCGCGCATCAATGCGATGGCGTGGTGATTACGCCATCGCACAACCCGCCGCAAGACGGCGGGTTTAAATACAACCCACCGCATGGTGGACCAGCAGATAGTGAAGTGACTAAGCGTATCGAGAAATATGCCAACGCGTTGTTGTCGTCAGGACTCATGGGTGTTAATACCTGCGAATCGGAGGACGTTTTAGAGCATCCAAAACTCGTTTTTTGTGACTGGCGTGCTGACTATATTGCTAAACTCGATACGGTTATCGACATGCAGGCTATTAAAAACGCCGGCCTGCGGTTGGGGATTGATGCGATGGGTGGCGCCGGGGCTCGTTATTGGCAGCAGATAGCCACACATTATGGTTTAACCATTGATGTACACAATGCCCATGTTGACCCTGCGTTTAGTTTTATGACGCTGGATAAAGACGGCCAAATTCGCATGGATTGTTCATCGCCTTCGGCAATGGCCGGATTACTAAAACACGCCCAACAGTACGATCTTGCCGGCGGTAATGACCCTGATTACGATCGTCATGGTATTGTCACACCGACTCACGGCTTGATGAATCCGAACCATTATTTAGCGGTCGCTATCGATTATTTATGCCAGCATCGTGACTGGGACGCTGACGTTACAATAGGCAAAACCCTGGTATCGAGTGCGATGATTGACCGGGTGGTTAATGCACGTGGCAGACAATTGCTGGAAGTGCCGGTGGGCTTTAAGTGGTTTGCGCCGGGGCTGGCTAACCGCACGATCGGCTTTGCAGGAGAGGAAAGTGCCGGTGCAACCTTGCTGGATCGCCGGGGCGATGTCTGGACTACCGACAAAGACGGCATCGTGATGGTGTTACTGGCGGCCGAGATTTTGGCTAAAACAGGCAAAAACCCGGCACAATATTACGATGAGCTCTGCCAGCAGCACGGTACGTCGTTTTATGGTCGTGTGGATACGCCATCAACTGCCAAGCAAAACAAAGCGTTTGCCGGTATTCGAGCTTACAAAATTAAGCTACCCGAGTTTGCCGGCGAAGTCGTCCAGTCGATAGCAACTAAAGCGGCAGGTAACGATGCGCAATTTGGTGGCATAAAAGTAAACACCGATAATGGTTGGTTTGCTGCACGCCCATCGGGTACCGAGCCCGTGTATAAAATATATGCGGAAAGCTTTGTTAGCGAGGAACACCTAACACAAATTATTGAAGAAGCTCAGCAATGGGTTACCGAGCTTCTTAATAAATAACGTTAACGTTTAAGGACGGCGTTGCCATCAACGTCGTCCGAGTCCTGCTCTTCTTCTTCCGGCATTTCTTCTGCCATCGAAGTTAACAATTCATCCGACGTTTGCGATGGTGCCAATACCGCAAAACTGCTGTGCAACTGGTCTTCGGCTTTGGCTCGGCGAGTAATGCGATAGAGTGAATACAACCCGACAAACGCGGTCAACGCACCCAATAGTAAGAAGAAAAAGTTTATCGCACCGAACTGCATCAAAGCCGCTACGGCAGGCGCACCGATAATCGAACCTGCTCCACCAATTTTGATAATGGCACCAGTGGCGCCAACCATTTGGTCTCTCTCCAGGTAATCATTGGTATGTGCCATACCCAGTGAGTAAAGCGGCAGAATAAAGGCGCCTAATATTCCCACTGCCAGGTAGATAAGCATGGCATTACCCGCTCCTAACTGCGACAGTATGACTGCGCTGATCGCGCCGCCGCCGGCACAAATGGTAATAACGAAACGCCGGTCGATACGATCCGATAATAACCCGAAGGGGGCTTGTGAAAGCAGTCCGCCGACGATAAATGCAGACATGAAAAAGGTGATTTGTACGATACTAAGACCAATATAAGAGGCGTACATGGGTCCAATACCATAAAACATGGCATAGCAGGCTTGCATTATAAACGCATTAACGACACCCAAGGGTACCGTTTTAAACAGCATGCTGATTGGAACTTTTTTGTTTTCATGAGTTGTGGGTTCAACGGTCACACTGACCAAAATAGGTATCAAAGAGAGGTTGATTAATAGTGCGACAATGGCGAACCCAATAAAGCCGGCTGGATCAGCAACCCCCAAAATCAATTGGCCAGCGATAAGTCCGGCATAGATGATAACCAAATAGATCGATAGCAAGGTACCGCGACTGCGGTTATCGGCCATGGTATTGAGCCAACTTTCGGCAATGACAAACACGCCGGAGATGGCAAAACCGGTTATAAAACGCATCACAAACCAAACCACCGGATCCACCCAAATGGCTTGCACTAAAACACTGAAGGCAGCCAGCGCTGCCAGCCCACCAAATGAACGTATATAGCCAACACGGCGAATGTCTTTTGGCGCTCGCGTGGAGCCAAACAAATAACCGATAAAGTATGCCGACATGATAAAGCCGGTAACCAGGGTGCCAAAATCTTCTATTGTGGCGCGCAAACTAAGCAGAGTACTGGTCATACCGACGCAGACACCAATCAAACTGACACTGGTTAGTAAAGAGCTGATCCCTCGAAGTTGCTTTTTAAGCATGGCCGACCCTGGTTAGAGAATTTATCGCTATTCTAGCGACCCTGATCCGGTTTGACTAGCAAGGTTTTACGATTCCCACAGGCTTATCCACAAGTTGTCACTTGCCGTAAGTAATGGGGCTGTTTAAGATGCACACAAAGATGAGTAATTACAGGTAGGGTATGGATCGATTAACTGGCGTGCTGGTAGCGGTGATGATGGCCTTGTTGCTGGCAAGCAGCAATGTGCAGGCTAAGCTTATCGAGAACTTATATTCTGCGACAGTCGATGTCGGCTCGCAAGACTCGCGATTACGTCAGCAAGCGCTTACCGATGCATTCCGCCAGGTTATTATCAAAGTGACCGGCCAACCTGCACTGGTTGATGACCCTGCTATTAATGCAGCCAGTCGCAATGTCAACGACTTGCTGGTGCAATATGGTTATCAGCGCGAGGGTAGTCAGACTCAGTTAACGGCGACCTTTGATGGGCAAAAATTACGTGACTTATTAGCGGCTAACGCAATGCCCTACTGGGGTAGTCGGCGACCACAATTATTACTGTGGATGGCGACTGATACACGCGGTAAGCGCGAGATGATAGGGAGTTCTGACGAATCGGTCTTTACTCAGCAACTACGTTCAAAGGCTAAACAATTAGCGATACCTATTCAGTTGCCAATACTGGATTTAACCGATTCAATGCAAGTTAGTGTAACGGACGTTTGGGGACGCTTTATTGGTCCCATAAAAACCGCGAGTACACGCTATGCAACGGATGGTTTTGCGGTGGTGCGAGTTACTGAAAACCCGCAGGCAGAAGATGCAGATAAGCGCTATCAACTTGACTGGCGTGTTGATGTTGATGACAAACGTTTGCAAGGTATCGTTTATGCGTCCAGCACCGATTGGCTGGCCGAGCCTTTTATTGCTGAGCTGGCGCAAACACTGGCTGCCGAGTACAGCGTGATAAATTCAGATCAGCAATCACTGGTGCAAGTACCGTTATCGATTGCCGGTCTGGAGAACTGGCAACAGGTGTTGGCGGTAGAATCGTTTCTGCAATCGATCCCGTCGGTCGATGCGATAAAGCTGGATCGTTATGCCAGGGAACAAACTGATTTTGTGGTAACAGTTCGTGGTAGCGAGGATAATTTATTGCAGAGTATTCAACTGGATGGACGCCTCAGATCACAAGAGATTAGCCCCTTCGTAAATCCCGAGCTTCGCCAGCAAACGATTTACCAATGGGTGGGAGATTAATGGTGGCAAGAGCGGCCCGACATCATCCGCAACAGCTACCGCTTCAGGTGCAGCTACCTGACGATGAACTGTTCAGTACCTACTTTGCGGGAGCCAATGGCGAAGCGGTTGCCTGGTTAAAGCAGTTAGCCTCGCAAACCAATGAGCCAGACAGTACTGACCGTTTTAGCTGGCTGTCAGGGCCGGTAGCGAGTGGTAAAAGTCACTTATTACATGCAACAGTTGCCGCTGCGTCAGCTGCGGGAACCCGGGTTATGTATCTGCCGGTTGCTGAATTTGCTGATGTGACTGAACCCCGTTCGTTACTAGATGGAGCCAATGACTTTCAGTTACTGCTATTAGACGATATTGATCATGTGCTGACAGCATCTGACTGGTGCTTTGAGCTATTCGCATTGCTTAATAGCGTACTGGATCGCGGCACCACCCGAGTAGTGATGTCTGCTTCTCAGGCGGCTGTGCAAACTGATGTGGAACTGGCTGATCTTAAATCACGTTTGCAATGGTCAACAGCGTATCAATTGCAGCCGCTCAGTGACGATGACAAAGCGCGTGCGCTCATATTGCGGGCGCACTGGCGAGGATTAGATTTACCTATGGATGTTGCGTTATTCATGTTGCACCGGCTGGGCCGGGATATGCGAGCCTTGTTGCGCTCGCTCAATACCCTGGATACCGCTTCGATAGCAGCACAACGGCGCTTAACAATTCCGTTTGTTAAGCAGGCCCTGACTATTTAGTCGTCGCTATTATTTTTCTTTTGCTTCTTTAATCCTAACCCCAGGGCGCGCCCTTGATATCGGGCAAAGCCTGTTGCTCCAATAAACGCACCGGTGGTTAATAGCAGTTCCGTTACGGCATACCAGAATTCATCTGGGTGCGTATAAATGGCAGTTAAACCATGTAAGAAGTAAAACATCAGGATAAAGTTAAACCACGCATGGGTGTAAGGTTTGCCTTTGACCAGTCCGGGTAACGGCAGTAACAGAGGTACGACCCAGAACAGTAATGCCAGTGGTAGTGGCAGCGATACTGAACTATCTGGTGTCAGCATTGTGTGCCATAGGATCACAAATGCCAGCAACGGCCAATAGCAAAGCTGCGTTAGAACACGATAAAAACCGGGTTGTGTAGGCATCATGAGTGACTGTCCTCAAACTGAGTCTGGCGGCAGGCAAGCGCGATTTGAGCTATGCGTTTACCAAGTGCTGTTGCGGTCTTTCGCTCGTTGGGATGTAATTTACCATCTTCGTTAAACAGCGTGGCACCGTATGGCGAACCGCCGGCTTCCCGACCATGAATACTCGGCTCTGAATAAGGCACACCGGTTAACAACATGCCATGGTGCAATAACGGCAGAGCTAACGACAGCAACGTCGACTCCTGCCCACCGTGCAGCGATGACGTTGATGTAAATACGGCGCCGGGCTTGTTGATAAGGACGCCTTTAAGCCATTGATTACTGGTAGACTCCCAAAACTTTTGTAAAGCCGAGGCCATATGACCAAAACGCGTCGGACTACCGAGTATCAGCGCATCGCAAGTAGCCAAGTCGTCGGTCGACACGGTTAAATCTCTGCTACAGGCTGCGTCATTGTCCGTTGCAACCGTTCGCAGTAGCGCTTCAGCTCCGGCTTGTGCGACACCTTCGGCAATTGCGTCAGCAAGTTGTTGGGTGGCGCCGCCACGGCTAAAATAGAGTATTAAGACGTTACAAGGCTCAGTAGTTGTGGTCATATAATATCCAATACGGCTTCCGGAGGACGCCCGATAACGGCTTTATCATTGGCAATAACAATAGGGCGTTCAATCAGCTTCGGGTTATTGACCATGGCGGTAACTAACTTGTTATTGTCATTTTCATCCGCCAGACCTAATTCTTTATAAACGGACTCCTTGGTTCTCATTAACTCGCGCGGTGATTTATTCAGCAGCGTCAGAATACGTTCTATTTCAGCGGCATTAGGGGGCGTCTTTAAATATTCAACGATCTCCGGCTCAATCCCTTTATCTTTAATTATTTCGAGGGTTTGGCGTGACTTGGAACAACGCGGATTATGAAAAATAGTAACGGTGCTCATAGGATTGACTGTTCTCCGTTTTTTAAGGCAAGCTAGCGTAACGATGTTAGTGTACTTACGGTAGATAGTACCGCAAAGCTTTAACTCAAGGCAAAGACTGCACAATACAGGATAATAATAATGAAAAACTGGTTAAAGCCGTTGGCCGGCACAGCAATCGTTTTAACAACATTGTTAGCGGGGTGTTCAAAAGCACCGGATGTCGTTACCACCCATGATCAAGAGTTAGACTGGAATAATTTACAAGGGCCGGTGGTGGTCAATTACTTTGCCGAGTGGTGCGCTCCTTGTTTGCGCGAACTGCCGGAGTTAAATGAGTTTTATCATCAGGACATAGAATCTACATCAAATCTGCAGCTAGTAGGGGTTAGTTTTGATCCGCTGGATAACCAGCAAATTAAAGCGCTGGCGGAACGGCATAGCATCGATTATCCATTGGCATTAGCACAACCTACCGCAAAATTCCCATTTGAACGCCCTAAAATGCTACCTGCGACCTACGTCATTTTTGCCGACGGGAGTGTTAAGGGACCGATGATGGGGGAGCAGACACTAGCCTCGCTGCGTGAAGCAGTAAAACAGTAATTACATCAGGTTTTGTGCTTGCTCGAGTTGCGCCCGTAACTGATCAATGCGGGCATTGAGTCGTTTGTGTGTGATGTCACTGTTAGTGTGGTTATGCGCAGTATGTAATTGGTCAATTGCTAATTTAAAGTTGCCTCTGAGAGCGAGCGCTTCCGCTCGAGTTTCGTACATTGCGGCACGATTTGCGCTGCGCTCGTAAGCGGCAGTCAATAAGTCCAGGGCAAGCACGTGCTCCGGGTTCTCCAGCAAAAAGTGGCGCAACAGATCAATGCTTAGCCCAATTTCACCAGCTTCTATTGCCGCATTAGCGAAATTAAGCGTAATCACCTGCTCATTCGGACTGCGTTGATAAGCCTCTCGCAGTAGTGTTAAGACATCGTCGAAACGCTCTTGCTGCAATAAAATATCGGTTTTTACGTCAAGGTAAAAGCGGTTGCGCGGCGACTCTTGTAGCAATGGTCGCAGGAGTCGTTCAGCCTTTTCAGCTTCGCCGCTGTCCAATGCCCGGATAGCTAACGCATATTGACCGTAGCGCTGCATCATCGGATTATCACTTTGCGCCATGTCGAGTAATTCCGACTGCGTACTTGCGCGCGTGTAGCGGGCATCGACTCGCGCCTTGGCCAGGTGAAAGTCCAGGCTAGGGGCTACGTCAACGCGGCGCATATTCTCAGCCCGGGCACGGGTATCAGCAATACGCGCTTCAGGGAGCGGGTGGGTCATTAACATTTCCGGCGGCTTACTGACATAACGGTACTTTTCTGCCAAACGACCAAAAAAGCTGGGTGCGCCGGCAGGATCAAAACCCGCACTTGCCAACACCGACATACCGATTCGATCAGCTTCCTGCTCGTACAAACGGGTGTAATTAATCTGTGACTGCTGGCTCATGCCCATGGTGGCATACAGTCCTGCTGCGCCTGCATCCGCACTGGCCATGCCCAACAAAATTGAGCCGACCAACCCGGCAATAGTCATTGGCATACTGCGCTGCTGCTCTTGCATGCGCCGCACAATATGGCGTTGGGTTACGTGCGCTATTTCGTGCCCCAGCACCGCCGCGATTTCTGATTCATTGCGCGCTTCCTGAATTAACCCCGTATGGACGCCGACGTAACCGCCCATAAATGCAAACGCATTGATCTCGGCGTTATTAATCCAGAAAAAATTAAAGGGGTAGCGGACGTTATCTGAATTTACCACCAGACTGTTACCGAGGTCAGCCAGATAGCTGTCTAATACCGGGTCACTTATAATAGGTGCCTGCGCCCGAACCTGTCGCATATAATAATCACCAACTACTCGCTCTCGTTCAATAGTCATAAATCCCGCGCCGGTGGTTCCCATTTGGGGTAGGCGTGAGTGGTCCTGCGCTGCGACCGCAGCACTAAACATTAGCAAGGTGCTAAGTAGTGTCGTGAATAGAAGACGAAAGGATGGCATGTACCGCTCTTGTGTAACCAACAATCTGTTGCTATGAGTAAACAAATAAAAAATAGTTCCTTTTTACTCTATGGGGTTATGGAAAGAATGCAAGGGCTGATATGATTTAGTCTTACGTAAAGGAGTCGTGTCACGATGCTGGACTATTTAAAGCAGTGGTATAATCGCAAGTTCTCTGACCCGAATGCGGTTACCTTATTTTTACTGTTAGTATTTGCAGTTGCTACCATTGTTTTCTTTGGCAGCTTGCTCGCACCGGTACTAATTGCGTTGGCTTTGGCTTACCTGTTGGACTGGCCAGTGTCGCGACTAATGAATATGGGGTTATCGCGCCTAACAGCCAGTATCATAACCTTTACGTTGTTTGTCACCATTGCGTTACTGGTAGTGGTCACCCTGGTTCCAGTTATCTGGCAGCAAAGCACCACACTAATTACTGAATTACCTGAGATGCTGACTAATCTGCAGATCTGGTTACACAAGCTACCTGAGTTGTTTCCCGCGTTTGTCGATCAGGCGCAAATTAACGAGCTGGTGGCGGGCATGCGCAGGCGGGCGATTGGTTTGGGTGAACAATTAGTCACCTTGTCGCTGAGTTCACTAAGTAGCGCTATGTCAGTACTGGTTTACCTAATCGTAGTACCGTTACTGGTCTTTTTTATGTTGAAAGATCGAGACGAGTTGATGTCTCATCTTAGCCGCGCCTTGCCTTCTAACCGCCAGCTAATCAGCCAGGTGGGGCAGGAAATGAACCTGCAAATCATGAATTATATTCGTGGTAAAGCGATTGAAGTGGTGGTGGTCGCGATAGTTAGTTTTATTACTTTCTTTAGCTTTGATTTGCGCTATGCAGCCCTGTTGTCAATCATGGTTGGGTTTTCGGTGCTAATTCCATACATTGGTGCCGCACTGGTTACCATTCCTGTTTTGTTGGTGGCGTTTTTTCAGTTTGGGCCCAGCTCTACGTTTACCTGGATTGCGGTGGCTTATTTTATAATACAGGCGCTGGATGGAAACGTGTTGGTTCCGCTACTGTTTTCAGAGGCCGTTAGCCTTAATCCTGTTTACATTATTGCCGCTGTGGTAGTTTTTGGCGGAATTTGGGGATTCTGGGGCGTGTTTTTCGCTATCCCACTGGCCAGCCTGGTTAAAGCGGTATTAACGGCGTGGTCCAGTGGCATAGAAAATACAATATACGAGGCTAAGTCAACAAATTAATGCCGACAAATTAATCGTTGTCGGCTAACGCCTCGAGAACCACGTCGTGGTGATTTTTTGTTTTGAATTTATCAAACACGTGGCTAATTTTACCGTCTTGCTCAATCAAAAAGCTAATGCGGTGAATGCCGTCGTATTCCTTACCCATAAATTTTTTCGGACCCCATACGCCAAACTGATCAGCCACCTTATGATCCTCATCACTTAACAGGGTAAAGTTAAGTTCGTCACGCTCTGTAAACTTAGCCAGTCGTTTAGGAGCATCCGGACTAATACCTACCGAAATAACGTTATGTTTTGCTAATTCCTCTTTAGCATCCCGAAGATTTTGAGCTTGAACCGTGCAGCCAGGGGTCATTGCTTTTGGATAAAAATATACGAGTACCCGGTATTGCTTTAATAAATCAGCCAGAGCGACTTTTTCTTCATTTGCATTCAACAATTCGAATGCCGGTGCTTTATCACCTGATTTTAAACGTTCCATAGACTACTCCTTGGTTGCAATTACATATCCGCCTTTTGTTATAGGATACATTAGCAGGTTTTGGATTAAAAATAGATGGAACCAAAGTGCTTAGCTATGTTCCTAGTCTTGTCTTTATGGTGGTGTACCTTTACCATTAGAAGCCGAAAATTTTTAAACGGAGCAGATATGCTAAAGGGTAGTATCGTCGCGTTGGTCACGCCTTTTACCAAATATGGGAATATCGATTACAGCGAGCTGGAATATTTAGTTAATCGCCATTGTGAGGCAGGCACCGACGCTATCGTAGCGGTAGGGACCACCGGAGAATCGACGACGTTAAGCCATGAAGAGCATATTGATGTTGTCAGCGCAATGGTCGAGCTTGCTGATGGGCGCATTAGCGTCATTGGCGGAAACGGTTCTAACTCGACCAGTGAAGCGGTTCAGTTGACAGAGAAGATGAGTCACCTGGGCGTCGACGGATTTCTAAACGTTACCCCTTATTACAACAAGCCCTCGCTTGCGGGGCTGGTTGCGCATTACAAAGCCTGCGCTGAAGCAAGCGATAAACCGCAAATTTTGTACAATGTGCCGGGTCGTACCGCATTGGATATGACACCCGATATGATTGAAGCGTTGGCAACAATCGACAACATCGTGGGTATCAAAGAGGCCACCGGCGATGTCGCGCGCGTGCAGGAATTAAGACAGCGCTGTGGCGATGAGTTCATATTGCTAAGTGGTGATGACCCAACTGCGCGTGAATTTATGTTAGCCGGTGGTGATGGGGTCATCAGCGTAACCGCCAATGTTGTTCCGGCTAAGATGAAAGCGCTGGTTAGTGCTGCCACTTCGGGAGACCGCAGTGCTGCTGAGCAAATCGATGCTGAGCTGGACGCGTTGCATCAGGTGCTATTTATTGAATCTAACCCGATACCGGTTAAGTGGGCATTGGCGCTAATGGGTTGGTGTAGCGCTAATTACCGACTGCCATTAACACCACCGGAAGCGCATAGCCAAGAAAAAATAGAAGCGGTACTTGCCGACCTCGATTTATTAAATTCTCAGGAGTCATAATGAAATTTACGCGCGTTGCTACTGTTGTAGCCGCAACCATCGCTGTTTCAGCGTGTTCAAGTGGGCCAAAAGAGCAGGCTAGTGGTGACTTTGATTATGTTGAAATCAATCAGTCAGAGTCGTTAACCATTCCCGGACAATTAGAACAGCCAGCTAACCCTGGAGATTATCGCGTAGAAACCGAGAAGCAGTATCCCGGTGCTGTTGGTGGCAACGTCAATGTCATGTCCCCGCGTTTAGTGCGACCGGTAGCCTTGGGTAGTCGCGTGCTGGAGAATGAGCAACAATCTACGGTGTATTTTGATGTCGTCGACGGTATGGGACGTTCAGTTGCTGATTTCGTCTGGCGAGCGGCGGAGCGTGTTTTAGAGCGTCGTGGCATTAGCTGGCAACAGCAAGCGGAACATCGCTGGTTAACTGAACCTGTAAGCCGTGCCGTGGAGATTGATGACGATAGCAGCTTCTGGGACTTTACTGACAGTGAAACGCGTCAGTTACAGCGTTCGTTCCGCTACCAGTTACAACAGCAGCCGGCAGAACATCAACGTACAACTTCACTGACCATTGATCTGGTTGACGCGACAGAGCAACAAGATGGCCAGACGGTGGCAATGTCAGACATTCGCCAAACCAATACCGAAGTCATGCTGCTCAACGCAATCATCTCTGAAGTCAATCGTCTGCAGCAACAAGCGGTGCTTGAACAGGGTAATCAGGTCGTGCCTTTATCGTTGGCTTCTAATAACAATCAGGAACCTGCCTTTATTATCGGCATGAACTTTGAGAATGCCTGGCCGCTTGCCGGACTAGCATTAGAGGCTATCGGCTTGACTGTTGATGACCTTAACCGTGATGCAGGAACGTATTTTGTCGAATACAGTGCACCTGACAGCGGCTTCCTCTTTATGGGCGGCGATGATTACGATGCGCTTGATATTGAAGAAGGCGAATACGAAGTTCGTTTGGTAGAATATAATGATGATACCGCGATGACTGTCGTCAAAGATGGCGAAGTGGTACCAGCAGCCTGGTTACAGGCTATCGAAGACGCTTTTGCAACTGCCTTGCAAGAGCAAAATCAACGTTAATATAAGGGTCTGTCCAGTCATGGAAAAACGCAGTGAGTTGTACCGCGGCAAAGCAAAAACTGTTTACCAAACCGATGATCCCAACCGATTGGTTTTAGAGTTTCGCAACGACACCTCAGCCTTTGATGGCGAGAAGGTCGAGCAACTCGACGACAAGGGCATGGTGAACAACCGCTTTAATCATTTTATTATGACGCGGCTGGAAGAGGCGGGTATTCCGACGCAACTGGACAAACTGTTGAGTGACAATGAGTCACTGGTTAAAAAACTGGAGATGATCCCGGTTGAGTGCGTTGTTCGCAATATTGCGGCAGGCTCTCTGGTTCGGCGTTTGGGCGTAGAGGAAGGTAAGGAACTGAATCCGCCAACGTTTGAGTTCTTCCTGAAGAACGATGCGCTGCATGACCCGATGGTTAACGAGTATCATATACAGGCTTTTGGCTGGGCAAGCAAAGAGCAAATAGAGCAAATGAAAACCCTCACGTTCAAAGTCAATTCGGTACTTAAATCGCTGTTTGAACAGGCTGGTTTACTGTTGGTGGATTACAAACTTGAATTTGGTGTAGTCGACGGTCAGTTGGTGTTGGGTGATGAATTTACCCCTGACGGCTGCCGTTTGTGGGACGCTAAAACACGCGAAAAACTCGACAAAGACCGCTTCCGTCAGGGCTTGGGCGGTGTCGTTGAGGCTTACCGTGAAGTCGCTCAGCGTCTGGGTGTAGAACTTAGCTAGTCGTCACCTTTATTTTCGTCGCTGTTATTGCCGGGTGAATTTTTTTCATCCGGCTTTTTATTGCCCGGCCATTTGAACTTACTGGTGTATTTAAGCACCATCAAATTACTTACAATTACGCCAATCACTAAAAGGATGATTAGCCACACCATGTATTGGTCCATCCGTTGTCCTCGCAAATGTTATCAATGTATTGTTGGCGAATTCGATCGATATTAGCCAAAATCGCTGACTGCCCGGCGATATCTGCCGATGCTATTATCTGTTTGAGTACGGCTGGTGTCAGCTGAGGTAATAGCCGGCAACTGAGCGGTCGGTAACTTAAATGCCAGGGCTCTTGCGCAACGCCGCCCTGATACCGCGCATAAGGGAAGAAAAAGCCAAATTCACTGGCGTGTTCTGTCAGCCATTGCCAAAGCGAGAAGCAAGGCCCCTGTGGATCGCAATATTCAGACGGGACTAGCTGTAATTGACGCTCGGTGTTGGTAAATTCAGTAGGATCATAAACGTCTAGGTCGGTTCCCCAATGATGACGGCTAGAGCCCGGCAATGCCGACCAGTGAAGGATCGCGGCCAACTTTTCATCATCTGTTAATGCAGTTACGTCCAGCTCCCGGCCAGATTGATCGCGAAGCATGAGCGCTCCCGACCATTTCCGATTCCAAATACTCAGTTGGCGTTCAAATGAGCGAAAGCCGGAGGCGATTGCTAAAACTATGCCCTGACTTTTCGCCGCGGCACGCATCTCAAGGTATGCCGATACAGCTGACGGGTGAAGCAAGCCATTCTCTGCGGGTATAGCAACCACATGGCTCTGATCTTGTCCGCAGAGTTGCTGTACTGACAATGACAACTGGGGCATGGTCATGATTGATCCAGGCTTTGATTAAGCGCAACCAGTGTATGGCAGTAAATAGCCGTTAGCTTGTCCAGGTCATCGACGTTGACACACTCATTGACCTTATGGATGGTTGCGTTAACGGGGCCTAACTCGATAACTTGCGCGCCGGTTGGCGCGATAAAGCGACCGTCTGATGTGCCGCCGGCGGTGGACAACGTTGCCGGTTGCTTACACTGCTGGCTAATTGCCGTTTGCACGGCGTCAACGAGGGTGCCGGGCTCAGTTAAAAAGGGTGGTCCATTGAGTTTCCAGGTAAGTTGATAATTCAACTTATGGCGATCAAGAAGCTCGCTAACCCGCTGCTTAATTTGTGCTGCAGTTAACTCAGTAGAAAAACGAAAGTTGAATTGCACGTCTAAGCGGCCGGGAATGACGTTGCCTGCACCGGTACCCGCATGAATATTCGATATTTGAAACGTTGTCGGTGGAAAATAGCTGTTGCCATTATCCCATTGTTCAGATGCCAGCTCATGCAGTGCGATCGCTGCTTCGTGAACCGGGTTTTGTGCCATATGAGGATAGGCAACATGGCCTTGTATGCCATGCACTACTAAGTCACCTGTTAAACTGCCACGACGACCATTTTTGATAATATCGGCAACGCGATCGGTACTGGACGGTTCACCGACAATACACCAGGTAATTTTTTCGTTGCGCTGCTCCAGTGTCTCAATGACGCGTTTAGTGCCGTTAATAAACGGACCCTCTTCATCGCTGGTAATTAAAAAGGCAAGATCGAAGGGCAATGGTTGCAGATTTTTGGCCAGAAACTGTTCCACGGCGACTACCATTGCCGCCAGACTGCCTTTCATATCTGCCGCGCCCCGACCATAAAGCATTCCGTCTTTTAGCGTTGGCTCGAACGGAGGCGTGTCCCAGTCATTCGGATCACCGGGTGGGACTACGTCAGTATGGCCGGCAAAGCAAAAAACCGGCTTGCCGGTTCCGCGACGCGCCCACAGGTTAGTGGTGTCCTCAAAAACCAAGGTTTCGCAATCAAAGCCCAATGCAGCCAGCCGTTCTGCAATCACGCGTTGGCAGCCTTCATCAGCCGGTGTTATCGAGGGTCTGGCAATTAAGTCTTTTGCCAGTGCTAACGTTTCACTCATAACGTGATTCCTGATTATTGGTATCGAGTTTGCCAGTCGGCTTCTTTAAAGCCAACGTGTATACCCTGGTTATCTTCAACCAGCGGCCGCTTAAACAAGGTTGGATTATCGACAATAAGCTGCGCCGCGGCGTCATTACTGTTCAGTTGGCGTTGCTCATCCGTCAGTTGGCGCCAGGTTGTGCTGCGCTTATTCACGAGTTTCTCGGCGGGCACCTGTTGCAGCCACGCCAATACGGTATCAACATCTACAGGGTGCTGGCGAACATCGCGAAAGGTGTAAGCAATGTTATTTTGCTCGAGCCAGGCGGTTGCTTTTTTAACTGTATCGCAGTTTTTAATACCGAAAACCGTCATCATAATTTGTCTTGTTCCTCTTCAAAAATAATGCTGTCCAGCGCAGTGGCTGTGCCGGAAGTTGGCCAGGTTAAAGTTGCCGGACACTGTATAAAAAGACTTAAGCGAGACTGGTGTGGCTCTCCTGCGCGCAAAAGCGCCTGGTTGAGGGTTAATAACGACTGACCTTTGTTCACCGTATCGCCGTCGCGGACGTGCCGGCTAAGCGCCTGATGTACCTGAAAGTGTTCGCCATGTCCAAACATGAGCGTTAATGTGACTGCTGCACTGACACCCGTTGCCATGAGCTGCATAAAGTCGCCGCTGCTGCTGATTGTTTTAACGGTGGCGTAAAAAGGCGCAACGATTTGGTTGCCGGTGACGTCTATCATTGGACCCTGGCCAAATAGCTGATTGCGTGAAAACGCGGATGCATGTTCATCGACCGTGCAGAATCGACCATTCGCAGGGGATGTGATCGGTAGTAGCTCAGTTGGCAACGTCATCACTCGCTTAGTACCAGAATAAAACGGTATCTTGGCAAACCTTGGCAGTCCCTGCAACTGTATCCACATTATCTGTGGATATCTTTGTGCACTACGGTAATGTAAGTTGTTATATCATTGAATTTTAAAGAAAAAATCTTTTGTGCAGTAATCGTACAATCATTCCGATATTGTTTATAATAACGCCACAATGAGTGCGAGGTATTATGAAGCGAAGTTTTATTACGGTGTTAAAAGACGGTCGGGATTACGCAAAGGTTTGGCCACACCATTCTGTCACCGCAGCTTTCACAGAGTCGCGTGTTATTCCAGTTACGCGATTAGGTGAACGTTGGACACCTGCGATTGCAGTATTAAATAGTGCATTGTTTTATCAGTTTATGCCCACAGAGCAGTTGGCGCAGGGGATTTTGCTTTCGCTTATCATGCTGTCATTGCCGCTACAGGGGGTCTACTGGCTGGGGTGGCGCGCGCGGCAACCGTTATCACCGCGCTTAAAAGCTTGGTATAAAGAGCTACAGAACAAGCTAAAGGCTAGTGGTGAGGTGTGTCAGCCGCAGGGCAGAAAAGGCCCCGACTATTATGACCTGGGTGTTATTATTCGTAAGGCGTTGGACACCCTGCCGCCTCATGAGCACTAATTGCCGTCAATATAGACTGGGTCACTGAAGGTTTTTAGCCACTCTGGCTTGTAAACCACCATCAGCGTAACTGCCATCCCGTTCAGTAGTGCCTCCGGGAACATAACGAGTGGCGTGATGACCAAATAGTTTTGCCAGATATTATCCCAACTCAGATAACCACTGCTCAGTGCCCAGGTTGCGTGTGCCATGTGCGCGGCAGCAATCGCACTAGCTGCGGTAATAAAGGCATTTACGAAGATATAAACAAACGGATGGCGGGGGAGCCGATGGTACACAATCGCATACGCCACGTAAGTTACAAGTGCCGGAACAACGATATGACTTAAGTAAAGTGCAGAAATGCTGCTTAAAGAATAGGAGCTAACCCAAAGGTTTAGCAACACGATGCCCGCTCCGACTACCACAGCACGGCGAAAACCTAACATTAAGGTTAATGCGGTAACTCCAAGGAAGTGAATGCTAAGACCTTGCTCTAGCTCGGCCGAAAACGTCCAGATAAAGCTGAGTACCGCCATACCTCCCAGGCTGAGATGCTGCAACAGTGAGCTCTGCCGAAGCAAAGCCCAGTTGCTGTTCATTATGCTGAGGAGGACAACGAGTAGCGCCGCCCCATGAATGACCCAGGTCATTTGATGGTTACCGCCGTTTAGACGCTAAATGAACTCCAAATCGGCGCATGATCGGACGGCTTCTCTATGCCGCGTAGCTCGTAATCAATACCGCTATCTATACAGTTTTCGGCCAATGCCCGGGTGGCGAGGATCAAATCAATACGTAAGCCACGGTTATCGTCGAAGCCACGTGAGCGATAATCAAACCAGCTGTATTCATTGGTGTCGTCCGGGTACTGGTTACGATAAGTATCGGTTAGCCCCCAATCAAGCAAGCGGTTAAGCCAGTCACGTTCTTCAGGTAAGAAGCTACATTTACCCGTTCTTAACCAGCGCTTCATGTTTTGCTCACCGATACCAATATCGATATCCTGATGAGAGATATTCATGTCACCCATGATAATGACCGGCTCGCTGGCATCCAGTGAGTTTTCCAAATACGCCATTAAGTCCTGATAGAACTTTTCTTTAGCAGGAAACTTAGTTGGGTGGTCACGGCTCTCGCCTTGCGGGAAGTAACCATTGAGCACGCGAACGCTGCGACCGTCGTCTAACGGATAGTCGCCCATAATCATTCGACGCTGGGCGTCATCGTCGTCGGTAGGAAAACCAAACTGCGGATTTTGTAATGGCTTTTTGCTCATTAAGGCGACGCCGTAGTGGCCTTTTTGACCATGATAAATAACGTGATAGCCCATGGCTTCAACATCGCTAAGCGGGAACTGGTCATCGTGGACTTTGGTTTCCTGTAAGCCGATAACGTCAGGCTGATGTTTGTCGATTAACGCCTGTAATTGGTGAAGGCGAGCGCGAATACCGTTGATGTTAAAAGAAATAAACTTCATCTGTTGGTTAACTCATTTAATGGCTACGATGATGCCGATAATAACAAACCCAGTCGTTACGTGCGACCAGCTTTAGATGCGTCATGTTTTAAAAAATCGTATACTGCGCTGGCGCAGAGAAAGTAACAATAAGTAATAGGATACAACGTGTTGCAGTTATTAAACGAGCTAGGCCTAATGGTTCGGCCTCATTTATACCAAATCGCCACCATGATTGTCGCGACCTTACTGGTTATCTATGGCAACGAAGTCAATCAGGTGATTCGCCGGCAAATCTCAGGGTTACATTTTGTGTTTCGTGCGGCTATCTTTGTGTTGGTTTGTGCCTTTGGCTATGGCTATTTATTGATTTGGTTTACACCACTGTTGTCGTCATGGTTGCACGGTATTCCCTTGCATTTAACTGCACCTGCAACGCTCGCCATTTTATTACTACTTGGTGTTTTAGCCGAACGTAAAAAACAATTATAAAAGACAGGATGTTATGAGCACGCCATTGTTAAGTATACGAGCTGGCGCAAGCGCCTACGAACATATCAAGCAGCAGGGTCTGCAGGCCAACGATGTAGACTTATTATTAGGCGCGTCGGGTGGGCCGAAGTGGTTTATATTGCAGGGATTAGATCGGTTTTTATTTGGCGATTTTTTTGCCGGCAAGGAGCAACCGTTAAAGACCCTGGGGACGTCGGCGGGCGCTTGGCGTTTTGCGGCGTTGGGACAGCCTGATCCGGTAGCTGCCAGCGAATTGTTTGCGCGCTTGTATAGCACCCAGACCTATAGTGAAAACCCTGATCGCGCGGAAATTACTGCCGAGGCCAAAAAGCTGTTGGCGGAATACGTCCCTGACCATGCGGTGACTTCGATCCTTAACCAGACTAACGTACAGCATCACTTTATTGTCGCTCGCTGTTTACGGAGTACGGCCTCAGAAGGTCGTCGACAACTATGGGGATTATTATCATCAGCGTTGGCTAACTCGGTTAATCGGCGCGCGCTGGGTCGATATTACGAACGAGTGATGTTTCATCATCCCCAGTCGGATCTCGATTTTTGTAAGCACTGGGATGATTTACCTACACGTTTTGTGTCGCTGAGTCAGCAAAATTTTGCCCCGGCTTTATTGGCAACGGGTTCGATTCCTTTAGTGTTAGAGGGCGTTAAGGATATACCGGGAGCGCCTGCGGGTATGTATCGTGATGGCGGTATTACCGACTATCATTTTGACCTCGACTTGTCGCGGGTTAACGGCTTGGTGCTTTATCCGCACTTTCATTCCGAGGCGATCCCGGGGTGGTTTGATAAGCGTCTAAAAAAACGTCGCACCAGCGGCAAGCAGTGGCCAAACGTTGTTTTTATATCTCCCACGGATGAGTTTGTACGGTCACTGCCTTACGGCAAAATACCGGATCGTACAGATTTTCAGAAACTGCCGGTGGCGGAGCGTATTGACTATTGGCGCAAAGCAATAGCGGCAGGGCAGGCGTTGGGTGAAGAACTTGCCGAACTGATTGCCAGTGGCAAAATCAAACAGCGCTTACAATTGTGGCAGTAGCCTTGGATTTAGTTGCTATGAGTAAAGCTGGCGTCGCAGAGTTGTTCGAAGCGTTCGGCAGCTAGGCGTCGGGCAAGATTGATTTCATGTGCGGTCAGGCGCGGGGTTAATTGCTCGAGCAGTTTAGAGGCTGTCGGCTGTCCTGCTTTTTCGGCTAACGTTAGCCAACAACATGCGTGAAAAGGACTTGCCGGTAAGTGTTCACCCTGTAAAAACAATTGGCCGAGATAGAGCATCGCCTTACCGTGACCCAGCAAAGCCGCACGACGAAAGTGTTTAGCGGCGTCAAAAGGGGAGTGTTTAATCAGTTCGGCAGCTTTTACATAATGATGTTTGGCATAACGCTGCCAATACTCGGGCCCCCGCACTTTAACATCGCGCGGTTGTTGTTGCACCAGCTGCTGACGTGCGACAGCGATGAGCTTATCGACTTGTTCTAGAAGCTGTGTTTGCCACTGATTGACGTCCGTTGCCATGAATTTTTATCGTAAACTGTATGTTCGTTATTTTTATTGTTAATCTCAGTGTACCCTTAGCGCAGTTGTTGAGTAAAGCAACATATCAGCCATGAGTAAATCAGTAGGCCAGCCTGAACCCGTTACTAATCAAAACCTTGAACAGCTGATCAATGCTGGTACGGGGTTGACGCTGTTTGTCTGGGAAGATACCGAGCTATGGCCGGTACGTTATGTTTCGGATAACGTTGCCACCGTATTTGGCTACAGCAAGGCGCAGTTTCTTAACCGCGAGGTGCAATTTAAATACCTTATCCACGAGGATGATTTAGCGCGCGTTAATGACGAAGTCGAATTGCTGAAGTCAGGAAAAACCGATTATCGCCTTACTCATCAGGACTACCGTATACGTCATCGAGACGGGCATTATGTGTGGGTAACCGATACCACAGTGGTTAAACGTGACGAGCAGAAGGGCGTTAACGTTCTGTTTGGCTATTTAATTGATATTACCGAGCGCAAGGCGCTGGAATTAAAGCTCGAAACAGAACGCAACCGCTTGTCGTTACTACTCGATGCAACACGGCTGGGTACCTGGGAGTGGAATCCACAGACCAATGAAACGCGATTTAACGAGCGTTGGGCAAAAATGTTCGGTTATGAACCCGATGAGCTAGAGAAACAGGTGGAAACCTGGTCAAGCCGCCTGCACCCCGATGACTATGACCGTGTATGGCGTGCCATTAAAGACCACTTAGATGGTATTACGCCGTTTTACGAGAGTGAGCATCGTATATTGCACCGCTCCGGCCGTTGGGTTTATGTACTGGATCGTGGCCGAATTATCGAACGTGACAATCAGGGGCGGGCGACACGTTACGCGGGCACTGTGACTGATGTTACTGAGCAAAAACAAGCCGAGATCGATGCGCGTCGCGTAGCGCATGCAAAAAACGTATTTTTGGCCAATATGTCTCACGAGGTTCGAACACCGCTGCATGGTATTCTCGGCTTAGCGTCAGTACTGGAAAATACACAGGTTACGGATTATCAGAAGCGATTATTAAAGACCATAAAAAACAGCGGAGACTACCTGTTAAATACGCTCAACGACTTATTAGATTTAACCCGGGCAGAGGAAGGGCAATTAAAAATTAAGCTCGGAACCCACAGCGTTGAACGGATTTTGCAGCACGTGGCTTCGTTATTTGAGCAACGAGTTAGCGAGAAAGGTTTGCAATTTAAGCTGGATATCAGTGATCAGTTACCCAAGCAAACCATCATGGATCATACCCGGATTATTCAAATTATTAGTAACCTGGTTAGCAACGCGATTAAGTTTACCGAACAGGGCCAAATTTGTTTGCGGGCACGTTGGCTACCGGAAACTCAGCGGCGGGGCGAGCTGGAAATTAGCGTTATCGATAGCGGTGCTGGTATTCGCGATACCCAGCGGATCTGGCAGCTGTTTGAACAAGAGGACGATGGCTTAACCCGATCGCAACAAGGCAGCGGTCTGGGTTTGGCTATTGTGCGTAATCTGGTGCAGTTACTAAGCGGAACAATTCAGGTAGACAGCGAACCAGGCGAGGGATCTTGTTTTACCGTATGCCTGCCAATGAGTGTGCACCTTGGTGCGGCGCCTAATGAGCAGGAGCTGTCAGAACTGCCGCTACCAGAGATAGAAAAGTTTGCTATTTTAGTGGTTGATGACAATACCATTAATCAAATGATTGTTTGTGAGATGTTGCGAACACTGGGACAGCAAGTTGATGCGGTGACCAGTGGTGCAATGGCGATTGAGCGATTAGGGCAGACTGCCTACGACGCCATTTTTATGGATTTGCACATGCCGGTGATGGATGGCATGGAAACGACCAGAAAAATACGCCAATTAACGGATGTTAAACAACCGCATATTTTTGCCTTAACCGCGAATGCATTCCCGGAAACACGCACCCAGGCGCTGCACTCGGGGATGGACGACTATGTAACGAAACCTTTTGTGAAAGAAGATCTCGCGCGTGTACTAACGCGCATTAGTATCACCAAAAACAGGACTCAACATGGCATTTCGTAGCACCGATAGCTATATCGTTTCTGAGCAGTTAGCCAGCGCAGTCAATGCGGCTGTAACCTTACAAAAACCGCTATTGTTAAAAGGCGAACCGGGAACCGGCAAAACCCGGCTGGCGCAGGAACTGGCAACGTCATTAGGCACCAATCTTATTCAGTGGTCGATAAAGTCGACCACTAAGGCTCAACAGGGATTGTACGAATATGATGCGGTTTCACGGCTACGCGACAGTCAACTTGGCAGCGATAAGGTGCATGATATCAGCAACTATATTCGTCCGGGCAAACTGTGGCAGGCGTTCACCGCCGAACAGCGACCGGTGCTACTCATCGACGAAATTGACAAAGCCGATATTGAGTTTCCGAATGACTTATTACATGAACTCGACCAAATGGCTTTTCACGTTTACGAGACGGGTGAGCATATCGAGGCAAAGCAACGTCCTATCGTGTTGATAACGTCAAACAATGAAAAAGCCTTACCGGACGCATTTTTACGGCGTTGTTTTTTCCATTTTATTCAGTTCCCCGACGAGGACACGCTGGCGCAAATTGCGCAGGTGCATTTTCCCGACCTACAGCAAAAGTTATTGAATGAAGCGCTGGGAATGTTTTTTGAACTGCGACACACGCCGGGTTTAAAGAAAAAACCATCAACATCAGAACTGCTGGATTGGTTGCGGTTGTTACTTGCTGAAGATATCAGCGCACAACAACTGGCTGAGTCTCGACAACGACAAAGTGCCATGCCGTTAACCGGCGCGTTATTAAAACACGAGCAGGATGTTGAGTTAATCGAACGGCTGCGTCGTGTTAATTGAGTTTTTTCAGCTGCTGCGTGGAGCAGGGGTAAAAACAACGATCACCGAGTGGCTCGATTTATTGCAGGCACTTGAGCAACGCGTGATTTTTGCCGATGTTGATCAGTTTTACCATATGAGTCGCATGATACTGGTTAAAGACGAGCGTTTTTACGATCGTTTTGATCGTGCCTTTGCGGCTTATGTTGAGCGCGTTAAAAATACGGATATCGCAGAAAGTATACCCAAAGAGTGGCTCGAAGATGCACTAAAACGTGAGTTTTCGGCTGAGGACAAAGAAAAAATTAAGCAACTCGGGTCGCTCGATGAGTTATTAAAAACATTTCAGGAGCGCTTACAAGAGCAGCAGGAGCGCCATCAGGGGGGCTCTAAATGGATTGGCACAGGCGGAACCTCACCGTTTGGAGCTTATGGCTATCACCCGGGCGGTATTCGAGTCGGGCAGCAGGGTAACCGTAATCGTAGCGCGGCAAAAGTATGGGACAAACGTGAATTCAGCGATCTTGATGACGAGGCGCAACTTGAGCAGCGCGGCTTCCAAATTGCGTTGCGTAATTTACGGCAGTTTGCCCGCACTGGCGCGCCAACCGAACTTGATATTGATGCGACATTGACGGCTACAGCTCGTCAGGGTGGGCTGCTGGATCTGCAATGGCAGGCTGAGCGGCACAATGCGATTAAATTATTGCTACTAATTGATGTCGGCGGTTCGATGGATGACCACGTTTACCAGGTAGAACAACTGTTTACTGCACTTAAAAATGAGTTCAGGCATCTTGAACTGTTTTATTTTCATAATTGCCCCTATGAGGGCTTATGGCGGACTAATCGCCGGCGCCGTAGTGAACAAGTGCCGACTGAACAAGTTATCCAAACCTACGGCGAGGATTACAAACTGGTGTTGGTCGGTGATGCTACCATGGGCCCATACGAGATTGCTTATCCGGGCGGAAGTGTTGAACATTGGAACGAGGAGCCCGGCGAAGTATGGTTGCGACGTCTGCTGAAGAAGTTCGCTAACGCCGTCTGGCTTAATCCGCAGCCGTCGTCACATTGGCGCTATTATCCTTCAATTCAAATGCTTCATGAAATCATGCAGGGACGAATGCAACCGCTTACCCTGGCGGGTTTGCAACGTGCGACCGAGTTAATCAAATGACGAAAATGCTGGCGGCGCAATTTTTACTGCTGGAGACAGCGCATGAAAGCTTACTTGAGCGGATACGGTTGTGCCGACAGGCGCAGCAGAGTATTAATCTGCAATACTACTTGTGGCGCGATGATTTAAGCGGGCTTACGTTGCTGAATGAATTGGTCAAAGCAAGTCGCCGTGGCGTGAAGGTCAGCTTATTGCTGGATGATTTTCATAGTAGTGCCGTCGAGCGGCTGCTTCGTGATTTGCAGCGTTTACCCAATTTTGCGGTTAAGCTTTTTAACCCGTTACGCCACCGACGGTTACGTTGGCTCAATTACTTTCTCGATTTTAAACGGGTTAACCGACGCATGCATAACAAAGCGATGGTTATCGATAACAGCATGGCAATTGTCGGCGGCCGCAATGTCGGTGATGAGTACTTTGGTGTGCATGCGGGCGAGTTATTTTCGGATTTAGATGTACTCGTGCAGGGCGACGTCGTAAGGCAAATACAGCAAGACTGGGCAAGTTACTGGGGTTGCGACCTGGCGGTTGATATTGCAAATATTCCCGGTCGCAGTCCGACCGAAGCCTTTCTGCAACGTTGGCAACGCCATCAGCAACAGATACAAGTACAACAATTGCGAGATTATGTACTAAACGACCCCTTGAGTACCAATTTGACGCAACGTCAATGGATTGAGGCGCAAGCTAACTGGGTTAGTGACGACCCGCTGAAGGCCAGTATCGACCGCAAACCGTTACGTTTGGTCACACAACAGATGACACGCGTTTTGGGTCAGGCAAAACAGCAACTGCGCATGGTATCTCCTTATTTTGTTCCTACTTCCAACGGCGTGAAGGAGCTTGAGCAGTTGAGCGAGCAGGGCGTTGATATTCAGGTATTGACCAACTCACTGGCTGCTACCGATGTGCCGGCGGTACATGCCGGTTATCAACGCAGTCGTCGGCGTTTATTAATGGCAGGCATAAAACTCTATGAGTTACGGCGGTTGGAAGATACACAGGAGCAGAAGAAAGTCCTGCCCTATTTTCGCCGCTCAGCGACCAGTTTGCATGCAAAAACTATCACTGTCGATGAACGCCAGGTGTTTGTCGGTTCGTTCAATTTCGACCCACGCTCGGCGCAGATAAACACCGAGGCCGGACTGGTAATTGCCTCGGCAACTATAGCCAAACAAATCAATGCTATGTTTGCCAATGAGTTGCCGTTTAAAACCTTTCAACCACGGCTCAACCGCTTTTATAAACTTTACTGGCTGGATAAAAGCTGTGTGCCGGCCAGGCGTTACTACCGCGAACCCAAAGCTGGTGTGGCGCGCCGTTTGATGGTGTGGCTTACAGCGCGCCTGCCGGTAGAACATTTACTATGAATCTCGTTACATAATCCGGCGCTGTACTTGCTGCTCCAGGTGGCCAGAGGTACCGCGCTTTTATTTCTTCTCGGTTCGGTTTCGGCCTTTATTCTTGGCCTCGTAAAGCGCTTTATCGGCAGCAACAAGCAGACTGCTGTGATCGGGATAGTGTTGATTACTTGCAACGCCAATACTGACAGTTAATTGCTTATCACCGATTAAGTGTGAAAAATCATGGCGTTCTATCGCCAGTCGTATTCGCTCTGCTGCATCATAGGCTTGTTCTAAGCCTGTATCGGGCAGCAGCACGGCAAACTCTTCTCCACCCCAGCGGGCAGCGTAGTCAATATCCCGAAGTATTCGCCGCAAGCGTCTGGCAAGCTCTATCAGTACCTGGTCACCAATGGTATGTAAAAACTCGTCGTTAACCTGTTTAAAATAATCTACGTCGATAATGGCTAAGGATAGTAAGCCACCAGAACGGGCACTGCGTTTAACTTCGAGTTTTAAACGCTCATCAAATGCGCGGCGGTTGCCCAATCCTGTTAACGGATCCTGGCGTGCGATAGCTTCTAACTCCGTGGTTTTTTCTTTTACCATTGCTTCAAGCCGCTGTCGGCTGCGATCCAAATAACGCAGTCGAGCGCGAACAATAAACCCGGCCAACAAGAGAGTGCCTAGCCCTAATAATAGCCAGGTCATTGGTCGTTGCCAGAAGTGTTCTGATTGGCTAAATGCAAATGTCGCGGGTTTACTCCATTCTCCGCCGGGGTAGGCTGCTCGCACCTGAAATAAATAATCATCGGCTGGCAGGGCGGTGTATTCTGCGGTAGTAAAACGACCTTTGTTTACCCAATCTTGATCAAAACCGACCAATCGTACTTGATAGCGTATCTGTTCTGACATCAAGTAACCCAGCCCTGCGTAATCAAAAGCAAGACGCTGGGTGTCGGCTGCCACGCGCTCGCCATAGCTCAGTGTCTCGCCATCCGCGGTAACAGTAGCAATAACGGTTGGCGGAGGCGTTGCCGCAAGTTTACTGATCGAGCCCGGGTCAATTACAGATACCCCGGTCGCCGTGGCAAACCATAAATTCCCGTCACTGGTTCTAAACAGGGCGGGACCACCGCTATTGACCTGTGAGTTACTCATGCCATCGACCTCGGTATAGCGGTGATAGATGAGTGGCTTTTGCGGATTGCTCAAAGTCGCGGTAAACGCATCATGGGGGATTAAAAGTGCACCGCGGTTAGTTCCCAACCACAGATTTGCGGCTCCATCAAAGGCGACGGATAAATAATTATCAAAAGGTAAACCAGTATCGCGATTAAAAATACGCCAACTATCGTCATCCGCGTTGTAGATAATAAGCCCTCGATCGCTGGCAAACCATAGGTACCCCTGGTACTCCTGAATTTGAAACACCAATTCGGCATCATTTAATGTCGACAGGTCTACCGGTTCAATTTGGTAACTAAAGTGATCGCCATTATTCTGCAAGGCTATCTTAACAACCCCGCTGACAGAGCCTGCCCAAAGCTGGCCCTGGTGATCGAACGATAGTGCCGTGGTGTAGTTATTTTTAAGGCCATCAACCTGGGTGACGTAGCTGATATTGTCGTTATGGATATGGGTTAGGCCACCGGGGCCGCCCATTACAATTCCTATGTCCGGGTGCACTGCGATTTGCCGAACTTCATTGTCCGGCAGAATGTTTTCGCTGTGCCAATGCTCAACTATAGTGTTTCCGTTCCAGACATATGCTCCGCCAGTGTAGGTACCGATAACCAGGTTGCCCTGATACTCTGCCAGCGATAGAACCGATTGATTAGGAATGTCAGTAGCAGGGCCAACAGTGTGAACGCCCTCGGCATCGATACGACTGACACCATTGCTGGTACCAACATACAAGGCACCTTGCCACTGATAAACGGCTCTCACGTAGTTGCCAGCTAAGCCATGGGCTTTAGAGTAGGTGTTGAATAACGCATCACGAAATTGAACCAGACCACCGTGGGTAGATACCCAGATACTTCCCTCATGGTCATTTTGTATATCCAACACGTGGTTGTTTGGTAAACCGTTTTCAACGTTGAGTGAATCTAGCCTACGACCGTCATAGCGCCATACACCCTGACGATAGGTGCCGATCCATAGGTAGCCATCAGGGCTGTGGTGAATGGTGCTGATACTTGCTTTCAACTCTGGTATAAAAGGTACGAAGTCGTTATCTGATTGTTGTCGATAAAGACCTTGTTCTGTGCCGACCAGCAATTTGTCATCAGGGCCCAGATGCAACTCTCGGATCAAGTTACCCGGCACTGAGTCAATTACAGTAAATTGTGTGCTGTTGGCTGTTTTTACCGCGAGTCCTTTATTGGTCGCGACCCAAAGGTTGTCGTTAGCGTCGACGACACTTTGGTAAACCGCATTGGAGGGCAGTCCGTGCTCTGTGGTAAAAGCTACCGAGCGCTCGTCATTCTCATAAAACAGCAATCCCTGTTCGCTGCTCGCCACCCATAAGTTACATTGGTCATCAATTGAAAGCTGGTTGATAAAGGGCGGAGCCGGCTCCAGTTCGCGCCAACTACCTTCGTCATAACGGCTGATGCCGCCGCGTGCACCACCCACGTACAAACTGCCATTGCATCGGTTGAGTGCGACGGTATAAATACCAATATCAGGTAGGCCGGTAACTCTTACATCGTCAAAAATTTCAAAATCCCGGCCATTGAAGCGCGTGGGGCCTTGCCAGGTGCCCAGCCACAGGTAGCCGCTTTGATCCTGTACCATGGCATTGACTGAATTGTGCGGCAACCCTTCACGAGTCGTCCAAACCTGCCGTACATAGTGTTGTAACGAATTGCTGTCTGCCAGGTCAGGTAAGTTATACTGTGCATCGGATTGCGCATGAACGCGCGGCGAACTGGTAACCGCTAAAACAATGGATAAAACAGTAAAAAAGAAGAACACCTGACGCATGTGAAACACTATTATTTTTATTGTAAAGATTTCATAGTATGCCGCGATGCAGCTAGATGCAACGTTTGCTATGGATCCATTGCCATGCCTTATTAGTATTACATTGCAGTTGTGTTCAGTTACACCCTCAAATAAGGAAGTTCATTATGGTAAAAGCTTATGCAGCAAAATCGGAAACCTCAGGTCTGGCCGAGCATCCGATTGAGCGTCGTCAATTGAGAGATGATGACGTCGCGATTGAGATTGATTATTGCGGTGTCTGCCATACCGATATTCACTATGTTGAAAATGACTGGGGTGGCACTGTCTATCCGGTTGTACCCGGGCACGAAATTATCGGCCGGGTTACTGAGGTAGGCGCTAAGGTGACAGCGTACAAACCGGGGGACACGGTTGGCGTAGGTTGCCTGGTTGATTCATGCCGTGACTGTTCAGCTTGTCATGATGGCTTGGAGCAGTATTGCTTAAACGGCATGGTACCAACTTATAACGGCGAAGACCTGCACGATGGCTCGGTTACTTATGGTGGATACTCAGAAGGTATCGTCGTCAGCGATCGTTTTGTCGTAAAAGTACCGGAGTCGCTTGATCCGGCTAAAGCCGCGCCATTGCTATGTGCCGGTATAACGACTTATTCACCGCTGCGTCATTATGGTGTAAAAAAAGGTGACAAAGTGGGCGTTATTGGCATGGGCGGCTTAGGCCATATGGGCGTTAAGTTTGCTAAGGCATTAGGGGCAGAAGTGACCATCTTTACTCGCTCTGAATCTAAAGTGAAAGAAGCGAAAAAGCAGGGCGCTGATCATGTGGTGATCTCGACTGACGAGCAACAAATGCAGGATGTTGCTGAAAGCTTTGACTTCATGCTTGATACGGTGCCGGTAAAACATGACCTGAACCCGTATTTAAACTGTTTGAAGTATGATGGCACACACATCATTGTTGGTTTACTTGAATCAGTTGAACCGCCGCTAGAGGCGGGGGCGCTGGTCTTAAAGCGTCGCGTCATTGCTGGATCGTTAATCGGTGGGTTACCTGAGACTCAGGAAATGCTCGACTTTTGCGGTGAGCATGGCATTCACTGTGATGTCGAAATGCTTGATATCGAGAACATCAATGAAGCTTATGAGCGAATGAAAAAAGGCGACGTAAAATACCGCTTTGTAATTGATATGAATTCACTGAAAAAGAAATAAGTTTTATTTGACTTAATGCTCAAATACCTAAAAGATACTGATACTTCTATCGAGGTATCAGTATCTTATGTTGTCGTTTTGGTATAAAAACTTTTCTCATATTCCACGCCATCACGGCGACTTTCACCGTGCCAAGCTCATTTATCACTTACTTCTATTTGTCTGCATACTTGCCGGCGTTGTTACCGCGCTGAACCTATTTCTTTTCGATGCTAAAGAAATCGCCTTTATTGATGCTATCGGCTTAACGTTATCGCTCTGTATTTACTGGTATTTTCGTAAAACAGGGAATGTAAAAGTGGCAGGCTGGGCAGTAACCATCCTGTTCATCACAATTATTTGGGCGTTCCTGACGGTCTGGAGTGGTAATAACTACGGTATCGTATGGGCAACGTTAATACCGCCCGTGGCATTTTTTCTGCTTGGCCGCAGCATGGGAACCCTGGTATCCATCGTATTCTTTAGCTATGCCACCTATATCGTATACGGGCATGTTCAGGCGGGTCTCACATACCAACTATCACTTGGCGGTGTATTGAACGTTATTGAAGTGCTGATTGCACACATCATGCTGTTCAGGTTTTATGAACGTACCCGAGCTGATGCTATGTTGCAGTTACAGCAAAACCGTGAACAGCTAGAAATCATCGCTAACACGGATAAGTTAACAGGGTTGAACAACCGTCAGCGTTTCGACCAACAGTTACATAAATACGTTGTTGATGCTGAGCGCAAACAACAGCCGTTTGCGTTGCTGCTTGTCGATATTGATCATTTTAAACGCGTAAATGATCAGTTTGGGCATCTATTTGGTGATTCTGTGTTGCAGTCATTGGCAACTTATTTACAGCAAAACCTACGTAGTGAGGACTTTCTGGCACGCTGGGGTGGCGAGGAATTTGCCGTACTGATGCCCAATACCAGTAGCCGGCAAGCATACCAATTAGCCGAGCGGCTACGGGAACTTATTGCGGACACGCCAATTTGTGAGCATGAGGTAACCTTTAGTGGGGGGATTGCGGTTTGGCGCCCGGGCTACGATGCAGAAACCCTGCTTGGTCATGCCGACAAAGCACTTTATAAAGCGAAAGATAATGGTCGAAATCGTATCGAAATGTACACCTGAACGGTTAGTTTGAATTGATTTTTGCAGAGTATTTGTGATTTACTAAGCGCAGGAAGAGGCGCGGCACTCAGGTCGTTGAGTCAGAATAACCCACCCGGGGTGACTCAATCAGGGGAGTGGCCGCCGAGGTAGCAATTGTGGGGTAAGTTGCTATCGGCTATCGGGTTTGAACACCTGTAGCTGTCACCATTTGGTGGAGAGCTTCTGCAGTCCTCTATACGTAGCCAGTATATCGTTGCAAGCTCTCTGAACGTTGTGTTGTGTTGTTTTGTTCAGGGTCAGATCATGTCAGTAACCCCCATATCTAAACAGGTCGCTATTATTCAAGTCGCAAAGTTTGGCGGCACCAGTATGGCCGATGCCGATGCGATTCGCGCATGCGTCGCTATTATTTGTGCAGAAAAAGCACCTACGTTGGTGGTGGTCAGTGCGTGCGCAGGCATTACCAACCGCCTTATTGCCATAAGTGAATCACGAACGCTGGTGGAACGTCAGCGGCTGGCTGATGAAATCATCCAGCGGCATCAACACATAGCCGAACAGGCTCATGTGGATACGCGCTGTAGAGAGGCTTTACAGCAACTGCATCAGCAACTCATCGACATTATTGTCGCTCCGTGTCCGACATCTACAGTAGCGCTGTTACGCCGGCGCGATCTCATTTTAAGCTTTGGTGAGCGTTGCTCCAGTGAGTTGTTTGCGGCAATCTGGCGTCAGTACAACGACAGCGCAACATGCGTTGACGCGCGTGACTTCTTACCTACCGATGGACGCCATGGTCAGGCAAGTCCTGATTGGGTTGCTATGCAACAAGCCTGTCAGCCACTGCAGCAACGTTTGCAAGCGGGTGATGCAATGGTTACGCAAGGGTTTGTTGGTTCGGGGCCTGAGGGCTATACCACCACGTTGGGTCGAGGTGGCAGTGATTACAGCGCGGCGCTATTTGCGGCCGCTATGCAAACGCAACGCCTCAATATCTGGACAGATGTCGCAGGCATCTACACCACCGATCCACGTGTGTGCGAAGATGCCCGTCCATTAGCTGAAATCAGCTTTGCAGAAGCCGCTGAGCTGGCGACTTTTGGCGCAAAAGTGTTACACCCTAAAAGCTTAAAGCCTGCTATAGAGCATGGTATTGATGTTTTTGTCGGTCATAGCCGCAAACCCGAGCAGGGCGGAACCTTGATTTCTGCCACCCCGGTTGAAAGGCCGTCGATTAGAGCGCTGGCGCTGCGCAGAAATCAAACACTATTGACTGTGCATAGCGTTGATATGTTGCATGCTACTGGTTTTTTGGCGCGGCTATTTGATGTTTTAGCGCGCTACGACGTTAGTGTTGATCTGGTTACTACATCTGAGGTGAGTATCGCCATTACGCTGGATGAAGAAGGCTCTAAAGCTAATGGCGATACCGTGTTAGCGGAGGCTATGCTGACTGAATTGCAGCAGTTTGCCCACGTTAATATTGAATCGGGACTGACTCTTATCGCTGTCATCGGCAATGACATCGGTCATTTCGGCGATATTTCGCCGAGTGTTCTGCAAGCCGCTTCGCCGGCAACTATCCGTATGGTGTGTCAGGGAGCTAGCCATCATAATCTTTGCTTTTTAGTCGACGATAAAGCTGCCGATACGGTGGTAAAAAAATTACATGCAAAGCTATGACGCTGGCTGTTTATTCAGTCTATAATGCCTGCCTAAATTTTTGCAGTATCACGTGATTTTACAGGGTATCTCATGGATTTGTGGCAGGCCATCATACTAGGGATTGTGCAGGGAATTACTGAGTTTTTGCCGATATCGAGTTCGGCACACCTCATTTTAATGCCCGCGCTGACGGGCTGGAGCGACCAAGGCGTCGGTTTTGATTTATCAGTGCATGTCGGCACCTTGCTTGCGGTAGTTCTTTACTTCAGAAAAGACGTTGCAACATTGCTTGTTGACGGGCTTCGCTCAATTCCCGCGCGGCGTAACCTTGGCCAAAGCCATTTGGGTTGGATGGTTGTTATGGCCACCATACCCGCCTGCGTTGCCGGCGTGTTCTTGCTTGATTACATTGACTCTGTGTTACGTGCGGTGGGTGTGATTATTACCACCACCGTTGTTTTTGCGGTGTTATTAGCAGCAGCCGACCGCTGGGGCAGAGGCCAGCGGCAACTCACCGATATTGGTTGGTTAGATGCAATCATTGTGGGGCTGGCTCAAGCATTGGCGTTAATTCCGGGCACTTCTCGTTCAGGCGCTACCATCACTGCGGGCTTATTTATGGGGTTAGACCGCGAAACGGCGTCTAAATTTTCGTTTTATATGGCTATCCCTATAACCATTGCGGCTGCATCAATTAAATTGTTAACCATCTGGAGCGAGTCGATAGCGGTTGACTGGACAGGCTTTTTAATTGGTGGCATCGCGTCATTTATCACCGCAATTACTGCAATTCACTTATTTTTAAAGTGGCTCAATGCTTTCGGTATGTGGCCCTACGTGATTTACCGACTATTGTTAGCCGGTGTGTTGTATTGGATGTTTGTATGATCACGAAGCAGGTGAATAGAAGCTGATGTACGAGAATTTGAAAAGTCGCCTGGTAACGCTAAAGAGTAACCGTTTGTTTGAATTTGCGGTCATTAGCGTGATTATTATTTCAGCCTTAGAAATTGGCGCGAAAACCTACGAACTGCCGGGAATTATGAACCAACTGCTGCTCGGCCTGGATTGGTTTATTACGGTATTCTTTGTGGTTGAAATTAGCATCCGTTTTATTGCTGACCACGATAAACGTAATTTCTTTAAAAACGGCTGGAATGTTTTCGATACCCTGGTTGTGGTGGTTAGTTTAATTCCGGTTAACGACTCTGAGCTAGCCCTGTTAGCGCGCTTAGTGCGTATTTTCCGGGTGCTGCGGATGATTTCCATAATCCCTGAACTACGCACGCTGATTACATCACTGCTAAAAGCCTTGCCGCAGATGGGCTATGTGGTGCTGTTAATGTTCATCATTTTTTACATTTACGCAGCGGTTGGCAGTTATTTGTTTGCTGATATCAATCCGTTTTTGTGGGAAAACATCGCGATATCCATGTTGACGCTGTTCCGGGTGATGACCTTCGAAGACTGGACTGATATTCAGTACGAAACCATGGAAGTGTATCCACTCAGCTGGATGTTTTACATGTCGTTTATCTTTTTAACGGCGTTTGCATTTTTAAACATGGTGATAGGTATTGTCGTTAACGTGATGGATAAAGAGAGCCGTGCCGAAGCTGACCGCTTACGCGAAGAACTGGCCAGTGAACAGGAGCCGGAACCGAGCATGGCTGATTTGCAACGTGAGATACGGGAACTCAAAGCGTTGTTAAAAGATCGCTAGTTAAACGGAGGTGAAGTTTGCAAATTGGACCGCATCAGGTTGTGATTGAGCGAAAGCGCACAAAACACCTCTATTTAAAGATCAAAAACGCAACCCAGGTTCATGTATCTGCGCCCCGGCAGTGGCCACACGAAGATATCGTCGCCATTATTGAGTCCCGCAGTGACTGGATAACAGAACAACAGCAACGGTTTGCCGAGCGCCCGGAGTTGGCTTCTGCACCGCTCGTCGATGGCGCAATGATTCCCTATCGCGGCCGTAATTACCGACTGGCATTAAGACAAGGTGCAAGCAAGGTGACTATCGTTGACGATGAAATCATCGTACAGCTAGCGCAGCCCGATGACGAAAGCGCTGTCACACAACGACTTGAGCGCTGGTACCGGAGCCAGCTGAAACAGCAAATTAGTGAGCTATTGTTGCATTGGCAACCCATAATGCAGGTGCAAGCGAGTGATTTTGGTGTGCGTAAAATGAAAACGCGCTGGGGGAGTTGCAATATTCGAACAAAGAAAATCTGGCTTAACTTTGACTTAGTTAAAAAATCGCCGCAAAGCCTCGAATACGTCGTGGTGCACGAGCTAACTCACTTGTACGAACGCTACCATAATGCAAGATTTTATGCTTTGATGGATAAATTCTTGCCTGACTGGAGTGAAAGACGGCATCGGCTAAATCACAACGAATAAAAATAGCTGAACCGTCCTCAGTAAATCATGAAACGATTTATCGAACCGGGCGCTGGATTCGATTTAAGCATACAGCACCTGGAGCAATAACAATGAAGAAAAATGCAGCAGAGTTGGCGGTATTTGCACTGGAACAATTGGGCATTAAACACACCTTTGGCATACCCGGCGTGCATAATACTGAGCTTTATGACGCGCTTAACAGCAGCGAGCAAATCGAACCGGTGTTGGTGACTCACGAGGGCGGCGCGGCGTTTATGGCTGACGGTGCCAGTCGTGCGGCTAAAGCGGGATGTGGCGAAATTGGTGTATTAGCCATTGTCCCCGCAGCGGGCTTTACGCACGCTGCAAGTGGCATAGGCGAAGCGTTCTTAGACGGCATACCCATGTTGATCCTGTCCGGTGGCGTTCGCACCGATACGGGTAACCGTTTTCAGCTGCACGGTGTTGACCAACTGGAGCTTGCTAAACCGCTGACTAAGGCGGCGTACCGGGTGGGTCATCAAAACGAAGTCGTGGAAACCATTTACCGTGCTTATCAAAAAGCGATTAGCGGCAAGCCCGGTCCGGTATTGGTCGAAATACCGGTTAACCTGCAATTGTTTACTGACCGAGTGCCAAAACCCATTCCTTACGCGGACTTTTTAGAGCAGCAACCGGTTCTCGCAAATGACGATCTACCGGAGTTAGTTAGCAAGGCTGCAAAGCTGCTGCGCGAAGCCAAACACCCGGCGATGTTTATTGGGTGGGGTGCGCGCCATGCAAAAAAACAATTAATCCAGCTAGCCGAACAACTGCAAATGCCGGTCGCGACGACGCTACAGGGGTTATCTTCCTTCCCTCATAATCATCCGCTACACGCTGGGTTTGGCTTCAGCCCATCAGCCGTGCCGGCGGCACAATGGGCATTTGACTCATGTGACACGCTATTGGCCATCGGCACGCGGTTTTCCGAAATACCGACCGGCAGTTTTAGTGCCGAAGTACCCGATAAATTAATTCACGTGGACATTGATGGCGCCGTATTTAACCAAAATTATCCCGCTAAAGTAGCTATCGCCGCCGATGCGCAAGCGTTTACGGATGAACTATTACAACAATTGAAAGCTGACGAAAAGCGCGAAAAAAACATTAGTTTGGTTAACGGTATCGAGAAGCGCAAAGCAGATTATCAGCAGCAATGGCTTGATCACGACAGTAACGGGCGCGTTAATCCCGCACGCTTTTTTAATCACCTGCGACAGCACATGGACGACGATGCCATCACCGTATTGGATGACGGCAACCATACCTTTTTAACCGCCGAACTGTATCCTTTAGCAGAGCCTGCCACCTTACTGACGCCGACTGATTTTAATGCGATGGGCTATGCGGTTCCGGCAGCTATTGGCGCAAAGTTTAGCCATCCCGAAAAGCAAGTTTTCGCTATCGTCGGTGACGGCTGTTTTATGATGACTTGTATGGAAATTTTGACCGCAGCAAAGCACAAGCTCGGCATCATGTATTTCGTTTTTAATGACGGCGAACTGTCGCAAATTGCCCAGGCGCAGGCCATGCCGTACAACCGTAAGCCCTGCACGACATTGGGCCGTGCCGACTTCGAAGGAATAGCAAAAGGTGTTGGCGCGGAGTACGTATTAATCAACAACGATGAAGCCCTCGATGATGGGATTTTAAACGCCGTGCGATTTGCCGAAGAGGGCAAACCCGTTATCGTCGACGTTGCCATTGATTACAGCAAACAAACCGCCTTCACGTCGGGTACGGCAAAGTCTACCTTTAAGCGCTTTCCGCTAGCGCAAAAGTTGCGTATCGGCACCCGCGCAGTAATGCGAAAGTTCAGTTAACGGGGGCTGGCAACAGGTGCTTTGTTGATAAGAGATTTGGCGGGGGGACTCACGAAACTGTTGAACGCCATGGATGGCGTGAAACAAGCCCCCATGGATGGGCTTGTCGCGTGTTTCGTGAGTCCCCCCGCCAAGTCTCCAACAAAGCACCTGTTACCAGTCCCCGTTACTTAGCACCGAGCGATTTTACCGCAGCTCTTCACCTAACTGGTTTTGCGCTATTAAGCGGAACACGTAAGCAACTTTAAATAAACCCGCCAGGATCACCTGCGACAAATGCAGGAACACCAGCAACATTAAGGGTAAATTTTGTTCCTGGAACCAGGCTAAATAAAAAACAACGATTGAAAGTAATAAAAACACCACCATAGAGGTATTAGAGGTGCGCAGTAATGTCTGTGGACTCATAATAAACATTCCATATGCATGTTTAATAGGTTCATCCTAAATGTATTTTTAATGCAGATCAATAAAAGCGGTTATATTTAGCCGAAATAAATCTATCGCTAAGAGAAATTCGTAACAGCGGTAACAAAACAGAAAAGGAGTTAACTGTGCGTTATTTACACACCATGGTTCGTGTGCATGATTTAGAACAGTCGTTGCACTTTTATTGTGAGCTGCTCGGCTTAAAAGAAATGTACCGTAAAGAGAATGAGAAAGGCCGCTTTACGCTGGTTTTTCTGGCTGCGCCTGACGATGCAGAACGGGCGGAGGAAACCAAATCACCGATGCTGGAACTGACTTATAACTGGGATCCGGAAACTTATGACGGCGGGCGTAACTTTGGTCATTTGGCATTCCGTGTCGCTAATATTTATGAAACTTGTCAACGGCTAATGGACAACGGTGTGATTATTAACCGGCCGCCGCGAGACGGTCACATGGCTTTTGTGCGGTCACCGGATAATATTTCTATTGAGTTGTTACAGGAAGGCGAACATCTTGCGCCACAAGAGCCTTGGGCGTCGATGGAAAATACGGGCGAATGGTAATTAGACCCTAAATCCTCTATAATTCGCGCCACTTATTTAACGATTTTTACTTTGGTCCAACGAATAGGAATGACTATGTCGACTGATAAAGCAAAGATTATTTACACCGAGACGGACGAAGCGCCACGTCTGGCAACATATTCGCTGTTGCCTTTTATTGAGGCCTTTACTAAGGCCGCTGGCGTTGCGGTAGAGACCCGTGATATTTCTTTGGCAGGTCGTATTATCTCTCAATTTCCCGAGTATCTGACCGAGCAGCAACGTCAGTCAGACGCGTTGGCGGAATTAGGCGAAATGGCGAAAACGGCGGAAGCAAACATCATTAAACTGCCAAACATCAGTGCGTCTATTCCACAGATGACGGCATGCATTAAAGAATTACAGGAACAGGGCTACAAGTTGCCAAACTTCCCGTTTGATCCGCAAACCGATGAAGAAAAAGATATCCGTGCGCGTTATGACAAAGTCAAAGGCAGCGCGGTAAATCCGGTGTTGCGTGAAGGTAACTCTGATCGTCGTGCACCCAGCGCAGTAAAAAACTACGCTAAAAAACACCCTCATCGTATGGGCGCGTGGTCGAAAGACTCAAAATCACATGTTGCCCACATGAATGACGGTGACTTTTACAGTAGCGAAAAATCAACCACTTCGGCACAAGATGACAGCTTTAAAATTGTCTTAGAAGCTAATGGCCAGCAGCAGGTATTAAAAGAATCGGTACCGGTACTGGCAGGTGAAGTTGTCGATGCGGCGGTTATGAGCAAGAAGCATTTACAGGCGTTCTTCGAAAAAGAAACGGCGGCGGCCAAAGAGCAGGGCGTACTGCTGTCGTTGCACTTAAAAGCCACCATGATGAAGGTGTCAGATCCGATCATGTTCGGTCATGCGGTGCGTGTTTACTTTAAAGACGTATTAGAAAAACATGCCGACCTGATGAAAGAAATCGAGTTTGATCCAAGTAATGGTATTGGTGACCTTTACAACAAATTGGATAAGTTAACCGCAGAGCAACGTGACGCAGTCGAGTCAGATTTAAACTCGGTTTACGCGAAACAGCCTGAGCTGGCTATGGTTAACTCGCACAAAGGTATTACTAACCTGCACGTACCGAGTGACGTCATCATTGATGCGTCAATGCCTGCAATGATTCGTGATTCAGGCAAAATGTGGGACAAAAATGACAGTCGCCAAGACGCTAAAGCCATGATCCCTGATCGTTGTTATGCGGGTGTTTACCAGGAAACCATCAACTTCTGCCGAGAAAACGGTGCTTTTGATCCTGCCACCATGGGTACGGTACCGAACGTTGGCTTGATGGCGCAAAAAGCCGAAGAATACGGTTCACATGACAAGACCTTTGAAATTGCCGCAGACGGCGTTGTCAAAGTATTGAACCAAGCGGGTGACGTTGTCTTTGAACATAACGTTGAGAAGGGTGACATCTGGCGTATGTGTCAGGTTAAAGATGCGCCAATCCGTGACTGGGTTAAGTTGGCAGTAAACCGTTCTCGTTTAAGTGGCATGCCGGCCGTGTTCTGGTTAGACAGCAACCGTGCTCACGATGCGCAGTTAATCAAAAAGGTCGAAGAATACCTGAAAGAGCACGATACCGATGGTCTTGATATTCAAATCATGGCGCCGGTAGAAGCGACTCGTCACACCCTGCAACGGGTAAAAGAAGGCAAAGACACCATCTCGGTTACTGGTAACGTGCTGCGTGACTACCTGACTGACTTGTTCCCAATTCTGGAGCTGGGTACATCAGCTAAGATGTTGTCTATTGTGCCGTTAATGAACGGTGGCGGCTTATTCGAAACAGGAGCGGGTGGTTCTGCGCCTAAGCACGTGCAACAGTTTGTCGAAGAAAACCACTTGCGTTGGGATTCGTTAGGCGAGTTCCTGGCTTTGGCTGCTTCGCTTGAACACTTGAGCCGTACTTTTGATAACCAACGTGCGCAAGTGTTGGCGGATAGCCTGGACGTTGCTACGGCGAAGTTCCTGGAAGAAAACAAGTCACCATCGCGTAAAGCGGGTGAAATCGATAACCGCGGTTCACACTTCTACCTGGCCATGTACTGGGCAGAAGCGTTAGCGAATCAAAATGATGACGCCGAACTTAAAGAGCGCTTTGCTAAGTTGTCGGAAAAACTCTCCGGTAACGAGCAGGCGATCATTGATGAGTTAAACAGCATTCAGGGTAAAAAAGTTGATATTGGCGGTTACTACCAGCCAAACCCTGAAAAAGTGTCAGCTGCAATGCGTCCTTGTTCAATCCTTAACGAGGCACTTGCCAGCCTATAACTTTTAGGCAAAAGCCGTTAGGCAAATCCTAAGGCGTGGTTTGTGTTCGCTCATCGAGCGGCGCTACCGCGCCTTTTATATATCCGTCTATCCGACTCAGTTCGAACATACTGGATAACTTTGCTACCATCATAACGAACTTCACGTTATAGGTGCGTTGATTTGGTTGACGAAAAACTGGCGTTGGCAGATTTAGCTGAGGCGTTGCGTAACACCAAGCAAACAGACAGCCTGGCGCCGTCGCTGCTTAGAATTTTACAGACCGTGACCTCGTTTGAGTCTGTCTATTTGACTCGAGTTGACGAGGAGCGCGGTGTGCAGTCAATCATGCATGCCATCAATTCAGGCAGTTTGTCTATTCCTGAGGGATTAGAAGTCCCCTGGAGCGATACCTTGTGTCGGCGAGCAATCGAACAAAGACAATACGAGACCGACGACGTAAGCCAATGCTGGGGCGACTCTGAAGCTGCCAGTGAGTTGGGCATAACAAGTTACGTTAGCCGTCCGGTATACGTTGGCGAGCAACAAGAGCTTTACGGTACGTTATGTGCAGCAAGTACCGAACAACAAAAACCATCAGAAGCAACCAGCCAATTATTTGATATTTTCACTTCACTGATCGCCCGGCAAGTCGAGCGGGATTTAATGATCGAGCGCTTGCAACACGAACAAATCGAGCTGCGCCAAAGCGCTCATACCGACCCACTGACCGGGTTATGGAATCGCCGCGGTTTAGCCAGTCAGGTCATTGAATTACAAAAAAATGTTAAACGACCTTTGCACGTTGCCTATATTGATCTTGATGGTTTCAAAGCGATTAACGATTTATACGGTCATGACGAGGGCGATCGCTTTTTAATCGCCATTGCACAAGCGCTGATATCGCATTTACCGACAACGGCAATCGTCGCTCGTATTGGTGGTGATGAATTTGCAGTGGTACAAGAGGCAGATTCAGATGACGCGCAGCAGTCCGAGGTGATCCTGCATAAGTTGCTTGCGTCGCTAACTAGCGGGCGGTTTAGAACGCTCAACAGAGTTATTGATTATGCTGGCCCGAGTATTGGTATCGTCACGGCTAACGAACAAAACCGAAGGCTTGAAGACTGGCTGAAGCTCGCTGACCAAGCGATGTATCAAATAAAAAAATCGCGACGTAAGCAACAGCGTTAAAAGTTATGTTATTGTAAATAAATTCTTATAATAATGTTAGCTAGCGGGCAGTATAGGCGTTATGGCGCAAAATCAATCAACTCTGGCGCAGCAGTTTCAGCAAGCGGTCAGTGCCTTACAAAACCAGCAGTTTTCAGTCGCGGAGCAAATAGCAACGCAACTGGATAAGCAATCACCCAATCATCCTGATATTTTGCATTTACTGGCGTTAGCAACAAAACAGGCAGCGCCCGCCCGAGCTCTGGGTTATTTTGAGCGAAGTTTAAAACTCAATCCAAAGCAGCCCTCGGTGCTATCGAATTTTGCCAACTTTTTGCAGTCCAGCCAGCAGCTGCGGGCAGCTAAGCGTTATTATCTGCAAGCACTGAAATTAGACAGCAGTTTAGTTGATGCTTGGTACAACCTGGCGTCAGTGCATTATCAGTCTCGTGATTATTTGGCTGCTGCACATGCGGCTGAAAAAGCGGTTTCGCAAAAGCCTGACTATTTAAAAGCCTACTTGTTAAAAGGGCGTGCTGAGCTTGACTACAAATTGTTTGACGCTGCCGAAAAAACTATCCGAACAGCACTGAAACGCTGGCCGGACGAGCCAACGTTATTATTCAATCTGGCGTTGGTTTACCGCTATATCGAACACACCGTAGAGGCGCGTAAAATTTATGCAGAGCTCAAAGGGAGATTTAATGAGCCACAACGCTTGTTCCAGCTCGGTTGTCTAGCCTACGACGATGGTGATTACGAGCAAGCAGAAAAAATCTTACGAGAGGTACTAGAGCTACAAAATGATTTTGTTCCCGCGCATGAGGCACTCAATAAACTCTACTGGGAGCATGGTAACAACGAGTTATTTTTACAATCATTCAACCAGGCGCTAAGTCGCCAGCCCGACTCTCTGGCGCTGGCTTATTCCTATTTATCGCATTTATACAGGGCGCAGCAGGAACAACAGGCTAATGCATTGCTTGATGAATTTCTGCAGCGCTTTGGCGAAGTACACAGCTTGTTGCACCTAAAAGGGGGCGCGCTGCTTCGTGCCGGCGATTGGCAACAAGCAGAAGTCTGTTACGACAAAACGTTACAGCAACAACCGCGCCATCCACGCTACCTGATTGACCAGGCCAATTTATACCTGCGTCAACAACGTTATCAGGAAGCATTAGCATTACTCGATCGTGCGCACGAAAACCAGCCGTTAGATCAGGAGGTACATGCCTACAAAGGCTTGTGCTGGAAACTCAGTGGCGACACCCAAAAATTTGATTACCTGAACGATTACCAGCGCTACGTTAAGGTTGGATTTTTACCAACACCTGATGGTTATGATTCGCTGGAACAGTTTTGGGATGTGTTAACGCAACGCATTCGAGAATTGCATAAAACTAAACATCAACCACTGGACCAGTCTGTGCGGGGCGGCACACAAACCGTCGGCTCACTATTGGCAATGGATGACCCTGTCATTAACGCCTATAAACAAAGTCTGACGCGTTATATCGATGATTATTTAGCATCTTTGCCTGATGATAAGACCCACCCCGTCACCGCACGTAAAACCGGTAGCTATCATTTTAGTGGTAGCTGGTCTGTTAAGCTATTCAAAGCGGGCTTTCATACCAATCATGTTCACCCGGAAGGGTGGCTTTCGATGTGTACTTATTTAAGTGTGCCTGAACAAGTCAGTGCAGATGACCCTGACAAAAAGGGCTGGATAAAGTTTGGCGAAACCTCACTGGGTCTGGAAGGAAAAGAACAGATTGATAAAGCCGTCTGTCCGCAACCGGGCATGTGTGTGATTTTTCCGAGTTATTGCTGGCACGGCACCATCCCGTTTGACGCGGATGATGAACGTATCACCATTCCATGCGATATCATGCCGTCTTAACCGCATACAGGTAATGAAAAGTGACTGATAACTACTTACTTAGATTGTATAAAAAGTGCCTGAAATATCCCGGCGGCCGCTGGCTTTTTTCGACCATGTTTGCCCGCAAAGCACCGTACTTTGCTACCATCAAACCGCGTATTCAGGTACTCGAACCTAACTTTTGTCAGTTAACGTTTAAAAAACGCAAAGCGGTGCAAAACCACATTGGTACGGTGCATGCTATTGCCGTTTGCAACGGCATGGAAATGGCCATGGGAGCCGTTGCCGAAGCATCAATCCCCAAGCATTTGCGTTGGTTGCCAAAAGGCATGAACGTTGAGTATCTGGCGAAAACAACCAGTGACGTTACCATCGAAGCAAAAGCCAGCGAACAAACCTGGCACCCCGGCGACCAATTGATTGAAGTTGTCGCCCGCCGCGCTGACGACACCGTCGTCGCCAAAGGCCACATCACCATCTACGTATCAAATAAAAAGTAGCTTGCGCGTTTGGCGCAAGTGAGACACAGATTTAGCTTACGCCTAGGCACAAGTGAGGCAAGGCCGAGTAGCCATCGGCTTTTGCTTGACACGGGCACCTCTCGCCCAAGAACCGCTCCAAGCACGTCCGTGTGGCTTGTTTCCGGGCATCCATGCCCTCCAACATCCTTGGGCGAGAGGTGCCCATATCAACCACGCCGATGGCTATTCGGCCTAAATGCCCGCGAAGGGGTCGCGGGCAGAATTAAAGGCTAAGGCTTACCGACAGGTTCGTTGGCGTCGATAACTGCACCAGGGTGGTCGTCTTCGCCGTCGTCTGGCGCAAGTTTCTCCCACTTACGGGTAAAGAATGCCAGGACAAAAACTACTGCACCGACGCTGACGCCGAATACGAAGATGGTCCAGTATAGTTCCGGCATCGCCTGCGGGTTTTCAGGGTCCAGCCCGCCTGCCAGCAAGCCGGCGATAACGTTACCCATAGCGTAGGTTAAAACGAACACACCCATCAACTGACCGGCCATACGTTTTGGTGACAGTTTACTTACCGCACTTAATGCAACAGGGCTTAAGCAAAGCTCGCCGACGGTGTGAATGAAGTAAACCGCTACCAACCAATAAGGCGCTACTTTCAGGCCGCTGGCAGCGGCTTGTGAGGCAAAGAACATCACGATAAAGCCGGTTGCCATAATAATCAGACCTAGCGCACTCTTAAAGCCATACGATGGGTTGATCATGCGCTTACTCAAGTTAATCCATAACGCGGCAAAAAACGGCGATAGGGTAACCAGGAATATCGAGTTAAGCGACTGGAACCAGGTGGTTGGAATAGTAAAGTCGCCGATAACGCGGTCGGTCAAATCACGAGCGAACAAATTGAATGATGAACCAGCTTGCTCAAAGCCTGCCCAGAACATAGTCGATGCAATACAGACCAGGAACAGGGCACCGAGGCGCTTCATTTCGTCTTTTGTTAACTTACCAAACAAGAAGATCGACAGGTAGTAGACGAAGAAGATAACGGTGAATACGATGGCAACATTCTCGGCAACGATAACCGGGTTGATGGTGACAATGCCTTTTAATGCAGCCACGGTGAATACAGCTAAGCCGGCAAGTAGCGCAACGATGATGCCCCAACTGCGTTTTGCACCTTGTGGTGACAATGGCTTGGGTGGCTCGGCACCGACGCCTTTCAATTTAGGCTGTGTTATTTTGTATTGGATCAAGCCTAATGCCATACCAACAGCTGCGGCACCAAAGCCCCAGTGGTAGCCTGCACTTTCTTGTAAATAACCGGTAACAAAGTAGCCGATGATTGAACCAATGTTGATACCCATGTAATACAGAGTATAACCGCCGTCGCGACGATCATCGTTAGAGCTGTATAGTTGGCCTACCATGGCAGTGATGTTTGGTTTCAGCAGGCCAGTACCCAGAACTACCAAAATCATACCGATATAAAAACTGGCCACAGAAGGAATAGCCAACACGATGTGACCCAGCATGATGATAATACCGCCATACCAGGTTGCCCGTTGGCCGCCAAGTAAGCGGTCGGCAATCCAGCCGCCGGGCAAGCCCATAAAATAGACTGCGCCGGTATACAGGCCGTAAATGGCGGTGGCTGAGGCTACCGTGATAGCTAAACCGCCTTCTTGCAGGCTAGCCGTCATAAATAGTACTAACAGCGCGCGCATGCCGTAATAACTCATGCGCTCCCACATTTCGGTAAAGAACAGGGTTTGCAAGCCGCCGGGTTGACCAAAGAAGCTTGCGTCTTTATCGACGATATTTTTAGGATCCATTCTTGTTATCCATTTTATTATTTAAAAACAACTGTTTATTTAACTAGCAACGTATTTCGACTAAAGTCGCAGTCGAAAAAAGTGGCCTTACTTTACAAGGCAAGGCCACAGATTGGAACCAAAAACGATAAAATGAATTATTTTTGCGCTAGCTATTGGAGTATCAGCGAATGGGACCTGAACTCAGACTCTGCCACCGGTTTGCTAAACAAATAGCCCTGGAAATAGTCGCAACCTAACGACGAAAGGTAGTCAAAGTGTTTTTCCGTTTCGACACCCTCGGCAACGACTTTTAAGCCCAGATTATGGGCGAGTTGAACAATAGTTTGTACGATGGCTTCTTTTTGTGGCGATTCAAACATGTCACGCACAAAAGACACATCGATTTTGAGCACATCGAATGGCAATTTCATTAGGTAGGATAGTGATGAGTAACCGGTGCCAAAATCGTCAAGCGCAAATTGAATGCCCAATTGTTTTAGTTCGTTAATTTTGTTAATCACGTCATCGACGTTTTGCATCAATACGCTTTCCGTTAACTCGAGTTTGAGCGAGCCTTTCGGCAAATCATGCTGTCGAATTAGCGAATTCAATTTGTCGACAAAATCGAGTTGCTGAAACTGTGGCGCGCTAACGTTAATTGATAACACTAAATGATTAAAGCCAAGTTGTTGCCACTGCTTAATAATTTGACAGGCTTGTTCGTTAATCCAGTCACCCAGCCCAATGATCAATCCTGTCTCTTCGGCCAGCGGAATAAATTCAGCCGGCGATATGAAACCAAAATCGGGATGCTGCCAGCGAATCAGTGCTTCTGCGCCGATGACTTTGCGCTGCGCGTTTAATTGCGGCTGCAGATAAAGCTCTAGCTGTTCGTTGTTTTCAATTACATAACGTAAGTCAGCTTCAATACGCACGCGCTTTTCTATGGCCTCAGCCATTTCGCGATGATATAGCTGTATTTGACCTAAGCCCGAACGTTTGGCCTCGGAGAGCGCCAAGGCGGCTTGTACTAACAGGTTTTCCGCCGACACTGCGCTGTCGTTGAGTAAGGTGAGTCCCATACTTAGTGAGCAACGATGGCGGTAATCCTTTAACGAATAGGGCTGCTGCAGGTTGTCCTGCATTAAACGCGCTAATTCCAACGCTTTTGATTGGGCAGAGGCTGGATTGCCATCGCATGGGATTCGAGCGACTGCGGCAAATTCATTAGAACTAGGGCGCGCCACCATATGAACGTCCATCGGGATACGCTCTAGCCGGTGTGTTACTGACTGCAACAGCAAGTCGCCGAGCGTTGGCCCGAGCGTGTTGTTAAGCACCTTAAACTTATCGATATCCAGTAAAAATAATGCGAGGCATTCGCCTTGCTGATTTTGTGCCGGCTGGCTGTCTAAATACTCGAGTAGCGAGCGACGGTTGGGCAGGCCTGTTAACGAATCATTAAAGGCAAGCTCACGAATTTTACGATCAGACTGTCGAATCGCGCGACTGGTATTCTGTAAGCGTTTATCTAATGCCGAGGAAAGCCACGCAAATAAAGCGATTAAGATGACCGACAGCGCTATCGCGTAGATAAGCCACTGATGCTGATCGTGACCGGAGCCGGTGATTAATTCGGCTGCGGATGTTGGATAAAACCTGGCTGCAATCATGGCAACGTAGTGCATACCTGATATTGCAGCAGCAATAATGAGCGCGGTACTTAACTGCAATCGGTTAGAATGTCCGCCCTGTCGGGTTGGTACTTGATAGTTACGGTAAGTGGCCATTGCGATTATGCCTAGTACCACAGCCACGACAATTGACGTAGTAAACCAACCGATATCATAACGCAGCTCCGCTGGTAGCTGCATCGCTGCCATACCAATGTAGTGCATCAAGCCGATGCCCGCACCCAGCAAACTACCAGATGCAACAATCAATGATTTTTCGTGCAATGCGGACAAGCGTTTGCGCTCGGCTAAGCGTTTGATCTGGAGTTGCAGCGAGTAGGCTGCGTAGTTGCCTGCTATGGCGGGCAGAATGGACAGCAGTGTGAGTGCAACACCGTGTTTCATCACCACCGGCAGTTCAAAGGCTAGCATGCCGATAAAGTGCATACTCCAAACGCCAATGCCGGCGACGAATGCCGTAGCAAGTTGCCATCCTTTACGTCGCAGTCCATTGCGTTGCCCCAGAGCGCGCGCAAAAATTGTAAGTGCAGCAAAAGAGGCAACAAACGCAACTATGTATGATAGTGCGACTAACCAATTATTATACTCGCCGGCCAAAGGGGCCTGGCTAAACTGGTTCAGATCAAAAAACTGTGCCAATAAATCGTTCATAGTGGGCAGTGTAGCAGATAAGAGTTAGCAGGCGAGCCTTCTGCAATTGCATCAATATTGTCGACAATATGCTGGGCTGTGATTGAAATAATTTCCATTTGGCGCTAATATTCCTGACATTGTCGACATAATGCTGTCGAACATCTTTTATCAATAAAAAACGGCTAATTATGACAGTAATTTACGATCCACAAAACCCATTAAGATCACCGGTAACGTCGGCTGATCGGGTTTTGTATGCCGTGCAACAAGCCATAGTCGAGGGTGATATTGCCGCCGGTAGTAAATTAACCGAGACGGGCCTAGCCAAACAATTTAATGTAAGCCGCGCGCCGTTGCGTGAAGCACTGGCAAGGCTGGAGCGCTGTCACCTGGTTGAGCGGACGCCGAATGCAGGTGTGCGAGTAGTGACCTTAAGTTATGAAAGCCTCATTGCTTTGTATCAAATACGAGAAGAATTAGAAGGTTTAGCCTGTCGCTTAGCTGCGGAAAAAATGGCAAACGAGGAAGTCGATGCGTTGTCCAAGTTATTAGAGCAACACCTTAAAGATCAGCGCGTCCGTGAAGGCGAAAGTTATTATCAGGAGGCGGGTGATGTCGATTTTCATTACCGCATTATTCTAGCCAGTAAAAATCAGTATTTAATTAATATGCTTTGTGACGAGTTGTATTTTTTGGTGCGTATGTACCGTGTGCAACTGGGCATGAATGGCCCGCGAGTGTCGCGTGCCTTTGACGAACACAAAGCGATTATTACCGCTATTGCTAACCGTGATGGCGAACTTGCCGATTTGTTGATGCGCCGCCATATCAGCGCATCACGCAAAAACATTGAAACAAAACTACAAGCACATAAGGAAGTATCATGAGTCAATTACAAAGCCCGGGCGCGAAATTGCGCCGTGCCGTTGCCGATGAAAAGCCATTGCAAATTGTCGGTACTATTAATGCCTACACTGCCATGATGGCAGAAAAAGTCGGCCACAAAGCATTGTATTTGTCGGGTGCAGGCGTGGCAAATGCGTCGTTTGGTTTACCTGACTTAGGCATGACTTCTTTGAACGACGTGTGTGAAGACATTCGTCGTATTACCGGTGCCAGCGACTTGCCTTTGTTGGTGGACGCCGATACGGGTTGGGGTGGGGCGTTTAACATTGCCCGTACGGTAAAAGAAATGAGTCGTGCCGGAGCGGCAGGTTTTCATATCGAAGATCAGGTTGCGCAAAAGCGTTGTGGCCACCGTCCTAATAAGGAAATTGTGAGCCAGCAGGAAATGGTTGACCGTGTAAAAGCGGCTGTTGATGCACGTATCGATGATCAATTTTATATCATGGCTCGCACCGACGCGTTCCAGCAGGAAGGTATCGAGGCAGCAATTGCACGTTCTCAAGCCTGTGTTGAAGCCGGTGCTGACGCGATTTTTGCCGAAGCAGTGCACACGCTGGAACACTACAAAGCCTTTACTGACGCACTGGACGTGCCGGTACTGGCCAATATCACCGAATTTGGTGCAACGCCGCTGTTTAACAAGCAAGAACTGGCTGATGTGGGCGTGGAAATTGTGCTTTATCCACTAAGTGCGTTCCGTGCCATGAACAAAGCGGCACTCAACGTCTACAATAGTATTTTAGCGAACGGCGACCAGAAAGAGGTTGTCGATGACATGCAAACGCGAGCGGAATTGTATGAATTCCTGAACTATCACGACTTCGAAGAAAAACTCGATCAGCTGTTTAAAAAATAATCGGGTGTTTCGACGCTTGCGCCAGGGCGCAAGGTACCAGAAAGTTCGTAGCTTGCGTCCTGACGCAAGTCAAACAAGATTGAAAAAAGTCATACAAGATTGAAAAAAGGAAATTACCATGGCAGAGAAGAAACTAAGCGGCGCAGGTTTGCGCGGACAATCAGCCGGCGAAACGGCACTATGTACTGTTGGTAAAAGCGGTTCAGGCTTAACCTACCGCGGCTATGATATTAAAGAACTGGCTGAAAAAGTCAGCTTTGAAGAAGTGGCATACCTGCTGGCAAAAGGCGAATTGCCAACTCAGTCGCAACTTGACGACTACCGTAAACGCTTAAAGTCACTGCGCGTATTGCCACAGGAAGTCAAAGACGTATTGGAGCGTATTCCAAAGTCAGCACACCCAATGGATGTTATGCGTACCGGCTGTTCAATGCTGGGTAACCTGGAAACAGAAGAGAGCTTCGACGAAGCCGATGACCATATTGAACGTTTTCTAGCGACTTTCCCTGGCATCGTGCTGTACTGGTATCGTTTTACTCACGATGGCGTTCGTATCGATACTGACTCAGAAGAAGAGTCTATCGGCGCGCACTTCCTGCGTTTATTGCACGACAAAACGCCTTCACAGCTGCATGCTGACGTGATGAACACCTCGCTAATTCTATACGCAGAGCATGAATTTAACGCGTCGACCTTTACTGCGCGTGTTTGTGCCTCAACACTGTCTGACATTCACTCGTGTGTTACCGGTGCGATTGGTTCACTGCGTGGCCCACTGCACGGTGGTGCGAATGAAGCAGCAATGGAACTTATCGAAGACATGAAAGACGCCGACGATGCCGAGCAAACGCTGATGGGCATGTTAGAGCGTAAAGAGAAAATCATGGGCTTCGGTCATGCCATTTACAAAGAGTTTGATCCGCGTAACGACATCATCAAAGCATGGTCTAAGAAATTATCTGAAGAAGTCGGCGACAGCCGTTTGTACGATGTTTCTGTACGCTGTGAAGAAGTCATGTGGCGCGAGAAGAAGTTGTTCCCGAATGCGGACTTCTTCCATGCTTCTGCCTACAACTACATGGGCATTCCAACCAAACTGTTTACGCCAATTTTTGTTATGTCACGGGTAACCGGCTGGACCGCGCACGTTAAAGAACAGCGTGCCAACAACCGTATCATTCGTCCGTCTGCGGACTACACCGGTCCAGAGGCGCGTCCAGTTCCAGCTATTGGTGACCGTTAATATGAACAATGAATACCGTAAAAAACTAGACGGCACCACGCTCGAGTATTTCGATACTCGGGCAGCCGTTGAAGCCATTGAACAGGGTGCTTACGACAAACTGCCATACACCTCTCGGGTACTGGCAGAGAACCTGGTACGTCGCTGCCCGCCGGAGATTTTAACGCAGTCGTTAGAGCAGCTGATTTACGGCAAAAAAGAGCACGATTTTCCGTGGTTCCCGGCACGCGTAGTTTGCCACGATATTCTCGGACAAACAGCGCTGGTGGACTTAGCCGGTCTACGCGATGCTATCGCCGAAAAAGGCGGCGATCCGGCCAAAGTGAACCCGGTCGTGCCAACGCAGCTGATTGTCGACCATTCACTGGCGGTTGAGCACGCCGGCTTCGAAAAAGACGCGTTTGAGAAAAACCGCGCCATTGAAGATCGCCGTAACGACGACCGTTTCCACTTTATTAACTGGACTAAAACGGCGTTTAAAAACGTCGACGTGATACCGCCGGGTAACGGCATTATGCACCAGATTAACCTGGAGAAAATGTCGCCCGTGGTGCAGGTTCGTGACAACGTTGCTTTTGTTGATACCTGTGTAGGTACCGACAGCCACACGCCGATGGTTGATGCTTTAGGCGTTATTTCTGTGGGCGTGGGTGGTCTGGAAGCCGAAAGCGTGATGCTGGGCCGCGCCTCTTATATGCGTTTGCCTGATATCGTAGGTGTTGAACTCACGGGCAAATTGCGTCCGGGCATTACCGGCACCGATTTAGTGTTGTCGCTGACTGAGTTTTTGCGTCGTGAACGAGTGGTTGGCGCTTACCTTGAGTTCTTCGGTGAAGGTGCAGAGGCATTGACTGTTGGCGACCGTGCCACTATCTCTAACATGACACCGGAATACGGTGCCACCGCGGCAATGTTCTATATCGATAACCAAACTATCGATTATTTGAAACTGACCGGTCGTGATGACGATCAAGTGGAGTTGGTCGAGAAGTTTGCCAAGCAAACCGGCTTGTGGGGCGATAGCCTGAAAACTGCCGAATACGGTCGTGTCTTACGTTTTGATTTGTCAAAAGTCGAGCGTAACCTGGCAGGCCCGTCTAATCCGCATGCCTTACTACCGGCAGCTGAGCTCAGCGAGCGCGGCGTAGCCAAACATATTGAACAGCCGGAAGAGGGCAAAATGCCTGACGGCGCAGTAATTATTGCGGCGATTACCAGTTGTACCAACACCAGTAACCCACGCAATATGATTGCAGCGGGTTTGATTGCGCGTAACGCTAACAAGCTTGGCCTAACGCGTAAGCCATGGGTTAAATCGTCATTGGCTCCGGGATCTAAAACCGTAAAGATGTACCTGGAAGAGGCGCAGCTACTGCCTGAACTGGAAGACTTAGGTTTCGGCGTGGTGGCGTTTGCCTGTACCACTTGTAATGGTATGAGTGGTGCGCTGGATCCGAAAATTCAGCAAGAGATCATCGACCGTGATCTGTTTTCAACCGCGGTATTGTCGGGTAACCGAAACTTTGACGGACGTATTCATCCATATGCTAAGCAGGCGTTTTTGGCATCGCCGCCGTTGGTTGTGGCGTATGCGATTGCCGGCACTATCCGCTTTGATATCGAAAAAGACGTGCTGGGGTATGATCACGAAGGTAACCCGGTAACGCTTAAAGATATCTGGCCGAGCGATGAAGAAATTGACCGTATCGTCAAAGAGAGTGTTAAACCTGAGCAGTTCCGCAAGGTCTATGACCCAATGTTTAACCTGAGTGTCGACTACGGCGAGAAGAACAATCCGTTGTATGATTGGCGCGAAATGAGCACTTATATTCGTCGTCCTCCTTATTGGGAAGGCGAGTTAGCCGCAGAGAATACCTTAACCGGTCTGCGTCCGCTGGCGGTACTGGGTGATAACATCACCACCGACCACTTATCGCCGTCAAATGCGATTATGGCTGACAGTGCTGCAGGTGAATACCTGACTAAAATGGGCGTGCCGGAAGAAGACTTCAACTCTTATGCGACCCACCGCGGCGATCACCTCACTGCGCAACGTGCCACCTTCGCTAACCCGAAGCTGTTTAACGAAATGGTGCGTGACGACAACGGTGACGTGATTCAGGGATCGCTGGCGCGTATTGAGCCGGAAGGCAAAGTCGTGCGCATGTGGGAAGCCATTGAGCACTACATGAACAACAAGCAGCCGCTGATTATCGTGGCCGGCGCTGATTACGGTCAGGGCTCATCGCGCGATTGGGCAGCGAAAGGTGTTCGCTTAGCGGGTGTTGAAGTTATTGTTGCTGAAGGCTTTGAGCGCATTCACCGCACCAACTTAATTGGTATGGGTGTGTTGCCACTGCAGTTTGAAGAGGGCACTACGCGCAAAACATTGAACATTGACGGTACTGAAACCTTCGACGTGAAAGGCACTCCGGCGCCGGGCGCTGTATTGCAGCTGACTATCCACCGTAAGGACGGATCGTCACAGCAAGTTCCGGTTATTTGTCGCCTGGATACCAAAGAGGAAGTCTCTATTTACGAGGCTGGTGGTGTATTACAGCGCTTTGCACAGGACTTTTTAGAAGCGGAAGCAAGCTAAGGAGTTTGAGCTATGGCGTTTAAACCACAAATCAAAATTCCCGCCACCTATATGCGTGGCGGGACCTCAAAGGGCGTATTTTTCCGTTTGCAGGACTTGCCTGAAGCAGCACAGCAACCGGGCGCAGTGCGCGATGCCATTTTATTGCGTGTCATTGGTAGTCCGGATCCGTACGCCAAGCACACCGATGGCATGGGGGGTGCGACGTCCAGCACCAGTAAAACGGTCATCGTATCTAAAAGCGAACAGCCGGATCATGACGTGGATTACCTGTTTGGTCAGGTGTCCATAGACAAGCCATTTGTCGACTGGAGCGGTAACTGCGGTAACTTGTCCTCTGCTGTGGGGCCTTTTGCCATTGCCAACGGTTTGGTAGCGCCTGAACGCATTCCTGAAAATGGTGTTTGCGAAGTCCGTATTTGGCAGGCCAATATTGGCAAAACTATCGTCAATAAAGTGCCTATGGTCAACGGTGAAGTGCAGGAAACCGGTGATTTTGAGCTGGATGGTGTTACCTTCCCGGCAGCGGAAGTGCCGGTTGAGTTTATGGACCCGTCAGCGGATGGCGAGTCGATGTTTCCCACCGGTAACCTGATCGATGATTTAGAAGTTCCGGGTATCGGCACCTTAAAAGCAACGCTGATTAACGCCGGCATTCCGACCATTTTCCTGAATGCAGAAGAAATTGGCTACGATGGCACCGAACTGCAGGAAGCCATTAACGGCGACCCTGCGGCACTTGAACGTTTTGAAACGATCCGTGCGTATGGTGCCGTAAAAATGGGGCTGATTGATGATGTCGCTGAAGCGGCTAACCGCCAACACACCCCAAAAGTGGCTTTTGTGGCACCTCCAAAAGACTATATCGCTTCCAGTGGTAAGAAAATTGCCGCCAGTGACGTGGATCTGTTGGTGCGAGCGATGTCGATGGGCAAACTGCATCACGCCATGATGGGCACAGCCGCAGTGGCTATCGGAACTGCCGCAGCAATTCCGGGCACTACTGTTAACCTGGCGGCTGGCGGTAATGACCGTACCATGGTTAACTTTGGCCACCCGTCGGGTACCTTGCAAGTGGGCGCCGAATGTAAGCAGGTAAACGGGCAATGGACCGCCATCAAAGCCATTATGAGCCGCAGCGCGCGCGTTTTAATGGAAGGTAACGTGCGTATTCCGGGAGATGTTCTGTAGCTCGTGCCTCGGCACGAGCTTACCTTGTTAGTCGGCATAACCCCATGGAGTAGGGGGAGTGTCGACGGTTTTTGTCAGATCAAAATCCACCCGAAACTCTCTGCCCTCGCGAATTAAGCGGTAGGTAAATGTGTCTTCATGAATATACATTTGCCAAATATTGGTATTCGACTGCGGCACACCTAATTCAATAAATAATTCTTTTGAGTAGGCGTCAGCCGGGAACGACTGTGCAGTCGGGTAGCCTTTATCGATCGTATGGCCGCCGTACATGGTTAGCGGGTCATAGTTACCGTCGGGTTTGCGGTGATCATGTTTAAGGCTAATGCCCGAGCCTGTCTGCGTTAAGACCCAGGTGCGTGAATGGTCATCGCCAACATGAAACGGAATTTCGATACGCTGTTCGCCACATTTACGCACATGCATTATCAATGGCCCCTCGAAGCCATCGCTTGCGGGCGTATCAACGGTTACTTCGCCCGCGTATGAATTACCACAATGCTTGTTTATTGCGGCAAAAAATTCAGCCTGAGCCTGAGTGGTCACCTGTGGTGCCGGCTTCACAACCGACTGGGCTACGGCGGTGTTCGAGCCAAATGTAATGCCGACTGCGACGATAATTGACGTTAAAACAATATTTTTCATAGTTAGACCATTAGCTAGTATTTATTTTGATGGCTTTGTGAGATGTTATACGCTGACACGAACATTACAAAGATACCACTCGTTTTACGAACAATTTATGCAGTCTTAAACTCCATCGCCAGATCCTGCAGTTCCCGCGCAGATTTAGCCTGCTCTTGTGTCACGGCTTTAATTTCTTGAGAACCGGTCAGGGTTAACAACGATACCTCGTTTACTGATTCCATGTTACCGGCAATATCTTTGGCGACGTTTACCTGCTCTTCTGATGCAGTAGCAATTTGTGTCGACATTTCAGAAATACTGTTGATATCTTCGGCAATCACCTGGAATGCCCGATCCAACTCCTGAGCCTGTTCTTCGGTAGCTTCGGCAATAGACTGGCTTTGATTAATATCATTGTAAGCAGTATCAGACAGCGAGCGGAAATTAGACAACATGTCAGCAATTTCCTGGGTCGAATTATGCGTTTGACTGGCTAATTGACGGACTTCGTCGGCAACTACCGCAAAGCCACGGCCGTGTTCACCCGCACGAGCTGCTTCAATAGCTGCGTTAAGCGCCAGTAAGTTAGTTTGTTCGGCAACGTTATTGATAACGTCGATAACGCGATTAATATCAACGCTGCGCTCTTGTAACTGGCTTATTACCTGACCGACGTTACCGATAGCGTCAGCCAGTGCTCGTACGGAGGTAATGCTCTCGCGCACGGCCGCTGCGCCTTTTTCTTTACTCTGCAGTGAGTTATCAGCGGCATCAGCAACCCGTTGGATATTCTCGCTAATCTCTGCTGCGGTCGCGCTCATTTCTTCGGTTGCGGTCGCAACTTGCTCGATTTGTTTTTGTTGTTTGCCAATTTGCTCGGCATTTTGCTCGGCAGTGGAACTGGTTTCCTCAGTAGCAGTCGCCAACTGCACGCTCATTTGGTCAATCTTTTGTAATGACTCACTGAATTTGGTCAGCAGCTCATTAAAGGCGCTGCCAATACGGCCTAACTCGTCAGAGCTTTTACTGTCCACTTTGCGACGAAGATCTTTGTTAGTCATCACAAAATCGATGCCGTGCAGTAGTTCAGCAACCTGACTGTAGATGCCGCGCAGAATCAATGTTGCCAGAACAGCTATTACCGCAATAACGGCGGCAGTAACCAGCGACATAATCAATAACGCGCTAAAGGCATCAGCCGCTAATTGTTTTGCCATCTGCGTAACGGTATTCAAAATTTCACTTTTAGCTTCGTTAATCGCAGTAATGTAACGGGTGCTGGTGCTAAACCAGTCGTTGCTATTAACATTCGAAAATACGTTTTCATCAACGAGTTGCGAACGCACGGTTTTTACACTGCTTAACGCTGAGGACTGACGTAACTCATCAATGGTTGGTTTTAACGCTGAATTGGCTGAATAAAAGGCGTTATCGAGCAACGCTTGTTGCTGGCCGGAGAACTGCTGAATTGCAACTAAATCGTCTAAACTAAACTGACCGCCGGCCAGGTAAGCTGCAATGGCGGCGCGTTCTTGGCCAGCTGACTCTGCGGCGTTTGCGGTTAACGAATAGACCGCCAGCAACCGGGTTATTTGTGCCTGCGATGATTCAGCAACAACGTCATCAATTAACCCCATCATGGTGCTGATTAAGCCGGTATAGTTTTGCACCATTTGTGAGCGTTTCATTTGCTTGCTATCGATGCGGCTGCGCCACTGTTCGTACGCATCACGTTTGAGTGTTGCCACACGGTCAACGGTTGATTGGCGCAATGCCAATTCTTGCTGAACGGATTCAACGGTGGTTAGAAAACGACTGATTGCTTGATCACTGGCCTGGCGCTGTTGCCGTAATTGGCGAACATTGCTGTCAGCATAATTTGAGGCCATGGTAAGTGCGCTCATGCCACGTTCCCGTTGTAGCTCGACCACTACGGGTGCGCTGGCTGAAGTGATTTCGGCTAAACGTTCAATACGATGCGCTTCCTGATAATCGCTATAACTCGTCCATAAGTTTGTCGCTGCCAGTAACAGCATAATAAACAGCGAAGGAAGAATTAACAGCAACAATTTATTGCGCATCGATAGATTTCGTAACCAGCTCATAAGCACTCTCATCCTAAGGAGAAATTTCCAACAGTTATTTTATAAAAAGTGAAACTGAAAATCCTTTGCGTTCAATGGGTATCTACTAAGTAGTAGTTTCTACTTAAGGTAACCAAACATCGGATAATAAACTGTTATCGGCAAAATGATACGCAAGTTGAGCCTGTAGTAACTCCCCGCACGCAAGCGCGTCGGTCATAGCATCGTGGGGCGCATAAAAGGGCAGGTGGTAGCGTTCACGACTATCCGCCAAACGAATGGAGGGTGGCTGGCGGCCTTTAAACTTATCTATCAGTCGATCGATAATGCCCCGTTGCTGGCGTCTAAAGCGTGCCTCGATCTCCATGGTATCAATCAGTGGAAATTCGATACTCTCACCCAGTCGTTCTAGCAACGCATCTTGTAAAAATGGCCGTTCAATACCGTGATAATGCACTACCCACACCTTGCCCGCAACGGCTTCCAGTAACGGCTCGATAATTTCTTCTAAATCAGGTGCCTGTTCTATCGCACTATGGGTAATGCCGTGGATGGTAACTGACTGTTCAGTGAGAACGCGACGTGGCTTTACCAGCCAGGTTTTTGCTGCGCCCTGATGTATACGGTCGCGTGTCATCGGTATAACAGAGATACTGACAATACCGTGCTGGCTAACGTCCATACCGGTGGTTTCGAAATCAACCGCAACCATCGGGGCTTCGGCAATGAGTGTGTCCGGTGCAGGGATACCTGCTTGATAGTAGCGTTTTAGCGCTGGCGTTTTAGCCTGATTGGCTAAGGTCTTAAACCGCTCAGGCCAGTCGATTGGGTTACGCTGCTGACGCTTTTCTTCGCCCGGCGCAAGGTACAGCATATTATGCTCCCGAGTAACGGTAGCGCAGGTATTTTTGCGCATTACTTAAGATCTGAAAGGCGTCTTTTAGGTTCTTCCTTTCAAAATCAGAGAGATCTTCCGGGGCTACATTATTATCGGGCACTTCACCTGCCTCCAGTGCGAGCGCTTGATGTCGAATACGTACCATAGAAATCAACTCCAACGCATCACGTAAATCCGGTCCCCGGCCTTTAGGCAGTATTTCTGAGGCGATGATTTCTTCCAGCCGTGCAAACGAGTTTTGACGCTTGGCACCAATCGCCAGTGAGTGCACGCGAATAAGGTCGGCAACAGGGCCGGTGCCACGGCGTTTGGTGTTGATACTGTCGCGATGCTTGCCATCCTTTTCCATCACAAAGTCTTTAAAAAAGCCCAGTGGAGGCGTGCGATTTAGCGCATTACGTGCCATTGAACCTAAAAAGCGTTTATTACGGGGCGCCTTTTGCCGGATTAATTTGTTGAGTTCGTTGGCAAAACGCTTATTACCGCCAACACCATCGAGATCAAAAAAGATGGACGAATGCAATAATTTTTCCGGCGATGGATTATCAATCCAGTCATTAAAATAGGCCTTCCATTGCGATAACGGTTGGCGCCACTTCGGATTGGTGGCCATGATATCGCCAGTACAATAGGTATAACCACAAGAGTGTAGGCCGTCAGAAACAAATTGCGCCAGGGCTAAGAAGTACTCATCGTGTTGCTGTGGGTCAAAACTATCATCTAACACCAAGGCGTTATCTTGGTCGGTCACAATAGTCTGTTCGTCGCGCGCCATGGAACCTAACGCTAAAAAACAGTAGGGCACCGGGGGCGGGCCGAGGCGTTCCTCAGCTAGCTCTAATAGACGTTGCTTAAAAGTACGTCCGATGGTTGCCATTGCTGAGCCGATCATTCTGGAATTAGCATCTTCTTCGACCATCCGCACAAAACTTTTGTAGACGTCAGGTACCAGCTGCGATAACTCTTCGATGGAGTTTTGTTTAAAAATACTGGATACCACGTATAAACTGCTTTGCGATTCGTGTCGTGCCACATCCGACAAGGCAATAACGCCCATGACCTTTGTGTTTTTAAGTACCGGCAAATGGTGCAGGTTGGTGCGTAGCATTGTTAGTAACGCTTCAAAAACACGCTTATTGTGCGGAATAAAAACCAAATCGGACGACATAATGTCAGCCACCGGCGCGGACGGATCTTTGTCAGCCGCCAGCACCCGTTTGCGCAAATCCTTATCGGTAATAATCCCCACCGGCTTGTCTTGTTTAGCTTCGTCGTAGATGAGTAGTGACGAGACTTTTTCGTCCGTCATTTTTAATGCTGCATCGCGTATCGATGCATGCATATCAATGGCTACGGCTTCTCGAGTAACCAGTTTCTCAACCCGGGCCGCTAACGACCCATTGGTATTTTTTTCTTTTACTGCATGACTCACGCGACGGTTCTCTTCAACCTCGACGGCATCGGCAAAGGCGTCATACTCGTCGTAAAAGCGGTTAAATAGTTCGCCGGGAATATAATAGAGCAGGGTGTCTTCGATTGTTTTGACCGGGAAACGCACCCGCCCCTTACGTAACAGGCCTGCTTCGCCAAAAAAGCCGCCTTCATCAAGCCGGTTAAATAAGGAGCCATCGCGTTGGTAAGTTTCTATAGCGCCACTACGAATAACATGCAGCGAATCGATGGGTTGGTTAAATTCAAGAATTTGTGTTTCGGCACGGAAGTAAGCTACTGATGTCTGTTGTGCAGCTAACTGTAATTCCTCTTCCGGTAGTTGGTTAAAGGGAGAATACTGACGTAAAAAATTGAGTATTTCGACGTGCTCAGCTTCCATAAAAGCACCTTTTTGGTAGGAAGTGGCACCCTAAACAGGTGCCACTTTATCATAAGCTAGTTATTTTGAGGTTTTACCAACCCGGGGCTCAGAGCGCAAGCCCTGAATTAGTGCATAAGTCGCAGCTAATAGTACCAGGGTGAACGGTAATCCGGCTGACACTGACATCGCTTGTAGTGCAACCAAGCCACCGCCAAGAATCAATGCAATGGCAACCAAGCCCTCGAACGTACACCAGAATACTCGTTGAGGTACGGGAGCTTCGACTTTACCACCGGCACTGATGGTATCGATAACCAGCGAACCCGAGTCCGATGAGGTGATAAAGAATACCATCACCAAAATGATACCAATAAACGAGGTGATACCGGTCCAGGGTAAGCCTTCCAGCATAACGAACAGCTGCAACGACAAGTCGACGTTGGCAACTTCCTCTGCGCCTGACAGAAATTGCTCAATGGCGGCAGTACCGAATACGCTCATCCAGAACACACAGGCTAACGATGGAATCAATAGCACAGAGATGAGGAATTCACGCACGGTACGGCCACGTGACACCCGAGCGATGAACATACCAACAAACGGCGACCAGGCAATCCACCAAGCCCAGTAGAAGGTAGTCCAGCCTTGTGAATAATTTGCGTCTTCACGGCCAACCGGATTGGATAGCGCCGGCAGGTTAACAATGTAGTTATAGAGGTTATCGACAAAGCCTGTCAGGATCGCAACCGTAGGGCCTACGATAATAACGAACAGCATCAGTATTGCCGCTAACGACATATTGATCTGCGACAGACGTTGTACACCTGACTCTAACCCTGCAAGCACTGACACAAGCGCTACGGCAGTAATACCAACAACTAACAGTACTTGTGTGGTATTTCCTTCATCCCAGCCAAACAAGAAGTTAAAACCTGATGCGGCTTGCGAAGCGCCAAGCCCCAACGAAGTGGCTAAGCCGAACAACGTCGCTAATATTGCGATAATATCGATAACGTGACCAGGCCAGCCCCATACACGCTCACCTAAAATAGGATAAAAGATAGAACGGATGGTTAGTGGTAAGCCTTTGTTAAACGAGAAGATGGCTAGACCAAGTGCCAGAATCGCATAGATTGCCCATGGGTGCAGCGCCCAATGGAAAATAGTCGCGGCCATGCCCAGAGCAACAGCTTTAGCTTCGTTGCCTTCTGCGCCACCTAAAGGCGCCCAGTCGGTACGTAGCCCGTCGGCACCTGTCTCAGTTCCGCCAAGTGCGGTACTGAAGTGGGTAATAGGCTCTGACACACCGTAAAACATGAGTCCGATACCCATACCGGCGGCAAACAGCATCGAAAACCAACCCAAATACGAAAAATCAGGTTTAGCTTCGGTGCCGCCTATTCTTACTCGGCCTAAGGGTGAAAATACCAAGGCTAACGCGACAATAACGAAAATGTTAGCGGCGCTTATAAAAAACCAGTCTAGATTAGCGGTCAACCAATCCTTCATGCCGGTAAAGATTGGCTCAGCTTGATTCTGAAAAGCCAGCGTAATAAAAACAAACGCGACAATGAGTAAGCCCGAAATAGCAAAAACGCGGTTATGGAAATCCAATCCAAACGGACCGATTTTCATGACCACATTGTCTTGCCCTACCTGATAGTCCGTATTGATGGGATTAACTTCACCATCCGGGATCATCGGGTCATCGGCTTGACGCTCACGCTCAACGTCCTTTTTACCGCTGAGTACGTCTTCTTCTTTTTTGGTCATTCCTTATCCCCTTTGTAATAAGTGTAAAGAGTACTACGCAGAATATTTTAAATAGATTACATAGATTTACAAAATTAGTATAGAAGGCAGGGCAGGGAAAACAATGGCTTTGACGAAACTTTATACAACTTGTTAACAATTAACAGTCAGGGTTACCTTTGCGAATGATCTTTTTATTAGCGGCTTCAATGCGCTCGATGAGCTGATGGAATTGGCGAGATTCGTCAGGGGTGAAATCAGCTTCCAGATACGTGTTCTTGCCGGGGGCTAAGTGACCGTAACGGTATTCAATTTTGTTGACTTGTGATTGGCATACCGAAGGCTGTTGCGCAAGCTGTTCAATTTTAACGGCTAATGATTCAAGTTTTTCTAAGTAGTCATCAGCGGCCCGCGGAAAGCCACAGGCACTCAATGTCAGTAGGGATATCGCCATTAAAAGCGTTGTTAATTTTGTTTTACTCATGTTTACTATTGTAGTGCAAGACCAATAAAAATAAGATAATTTTCATAAAATTTACTTGTGCGTTGTCTCGATTTTACCTATTTAAGGATGATTGTGGATAGTGAATTATTAAAGGCCTATAAGAATACCAACTATACGATTTTAGCCCGTCCGGAGTTATGCGTCCGCATCGGCGAAGCAGAGCTTGCGCTGAGAGAAATTTATCCCGGCTACTCCAGCTTCTGTATTGTAACCGCATACAACCCTAAGAGTAAGAAAACGCCTGAAGCTGACAACCGCCGAGCGAGTCAACGTTTGTTGCAACGACTTAAATCGATGTCTGACGCGCATCTGTGTGCTAAAACGGTGGCCGAGGATCCTCAACAGAAATGGCCTGATGAACGGGGTTTTTTGGTTGCTAACTTAAGCAAGCAAGATGCATTAGCGTTGGGGCAGGAATTTTCGCAACACGCCATCGTCTGGCTTCAGGAGCCACGTTTTCGCGCGGAAATTTTAATATGTGACGAAGTTTAATCGCTTAAACCGATTAAAACGACCGCTAATCTGACCTTTGTCAATCTTCACCTGCCTGCTATAAATCTAATAAGTGGAAAACGGCGTAAGCTGTAGAACGATTAAATTAAACAAAAAATGAACGGAAGGGATATTGATATGAGTTCAGGTAAGTGCCCAATCATGCACGGCAGCATGACCAACGAAGGCAAAAGCAATACCCATTGGTGGCCAAATGCGCTGAAGCTGGAGATTTTGCGTCAGCACGACACTAAAGCTAACCCGATGGATGAAGATTTTAATTACGCGGAAGAATTTAAAAAAATCGATCTGGAAGAATTAAAACAAGACCTTAAAGACTTGATGACCGACAGCCAGGATTGGTGGCCAGCCGATTGGGGTCACTACGGTGGTCTGATGATCCGTATGGCATGGCACTCTGCGGGCTCGTATCGTTTAGCCGACGGTCGAGGCGGTGGTGGTACCGGTAACCAGCGTTTTTCGCCTCTCAATAGCTGGCCTGACAACGTGAGTCTGGACAAAGCACGTCGCCTGTTGTGGCCGATTAAGAAAAAATACGGCAACAAACTGTCGTGGGCCGACCTATTTATCCTTGCGGGTAACATGGCTTACGAATCAATGGGCTTAAAAACCTTTGGCTTCGCCGGTGGGCGTGAAGATATTTGGCACCCGGAAGAAGATATTTATTGGGGTAGTGAGAAGAAATGGTTGGATGCAACCAAGAACCGATATGACTCTGACGACAAACGAGACTCGCTGGAAAACCCCTTAGCAGCTGTACAAATGGGTCTGATTTACGTAAACCCGGAAGGTGTAGACGGTAACCCCGATCCTTTACGCACCGCCAAAGACGTGCGTGAAACCTTTAAGCGCATGGCAATGAACGATGAGGAAACCTGCGCACTAACGGCGGGTGGCCACACGGTAGGTAAATGTCATGGTAATGGTAAAGAGGAAAACTTAGGTCCGGAGCCAGAAGCGGCTGACGTCGAAGAGCAAGGCTTTGGCTGGCGCAATAGCGGCGGCAAAGGCATGGGGCGTGACACGGTAACCAGCGGCATCGAAGGTGCCTGGACGACTAATCCGACCCAGTGGGACAATGGTTACTTCTATCTGCTGTTTAACTATGAGTGGGAGCTTAAAAAGAGTCCTGCAGGTGCGTGGCAGTGGGAGCCTATCGATATTAAAGAAGAAGACAAACCGGTTGATGTTGAAGATCCGTCAATTCGCCACAACCCGATCATGACTGATGCCGATATGGCAATGAAAATGGATCCGGATTATCGCAAGATTGCCGAAAAGTTTTATAACGATCCCGACTATTTTGCTGAAGTCTTTGCACGCGCCTGGTTTAAACTAACTCACCGTGATTTGGGACCAAAAGATCGTTATCTGGGTACTGATGTGCCGGACGAAGATTTAATTTGGCAGGATCCGATTCCTAAGGTGGATTACAGCCTAAGCGACGGTGAAGTCGAAGAACTTAAACAGAAGCTGCTAAACAGTGGCCTGACGTCCTACGAGCTGATTACAACGGCGTGGGATAGTGCTCGCACTTTTCGTGGCTCCGATTACCGTGGTGGCGCCAACGGTGCGCGTATTCGCTTAGCACCGCAAAAAGACTGGCACGGTAACGAACCGGAAAAACTGCAGAAGGTGTTGGCTAAGTTAGAAGAAATCCAAAGCGGGCTGGACAAGAAGGTTAGCATCGCTGACCTCATCGTACTTGGTGGCACTGCGGCGGTTGAGAAAGCGGCTAAAGATGCCGGATATGACATTACCGTGCCTTTTGCAGCGGGTCGTGGCGACGCTACTGATGAGCAAACCGATGCTGAAAGCTTTGAGCCACTCGAACCATTGCACGATGGCTATCGTAACTACCTTAAAAAGGATTACGATGTTCCGGCAGAGGAGTTACTGCTGGATCGAACTCATTTGATGGGGCTTACCGCACCAGAAATGACGGTACTCATGGGTGGCATGCGTGCGTTAGGCGCAAACTATGGCGAGTCTAAACACGGCGTCTTCACCGACCGCGTTGGTATATTGACTAACGACTTCTTTGTTAACCTGACCGACATGAACAATGTCTGGAAAAAGGCCGGTGACCATTATGAAGTCCGCGATCGCAAAACCGACAAAGTAAAATGGACGGCAACGCGGGTTGATCTGGTCTTTGGCTCTAACTCAATCTTACGCTCTTATGCAGAAGTTTATGCGCAAGATGACAACCAGGAGAAGTTTGTTCGCGACTTTACCAAAGCCTGGGTTAAAGTGATGAATGCCGACCGCTTTGACATTTAAAGCTGTCACGTTAATCGACAAATAAAAAAGTGCGCTGCGGCGCACTTTTTTATTGCAAACAGTTAAACATTTTTTATCGAATCGCGTTCCACTAACCGCGGTTCGAACACGGTTTGAATGGTATCTACCGACTGTTGGTAAACGCATTTTAAGATTAATTGTGCGGCCATTTCGCCCATACCGCCAACCGGGTAGTCGATAGTCGTGAGTTTGGGGAAAGTATAGTGGGAGAAGTTAACGTTATCAAAGCCCATAATGGACAAGTCATCGGGCAATGTTCGGCCGGCCTCACGGGCGGCAGTCATGGCGCCGGCAGCCATTTCGTCATTGGCGCAAACCAGCGCCGTTATCGACGGATTGCTTTGCAACAGCACCTGCGCACCGGCCGCACCGCTGGATTCGTGGTAGTCGCCCTCGTAAACTAACTGTTCTGATGGCTCGATACCAAATTCGGTGAGGGCACGAACATGACCTTTGTAGCGTTGGTCGGCGTCGTGCTTCCACATAGGCCCTGAAATATAACCAATATGAGTATGGCCATGCTCCAAAATATGGCGCGTTGCTAAATAGCCGCCGTGCTGGTTGTTTAGGGTAATACAGCGATCGTAAAGGGGGGCGACAAAACGGTTAATCAGCACAAACCGAACTTTCTTTTGCATCAGTTCGACCAAGTAATCGTCGCTGACCGCTTCAACATGCAAAATCAGTGCATCGCAGTTACGGCTTTGCAAAAAACTAATACTTTCCTGCTCTAACTTTTCATCACTGTGACCGGCTGCGATAATGACGTGTTTGCCGGCCTGGCGAAATTGGTTTTCGATGTCACTGAGTAAGGTACCGAAGAACGGACCATTCAATTCAGGCACCACGATACCGATGCTATTTGAGCGGTTAGAAGCCAACGATTGGGCAACAGAGTTAGGTTGGTAGCCTAGCTGTTCCATTGCCGCCAATACCTTGAGGCGGGTCTCTTCTTTAACCGGGGTGTTTTTGTTTAACACGCGAGATACCGTAGCCAGCGATACGCCCGCCAATTTTGATACCTCGTAGATGGTTGCCATTGTTGTTTAAACTCCTGTTACTGACCCGCTGTCGTTTGTTGTAATTCCCGGTTTATTGCCTGTACCCGTGGTTGCGTTAAGGTGTAGCCACGCATCACAATTGCTACTAATAATGAAGCCAATGCCGGTAACAGCGCAAACGCGATTAGAATACCTTGCTGGGTAGTTGCTGTTTGGGCTTGGTCCGGCACATAGTCATAAAATGCCAGCCACCAACCGCCAATAGCGCCGCCTAAAGCCAGGCCCAGTTTAATAAAAAAGATGATGGATGAATAAACCATACCAGTGGCGCGCACACCGAACTTATAAAACCCATAATCGACGACATCAGCCATTTTCGCCCACAGCATGGGAGTACCCATTTGCAAAAAGAACCCCCAGAAAAAATACAGCACGGTGGCTAATACGATATCCTGTGCCGGCACAAAAAAGGCAGCGGCACAAACGAAAGCAGCAATCACCTGAATGCTGACATAGGCAGTGACTTTATCGATGTAACGCGTGACATACTGGGCGATCGCGCAGCCTAAGATGTTACCTACCATACCGATACTGATAAACACAGTAACCATGTCTTCGCGTAATAAGTAGTATTTTACATAGTAAATAGCGAGGGTGTTTTTTAGCGCGATTCCGGTTAGCACCAGGGCAGCAGCTAAAGACAAACGGCGCCATTGAGGGTTTTTCCAGAGGATTTTGAGGCCGTCCTTCAGGCCCATATGCCGAGTTTGTTGGGCTTTTAAGCGTTCTTTGGTACCTAAAAAGCAAAGGGTAAACAACAATATGCCGAGAACACTTAGCGCACCGATGGTCAGCTGATAGCCTATGACGCTGTCGCCACCGCCCAGCCATTCTACTAATGGCAAGGTGGTGGTGGTTACCAGCAATCCACCTAACATCCCAAACACAAACCGGTAAGATTGCACTGACACGCGTTCCAGCGGATCGGCCGTTAGCACGCCGCCGAGGGCAGAGTAGGGGATGTTAATGGCGGTATACGCCAACATTAATAAGCAGTAGGTGACGTAGGCATAAAGAATTTTACTGTCGACACTGACATCGGGCGTGGTAAAGGCCATAACGCTAAAAAATGCGAAGGGCAGTGCCATCCAAATTAAATAAGGCCGAAACTGGCCATGCCGAGAACGCGTTTTGTCGGTAATTAAGCCCATTAAAGGGTCTGTGATGGCGTCGACTAAGCGCACCACCAAAAACATGGTGCCAACAACGGCTGCCGGAATACCAAAGATGTCGGTATAAAAAAAAGCCAGGAACAACATAACCGTTTGGAAAATGATGTTACTGGCGGTATCTCCCAGGCCGTAAGCGACCTTTTCGCGACGGCTTAACATGAACTTGCGGGTGCAATAACTTGTTGCCGCGAACGCAGCAGCTGCTGCCACGCTTTAGCACTGTCTTTTAGCTGTCTTTCGCCGCTATCAAAATCGATATGGACGATACCAAAGCGTTGGGTATAGCCCTCGGCCCATTCAAAGTTATCCATTAAGCTCCAAATATAGTAACCCTTGATTTCAACGCCCTGCGTGATGCAGTCCTCGATCGCGTTCAGGTGTTGCTGAAAATAATCGATACGATTGTTGTCATGAATGTGGTTATTCTCGACAATATCATCGTAAGCCACACCATTTTCTGTAATATAGATCGGTGGCAGATTAGGATAACTCTTTTTAAGCTTGGTGAGGATTTCTGTCAAGCCCTGTGGATAAACCTCCCAGCCCATGGTGGTCAATTCGTCACCCCTCGGCGGAACATCCTTAAACCAACCATCTGCGGTGGCTTTGAAGGTGGTTCGGGTATAGTAATTAACGCCTAAAAAGTCTAGTGGTTGGCACATTAGTGTTAAATCACCGGGCTCTATATGCGGGCGTTCATCTGCGGCCAGGCGTTCTAGTAAATCAGGGTAAGAACCCTGCAGCAGTGGCTGTAGATACCAACGGTTATGATAATCATGGGCGGTTGCAGCAGCGGCCTGGTCAGCGGCTGCATCAGAAGCGCCGTGGCAGGGACTGAAATTAAGTACAATGCCGTGTTCAGCCTGGGGTGCGAGTTCCCGCATGCGCGGCAACGCCAACCCGTGCGCTAACAATAAATGATGAGCTGCCTGACGGCCATTTTTACGGCGATTGCCCGAATCATGGCTGACTGGATTTGGCCCCGGCGCATGAATACCAGCCTCATAACTTAAATAAGCGCTACAAAAAGGTTCATTGATGGTGGAATAGCTGGCAACCTTGTCGCCGAGCGCGCCAACAACAACAGCGGCGTACTCAGCAAAGCGATAAGCGGTATCGCGATTAAGCCAGCCGCCCTGATCTTCAAGGTACTGTGGCAAATCCCAATGGTATAAAGTGATATGCGTGCTAATGCCGCGCTCGGTTAGCGCATCAACTAACCGCTCGTAAAAGTGCAAGCCCACCTGGTTAACACTGCCATCCGCATTTATAACCCGAGCCCAGGCCACAGAAAGCCGGTATGAATCAACGCCCAGACTTGCAATAATATCCACGTCATGTTGCCAGTGTTTTACATGTTCACAGGCACGATCGCCATTGCTGCCGTCATGAATCTTTCCCTGTTGCGCACAAAAGCTATCCCATATGCAATCGGCGCGACCATGGCGGTCGCCCTCAATTTGGAATGATGAAGTGGCTACGCCAAAAACAAAATCCGGTGAGTATAAAGGCGAATGTTTGTCGAGTTGTAGTTTTATCATTTTTTTCTCAATTGGGTTGCATACGTAGTCATCATTAAAAGCTGGTTTTCCATTGCTAAACCCATAAACTATGTTATAAAGTGCGTTACAAATGAAAGCGCTTACATCATACTAGATGGTCTGCAAGCCATCGTCAAAAATAAAATAAAACAAGAGGGAATTATGACAACGCCGCAAACCTCAGCGACAGTGGGCGGGGGCAATACCAACTATCGTTTTGCACTAACCGCGCTTACTTCGCTGTTTTTTATCTGGGGCTTCATCACCAGTCTCAACGACATTCTGATACCCTATCTAAAGCTGTTATTCGATCTGAATAACACCCAGTCCATGCTGATTCAGTTCTGCTTCTTTAGTGCCTATTTTATTATCTCAGTGCCGGCTGGTCTGATGGTGGGTCGAATTGGTTATAAAATGGGTATCGTTACCGGTCTGCTAATTGCTGGTGCCGGTTGTGTCCTGTTTTACCCGGCTGCTATGCTCGAAATCTACGGTTTATTCTTGCTCGCGCTATTTATTTTGGCGTCCGGCGTAACCATACTACAGGTCGCTGCCAACCCTTATGTAACCCGCCTGGGACCAGAGGAAACGTCCTCAAGCCGCCTGACCATGACGCAGGCATTCAACTCGCTCGGCACTACCGTCGCGCCATTGTTTGGTGCATGGCTTATCTTTGGTGGCGTGGCAGATCCCGAAGTAACGGGTGTGAGTAAAGATACGGTCTCAACACCGTACTTTATTTTAGCCGCAGCCCTGATCATTATGGCGATTGTTTTTGCCGCATTGAAATTACCGAATATGGGTAAAGTTGATGCTGCCGCACCATTACCAACCAAAGGCGGTGCCTGGGGGCAACGTCACTTGGTACTGGGCGCCATTGGTATTTTTGTGTATGTCGGCGCCGAAGTGGCTATCGGTAGTTTCCTGGCGATATATTTGTCACAATCTGATATCGGCAACATGTCCATGTCGCAGGCTTCCCACTATATCTCCTGGTACTTCGGTGGTGCCATGGTAGGGCGCTTCATTGGCGCGGCGGTGATGCAGAAATTTGCTGGTAATAAAGTATTGCTGTTCAACGCAAGTGTCGCGGTTGTATTAGTCGCCACCAGCATTAACACGAGTGGCGCGTTAGCCATGTGGTCGCTGCTGTTTGTTGGCTTGTGTAACTCCATTATGTTCCCAACCATTTTCAGCCTGGCGCTGCAAAACCTTAAAGAAAGCACGGGGCAGGGTTCTGGCATTTTGTGTTTAGCCATTGTCGGGGGCGCAATTATACCACTGCTACAGGGCGCCTTAGCTGATGCAACCAGCGTCCAGCTCGCCTTTATTCTGCCGCTACTGTGTTATGTCTATATCGCATTTTATGGCTTGCGCGGCTATAAACCCCAAGCGTTTAAATCTGTTGCACGCAAACAGGAGGCCGACTCATGAAACGCGCTTACCTTACCACCGCTATTGCGCTTGCACTATCAACTGCGGTGGGCTGTTCGCCCGCCTCGGATCAACAGCCAACATCGGCTGAACAAAACAAAATTTGGCCTAAGTTAGCACAACTCCGCGTAAACCCTCGCCCAATCGGGCGGGGACAGTGTGCCCTTTGGGTATACAAGCGGGAACCGCGTAGCGGTTCTATTCTGGTGTACTCT
>NZ_SNXI01000004.1 GCF_004362895.1 Idiomarina aquatica | reverse complement strand
AAAAAATCCATAGCCAGACAGTCTGACTATGGATTTTGAAGGCTCTGCCGGATCGGTCAACCGATCGCTAAAAATTCTTTAACTGATCGGCATTAAGCCTGATGGCTCCGTTTTTTTATCAAAATCTTTCGGCTTAACTCTCTTGCCCGGCAAGTGGCTCAACATAGTGCAAGTGCATGTCCCACGGAAAATGAATCCAGGTGTCTTGTTCTAAGTCAGCAACATAGTCATCAACTAAGTCAATACCCGCCGGCTTTGCATAGACTGTAATGAACTTGGCTTTAGGCAACCGTTGACGCAAAAACTTTAATGTATTACCGGTATCGACCAGGTCATCAACAACCAGAAAACCTTCACCGTCGTTGGTTGCGGTCACGTCTTTTAATACGTTCAGGTCATCGCGTTGTTCATTATGGTCATAAGAGCTTACCGAGACACAATCAACCGTACGTAAGTTTAATTCCCGCGCGATGATAGCACCCGGAACCAGGCCGCCGCGGCTAACTGCAATAACGCCCTTGTACTGCTCTGCCGGTAACTGGCGATGTGCCAGCTCTTTGGTGGCGCGATGCAGTTCTTCCCAGGAAACGAAAAATTCTCTATTTGAGTGCCATCCCATAATATTCTTATCCTAACCAAATGAATTTAGCGATAAACAGTAAGCCTAAAACCACCACACTGGGGTTAAGTTCCCGGTAGCGGCCAGCTAAGAATTTTACCACGACGTAACTAATAAAACCTAATGCGATACCGTCGGCGATAGAATAGGTTAACGGTGTCATCAATAACACAACCGCTACCGGCGCAGCTTCGGTAATATCTTCCCACTGCACGTCTTTAAGGGTAAACAACATCAATACCGCGACATAAATGATCGCGCCGGCTGTTGCATAAGGCGGTATCATGCCCGCTAAAGGCGCAAAAAACATCGCCAGCAAAAACAAAATACCAACAGTTACCGCTGCCAGCCCGGTTTTACCGCCTGAAGCAACACCGGCTGCAGACTCGATATAACTGGTTGTCGTCGATGTCCCCATCACCGAGCCGGCTACCGTTGCGGTACTGTCTGCCATTAACGCTTTCTCCAGGCGCGGCATATGGCCATCAGCTTTGGCGATACCAGCGCGTTGTGCCACCGCCAGCAAGGTCCCTGAGGTATCAAACAAGTCGACAAACAGGAACGCAAAAATAACTGACAACATGCCTAAATCGAAGGCCGCAGCAATATCCATTTGCATAAAGGTTGGGGCCAGCGATGGTGGCATCGAGACAATGCCCTCATAGTCGACCAGTCCCAGCATCAACGCAATGGCCGATATGAGCAAGATGCTAATCAAGGCTGCGCCCTGAATCTGCCGCGCAACCAAACCAATAATCAGAAAGAAGCCGGCCGCAGCCAGCAGTACTGAGGTATCGCCCAAATCACCCAACGCCACCATGGTTGCGTCGCTGGCTACAATTATGTTGGCGTTCTTTAGACCAATTAGCGCAAGAAACGCACCGATACCGGCCGCAATTGCTAGTCGCAGCGTGGTTGGAATAGATTTTATAATCCACTCCCTGACGCGAAACGCCGATAACAGAAAGAAGATAATACCGGAGAAAAACACCGCTCCCAGAGCCGTTTGCCAGGTATAGCCCATGCCAAACACCACCGTGTAGGTAAAAAAGGCGTTTAACCCCATACCCGGCGCCAATGCGACCGGATAGTTAGCCCATAGTCCCATGATCAGGCAGCCAATAGCCGCCGCCAGACAGGTAGCCACAAACACGGCACCATAGTCCATACCGGTTTCACTTAAAATTGATGGGTTCACAAAAATGATGTAGGCCATGGTTAAGAAGGTCGTGATACCCCCAATAACCTCGGACTTAACAGAACTACCCTGCGCGTTAATTTTGAACAGCCGCTCGAGTAGGTTATTTGACGGATCCGATTGCTTCATGAACGATTCCCATAAAATGGCGTTGTCATAAGAAGCGGCGTATTCTATCCTATCGAGCCCAAACTTTGAACGAAAGAGAGCATTATGCCGACTGTTTATTTTATCGATGCTGATGGCAATCAATTTGAAGCAGAAGCTGAAGTGGGTAGTAACGTAATGGAAACTGCCGTAGACAACTTTATTGACGGTATCGTGGGCGAATGCGGCGGGGTTTTGTCCTGCGCGACCTGTCACTGCTATGTCGACGAAAAATGGCTGGATAAGCTAGAACCTGCATCTGAACAGGAAGAAGACATGCTTGATATGGCGATGGAGCCAAAAGACAACAGCCGCCTGAGCTGCCAAATAGAAATGACTGATGCACTCGACGGACTGGTTGTACACTTACCCAAGTCTCAGTTTTAAACAGGCTGGTTAGTCAATACTCTGCAAACGCACCAGCACTTCATCGTGATAACCGGTGATAACAGCAATTAAGCCTGACCATTCCTGGTCCAGTTGTTCATCACCGGAATCTATTAATAAGGGTCTGCCCTTTAATGCTTCCAACTTGGCTTTGGTGGCGACCAGCCAGATATTTTCACGGCCAATGTGACGCAAAATACGCGCACTCAGCTGTTGATTACCACGTCCCAGAATATGCCCCTGTCCACCAATAACCGTGATCACCAGTTTTATTGTTCCCGGCGCCTGAGCTGACACTTTTTCAAACAGTTCGTTTTCAGTGAGATCATTAGCCAGCACAGTTTCGTTATGCACCCAATCCACCCCTAACAGGGTATTATCGAGTCCCATGTCTTCCATTATTGCTGCCACCGTGGAGCCGGAGCCCATTACCAGGTAGTGATCATCGGTGCGCTCAATAATTTCGGCAGCAATATCAGCCAGCACCAATTCGTCACTCTCAACGCCCCCCATTTTTACCGCTTGCACATACTCGAGTTCTGCGGGAATCAACATCTCGCCAAAACGTCGTGCTTTAACCTTGCCCCGGCGGAACAACTCCTCGTCGATATCCATGACATCGGCATGTTTTAAACTCGATAACTGGCCGTTTATAATGCGCTCGACTACACGCCCGGCGGCTTTGGGGCTAACCGCATAAACACCAGAGTGGATTTTAACGCCGGCGGGTATACCCAGCACCAGCTGCTGCTCGTCAATCGCTTTAAAAACGTCCCTTGCGGTGCCATCTCCGCCGGCAAACAACAACAGATCGATAGCCTGTCGTTGCAGTGCATCAACAGCTTGCTGAGTATCCTCAGCGCTCGATTCATCGCCGTTTGGGGTGTAAGCAATACTAAAATCAAAGCCCAGTTGCGTTAACGTATCGGCGCCCATGGCTCCTGCACAGGTAACGAACTGGATCTGTTCAGCATAGGGTTTTAACAGCGTTAACGCCTGCTGCACGCGCTGCTGCGCTCTGGGCTCTGCACCCAGTGCAAATGCTCTTTCGCGGGTTTCTTTGCCATCACTGCCCTTGAGAGCTACAGCGCCCCCAAGGCCAGCAAATGGGTTAATGATTAAACCGACAACTAAACGGCTTTTTGACATTATTCGTTATTTTCCTCGGCTTCTTCCTGAATCGCTTCACCTGCAGACTCAATATCTTCACCCGCCCCCTCGATGGTGGCACAGCTGGCTAAACCGAACATCATCAGTACCATTAAACTACGACGTAACATAGTGTCTCTCCTTGTAACTAAACTTGCGTGGATAGTTGCTCAACCTTGTCCAATGTAGGCCATGGTCTGTTGTAGTAGTGACAGAGTGCTTTTGCGAAAACTTCCGCACGTGTCGGTATTTTAGTACGGTAAAAACGCAAAAGTTGATCTTTTACAGCCGCTGTAAAGGCCGCACGGTCTACTTCAATTCCCGATAAATTATCAACGCTGACCTGAAAATTCGTGCCCGCACATAACGAAAACAACCATTCCAGCGCCTGCGGCTTGCGCTCTACCTGTTCAAATGCCTGCTGCTGCCTCTCATCGCGGCCGTCGGGTTCGTACCAATAACCATAATCAAAAATCTGTCGCCGCACCCGCCCGGCTATGCACCAGTGGCTAATTTCATGCAGCGCAGAAGCATAAAAACCATGCGCAAAAACAACCCGGTGATGAGCATGCTGCTGACCTGCAGGGCAATAATAGGGTTCATCTTCGCCGGCCACTAAAATTGTGTTTTCAGTGTTTTTGAAGCACTGATTAAAAACATCAATTAACTGCTGATAGTGATGCTGCTTAGTCATCAATACTACCCTGACGTAGCAACCTATGGAGCCATAATATTAGGTGTATTCGGGCTCACGTCGGCATTCTGTGCGCGCTGGCGTAACCAATGGTCAACCAACACTAACGCGGTCATCGCTTCCACAATAGGCACTGCCCGGATACCTACGCAAGGGTCATGACGGCCTTTAGTAACGATCGCTTCAGCTTCGCCGTGGCGATTGATGGTATCACCGGAAACACTGATGCTTGACGTGGGTTTAAACGCAACGTCCGCGGTGAGTGCCTGTCCGGTGCTAATACCACCTAACACACCACCGGCATGATTAGAGCGGAAACCGTCAGGCGTCATTTCGTCGCGATGTTCACTGCCACGCTGATTAACGACATCAAAACCATCCCCTATCGATACCGCTTTGGCGGCGTTAATGCTCATCAGCGCTTTAGCCAGATCCGCGTCGAGCCGATCAAACACCGGCTCACCCCAGCCCGGAGGTAACCCTGTTGCCTGCAGGTGAATCCTGGCACCAATCGAGTCCCCGTCTTTGCGGAGCTGGCGTATTAATTGGTCGTAATGTTCTACTGCTAACTTACACGGGCTGAAGAAGTCGTTATTATGCACTTCGTTCCAGTCCAGCTGCTGTGCGGTAACGGTACCCATTTGCACCAGCCCGGCACGGATGGTAACGCCTAACTGACTCAGTAACTTCGCCGCAATGGCGCCGGCAGCCACCCGCATCGCCGTCTCGCGCGCCGATGACCGTCCGCCGCCGCGATAGTCTCTCACACCGTACTTGTGCTGATAGGTATAATCGGCATGGCCCGGACGAAATGAGTCTTTGATATTAGAGTAATCCTGACTTCGTTGGTCAGTATTGCGAATTAATAACCCTATCGGTGTACCGGTAGTTTTGCCTTCAAATACCCCGGATAAAATTTCCACCTGGTCGGCTTCGCGGCGAGCCGTGGTATAGCGGTTTGAGCCGGGTTTTCTGCGATCCAGCGCTTGTTGTATATCGGCTTCGGTTAATGCCAGCCCCGGCGGACAGCCATCAACCACAGCCCCCAGCGCAGCGCCATGACTTTCGCCAAAGGTACTGACCCGAAACAATTCACCCCAGCTACTACCTGCCATAACGACTCCGATGCTCGACTAACTGTTGGCGTGACAAAACAAAAACACCATCACCACCGCGTTCGAATTCTACCCAGACAAAACCGGTATCTGGATATTTATCATTCAGGGCCGGCATTGAATTGCCCACCTCGCAGATTAACAAGCCATTGTCGGTCAGATAATCAGCAGCCTGCAACAACATCTTATCGACCAGCTCCAGACCATCGTCACCCGCTGCCAGACCTAACTCTGGTTCATGCCGGTATTCATCGGGAAGGTCAGCCATATCGTCTGCATCCACGTAGGGCGGGTTGGTCACGATCAAGTCGTAGCGTTCACCGGTTAAACTGTCGAACAAATCAGATTGCAACGGCACAACTTGCTGCTGCAAGCCGTGTTGTTCGATATTCTGTTCGGCTACCGCGAGCGCATCGGTCGACAAATCTACTGCATCAATTTGCGCTTCCGGGAAGGCATAGGCGCAAGCGATGGCAATGCAGCCACTACCGGTGCACAAATCCAGAATACGCTGAGGCTGATGTTGCAACCAGGGTTGAAAACCTGTTTCGATCAATTCGGCGATGGGCGAGCGCGGCACCAATACCCGTTCGTCAACGTAAAATGGCAGACCGGCAAACCAAGCTTGATGAGTTAGGTAAGCAGCTGGTTTACGCTGTTCAATACGTTGTTTTAGCAGCGCCAGATAGGCGGCCTTTTCGTCGCGGGTCAAACGGCAGTGGCGGGCATCGAGTAACTCGTCTGGTGTAAGCTGCGTGACGTGACCGAGTAATGCGCGCGCTTCTTCCACTGCATTGGCATTACCATGACCAAAGAAGAGCTGTTGTGACAGCATCTGGCTGACACTCCAGCGTAATAAATCGTCGATGCTGTGCAGATCCTGCAAGGCGTTTTCAATAGTTGATGGGCTCAACGCTGTCTCCACGATTAACTTGTTCAGTGGGTTTATGTGTTAGCATATTAGGGTAACTGAAAAAGGCCATAGAATCATCTACCATGAGCAGGTTTAAATCATCCAATAAAACGAACGACGGGGCTATCGAGGCGGAAGATAGTGCACTATTCCGTGACGCCGTAAAGGGTACCCAGACACTTGCCAATGACACCATCGAGCCGCTGCCGGCAAAGGACAAGGTTAAGCGCAAGCAACAGCAGGCCAAAGCTCATCCTGAGGCTCAAACCAGCCGCGCGGCCAGCGATTTTTTTTCGGATGAATTTAAAGGCTACATAGAAGACGGCACGGTTAAGTACGTTGCTGAAGGCGAATCACACTACCTACTCAAACAACTACGTCGTGGTGATTATGTACCCGATATGTTGCTAGACCTGCACGGTTTGACGCTTGCAGCGGCCAAGCAGGAGCTCGCAGCCATGCTTAAAGCCTGCGAGCAACAGCTAATCGAATGCTGCTGCATTATGCATGGCCATGGCAGTGGTAAATTGAAGCAGCAGGTTCCGCATTGGCTAATACAATATCCACGTTTGCGGGCTTTCCATCAGGCGCCCAAAGAATGGGGCGGAGATGCTGCAATTATCGTTTTGCTGCAACGTGACGACTAGCCGCCGCCAGATTTAACCGGCACAACGCTCAGCAACCATCAATTGCTCAAACTGCCCGCGTTGGGTATGAGGATCAAACTCCATCACAGCGATAGCCGCTGTCGGGAAAATTGGCGGCTGCTTGTTACGGTCGATCTCGTGTACCAGGTAGCTCACTAATGGCATATGAGAAACTACCAGCACCTGCTGGTAATCATTGGCTTCGATTTCGGCAGCAATAGCCGCTAACGCCAGGCTCGGTTCTGAGTCAGGCGTTAATTCATGCAGATTATTACGTTGTCGGGTTTTGATGCGGCCCATGGCAACGGTGCCGGTTTGCTGGGCGCGGATGTAAGGGCTGATAAGGCAAGCGTCTAATTCGCCGGCCTGCTCTGCCAGCCATTGCGACGTCGTTGCTACTTCCTGCTCACCCTCGGATGTCAGTCTACGATCACTGTCGGCACTGGCTGATAACGGTAACACGGCATGACCATGACGCATGATGTATAACCGCATGACTACTCCTTACTTCGTTGCCGACGTTTTGCGTCGGGTCTGCCGCCGGTCACTTTGTCCGCACGACCTTCTTCTTTGGCTCGTTCAGCACGACGTTTCCTGACTGCCTTAGGGTCGGCAATTAAGGGGCGGTAAATCTCGATACGATCGCCGTCGCGCGGTGTCGCATCAAGTTTACTTGGCTTATTCCAGATACCGACCTTTTGCTGCGTTAAGTCGATATCAGCAAAATGTGACTTAATGCCGGACTGCTCAATACATTGCTCAACGGTGGTACCTGCAGCCACCTGCACCGTCAGAATTAACTGTTTATCCGGTGTCGCGTAGGCGACTTCTACCGTCAGCATTAGCTATACACCTGTTTAGCGCGTTGCACAAACGCATCAACCATGCGTCCGGTTATTTCACTAAAAATCTTACCAAATGCCATGCCCAGCAACCGACTCGAGAACTCAAAGTCCAGCTCGAACTGAATCTTGCAGGCGTCATCAGCTAATGGCACAAACGTCCAGCCCCCACCGAGCTGTTTAAACGGCCCGTCGACCAACTGCATATCAATGCGCTCAGGCGGCAGCAGCTGATTACGGGTAGTAAAGCTCTTACGAATCCCCGCCTTGCTGATATCCAACGTCGCGACTTTGTAGTCGTCACCCTGTTCTCTAACACGTGACGCAACGCAACCGGGGACAAATTGCGGATAAGATTCTATATCATTGACTAAATCAAACATTTGTTGCGCACTGTACGAAACCAACGCGCTTTTCTCGATTCTGGGCATGATTTTCCTACTGCCAAATTCGGTTTGCGCAATAATAACGCAATCTGTCAGCCTTTCTAGTCCTGAAAGCAATTTTCTTTTAGCGAATCATGAGTATAATAGCGCCCATGAGTAAAAATAAACCACAACAATCCAGCGGCACCATCGCGTTAAACAAAAAAGCGCGCCACGAATATTTTCTTGAAGAAAAGTTTGAGGCGGGAGTGAGTTTACAGGGATGGGAAGTCAAAAGTATCCGCGCCGGCAAAGCTAACATTCGCGATAGCTACGTCATTATCAAAGATGGCGAAGCTTATTTGCTGGGGGCCGAAATTCAACCGTTGAATCAGGCATCAAGCCATGTTTATTGCGAGCCTGATCGTAGCCGCAAGCTATTATTAAAGCGCAAAGAGCTCGATAAACTCATCGGCGCTGCTGAGCGTGAAGGCTATTCGATCGTTGCAACAGCGATGTATTGGCGAGGCCCTTGGGTAAAAATCGAGTGTTGGCTGGCCAAAGGTAAAAAGTCACATGACAAGCGTGACACGATAAAAGAACGCGATTGGCAGCGGCAAAAATCGCGCATCATGAAACATTCCGTACGCTAGGTTATCGGCGAGGTTTCGGTACTAACCCAAAAACTACCGTCTATCTCGCCGCCACTGCGTCCCACTATTCTCTCTGCCCAGGCTCGGCGGGGTATAAACAACCGCCAACGCAGCGAAGCGGCGGTTGTATCGTCAATAACAAAAGACCACACAATACCGCTAGCTTGCTGGCTTAGCTCTAGCTCCTGTGCATTTGGCATTCGCTCCAGTTGCAAAGCCAACGCTCGTATTAAATGTCGGCGGTCGACAATTTCGTCAGTAAAGTTCATTAGTGCCAGCCACTGTAGCTGACGTTGCTGCATCGCAATGTGCAGCCATTGAGCAGCTAAAAGCAAACTGAACAAGGTTAAACTGATCAGCACAAACCCGCGTTGTCGTGACATCCTCGTCATTTATTGTAGCTGCACTCGCTGCAGGCGCAGCAGGTTACGCAACAGCTCATCATTAGTTCGATCTAATTGCCCTAGTTCACTGCGCGCCTGCATCAACGTGTTGGTGGTTTGCCTTAACTTAACTAAGGTCAGGTTATGCCAACTAAATTTATCGTTGGGTGCCAGGGAGAGTGCTTGTCGATAAGCGTTTTCTGCAGCATCAAGGCGTTGTTGACGGAACTGGATGTTGCCCATGAGTCGCCAGCTTTGTAAGCTGTGTAACTGGCGTGAATGCAGCTGATTCAGTTGTTGCTCCGCAGCCAGCAAATCACCGCTCAGATACCAGTCTTTAGCTGCCTGATAGGTCTGTTGTTGCTGTTGATACTGCTGAACCGTCGCCTGACAACCAGCAATCAGTAGCAATGGCAATAGCAAAGTCAGGTAGTTGAATTTTTGAGTCCGAGTCATTTGTTGGCGCTCCCTGCCGAATAAAAGTTAAAGGTTTACCCCGCCAGCACTGAAACGGCCAGGGGCTAAAAGAGGTCAATTCCAGAATACTCTCGCACCCGGAAAAATACCGAACCTGGTTTGGAGTTACGTGCCTTTCCACTTGCCTGATACGATGCTCTGCATCAAGTCCAATAACATCGATCGGCGCCTTCATTCCAAAGGTATGAATGCTGCGGCAGCGCGGAAACCAATAGCCCTGAGACGCTGCCGGCTCAGGCTCATTAATCAGTCCCCATAAGCGCTGTCGAAAGGTAGTCATTAGATAAACATGAGGTAATAACGTAATTTTTGACATAATTACAGTCCGCCTTCACTAAGCTGCAATACGATAGGGCCTAAGATCACTAAAAAATTCACCGGAAAAAAGCAGGTCATTAACGGAAACAGCAATTTAACGGGGGCTTCCTGTGCGCGCTTTTCTGCCTCGTTAAGCAACTGCTGTCGCATTTGCAGCGAGTGAAACCTTAACGTGGTGACCACGCTACTACCCTGCTGATGTCCCTGAATTAACAATCCTGTCCACTCGTTAAGTAACGCCAGTCGATAACGGTCTGCCAGCCGTTGCAATGCTTCGTTAAATGGTACGCCCTGGCGCAGCTGTGCATTAGCACGAGCTATTTCGCTAGCCAGACGTCCCCCTTCGCAAGCGCTTGATACGCGCGCCATTGCCGGAATCAAAGGGATGCCTGCTGCAATCATCATCGCTAAAAGGTCACAAAAATCCGGGAGTTCCTTAACAATTTCCTGTTGCTTTAGTTTAAATCGGTTCTGGTTTCTGCTCACCTGCAACAGCAACCCCAGTAAACAGCCAAAAACCCACAGCACCTGACCAGTAGTAAGACTCAGCACAGCGCAACCCAGCAACGCAACCACCCACAAACTCATGGTTCGATGCAGGTTCAATCGGTGCCCCTCGCTATCAAACAAGCGACTCAATTTTGTCATCGCTTTTGTCGGTAACCTACGCCATAACGCTTCGCTTAAACGATCCAGCTTTGGCACCAGCGCCAGCCAAATCCATAGCTTCCACAATAAGTAAGTGAGTAACAGCAGGCATATAAAGACCAATGGAAAAACAATAACTAACATCAGAAGTCATCCGTATTGAGGATTTTTTTCATCATCCAGCCACCGATGATCATCAATACACCGGCTGCCACTAGCATCAGTTGCCCAACTAAGGTTCCGGTAAGCATAGCGATGTGATCCGGCTTCATACTGCGTAGCAAAAAGAATAGTGCGATCGGCATTAACACCAGAACTCTCGCTTGCATCTTTGCCTGCGATGACAGGGTCGCCTGTCGTTCTCTGATATGCTCTTGCTTTTGCAAGTTTTCTGCTAAGCGCATCAGCAGCTCAGATTGCTGACCACCGCTGCGAAAGCCCAAAATTAATGACTGCACCACCATTTTTACCGAAAAAATAGGCACCCGCTGTTGCCACCCCAACAGTGCCTGCTCTAAGTCCTGGCCAAGTTTTACCTGACGCAGAACTTCATTAACCTCTTGCCCCAGTGGCGCAGGGATTTCGCCTTTTAAGCCATTGATGCCGTTAGCCATACTAATACCGCTGCGAAGTTGATTACTTAACGTCACTAACATTGGCGGCAACTGCTTTTGTAATGCCCGATAGCGACGCTTTAGTAACCATTTAAAGGCAACAGGTGGGGCAATTAGCACCACCACAAAACAACTCAGCGCACTCAACCAATCTCCCAATAGCCACCCCAACAGAGGCGCCATAACGCAAAGGGATAGATACAAGCGCACTAAAATAGTAGCCGGCAAAAACAGGAAGAACTCTTGCAAAGAACGTTGGGTATTTGATTCCAGCGTGCCTTCCAGTTTTTTTATGCGTTGCCGGTTAAATTGAATCAGCAACGAACACCAAAAAACCGTGCTTAACAACAGGCAAAAGGCAACCAGCAGCTGCAATATCACGTCAGTTAACCAAGCAGTCGAGTAACTGAGCCTGTACCTCGTCAGTTTGTTGTTGAGCAAACTGGCAGAGTGTCTGGCAACTGGTCAGAGCCTCACCCTTTCGACTGCGCTCAAATAACGAAGCCACCTGAAGGGTGTCACCATCTAAGCCGGTAACTTCGTTTATACTCATGACCACACGTTTGCCATCAGATAAACGCGCTATCTGAACGATAATATCGACCGCACTGGCAACCTGCTGACGGATGGCAACCACCGGTAACTCAATTCCACCCATTAACACCATAACCTCCAGCCGCCGCAACGCGTCGCGCGCGGTGTTTGCATGCACAGTGCTGAGCGAGCCGGCATGACCGGTGTTCATCGCTTGCAGCATATCCAACGCTTCGGCGCCCCGACATTCGCCAACCACCAATCGATCCGGGCGCATCCGCAGGGCATTAATAACCAACTCGCGAATACCAACTGCACCCTGCCCTTCCTGGTTTTTCGGGCGCGCCTCCAGACTAATTAAGTTTTCGTGAGTTAGTTGCAACTCCGCAGCATCTTCTATGGTAATCACTCGCTCGCCACTGGGGATGCGACTGGAAAGCGTATTAAGCAAGGTTGTTTTACCGGTTCCCGTGCCGCCGGAAACAATAATATTTTGCCGACACGCAACCGCCAGGGTTAAAAATCTCGCGGCTTTCTCGCTGAGTGAACCGGAATTAATGAGATCATCCAGCGTTAAAGGTTTAGCCGAAAATTTACGGATGGTGACACAGCTACCTTTTAGCGCCAGCGGCGTAATGACCGCGTTAACTCGCGAGCCGTCTTTTAAGCGCGCATCAACCATAGGTGACGCGTCATCCACATGCCGCCCCAGCGGCAGTACAATACGGTCTATAGCGCGGCGCAACGCCTGTTCACTACTAAACTGAATGCCGGCGTTTTGCAATTGACCCGATTTCTCAATAAAAATCCGATCGTAACGATTAACCATGATCTCAGAAATATCGCTATCCATTAGCAACGGCTCCAACGGACCCAGACCAATCGCTTCGTCAACGACCTCGCGAATCAAATAGTGATGTTCATCGTTATTGCCGAGCTGTCCTTTTAGATAGGTCGTGGCGTGCACGCGTAACGCATCATCGGTTAGGTCATCCACACCGGCGTTGCGCTGATCCAAATGCATTCGCAACTGCTGTTGTAACTGCTGTTTCATCTCATTCATAGGTTACCTCCTGTAAGCCCACACACCCTGCTTCGCTTAGCCAGCTTGTTTGTTGTTCGAGGCGCTGGCTTTTTTCCTGTAAACGCTGCTGTGCCGAAGCCAGACGCTCTGCCGTCACCATGATGACAAGTTCCGTTTGCTGTTCACGTAACTCGCTGGATTTAAACAATTGACCGATAACCGGCACATCACCTAAGGCCGGCGTTTGCCCTTCGCTGCGACTATGTTCATGACTCATTAGACCGGATAGAACCAGGGTATCGTTGTCATCCGCGAGAAATACCGAATCTGTACGCCGCGTCAAAATGCCTGGCACACCGTTAACGCTGACGGCAGGGTCAAGATTACTCACTTCGGCACTCAACTGGGTTTTGATCTTACCCGTGGCGGTAATTTCCGGAGCAATGTTCAGCTTAATGCCATACGATCTGAATGTGACGTCCTGCATACCCTGCGCCAATACCTGCGGAATCGGAATTTCCCCTCCGGCCAAAAATGTCGCGCTTTCACCGCTTTGTGCTGACAAGGTCGGGCTGGCAAGCAGCTTTGCGTGCCCCTGTGTTTGCAGCAAGTTGAGCGTCGAAGCCATCTGTGCCGACCAGGAAAAAGTCCCCTGTATTGCCGTTGAGGCGGCCGGCCCTGCGGTCGCACTTTGCCATTCAATTCCGAGCTCTTTTAATTGCTGTTGTTTTATCTCAAGAATTTTTACCCGCAACCTGAGCATCGGGCTGTCACTGGGTTTGCTCTGCGATTGATCTAACAATTGTGGGTATTCCTCAGCCATTAATTGCAGTCGTTGCCGGGTAAGTTCTTCAACCTCTCCTGTTGCTACCACAAAGTTATCAGTTATGGCTGTTACCAACTGTTTATCCGCAGCTTTTAGCCCATCCAGCTCCAGCAAAAGTTTTTTGTCGATAGGCTGCTCGACTGTTACCAATAAGCGCTGCGGCGAATTATTAATTAGCCAGACATCGGTATACCCCGGCTGCAGTGCTTTTAACAATAATTGAGTCGGCGTCACCAGCCGCGCTGCGACTTTGCTGTTGTCACCGACCATGATTTGCGTATTTGCAGCCACGTCGACCAGAGTCGACTGCTCAGCCAGCAACTTAATTTGTTGTTGCGCGAGGGCAACGGATGGGGCCAGAACAGTTATAACCAGCAGCCAGGCGATATAGAAACTGCGCATGTTATTGCCCTCCCTGCCACTGCAGTATTCTTGATGCGGGTAACGTGGGTCGCCAGTGTTCGGTATCTTCTGCCATCTCGCTGGGTCGTACCCATAGCGCATATTCATCTTTTTGATAGCGGGTGAAATCCGCAATATCACTGGCAGGGATTAGCAGGGTAATATTATTTGCGGCATAATTGCCCGATCCGCCATTACCACCTAAGCTAAATACTTCAACAGCACTAAAGCTATGTTGTTTGGCTTCACCTGACATCGTTGTTTCTTTGAAGATAACATCTACAGAATCACCAACCGCCAGTAAGCCATTGTGCAGTGTCACCTCACTGGCGGTTAGCGTTACTGCATAAAAGCCCTCGGGCAACTGCCGACTCAAACCGTTAAACTGCGTGTTGATTAACATCGCCTGGGTCAGGGGTTCACCCGCGTCAACTGCATAACGCAGGCTCTGCCCGATAAACGGTGCGAGCTGGTGTTGCTGAAGCCACTGTTGGCTTATCAAGTGTTCAGGAAATTCGCGTAATGCCAGTACCTCAGCAGACACCGTCGTATCAGCCGCCAGAGCCCGCGCAAAAACGACAATTTTAATGCCTTCCGGTTCTGCTTCGGCTAACCGGCGTTCGGTCTCTTCTGATAAGTACTTTTGCAGAAACAACAATGTGATAGCAGTCATCACCAAACTGATGACCAGGATAATTATCCATTTAAATTTGGTCTTCACACACCGCTCCCTGGCAATAGTGCTAAGTAGTTAAAGATAAAATGGTAGTGTTCAATCATCGCCTCACCCCATTCGCGCAGTTGTTCCATCAACTGCCATTGTTGTTCCGCGAACCATAGAATGCTCAGTGCGGTAACACTGATAATTAGCCATTCGACCGTTGCCTGACCGCACTGACGCTTCATTGCATTAACGTCACAAAGGTCCAGTTTTCATGACGGCTAAACACTAACCGGCCATGTTCGCCCTCGAGGATCCAGAGATCATCTTCTTGCTCGAGGGTCTCTACCCGCGCTATAAGTTGCGCTAACCGAAAGCGTAATTGTCGTTGTAATAGGTTGTATGGCTTGTTACTGAAATAAACGGTTATGCGATAACCATTACTCTGCGACTGACTCAGTATATCCAGCCCCAGGGGTAGAGCTGATTCACGGCTAACCTTGGGTATAACCACCGGCATCAGCACCCAACGCTGCTGCTCAAACTCAAAAAAACTCCAGGTCGTATCGCCAATAACGCATACCCAGTAATTGTTCAGCCTGGCATCAGTACAGTCCGGGTACCAACGATTAAGTTGCTGCCAGTCAGGTTGCTCAGGTTGAGTCAGCTGATAAGCAGTTTGCTGGCCTAATACCTGTATGGGTATCTGTTGCCATTGCCACTGATCCAGTCCATTGGGCAAATCCATTAACGACTCCTTGTTAACGATAAGGCACTTTTACGAGTTTATCCTCGGGTACGACATCCGTATCAATATGCCCAAAAATAAGTGATTTTGAACGTATTTCCTTAGCAAGCGGAAGATAACCCAGTCCATCTTGTAAGGTGCGGACTAAGCCATTAGCCAGCAAGGTATTAAAGACCAGACTGCGTGGGCGTCCCGCCAGCCGTTCTTCACTCTCGGGCGACCAGGTGTCGGTTAACCGGACCATACGATAGTCGGCATGTTTAGCGTCTTCTTCTCTGTCCTTAGTGTGGCGAAGATTGTTGGTTTCAAAATCAAGTTTGATTAACTTCCCGGCTTCGCTGAGTAATTTCCCGGTTGCCTTTGCGCCAAAATAATCGTCCGAAACCCGCGCTCTTTCGGTATCTAACTGCCGCCCCCAGATTGCATCACGTGCTGCAGTCAATGCTTGTTGATTAGCGGTTGCTGAAGGTTCCACCGTCTGCTGCCAGGCCAGCAGTACAACAAGCAACAATGACAAACCAATTAGCGCTTCCACTAAAACCTGCCCCTTAGCCATCTCGGAGCTCCTGCTTAACGGCAATGGAAACTTTATCAACAGTCGTCAGTGGAACTAAGCGTGCTTCCCAAAGCGCGTTAAAGAGGTTGGCTTTCTCACCGTTGTTATCTGAGCGCGGAAAAATATCCAGCGGCCGGGAAAAGTGTACCTCAGCACGCGCATTGGCAAATTGATCGCTATCCTTGTCCATAATGCTGACCACCACCGCGTTCGCGCCCAGATTATTATTGTCGCGCAGCGTTAAGTAATGAAACGACGGTGCCAAAACCTGGTAAGAGTGCATTGCCGCCCAGCCCATCCTGGTTACGAATCCATTTTGATAAAACGCTTCGTTGTAGGCGTGACGACCTGATGTACTGCCATAATACTTGCGGTAAGCTGCCCGCGCGCCCCAACCGATGGGTGTCACCGGAATCCATTTTAAGCCCAAACCACTGGGTACTTTTAAAACAGTAGCCACTGAATCAACCGCATTCCAGTTCCAGCTACCGTTGGCGAGAGTTTGGAGTTCATGGCCTCCCTCTTTGCGAATACCCATTACTCCTATATCGCCCCACATGTATCTCCGTCCCTTGGTAAAAGGGTCGCGACTCTCCATGACTAAACGTTTAAAAAAGTTCGAGTCGTTTCGGTTTCGGGTGCTGTGTAACTCAGTTTTCATTAGCCAGGTGGTGGGAAAAGGCGCAATGCCGCCACCTTGAAAAGCCTCCCAGTCAAGCTCTTCATCATGGGCCTCGACAACGTCTTTTATCGATACCAAACTATCAACAGTCATCGCCTTTTCCAGCGCCACCTGTGCTATCGACATCGCCTTAATCATACCGGCGTGAAAACCCAATAAAACTTTCACTGTTTTGTCAAAAGTTCGTTGCAGCGTATTCATTACTTTTGCAATTGCTCGCATGACCACGTTAAGAACCGGTACAACGCCCGCGACTATGCTCATGTTAAACACCGCCTGTTCAAGCATTGCCAGCCAGCTGGCCAGACCCACCCACTGTGCCATCGCGACTTGATTACCAATCAATGCCCGGTTCAGAACCGCGGACAAATTAAGCTGCCGGGCCATGAGTACCGCGGTACTGTGGGCAGCGTTATCCGCAACCGACTGCAAGTAATACTGGCGTCTGGCATGTTCTCCCATGCGCGTTGTTGCCATCAACATTAACGCCATCAGAAAAACAGCAACGGCAACCATAACCAGGGTTTGGCCGTATTGCCGTCGCAGCCAGACAACGGACATTAGTTGCTTTCCCCATTTCGCGTTACGTCATCATAGTTGCCTAACGTGACGTCTTTTTTGCCCAACGTCTGTGCGCTTTTCGCAGCTCTGGTGGCTTCATCGAGCGTGGAGCTTGCAGACTGGCCAGTAATTTCCATCGCCATACCGGCCACCTGATTGCGAATGGACTCACCGAATAACGAATAAACGCCAATGGCGGCCACGGCGATTAAGGCAACAATGATGATGTATTCTGTCATTCCCTGACCGGCAATGCGGCGCAGCGAAACAAGGTTTACAGTGGTTTGTTTTGGGATAGATTGCATAGCGGCCTCCTGTTGGCGCGTTAGAAAGCGCTTAGTATAGGCCGCGAATTTTTAGGTGAAGTGAGTTGTTGTTAAGTGCTTACTCGATATTAAGATATTTGTGCAGTTGCACCGATAAGCGCCAGTTGCGTGCAATACAGGTTTGCATTGCCAACTCCGTCGCACGGGGCCGCTGGCTGATAGGCTGCAGGCAAATTTGTACGTCTTCACGCACCGGATTATGCGCTAATAACGCATCTAATGCGTCGATATGTTTTTGCATAGCAATGGGATGTTTGATTTCATTCGCTCGTGCCATAGCATCAGCGCGCACTAAATAGCCGCCGGGCATATCTAACTTAGGCGATACCGTTACCCAGGTACCTTCGATCACCTTCAGCTCAAACGTACCACTGGTTTCGATCTGCAGCTGCAGGCCCTGGGCTTCCAACGCATTAGCTAAGGGCAACAAATCAAACATCGCCGGCTCACCACCGGTTATCACCACATGTTTGGCCTGATACCCCTGTTTACTAATCTCGGCAAGGATATCGCTCGCACTCATTGCTGCCCATTGCGAGGTAGCGTCGGTTTTAGCCATCATGGTTGCCACGCTGACCTCGTCCTCCGCACGTGTTTCCCAGGTATGTTGTGTGTCACACCAGGGGCACCCCACCGGACAACCTTGCAAGCGAATAAAAATCGATGGTACACCGGTAAAGGTTCCCTCGCCCTGAAGTGTTTCAAAAATTTCGTTAATGCGGTAAGTCATAGCTTTCGTTAAAATGGATGGCTGAACAATTATAACTGAGAGGCTGCAAATGTCGCAAAAAGTCGTAGTAATTTATTCTGGTGGCATGGATTCATTCACTGTGCTGAACAAAGCCCTGCAACAAGGGCTCGATGTCAGCGCGTTATCATTTAACTACGGGCAACGCCACGTAAAGGAACTCGACGTCGCTGCCAATGTTTGCAAAAGCCTCGAAATACCGCATAAAATCGTCGATATTACCGCAATTAATAGTTTGCTTGCGGGTAGTTCACTAACCGATGACATCGATATTCCGGAAGGTCATTACGAACAAGAATCGATGAAATCAACGGTCGTTCCCAACCGCAATATGATTCTATTATCACTGGCAATAGGCTACGCAGTCTCCGAAAATGCCCAGGCCGTATATTATGGTGCGCATTCCGGTGACCATGCGATCTATCCCGATTGCCGCCCCGAATTTGTTCGGCAAATGAATGTGGTCAGCAAGCTGGCGAACTATGACCCCGTTGAAGTGGTCGCGCCCTACCTGGACGTCGATAAAAACGCCATACTGGCCGATGGCCTAAAAATGGGTCTGGACTACAGCAATACCTGGACCTGCTACAACGGTCGTGACAAGGCCTGCGGTAAATGCGGTGCCTGTATCGAACGCCTGGAAGCTTTTGCTGCCAACGAACAAAGCGATCCCTTAAGCTACGAATAACTCGACCAAGCAACGCGGCAATCCAGACAGTGCGCGGAAGAGCTGGAACGAAGGGTAATTCGAATTGCGTGTTAGGTTGCGAGGGGGAGTGTGACAGGAATGTTGGAGGGCATGGATGCCCGGAAACAAGCCACACGGACGTGCTTGGAGCGGTTCCTGGCACACTCCCCCTCGTGACCTGACAAAAGCAATTCGAATTAACCTTCGTTCCAAGCCAGCCCGCGCGCTGTCTGGAGTTGCCCCATTGCTTTGCTCTTGCCTAGTCCAGAAATCGCTGTGCTTGCTGCCAGCGTTCAGTCTTTTGCAATTCCTGTAGCGTTAATACTGGCTTACTCATTAACATCCGCTCAAAGCGTTGCCGGCTCTCGCCGGATGTATCAGGTAAGGATTGCGCTAACAGTGCATTCGCACCGGCACGGTCGTTGCAGACCAGAACCATGTCACAGCCTGCGTTAAACGCTGCATCGCTACGCGCTTTCATATCGCCGACTACTGTTGCTCCGTGCATGGAAAGATCATCGCTGAAGATCATTCCATCAAATCCTAACTGCTCCCGTAATACGGTTTGTAGCCAATAGTTCGAAAATCCGGCCGGCATTTCATCGACCGCAGGGTAAACCACGTGCGCAGGCATAATACCTTGTAACTTCTTTGATAATTCACGAAATGGCGGAATGTCGACGTCAAAAATCGTCTGCTTATCACGGTCATCAACCGGTATCGCAATGTGAGAGTCGGCAACTACGGAGCCGTGACCCGGGAAATGTTTGCCGGTGGCGGCCATACCAGCTTCGTGCATGCCGGCGATAAACTCAGCGGCGATGGAGGTTACCCCGGCGGCATTGTCGGCAAATGCCCGATCACCAATCACTTCGCTGACATCATTAATATCTAATACCGGTGCAAAGCTAATATCAATGCCTACTGCCTGCACTTCTGCGGCCATCAGCCAGCCCAACTCACGCGCTGCCAAGGCTCGCTCATCAGCGTCTGTATACACTTGCGTTATACGGCCCATAGCCGGGATTGTACTAAACCCCTGACGAAACCGTTGTACTCGCCCGCCTTCGTGATCAACCGCAATCATTAACGGCTTGCCGGCTGCCTCACGGGCATCTGCACAGAGAGCTTCAAGTTGTGAGATAGAAACATAATTGCGGGTGAATAGAATTAACCCATTAACGTCCGGATGAGCCAGTAATTCACGGTCCTGTGTAGTTAGCTCTATGCCGGCAATGTCGATCATGACCTGCGCCATAGTGGTTCCTTTAAAAATACATCTGCGGCTAGTTTGCCAGAGAGTGTAAATTGCTACAAAGAACTGTTGAAGTTTTTTCTGATGCTTTACTCTAATACCTGTTCACAACAAATTAACAACCGGGTGAAGTATGACCATTAACAAGTCCATAATTAGCGTTGCCATAGCGATGAGTTTAAGCGCCTGTGGCGGTTCTTCCGGCGGTAATAGCCCTAACACGGGAGGCAGCGATAATTCAGATTATGCCACCTGTTCCGTTGCTGACCAGAACCAACGCTTTTTCGACTACATGAAAGATGACTACTTTTGGGCGAGTCAGCTACCGGAGCAGGTAGACCCGGAAGCCTTCGATGATGTCTATGAATTATTAGAGGAACTCAGGGTTCCTGAGGATAGTTACAGTTATATCTTAACCGAAGAAGAATACGAATCGCTGTTTGTGACAGCTGAATATGCCGGCTTTGGTTTTTCTCAGCAACAGGTTAGTGCATCAGAAATTAAACTACGTTTAGTTTATAGAGATTCACCGGCCTGGGAGGCCGGTATGCGCCGCGCCGATTCGATAATCGCCATTGATGGAGTGCCCACCAGCGAATTGTTAAGCAACGGCAGTTATAACGACGCACTGGGTGAACCCGAAGTTGGTGTTACGCGAGAAATTACCTGGCGCAAGCCATCGGGCGAGGAGATGACTGCGTCAATCAGTAAAGATACGGTTGAAACTAATACGGTGATGGGCGCTCAGGTCTGGTCGCTGGATCAGCGCGCGATCGGCTATTTTACGCTGGATAGTTTTATTAATCGTACCGGTGCTGACTTAAATGAAGCCTTTGACCAATTTGCCAGTGCCAATGTCGAAGAATTGGTTATCGACGTTCGTTACAACGGCGGCGGTTTAATTCGCTACGCTAATCAGGCGGCTACGCAAACAGCGGGAACTAATGTGCAGGGCAGAACCTTTGTCGAATACCGCTTTAATGAACAAAACAGTAACCAGAATGAAGCCGTTCCCTTTGGCCTTGTCGATGGCGTCGAACAGCTGGATCTGGACAGTGTCATTGTGCTGACTACAGGTGCTAGTTGTTCATCGTCGGAACTGATTATTAACTCGCTAAAACCTCATGTCGACGTCACCGTGATTGGCAACCGTACCTGCGGTAAACCCGTTGGTCAGGTGCCGGAGCAACTCTGCGATAAGGTGACTTTCGCTATCAATTTCGAAACCGTGAACTCGGCAGGTGAAGGCCGCTACTTTGATGGTATTGCGCCTACCTGTCGGGTTACCGATCGTATCGTTGCCGACTGGGGTAGTAGCGACGATCCCCTAACCGGCGCTGCGTTGAGCTACCTTGAAAATGGCCAATGCCCAACCACGAGTGCCAACGTGGTTGCTGAATCAGCCGCAACCGCAAACTTTATTCCGCAAACGCCGATATTTTATAACCTCAAACAAAAGCGCGCCTCTTTGCAATAACCTGCAAAGGGCGCGCTATTAGTTGCGAAGCAACCGTGGGCCGTGTTAATCGCGGACTGCGGCTTTTCTTAACTCGCCTTTAGTGGTGTAAAACTGGTTGTGCTCGATAATACCGGGCGCAAAACTATCAACACCTATAGCCGTCAGGCGCAATCGTTCGGTACGTGCCAACTCCTCGGCTGTATCTTTATCAACCAACCCTTTTTCTAGCGCAGCATCAGCCAGTTCCTGGCCATTCAGATTGGCAGACAATTCGCCACGCTTTTGTGCCTTACGCAGCGTTTTGTAGACGTCCTTGAGTTTAAGCATGGATAGAAATGCCATTTCCATGTGCCCGGTCGGATCGCTCTCTTCTTCTTTCCAGTAGCACAGGAAAGTGTGGCGGTCGCGGGTAACACCCGGCTTCATCATGTCCGAGCTAATGTCCTGCAACAGTTCATCTGCCGGCTGGCTAAAGTGATTACCTAACGGGAACACTAATACGCGCATAGCCCAGGCAACCGGACGGTTCGGGAAGTTACGGAAAAAGCCATCAAATGCCTGACCAATTTTATGCAAGTGATGTTGCACGGCATAATGCACGTAAGGCAAATCAGCTGCCTGACGACCCTCTTCTTCGAAGCGTTTAAGTACCGCTGACGCCATGTACAGGTGACTTAATACATCACCCAGGCGGGCAGAAATCATCTCTTTGCGTTTCAGGTCACCGCCCAGCATCAACATCGAAATGTCGGATGCCATTGCCAGACCGCGGCTCATGCGTGTTAAATGTTGATAGTAACGCGCCGTCTCACCGCTCACCGGTGTTTCGTTAAAGCGTGAGCCGCTCAAGCCCATCCACAGACTACCGAATACATTACTGACCGCAAATTTAATGTGCTTAACAAGCAGTCGGTCAAAGTCACGCATACCCTGCTCTTCATCCGGATTAGCAGCCGCTTTCATTTCTTCTAATACATACGGATGACAGCGGGTCGCGCCCTGACCGAAGATCATCAAATTACGGGTTAAAATGTTAGCACCCTCGACCGTAATCGAGACCGGCGTCGCCATGTAACTATGACCCAGGTAATTGTGCGGACCTAACTGAATCCCCTTACCCGCGTGAATATCCATCGCGTGCTCCATCACCTCACGACCCATCTCGGTCATGTGGTATTTGGTCATCGCCGTAACGACCGATGGGCTTTTGCCCTGGCACAGCGCATTAATTGTTAAGCGGCGCATCGATTCCAGCGTATAGTTGGTGCCGCCAATTTTACCCATGGCTTCCTGCACGCCCTCAAACACACCAATCGGTAAACCGAATTGCTGACGAACATAGGCATAGGCGCCGGTCATACGTTGGGTCACATGGCCTGACGCCGCCGCCAGTGCCGGTAACGAAATACCGCGGCCCGCTGACAAACACTCAACCAACATGCGCCAGCCTTTACCGGCGTAATCTGTACCGCCAATAATCCAGTCCAGTGGAATGAAAACGTCATTACCGTAGGTGGTACCGTTTAAAAAAGACTGGTTGAGCGGGAAGTGACGATCACCAATTTCGACACCATCGTGATCAGTCGGTATTAACGCACAGGTAATACCGATTTCTTTCTTATCGCCTAACAACCCTTCAGGGTCGTAGAGTTTAAAAGCCAGACCCAATACCGTCGCTGCCGGCGCCAGAGTGATGTAACGCTTCGACCAGTTTAGGCGAATACCGACAACTTCTTCACCATCCAGCGTGCCCTTGCAGATGACGCCCTCGTCGGGAATAGCCCCAGCGTCCGAGCCCGCTTCCGGCCCGGTCAACGCAAAACACGGGATATCTGTTCCGTCTGCCAGTCGTGGCAACCAGTAATCCTGCTGCTGTTTAGTACCATAATGGGTTAGCAACTCGCCCGGACCCAGCGAATTAGGCACCATTACCGTAACAGCTGCACTAATAGACCGGGTCGCAATGCGCGAAACAATATAGGAGTTCGCCGCTGGAGAAAAATCAAGTCCGCCGAATTCTTTGCCAATAATCATCGCAAAGAAGCGTTCTTTACGCAGATAGTCCCATACCTGCTTAGGTAAATCACGGTCCTGTTGCACAATCTTAAAATCATCCAGCATCGCCAACAGTGTCGCCAGCTGATTATCGACGAACGCCTGCTCATCTTCCGTCAGCTTAGGCTCCGGCATATCTAATAGTTTTTGCCAGTCCGGCCGTCCGCTAAACAACTCACCATCCCACCAGACATCGCCGGCTTCCATGGCTTCGCGTTCAGTATCAGACAACGGCGGTAAAATACGCTTGAACAACGCAAACACCGGCTTGGTGATAAGGCTGCGGCGTATTTCAGCCACCGCCAGCACAATCACTAATAACACAATCAGTAAAATGATAATTTCCATGGTTTTCTCCAGCTAACCATTCATCAATAAAGTGTAGTTTAAACAGTAAGGCTTTGCTTAACCGTCTAACTGACTATCTAAACCACCGGCAATAAACGTAATCAGGTGCTCTATCACAGTTTGAATATCCGCACGCTCGTCAAACTCTGCTTGCGCGATTTCAATCAACGCCTGCCCGGATACCTGGGCAAAGACCGTGGCACCAAGGACAAAATGTAAGCGCCAGAACATATCTTGTTCAGTTAGTTTCGGATTAGCCCGATGTAACAGGGCTAGCAGGTGTTGCAACACGTCGCCAAAGGCCGTTTGCGTGTAACGTCGCAAATGTCCCTGGGTTTCTGAATAGGCAAACCCCAATAGCCTTAAAAAGTGTTCAGTACCACGCTTATGCACCTGATCTAAACTGATTAGGGGAGCCTTGAAGCTGGCGAATACTGCCAGACTGTCGATTTCGGGTTTGTCATCAAGCCGTTTTAGCTCGGTCTCCAGCGCGGGCATAAAAACATTCATGTAACGCGCCACAACGGCTTGAATCAGTGCTTTTTTTGAGCCAAAGTGATAATTGACAGAGGCAAGGTTAACATCCGCCTCCTGGGTAATTTGACGCAACGACGTTTGCTCGAAGCCTTCTCGTGCAAACAGGGTTTCAGCTGCATCCAGTATCTTTTTTTGCGTAGAAACTTTTGATTTTTTAGGGCGTACTGCCGATTCAGACATAATTATAAACGCATATTTTAAACATGCGTTTAATTTAATTCACTTCGTTTCAGCGATCAAGTGTTCGCTGAAACTATTTAGTGGTAGCTTGCTACCCCAGCCACACATCCAGGAATAACATCAGCACAAGGCCCAACATTAGGCCAATGCTGGCACGGGAATGATGACCTTCACGATGGGTCTCGGGAATAATTTCATGACTGATGACAAAGATCATCGCTCCGGCGGAAACCAGCAATCCCCAGGGTAAAAACCAATCAGCGATACCGACAAACCAGCCGCCCAATAATCCGCCTAAGGGCTCTACTGCACCGGTTAAACCTGCTACAACAAAGGCGTGCAAACGGCTGTAGCCGATCGCCAGTAACGCAAGTGCCACCGCCAGCCCTTCCGGGACGTTTTGTAAACCGATACCGGAAGCGATAGCAACGGTGGCGTCGTAATCGCCGCCGGCGGCAGTAATGCCGACCGATAAGCCTTCAGGAATGTTATGGATAGTGATGGCAATAATGAACAGCCACAACCGGTTAAGCCGAATACCCGACGGTCCCTCTGCTCCTTTTACAAAGTGCTCATGCGGAACCATACGGTCAATCAATGCGATAAGTAGTGCACCAATGATGATACCGAAAACAGCAATCGTCGGCGGGATCAATCCTTCGCCGAATTGTTGCTCAGCAATCTCTAATGCCGGCACAATCAACGAGAAAAATGACGCTGCCAGCATCACGCCTGCCGCAAAACCGAGTAACGCATTGGTATTGCGTTCACTCGGACGCCAGCCAATCAGTACTGGCGCTGCCCCGACAGCAGTCATACCCCCACTAAGCGCACTTACGGTAAGCGCCGCTAACCATCCGTCCATTCCACTACTCCTTCGCGTGCCGTTAAGGCGGGTGGCCGATTAATGACGCCAGTAATGACGATGGAACAAAATCAATACCGTCATGATTTCTAAGCGCCCGGCTAACATGGCAAATATCAGCAGAAACTTAGCCCCGTCAGGTAGACTGGAAAAATTTCCACTAGGGCCGATGATATCGCCAAGCGCAGGGCCCACGTTACTCACCGCAGAGGCTGCACCCGAAATTGATGTCATAAAGTCGAGATTAAAAAGCGACAGTCCTAACGCGATGGCAGCAACCAGCAAAAAGTAGGTAAAACAAAACGCTACCATAGAGCCAAGTAACGAATCATTAACCCGTCGATCCTGATAAGTTTGTACTTGCACCAAGTTAGGGTGGATCAACTGACTAAATTGTCGCCGCAATAACAACTGCGATAACTGGAAACGAAAAATCTTCATGCCGCCGGCAGTCGAGCCGGTACAGCCACCGACAAACATCAGGTAAAAGAAAATCATTATCGACCAGTTGCCCCACTGGCCGTAGTCCTCGGTAGCATACCCGGTAGTGGTAACAACCGATACGACGTTAAATGCGGTATGCAAAAAGGCATCGCCCCACTCACGCCCTTTGCCCACTTGGATCAGGGCTATGATAACGATAGTGAGTAATAAAAAAATCAGAAAGGCACGTACCTGGGTGTCTTTCATAATTGGCTCGATGTCCTTTTTCATAGCGCGGATATAGAGCACAAAAGGCAATGCACCGGCGACCATAAAAATAGTACCGACCACAATTAAAAAAGGACTATCGGCAAAGTGTCCAAACGAAGCATCATAGTTGGAAAATCCGGCCGTGCCGATAGTTGTCATACCATGTACAAAGGCATCGAAGGTCTGCATTCCGCCTAACGCATAAAGCAATATTACCAGCGCCGTCAGTAACAGATAGACTTTGCCGATGGCCATGACCATCAGACTGGATCGCGGTAAAAATTTACCCGACATATCCGATGATTCGGCCTGGAATAAGCGCATGCCACCCACTTGCAAAAACGGTAAAATAGCCATCGCCATAACGATAATACCGATACCACCAAGCCATTGCAGCATGCCACGCCACAACAACACTGATTTTGGCAACTCATCCAAGCCAACGATAACAGTTGCACCCGTAGTGGTAATGGCGGACATGGCTTCAAACCAGGCGTCGGTGAATCCCAAATACGGTTGCGCAAAAACAAACGGAAGGGTGGCAAACAGGCTTGCACAAACCCAGCATAAGGTGGTCAGCAAAAATACCTGCCGCGCACGTAATTTTGCCTCGCCGGTTTTTTGCGAAAACAGCACCAGCCCCGTTATTATGCCAATTACAGCCAGTGTCAGATAAGTCCACTGGTCCTTTTCACTATTGACTGCTGCCAATACAAAAGGCGCTAACAAAGCCACCGACAGAAGCGCAATAAGCGCTCCGATAGCTTTGGATAAAAGTTTCGCCGCCTGTTGCGGTTTTAGACGATTATCCTGAACGACTGCCGCCTGTTGCATCATGGTAGTTACTTTTTATGTGCCGTTAAGGTTTTACGCTGAGGTGTCCAGCGGTGCAAATTGTTTGACCAAATCATCAACCGCCTTCATTTGTTCAAGGTACGGTTGCAGTGCCTGTAACGGTAACGCGCAAGGCCCATCACATTTTGCATTATTAGGATCAGGGTGTGCTTCAATAAACAAGCCCGCAATACCCAGCGCCATACCGGAGCGTGCCAACTGTGCGGCCTGCGCCCGGCGCCCGTCGGCAGAATCCGAACGGCCGCCGGGCCGCTGCAATGCGTGAGTGGCGTCAAATATGACCGGAGCTTGTTGCTTCATTTCGTCCATGCCTAACATATCAACCACCAGGTTGTTGTAGCCAAAGCAGGATCCCCGCTCGCACAACATGACATTCTCGTTGCCGGCTTCGCGGAATTTAGTAATGATGTGCTGCATCTCAGCTGGTGCCAGAAATTGCGGCTTTTTAACGTTAATGAGGTTGCCGGTTTCTGCTAATGCCACAACCAGATCCGTTTGCCGTGCCAGAAAGGCCGGTAACTGCAAAACGTCAACCACCTCGGCGACAGGTTTGGCCTGATGAGGTTCGTGAATATCGGTAATTAACGGGACATTAAACTGCTGTTTAATTTCCTCAAATATTCTTAACCCTTCTTCCATCCCCGGGCCGCGATAGGAATGAACAGACGAGCGATTGGCTTTATCAAATGAAGCTTTGAACACATACGGAATAGCTAACTTTTCGGTAACCGTCACATAGTGCTCGGTAATCCGCAACGCCAGGTCGCGAGACTCCAGAACATTCATGCCGCCGAACAACACGAATGGTTTATCGTTAGCAATATCAATCGTATTAAGTTTAAGCGAAGCAATCATAGCGTTTTCATTCCTTGTTAACTACCGACAACGCGGAGTATCTGGCCGGCCAGATAAGCCATATATGTACCCAAAGCGTAGCCCATTACTGCCAGTAACACACCGACCGGCGCCAGCGATGGATGAAATGCCGAGGCCACCACAGGCGCTGAAGCAGCCCCGCCGACGTTAGCCTGGCTACCTACCGCCATATAAAACACCGGCGCTTTTAATAATTTAGCCACAAACAGCATCAGTCCCGCATGAATAAGCATCCATATCGCGCCAATTAGAAAATATTTGGGCGCATCAACTATGGCCGTTACGTCCATATGCAAACCAATACTGGCCACCAGGATGTAAACAAAGACTGAGCCGATCTTAGAAGCACCCGCGGCCTCAAGCGTGCGAGCGCGGGTAAACGACAACGCGATACCGCCTGCGGTTGCTAATACAATCACCCAGAAAAATAGACTATCAAGACTAAACTTGCGCAAATAAGGTAAGTGGGTGCCAATCGCTGGTGCAATTGCATCAGCCAATAAATGCGCTAAACCGGCCACGCCGAAACCAACAGCAAGAATCAACATCAAGTCACGTAAACTCGGATTGCGAACATGTTGCGCCTGATACGCTTCGACCTTTTCTTTTATCGCATCAATTGCTGATGTGTCGGCTCCGGTACGCGCATCAATTTGCTTTGAATTAGCAGCCATATACAACAGCACGGCCATCCACAGGTTCGCAACAATAATATCGACCGTCACCATGGCCGAGAAGATTTCTCCGCCGACTTCGTAAACTTCCTTCATCGCGGCCTGGTTTGCACCGCCACCAATCCAGCTACCGGCGATAGTGGTCATGCCGCGCCAAACGGCGTCAGGGCCTGCCCCTCCGAGCATTTCTGGAAATACAGCAGACACCGCCAACAAAGCGATTGGCCCACCAATTACAATACCCAGGGTGCCGGTTAAAAACAGTATCAAGGCTTTTGAGCCCAACCCAACCACGGCTTTTAAATCCAGGCTCAGAGTCAGCAATACCATGCAGGCAGGCAACAGATAGTCCATGGTAATATCGGTTACCGCCGTGGCATTACCGTCAACTATATTAAAGGTATTAAGCAAGGAAGGCAGGAAGTAACAAAGCAACAACGCTGGAACAAATTTATAGAATTTTTGTAACGCGGGGTGCTGGCTCGATTGGGTGTAGAAGACCAGCCCTAAAATCGCAAGCAATAAGCCCGTTATAACACCATCGTTGGTGATTAATGCCGTTGTTTCAGCGGCGACCGGCGCGGCAGCTAGCATTACTTATCTCCTTATTATAATTTTTGCCTGCACTGGCATTAGTGAAATACGTCCTGAGGCCCTGAGTAACTTTCCAGTTGTAGCTTAATTATCTCGGCACTAGGGTCATCCGGACATTGGTCAACAAAATACTGGTAGTCGTCGACGGCCACGTGCTGGCAGCCTAACTCTTCGTAAAGATAGCCCCGGTCCCGGATCTCGTAAGGGTCATCGGGTTGCAACGTCAATAACATCTGCACACAGCGCAGCGCTTTTTCGAAGCGGGCTTCAGCCATTAAACAGTGTTTTAATTCAGTCAAATAGGCTTCGATTAAGGCTTTCTGCGGCGTTGGTTCGGCCCACTCCCAGCAGAATTCTGCATCGCCTTCCATGACATCTTCAAAGCGCTCCATGACTTCCTGATAGCGAACGAACTGACCGTTTTGTGGGTCGATAAAATCGGTACGGTCATCTTCGGTCAGTTTGAGCATCGGATAACCAGGAAAATCAACGACTTGCAGTTCGATACCTGCGTGTGCGGCGCATTCGCGCAGCAGCATTGCCAGTACCAACGGCACCCCGGTTCGAAAAGCCGCCACCTGGTCAACACTAATCCGGTGGGACTTTACCCAGCTTTCCGGGGCATCGCTGTAACCCAACTGGCGATAGAAAAAATCATTTAACTGAGCCATTTTCTGATGCCGGTCGGCGGCATTAACAAACCCGGAGAACTCATCCAGTTGGTGGCGAAAATCGGCCAAATCACAGCCGCGGCCCAACTCGAGCTGGCGGCTGATCTCCCAAACCAATTCAATGGTCGGAACAACTTCTTTGTCACATTGTTGAAGAAACGAATACTGCATAGTCACCATGAACAATAATTAGCCCAGCACCAACGGCATTTTGCCAAAGGCAACATGAAATAGCGCAGCCAGCCAGACACAGGCAACCACAAAACCAAACCAGCTAACAGCTCGGCTGCTACCTTTTAGCGCCACCAAACCAAACACAATATAGCCAATAACACCCAGTACTTTTTCGGTTACCCAGGGGTCTGCAATCGGCGCGCGCTGACTGATAACCAGCATAGCGATCGCACTGAGCAATAATAAGGTGTCGTTGATATGCGGTACTATTTTCACCCACTTTTTTTGTAGCATGCCCGATTCTAGCTGCTTCCAGACAAAGCGAGTGATAAAAAATATGACCGAGATAACGACAAATAAAACGTGTAGATGTTTAAATGCAACGTACACAGCGTGCTCCTTTTAGCTTAGTTGTTTGAGCTGCGGTACGACCGCATCAAGAAATTCCGGCGAATAATAACGCCCTTTTTCTGCCTCCAGACGAACTTTGATATCGTCTTCTGATAACTGTTGTGCCTGCCACTCCAGTAACTGTTCGGTAATTAACAATACCTGCGTGCTGGTACCAATGGCTACACCCTGCTTACCCTCAGGTAACCCCATGCCATCCCAACGTTCCAGCCGTTCGATCAATGCCCGGTGGGCAACCTGAGTTGCCACATGCTGGCCATGTGCCAGCGCACGCAGCGAGCGTGACACTCTTTGTTGGCAGGTGGTTTCGTTAGCAGCAACGGAATCTGGCGCACATTGCAACAGCGGCCCCGCCGGTTCGTAAAGGAACCAGGCTAACGCGGTATTTTTAGCTTCATTCGCCGGGCTAACTAGCTGGGCCACACGATACGCTAGCGCTGCAGCCGGCGGCAGAGACTCGGGCTCGAATGCCGCGCTTCGCAGCTCCATTAACTGGTCCCCCAGACGCGCAAGAAACTGATCCGAATCTTCCAAACAGACAACGTTATCCTGCGCCAGCTGCACGTTTTCCGAGAATAGTTGCAGCACATGGTGGTCATCATCAGTCAACTGCCGCGAAATACCACCAATAAACAACACCGAGCCATGTGGGCGACAATGACTGCGACAGTAAAGCAAGACAAAGTCGTCACCGTAGTAGCTACCGTGGTTAGCAATAACATCGTCAAGCTCTGACAACGCTTCGGCCGGCAATACGGAGCGCAATGTTTGCCCCACGGCAACCCCCGAATCCTCGCCATAAGCGGCTACCACCTGATAGCTTCTACCCTGACTATCGGCGGTTGCATACAAGGTTTGGCGTGCCCCGCCAATAACCCAGCTCAACTGTTGCACCAAGCCGTCGACAAAGCTATTCATCGGTTGCAACGCATACAAGTTAGATGAAGCAGCAATAATTTTTTCCAGCCCATGGCGGCTTTGATCAATCGACATGATATCGCGGTACGACCGCAACGATGACATCACCGCAGTGAATAGCTTTTGCGCCGTTAATTCGGTTTTAGACTTATAATCATTAATGTCGTAATTAACGATAACCGTGCGTTCGGGCGCCTGACCCGGCTGGCCGGTTCGTAAAATAATTCGGGTATAGTGATTCTGCGCCTGTTCGCGTATGTAGCGTGCTACTTTTAAACCCGCATCATCGGTCTCCATCACCACATCCAGCAGCAGGATAGCGGCATCCGGGTGTTGCTCTATCAGCTCATAGGCTTCTTTACCAGAAAAGGCACTATGAAATTCCAGTCCGCGGCCCAGAAAATTAAAGTCACTTAAGGCAAGTTTTGTTACGGCATGCACTTCAGGCTCATCATCAACAATAAGAATCTTCCAATTTTCCGTCGGAATACTTGGAGCCTGCTGACCCGGTTCATCTGCAAACATAAACTGATTGCTCATAATAATCCCTCTTTAACCTGCCTTCTGGCCGCCTGTTACTCGTTCTACACTACCATAATCTGTCCAGCGGTTAACATGTTTATAACCGTTTTGGCGCAGTAGCTCAACGACCGAGTCAGCTTGTTGCCAGCCATGCTCAAACAACAACCACCCAGCGGGCGTTAGCCAGTTACCAGCCTGGCCGGCAATCGTCGCTATATCAGCTAATCCTTGCTGCGCTGCCACCAGCGCTGAGCGCGGTTCAAACCTGACGTCGCCCTGGCTTAAGTGTGGATCATTGGCATCGATATAAGGCGGATTAGCAACAATTAAATCAAATTCAGCGGCGTCGATATCTGCAAACCAGTGACTTTGTTGCACCTCGATATCCAGCGCCAACCGCTGCGCGTTATGCCGAGCCAATGCGACCGCGTCGGCCGACGCATCCAGCGCACTAATCTGCCACTGAGGACGTTCTGACTTAAGCGCCAGTGCGATGGCACCGGTTCCGGTGCCTAAATCCAGCACCCGCGCCTGTGAAGGTAGTGATAGTTCCAGCGCTGTGGCCACTAACGTTTCGGTATCAGGCCGCGGAATCAGCGTACTGTTGTTAACAGTTAACGATAGCGACCAAAACTCCCGTTGTCCGGTAAGGTGCGCAACCGGATGACCCTGACGACGTTTATCAGTCAGCTGTTGTAACTGCTGCCACTGGCTAACCGACAATTGCTGTTCCGGCCAGGTCATTAAATAAGCGGCCGACTGTTGCAGTACGTGACATAACAGCGCCCGGCTATCAACGGCCGGGCTGTCTGCATCAATTAGCTGCTGTCGGCACCACGCCTGAGCTTCGGCAATTGTTGGTTGCATTGAGTTACTGTTGTTCCTGCGCCAATGCGGCCAGTTGATCCGCCTGGTGCTCAGTAATAATCGGATCCAGAATAAGTGACAGACTACCCGCCAACACCTCGTCTAACCGATACAGCGTCAGATTAATACGGTGATCAGTAACCCGGCTTTGCGGATAGTTATAGGTACGAATCCGCTCAGAACGATCACCACTACCGACCAAGTTGCGGCGCGTGCTGGCCTCTTCCTGCTGGCGTTTTTCGTCTTCCCGCTGTTGCAAGCGTGATTGCAATACCGACATCGCTTTAGCACGGTTTTTATGCTGCGAACGCTCTTCCTGACACTCGACCACTACGCCCGTTGGTAAGTGGGTAAGCCGGATCGCAGAGTCGGTGCGGTTAACGTGCTGTCCGCCGGCACCCGACGCACGGAAGGTATCAACGCGCAGATCCGCCGGATTGATCTCAATCGCCTCGGCTTCAGGAATTTCCGGCAACACCGCCACGGTGCAGGCCGAGGTATGCACCCGCCCCTGCGACTCAGTTTCCGGCACACGTTGTACCCGGTGTCCACCTGATTCAAATTTCATTTTGCCATAAACGCCATCACCGCTCATGTGGGCGATAACTTCTTTATAGCCGCCATGCTCGCCATCGCTGGCCGATACTACACTGACTTTCCAGCCGTTTGCTTCGGCATAGCGGCTGTACATACGGAACAGATCACCGGCAAATATGGCTGCTTCGTCACCACCAGCACCTGCACGAATTTCCAAATAACAAGCACGGTCATCATTGGGGTCTTTTGGCAGCAGCAAGACTTGTAGCTGCTGCTCCAGCTCTTCAACCGCGTGTTCACCCGCTTTTATTTCGTCAGCTGCCATTTCGCGCATATCGGCATCATCATCGTTGGCCATTTCGTGCGCTGCATCTAAGTCCGCCTGTGCTTGTCGGAAACGTTCAAAATTGTCGACCACTTCCTCTAACTGCGAATATTCCTTAGAAAGCGCCCGAAATCGATTTTGATCAGCGATAATATCGGCTTCACCCAATAACGCCTGCACTTCCTGATAACGTTCTAACAGGCCTTCTAATTTTCGTTCAATCGATGGATTCATGAACTGTCGTTATTCCTCGTTGTTATTCTCGTTAACACCGCCATTTTCACGGGTTAATAACTGTTGCAATAGCGCCAGTGAATTTTGATCATTATGTTCACCCGCTGCCTTAATTAATTGGGTTGGCTGATGCGTTAATTGTTGCGTCAACCGGTGCGCCAGCAACTGTAAAACATCTTCGGCTGGCTTACCCTGCGCCAATAACTGCTGCGCTTTTTGTAACTGCTGCTGAGCTATTTGCTGTGTTTGACCGCGATAGTCGCGGATTAGCCCAACACTATTTAACGATTTTAACCAGTCACCAAATTCTTCACTTTGCTGCTGGATTATGACCTGCGCCTGTCGCGCCGCCTGCTCTCGGTTTTTAATATTCTCGCTGATGATATTTTGCAAATCATCAACTGTATAAAGGTAAGCGTCGTCTAATTCATTAACCTGTTCTTCAATGTCTCTTGGCACCGCCAGGTCGATTAACAGCATGGGCCGGTGGCGTCGCTTTTTTAGCGCGCTTTCGATGCTGCCTTTACCGACAATAGGCAAGGTGCTGGCAGTAGAACTAACGACGATGTCAGCTTGTGGCAGTAACTCGCCTAACTCAGCCAGGCTATGCGCTTTGCCACCTATTTTTTGCGCCAGCTCTGCTGCCCGCTGCAAGGTTCGGTTGGCCACGGTAATGTCGGCCACTCCCTGTTGTTGCAGATGTTGCGCAACCAGCTCAGAGGTATCACCAGCGCCAATAAGCAATACCCTGGACTGGTTAAGTTTAGCAAATATATGTTTCGCCAGACTCACCGCGGCGTAGGCTACTGATACAGCGTTTTGGCCAACTTCAGTTTCGTTACGCACCGTCTTTGCGACTCGAAAAGTCTGTTGAAACAAACGCTCCAGAATGCCGCCGACGGCGGTTTGCCGTTTAGCTAACTGATAGGCCTGTTTAACCTGTCCCAGAATTTGCGGCTCGCCCAGCACCAGCGAATCCAGGCCGCTGGCAACCGACATTAAGTGGCTTATGGCCTGCCGATCCTGGTAGACATAATGATGTTGTTGCAGGGCATCCGGCGCTAAGCCATGAAAACCCGCTAGCCAGCCCAGCAGTAAATCGCCTGACACCTTGCCCTGACAATATATTTCGGTGCGATTACAGGTTGACACAATAACAGCCTCGTCAACGCCCTGAAGCTGTCGAATTGCCTGAAGCGCTGTATCCAGCTGTTCGGTCGAAAAGGCGACGCGTTCGCGCAGATCTACCGGTGCTGTTTTGTGATTTATACCGAGGGCTGAAATGGTCATCCGCTGCAGAAACTCGTTGTCTCAACGTGGTCAATGGGTTAGTGGGCAGATTGTACGTGAAAGCCTTAATTATTGAAAGTACGTCGGCTTTCTGTTCAACTGTTGTCAATTTTACTGGCTAAAGGCGTTGTTGGTGAAGGGATTTAATCGAATGGACAGCCTGTTTAACCCAGCCGTTATGCTCCTCAAACGGCTCTCTGTTGCACTATTAACGCTGGTTCTGGTTGGTTGTTCTATCTCCACGCCGAACCAACAGCCGGTATTAAAAAACACCGACCAAACCCTGGTCGATGCACATCAACAACGTTTAGATTCAATTTTCCGATGGCAGCTATCGGCGCGACTGGCGATTATTCAACGCCAAACTAATGAGCGCGATGGTTTGTACCTTGACTGGCGCTGGCAGCGACAGCCCGATACGCGGCAACAGCTGCGCTTTTCACACCCGCTTAAAGGACAACTGGCGACCTTAACGATGCTCCCTGAGCACGCCGAGTTAACATTAGAAGGCGAACGCTATCAGGGCGATAATGCCGAACAACTCCTGCAACGCGTGCTCGGCGCACGCTTGCCACTCGATGAACTGAGTCAATGGGTATTAGGCAAGGTCACGCCGACCTTAAACCAGCGTCAGTTTATCAGCGGCGGACGTCTGGCCGCGGCCAGTGTCACGAGAGCTAACGCTGAGCACTGGTCTATTCAGTGGTTTTATGGCGACGCTGCTGACCCACTGCCACAACAAATTCAACTGCAATCGGCGCAACTGTTGATTAAAATACAAATGAACGAGTGGCAACTAACCCCGTCATTAACAGCTCAACCCGTTACCCAGGATGCAGACACGCTATGACCCAGTTGGAGCTTCCGGCACCAGCCAAACTCAACTTATTTTTGCACATTGTCGGTCGACGCGACGACGGCTACCATAATTTACAAACGGTTTTTCAGTTTGTTGATTACGCCGATACCCTGATATTTGCCCCACGCACAGACGACCAGTTGACGCTAACCGATTCAACCAGCCATATCAGCGCGCAACAAAACCTGGTATTACGGGCAGCACAGCAACTGCAAAGCGCCATTAAACGGGCACAACTGCCTGTGCGCGGCGCTGATATCGTACTGCATAAACGCCTGCCGCAGGGCGCTGGCTTAGGCGGCGGCTCATCTGACGCAGCGACAACGCTGGTGGGGCTTAATAAGCTATGGGGAGCGCCTTTATCGCAACAACAGCTGCTTGAGCTGGGCTTAAAATTAGGCGCCGATGTACCGATTTTTATTCACGGGCATGCAGCATTTGCCGAGGGTATTGGCGAGCAATTTAGTGATGTCGAACCCGCAACCCCCTGGTATCTTGTGGTTAAGCCAAACGTTGCCATTGCCACGCCGGAACTATTTGCCGATCCCCAATTACAACGTGACTGTCCGCCTATCACTGCAAACGAATGGCAGTTTGACAACACCACCAACGTATTCGAACCCGTGGTCTGTGATCGGTATCCCGAAGTTGCCAAACTACGTGACCGATTGCTACAATACGCCCCGACTCGGCTCACTGGCAGCGGCGCGTGCTTATTTGCACGCTTTGATACATATGATGCTGCAGCGAGCGCACAACAGCAGTTCAGTGAACTGCACAGTTTTGTCGCGCAAGGCCAGAACCGTTCATCGCTTATCCGGACATTAACCCAAACTTAGTCGAGGTTTGTTGTGCCTGACATGAAACTCTTTGCTGGTAACGCCACGCCAGAACTCGCCCAGAAAATCGCCGATCGCTTGTATATTAAGCTGGGCGAAGCCTCCGTCGGCCGCTTTAGCGACGGTGAAATCAGTGTCTCTATTAATGAAAACGTCCGTGGCTCGGACGTTTTTTTATTGCAGTCTACCTGTGCCCCAACCAACGATAACTTAATGGAGCTTATCGTCATGGTTGACGCCCTGCGCCGTGCCTCCGCCGGGCGTATCACTGCCGTTATGCCATACTTCGGTTATGCTCGTCAGGATCGCCGCGTGCGTTCTGCCCGTGTGCCTATCACCGCCAAAGTCGTCGCCGACTTTTTATCCAGTGTGGGCGTGGACCGGGTATTAACGGTCGACTTGCATGCTGAACAAATTCAGGGCTTTTTTGATGTCCCTGTCGATAACGTGTTCGGCACACCGGTATTGCTTGAACACATGCGCCAACAAAACTTTGACCACCCTGCCGTGGTATCACCTGACATCGGTGGTGTAGTGCGGGCACGTGCCTTCGCCAAGTTAATGGATGATACCGATCTGGCCATTATTGATAAGCGTCGACCGTCGGCTAACGTCTCGCAGGTCATGCACATCATCGGTGATGTCAAAGGCCGTGACTGCATTATCGTTGACGACATGATCGACACCGGCGGCACCTTGTGTAAAGCGGCTGAAGCGCTTAAGCAACATGGCGCTAAGCGCGTATTTGCTTATGCAACACATCCGGTGTTCTCAGGTTCTGCGGTTAAGAACATTACCGAATCATGCATCGATGAATTTATCGTTACCGACAGTATTCCGCTAAGTGAAGAGATGAAAGCGACGGGTAAAGTCACGCAGCTGACGTTATCAGGTATGCTCTCTGAAGCACTACGCCGGGTCAGTAACGAAGAATCTATTTCGGCTATGTTTGATTACTAATTTAGCTGATCCTACCCGCCTGAATATTGCAATAGTAGCGCCCCGGTGGTACTATTGCGCGCCTTCAGATACCGGCTGCACGCCGGTATCTGATTATTTGGGTCTACATTTGGTCGCGAATGTAGACAAAACAATCACTTATTAGATAAGAGAGCCCATCATTATGGCTACAGTAGACTACACAATTAAAGCAAGTGTCCGCGCGGACCAGGGGAAAGGTGCGAGCCGCCGCCTACGTCGCGCAGACAAAGTACCAGGCATCATTTACGGCGGTAAAGGTGACCCGGTAGCAATCGAAATGGATCACAACAAAGTCAACAACCTGGCTGACTACGAAGGTTTTTACTCGCACATCCTGACGCTGGATATCGACGGTAAAAAAGAGCAGTGCATCTTAAAAGACATGCAACGCCACCCTTACAAACCTAAGTTGACTCACCTTGACTTCCAACGTGTCGAGAAAGGTCACAAGTTGCATACCAACATTCCATTGCACTTCTTGAATGAAACGACTGCAAAAGGCGTTAAAGAAGAAGGCGGTGTTATTGTCCATCACGTAAACGACGTAGAAGTGTTGGTATTGCCGAAAGACTTGCCAGAATACCTGGAAGTCGACATTGCTGATTTGAGCATCGGTGACACCATTCACTTGACCGACCTGAACCTTCCTAACGGTGTTGAACTGGTTGAGCTTACTAAAGGCGAAGACCACGACCAGGCAGTCGTTTCTATCACTGCACCACGTGTAGAGAAAGAAGTAGACGAGTCAGAGACCGTAGCACCAGACGAAGTTCCTGCTGAAAACAGCAAAGACGACGCTGACAAAGAGTAAGTCACGTCCTGTCATGGGAACCTCTATAAAGCTACTTGTGGGCCTGGGGAATCCAGGCCCCGAATACGAAAAAACCCGCCACAATGCGGGTTTTTGGTTAGTTGAAGACTTTTGTCGCCGACACGGCATTACCTTATCTGCAGATACCAAGTCAAAAGCGTTAATCGGTCGCTATCAACGTGGCGCCGATGACATGCGTATTATGTTGCCACAGAACTTCATGAACCGTAGTGGTTTTTCCGTCGCACATATTGCCAACTTTTATAAGATCCCTGCCGACGAAATTCTGGTGGCGTACGATGAACTTGACCTGCCACCCGGCGTTGCTAAATATAAAAAAAGTGGCGGTGCCGGCGGGCATAACGGTATCAAAGACATTATCGCGCAAATCGGCTCGCAGGACTTTATGCGCTTGCGTATTGGTATCGGACATCCGGGACACAAGTCTAAGGTAACCGGTTTTGTATTGGGTAAGGCCCCTGCCGCCGAGCAACAACTAATCGACGACTGCATTGACGAAGCCAGTCGTAGTATTGATACATTAATGGAACAGGGCTGGACCGAAGCGCTACAACGCTTACACAGCTACCGTCCACAACACAAAGGTTAACTCATCATGGGATTTCGCTGTGGTATTGTTGGCTTACCCAATGTTGGTAAATCAACGCTTTTTAACGCACTAACCAAAGCCGGCATCGAAGCCGCTAACTTCCCGTTTTGTACCATCGAGCCCAACACCGGGGTGGTACCGGTACCCGATCCACGCTTAGATAAGCTCGCCGAAATTGTTAACCCTCAGCGGGTGCTGCCAACAACGATGGAGTTTGTCGACATCGCTGGTCTGGTAAAAGGCGCCTCCCAGGGTGAAGGGCTGGGCAACCAGTTTTTGGCTAACATCCGCGAAACCGATGCAATTGGCCACGTGGTACGCTGCTTCGAAGACGATAACATCGTGCATGTTGCCGGTGGCGTAAACCCGGCTGATGATATCGATACCATTAATACCGAGTTAGCACTGGCGGACTTGGATTCGGTAGAGAAATCACTCCACCGTTTAGGTAAAAAAGCCAAAGGCGGCGATGCGCAGGCAAAAGCCGAAATCGCGGTACTGGAAAAATTAAAGCCGGCACTTGATGAAGGCGAAATGGCACGCTCGGTCGATTTAAGCAAAGACGACCTGGCCACCATCCGTTCATATAACCTGCTGACGTTAAAGCCGACCATGTATATCGCTAACGTTAACGAAGACGGTTTTGAAAACAACCCGTATCTGGATAAAGTTCGCGATATCGCAAGTAAGGAAAACGCAGTAGTGGTAGCGGTTTGCGCAGCGATAGAATCTGAAATTGCGGAACTCGACGATGCCGATAAAGAAGAGTTTTTATCTGAGATTGGTCAGGACGAACCGGGTTTAAACCGCGTAATCCGCGCTGGTTATGAACTACTTAACCTGCAAACGTATTTTACCGCAGGACCTAAGGAAGTCAGAGCCTGGACCGTTAAAGTGGGTTCAACGGCACCGCAGGCAGCGGGTCGCATCCATACTGACTTCGAAAAAGGTTTTATCCGTGCCGAGATTGTTGGTTATGACGATTTTGTTACCCACAACGGCGAACAGGGTGCCAAAGATGCCGGTAAGTGGCGTTTAGAAGGCAAGGAATATATCGTTAAAGACGGTGATGTGATTCACTTCCGTTTTAACGTATAAACCCCAACCGCAAACAAAAGCTGCTCATGGCTAATCACCAGAGCAGCTTTTTTGCTTTTACTGGTTGCTTATTCTTGCACGATATCTTCGTACATGGGTGCCAGAGCCGCTAACAATTGATTTTGTGCAGCAACCGGTACCTCGTGTTTCTCCATCGCTGCAATCAGGTGTTCCACCAATGCATTGAAGTCCGCGTGCGTCACGCCCATGCCTTCGTGCGAAACCTGCATTGTTTCCCCTTTGTACTCACAGGGGCCACCAACCACGTCACAAACTTGCAGGGTGATTTGCTCGTGGACGTGGACAATATCGACGCCATCAAAATGGTGCACAATCCGCTCATCGCCGCCCACGCGGTAGAGCATCTCTTCGACTATTGCCGATATCCCCTCTTTTTCACCGAGTTGTTGATAAACGCTTTCTCCCGCCGCCAGCGGCGCGGTTAACAGTAACAACGAAAATAATAACGTTTTCATCATCATTCCTTAAAATGCGGCCTGCACTGACAGGTACCAGCCGCTTTGATTATCAAGTCCGGCAATGCTGCCAAGATCGGTATAGGCGCCAACCAACGACACACGCTTAGAAGGAAAATAAGCGACAAAAATATCACGCCAGTCTTGTTCCTCAGCAAATGTCAGGTTATCAGGCTTTTGCCGGTACTCTGCACCGACAGCCCAGTAGCGATTAATAAACATTGCCACAGACGCTTCAGCTACCCACCTCGAGTCAGCCTCATCATCGCCGCCAAAACCCAGTAACCCAAGTTGGTTTGCGCGGGTATTGCGCGCTGTCACATTGGCCACCCAGGTGCGGTGAAACGGGCCATCTAACCAGGCCTTGGCCGCGCTCACGTACCAGTCTGTATCACTATCATCTAAAGCGCCGACGGCGCTCGGCAGCGCGAAGCTCTGATTAATCTTATGTTGCGCGCCGACACTGATCTGGGGCAAATCACCGTAAACAAGGTCGCCGACAACACGTACCTTGGCACCAACAATATTTTGCTCCAGCTCACCGCCAATGGTGGATAAATCAAAGGTCTGGCGCGCGTAAGATACTTCGATGCGATTGTTCCAGGAGGCACTTATTCCCTTAACGCTTAAACGAAAATCGTCAACACTAACTTCGCTTAGATTAACCGTAGCGCCCCACTCGCCGGTATCAGCGTACGAACTCAGTGTAGCCCAAGGCACAATTCCCCCGCCTCCGGCGCCCTCGATGGTCGATGCACCACCGGTTGCCAAAAGCTTAGAGCCCGGCGTCTTGGCATGCACACTGCTGGTCAGTGCCACCGCCATGGCGCACGCACAGGCTGCTACCGACAACTTAGTTTTCATTCGCTTCATCCTCTAATCGCTGTTTAAATTCAGCCACGGCTATCGGCTTGCTAAAATAAAATCCCTGCAGTACATCGCAGCCTTGTTGTTGTAGAAGCCGCCAGCTGGACTCGTCTTCGACGCCCTCTGCAACGACTGATAGATTAAGTTCATGGGCAAGCTGAATAGTCGAACGCACAATCGACTGATCAACTACACTGTTCGCTAACGGTTGCACAAAGGCACGATCAATCTTCAACTCGTTTACCGGCAGGTTGCGCATCTGTGCCAGCGACGAGTAGCCAGTTCCGTAATCATCAATGGACACCCTAAAGCCCCGCTCTCTTAGCCAGTTTAAACGACTAATTGCGGCCTCCGGGTCGGTTACAATCGCACTTTCGGTGACCTCAAGTATTAAGTACTGATGAATGTCGCTTTGTAGCTGTTTGAGATCATCAAATAATCGCAATATCTCATCGCTAAGCAAATCCACTGCAGACAGATTGACACTTAGGCTGAACGCACCATCCCGCAGCGTTAGCGACTGTATGATCTCGAGCGCTGTTTCACACACCCAGCGGGTCAGCTGCTTTATCAGTCCGGACTGCTCTGCCAACGGAATAAACTCATCGGGTCCAACAAAGCCGAGCACCTGACTATGCCAGCGCAACAGTGCTTCTGCGCCGATTGTTTTGCCTGTTTGGCAGTCAATTTTTGGCTGCAGCAGAAGCTTTAATTCATTGCCGTCACAGGCCTGCTGTAACTGCTCGAGGATAGTTAACTGACGCAGATGTTGTTCATCCATTCCATGTCGGTAAAAGCTGACAAACGCGTGCTCCGACTTCGCCCGCTGGACAGCCACTTGCGCCCGCCGCAGCAACGTATCGAAGCCGTCTCCGTGCTCCGGAAAAACGACCGCTGCGCAATTAAATGCGATCGGATAATCACTTTCACCAACTTTTACCGGCGCCGCCAACTGACGGGACAATTCATTGACCTGACTACTGTCCTCAGTCAATAACGGGGAATATAACAAGGCAAATTCATCCCCCCCGACACGGGCTACGAACTCGATGCCACTTTGTTCTGATAAGCGCTGAGCAATTTGCGCTAACACCTGGTCGCCAACTTTTTGCCCGAGGCTGTCATTCAACGTTCTGAATTGATAGATATTTACCAGTAGTAAGGTGCCGCTACGTTGTTCCTTTAACCACTGCCCCAGATAATCAGCAAAATAACGGCGATTGGGCAAGCCTGTTAATTGATCGTGCATGGCCTGAAACGAGATTCTTTGCTCACGTTCGGATATCGCGGTGCGCATCGAATCAAAGGTCACCGCCAATTGACCAAATTCATCATCACGCTGCTCTAAACGCAGTTGACCATAATCACCGCGTTGTAATTGTTGTGCTGCCTTAATCAATCGCTCCAGCGGTCGCGAGACACTGCGCGACATCAATATCGCCACGACCCCAGCCAGTAACATCGCAATTAATGCGATGACGGCAATATGCCATTGCAGTTGATTAAACTCCTGCAGGGCTTTTTCTATCGATGCCGACAGCAATACGTGAACCTGTTCATCCGAATCGGTGCTGAGTAATGCCTCTTTACCCACCAGCGATTGTGTTTCGAGCCATGTTGACAGGTCTTCGCCGTTCTTTAATAACTGACTTAAAGCCTGCTGTTCGCGAGCCGACAGACTTGATGCCAACACACTGCTATTAGATTCTTGCCAAAGGCTAATATCGGCGTTGGCCAAGCTCTGCAATTCAGTAGCCAGCGATGAGTCGATAGTAAACCCCAGGGTCGCATAGGCAATCAGTTGTGGCGCCCGTACCGGCACCGTAATTAATTGAAACAACTCGCCTCCAACCAACGCTAATTGCTGGCCCGCATTAGCCGAGTCGATTGTATTTGTGGACGCTGGCAAACTGTGAGTTGCAGCAATTTCAGCGCCGTCGGGACCCCGTAATACCATTAACTCTGTGCCAATACGGTCACCATGATTAACCAGTGCAGAAACTATCGTCTCACGGTCGCCGGTAGCCACTGCACGCTTAAAGCCAAAGTCATCAGTCAGTACTTCCGCTGCCTGTTTTAACAATTGGCTGCGGTTATCCAGTAGCTCCCTAAACACCCGATCACTGACCACCAGCTCCTGACTCACCGAGCGCTCGACCTGCTCCTTTACCGCTACGCCCATGGCCGCCAGGGATATCGTCAGAGCGCCTGCGACCAACAATAATAAAATAATCAGTAAGCGTGTCCTGAAAGTGCGGATCATAGCGAACCTGTGCGATTAAACCGTTGTTGCAGGCGAGATTTCGGTTTTTCTTCGCGCTGCGGCGGCGTCACTTCAAGGGTTAGCGTGTTGCTGGTGCCAGGTTCGATTTTGATAGTTCTTGCAGTAGCCAGGTCAGTGCCCATCCAGGGGTGCCAAATGGTGACTGCTACCGATCCGTTGGCGGCCACTAACGGCAGCTCAACGACGCCGGCTGCGTTACTTATCCACGCCGATTCGCGTTCGGTGATAACGATATGCGCTATCATTTGATCATGAATATTGCATCCCAGCGTGACTAAACCGGCTTGTTCGAAAGCCAAAGTCGGTCGCTCTTCATTGGCATATAACTTAATTTCGAACGGTTTAGGCTCAGAAAATGAATAAACGTGATGGCGAATATTGTCACTATTAGGGAAAGTTACTTCGCTGCCTTTGCGAATAACCGTCATAAACGGCGTAAACTGACGGTTAACCTGGTCAATATTAACCTGCTGCGGGGTCATCCGCGCCCCCGATTTAACAGCATCGTCAGCAGCCCAAACCACAGCATTGGGTAGTTCGTTACCGGCGCTGTCGCGTAACTTAATTGTTGTTTGTGCCTGAGCTTGCAATGCAAACGGCAACAACAGAGTAGCAATAATGGTTAAAATTAACTTCACAGAACTATCCAATTTATTGATTAATAATTCTAGATTACTTGATGTCGCCATTTCTGCAACCATGATGTGATCTTGGCAATCGACTTCGCGTAATCTGTTATAACCACTGCTATAACTACAGCAACGCTGATAAAAGAAGGAGTTTTGGTATGAGTAACGGATATCGCACCGAGCAAGACAGCATGGGCGAGATACAAGTACCTGCTGATGCGCTGTACGCGGCGCAAACCCAACGCGCTGTTAATAACTTTACGATCAGTGGCCTGACTCTGCCATTGCCCATGATCAAAGCCATCGCCCGGGTAAAAGCAGCAGCGGCCACGGCTAATGCCGAGGTCACCGGTTTAACCGCACAACAACGGGACGCGATCCGCGCCGCCGCGGAGCAAATAATTGATGGCCAACACCAGCAGCAGTTCCCCGTGGATGTATTCCAGACAGGTTCGGGCACCAGCTCTAATATGAATGTTAACGAGGTCATAGCTAATCTCTGCCAACAACAAGGCGTAGAGGTTCATCCTAACGACCATGTTAATCAAAGCCAGTCCAGCAATGATGTTATTCCGACGGCGCTGCAGATAGCCAGCGTGCTGATGATTGAACAACAACTGCAGCCGGCGCTCAAGCACCTTATCGATGTTACCCGCAACAAAGCGATAGCGTTACGTGACGTGGTTAAAACCGGTCGTACACATTTGATGGATGCCATGCCAATGACTATGGTGCAGGAGCTTGATGCCTGGGCCGGGCAGCTGGATCAAAGCGCCGGCCAATTGCCGCAGTTACTGCAACACAGCAAGGTCCTGCCACAAGGCGGTACCGCCATCGGTACCGGTATTAACGCACCGAAAGCATTTGCCGATGCCTTCGCCCGCGCATTGTCAAATGATTGTGGTAGTGATTTTAAAGCCTCGCCCAATCCATTTACCGGCATTGCCGGCCAGGAATTAAATTTACAGTTGCACGGGCAACTCAACACGCTCGCAACCACCCTGCTCAAAATCAGCAACGATCTGCGTTGGATGAACAGCGGACCGTTGGCGGGCTTGGGCGAAATTCAGTTAACAGCACTGCAGCCGGGCAGTAGCATCATGCCGGGCAAGGTCAATCCGGTCATTCCCGAGGCAATTGCTATGGTGGCGGCGCAAGTTAATGGCAACCACACAACCATAACCACCGCGGCGCAACAGGGCAACTTCCAGCTTAACGTGATGTTACCGGTGATTGCTTATAACCTATTACAATCCATCGAATTACTCAGTAACAGTTGCCTCAGCCTTGCTGACAAGGCGATTAAAGACTTTGAAGTTAACCATGATCGGTTGAACGAAGCGCTGGCTAAAAACCCAATTCTGGTAACCGCACTAAACCCGGTGATTGGTTACAATAAAGCCGCAGAAATTGCCAAAAGAGCCTATCAAGAGGGGCGCGCCATTATAGACGTGGCCGATGAAATGACTGATTTGGGGCGCGATAAGTTGCAACACTTGTTAGATCCTAAAAAATTAACCGAAGGTGGCATCAGCGATTAACCGCCACCGCAGCAAACTGAGGTATAAAATGAAACACGTCGTTATTACAGGGGCTAATCGCGGTATCGGCTTTCAATTTGCGAAGCAATACAGCAAAGCCGGCTATAAAGTCACCGCGGTCTGTCGCAATAATTCCAAACAACTCACCGCACTGGACGTTGATATTATTGAAGGCATTGACGTGACCAAGGAGTCAGACCTGCTGCGCATGAAAGAATCCATAGGCAGCAAGCCAATTAATATCCTGATTAACAATGCCGGACTGCTTAACAATGATCAGCTTGGCGATATTGATGGCGGCAGTCTGCGCGCGCAGTACGAAGTCAACGCCATCGCGCCACTACGGGTGACTGATGCATTGCTGGATAATTTATCCGACGGCAGTAAAGTCGGCTTGATTACCAGCCGCATGGGGTCAATTGCTGATAATGGCTCCGGCAGTCGTTATGGCTACCGTATGTCTAAAGCCGCACTCAACGCTGCCGGTAAGTCACTGGCGCTGGACTTAAAAGACCAGGGCATTGCGGTGGTATTGTTGCATCCGGGCTACGTACAAACCGACATGGTTGGAAATCGAGGCGATATCACTGCCGAAGAGGCAGCTGGACGTTTAATTAAACGTATTGCCGAATTGACGCTGGAAAAAACCGGACATTTTTACCACAGCAATGGTGAAGAATTACCCTGGTAAGCCTCGGTGCCGAGCAAAAGCGTGTGATTATTCAGCGTTTTTGCCGTTTTTTAACCAGTTAAGCTCAAAAGCGTGTTTTTTTCTCAAAAAGAGGTTGACGGTTAGCGAAGCGATTTGCATAATACGCGCCGCACTCACAGAGAGATGCGCAATAAAAAGTTAGGTAGTGGCTACGTAGCTCAGCTGGTTAGAGCACAGCACTCATAATGCTGGGGTCGCAAGTTCGAATCTCGCCGTAGCCACCAAACTTAGCCTCCTTGTTGTGCGGACGTGGTGGAATTGGTAGACACGCTGGATTTAGGTTCCAGTGCCTCACGGCGTGAGAGTTCAAGTCTCTCCGTCCGCACCAATCTCTCTTTTCAACTGACAATTGGGGCATAGCCAAGCGGTAAGGCAGCGGGTTTTGATCCCGCGATTCCCAGGTTCGATCCCTGGTGCCCCAGCCATCAGTTGTTCGCTGTTACAGTGGTGAGTCGGTCCAAAGTTGGATGGGGCATAGCCAAGCGGTAAGGCAGCGGGTTTTGATCCCGCGATTCCCAGGTTCGATCCCTGGTGCCCCAGCCACACTTTCCCAGTCTGCGGTGGTGGCGGAATTGGTAGACGCGCTAGCTTCAGGTGCTAGTGTCCGAAAGGACGTGAGGGTTCAAGTCCCTCCCTCCGCACCATTGATTAAATGCTTGATGATTAAATCATGGTGCCCACGCAGATTAAATTAACCACCTTAATGGTGGTTTTTTTATGCCTGCAATTTATGTCTGCATCGCCCGCGCTATAACCTGTTGCTTTAGTCCCAGTACCTCAAAGCCTTTAAAAGCCGCCCGCAAACCCAGTTTTAGCAATGGGTTCTGTGATCGAAAGCCCCAGTTAATCATATCCATTGCCCGCATCATGCGCTGATTCTCAGTTTTGCGCGCCTGTTCATAAGCCGCTATATCGCTATTGCAGTTAAGCCAACTGCGAATATCGGCAAAGCCCAGGTTCACGCCCTGCCCCGCTAACGGGTGAATGGTATGTGCCGCATCCCCCATCAATACGACCGACTGACCGTCGCTATAATTAAGCGCGTGTTTGCGCTGCAACGGAAAGCTCGCATGAGACAACAGCTCAAACGCACCAATACGATCAGCAAAGGTGTGATGCAAGGCTTTAACCAGGGTGTTTTCATCGCGGCTGATGCAGTTAATCTCGCCGCTGCTGCGATAATCAATTAAACAGGCTTGTTGGTCGGTTAATGGTAATAACGCAAACGGTCCCTGCGGCCTGAACACTTCCCAGGTTGCAGCCGCCTGCGGCTGCGACAATCGTACATTTGCCAGCAAACAGCGTTGGCCGTAATCCCAACCGCGATAACTGATATTAATCGCCTGAGCAACCTGCGAGTTGGCACCGTCGGCGCCAATCAAAACATCATAATCACAGGCTTCGCCACTTGCTAAAACCAACCGTTGCTGAGCAAGATCGAATTCTGTAATACGTTCGGGGACTTTTAGGCTAACTCGCGGATGTTCGGATAGTAATTCCCACAGTGCCCGCTGCAGCGTATTGTTCTCGACCATAACGCCCAGTTGCGGCAGGTTAACGTCAGTAGCACCAAAGCGTAGCGTATCGCCGGACTGGGTGGTAACCGACAAATCCGTATAAGGCATCACTTTTTGAGTATCTATGGTTTGCTCAAGACCCAGGCTGTTTAACCACAACCAGTGATGCTGATTAACCGAGGAGATGCGTAAATCCCAGGCGGGCCGTGCAGCACCCGGGGGTTGCAGATCAACCAGGGTTACCTGATGACCCTGCTCTGCCAGCGCCAATGCCGCCGCCGCACCAACCATGCCACCACCGTTAATCACATACTGCTTCATGTCCGACTCCATAACTTGCCATGCTCTTGCCTGCTATCGCGTTACAAATACCACAATTTACATGCAATTTCCGTTATCATAGTCATATCATACCAGCGTTAGAGCGAGTAATGGGCAACCGATTAAGTGATACATCTCCTCATGCCGTCGTTTGGGCATCACTATTACTGCTATCGGCAGAAGCCAGTTTTGCCGGCGTTAGTGCGCTGGTTAAACACCTTTCGGCAAGCCAGAACTTTGAACAACTGGTGTTTTTCCGCAATGTGCTAGCTTTTCTGGTACTTGCTCCCTGGCTTTGGCGCAGAGGTGCCGGCGCCCTCAAAACCCGGCGGCTTAAACTACATCTGATCCGTGGTGTAGCCGGTATCAGCGCGATGTATTTGTTTTTTTACGCCATTGCCACTATCCCGTTGGCGCAAGCCACGCTGGTGCTGCTGTTGTCGCCGTTTTTAATTCCTGTCATTGGTTGGTTGTGGTTAAACGAATACGTGGCCCGACAAACCTGGCTGGCGATTGCGCTGGGTTTCGTCGGCGTGTTTATTTTCCTTGATCCACTGGGTAGCGATATTTCGCCAGTGGTGGGTGTCGCATTTATTGCTGCCGCCCTGGCTGCGTTCACAAAAACCGTCATCAAACGCATGTCCAGCACCGAATCAACCAGTAAAATTGTGTTTTATTTTTCCGGCTTTGCCACCGTGGCATCGGCGATTCCCCTTATTTGGTTGTGGCAACCGATTCCGGCTGATAATTGGTGGGGGTTAGCGCTAATGGGCAGCCTGGCGGTCTATGGTCAGCTGGCCATGACTAAGGCTTTTTCTATTGCACCCGCGGCAAAAATTGGTGTTTTTACCTATAGTTCCGTGATATTCGCCGCTATTTTAGGCTATTGGTTCTTTGACGAAGCGGTTTACTGGCATATGTTGTGGGGAACATTAATCATTATGACGGCCGGCTATTTTGCCATTCGCAGCCGGCGTAAAAATTAACCATAAGCTGTTGGCTTTACCCCCTTAAGCGCGGTAAAATACGCGCCCTTTTTAGTACAAACGTTCGCAGCAAGCATTGAGAGACCATGAGTAAGAAACTGTATGTAAAAACCTGGGGTTGCCAAATGAACGAGTATGATTCAGCTAAAATGGCGGATCTGCTTAACGCAACTCACGGCTACGAACTTACCGAGGAAGCCGAGAACGCTGACCTCATCCTGTTAAATACCTGCTCCATTCGTGAAAAGGCACAGGAAAAGGTCTTTCATCAGCTGGGGCGTTGGAAGAACCTGAAAAAAGATAATCCGGATCTGCTGATCGGTGTGGGTGGCTGTGTTGCGTCACAGGAAGGCGATGCCATTCGCGCCCGTGCTCCTTTTGTCGACGTGGTGTTTGGCCCGCAAACGCTGCATCGTTTGCCGGAAATGATTAAACAGGTGGGTGATAGTCATCAGCCCATGATCGATATCTCGTTCCCGGAAATCGAAAAATTTGACCGCTTACCCGAGCCCAAAGCAGATGGTGCCAGCGCCTTCGTTTCAATTATGGAAGGCTGCTCAAAATACTGCTCGTTCTGTGTTGTGCCTTATACCCGTGGCGAAGAAGTCAGCCGTCCGGTCGACGACGTCATTTATGAAATCGCACAATTAGCCGAGCAAGGCGTGCGCGAAGTCAACTTACTGGGTCAAAATGTTAACGCCTACCGCGGCGAAAACTTTGACGGCAGTGTGTGTCGGTTTGCCGAGTTGCTGCATATGGTCGCAGCCATTGATGGCATTGACCGTATTCGCTACACCACCTCGCACCCGGTCGAGTTTACCGACGATATCGTTGAAGCTTATAAAACTATCCCGGAATTAGTCAGCCATTTGCACCTGCCGGTGCAGAGTGGTTCTGACCGTGTATTAACGATGATGAAACGCGGCCATACGGCGCTGGAATATAAATCAAAAATCCGTGCACTGAAAAAAGCCCGTCCTGACATTGCCATGTCGTCGGACTTTATTATTGGCTTCCCGGGTGAAAGCGACGCCGATTTTGAAGCGACTATGGATTTAATCCAGGCCATTGATTTTGATATGAGCTTTAGCTTTATCTACAGCGCGCGTCCGGGTACACCGGCCGCGGACTTGCCTGACGATGTCAGCGAGGCAACCAAAAAGCAACGCCTGCAATTATTACAGCAGCGCCTTAACCAGCAATCGATGGCACATGCGCGTCGTATGTTGAATACCGAGCAACGTATTCTGGTTACCGGCCCGTCGAAGAAAAACCCGATGGAGTTGTCTGGACGTACTGAGAACAACCGGGTTGTAAACTTTGTTGGTCAGCCCCATATGATCGGTCAGTTCGTTGATGTCAACATCACCGAGGTGCTGCCTAATTCCCTACGCGGCGAATTGCTGCGCGAAGAGGCAGACATGGGTCTGCGTGTTGATACCGCGCCGGAAACTATTTTACAGCGTGGCCGAGCTAACGAACCCGACGAACTGGGTGTTGGCCGGGTTACGCCTGTTTAACAACATAACGAGGATTGGATTGAGTCCACAAACTGAAACTTTAGAATTTGATATCGAGCCGACCGATTTGCGTCGGCTTTCGGATCTGTGCGGTCCGTTTGACGAAAACCTCAAACACATTGAGCGCCGACTGGGCGTCGAAATTACCCACCGAGGCCATAACTTTCGCCTTATCGGGCCCGGAGACACGGTCGCCGCGGTGCAAAATATTCTGCGCGACCTATATGTCGAAACCGCCACCGTTAAGGGCCAGGCAGGTACCATTGAACCACAGCAGGTGCACTTAGCAATCCAGCAGGCGAAGGTACTGGAGCAGGATAGCTCTGACCCTGCAGCCGAAAAAATGACCCACATCAAAACCAAGCGCGGTTTAATTAAACCTCGCAATCATAGCCAGGCCGGCTATGTACGGGCTATTTTGGCGCACGATGTAAACTTTGGTATTGGTCCTGCCGGTACCGGTAAAACCTATCTGGCAGTCGCCTGCGCCGTTGATGCGCTGGAACGTCAGGAAGTCCGCCGTATTTTGCTTACGCGCCCGGCTGTTGAAGCAGGTGAGAAGCTCGGCTTCCTGCCGGGCGATCTGGCACAAAAAGTCGACCCTTACTTGCGCCCGCTCTATGACGCATTGTTCGAAATGCTGGGTTTTGAAAAAGTCGAAAAGCTGATTGAGCGTAACGTTATTGAAGTGGCACCGCTGGCCTACATGCGCGGGCGCACGCTCAATGATGCGTTTATTATTCTGGACGAAAGTCAAAATACCACCATGGAACAAATGAAGATGTTCCTGACCCGTATTGGCTTTAATTCGCGTGCGGTTATCACTGGCGATATCACCCAGATTGATTTACCGCGTGGACAACGTTCCGGACTGCGCCATGCCATCGAAGTATTAAGCAAAGTCGAAGCTATAAGCTTTACCTTCTTCCAGGCTGGTGATGTGGTTCGCCACCCGGTGGTGCAGCGTATTGTCGAAGCCTACGACGATTTTGACAGTAAGAAGTCCCATGCCGATCGCGATTGATTACCAAATCAATACCGACAACGACATCGGTTTACCCAGCCACCAACAACTACAGAGCTGGGTTGGCGCTGCACTCACGCATGCTGCCGCCGACACGCCACACAAATTCGCTGATGCCGAGCTGACGATACGTGTAGTCGATAAGACAGAAGGTCAACAGCTTAATAACGAGTTTCGTGGCCGCGATTATGCGACCAATGTCTTATCCTTTCCTTTTTCTGCACCGGTAGAATTACCGATCCCCCTATTGGGCGATCTGGTGGTTTGCGCGGACGTGGTAAAAGAAGAAGCTGAACAGCAGCATAAAGCCCTGATTGATCACTGGACGCATATGGTGATACACGGTACGCTTCACTTGCTGGGGTATGACCATATCGAAGACGATGAAGCCGAGCAGATGGAACAGCTGGAACGCGAGATTTTAGCTGCGCTCAACATCGCTGATCCATACCAAGTATCAACTAACACGGAGCACAACGCTTAATGAGCGACGACAACCCCCACTCAGCCAACGGCTCTTCACAGAAGTCCTGGGCAGCACGATTGCTGCAAGTCTTCACCGGGGAGCCGAAAAGCAGAGAAGAACTTGTCGATTTAATTCAGGATGCAGAGGAACGCGACCTGATCGATAACGATACCAAGGAGATGATTGAGGGTGTCTTAGACGTAGCCGAGCTTAAAGTTCGCGACATCATGATCCCCCGCTCACAAATGGTGACCATCGACATAAATCAAGGTGTTGAGGATTTCCTGCCCATCGTCATCGAATCACAACATAGCCGCTACCCGGTTGTTACCGATAACAAAGACCATGTAGAGGGTATTTTGTTGGCAAAGGATCTGCTGAGTTATGGCTTTAACTTTACCGATGACGAATTCTCGTTATCAAACGTGATGCGTCCGGCTGTGATCGTACCTGAAAGTAAGCGGGTCGACGTATTGCTCAAAGATTTTCGTTCTAACCGTTATCACATGGCAATTGTGGTGGACGAATACGGCGGCGTATCGGGTCTGGTCACCATCGAAGACATCCTCGAAGAAATCGTCGGCGAGATTGAAGATGAAACCGACCACAACGAAGACGAAAAAGCTAACATTAAGCGCCTAAGCGCCAGCCGTTATTCGATAAAAGCACTAACCACCATCGAAGACTTTAACGATTACTTTGGTAGTGATTTTAGCGATGACGAAAACGATACCGTCGGCGGTTTAGTAGCCCACGGTTTTGGTCACTTACCGCAAGCCGGCGAAGAAATCACACTGGAAGGTTTTGTATTCCGTATTACCAGTGCCGATAAGCGCCGTATTCAACAATTGCAGGTCAGCATTCCAGAAACCACCCAACAGGACGAGGATGCTGCTGAGTGATTGCGTCCGTGCTGACACGCATTAAACAGATTGCGTGGTTTAGGCAAATTATTCTGCTGGTGCTGGGCGGGCTGTTATGCTTTGCCTACGCACCCTATTCTGTCGCGATTCTGCCATTTTGGATCTTACCGTTAGTCGTCTACTTGATCGGCTCATTAACACCCAGACAAGCGTTTAATAGTGGCTTTGCATTCGGTTTTGGCTGGTTTGGTGCCGGCCTTAGCTGGATTTATGTCAGCATCGATCAATACGGTGGCATGCCTGACGCCGTCAACGTTATTGTGTTGGCGCTATTAGTCGCTTACCTGGCGCTCTACCCTGCCGCAACCTTTGCACTGTGGCGCAAGCTTTGTTTACGCTCTGGTTACTGGCTGTTTAGCCTGCCGCTGCTGTGGTTGGTCGCAGAAACATTACGCGGTTGGCTGTTTACCGGCTTTCCCTGGCTGGGACTGGGTTATACACAAACCGACGCACTACTCGGCGGTTTAGCGCCGGCAGTGGGTCAACCCGGTATTACCGTCGCCCTTTGGTTTATCGCACTGGCGATTGTTACGGGCATACAGCAGGCGCGCCCGCAAAACGCATTATTGGTGGTCGTGTTCATTGTGTTAGGTTGGTTAACGCCGATGTTACAGCCACTGAAGCGCTCGCCGGAAACGACATCCGTGTTGCTGGTTCAGGGTAATATTCAACAGTCCCTGAAGTGGCAGGCCGATCAGCAATGGCCCAATATTTTGCGCTATCTGGACCTAACGCGGCCGCAATACCAGCATGACATTGTAATATGGCCTGAATCAGCGATTACGGCGCTGGAACCCTATGCCGACGATATTCTTTATAATATTGACCAGGCAGCAAGTATCAATGGCGCCGGTTTAATCACCGGTATTATCGATTACGATGCGAACAATGACGCGTTTTACAACAGTGTTATCGTATTAGGCCAGGAGCAACAACAACTGGATAGTGACTACCAGTACGGCCACGACAACCGTTACCGTAAACACCAGTTATTACCTATTGGCGAGTTTGTGCCTTTTGAGGACGTACTGCGGCCACTGGCCCCCTTGTTTAATCTCCCCATGTCGTCTTTTGCCCGTGGCAGCGAACAGCAACCTAATTTGGTTGCTAACGATCATAAATTAAATACCGCCATCTGTTATGAAATTGCTTTTAGTAACCAGGTCCGCCTGAACACTCAGGCTGACACCGACTATTTATTAACTGTCAGTAACGACACTTGGTTTGGTGACTCACATGGCCCCTGGCAACACATGCAAATAGCCCAAATGCGGGCTAAAGAACTGGGCCGCCCGCTATTAAGAGCAACCAACAACGGCGTTTCTGCTATTACTGACGAGCATGGCCACATCATTGCCGATGCGCCACAATTTACCGCCACCACGGTATCAGCGGAAGTGCCTCAAGTCAGCGGTCAAACCTGGTTTGCCCGCTTCGGTCATTCTTTTACCTGGCTACTGGCAGCACTGGGACTTTTGCCCTGGCTCAAGGCCGCAAGTAACAGACGTGGTCAGCCACCACAAAAATAAGTACAATAACAGCGATCTTTATCTTCACAGGAATTTACATCATGGAAAACATCTTCGATGCTCTCTTATTTGCAGTGTTAGTTGCCGCGGGCGGTTTAGGATTAAGCAGTTGGCTTATGTTTTTCATTCCGGCAGACACGGACGATCGCCAGGCAGTGCAACGCCAGCGTTTTGAGAATATTTTCTTCGGTCTGGCCGGTATTATCATCATGTTAGTGATGTGGTACGCGATTAGCTAAACGACCTAACGCTTCATTTTTGCAAACCGGATGTAATCAACACTATGCAAGAACAATACAGTCCTTCGGCGATTGAACAGGCCATTCAGCAGCGGTGGCAACAAGACAAGGTATTTGAAGCCAGCGAACAGCCCGATAAAGAGAAGTTCTATTGCTTATCGATGTTCCCCTACCCAAGTGGCAAACTCCACATGGGTCACGTGCGCAACTATACGCTGGGTGATGTGATTTCCCGCCATCAACGTATGCAGGGTAAAAATGTCCTGCAGCCGATGGGTTGGGATGCCTTTGGCCTACCGGCAGAAAACGCAGCTATTCAAAACAAAACAGCGCCGGCTAAATGGACCTATCAAAATATTGATTACATGCGTGATCAGCTTAAAAGCCTCGGTTTTGGTTATGACTGGAACCGTGAGGTTGCGACCTGTTCGCCTGATTATTACCGTTGGGAGCAGTGGTTCTTTACTAAGCTCTACGAAAAAGGCCTGGTGTATAAGAAAAACGCCACCGTTAACTGGGACCCTGTTGATCAAACCGTATTAGCTAACGAACAGGTTATCGATGGCCGCGGCTGGCGTAGTGGCGCCATCGTCGAGCAAAAAGAAATTCCACAGTGGTTTATTAAAATCACTGATTACGCTGACGAGCTGCTGCAGGATCTGGAGCAACTTGATGGCTGGCCAGAGCAAGTCAAAGCCATGCAACGCAATTGGATCGGTCGCTCAGAAGGTCTGCAAATTGAATTTGATGTCGCTGACCATAGCGACAAACTGAGTGTTTACACCACCCGTCCTGACACCTTATATGGTGTCACCTACATGGGCTTGGCAGCACAGCATCCATTGGCGCTGGAAGCTGCAAAAACAAATCCACAACTGGCTGAGTTTATCGAAAGCTGTAAGAACAGCAAGGTCGCTGAAGCTGATTTGGCAACCATGGAAAAACTCGGTATGGATACCGGCCTTAAGGCTGTGCATCCATTAACCGGTAAAGAGATTCCTATTTGGGTCGCTAATTTTGTGTTGATGGATTACGGTTCGGGCGCTGTCATGGCAGTACCTGCACATGACCAGCGCGACTGGGAATTTGCAACCAAGTACGAGTTACCCATTACTGCTGTCATCGAGCCTTTCAGCGGCGAGGGTGATTTAGCTGCTGGTGCGATTACCGAAAAAGGTACGGTCATTAATTCTGACCAATACAACGGTATGAGCTCGCAGCAGGCATTTGATGCTATTGCCGAAGTTATCGAGCAACGCGGTATCGGTGAGCGTACGGTTAATTATCGGCTGCGTGACTGGGGCGTTTCGCGTCAACGCTATTGGGGTACCCCTATCCCCATGCTGAACCTCGAAAACGGCGAGTCAGTGCCCGTGCCTGAAGAACAGTTACCGGTTAAACTGCCGGAAGACGTGGTTATGGATGGCGTTAACTCACCGATTAAGTCCGATCCGCAGTGGCGCCAGACAAGCTACAACGGCCAGCTGGCAGAACACGAGACCGACACCTTTGATACCTTTATGGAGTCATCCTGGTATTACGCGCGCTACTGCAGTGCGCAAGACGATCAAGCGATGCTGGATCCGGAAAAAGCCAACTACTGGTTACCGGTCGATCAATACATTGGTGGTATCGAGCACGCCATTCTGCATTTGTTGTATGCGCGCTTCTTCCATAAGCTATTGCGCGACACTGGCCTGGTTGAATCTGATGAACCCTTTAAACGGTTACTGTGTCAGGGCATGGTGCTGGCCGATAGCTACTATCGCGAAGACGAGAAAGGCGGTAAGCAATGGATTTCACCCTTGGATGTCGAGTTAGCGCGAGACGACAAAGGCGCTGTTGTTGGTGCCACGCATAAAGACGACGGTCAGCCCGTAAAGATCGCCGGCATGAGCAAGATGTCAAAGTCTAAAAACAACGGCATTGACCCACAAACCATGGTCGAGCGCTATGGCGCTGATACCGTGCGTTTGTTCATGATGTTCGCAGCACCACCGGAAATGACACTGGAATGGTCAGATTCAGGCGTTGAGGGGTCACAACGGTTCCTGCGTCGGGTTTGGAAACTAACTTACGACTTCATTCAGGCAGGTGGCTACGCGCAAGCCGCTGAGCTAAACAAAGCACAAAAAGATCGGCGTCGCGAATTACACAAAACCATCGCTAAAGTGTCTGACGACATGGGTCGCCGGCAACATTTTAATACCGCCATTGCAGCCATAATGGAGTTGCTTAATCACCTGCAAAAAGCACCGCTGGAAAGTGATGCTGACCGTCAGGTTATGGGCGAAGCACTGGATGCGATGATTAAAATGTTAGCGCCAATTACCCCGCATATTTGTGAGCAGCTTTGGCGTGAATTAGGCCATCAGGACGATTTAATCTTTGCCCCCTGGCCAGCGGTTGATGACAGTGCGCTGGTCGAAGAGGAAAAGCTGATCGTAGTGCAGGTTAACGGCAAAGTACGGGCTAAATTAACAGTCGCTGCTGACGCTACTGCCGAACAAGTTGAAGAACAAGCGTTTAGTGATGCTGCGGTGAAGAAGTATACCGACGGCAAGACGGTGCGGAAGAAAATCTACGTACCGGGCAAAATCTTCAATATTGTGGTGAGCTAACTACTCATGTCCAGCTTCCGTCTCATGCGTCAAAGCTTACTGAGCGTGATTGTTATGATCACGCTCAGTGCCTGTGGCTTTCAGTTACGCGATAACTATCAGCTACCGGCAACCTTGCAGCAGATGCAACTGCAGTCGGTCAGTTCACTACAACTGGAAGCCAGCCTGCGTCAGCGCTTACTTACCGCGGGTATCCAGTTAAGCGACCAGGCAGCAGCCGATGTCGCACAATTACGGGTGCTTTCAGACCAACTTGAACGCCGTACACTAAGTTTGTTCGAGAGTGGTCAGGTTGCCGAGTATGAGCTGTTATACCGGGTTAATTATCAGGTTATCAGAAATGGCGAACTGATCATCGAGGATACGATTGAGGTTGCCCGCGACTATCAGGACGATCCAAACTTCGCACTGGCGAAAACGCGTGAACGCGAAATGCTGGTAGCCGAAATGCGTGATGACGCAGCGCGGCGTCTGGTGCGTCAAATGATTAGTGAGTTTGCTGACGACTAATGAAACAACTCTTCGCCGAACAACTAACGCAACATCTGCAGCAACATCCCCTGCCGCCCGTGTTGTTGTTATTTGGCGAAGAATTATTGCTACGCCAGGATGCCCTGGCGTTATTACGAAAACACCTTAAGCAACAATTTGGCGACGAATTAGAACGCCAGAGCCTGCAACAGCAACCTGATTTTGACTGGCAACAGCTGCATGACAGCGGCCAGTCTATGAGTTTATTCAGTCAGTTTACGCTGCTGGAGCTAACTCTGCCGGAAAATAAACCCGGTCGGGACGGCTCTGATGCACTAACGGCTTACGCCAAATCACCACCTGCCGAACAATTACTGGTTGTGATCGGTGATAAACTGAAAAAAGAACAACATAACAGCCGCTGGTTTAAAGCGCTTAGCCAACAAGGTTGGTTAGTTCGCACCCCGACACCCGATAAAAGCCGCCTGCCCCGCTTTATTCACCAGCGGGCACAGCAGCATGGATTACAACTAACTGCCGACGCTACCGAATTGCTGGCGTTATGGTTTGAGGGCAATTTACCCAGCCTCGATCAGGAACTGCAAAAATGGGCGCTGATGCATAGCGACCAAGCGCTGAACGCCGATGCGGTAAAACAAGCAATGCGTGACGTGAGTCATTTTGACGCCTTTGCACTGCAAGACTCATTATTACGCAATGACTGGTCCGAGACAGCCCACCGGCTTCATCGCCTATTTGCCGAGGATGTCGACCGCCATCAGTTATTGTGGGTGGTGCAGCGCGAAGTACAGGTGTTGAGCCAGTTAAAAACAGCATTGACGCAGCAACTGGATGCCAATTCAATTTACCGTCAAAATATGATTTGGAGCTCGCAGCAACAGGCCTATCAATCTCGTGCCCAACAATTAACTGCGGAGTCATTGCGACAGGCACAACAGTTATTGCAGCGACTGGAGTTAGCACTAAAAAATGATTCAGGCGAAAACGCTGATATCCTGTTTACTCATTGTGTGGCATTAATCTGTGTGGGCCCTCACCAAGGCTATTTGCCGCAGCAGCTGCAGGCAATGGCATGAGTATTCGAGCATTATTCGGCGGGACTTTCGATCCCATTCATCAAGGCCACATCGATACCGCGTTGGCACTGCTCGATGAGTTGAATATCGACGCACTACACCTAATGCCCAATTCAGTTCCGCCCCACCGGCCGCAACCCGCCGCGACCGCGGCACAGCGTCTGGAAATGGTTAAACTGGCCTGTAACACAGATAAGCGACTGGTCGCCGAAGATTTTGAGTTACGCTCACAGCAACCCTCCTACACCGTTAAAACGTTGCAAAATTTCAAACAGCAGTACCCACAGGACACTTTACTTTTTGTCATGGGCATGGATTCACTGGTGTCGTTGGATAGCTGGTATCAGTGGCAACAACTCACAGATCTTGCGCACCTGGTGGTAATGCCACGCCCGGGCTATGAGTTAGCACAAGCCTCGGAAGCCTTAGGTCACTATATTAAGCAACACCAATGTCAGCAGCCAGGTCATTTGCATCAGCAGTCTGAGGGTTATATCTACCTGGCTAATACGCCGCTTCGCGACATTTCGGCCACGGCTATCCGTAACGGCTTGCACACAAAAAATCATCACGATACCGTACCGGCCGCCGTTGCTGAGTATATTGAGCAGCAACAGCTGTATCGTTAACGTAATTCTGCTAAACTAACGCCGTTTAATTTTATGGAGAATACCAGATTGCAAGCTGAACAATTGCGCCAGTTCGTTATAGATAAAGCTGATGATATGAAAGCACGAGATATTGACGTGTTAGATGTAAAAGGCAAAACCGATGTTGCCGATTTTATGGTTATCTGTTCAGGTAACTCAAAAACTCACGTCCGTAGTATTGCTGAGCACGTTGCAACCGAAGCCAAACATGCCGGTATTCCGCCATTAGGTATTGAGGGTGGCGAGCAGTCAGAATGGGTTTTGGTTGACTTAGGTGACGTCGTTTTACACGTGATGCAAGAGTCTATACGCGACTTTTACCAGTTGGAAAAGCTCTGGAGCCAGTAAGTGCAAATACAGCTACTTGCAGTGGGCAATAAAATGCCGGGCTGGGTTAGCGAGGGCTATCAAGAGTACGAACGCCGATTCCCAAACGAATGTAAACTCAGCCTACACGAAATCAGCCCACACAAACGCGGCAAGAAGGCCGATACCCGCAGGCTTACCGAGCTCGAAGGCGAGGCCTTGTTGAATGCGGTACCTAAGGGAAACCGCATCGTGACACTGGAAGTACACGGCAAACCATGGACGACTCACCAGCTTGCGCAGCAGTTAGAGGGTTGGCAAATGGATGGTCGCGATGTATCGTTGTTAGTTGGTGGGCCGGAAGGGTTATCATCGACGTGTTTAGCCGCTGCTGAACAACGTTGGTCGTTATCCCCGCTCACCCTGCCACACCCGCTTGTCAGGGTTATCGTTGCAGAAAGCCTTTATCGGGCGTGGAGCTTAAATAACAACCACCCCTATCACCGAGAATAACAGCAGAGACCGCGTTAGCTGATGCGAACCCGAACGCCGATTCGAGACACCGAGAGCGAGTCCAGTCTATTTGCCAGGCGGGTGTTCGTTGCTATCGGTATTATTGCCGCGGTTTTTATTTTACTTATCGGTAACCTCTACAATCTGCAAGTTAAAGAACATACCGAACTGCAAACCCGTTCTAACGACAACCGTATTAAACTGCTGCCGTTGGCGCCAAACCGCGGGTTAATTTATGATCGCAACGGCGTGCTGCTGGCAGAAAACCTGCCGATTTTTAGCTTAGATATTATCCCCGAAGAAATTAAAGATCTTGATACAACCATTGCCGAACTGCGACAGATTCTCACCATTAGCGACGATGATATAGCGCAGTTTGAACGCAACCTGCGGGGGCAGCGACGGTTTAGTAATGTGACGCTGCTGGATGATATCAACGAGCAACAGGTTGCTACCTTTGCCGCTCATCAACATAAATTCCCAGGTGTCAGTATCGAAGCCCGCCTGGTTCGCCACTATCCGTACAAAGAACTTCTGACCCATGTGGTCGGCTATGTCGCCAAGATTAATCGTCGCGATGTTGAACGACTGAAGCAAAATGATGAACTCGCAAACTATGCAGCCAGCCGTACTATAGGCAAACTCGGTATCGAAAAATATTATGAAAGTGAATTGCATGGTGAAGTCGGTTATCAGCGAGTTGAGGTTAATAACCGCGGACGCGCGGTGCGCACGCTCAGTACCGAGGCACCGGTGCCGGGCCAGGACATCGTGCTGGAACTTGATATTGAATTACAGCGTAAAGCAACCGAAATACTGGGCGAACGACGAGGGTCAATCATCCTGATGGATGCTAAAACAGGCGGTATCTTAGCGATGGCAAGCACGCCAAGTTATGACGCCAACTGGTTTGTTAATGGTATCAGCGTTAAACGTTATCAATCGTTACTTAACTCCAAAGATAGCCCCCTGCTTAATCGTGCAACTCAGGGCGGTTACCCGCCGGCTTCGACAATCAAACCGCATATAGGCTTACTCGGATTAGAAGAAGGCGTTATTACCCCGACCAGTCGAATCTGGGATCCGGGCTGGTTCGAAATAAAGGGCGTTGATCGCCGTTATCGTGATTGGCTGTCCTGGGGGCATGGCTGGGTTAATATTAATACTGCGATCGCAGAAAGTTGCGATACGTTTTACTATGATTTAGCACTTAAACTCGGGGTCGATAAAATTTCCGGATTTATGACACAGTTTGGCTTTGGTGAAACCACAGGTATTGATATTAACGAGGAAATTCCCGCGCTAATGCCGTCTCGTGGCTGGAAGCGAGCACGCTACAATCAGCCCTGGTATGCCGGCGAAACCCTTTCAGTCGGGATTGGCCAAAGCTATTGGACGGCAACGCCGATGCAATTAGTCAGTGCCACCGCAGCACTGGCCAATCAGGGCGAACACCTGGTGCCACGCCTGTTACGCGGATTTGGCACGATTGGCAGACTAACGCTTGCTGAGCCGGCGTACAAACGACCCATCGTATTAAAAGACGAGAGCCACTGGCAGGTCGTTAAACAAGGCATGGAAGATGTTAATATGGGCGCTAAAGGCTCGGCACGACGCGCTTTCGCCGACGCCCCCTACACGTCAGCAGGCAAAACAGGTACCGCGCAGGTAGTCAATCTGGCAGAAGATGCCGAGTACGTGGCCGAAGAAATTGCTGAGAAGTACCGCGATAACGCCATGTATGTTGGCTATGCGCCGGCCGATGACCCGCAAGTCGTCATCTCGGTTGCATTAGAAAACGTGATTGGCGGTGGTGGCAGCGTGGCAGCACCTGCAGCGCGGGAGATGCTTGACAGTTGGTATCAACGCTACATGCAAGTTACAGAACAGGGGTTAGCCAATGCTGACGACTGAAGAGCGGCAACGCAACCCAATATTAAAGAAGTTACACCTGGACGGCCCATTGTTATTGGGATTGTTGGCATTGGCCGTTACCAGCCTGTTTGTCGTTTATAGTGCCAGTGGCGAGAGTGAAGCCCTGGTTTGGCGTCAGGCCATTCGTGTGAGTGCGGCATTCGTAGGGTTATTTATTATAGCCCAGTTCCCGCCGCGCTTTTTTGAACGGTTCTCACCCATTTTATTCGGCTTTGGGCTACTTTTATTAGTCGCCGTTTTACTTTTTGGCGAGGTTGGCAAAGGCGCACAGCGCTGGCTGGATATTGGGCCTGTCACCATTCAGCCGTCCGAAATAATGAAGCTTGCTGTACCCATGATGATAGCCTGGTACGTTAATCGTCGCGCCATCCCCATCCGCCTGGGGCGGCTGGTTATCGCGCTGACGCTAGTCCTTATTCCCGTATTGTTAATTGCAAAACAACCCGACCTGGGCACCTCGTTATTAGTTGCCAGCGCCGGTATTTTCGTTATTTTTCTGGCTGGCTTAAGTTGGCGCCTGATCACGGTTGCCGTAGCATTAGTCGCTGCATTTACGCCCATCCTGTGGATGTACCTGATGCATGACTACCAACGCCAGCGGGTACTAACATTCCTAAACCCGGAGCGAGATCCGCTAGGTTCTGGCTACCACATTATTCAGTCAAAAATAGCCATTGGTTCCGGCGGTATTGACGGCAAAGGCTGGCTGCAGGGAACCCAGTCACAACTGGAGTTTTTGCCCGAGCGACATACCGATTTCATTTTTTCTGTGTTTAGCGAGGAGTTTGGCTTAATCGGCGTCACCCTGCTATTGGCACTGTATGGCTTTGTCATTTTACGCGGCTTAATTATCTCGCTGCGAGCCCAGGATATTTTCAGCAAGCTGTTGGGCGGTGCGCTTACCCTCACCTTTTTCGTTTACGTGTTTGTAAATATTGGTATGGTCTCTGGATTACTGCCGGTAGTCGGGGTACCTTTACCACTGATTAGTTATGGTGGTACATCGATGGTCACAATTTTAGCGGGTTTTGGCATTTTAATGTCAATTGCTACACACCATCGATTAATAATAAACCAATAGATAACAACAATTAAAAAGGGCTTATTATGCGATTCTTGGCCGGGTTAGCACTGATTAGTTTAAACGTGGCGGCGATGCAAAACGAGCCGGCGACGACGGAGCAAGTCGATGCCTTTGTCGACGAACAGGTAGAAAAGTACGAATTTAGCGAACAGCAAGTCCGCGAATGGCTCAATCAGGCGGAAAAAAACGAGGACGTGCTGGCCGCGATTCAACGTCCTTGGGAAGCCAAACCCTGGTATCAATATTACCCGATCTTTTTAACTGACAAACGACTGGACGCTGGTAAACGCTTCTGGGCTGAGCACAGCGACACTTTGCAACGAGCACAACAAGAGTTTGGTGTTCCGGCCGAAATTATCGTCGCTATTATCGGTATAGAAACGTTCTACGGCAGCTATCTGGGCAAGTACCCGGTACTTGATTCATTGTATACGCTGGCCTTCCATTATCCGCCCCGGGCTAAATTCTTTCGTTCCGAATTAAGCGAGTATTTACGTCTGGCAAACGCCGAACAATGGCAGGTAAAAGAACAACTTGGCTCCTATGCCGGCGCGATGGGTCTGGGCCAGTTCATATCGTCCAGCTACCGTCATTATGCCGTTGATTTCGACGATGATGGCAAGCGTAACATTATTAGTAATCCGGTCGACGCTATCGGCAGTGTTGCCAATTACTTTGCCGAACATCGCTGGAAGGCTGGCGAACCGATAGCATATAAGCCAGCTCAACAACAAGATTGGGCCGCTGTAAGCAGTGACGGTATGAAACCGGATACCACGGTTGGCGCGCTGCGGGAACGTGGATTTAGCATTGCTTCTGACTATAGCGATACATTGGCAGTAAAAGTACTGCAGTTTGAAACCGAAGACGGTTACGAATACTGGCTCGGTTTTGATAATTTTTATGCCATAACGCGTTATAACCACAGCCCCTTGTATGCAATGGTTGCTTATCAGTTTAGTCAGCAATTACGCCAGGCTAATTCGGCAGCTACGGGAAACTAACCGATGCGTGTCGTATTACCAATAGCTGTAGCCCTGCTCGCATTAGTATTGGCGGGCTGCAGCCAAACGCAAAGCCGTTACAGCCAGCGCCATGACAGTGCTCCTACCCGACTGCCATCGGACGCAGAACTACAAGATGCCATACCGGTGCAAGAACCACCCAGCCCGCAAGGCAACGCCGACTACCAGGTGCTGGGCCAGCGCTACCAGGTACTGGATAGTGCAGCAGGTTTTGTCGAACAGGGTATTGCTTCCTGGTACGGCAACAAGTTCCATGGTCACTTAACCTCTAACGGCGAATATTACGACATGTACAGCATGACTGCTGCACATAAGCATTTACCACTACCGAGCTATGTTCGGGTTACCAACCTGGATAACGATAAAAGCGTTGTCGTGCGCGTTAATGATCGTGGCCCGTTCCACCCCAATCGCGTCATCGACCTGTCCTTTGCTGCAGCTTACAAACTTGACATGCTCGACCAGGGTACCGCCCGTGTTCAGGTTGAAGCCATTGACTTCAAAGCCCCGCTGCAGGCAACCGAATTTTACATCCAATTAGTGGCTTCCTCTAACCCCGACAAACTGCAGACAATAGCACAGCAACTTCCCACGGCCTGGCGCAGTGATGCAACTACCGAGCAAAATGGTGGTCTATATAAACTGATGCTCGGCCCCTACCCGCAGGCAAAGGCCAACCGACATTTGCAGCAGCTAAGGCAACAGGGTTTCCCGCGTGCATTCCGGGTAAAAGTTGAATCTGCTAAAAATCTGCAAAATAGTCCACGCTAGCCTGACGCTGCTGGGTAGAAGTGATATAATCCGCGCTTAAATTTTAGTGTTTACGTTAACGCAATTAACCGATAATAAAAGATGATAAAGCCCATGCATAAATTAGTAACTGCTCTTGTTTCGACCGTCATTTTTGCTGTATCTACGGTAACACACGCGCAATCTTTTGTGCCTGATCCGCCGGCGGTCAATGCTAAGGCCTATATCCTGATCGATCACACGACCGGCAAAGTTTTAGCGCAAGGTAATGCAGATGAGTCATTACCTCCGGCAAGTCTGACCAAAATGATGACCAGCTATATTATCGGTAAAGAAATTCTGGAGGGTCGTATTAGTCCCTCAGACCAGGTCACTATCAGCGAGAACGCCTGGGCGAAAAATTTTCCTGAGTCGTCAAAAATGTTTATCGAAGTCGGTAAGCAAGTCTCGGTGGCAGACTTAAACAAAGGCATTATCATCTCGTCGGGCAATGATGCCTGCGTTGCAATGGCAGAACACATTGCCGGTAGCGAAGATGCGTTTGCATCGTTGATGAACACCTACGCGCAAGAACTGGGCATGAGCAATAGCCAGTTTGCTAACAGCCATGGCTTACCGGATCCTGACCAGTATGTATCGGCCCGCGACATGGCAACTCTGGCTAGTGCCTTGATCACAGAGACTCCGGATGAATATGAAATTTACGCCGAAAAGTCTTTTACTTATAACAATATCAAACAATATAACCGTAACTCACTGTTGTGGGATCGGAGTTTAAATGTCGATGGTATTAAGACAGGCCATACTAACGAAGCGGGCTATAGCCTGGTCACCTCGGCTGTTGAAGACGGCACTCGCTTGATTTCTGTGGTCATGGGCACCAGCAGTGAGCAAGCACGTAAAGTGGAAAGCAAAAAGCTATTAAACTATGGCTTTCGTTACTTTGAAACAGTTACTGCCTACGAGGCAGGTGAAAGTTTTGTTTCACACCGTATCTGGGGCGGCGACGCCGACCAGGTAGAACTGGGTATTAGCGAAGACGTGGTAATTACGTTACCTAAAGGGCAACGTGAGCAACTAGACGCTAACTTTGAATTGAATCAGGAATTGGAAGCGCCATTAGCTGCCGGCGAAGAAGTAGGTACTGTATTCCTACAACTTGGCGGTGAAGACATTGCATCGTTCCCGCTGGTTACGTTGCAGTCAGTTGAAGAAGGCGGTTTATTTAAGCAAGCAATGGATTACGTTAAACGTAAGTTTTCAGAAGAGTAAGGTCCTAATCGATGCAAAAAACACGCTTTGATGAATTAGTTGACTTCCCCTGCCACTTTACCTTTAAGGTGATGGGGGTTGCCACAGCCACATTGCCGGATCAGGTTGTGGAAGTGTTGCAGGAGCACGCGCCGGGCGATTATAGTCCGTCAGTAAAACCCAGCAGTAAGGGTAACTATCATTCCGTTTCGGTCTCGGTAAAAGTCGAAAGCCAACAGCACATCGAAGTGCTGTATCGTTCACTTGCCGACATCGATGATGTCCGTTATGTCTTATAACCCTAGCGCCTAACGTGGCGCTAGCCCTGCCCCCTGCAAATACGATATACTACGCGCATGTCTGACCAATTAATTATTCGCCAGCTGGGTCGCCAGGCCTACGAGCCGATCTGGCATGCCATGCAACAATTCACCGATCAGCGCGATGCTCAAACGGTCGATGAGTTATGGATTGTTGAGCATGAGCCCGTGTTTACACAGGGCCAGGCTGGTAAAGCTGAACACGTGTTAGCCCCGGGTGATATACCGGTGGTACAGGTAGACCGCGGCGGACAAGTAACCTACCACGGCCCGGGACAGCTGGTTATTTATTTTTTATTAGATATCCGGCGTCTTACCATGGGTGTTCGTCAGTTGGTCAATAACATCGAAAATACCATTATTGACGTATTAGCTGATTACGGCATTGACGCTAATGCACGACGCGATGCGCCGGGCGTTTACGTTAATGGCGATAAGGTTTGTTCACTGGGCTTACGCATCCGTAAAGGTTGTTCATTCCATGGTCTGGCATTGAATGTCGATATGGATATGGAGCCTTTCTCGCGCATAAATCCGTGCGGATTAACCGGCATCAAAATGGTGCAAACCCGAGAACTTGGTGGGCCAGCAAATTTTACAGAGGCATCCGAGGTGGTAATCAATCACTTTATAAAGCAGATTGGTTACCGAAATACTCAAACTCAAACAGGACTCGCAGAAGATTATGTCAAAGCCAGTTAGAGTAGAACCCGGCGTTAAAATGCGTGACGCCGACAAGATGGCACTGATACCGGTACAAATCGTGCCGACAGAGCGCGACAAAATGTTGCGTAAACCGTCCTGGTTAAAAGTTAAATTACCATCCAATACCCAGCGTATTGATGAAATCAAACAAGCCATGCGTAGTCATGGTCTGCATTCGGTTTGCGAAGAAGCCTCGTGCCCTAACCTGCCGGAATGTTTTAACCATGGTACCGCCAGCTTTATGATTTTGGGCGATATCTGCACACGCCGTTGCCCTTTTTGTGATGTTGCTCACGGCCGTCCTCTGGCGCCGGACCCCGAGGAACCAGAAAAACTCGGCAAGACAATTCGCGACATGAAAGTAAAATATGTTGTTATCACGTCAGTCGACCGAGATGACTTACGCGATGGCGGCGCACAGCACTTCGCCGACTGTGTACGCGAAATTCGTCGTTACAGTGATGGTATTCAAGTAGAGATATTGGTACCTGACTTCCGCGGCCGGATGCAGGTGGCACTGGATATTCTTAGCGATGAAGCACCCGATGTATTCAATCACAACCTGGAAACCGTGCCCCGTTTGTATAAAGCTGCACGCCCGGGTGCTAATTACCAGTGGTCACTGGACTTACTGAAAAATTATAAAGCTGCACGACCTGACGTTCGAACCAAGTCAGGCTTAATGGTTGGCCTGGGCGAAACCAAAGAAGAAATTCTTGAGGTAATGCGTGATTTACGCGCGCATGACTGCGATATGCTGACCATCGGCCAGTATCTGCAACCCAGCCGTCATCACATCCCGGTTGACCGTTATGTGCATCCGGACGAGTTTGAAGAGCTTCGCCAGGCCGGTGTTGAGATGGGCTTTAGCCATATCGCCAGCGGGCCGCTGGTGCGTTCGTCTTATCACGCCGATTTACAGGCGGCTGGCGAAAAAGTGAGCTAACCATGAGTGTGTTGCTGTGGTGTTTGTTGATAGCAGGTTTGTTGCCGATTCTGGCTAAAGCCCCTGTGGTTTACTTTCAGAATCGTGATCGCGGCTATGACAACAAGCACCCTCGCGCACAACAACAGCGACTAACCGGCATTGGCGCTCGCGCCGTTGCCGGTCATTACAACGCCTACGAAGCTTTCCCGTTATTTGCTGCGGCAGTTTTAGCTACGCTGGCTACCGACGCGGTGACCGAGCGCAGCATACAGTTGGCGGTAGCCTTTATCGTATTGCGCGTTACTTACCACGTGCTTTACTTATTAAATGCCGACAAACTGCGCTCGTTAGTATGGTTTTTTGCGTTGCTGTGTCCGGTCTTGATGTTGGCTCAGTTAGCCATCAAGTTCTGATTTATTAGCTTGATATAAAGCGCCGGCCAATGGTCGCTTTGGTGACGCTCCATCGCGGTAATTTCGGCTACCGGTTTCCAGGCATAATAGCCGGGCAAATAGTCACACGTTGCCGCCTTATACAAGCCCACCGATTGTTGCTGACTACCTAACTGCCAGCTATCATTGTCCCGCTTTACCCCTAGTTGACGCCAATCCTTAACCGCATCACGCCACGGCAGACGTTGCCAAAGCGATTTCAATTCAGCCTTAGACATGATCTGCTGCCGTGTGATCACCAGGTTACGTGCGTCAAAATTATAGTCACCGCGACAAAACTGTTCAGCCAGCGGGCGTGACATAGCATACTCGTCAGCTAGACCCAGCCAATGGCCAAGCTCATGAGCCAGCACCTTGCGCTGACTACTTTGCGTTAATGTTATGCGATTAGTGGACGAGGACGCCTTACCCTGCCCTGCAAGAATAATGGTGCGCCCGGTCGTATCAACGTCACACTGGGCACGGGCAATACCGTCCGCTGACTGACAGCTTAGTTGCGGCTGCGTTTGCCAGTTAAAACACCATTGTGAAGTAGGCAACGGCAGCTGCTTAAGCTGTTGTAACAAAGCCAGGTAGCGGGCTTTATCGGCATGGCTGGCTCCCGTCACAGTGACCTGCTCGGTACAAACAGTCGGTTGCCCCTGCAGTGCGGCAATGTCACCGAATTCCGGCTGCAGTGCGCTTTTGTATTCGGCTTGCCACCAACGCCTTTGCCAGTCCTGCCAGTTAACCTGAGCATCAGTCAGTTGATAACGTGCCAACTGCTTAATAGCTAACGCACTGCCTTGTTCTACGCCAAGTTTTAGCCATTGTTGGCGATTGCCCGGGAAATACTCAAGCAGCCTATTAACAGCGCTTACAGAACCCGCTTTGGCTGCGCGTTGCCACCAGTACAAAGCATTACTTTTTTGGTGTTGCAGCCAAAAGCTCCGGGCTAGCTGGTTTTGTGCTTCTGGTTGCCCGGCGAAAGCTTCATACCAGCGTTGCTGCGACTCTGTCGGCCGCGCCGATCCAGTTAAAGTCAGCACCAGAAGCGCCGCTAACAGTAACCTTGTCATTGGCTGGCAAGCTGCTCCCGGCTACGCTCAAGTTCGATACGGGCATACCGATGTTCGACAAATTCATGTACATTGGTCGTCAGCGCCAATTTAAAGTAGTTCATGGCTCTGGCCCAGTTACCTTTTATTTGCTGCTGCTTGCCCAGATAAAAATAGGCTTCGCACAGGCGTTCGGTCAGTGTTTCGTTGGCGCGTAAATTGTCAGTCATACGCGACAGAAAGTGTCGCTCAGACATGTCTCCCAGGTACAAAGCGACCAAATCGTTAGCCCAGTCGTCGGCAGCAATAGCTTCGGCATTTTCGCGTAATGTCGTCTTAGCCTGCTGCGGCTGCGTTCTGTGCTGAGCTAAAAACAGCCATAGCACGCGATACGGATCGCCGGGATCAAGTGCAAGATGTTGCTGTAAATCGTCGACAGAAAATTTTAATCGGCGGTCATAATATTCGGCAATGCCGCGATTAAGATAAGCGTAGGGATGCTCTGGCTCCAGTTCAATTGCCGAGTCCAGGGCTTCATAGGCATAATCGAATTCCTGTAATTCGGTGTACTGGATGCCCAAAAAGTTGTACGCATCGGCTAACCGGGGCTGGTAATCAATAGCGCGGGTAAAGTCCATTCGCGCCAGTGTGCGCAGGCCTAAGGCATCGTATAACGCACCGCGACGATAATACGCCATGCCCAATTGTTCGGCGTCTAGATCTTGCTGCAACACCTGATTCAATTTTGCCAGTTCAATTTCGTAGCGAAACTCTGCACGCTCAGGTTCAGCAATAACCAGATGGGTCATCGCAACATTATCATTTGCAGGTTGCATGGCGCAGCCTCCAAGTAACCCCGAAAGCAGAATACCGGCAACCCAAGCATGCTGAAAGCGCATAGTGATTTAATTCCTCATTTAAATGAGGTTCTATTACAACATAAAAAAACCCCGCTGAGCTAGCGCACAGCGGGGTTTGTTAGCGTAAATTAACGATTATTCGTTATTGCCGTCAGCATCTTCGTTGCTTTCAGCTTCCGCTTTAGGTTCTTCTTTTTTCTCTGCTGCTTCTTTCATGCTAAGACGCACGCGACCCTGACGGTCGATTTCCAGTACTTTAACCGGCACAATATCACCGACTTTCAAGTACTCATTTACGTCGTTAACACGCTCTTCAGCGATCTGAGAAATATGTACCAAACCATCTTTACCCGGTAATACCGTTACAAAGGCACCGAAATCGACGATGCGAGCAACTTTACCCTGGTAAATTTTGCCGACTTCGACGTTTGCCGTAAGCTGCTTGATTTTCTCAATCGCAGCATCAGCATCAGCCTGGTCACTGGCAGCAATCTTGATAGTACCGTCATCACCAATTTCGATATTGGTGTTGGTTGATTCAGTCAGTTCACGAATCACCGCACCGCCTTTACCGATAACGTCTTTGATCTTGTCCTGATCAATTTTGATGGTGCTGAAGCGAGGCGCGTAGCTTGAAAGCTCTTCACGGTGGCTACCGATAGCTTCATCCATCACTTTCAGGATATGTAAGCGAGCCGCTTTTGCCTGTGCCAGCGCACTTTCCATGATTTCACGGGTAATGCCGTCGATTTTGATATCCATCTGCAGTGCAGTAATACCATCAGTGTTACCCGCAACTTTAAAGTCCATATCACCTAAGTGATCTTCATCACCCAGAATATCAGACAAGACAACGTGCTTGTCGCCTTCTTTTACCAGACCCATAGCGATACCGGCAACCGATGACTTAATCGGTACACCCGCATCCATCAATGCTAACGACGATCCACATACAGATGCCATTGAGCTTGAACCGTTAGATTCGGTAATTTCAGATACCACGCGAATGGTATACGGGAATTCTTCGTGGCTTGGCATAACTGCCTGGATACCACGTTTTGCCAAACGCCCGTGACCAATTTCACGACGCTTAGGTGCGCCAACCATACCGGTTTCACCAACACAGTACGGAGGGAAGTTATAATGCAGCATAAAGCGACTGGTGTTAGTACCGGTCAGCTCGTCAATCATCTGTGCATCACGTTCAGTACCTAATGTTGCAGCGACTAACGCCTGAGTTTCACCACGGGTAAACAACGCAGAACCGTGAGTGCGCGGCAATACGCCGGTAGCAACACTGATAGCACGAACCATGTCCGGGTCACGCCCGTCGATACGCTTTTCACCAGCAATGATACGACTACGAACAACATCACTTTCCAAATCATGGAAAATTTCGCCAGCAGCTTCCAGGTCAACGTTTTCGTCTTCCGCTACCAGCTTTTCAGTCATCGCTTGTTTTACTTCATCAAGCTTGCCTTTACGCTCGGCTTTATCAGTGATGCGGTATGCTTCGCCGATGCCCTGCTCTGCCAGTTCACGGACTTTATTTTGTAAAGACTCGTCTTTGGCAGGTGCCTGCCAATCCCACTTCTCTTTGCCGGCTTCAGCCGCAAATTCATTAATGGCACCGACTACGGTTTGCATTTGTTCGTGACCGTATACAACAGCACCCAACATTTGGTCTTCAGACAGCAGTTCCGCTTCTGACTCAACCATTAATACGGCTTGCTCAGTACCTGCAACGACTAAGTCAAGCTGTGAGCTAGCCAGTTCGGTCATGGTCGGGTTTAAGACATATTCGTTATCAACCACACCAACGCGTGCGGCACCAATAGGTCCGGCAAAAGGAACGCCTGAAATAGCTAATGCAGCTGATGTACCAATCAACGCAACGATGTCAGGGTTTACTTCAGGATTTACCGAAACCACGGTAGCCACAACCTGAACTTCGTTCATGAAGCCTTCAGGGAACAGTGGGCGGATTGGGCGGTCGATCAGGCGCGAGGTTAATGTTTCGTTCTCGCTGGGGCGGCCTTCGCGTTTAAAGAAGCCACCCGGAATTTTACCTGCGGCGTAAGTTTTTTCCTGGTAGTTAACGGTTAGCGGGAAAAAGCTTTGTCCCTCTTTCGCGTCTTTTTTTGCTACCACGGTCACCAACACTGTGGTGTCGTCCATGCTTGCCATTACAGCGGCTGTCGCCTGACGTGCAATAACGCCGGTTTCTAAAGTGACAGTGTGCTGACCGTATTGAAATTGTTTAGTTATCGGATTCACGATTTGCTTTCCTTTACCTTACTGAATGTGAGCACCCGGATTGGTACTCGTCTTCTCTCTTTTTTTACTCGCGCCATAGTATAAGGCATCAATCACAAAATTAAGACCCTTTGCTTAAAAAAAGCCGTAAATTGGGCGAAAAAAAGACAATAAAAAAGGGCCTGACGGCCCTTTTTTACGAAATCTGCTCAACGCATGTCTTAGCGACGGATGCCTAGCTTTTCTACAACCGCCAGGTAACGCGATTGATCTTTCTTTTTCAGGTAGTCCAACAATTTACGACGTTGGCTAACCATACGCAACAAACCACGACGTGAGTGATGGTCTTTTTTGTGCGCTTTAAAGTGACCCTGCAATTCTGCCAGGTTCTTAGTCAGCAGTGCGATTTGCACTTCCGGTGAACCGGTGTCGTTTTCGCCGCGACCAAATTCTTTCAGAATTTCTGCTTTCTGTTCTACAGTTAGTGACATAGTGTACTCCTAATTAAAAAATAACCTTGCCTCCGATCACTAATTCAGCGGCAAGCCGAGCGGGTATTATATAGCGCTAACCTACAAAATCAATGATTAAACCAAATCAGCCAGGGTAAAATCACAAAAATCCAATGCCAATACCCGTTTAGGCCAGAACTGATTGTCTTTACGCAATGCGCCGACCCCGATAAAGGCATCCTTACCCGAGCTATGTTTCGCCACCATACGACACTCTTCGCCCTCGCTAGTCAACTCGGTGTTGTTAGCCACCGGCTGGCCATGCAGTAAGTCACGTGCTTGTGCCTGAGTAATGCTTTGTTGAGGCAAGGCTGATAGCAAACAATCTACCGGCTTTAACAAGGCATCGAGCTGCGCTTCGCCATCCAGTGATTCCAACTGCTCGACTGTTACCATCTCGTTTGCATCTAAATCTGCTACGCCATTACGGTGCAACAACGTCACGTGAGCACAACAGCCTAGCCGCTGCCCCAAATCATCAATTAACGTACGAATATAGGTGCCTTTAGAGCAACTAACCTGTAGCTCGAGTAAATCGCCTTGCAGCCCAATAAAGTCAATTTTATGGATGGTAATTGAACGCGTTTTACGGGGGACTTCGATGCCTTTGCGGGCATAATAATATAGTGGTCGCCCTTCGTATTTTAAGGCCGAATAAATCGACGGCGTTTGCTCTTGTTCACCAATAAAACCAGGCAGTATGGCGTTTACATCGTCAGCAGTAACTGCAACCGGATGCGTTTCTACCACCTCGCCTTCAGCATCACTGGTAGACGTGCGCACACCAAGCTGAGCCTGAACCCGGTACGCTTTGTCCGCATCCAGCAGGTACTGAGAAAACTTGGTTGCTTCGCCTAAACACACCGGTAGTAAACCGGTAGCAAGTGGATCCAGAGCGCCGGTATGGCCCGCCTTTTGTGCGTTATACAGGCGTTTTACACGTTGAAGGGCATGGTTTGAACTCATGCCCTTCGCTTTATCTAATAACACCACACCGCTGACCGGACGGCCTTTACGGGGTTTTGCCTTAGCCATTAAACTAATCCTCTGACGAATCGTTACGGTCGCGTTTACGCGCTTCGTCCACTAATCGACTCATACGGATACCCTCGTTTAACGAAGTATCGTGATGAAACTTTAACTCCGGAACAACCCGCGCTTTAATTCGTTTACCTAACAGCGAACGAATAAAGCCCGATGCGTCGTTAAGGATTTTAATAGCCTGCTTTACTTCACTATCGTCATCGTTAAAAAACGTGACGAAGACCTTGGCGTAAGCAAGATCGCGCGACACCTCAACATCCGATACGGTAACCATGCTAACGCGAGGATCTTTGACCTCGCGTTGCAGGATAACCGCTATCTCGCGCTGTAGCTGGTGTCTTACGCGTTCGGTACGACTAAAATCTTGCGGCATAAATTTCCTATGGTCTCTTATACTCTGGCGCCGATCTTATAACGTACGCTCAACCTGAATGGTCTCGAATACTTCGATCTGGTCGCCTTCTTTAACGTCATTGTAGTTCTTAACACCGATACCACATTCCATACCGTTGCGAACTTCCTGTACGTCATCTTTAAAGCGACGCAATGATTCCAGCTCGCCTTCGTAAATCACCACGTTGTCACGCAATACACGAATCGGTGCAGAACGCTTAACAATACCCTCGGTAACCATACAACCTGCGATGGCACCCAGTTTTGGCGACTTAAAGACGTCACGAACTTCTGCCAGACCAATAATCTGTTGCTTGAATTCAGGCTGCAACATACCGGTCATTGCCGCTTTAACTTCGTCAATCAGGTCATAGATAACGCTGTAGTAGCGTAGATCCACACTTTCCTGTTCAACCAGCTTTTTAGCTGCGGCTTCGGCACGAACGTTAAAACCAACGACGATAGCGTTTGACGCGCTGGCCAGCGACACATCAGTTTCGGTGATACCACCAACACCGGAGCCAATAATATTAACTTTGACTTCGTCAGTCGACAGCTTAACCAAAGCATCTGAGATCGCTTCCAGAGAGCCCTGTACGTCAGACTTCAACACGATATTAAGCTCAGAAACGTCGCCTTCAGCCATGTTTGCGAACATGTTTTCCAGCTTCGCTTTTTGCTGTTTAGCCAGCTTCACTTCGCGGTATTTACCCTGACGGTAGTTAGCTACTTCGCGCGCTTTACGCTCATCTTTAACAACCGTTGCTTCATCACCGGCTTGTGGTACACCGGATAGACCCAGGATCTCGACCGGAATAGACGGCCCCGCTTCTTTAATTTCTTTACCGGTCTCGTCACGCATCGCACGGATACGGCCATATTCGAGGCCACACAATACAACATCACCCTGCTTCAGCAAGCCACGTTGTACCAATACCGTTGCTACCGGTCCGCGGCCACGGTCGAGTCGGGATTCAACCACGATACCCGATGCCATGCCGGTTTTTTCCGCTTTCAGGTCAAGTACTTCTGACTGCAGCAAGATGCCTTCCAGCAATTCATCAATACCCATTCCGGAATGCGCAGAAACAGGAATAAACATCACATCGCCACCCCAGTCTTCAGGGATAACATCAATTTGTGCCAGCTCGTTTTTAACCCGATCCGGATCCGCTTCTTCCTTATCCATCTTGTTGATAGCTACAATCAACGGAACCCCGGCAGCTTTTGCGTGTTGTACCGCTTCTTTGGTTTGCGGCATAACACCATCGTCAGCAGCGACAACCAGAATAACCACGTCAGTAGCACCTGCACCACGTGCACGCATTGAGGTAAAGGCAGCGTGTCCCGGCGTATCCAGGAAGGTCACCATACCTTGGTCCGTTTCGACGTGGTAAGCACCGATATGCTGGGTAATACCACCGGCTTCGCCTGACGCAACTTTCGCTTTACGAATGTAATCAAGCAGTGAAGTTTTACCGTGGTCAACGTGACCCATAACAGTAACAACCGGTGCGCGAGGCTCTTCTTCGCCACCTTCGTGACGATCAGACAGCACCTCTTCTTCCAGCGCGTTATCTTTAACCACAACCGCTTTGTGACCCAATTCTTCGACCACCAGCGAGGCAGTTTCCTGGTCAAGGATCTGGTTGATGGTGACCATTTCACCCATCTTCATCATGGTTTTAATCAGCTCGCTGGCTTTAACAGCCATGCGGTTAGCTAATTCACCTACGGTGATGGTCTCGCCAATTTTAACTTCACGCTCCACCGGCTGTGCTGGCTTATTAAAGCCTTGCTGCAGCGTAGAAGGACGGCGACCGCCTTTGCGACGTTTCTCACGACGCGGTGTGCGCTCGTCCGCTTCTTCTTCCTTGCGACGGCTTTTCTTACTGCGACGACGGCTTTTACGCTCTTCGTCAAAATCTTGCGCATCTTCAGCTTCCTGAGCCGTTGAAGAGGTTGTAAAGTGCACGTCTTCTTTCTCTTGCTCTTTACGTTTTTTCTCTTCTTCTTCCCAGCGTTTGGCATTTTCTTCTGCCAGTTTGCGCGCTTCTTCGGCCTGCTTTTCAGCTTCTTTCTCGGCTTTCTTACGCGCTTCTTCTTCCTGCTGACGTTTAAGTTTTTCGGCTTCAGCTTTGGCTTTGTCAGCCGCTTCGCGTTCTTCCGGCGTCATCGCCGCACGCTTTTCAGCTTCCGCTTTTTGGCGCGCTTTTTCTTTCTCTTTTCGCGCCTTTTCTTTCTCAGCTTTTTCCTTTTCAGCCTTCTCGCGCTCTTCCTTCGCCTTAGCTTCTGCTACTTTGCGCTGCTCTTCTTCAAGCTTCTGCTGCTCTTCGCGACGTTTCGCTTCTTCAGCTTCGCGCTCCGCCTGCAGACGCTCTTCTTCCTGACGCTGAGCCTCTTCAGCCGTTGAGCGTTTGACATAAGTGCGCTTTTTGCGTACTTCGACTTGCACAGATTTACTGCCGCCACCGCCAACACTCAGTGTGCTTTTGGTTTTGCGTTTAAGTGTCATCTTGCTGGGGCCGGCACTACCGCCACCGCCATGCTGTTTATTCAAATGTGCAAGCAGTTTTTGTTTTTCGTCTTCAGTGACACCGTCACCGGGTTGCTTTTTCATGCCCGCTTCAGCAAATTGCTGAATCAGACGATCAACTGTTGTACCGACATCTTTGGCCAGCTTATCGAGCGTTACTTCTTCCATAGTCTGTTGTACCTCCGCTGATCGTTACTGTTCTTCGCTGAACCAGCAAATATTGCGGGCTTTCATGATCAATTCGCCAGCTTGCTGTTCATCCAGCTCTTCTATATCGGCCAAATCATCAATACCCTGTTCGGCCAGGTCTTCCAGCGTGGCTACGCCTTTACTCGCTAATACATAAGCTAAGTGGCGATCCATACCTTCTAAGTTCAATAATGATTCATCCGGTTCAGCTGACTCGAGTGATTCCTCGTTAGCCAGCGCTTTAGTGGTTAAGTACGCCCGCGCACGGCCACGCAACTCTTCCACAATATCTTCGTCCATACCTTCGATTTCGAGGAACTCAGCTACCGGAACATAGGCAACTTCTTCCATCGACGAGAAGCCTTCGTCCACTAATACAGCGGCAAAGTCTTCATCGATATCAAGGTTATTCATGAACAAGTCCAATAAACGTTGCGCTTCGGCTTCGTTCTTTTCATTGAACTCGTCTTCGGTCATTACGTTAAGCGTCCAACCACTCAGCTGACTGGCTAAACGCACGTTTTGACCACTTTTACCAATCGCCTGAGCCAGGTTATCGGCCGCTACGGCGATATCCATGGTGTGTGCATCTTCATCCACGACAATCGATGCAACTTCGGCCGGCGCCATGGCGTTAATCACGAATTGCGCCGGATTATCGTCCCATAGCACGATGTCGACGCGCTCGCCGCCTAATTCGCCCGATACTGCCTGAACCCGTGCTCCACGCATACCAACGCAAGCGCCAACAGGGTCAATCCGACGGTCGTTACTTTTAACTGCGATTTTAGCGCGTGAGCCGGGGTCACGTGCTGCACCCTTAAGTTCAATCATTTCTTCGCCAATTTCCGGCACTTCGATGCGGAACAGCTCTAACAGAAATTCTGGATGCGTGCGGCTAACGAATAACTGTGCCCCACGAGCTTCCGGACGTACATCATACAATAATCCACGTACACGGTCGCCGAGCCGCACAGATTCACGCGGCAACATTTCGTCACGGTAAATGATCGCTTCTGCGTTATTACCCAAGTCCAAAATGACATGCTCGCGATTAGCGCGTTTAACAATACCACTAACCATTTCGCCAACCTGGTCGCGATATTCATCGACAACCTGTGCACGTTCAGCTTCGCGAACTTTCTGCACGATGACCTGCTTGGCCGTTTGTGTAGTAATACGGTCAAACTGTATCGATTCTATTTGCTCTTCAACGTAATCACCCGCGTTAAGCGACGGGTCTTCGTACTGCGCTGCTGACAAACTGATTTCGCGGTATGGATGCTCCAACCCTTCGTCACTATCTTCTACAATTAACCAACGACGATAGGTGTCAAATTCACCGGTTTGACGGTCAATATCAATACGGACGTCAATGTCGCCGTCGTATTTTTTCTTAGTTGCATGCGCAAGAGCCGACTCCAACGCTTCAAAAATTTTCTCGCGCGGTACTGCTTTCTCGTTTGATACCGCCTCTGCGACTAACAGTATTTCTTTACTCATGAGTGCTGCCTCGCCACCGCAATCCTTTAATCAAATGTTGGAACCAAGTGAGCTTTCTTTACATCGCGCATGCTCACCTGAAGCGTTTCGTTATCTACTGTCAACGTCAACTGGTCGCCTTCGACGGCATCCAATTGCGCTTTAAATTTGCGTTTATTCTGCTGCGCCACATTCAATTCAACAGCCAGGGTCTCGCCAATGTATGGCGGTAACTGTTCAGCATAAAAAAACGGTCTTTCCATGCCCGGCGACGAAACTTCCAGGTTATATTCGGTGGTAATTGGATCTTCAACGTCCAACAGTGAACTCACCTGATAACTCACATCTCCGCAGTCATCTACGTTAATGCCGTTAGGGCTATCAATATAAACCCGCAACGTCGAAAACTTGCCTGCACGGACGAACTCAACACCCCATAACTCAAAGTCCAACGCTTCTACCGCCGGACGGATCATGTCGGTTAACCGTTCTTGTAAACTTGCCAAACTGCCTCCTGAAACAAAAAAAGGGCGCAAGCGCCCAGTGTTGTGGCTATCCGCGGATAGCTTAGGCCACATAGCAAAAAGCCCCGAGCTGCTGCGGGGCTTTTAAAACACTGGACCCTTTGTCAGTCATTTTAACAAAAGCGCCGCTATTTGCTAACGCTGCTGCCAAAATTGGTTGCGGGGGCAGGATTTGAACCTACGACCTTCGGGTTATGAGCCCGACGAGCTACCAGACTGCTCCACCCCGCGTCCGAAACTTGTGACATATTATAGGGATTTTCTTTGCATTTTCAAGTGCTAAAGCACTTAATTTGGTGCGGATGGCGGGACTTGAACCCGCACGCCCGAAAGCACTACCCCCTCAAGATAGCGTGTCTACCAATTCCACCACATCCGCATTAATTTCTGCCACTAACTTAGTTAGTTGGCGGTACGTCCGAACCAGAGTCTTCTTCAGTCGGAGTCTGCATCTGTTCTTCTGCCGGCACTGACAAGTCAGAAAAATCTTCGCCACTGTCCGAGCTATCGGTCGATAAATTACCCAACACCAAACTCAAAATAAAGAACACCACAGCCAGTGCTGCCGTTGTACGAGTCAAAAAGTTACCAGAACCTCCGGAACCGAACACGGTATTAGATGCACCCGCACCAAACGAAGCGCCCATATCAGCGCCTTTACCTTGTTGGATCATGATAAATCCAATCAGGACAATAGCCACCACTAAAAAGGCGACAAGTAACACTTCATACATAATAACTTACCCTTGTGCTGCTTGAACAATGGCCACGAACTGGTCTTCTTTTAAGCTCGCCCCACCGATCAAACCACCATCAATGTGTTGTTGCGCGAATAATTCGGCGGCATTATCCGCTTTTACTGAGCCGCCGTAAAGTATTTCTATTTTTTCGCCAATGGCTGCAAAACGTTTTACCAGCCACTGACGAATATTTGCGTGAACTTCTTCTGCCTGAGCCGGCGTCGCAGTTTCACCCGTACCTATCGCCCAAATCGGCTCATAGGCAACCACCAACTTAGCGGCCTGCTCCGGCGTAAGCTCAGCGCATGCCGCCTGCAACTGTTGCTCGACGACCTGCCAGGTATTACCGGCATCATACTGCTGTTTGTCTTCACCGACACATAACACAGCATTTAGCTTTGCCTGCGTCACAGCAGTAACCTTGGCGGCTACAGCACTGTTGTCGTCACCGTACATCGCACGACGCTCTGAGTGACCGACAATGACATATTCCACGGCTAATTCTTTTAACATCGTTAGCGAGACTTCACCGGTATGCGCACCATTTTCGTTCGCATTGACGTTTTGCGCACCCACAGCAATGCCATCGTAGTAACAATGACGCGTGAGCTCTGCCAACAATGTATATGGAGGACAAACAACAACCTTGGTATCACCGCATGAAGGCACCGCTGCACGCAGCGCATCTGCCATTGAACGCGTTAGCGCCTGGCTACCGTTCATTTTCCAGTTACCGATGACTAAGGATGCATTGGCCATGTCAACTCCCATCGTTAAAGCGGCGGGAATAGTAGCTGAACGCCGACGCAGTTACAAGCGCCAATTTCTGCTCTCCCGCCTAAGTGTTTAATTTGTAGCCGCTTCGACCTCGTTGGCGATTTGTTGCGCAAAGGTTCGGACAACTTTTTCGTCCTCGCCTTCCACCATAACGCGAATCAAGGGTTCAGTGCCTGACTTACGTAACAATACCCGGCCCTTGCCGGCCAACGCATTTTCGACCTCAGCCACGACCGCTTTTACTGCCTCTGATTGCAACGGTTTTTCGCCCGGACTAAAACGCACATTAACCAAAACCTGCGGTAGTTTATGAAAGTCTTTGCTTAATTCATGCAACGACTTGCCTTCAAACTGCATTGCCGCCAACACCTGCAGCCCGGCGATAATGCCATCGCCGGTGGTGTGATATTGCCGATTAATAACATGGCCCGAGTTTTCACCGCCAATATACCAATCACGCTTAACCAATTCTTCAATCACGTAACGGTCGCCAACTTTTGCCCGCACGAACGGAATATTGCGGCGTTCACACTCTTTCTCTAACGCAAAGTTAGTCATCAACGTGCCCACCAGACCGCCTTGCAACTGCCCCTGATGCTGCGCAGTAACCGCCAGAATATAAAGGATCTCATCACCATCGATAACGCGGCCTTTTTCCGTCACCATCATGATCCGGTCACCGTCGCCATCCAGTGCCAGCCCGCAATCGGCTTTTACCTTAACGACAGTCTCTTTAAGCGCATCAAGATGCGTTGCACCGCAATCTTTGTTAATGTTTAAACCATTTGGCTGGGTGCCAATTTCGGTGACCTGAGCGCCCAACTCGCGCAACACATTGGGAGCGATGTGATAAGTCGCGCCATGAGCACAGTCAACCACAATATGCAGCCCCTGTAACGATAGCTCTGACGGGAACACGCCCTTACAAAACTCAATATAACGACCCGCCGCATCGGCGATACGGTTAGCACGCCCCAATTGTTCCGAGCCGACACAATCCATCGGCTGGTCAAGTAAACGTTCTATTTCGAGTTCCGTTGCATCGGGTAATTTATGACCATTGTCGGCAAAGAATTTAATACCGTTGTCATAATATGGATTATGCGATGCACTGATGACGATACCAGCCGCAGCCCGAAAAGTTCGCGTCAGGTAAGCAATACCCGGTGTCGGCATCGGCCCTAAAAAGTCGACGTTAACACCCGCTGCAGCCAAACCAGCTTCCAGCGCCGATTCCAGCATGTAACCCGAAACCCGGGTGTCCTTACCCACCAGTACCTTACGCGTGCCCTTAGCAGCCAATACCCGGCCCGCAGCCCAGCCCAGCTTTACCGCAAATTCAGGGGTAATCGGATACTCACCGACACGTCCGCGCACACCATCAGTACCGAAGTATTTCCTTTCACTCACAAATATTCTCCTTCCAGCGTTGCTGCGACAACACGCATCGCATCAACGGTTTCCTTAACATCATGGACCCGAATTATACGGGCTCCTTTGAGCGCTGCAATAGTTGCCGCAGCCAAACTGCCCGGTAATCGCTCACTAACGTCTCTTCCGGTGACATGACCGATCATGGATTTACGCGACATACCGACCAGCAAAGGCAATTGCAGTTCGTGGAACGCCTGCATCCGCTGTAATAGTTGATAGTTGTGGCGCATTGATTTGCCAAAGCCAAAGCCCGGATCCAGCCAAATGCGGTCGCGAGTAATCCCGGCTGCCTCACACGCGGCTACACGACGCTGTAAAAAGGCTTTAACGTCACACACGACATCGTCATAACGCGGCTCATGCTGCATAGTACGGGGTTCACCCTGCATATGCATAACACAAACCTCAACATTGCTGCCAGCCACCGCCGCAAGCGCCCCATCCGCCTGCAAAGCCAGCACGTCATTGATCATATCAGCCCCTGCACCAATAGCAGCGCGCATCACCTCAGGCTTGGTCGTATCCACCGATACGCAAACATCAAAGCGCTGTTTAATCGCCTCCAGCACCGGCACCACCCGCTGCAGCTCCTCCTCCGTCGCCACAGCCTCCGACCCCGGCCGCGTAGACTCCCCGCCAATATCAAGAATATCAGCCCCCTCGTCCAGCATCCGCGCCGCATGATCCACCGCTTTATCCACCGACTGATGCCGGCCCCCGTCACTAAACGAATCCGGCGTCACATTCAAAATCCCCATCACCCGCAACGGCAGTGTTTGTTTGTTCATTTCGTTTTCCTCGTCACATTCAGGGCTCGGGAAGGACGGGGACGTAACTGGCTTTACCTGATCATTGGGGGGCCTTTGCCGGGGGACGCTGCAAGTACGTCCGTGTACGCTTGTTTCCGGCCATCCATGGCCTCCAACACCCCCGGCAAAGGCCCCCCAACGCTCAGCTACACCAATTACATCCCCACCCTTCCTTCACAGAAGATCATTTGACTAATTAGCTATTAGCGACTTTCTCTATCTACGCAGTGAGAAGCCGGGCGGTAGTGCCGCCGTGGTTGAATATCGCGGGTCGTTTCAGGGGGTGTTGGAGGCCATGGATGGCCGGAAACAAGCTTACAGGGATGTACTTGCAGCGTCCCCCTGAAACGACCCGCGATGTTCGACTAAAGGCGGCACTTCCGCCCGGCTTTTCACTGCGCTAGTCCGAACACAAAAAACCCGCCGGCGGCGGGTTTTTATTATGGGCCAGGTTATGACGTGGCGTCACCTGGCTTTTCGACGTTGATGGGGCGCTCGGGGCGCTCTTCGGTGTTTTCAGCTTTTGCTGAACCACCGCCGGTGTCACCACCGTCGTCGCGGGAGTCGTCCCAGCCTTTCGGCTTGCGCACATCGCGACGGTTCATCAGATCGTCGATTTGATCGGCATCGATGGTTTCGTACTTCATCAACGCGTCTTTCATCGAATGTAAGATATCCTCGTTTTCTTCCAGGATCTTCTTCGCGCGTTGATAGTTCGAATCGATAACTGACTTAATTTCTTCGTCAATTGCACGTGCCGTGTCGTCGGACATGTGCTTATGCTGTGTTACTGAGCGACCTAAGAACACCTCGTTCTCGTCCTCGGCGTACAGCAATGGACCCATTTTGTCCGACAAGCCCCATTGCGTCACCATCTTACGGGCGATTTCGGTTGCTCGCTCGATGTCGTTTGACGCTCCGGTCGTGACTTTGTCAGAACCATAGATAATTTGCTCTGCCAGACGGCCACCAAACAAGCTGGATATCATGCTTTCCAACTGTTGCTTGCTGTGACTAACCCGATCCTGTTCCGGCAGGTACATGGTCACACCTAAGGCACGGCCGCGTGGGATGATCGATACTTTATAAACCGGATCATGCTCTGGTACTAACCGTCCGACGATTGCGTGGCCGGCTTCGTGATAAGCGGTCATCGCTTTTTCGTCGTCGGTCATCACCATCGAGCGACGTTCTGCGCCCATCATGATCTTATCTTTGGCTTTATCGAATTCTTCCATGCTGACGGTACGCTTGTTACCGCGTGCAGCGAACAGGGCTGCTTCGTTAACCAGGTTAGCCAAATCGGCACCAGAGAATCCTGGAGTACCACGTGCGATCAACTCAGGCTTAACATCGTCGCCCAACGGCACTTTGCGCATGTGAACTTTTAGAATTTGCTCACGCCCGCGAACATCGGGTAGGCCAACAACAACCTGACGGTCGAAACGTCCCGGACGTAGTAACGCCGGGTCTAGTACGTCAGGACGGTTAGTTGCAGCGATAACGATAATACCTTCGTTACCTTCAAAGCCATCCATTTCGACCAGCATCTGGTTCAAGGTCTGTTCACGTTCATCGTGACCACCACCAAGACCGGCGCCGCGTTGACGACCGACGGCATCGATTTCGTCAATAAAGATGATGCAGGGTGCTGATTTTTTAGCCTGTTCAAACATATCGCGTACACGAGACGCGCCGACACCGACGAACATTTCGACGAAGTCAGAACCTGAAATACTAAAGAACGGAACTTTTGCCTCACCCGAGATGGCTTTCGCCAGCAGCGTTTTACCGGTACCCGGCGGTCCCACCATCAGCACGCCTTTGGGGATTTTACCGCCCAGGCGCTGGAATTTAGAAGGGTCTTTTAGGTAATCAACCAGTTCCACCACTTCTTCTTTGGCTTCGTCGCAACCGGCAACGTCTTTAAACGTTGTCTTCATTTGCTCTTCGTTCATCAGGCGCGCTTTGCTTTTACCGAAAGACATCGCACCTCGGCCGCCGCCACCCTGCATTTGTCGCATGAAGAAAATCCATACGCCAATCAACAGCAGCATCGGGAACCAGGAAATAAAGATAGAGGTTAGAATACTAGGCTCTTCCGGCGGAGTACCCTGTGTCTGTACATTATTTGCCAGCAAATCATCCAGGATTTTCGGGTCATACTGGGTTGGAACAACGGTCTTAAATGATTGACCATTGTTTGTCATGCCGTTAATTGTGCGTCCATCTTCGCCAAAGTCAGCACGGCGAATATTGCCATTGTTCACCTGGCTTACAAATTCACTGTAGGCCATTTGTGAACCTTTGGTTTCACCCGGACTGAAGCTCTGAAAAACGCTCATCAGCACAACGGCTATTACCAGCCACAAGATGAGATTTTTTGCCATATCGCTCAAAGCCTATTACCTCTAATAAAATTAAAAAAATTACAGCTTTTGACAGGGTACTATAGTTTGTAGTCTGTCGCTACCAAGTAGACTTCGCGAGATCGTGACCTCGATGAGTCTGGCTTTCGGGTTTTCACTTGCTTAAACGCGGCGCGAACGTCTTGTAAAAACGTTTCGAACCCTTGCCCCTGAAATACTTTGACCGCAAAAGAGCCGCCAGGTTTCAAGACCTGATGACACATGTCCAGTGCCAACTCCACCAGATACATGGAGCGCGCCTGATCGACAGTGCCGTTACCACTCATATTGGGCGCCATATCCGATAATACAACATCTACGTTTTTACCGCCGATTCGGGTCAATAGTGCATTTAATACAGCTTCTTCCCGAAAGTCACCTTGTAGAAAATCTACACCGGCGATTGGGTCCATCGGTAAAATGTCACAAGCAATAATCTGGCCGTCGCCATTAAAGTAATCGGCAACGTATTGTGACCATCCGCCGGGTGCAGCGCCCAGATCGACTACCGTCTGGCCTTTTTTAATTAAACGATCGCGTTGCTGGATCTCTTCCAGTTTAAATACAGCGCGCGAGCGTAGCCCCTGCTTTTGCGCTTTTTGCACAAAATGGTCTTTAAAGTGTTCATCAAGCCAGCGACGGCTGCTGGAACTCCGCTTTTTTCCCATACTTTATTCCCATACTCTTTCGCCACATCAATGGTGGCTTTGCGTTGTTTTTTCTGGCTTGCTAACCCTAGATGGCGTTACAATGGTCAAAATTCAAGTCAAACGTAACGGTATTATCTAATGTCATTAAGCAATAAGCAAAAGCAGTTCCTGAAAGGCAAAGCACACAGCCTTAAGCCGGTGGTTCTATTAGGTGCCAATGGCCTGACCGAAGGCGTGCTGGCTGAAGTCGAGCAAGCCCTGCACGATCATGAACTAATTAAAATCAAGGTGCCTGAAGAGGAGCGTGAGTTGCGCCAGCAAATTATGGCAACTATTGTAGCCGAAACTGGCGCGGAAAAGATTCAGGTAATTGGTAAAACACTGATTATATACAAGCAGGCAGACGAACCGGTTATCCATCTGCCGCGCGGCTGAACTAGCCCTGCATCGCCAGGTCACGGGCGACCGGCTCTATCGCCGTGGCTCTGGCAATATAGGACAACGAACTATCTAAACTCATCCATCCCTCAAATGCGTGAAAGTACGCGCCAACTAATTCACGTCGATTGTGCTCTATATTACTGAGATTATTTTGTTCCAGTAACGGTTCAATTTTTTTAATCGCTTTCATATAGTGGCGGTACTGCTGTTGTTCTTCCTCTACCATCGGCGATTGCATCGGCGTACTAACCAACGGCGGCGGATAAAATAGCTTTACCCCGGGCGCAAATAACCAGTCGACTGAATAACCTACCTGTAACAGTTTCGGCACGATTAAGCTGTATGGAATAATGCCGCGATGTTTCCAATTTTTGTAATGTTGGTAATCGACGCCAAGCCAGTGCACAACCTCTTTTATGGTGCTGGCATTAATAACAGATTTTAATCGGTGCATGCACTCAGTGACCCCCAGCGGCACTGATGACGCACTGTACGGATAACGTACGGGCTTCATATATGGATTCCCTTCCATGGTTATTAGCCTGGGACAGCCCCAGCGCTTTCTGTGATTATTTATACAAAATAGGATTTTATTAAACAAGGCGAGAACAACTTAAATTGCTGTAAAAATAAAAAAACCAGCGTTAAACGCTGGTTTTTTGAGCAAATAAGTGAAATATGTCGTTAAATGTATTTAACTTCTACGATTTCATACTCAACTTCGCCGTTAGGTGTCGTCACTGTTGCAACATCATCCACCTCTTTACCGATAAGTGCCCGGGCGATCGGTGAGTTAACGCTAATCAAATTAGATTTGATATCAGCCTCATCGTCTCCGACGATTTTATAGCTGACTTCTTCGTCAGTTTTGGTGTTGTAAACTGTCACTGTCGAACCAAAAATGACTTTACCGTTATTCGGCACTTTGGTTACGTCGATAATCTGCGCATTAGACAGTTTCGACTCGATTTCCTGGATTCGACCTTCGCAAAATCCTTGTTGCTCACGCGCCGCGTGATACTCGGCATTTTCTTTAAGATCGCCGTGTTCACGTGCGTCAGCAATGGCTTCGACAATGCGTGGTCTGTCGATCGTTTTTAAACGCTTCAATTCATCTCGTAATTGCTGCGCACCACGTTCCGTCATTGGAATCTGGTTCATAATAATTCTACCCTTTTATGTAACTCCTGCACTGAGCTTACTCGCGCACGGTCATCGGCCGTATTGGCTTTAACCGTGGCAAACGCAGCATTCAATGTGGTGGTGTAAATCACTTTATTCAACAGCGCTTCGCGACGAATATAGACTGAGTCTTCTATCGCCTGGCGCCCTTCAACCGTATTAATAATATAACTGTACTCACCATTTTTAATGGCATCAACTATATTTGGACGGCCTTCCTGCAGTTTATTAACCACCGAGCAGTCGATGCCGTCCTCGGCCAGCATTTTGGCAGTACCGCGGGTGGCTTCTAATTTAAAGCCTAACGCTAACAAGCCTCGCGCCAGATCCATCAACCGACGTTTGTCGCTGTCTTTAACCGATATCAGCGCTTTGCCTTTACGCGCTAACTCTTCACCGGCTGCCAGGTTGGCTTTTGCATACGCTTCTTCAAAGCTCTCGCCAACCCCCATAACCTCGCCGGTAGAACGCATCTCCGGACCACGAATGGGATCAACGCCCTGGAACTTGGCAAACGGGATTACCACTTCTTTAACTGAATAATAAGGTGGGATAATTTCTTTAACGTAGCCCTGTTGCTTCAGCGACTGTCCCACCATCACCCGTGCTGCCACTTTAGCTAACGGCACACCTGTGGCTTTAGACACAAACGGCACCGTACGGGCGGCACGCGGATTCACCTCAATTAGATAAATCTCGTCGTCTTTAACCGCAAACTGTGCATTCATCAGTCCTTTTACATTCAATTCAAATGCTAGCTTGCGCATTTGTTCGCGCAGCTGGGCCTGAATGATGTCGCTTAACGAATACGGAGGTAACGAGCAGGCCGAGTCACCTGAGTGAACGCCTGCTTCTTCAATGTGCTGCATGATACCGCCAATTAGCACGTCTTCACCGTCACAAATAGCATCAACGTCCACTTCAATGGCATTGTCCAGAAAACGGTCCAGTAGCACCGGAGCTTCGTTGGACACTTTAACCGCTTCGGTCAGGTAACGATTAAGGTCCTGCTCGTCGTATACGATTTCCATCGCCCGGCCGCCCAGCACGTATGAAGGACGCACTACCAGCGGGTAACCAATTCGTTCAGCTTCGGTTAATGCCTGCGAAATACCGGTAACCGTTGAGTTCTCCGGCTGCTTTAAGTTCAAGCGACGAACCGCAGCCTGAAACCGTTCACGGTCTTCAGAGCGATCGATGGCATCCGGTGACGTGCCAATAATGGGTACGCCGTTAGCTTCTAATTCACGTGCCAGCTTCAATGGCGTCTGCCCGCCGTATTGTACGATCACACCCTTAGGCTGTTCGATGCGCACAATTTCCAGCACGTCTTCCAGCGTAATTGGCTCAAAGTACAAGCGATCGGAGGTATCGTAATCAGTCGACACGGTTTCCGGGTTACAGTTGACCATAATAGTCTCGTAACCATCTTCCCGCATCGCCAGCGCCGCGTGCACACAGCAATAGTCGAACTCTATACCCTGACCAATACGGTTAGGTCCGCCGCCAATCACCATGATTTTATCGCGGTCGCTAACGTCGGCTTCGCATTCTTCGTCATAACTTGAGTACATGTAGGCAGTACTTGAAGAAAATTCCGCAGCACAGGTATCTACCCGCTTGTACACGGGGTGGATATCAAACTGATAGCGCTTTTTACGTACTTCAGACTCACTCACATGCAACACGTCTGCAATGCGTTTGTCAGAAAAGCCACGGCGTTTTAATGCTGTCATGACCTCTGCAGTAAGACCGGCTAGCCCCAGCTCGTCGACTTCACGCTCCAGCAACACCAATTCTTCTAACTGAATCAAATACCATTCATCGATGTGGGTCAGTTCGAATACTTCGCGCACTGTCATGCCTAAACGGAACGCGTCGGCAATATACCAAATACGCTCGGCGCCCGGCTCTTTCAATTCACGAATGACTTTACCGCGGGCATCGTCAGCTTTTGGGTCCACCAGCGGGTCAAAGCCGTTAGCGCCCAACTCAAGCCCACGCAAGGCTTTTTGCATCGATTCCTGGAAGTTACGACCAATGGCCATCACCTCACCCACCGACTTCATTTGGGTGGTCAGGCGATCGTTACAGTTAGCAAATTTCTCAAAGTTAAAGCGCGGTATTTTGGTCACCACGTAGTCCAACGCCGGTTCAAACGACGCCGGTGTTACACCACCAGTGATTTCGTTTTCTAATTCATCCAGGGTATAGCCAACCGCCAATTTGGCAGCCACTTTGGCAATCGGAAAGCCAGTCGCTTTTGAAGCTAATGCAGATGAACGCGAAACCCGCGGATTCATCTCGATAATCACCATGCGGCCAGTATCGGGGTTAACACCAAACTGTACATTAGAGCCGCCGGTTTCGACGCCGATTTCGCGTAATACCGCCATCGCGGCGTCACGCATAATCTGGAACTCTTTGTCAGTCAGTGTTTGTGCCGGCGCAACGGTAATAGAGTCACCGGTGTGAATGCCCATGGGATCAAAGTTTTCGATGGTACAAACGATAATGCAGTTATCGCTTTTATCGCGCACCACTTCCATTTCATATTCTTTCCAGCCCAGCAATGACTCGTCGATCAACAGCTCATTGGTGGGTGACAAATCCAGCCCGCGGCGGCAGATTTCTTCAAATTCTTCGCGGTTATAGGCGATACCACCGCCACTTCCGCCCATGGTAAATGACGGACGAATAATGCACGGAAAGCCCAATCGGCTCAGCACGTCAAAGGCTTCTTCCATGCTGTGCGCCATTTCTGCGTTGGGTGTTTCTAAACCAATCGCCTTCATGGCTTTGTCAAAACGGTCGCGGTTCTCGGCCTTGTCGATAGCATCGGCATTAGCACCAATCATCTCGACGTTGTACTTATCCAATACCCCGTGGCGGTCAAGATCTAACGCACAGTTAAGTGCGGTTTGCCCACCCATGGTCGGTAAAATAGCGTCTGGTTTTTCGCGGTCGATAATTTTTTCGACCACTTCCCAGTGAATCGGCTCGATGTAGGTCGCATCGGCCATTTCCGGGTCGGTCATGATGGTAGCCGGGTTGGAGTTAACCAGGATCACGCGGTATCCTTCTTCGCGCAGGGCTTTGCATGCTTGGGCACCGGAGTAATCAAACTCACACGCCTGGCCGATAACAATCGGTCCTGCGCCAAGGATCAGGATGCTGTTAATGTCTGTACGTTTTGGCATAAATTCGCTCTATCCTCTTCCTGTACCCAATCAGGCTGTTGCCTGAACTCGCTTTTGCATGCTGTCAATAAACTGGTCAAATAACTCAGCGGCATCGTGCGGACCCGGACTCGCTTCGGGGTGTCCCTGAAAACTAAAAGCGGCTTTATCGGTACGCTTCATGCCCTGCAAAGTGCCGTCAAACAACGACACGTGCGTTACTTCAAGGTTGCTTGGTAAACTGTCGATGTCTAATGCAAAACCATGGTTTTGACTGGTTATCATAACCCGTTTGGTGGCGGTATCCTGAACCGGGTGGTTGGCGCCGTGGTGACCCAACTTCATTTTTACTGACTTGGCGCCACTGGCAAGGCCCAGTAACTGGTGACCCAGACAAATCCCAAAAATAGGAATATCGTTATCTAACAGCTCCTGAATCGCCTTAATCGCGTAATCACAAGGTTCGGGATCGCCGGGTCCGTTGGACAAAAACACACCATCAGGATTCATTGCCATGACCTCACTGGCCGGTGTCTGTGCCGGAACCAGAGTAATCTTGCAATCGCGGTCAGCAAGTAAACGAAGAATGTTGTGTTTAACGCCATAGTCGTATGCCACAACATGATATTTAGACTGAAACGGTTTGGTGTGCCCCTCGCCAAGCTTCCAGCTGCCGCCAACCCAAGGCTGAATTTCTTTACAGCAGACTTCTTTAGCCAAATCCATGCCCTTCAAACCCGGGAACTGCTGAGCAAGTTGCAATGCTTTCTCATCGTCCAGTTCACCGGCCATAATGCAGCCGTTTTGTGCGCCTTTTTCGCGCAAAATACGCGTTAACTTGCGGGTATCGATATCAGCAATCCCCACCACGTTATGACGGCGAAGATATTCATTTAATGTTTCTTGCTTACGAAAATTACTGGCTTTTAATGCGTTATCACGAATGATTAAGCCTTTTGCCCAAACGTTGTCAGATTCTTCGTCTTCGTCGTTGGTGCCGGTATTTCCGATGTGGGGATAAGTGAGTGTAACGAGTTGTTCTGTATAAGATGGGTCGGTGAGAATTTCCTGGTAGCCGGTCATGGCAGTGTTAAAGACAACTTCCCCGACCGCGGAGCCTTCGGCTCCAATAGCGGTACCACGAAAAATAGTACCATCAGCTAGAACCAGTATTGCTCGGTTAGCGGATTGACTCGCTAAAATACTCAAGGGCAACCTCCGTACATAAAAAAACGGGTGAATCAATACAATGTTGACTTCCCCGTTTAAGGTCTTGAACCGCGCAGTCTTTGCCGAAAAACTTTTGTTAGGCAAATTGCGCTTATTGTACGAATTTTTTTAGATTTCGTCCAGCGCTATTATCTCTGCTCATTGACTGTCGAGTAGCCGCGCCAGCGTCTGTTTTAAGTTGAGCGTATCCTGCATGGTATAAAATCCTGCTTCCCGGCCTGCCAGCCAGGTTGCTGCACTCAGTGCACCGCGGGCAAATATGTTGCGATCACTCACTCGGTGAGTCAGCTCGATACGCTCGCCGGGCTGCGCCAACATCACCTGGTGTTCGCCAACAATATCAGCTGCGCGCATAACCGCAAAACCGATACTATCCGGCTGCCGTTCCCCATCGCCGCGTACACCGGCATTAAGCTGGTCAAACGACTGTTGTCGCCCTTGTGCGGCAGCTTCGCCTAATGCCAGTGCAGTACCGGAGGGGCCATCTTTTTTATATTTATGGTGTGCCTCAAGAATTTCGATGTCGGCATCCGCCATTGCCGCAGCACTTAAGGCCACTAATTGTTCCAGTAACGCAATGCCAACACTGGTGTTGCGCGCATAAAGCACGGGGATCTCGTTTGCTGCATCTGTTAATAAACGTTGCTGCTGGGCACTTAAGCCGGTTGTACATACCACGATAGGCGTTTGCGTACGCTGCGCAAATTGCAGGTTTTCAGTTAGCGCCTGCGGCAGGCTAAAATCGATGAGCACGTCCACAGCCGCTACGACTTCATCAAGCGACTGATAGCGGACGCCGGCTACGGATTCGCCTTTGCACGGGCTTTGCTTGCTGACAACAGCGGCTGCTAATACCGCATCCGTATGCTCCAGCAGACCAACCACCGTCTGCCCCATTCGCCCTGATGCGCCAATAATTCCTACCTTCATGCTTTTTCCTCTACCAACTCGTCTTCCACTAACAAGTTTTCACTTTTTGCGACTACCCGGGCCACCATCATATCACCGGTAACATTGGTTAGGGTACGGACCATATCGATAATGCGGTCGATGGCAGCAATAAACGCTATCCCCTCCAGCGGCAATCCCACGACGTTAAGTGTAACAGTAAGCATCACTAATGCGGTACCGGGAACCCCGGCAGTTCCCACAGAGGCAAGCGTTGCCGTCATCATAATCAGCACATAGTCAAACGCTTCCAGCGGTATTCCATACAAATTGGCGATAAAAATAGCAGCCACTGCAGGGTAAATACCACCGCAACCATCCATGTTAATGGTGGCCCCCAACGGCAACACAAATGACGCGTAATCTTTAGATACTTTCAAACGTTCGGTGACCGCGCGGTGCGCTGCCGGCAACGAGCCAAACGAGCTACAGGTGGTAAAAGCAACCACCTGCGCATCAAATACCGATTTGAAAAAGTCGCGCGGGCTCAGTTTACCGAAAAAGCGTACAAAGCTGCCGTACACAAAAATAATCTGAATAGCAGCAGCCAGATAAATCACGCCGACAAACTTCGCCAACGGTAACAGACTGGAAAATCCATATTCACCAATAACCCAGGACATCAATCCCAGCACACCAATGGGTGTCAGTTGCAATACCATGCGCGTGATTTCATACATCACTTCGGCACCCGCTTTAATGGTCTTGCGCAACGGTTCAGCTTTAGTGTTAAGGCGCTGAATGGCAATACCAACGACAGCAGCAAACACCACAATCTGTAAGACATTGCCTTCGGTTAACGCAGCAAACGGGTTGTCCGGTACAAAGTTTAACAGCACCTGACTAACCGATGGTATTTGCTTTTCTGCCTGTTCGGTCGCAGTGAGTGTGGTGGCCGGGCTCATATCAATGAGGGTGGCCAACGTCAGACCTATAGCACTGGCGATAACAGCGGTTAGCATGAACATGCCAATGGTTTTTGCACCCAGTCGGCCGAGCTTCTGGCCATCATTGAGATCGGTGATCGCACTGACTATGGCACAGAATATTAGCGGTGCCACCAGCATTTTTATCGCGCGGATAAACAAATCGCCAAGCGGCTTTAAAGACACACCAACCTCGGGTGCGACGGCGCCAATCAGCATACCCAATACAAAGGCACCTAACACGCGCTGCCAAAAAGGAATCGCGAACCACGCTCTTAGCATAAAACCCCGCTAGTCTAAAAAAGAGAATAGTTTACGGGGCTTTATACGTTACGAAAGACGATTTGGATATATGGTATGCCAGACTACTATTTCAGCCTTAGCTTAGCGCTGGCAATTGGGTGTTGAGCTCGCAACGGTTAATTGCGGAATGTAATTATTGATCGCATCAATACGTGATGACGGTGCCGGGTGAGTCGACAAAAACTCCGGCGGGTTAGTGCCGCTGTTCGCTGACATGTTACGCCACAACTGCGCAGCCTCATCTAATTTAAAACCAGCATCGGCCATGTAATCCAGTCCCAGCCGGTCAGACTCCGACTCATGCGTACGCGAGTACGGCAGTAAAATACCAACTTGCGCTCCTATCCCTAACGCTGCCATTAATAACGCTGCGTTTTCCTTGTCAAACTGCGTATCAGCAATAATAGCGCCAACCTGCAAGCCTAAGCCCACCATCATATTGCTCGATACGCGTTCATTGCTGTGTTCGGCAATCACGTGGCCAATTTCGTGACCAATGACAGCGGCCAGCTGGTGTTGATTTTCGGCAACATCCAGCAAGCCGGTGTATACGCCAATGTTATGGCCGGGCAATGCAAACGCATTAGCGGCTTCATTTTCGAACACCGTCACCTGCCAGTCGGCACTTCGATAGGGTTCAGGCAAGGTCGCGATCAGCGCGTCGCTAACACACCGCACGTACGCGTTAGTCGCTGCGTCGGAACTTACGGTAAGCTCCTGCTTCATTTGCTGGTAGGATTGATCTCCCATTTGCTCAAGCTGTTGTGCCGGCATCAGCATCAGTTGTGAGCGCCCGGTAGGCGACTTAGAACAACTGACCAACGCCAGTGTAGCCAATAACGAAGCAGCAACGGTAGCTAAACGCATACGTGGTTCTCCTTTTTTGATAGTCCTTACAGTAAAGCTAATTTAGCTACGTAAGTCATCAAAAAATTGTTTTACGCCGTCAAAAAAGCCTTTTTCTTTGGGACGAAATTTAGCGGCTTCATCGCCCTCGCCCATCGAATTTTCCAGCTCTTCCAGCATCTCACGCTGTTTTGCCGAGAGGTTAACCGGTGTTTCGATAACGACCTTACAAATTAAGTCGCCTGTCGCGCCCGTACGCACCGATTTCACGCCCTTGCCACGCAAGCGGAAGTGCTTTCCGGTTTGTGTTTCTTTCGGCACTTTCAGTTTAACCTTGCCTTCCAGAGTCGGCACTTCGATGTCGCCACCCAGCGCGGCTTTAGTAAAGCTCACCGGCACTTCGCAGAACAGGTTATTGCCATCACGGGCAAAAATAGGATGCTCGCGAACATGCACTTGCACGTATAAATCACCCGCTGGTGCACCATGCTCTCCGGCTTCGCCTTCGTTAGCCAGGCGAATACGGTCACCGGTATCAACCCCGGCAGGAATTTTAACGTTAAGGGTTTTGGTTTTTTCAACGCGGCCCTGACCGTGACAACTACGGCACGGATCCTTGATAATCTTACCTTTACCACGACAATGCGGACACGCCTGCTGCACCGCGAAAAACCCTTGGCGCATTTGAATTTGACCGGCACCGTGACAATGGCTACAGGTTTCTGGTTTGCTGCCTTTTTTGGCACCGCTGCCGTCACAGTCTTCACATTCAACCAGGGTTGGAATCTGCAGTTCAACGTTTTTGCCGCGAACTGCGTCTTCCAGCGACATTTCCAGGTTGTAACGCAAATCTGCGCCGCGTTGCGCACGCGCCTGACCGCGACGCCCGCCGCCGCCAAAAATATCACCGAATACATCGCCAAAGATATCAGCAAAATCAGCACCACCGCCGCCGAATCCGCCAGCACCGTGGCCACCGCCCTGACGCGCTTGTTCGAACGCTTCGTGCCCATATTGGTCATACATCTGGCGCTTTTGCGGGTCAGACAAGACCTCGTAGGCCTGTTTGATCTCTTTAAACTTTAGCTCGAGCTCTTTATCGCCTTTAGTACGATCCGGGTGGTACTTCATCGCCATGCGTTTGTACGCTTTTTTGATGTCCCGCTCGCTGGCATCTTTCGAGACCTCAAGAATCTGATAAAAATCTTGTGTCGCCATAGTGTTACGTCTTCTGTCCTACTCTGATACGAATACACGGGTATTACCTTGCGGCAACACCCGTGTTAATTAAGCGAAGTTGCCTTTGTGCTTACTTCTTATCGTCGTCTTTGACTTCTTCAAATTCAGCATCGACAACATCATCATCGGCTTTCGAGGAAGACTGTTCGCCACCTGCAGCGTCTTCAGCACCTTGCTGAGCTTGTTGCTGCTGCGCCGCTTCCATCAGTTTTTGCGAAACTTCCATCAGCGCTTGAGTTTTGCTTTCGATAGCTTCTTTATCACCATCTTTAGCTGCCTGTTCTAACTCTTCACAGGCTTTCTCAATCGCATCTTTGTCGTCTTGAGCTAAGGCATCGCCGACTTCTTTAAGCTGGTTACGGGTAGCGTGAACTAAGCCGTCAGCCTGGTTACGCGCCTGTACCATCTCTTCGAACTTCTTGTCTTCTTCAGCGTGCGCTTCAGCGTCTTTAACCATTTTCTCGACTTCTGACTCATCTAAGCCTGAAGACGCTTTAATGGTGATCTTCTGCTCTTTACCGGTGTCTTTGTCTTTCGCCGATACGTGCAGGATACCATCCGCATCAATGTCGAAGGTCACTTCGATTTGCGGCACACCGCGGGCTGCCGGACGAATACCTTCTAAATTAAATTGACCCAATGATTTGTTATCAGCTGAACGTTTACGCTCACCCTGAATCACGTGAATCGTTACCGCAGACTGATTGTCTTCAGCTGTTGAGAACGTTTGCGATTCTTTGGTAGGAATCGTGGTGTTTTTCTCAATCAACTTAGTCATTACACCGCCCATGGTTTCGATACCCAGTGACAGCGGACATACGTCCAGTAGCAATACGTCTTTAACATCGCCGGAGAGCACACCACCTTGAACCGCAGCGCCCACTGCAACAGCTTCGTCCGGGTTCACGTCACGGCGTGGCTCTTTACCGAAGAAGTCAGTAACCGCAGCACTTACCTTAGGCATACGCGTCTGACCACCGACCATGATGATGTCGTTGATATCGCTAACCGATAGATCAGCATCTGCTAATGCTTGTTTTACCGGCTCCAGTGACTTCTTGATCAAGTCTTCTACCAGCGATTCCAGCTTGGCGCGTGTTACTTTGATGGCTAAGTGTTTCGGACCGGTGTTATCTGCCGTGATGTAAGGCAGGTTAACTTCGGTTTGTTGCGCCGAAGACAACTCGATCTTCGCTTTCTCAGCCGCTTCTTTAAGACGTTGCATCGCTAGCGGATCTTTACGCAGGTCAATGCCTTGATCTTTCTCGAACTGCTCTACCAGGTAATTAATCAGACGGTTGTCAAAGTCTTCACCACCTAAGTGGGTATCACCGTTGGTTGCCAGTACTTCAAAGGTGTGCTCGCCTTCAACTTCGTCAATTTCGATAATAGAGATATCGAAAGTACCACCACCTAAGTCATACACGGCAATAACGTTGTCGCCTGACTTTTTATCCATACCATAAGCCAATGCTGCCGCAGTCGGCTCGTTGATGATACGTTTAACTTCTAAGCCCGCGATTTTACCGGCGTCTTTGGTTGCCTGACGCTGCGCATCATTAAAGTAAGCGGGTACGGTAATAACCGCGTCAGTGACTTTTTCACCTAAAAATTCTTCCGCGGTTTTCTTCATTTTCTTCAATACTTCGGCAGAGATTTGCGGTGGTGCTTTTTTGTCACCATCCACTTCTACCCAAGCGTCGCCATTGTCAGCTTTGACAATTTTGTACGGCATGATGCCGATGTCGCGCTGCACTTCTTCGTCCTGAAAACGACGACCAATTAAGCGCTTAATCGCGAACAGAGTTTTGTTCGGGTTGGTTACTGCCTGGCGTTTAGCCGGTGAACCTACCAAAATTTCGCCGTCATCGGTAAATGCCACAATTGACGGTGTAGTGCGGTCGCCTTCGCCGTTTTCAATAACACGTGCTTTACCGCCATCTAGTACAGCCACACAAGAGTTGGTTGTACCTAAGTCAATACCAATAGTCTTGCCCATAATCTTTCTCCAACTTCAAATTCAGGAAACGTATTTCGTTATTCTTTAAGTAAGGTCTCTTTCGAGAATTTCAATGTCTCAGTGACAATTTTTTTAATCGGCTATGCATCGGTATCGACTTTATTCGTGTTACCGTTGCGAGCCACCATCACCATAGCCGGACGCAGTAAACGCTCGTTTAACACGTAGCCTTTTTGCATCACCGCAATAATGGTGTTGTTGTCATGTTCCGGCGATTCCTGCATCGACATAGCCTGATGCTGATCCGGATTAAATACTTCGCCTTCCTGACCAACGGCTTTAACACCGAACTTCTCTAACGTCGTCGTTAGGCTCTTGTAAGTCAGCTCGATACCCTCTAAGAAAGTCTTATCGACAGTCTCACTGCCCTCAGCTGCTTGCATTGCGCGTTCTAAGTTATCGACGCTGGTTAGCAGTTCATTGGCAAACTTCTCCAATGCAAACTTATGCGCTTTTTCCACGTCCTGGCTGGCACGTCGGCGCACGTTTTCCATTTCTGCCTGAGTGCGCAGTACCGATTCTTTTTGTTCGTTAGCTTTGGCTTCTGCTTTGCTCAACGCCAATTCTAATTCGGCAATCCGATCCAGTTCACTATCGGCCGCTGCAGCGGTTTGTTTTTGAGTTTCGGGCTGGCCTTCATCACTCACAGTCTGCTCTGCTTCAGCATGCGCCTGTTCGTCCGCCGCCTGTTGCTTAGCCGCTTGCTCGGCTTGCTGCTGATACTGCTCTGCATTCGCTTGTGCTTTTTTATCCGCCATAATGACTTCTCTCTTAATTCAACTCATCAAAATAGGTTAACCAATGCCAGCAGAAATGGGGATTAATGATCACGGATTCAAGGCCTTTTTACGCTTGATTAAAAATTTAAAGCAACGTAGCGTAACGCTAATAATTAGAGCTACACAGTCGGAATTAAATCGGTAATGGCTAAAGCACCATTCAAAAAGGTCGGATTACTGGGCAAGATTGATGATCGCGGCGCACGCCAAACGCTGGAAACCATCATTAATGCACTGACCCATCGCGGCTATGATGTTGCGGTAGAACAACGTTGCGCAGACCAAATAGGCGACGGCTATGGTCCGCAGACACTGTCACTAAGTGAAATCGGTGACTGGGCCGATTTAGTTGTGGTTGTTGGCGGTGACGGCAATATGTTGGGGGCCGCGCGCGCATTGTGTGAACATGACGTCGGCGTAATCGGCGTTAACCGTGGTAATTTAGGCTTTTTAACCGACTTAGATCCGGATGAAGTAATGACTCCCCTGCTGGCGGTTCTGGATGGTGATTACTCTATCGAGGAACGCTTTTTGCTCAATACCGAGGTGGTCAGTAATGGCGCCGTAGCGGGACAAGGCTCAGCCATAAACGAAGTGGTTCTGCATTCCGATAAAGTCGCGCATATGATCGAGTTTGAAGTCTATGTCGATGACCACTTCGTTTTCAGCCAACGCTCCGATGGATTGATTGTAGCCACACCAACCGGCTCCACCGCTTATTCATTATCAGGCGGCGGTCCAATCCTGCACCCTAACCTCGACGCGATTACGCTGGTACCGATGTTTCCACATACACTCAGTAGCCGTCCTATCGTCATTGACGCCAACTCAGAAGTTCGCTTACGCGCCGCTTATGATAATGACCTGCTACAAATTAGCTGTGATGGTCATGTGCGTATGGCTGTACATCCGGGCGATGATATTGTGATAAGCAAACACAGGAAAACACTGACGCTGATTCATCCGGTCGACCACAACTACTATCACGTATTGCGTAATAAACTGGGCTGGGGTAGCCGCCTGTTTTAATCTGTGCCCGAAGATTTTTTAGCGCTGACGTTGCATTTTTGCACAACTACTGTATAACCACTGTATAAACTGTACAGATACACAGTGTTTTGTGGAGGAATGGCATGCTAACCGAGCTACATATTCGTCACTTTGCGATTGTTAAATCACTTGATATCGAGTTTCGCAATGGAATGACCGCAATTACCGGAGAAACCGGTGCCGGTAAATCAATCGCGCTCGACGCGCTTAGCCTGTGCTTAGGCAGCCGGGCTGACGCCAGCCTGGTCAGACCGGGCTGCGATAAAGCGGAAATTACTGCGTGTTTTGCAGTCGCTAAGGATAGTCCGGCGGCACGTTGGTTAGCAGAGCAGGATCTCGATGCCGAAGACGAGTGCGTGCTGCGGCGCATTATCAATAAAGATGGACGTTCCAAGGCCTGGATTAATGGCTCGCCGGTGCCGTTGGCGCAACAAAAATCGTTGGCGCCCCTATTAGTCAATATACATGGGCAGCACGAGCATCAATTACTAACTCGCGACGAACACCAGCTGCATTTACTTGACCAGTTTGCCCGCCACAACCATTTACTGGAAGCAACTAAAGCTCACTACCGGCAATGGGCAGATACCGAAAAACAATACCGCCAACAACAACAAGCCAAAGCTGATCGCGAAGCACAGCGGCAACTGCTTGAATATCAAGTGGGTGAACTGGACGAGTTTGCCCTGGCCGAAGGCGAGTTTGAGCAGCTTGAGGCGGATCATAAACGCTTATCTAATCACCGCAGTCTGGATGAAGCCAGCCTGTTTGCGTTAAATGCCTTGTACGAAGGCGAGCACAACAATGCTAACGGACTAGTACAAAGTGCTGGCCAACGTTTGCAGGAATCGGTCGATATGGATCCACAGCTGGGTTCTATCAACGAGCTGCTAAAGCAGGCTATGGTTCACATCGAGGAAGCAGCGCTGGAATTGCGCCACTATCAGGATCAGATGCACATCGATAGCGCAGAGCTCGAAACCATTGAACAGCGCATGACGCAAGCGCTTAAGTTGGCTAAAAAGCACCAATGCAGCGCCGCCGAACTGTACCCCTTACATCAACAGCTTAAAAGTGAGTTGCAGACACTGATCGCCACCGATGAGGCCAGTGAACAGTTGGCCGAACAACGTCAAACGCTTCGGCAGGCCTACCGTGAGCAGGCTAAAAAGCTGTTTGATAGCCGCCAGCGGGCCGCCAACCAGCTGAGTGACAAAATTACCTCTGCCATGCAGCAACTTAATATGCCTCACGGCCGCTTCGAAATTAGCGTGGACCACGATAACCAGGCGCCCGCGACGGCTAAAGGTACTGACCAGGTACAGTTTTTGGTTTCTGCCAACCCGGGACAGCCATTGCAACCTATCAGTAAGGTTGCGTCGGGCGGTGAACTTTCCCGTATCAGTCTTGCCATACAGGTGATGAGCGCAACGCAACAAACGGTACCGACAATGATGTTTGATGAAGTCGATGTTGGCGTGAGCGGACCGACCGCTGCTGTTGTCGGTTCAATGTTGCGCGAACTGGGCGGACAGTGCCAAATTATTTGTGTCACTCACCTGCCCCAAGTCGCTGCCAAAGCCCATCAGCAGTTGCAGGTTGCCAAGCACACAGACGGTAAAGAAACACAAACCGATGTGCGGGCATTAAACAATGACGAACGAGTTGTTGAACTTGCGCGGTTACTGGGCGGCGATAAGGTCACCGATTTGACCAAGGCAAATGCTAAAGAGTTGCTTGCGAGCTAATAGTGCCTGACAAGATAAAGCACAGAGCGCTGGTAACCAGCGCACCGATTGTTTATCATCATTGTCAGAGCGTATTGCATACGCAACCCGATAAAATAAATTCAACAAATTAAAGGTTGTTAATGAAAGACACCGTGATAAAACTCTCTGCCGTCGCCGCCATCGTACTGGGTGTGGCAAGCTGTTCAACATTAAACGAGATGGTTTATCGTATCGATCTGCCGCAGGGAAACTACCTTGAACAACGTGACGTCGAAAAACTCCGCGTCGGTATGACGCAGGAGCAAGTCGCGTTTGTATTAGGTCGTCCCGTTGCTCAAAACGCTTTCGATAATGACCGTTGGGTGTACTTATACGAGATGAATCCGAATAGTGGTAAAGTTTTCCGAAAGGAATTGATTCTTGATTTTAATGCAGGTTTACTAGTGGATATGACGGGTGATTTTGAAAAGCCCAGCGATTTTGATACGCCACTCGATTCATAAGGAAACCGTCAATGGCGAGCTCATCAACTGTTGACGAGGTCGTCCATATTGTCCGCAGTCCCAGGGACAAAAGGGACTACCGCGCTATAACGCTCAACAATGGCCTGCGGGCTTTGCTGGTTCACGCACCAGACAGTCACAAGGCCGCTGCTGCATTTGCCGTTAATGCGGGTCATTTTGACGATCCCGTACATACGCAGGGTCTCGCCCACTTCCTTGAACATCTGCTGTTTTTAGGCAACGAAAAATATCCTTCGCCGTCGGCATTTAGCGACTTTTTAAATGCCTATGGCGGCCAGCAAAATGCCTGGACCGGCACCGAGTATGCCAATTATTACTTTGACTGCCACGCTCACGCGCTCGAGCGCGCGTTGGATTATTTTTCGGCAATGTTCAAACAACCGCTGTTCGCTCAAGAGTGGATTGATAAAGAGTTACAGTCGATCGAGTCAGAGTTTCGGTTAAAACAACAAGACGAGTTACGGCGGCTGTACCAGGTACACAAAACAACGTCCAATCCGGAGCATCCATTCTGTAAATTTTCAGTCGGCAACCTGACGACGCTAAAAGATGACGACAACGGCACCCTCGCCGATAAGCTGCGACAGTTTTTTAACCAACATTATACGGCCGACAACGCCAGTTTAGTAATCGCCGGGCCACAGTCGCTGGACGCATTAGCGGAGCTGGCAGATAACCACTTTAACGATATCGCTGGTTGTGGTGATAACCGGCCATCACAACGCAAAGTTGTCGAAGTGCCGCTTTACCTGCCGGAGCAACTGGGGGTGAAGTTACAGGTAAAACCGGTTAAACCCGCACGACGCTTAATTATCACGCTGCCGCTACCGGCTATTGATGATGATTATGCGCATAAAACAACCAGTTTTATCGCCCACCTGCTCGGTTACGAAGGCCCCAACAGCTTATATGCCTGCCTGCGCAAAAAGGGTTATATCAACAGTCTGTCTGCCGGTGGCGGTATTAGCGGTAGTAATTTTAAAGATTTCAATATCAATATCCAGCTAACCGAAACTGGCGAACAGAACCTGATAAGCGTCGCGCAGTGGGTATTCAGCTACCTGAATCTCATCCAACAGCATGGCATCGAAGACTGGCGTTATGCTGAACGTCGCGTTAACAGCGAGTTAAGCTTTAACTATCAAGAGGCTACGCCGGTTGGCGAGCTGGTCTCGCAGTTAGCAATCAATGCTCATCATTACCCGGTAGCGGATACCGTTTACGGCGACTACCGCATGGACTGCCTTAATAACATCCGCGCGACCGAATTGTTAAACTTGATGCGTCCTGAGCGCGCCCGTATCACGCTGGTGAGTAGTGATGCTAACACCGATCAGGAAACCGCCCTCTATCAAACACCGTTCTCGATAAGGCCGCTCAAGAACGATGAGTTAACACAACTTAATCAGCAGCCGGCCGATTTTTCGGCTCAGTTACCGGGACGAAACCGTTTTATTAGTGACCATTCGCAACCTTATCCGCTGGAGGTCGCAGACAAAAAGCTTCCGACCGCGCTGGTCAGTAACGAAGCGTTGGACTTGTGGCACCTTCAGGATCCTGACTTTAGAGTACCTAAAGGACATATTTACCTTAATTTGCAAGCGCCTGCAGTCACCGCATCAGCAGAAAATTTTGGTTGTTCACGGATCTGGGCTGAGCTGATGATTGATGCGCTGAACGAAGATTTATACGATGCCGAAGTGGCTGGGTTACATTTCAATATTTATCCAACGCAAACCGGCATTACTATACATACCACGGGTTTATCTGCCGGCCAATTACCGCTGTTAAGTTATCTGATGCGGCAGGCCTGGAGTGTTCGTTTTGAACGTCAACGCTGGCAAGCAGTCAGCCAGCAGCTGATCAATAACTGGCGCTCTGCACACCAGCATCAACCGTTAAACATGTTGTTCTCCGAACTTAACCTGGCATTGCAGCAAGGACTATTTCGTTTAAGCGATATGGCTGCAGCTTGCAGCCCGTTAAGCTATACCCATTTTGCCCGCACCGTCAGCACGCTCTTTGACTCGTTGCATATTAGTGCGTTTATTCATGGTGACTGGCAACGACAACATGCTGACCAACTACACACCTTAATTCATGCTAATACGCCACTTAAGTCAGTTTCTGTTAAACCACAACGCCAGCAGATTAAACGGCTTGTTCAGGCAGCATCTCCACAGGTAATCACGGTGCCAACCGAACATGATGACCATGCAGCATTGTGTTATTTTCAGGGGCCATCCGATAGCCCATCTGACCAAGTCGCGATGATGCTACTACAGCAATTAATTCATCAATTTGTCTTCGATCAGCTGCGCACCCAGCGGCAACTCGGTTATATGGCAGGTAGCCAGTACTTTGGTTTACAACGCATTCCGGGGATTATTATATTTGTACAATCCCCTTCCACGCAGCCAAGTGACCTTCAAACACATATCCTGGACGTAACCCGGGCAGCAGCTGATAAACTCAATACGCTTAGCTTAAAAGAGTGGTCACACACGAAGTCGGTACTTGAGCAACAACTCGCCGTTGATGACCGCAGTTTGCGGGTACGAAGCCAACGTTTGTGGGGGGCCATTCAGTTGGGCGACACACGCTTTGATCGAGCAAAACAATTACGCGCCGCTTTAGCTAATTGGCAACTCGACGAATGGCTTAGCTACGTCAACCGATTATTGTTTGAGCAACCCGCCAGTTTACAGCTTCAAACCCGCGCCATTGGCAGGTAGAATTACTTTACATCACTGCTTGTTTTGGTTAGCTTAACGTTTAGTTAACAAATAACAAGAGCTGTAGCAACAGCCCCATCAGGACGTCTGAATTACCGTGACATTTATGTACAGATACGCCTTTGCGTTGGGCGTTCTTTTGTCGTTATTACTGTTTAGCCAATCAACGGCTGCTGCTTCGCCTCCTGCGTCTTTGGCGCAGGCTCAGCACTGGGCGATTAGCGAGGGCATGACCAGTCACACAGTCACCGACCTGCTGCAGGATAATCATGGTTTTTTATGGATTGCCACACGCAATGGCCTGCAACGGTTTGACGGCGTCTTATTCGAACATTACAAGGCGGGTCGGCAACCCTTCCATCTGCCCAGCAACCATATAATTGACCTTTGGTTTAATGACCATCAGCTTTGGGTGGCAACGGCTAAAGGCGTCGCTTACTTTGACTATCAGCAGAATCGCTTTTATCGACATCCTGACTTTACCCCTAAAGACGGCATCCTGCCGCCACAGGTTTCGCGTATTGTCGCCAGCCCTAGTAATGACTTACTGTTGTTGGCCGAACAACGCCTGTGGCGCGCAACTAAACAAGATGCTACGCCGCTGACACTGTCGTATAACGGCGATCCGCTGAGCGCTATTGTCAATATTCACATGGGTGAACGCTGGATTTGGTTAGCCGAAGCGGATGGCAGCATCTATGTCTGGGACGGCCAAAGTTTTGATGTCTTTAAAATCACTCAGCAAAACCCGATTACCGAACAACTGCCTGCCGTTGGTTTTAACCACATATTGCAACGGGATAATGAAATTTGGCTTGCTCACGATAATGGCCTGCTGTTACTCGACAGCGATTATCGACTGCAGCAGACGCTGGATAACCAAACCGACTTAAACAGCAGCACCGCGATTAATAGAGTCGCCTATGTAGACAGCGGTCATTTGCTGCTCGGTACCGGTAGCGGTATCAAAATCCTCGAAACTAACGGCACTAAGCCGGCCTATTTAAGTGATCAACACGAACTATCGCTGCCTCCCTTACTGCTGGTTAATGCATTTACGGTAGATCACCTCAAACGGTTATGGGTCGGTGCTGAAAATGGCGGTTTGTATCAATTCTCTATGCCGCGCTCAGCACTAAATTTTGATATCTTAATGGATGTCAGTTTAACCAATGAATTAGCCGGACTGGCGCTACCCGAAACGTTAAAACACTATACTACCGTGCTTAAAGACTACGATGGTTTTTTCTGGCTGACTAGCGAAGTCGGACTGGTAAAGTACGACCCTCAACTACAACGAATGGTAGAAGTTTATCCACTACCCGCATCGCCTCAACATAACGTCGTGCAAATCGAATTATTTGCCGAGCAGTTATTTTTAGTTGATCAAAAGCAAGGCCTGTTAATTTTTGATATCGGCGAAAAGCGCTGGCGATCTCCGCCAAGCAACCGCAGCTTCTTTGCTCAGGAAAACCTGAGGCTAGCACTTAATGATGACTTAATTTGGGTTGCCGACGAGCACAACGCCGTGGCTATTGACGAATTCTTCAATCTCGTCAAGCAACTGCCGTTAGAGCAAAGCGCAAACTTAACTGATTTACGGCCATTGTTTGTAAGCAGCGAGCAACGTCAACAAACACTCCACGTCGACTTTGTCAGTCCGCTAGCCCCTGACCCTAAACAAGTTCAGTATCGCTACCGACTATTCGACATCATGGACGAATGGCAATATACCACTCGTCCGTTGCAGCCTATTACTTTTGAGCGGCTACCTGCTGATACTTACGAATTACACATCCAGGCATCAACAAACGGCGCTAAGTGGGGACCCAAGTATCAACAGCAAGTTGTAATTGAAGGCCCGTGGTGGCAGTCGACCTGGGCGATCGCCGGCTATATTCTGCTATCTATCGCTCTGGCATTTTTAGGCGTCGCCTGGCTGCTGCGACTGCATCAACATCAGCGTCAGCAACAACAGCTTAATCAGTCGCTCTCCCAGGCTGTTCAATGTTCCGGCGATCAATTCTGGGACTGGCAGATTCAGGCTCACGAACTGACCCGCTATAACATTTGGTCAGATTGCCCCGACTTCCCGGTGGACGGCATCCGCAACGGTTTTATTAGCAACACCAATATCCATCCCAATGACCTCGAGCGCGTGCAACAATTTATCAACCCCTTAGTAAACGGAGCGGCAACGCACTTTGAGACCAGCTACCGTATTAAAAATAATGATAAATGGCTTTGGGTTATGGATCGCGGACAGGTTTCTGAGACCACTGAGACCGGTATACCAATCCGTATTCAGGGCGCACTGACTGATATTAGTGGCATGATTAACAGTGAAGAACGTTTAAATATGTTAGCGCTGTCACTCACCAATATATCCGATGGTATCTGTATCTTTGATCGCTTTTTCCGTAAGCGTGAGGTCAACAAAGCCTACGAGAGCATAACCGGCTATCAACGCGAGCAAGCACTCGACCAGCCGTTTGTTCTTGCTGCTTATGACCAGGAATTCACCGACCAAATAAAACGCAGTGTTTTTAAAGAAGGCAGCTGGCGTGGCGAATTATCAGATATTCGCGCCGACGGCAGTGAATTTTTAATGGAACTGACACTGGATACCGTTAATAACGAAAACGGCGAAATCGAGTTAATTGTAGCCAGCTTTTCTGACATCACCGAGCGTCGTGACACCGAAAACGAGCTGCGCCGGTTATCCAATACTGACAGTTTAACCGGTTTACCTAACCGCTCTTATTTCCAGGTCAGCCACTCCAATTTGGTTCGCAAAAAGATCCCCCATGCCCTACTGGTATTTGATCTCGATGACTTTAAAAAGATCAATGACTCTATTGGGCATGAGGTCGGTGACGAGCTGTTGTGTCGGGTGGCGGAGCGACTTACCGACATTGGCCGGCGCCAGGATACATTATACCGACTCGGCGGCGATGAATTTGGCTTGTTAGTTGAGGACAGTACGGATATCAACACCATCAGCCTGCTGGCCTCGCAAATAAACAACGAGATAGCGCAGCCATACGAAATTCAGCAGCACGAAGTGGTTATCGGCAGCTCTATCGGTATTGTGTTCTACCCGCATGACGCCAGTACCTCTCAGGAGCTTCTGCAAAAGGCTGACACTGCCATGTACCATGCCAAACAACGTGGTGGTAATTGCTACCAGTTTTTCAGTCAGTCAATGAACGAAAACGCGATTCGCCGGCTACATATAGAGCATGAATTGCGCAGCGCCATTCGTGACAACCGGGTCGAAGTGTTTTATCAACCCAAGATAGAAGTGGTGAGTCAGCACATAGCCGGTATTGAAGCACTGGCACGTATTCGCCGCGAGGACGGAACTATCATGAGTCCTGCTGACTTTATTCCGCTGGCAGAAGAAACCGGCTTAATTGTGCCGTTAAGTGAGCAAGTACTGCGCCGTGCCTGCCGGGATATGAAAGAATTTTTAAAACTTCCGGGTTCACCGCGTCATGTCGCCATCAATTTATCTGCACGCCAGTTTTTAACCTCAAGCCTGGCATTTCAGGTTGAGTCTATTCTAGCTGATGAACAGATGCATCCGCGTCATATCGAGTTTGAAATTACCGAGGGTATGGTCATGAGCGACCCTGAGCGCGCCATCACCATGCTTGAAAATCTCGCCGACATGGGCGTTCAGTTAGCGCTGGACGACTTTGGAACCGGCTATTCATCGCTCGCTTATTTAAAACGTTTTCCGTTACACACGCTTAAAATTGATAAGGCATTCGTTGACGACATTAGCACCGATGACAAAGACCGAAACATGGTCGCGTCTATCGTGGCGATGGCGCATAACCTTGGTTTGAAAGTCGTTGCGGAAGGGGTTGAGAGTAAAACACAGCTCGAAATTCTTAAGACGCTGCGGTGTGAGTTTATTCAGGGATTTTACTTTTCTGAGCCGATGCAAGCGGATGATTTCATCCGCTACATCGAACAACACCAAACGGCAACGACGTTTTAATAAAAGCGGCGTTGCTGTTCAGCCATTTCGACCAACAATGGTGCGGGCTTATAGCGGTCGCCCCGTTGCTCAGCCAGCTTCTCTAACTTAGCCACTAGTGCACCAATGCCCATTTCGTCCATGTATCGGAATGGGCCGCCCCTGAATGGCGGAAAACCAATGCCAAACACCGAACCAATATCACCATCGCGTGGACTGCGGATAATGCCTTCCTGTAAGCAATAAGCTGCCTCGTTAAGCATCGGCAACACACACAGCTCGGCAATCTCTTCGCGTTCCAGCTTCTGTTGCGGCTCAATATTCAGCAAACTATACACCGACTTATCGACCGGCTTACCTTTAACGCCTTTACCGTATTGATAAAAGCCTTTCTGGTTTTTCTTACCTTTACGGTCGTCGTCAATTAACTTATCAAACGCTGCCGGCGGCTCGAACCGTTCGCCTAACTCTTTACGTAAGATCGCGGCTACTTTAGCACCAACATCGATACCAACCTCGTCAAGCAGCGTCACCGGGCCAACCGGGAAGCCAAATTTAAGCAGCGCTTTATCGACATGCTCAATCGGTTCACCCGCTAACACCAACCGCGCCGCTTCGTTCATATATGGCGCTAAAATTCGGTTGACGAAAAAGCCAGCGCCATCTTTTACCACAATCGGCGTCTTACCCTGCTTTTTGGCTAAGGCAACGGTTGTCGCTATGGTCTCGTTTGACGTGCCTTCGTGCGTGATAATTTCCGCCAGCGGCATTTTGTCGACCGGCGAGAAGTAATGCAGACCAATCACGTTCTCTGGTCGTTGCGCCTTGGCAGCAATCTGCGTAATCGGCAACGAACTGGTGTTGGTGGCAAAAATGGTCTCTGGTTTTGCGTTTTGCTCAATATCAGCAACCATTTTCTGCTTAAGATCAAGATCTTCAAATACCGCTTCGATAACAACATCAACACGCTCAAAGCCAGAGTAGTCCAGTGTTCCGCTAAGCGATAACATGGTGTGTTCCATCTCGGCGCGACGCATATGACGGCGTTTAACCTTTTTGTTTAACCGTTCATAGCTGTAATGCAGCGCATGGGTGATGCCCTCATGCGAGATATCTTTGATGCGTGCCGGCAAGCCCGCTTTTGCAGCAGTTACATAGGCAATACCACCGCCCATTAAGCCGCCGCCGAGTACACCGACACGATGAATATCTGCGGGCTTAACACCGTCAGCGCCGGTTTCTTTTTTCATTTCGGTAGTGGCAAAAAAGATCTGACGCAACTGGAAGGATTCACGCGTCATAGCCAGCTCACCAAAGCTGCGGGCCTCTTTATCCAGACCGGCTTCGCGGCCTTTTTCTACGCCTGCACGCACCGAATCGATAATTTTATCGATGGCCGGATAATTACCCTGGGCTTTTTTCTGTGCCTGTTCAGACGCTTTTTTGTAAATAATATTGCGGCCGTAGGAGGTAGCTTCCAATACTTTACTAATACCCTTCAGCTGCGCTTTTTTCGCTTTCGGTTTTGCTTTTAACGCATGCTTAATCGCCGCGTCCAGCAAAATCGACTCAGGCACGACCTCGTCAACCAAACCGGCTTTTTGCGCCTGTTTCGCACGCAATTGCTTGCCGGTTAACATCATCGTAATACCCTGCTGCACACCAACTAACTGTGGCAAACGCTGAGTACCACCAGAGCCCGGTAGCAGCCCCAGCTGTACCTCGGGCAAACCCAGTTGGGTTTTACTGTTGTCAGTAGCCACACGCACGTGACAAGCCATTGCTAACTCAAGTCCACCGCCCAGGCAGGCACCGTTAATCGCGGCTACCACCGGAACCTTCAGCTGTTCAATACGATCAAACATGGCCTGTCCTTTGCGCGCCAAACTCTCGGCATCGGCAGCCGTGTCACAATCGTTGATCATGTTAATATCCGCGCCGGCAATAAACGAGCCCGGTTTGCCGCTGATAAACACTACACCCTTAACATCACTGTTGCTTTCCAGCTGGTTCATCAGCCGGCCTACTTCATCAGCAAAGGTGTCTTTTAGGGTGTTCATGGACTCACCCGGTACATCAATGGTGATGACCGCAACGCCGTTATCTCTAATTTCTAATGAGAATGCATTCTGTTCGCTCATTATTCACTCTCCAAAATCATTGCAGCACCCAGGCCACCGGCAGCACAAGCCGTTGTCAGTGCGGTACCACCGCCTCGACGGCGTAGTTCGTGTAGCATCTGTGTAATCATTCGCGCACCCGTTGCGGCAAACGGATGGCCATAAGCAATCGAGCCGCCCAAGACGTTAAATTTAGCCGGATCAATTTCGCCAATGGCTTCGCTACGATTCAGGTTCTGTTGTGCAAACGTCTTGCTGGCAAACATTTTCATGTTAGTCAGGGTTTGCGCAGCAAAGGCTTCGTGCATATCGATCAAATCCAGATCCGCCAGCGTCATGCCGGCACGGTCAAGCGCTATCGGCGTAGCATAGGAAGGTCCCATCAACATGTCTTTTTCGACGCCAATCGCACTAAAGGCATAACTACGGATGTAACCTAACGGCTCATAGCCTAATTCTTTGGCGCGGCTTTCGGTCATCAACATAACCGCGGATGCGCCATCAGTCAGCGGCGTACTATTAGCCGCAGTTACCGTGCCATGCTTGCGATCAAAAACCGGCTTTAATTTCGCCAGTTTGTCGATTTGGCTATCGCCGCGCACGTTGTTATCGCGGCTAATATGCTTTTTATAGGGCTCAGGATAAGCGGTCATCACTTCAGCATCTAACCAGCCGGCTTCCCATGCCTGATGCGCCTTTTGATGCGAATCTACGGTCAGCTGGTCCTGCGCTTCGCGCGAAATATGATGAGATTTAGCCATTTGCTCAGCCGTTTGCCCCATACTCAGGCCGGTGCTGTATTCGGCGACCGCAGGCGGCAACGGCAACAAGTCTTTTAAGCCTAAGCGGCGCAAAATACTGAGCCGTTGGCCCAGACTTTTGGCTTTATTCAGGTCCACTAACGCCCGTCCCAGCTTTTTGCTGACGCCAATGGGCAGCACCGAGGAAGAATCGGCACCACCGGCAATACCCACGGTAATGTTACCGGCCAGCATGGTTTCTAAGACGTTAACCGTGGTTTGAAAGCTGGTCGCACAGGCGCGGCTCACGCTGTAGGCATCAACATCAACGGGCAACTGGGTTCCCAAAACGATTTCGCGGGCAATATTTGGCGCTTCCGGCATTTGTACAACCTGCCCAAATACCAACTGCTCTACTAATGCCGCGTCAATGCCTGTGCGGTTAATTAATTCCTGCACCACCATTTTGCCCAAGTCGACCGCCGGCACGCCGTGGTAATCGGTCGCCTGCCGTGCAAACGGGGTTCGCAACCCTGCGACGATCGCGATTCTATCCCCATTTGGGGTACGCAACGCTTGTGTTGCTGCCATAGCTTTTCTCCAATATGATTAAGGCCAAGCCAATACTGGTCTGACCACAATAGATTTTGTTACAAATTCTAGCGGTTTATCCTGCAGATTAAAACCATCGTTTTGTTTAAAGTGTTACTATCTATGACTTTAAAAATTTAATGACTACCCCAAAAATAGCATAAGTAGAGGGTACAAACAGTAAGCAGGAGTCCCATGGCCGCCTCACAATTTAACGCATTACATGAGTTTCTCGACCGTCAGGTATTGGGTCAGCCCGAGTTTACCCGTAATTTGCTGCTCGCCGTGCTGGCGGATGGCCACTTATTGGTCGAGGGTCCGCCTGGTTTGGCAAAGACTCGCGCGGTACAAGCGCTGGCTAAAGGTATCGAAGGCGACTTCCACCGCGTACAGTTTACGCCGGACTTATTACCCGCCGATTTAACCGGTACTGATATCTATCGCCCCGAAAATGGGACCTTTGAATTTCAGCAGGGGCCGTTATTCCATAATTTGATTCTGGCTGATGAAATTAACCGGGCGCCGGCGAAAGTGCAGTCAGCACTGCTCGAGGCTATGGCCGAGCGGCAAATCACCGTCGGCCAGCGTAGCTACCCGCTGCCGGACTTATTCATGGTATTGGCAACACAAAACCCGCTGGAGCAAGAGGGAACCTATCCCTTACCAGAAGCACAGTTAGACCGCTTTTTAATGCACCTGAAGCTCGACTACCCTGACGCGGAAACCGAGCAAAAAATTCTCCGTTTAACGCGTGGCGAGGTGATTGAAGGTGAAGAAGCAATGCCAACGCCGTTAACCCAGGCACAACTGTTTGCTGCCCGTAAGCAGGTGATGCAAATTTACCTGGATGACGCGGTAGAAAACTACCTGGTGCAACTGGTAATAGCGACGCGTCAGCCGGCCAATTACGATAGCGAATTAGCACGTTGGATAGCCTATGGGGCAAGCCCACGGGCCACCATTGCGCTGGAACGTTGTGCTCGCGCCAGTGCCTGGCTGGATGGCCGTGACTTTGTTACGCCGGACGATATCAATAGTGTCGTGCACAACTGTTTGCGGCATCGTATTATTATTAGCTACCAGGCCGAAGCCGATGGCGTAACACCGGACCAAGTGATCGATAAGATCGTGACATTGGTGCCGGCACCCTAACTATGTTGTCGCTTGAGCAGTCTCGGTTTTGGCTGGATAAACTCCACAGTGATGGTTTGCAGCCGGGTATACAGGAACTTATGTATTACCGGACAAAGCTGCCGGCTTTCGCCAAGCATCGTCGCCACCTGCCGGCGGTAAGCCAAAGTGGCCCGTTGCTGAGTAAAACTCGCGGCCGCGGTATGGAGTTTGACGAAGTCCGTCACTATCAGGCTGGTGATGATATTCGCTCGATCGACTGGCGGGTAACGGCACGCACGGGCAAACCACACACCAAGCTTTATCGGGAAGAAAAAGAACGGCCGGTATTTTTAGTTGCCGACCTGGCGCTTACCCAATTATTTGGCAGCCAGCTGTTGTTCAAGTCCGTGCAGAGCTGTCATTTACTCGCTGCTCTGGCGTGGCAGGCACAACAGCGTGGTGACCGGGTTGGCGGTATCATCAGCAATGGCTGGATGCACCGCGAACACAAACCGGCAGCCCGGCAGGCGGGTGTTTTACACTTTTTACACAGTGCTGTCGACATTCACAAAGACAGTTACCACCGTTGGCAACAGCAACAGCGTCCGCATGACGCACCGTTAGCGGACTCCTTGCGGCGCTTACAGCAGCTGGTCAAGCCCGGCAGTTTAATCAATATCATTAGCGATTTTCGCTACATTGATGAGGAACTACTTGAGCTGTTAGCGCGTCTTAACCGACGTAATTCGGTGCGTTGTTTCTGCCTGTATGATCCGATGGAGTGTGAATTGCCGGCGGGCTATTCCAGTCAGCCATTAGCGGTATTTGACGGCCTTCAGCAAGCACAAATCAATTTGGCCGACTCACGCCAGCGGCAACGTTATCACGATAGCGCTAAACAACGTCAGCAACATCAACAACAGCAATTCGAACAGTATGGTTTAGCGCTGACCTATGTCAGTAGTGCCGAGGCACTTGAGCAACAATGGCAATCTCTGCGTTAACAGTTAAAGGATATAGGTAGTCGATTCATGCAACAGGCATCTTTACAACAACTCAACGATATCGTCGAGCCCGGCGCTGCCAGTTGGTGGCCGCCGGCCTGGCCTGTTGTTGCCATTGGCATGGTTATACTGGTCGTTGTCGCTGTTTTATTGTGGTGGTTGTGGCGTCAACATCGGGCACGAAAGCCACAACGCATCGCGTTAGCTAAATTACAACAGCTACAACGTCCGTCAGCCAGTGATATTACGTTGTTATGCAAGCGGGTAGCTCTGGTCTACTTCCCCCGCCAAACTATCGCCAAACTTAATGGTAAAGATTGGCTGACTTTTATTGATGCGCCGGCGGAGTTAGTCACACAACACGATCAATTGCTTTACCAGCCAGCCAATCATGAACTTATCAACGCCTACAAGAACGTGGCGATGCAATGGATTAAGCAGGTTCGCAGCCAGGCGCGCTCGCAGACAAAAAAACAACACCGAGGTGAACATGTTTGAGTTTGCCTGGCCATGGTTATTTATTTTGTTACCCCTGCCCTGGTTGATCCGCTATTTATTACCGGCGGGTTCACCGGCATTATCGGCTATTCGTATCCCCTCACTGAACGGCCTGGCTAATGCGCAACACAGTATGCGCACTAAACCATGGATGTGGATATTGCTGTCGTTATGTTGGCTGTTAGTGCTGGCAGCCGCCGCCAGGCCGCAATGGCTGGGAGAGCCTTTACCGGTGCGCTCCGAAGGCCGTGAGATCATGCTGGCTGTCGATTTATCCGGCAGCATGGAAATTGCCGATATGCAGTTAGACGGCGATAACGTCGACCGGCTGACTATGGTTAAATCGGTGTTGGGCGACTTTATCAGCCGCCGCGAGGGGGACCGACTAGGACTTATCTTTTTTGCCGATACGGCGTTTTTGCAAACCCCCATGACCTACGACCGTGAGACAGTTCGGCAAATGTTGCAGGAATCGGTACTGGGATTGGTGGGCGAGCGCACCGCTATCGGTGATGCCATCGCTTTATCGGTAAAGCGCTTTCGCAGTAAAGAAGAGACCAACCGGGTGCTGGTTTTATTGACTGACGGCCAAAACACCGCTGGTAATCTAACTCCGGATCAAGCATTAGAGTTAGCCGACGCCTTTGACGTGCGTATTTATCCCATAGCCGTGGGTGCCGAAGAAGTCGTGGTCGACAGCTTTTTTGGCCAACGTCGGGTTAACCCAAGTCGCGATCTGGATGTGCCGCTAATGCAGCGGATTGCCGAAACCACCGGCGGCCGCTATTTTCGCGCCCGCAGCACCGAAGAACTTGAGCAAATTTATCAGCTGCTTGATGAGTTAGAGCCAATTGCCGGCTCACCACAGCAGTTGCGACCGCGGCAGGCACTATTTTTCTTGCCTCTGGCCGCGGCATTACTGGTTATGATTATTATTGCGTTGTTGCATCACCGTCCATGGAGGCTTCGCCGTGGCTGACTTTCATTTTTTACGCCCCTGGTGGTTATTGGCACTGTTGCCACTGGCCGCTTTCTATTGGCGGTTATTGGTGATACAAAAAACACAATCGGGTTGGCATCAATGGCTGCCTAATCATTTGGCACAAGTGTTAGTTGCTTCAGGAGGCAAACAAACACCCTGGTCGGCCCACCGCCTGGGCCTATTTTGGCTGATTAGCTCGGTCGCGCTCGCCGGGCCAACCTGGGAACGTTTACCACAACCCGTTTACCAGCTGGAGACCGGACAAGTCGTCATTATGGACATGTCGCCCTCTGTACTTGCCTCCGATATTCAACCCAGCCGCTTAACCCAGCTGCGTTTCAAAGCCATGGATTTGGTCAAGTCCGGACTGGATGGCGATACCGGTCTCATTGCTTATGCCGACGACGCGTTTATTATCAGCCCGCTGACTGCGGATAATAACAACCTACTAAACTTAATTCCGTCATTGTCGCCGGAGATTATGCCGCGCTCAGGTAGCGAGCCGTTACGTGCGCTTAAGTTAGCCGACGAATTGCTACGCAATGCCGGCTATGCCGAAGGTGACATCTACTGGCTAACTGACGGCATAGCAACCAGTGAACTCAATGCCTTGACTCAATACCTGCGTCAACAGTCACACCGGGTCTCGATACTTGGCGTTGGCACCGAGCAAGGCGCGCCAATCCGCGACAGCGACGGCAACCTGCTTAAAGACCGCTTTGGACAAACGGTAATCGCCAAATTAGTACCGTCACGTTTAAGCGATTTAGCACGTTTAACGGGCGGGATTTATGAAACCGTGCGTGCCGACAATAGCGATATTGCCCAATTTGTTCAGCAACCGCCGTTGACTCGGGAAGGCAAGGACGGAGACCAACAGCAACAAGGTGACCAGTGGCGCGACAACGGCCCTTTTTTGGCATTGCTACTGATACCCATTATGCTGTTTAGCTGGCGTCGCGGCGGCAGTTTAGGCACATGGTTGGCGCTGGCTCTGTTACCGTTGCTGTCCATGACGTCAACTCAGGTTATAGCGCAAGAGCAAAAAAGTGCGCCGTCCTGGTGGCTTAATCAATCGCAGCAGGCGCAGCAACTGTTAATGCAAGAGGATTATCAGGCAGCGGCTGAACTTAGTCGAGACCCACTACGCCGCGGCGTAGCGCAATACCGCGCTGGTGATTATAGCGCCGCCGCGGACAGTTTTGCCCAACTCGACAGCGCCGAGGGTTGGTATAACCGCGGTAATGCGCTGGCACAACAGCAACAGTTTGAAGCCGCTAAAGAAGCCTATCAAACCGCTTTGGATAAAAAACCAAACTGGACCGAAGCCGAACAAAATTCAGCATTAATGGACGAGCTTTTACAGGAGCAACAGCAGCAACAACAGGGCGAAAACGACCAGCAGGATGGCGAGCAGGAGCAAGACGACAGCCGCCAGCAACAGGGCCAGAATCAGGATAACCAAAACCAAAATAACGATGCCGGCAATAATCAGGGTCAACAAGGCGAATCGCAGCAAAGCCAACAACAAGATCAGTCAGACGACGGCAAGCAAGAAGGCGAAGCCGAACAAAAACCGCAGCAACAACAGCCACAAAATCGCGAGCAACAGGCGCAACAAGACGGTCAACAAGATGCTAACCCGCAACAGCAACAACGTAATAGCCAGACTCAATTTGCTGACGATATTGACCCTGAACGCGCGCAACAACTGGAGCAATGGATGAACCGTATTCCGGACGACCCGAGTATTCTGCTGCGCAATAAAATGTTACTGGAAAGCCAACGACGGAATCAACGGCGGGCATCACAACCCGAGGGAGTAAAACAAAAATGGTAAGGTCGATAAAGCAACTAACCGGCTTTATACTGCTAAGTGTCAGTACCCTGTTTGGTACTTTATGTGCTACACCGGCCTACGCTCAGGTCACTACTATCGAAGCCTCGGTCGACAAAAATCCGGTTATCGTCGATGAATCTTTTGTGCTGACGGTAACCTTTAATGATGATGTCGACAGTTCAGCCTTTCAGCCACAGCAATTACTCAGTGATTTTATCGTCGGTCGTACCTCAGTCAGCCGACAAACATCTATCGTCAATGGTGACCTGAGTAAATTAACGCGCTTTACCACCGTGCTAATTGCCAGACAACAAGGTGACTACACCATTCCGGCGATTATGATGGATGGCGCACAATCGCAACCAATCACTGTGGAGGTGCTACCTGCAGGGAGTGACACCAGTTCCCGCTCGGATAAAATCGCCTTTATCGAAAGCACCCTAGACAGTCAGTCGGTATTCCTGCAACAACCATTTACCTATATTGTGCGGCTTTATCTGGCGGCAGATTTAAATAAAGGTAACTTGATGCCGCCGAAAATGGAGCATGCTGACATTCGTCAGATAGGTTCTGACGAAGAGTCCACGAAAATGCTCAATGGACGGCGTTATAAGGTTTATCAACGAACCTACCAGATAACCCCCAACAAGTCGGGGGAGTTTGACATTGAGGGCGCACGGTTCGATGGTGAGGTCTATGCCGAAGGACAGCGCTCTATTTTCTCATCCTTCTCCAATACACAGCCGGTAAGTACTATCGGTAAAACGGTTTCGGTACAGGTCAAGCCGGTACCGGCAAACTGGCAGGGCCATTGGTTGCCCAGTGAATTAGTCACTATTTCGCAATCACTGACGCCGGAAAAATCCAGCATCGATGTAGGTGAACCCATTACGCTGAGTTACCAATTAACTGCTGTTGGTGTGAAGCCCGAGCAATTGCCGGCAATTCAACCGCAATTCCCCGATTCGGTAAGGGTTTATCCAGACAACGAAAAAACAGACCAATTTGTCCGCAACGGCGTAACCATTGCCCAAAAAACCATGAGTTATGCAGTGGTTCCCAATGAACCGGGCAGTCTGCAATTACCTGCACTTGAGATCCCATGGTTTAATACCAAGCGGGGTCAACGTGATATTACCCGTACCGACGCTGTCAACCTGACGGTTAATGGGGTTGTTAACGAGCTGAATGATACAGACTCGCAGGCAGAGCCAGAGCCGAAAACTGAGACTCCTGCTAAAGATGATCAGGCCGGCTCAGCGCAGAATCAAAAAGACACGCTCACAGAGTCCGCTGGTCAGCGTGTTATTAGCGTACTGGCGGCATTATTGGGTATATCACTGCTGGGCAACCTGGCGTGGTTCTGGCGCCGCAAAAAGCGTCAACCAACGGAGGTGCCAAACCGCCGTAGTGCAGAGAAACCGCTAACCGACAATCAGCAGTGGCGTAACTTCCAGAAAGCCTGTGCCGACAACCACGCCCGTAAAGCAGATGAATTCCTGCGCAAGTGGGCACAGCAGCGCTTTAATAAACGGCTGGTCGCGTTGGGTGATTTGGCACGCTGGGTGGCGCAAGGGAACAGTGTCGATGAAAATTTACAGCAGCAATTAAATACCCTGCAACAATCGCTTTTCAGTGCAACAAAACCAAAATGGACGGACGGCAAAACACTGTATCAGAGCTTGCGCAAAGCTCTGGACAAACAGCCTAAACCTCGCCGCAACGACCTACCCTCGTTGTATTAACCGCGTGGTTTCGAAAGAACCCGCAGGCGAATTTATACGTTGCGTCCCGCCGGTGCGTTCACCCGTAGGCGAAGGGTGTTATGCCCCGCCGGTGCGCACACCCCAGGCGGCGGGTGGTTCTGCCCCGACGGTGCGCACACCCACAGGCGGCGGGTGGTTCTGCCCCGCCGGTGCGCAAACCCGCAGGCGGCGGGTGGTTCTGCCCCGCCGGTGCGCTCCCTTCGGTCGCTAAACCGGCGGTTACACACGATCTGCCATGATTAAACAGCCGAGCGAGCCTCATCGCATTGAATGCTATTTTGCGTAAATCCCTAAAAAGAATTCAACCGTTAAACGATAAAAATGAAATGGCTCTGTCGTTGCAACGAAGCCATGGAAGATCGTAAGTACCCGTCGGTTTAGCGACCGCAGGGAGCGTAACGGCGGGGCTGAGCCACCCGTCGCCTGAGGATGAACGCACGGGCGGGGCTGAGCCACCTATCGCCTGAGTATGACCGCACGGGCGGGCCTGAGCCCCCCATCACCTGCGGATGAACGCACTGACGGGGCGCTGTGCCCAAAAAAAACCCCGGCGAAAGCCGGGGCGTTTGTAGCTATTGAGGCTGTTTTCGCCTAATTATCTTTACGGATAATATCAGCGTCCTGCTTCAGCGTATCAATGAACGCCTGTAGCATGATTTGTGCCTGGCGGTTGCTCAGCTGTTCACGTACTTGCTGAGATTGCTCACCCAACTCTGCATTACCTTCAGTAACATTGGTCAGTGCAATAACTGCCGCATCACCATTTGGCAACTCGACTGCCTGCATCGCAAGCTCTTCACCGGCTTTAGGTGCCATCCGGAAAACGTTCTGCAGCACACCACGAGGGTGTTCTTGCGAACTCATACCGATGCTGTCAAACCAAACCACTTTATCGTCTAACTCGCTACTACCCTCAGACCACTGCTGTTGCCACTGTTGTGCTTGTTCCAGTGCCATCTGCTGTGCCTTTTCGGTGCGTAACTGTTGTTCGATTTGCGCACGCACATCTGCTAACGGACGAATCTGCTGCGGCTGATGGTCTACCACACGAACAACCAACGAACGATCGTCCGAAGTCTCGATAATATCGCTATTTAAGCGCTCATCGATCAATTGCTCAGCAAAGATATTATTCAGAATAACATCGTCACTCAGTGGCGTTGGAGCGCGTTCACGGGCAAATAAATCGGTAGTACGCACGGTCTCGCCAATAGCTTCCGCTGCCGGCTCCAGAGTGTCAGGTTGCTCAAAACTGATTTCAGCTAAATCCTGTTGTAACTGGAAGTAACGGTCTTCTAACTGTTGCTCAACCAGTTGCTGACGAACCTCGTCCCTTACCTCTTCAAACGGAGTCACTGAGCCCGGTCGCAAATCCGTTAACTTGATAATGTGATAACCAAAACTGGTCTCGACGATACCCGTGATATCTCCGACTTCTTCCAACGCAAACGCCGCCGCATCGAAGTCTTCGTCCATCATGCCACGTTCAATCCACTCCAGGTCACCACCAACTTCTGCTGAGAAGGTATCATCAGAGTATTCCATCGCAACATCGCCAAAGTCACCGCCCTGCTCCAGTGCTGCCAGCGCCTGCTCTGCTTTTTGCTCGGCATTATCGGTTGAGTGTTCAACCAGGATGTGTGAAATACGGCGCTCTTCTTCGGTACGATACTGGTCAATGCGGTTATCGTAAAATTCGCGCACTTCTGACTCGGCAATATCAATATCAGCCATCAAATCAGCTTTAGATAGTTCGACATAAGCCACCTGGATGCGCTCCGGCGCCTGAAAAGCCTGACTGTTATCTTCGTAGTATTGCGTGATTTCCTGTTCACTCAACTCAACCTGATCGACATAGTCGGCATTACGGGCAACTAAATAACCGCCTGAACGCGTTTGTTGCTGTAAACGCAGTAGCGCCAACACTTCAGAATCGAGTGCAAATTCGCTACCTGCCAGCGCCTGTAAAAGCTGACTACGTAATAGATCGCTTTGCATTAGAGTGGCAAAGCTTTCCGGTGTGTAGCCGGCATTACGCAACGCCATCAGGTACACGTCATTGTCGAATTGACCGGCGGTACGAAACGCCGGGATATCGCGAATTTCTTGTTTTACCTGGGCAGAAGAAATGCGCATGCCGTTATTTTGAGCGTACTGAACTAATAGTTGCTGCTCAATTAACTGATTCATGACATTGGCGCGCACAGTCTGCATATAGCCAGGATCAGAACTGATGGCATCGAACATGTCGCCAAATTGTTGCTGCAATCGGCTACGCTCATTCTCGTATGCCCGGTCATATTCCGTTTGTGTTATTTCAGCGCCGTTTACTTCGGCCACCGTGGTATCAGCACCGCCGGTTACATAGCTACCCACCCCTGCTAACGCAAAGGTTAAAATAATCAGCACCAGAACGGCTTTCGCAGCAAAACTCTGCGATCCTTCTCGTATCCGCTCTAACATAATCAGAACTTCCTTCGTGGTTTAATTATCGACGGCACATTATAGCGAAAACGCACTAAAACTCACCCTTTCGACAAAAAAATAACCCGGAGCTTCTAAACTCCGGGTTATTATTTACTCAAAATCTTTTATAAAAAAAGCGCGTTAGCGCCTCAATTAATTTACTGCGTCTTTCAGTGCTTTACCGGCTTTGAAAGAAGGTACTTTTGCAGCAGCGATTTGAATAGTTTCACCCGTTTGTGGGTTACGACCCGTGCGCGCAGAACGCTCACGTACGCTGAATGTACCAAAACCAACCAATGCTACTTGGTCGCCTTTTTTCAGAGCTTCGGTTACTGCATCAGTCATCGAGTCCAGAGCACGACCAGCAGCAGCTTTAGAGATATCTGCACCTGCCGCGATTTTGTCAATTAGCTGAGACTTATTCACAGTATCATCCCCTTCGATTGTTATTATCAAATTTCCGTGGTTCCATTCGGATTTTTTAAATGGGCCGAAGTTGTTATATCAAGCTTAGTTTGAATGTTCAACACCATTGTTACCGAACTTTTCCTGTCCAGCTGCCCGGCTACCACTTGTGCCATAGCAAGCTTTCACACTTAGGCTACCACAGTCGTTACGTTTGAAAACCCTTTTTTCCACATTTTTAACGAAAAAATGCGGCCTGTAGGCGTATTTCTATGCCATAGACCGCATTCTGCCGTTTTCGATACAAAACGCTATACGACTTTTGTACTATTAAGCCATCGGATTTTTTTCCAGCGCTACTGCCAGCACCTCGTCAATCCACTGCACAGGCTGAATTTTAAGATCTTGCTTAACGTTATCAGCAATCTCTTTTAAGTCACGCTCATTGTCTTTGGGAATCAACACGTGCTTGATACCACCGCGATGGGCTGCCAGCAGCTTCTCTTTCAGGCCGCCGATAGCTAACACCTCGCCACGCAGCGTAATCTCGCCGGTCATCGCAACTTCTGAACGAACCGGGATTTTGGTCAATGACGAAACTAATGCAGTGACCATTGCAATACCGGCGCTGGGCCCATCTTTGGGTGTTGCGCCCTCAGGCACGTGCACGTGAATATCACGTTTCTCGTGGAAGTCATCGGCAATACCCAGCTTATCCGCACGGCTACGAACCACCGTCAATGCGGTTTGAATCGACTCTTGCATAACATCGCCCAGTGAACCGGTCGAGGTGATTTTACCCTTACCGGCAACATTGGTCGCCTCAATGGTCAGCAGGTCGCCGCCTACCTCGGTCCATGCTAAACCAGTAACCTGGCCGATTTGGTTTTCTTCCTCGGCTTTACCGTAGTCAAACCGTTGCACACCCAGGAAGTCACTGAGGTTGTCATCTGAGATCTCGACATGTTTAATCGACTTATCCAATAAGATGGTTTTAACCGCTTTACGGCACAGACGCGATAATTCACGCTCTAAATTACGCACACCGGCTTCGCGGGTGTAATAACGAATAATGCCAATAATGGCAGAGTCATTAACCGTAATTTCTTTAGCTTTCAGACCATTACGTTCGATTTGCTTCGGTAGCAAGTGGCGTTTAGCGATATTCAGTTTTTCGTCTTCGGTATAACCTGATAAACGGATCACTTCCATCCGGTCCAGCAATGGCGCCGGAATATTCATACTATTCGAGGTTGCCACAAACATCACGTCAGACAAATCGTAATCAACTTCCAGGTAATGATCGTTAAAGTTGATATTTTGTTCCGGATCCAGCACTTCGAGCAACGCCGATGCCGGATCGCCACGCATATCAGCAGACATCTTATCGATTTCGTCCAGCAGGAATAGCGGGTTGCGTACCCCGACTTTCGACATCTTCTGAATCAGTTTACCCGGCATTGAACCAATATACGTACGGCGGTGACCACGTATTTCGGCTTCGTCACGTACGCCGCCTAACGCCATGCGAACGTACTTACGTCCGGTTGCTTTGGCAATTGATTGACCCAGCGACGTTTTACCCACGCCCGGCGGGCCAACTAAGCACAGAATAGCGCCTTTAACCTTGCTGGTACGTTGCTGCACCGCAAGATACTCAATAATGCGCTCTTTAACTTTTTCCAGTCCATAATGATCGGCATCAAGAATTTGTTCTGCATTGGCCAGATCTTTCTTAATACGCGATTTTTTCTTCCACGGAATGGATACCATCCAATCGATGTAACCACGCACAACGGTCGCTTCTGCAGACATCGGCGACATCATCTTAAGTTTAGACAGCTCTGCTTCGACTTTTTTGCGGGCTTCCGCCGGCATTTGCGCATCATCAATCTTTTTCTGTAGTTGCTCGAACTCATCGACGCCATCTTCGCCCTCACCAAGTTCTTTCTGAATAGCCTTCATCTGCTCGTTCAGATAGTACTCGCGCTGGCTTTTTTCCATCTGCTTTTTAACCCGGCTGCGAATGCGCTTTTCGACCTGCAGAATATCGATTTCGCCTTCCATTAGCGCCATCAGGTATTCGATACGCTCGCGCACATCGGTAATTTCCAGCACGTGCTGTTTATCCGCCAGTTTTAACGGCATATGCGCTGCCATAGTGTCAGCCAGGCGGTCACAGTCATCGATGCCCGACAACGAGGTCAGTACTTCAGGCGGAATCTTCTTATTCAGCTTTACGTAGCCTTCAAATTGATTCATCGCCGAGCGCAACATCACTTCCTGTTCTTTTTCCGGCAATTCTTCCGAGGCCAGGTAATGGATGCTGGCTTTAAAGTAATCGTCGTCATCCTGCAACTCATCCAGTTGCGCACGCTGTTGTCCCTCGACCAGCACTTTAACTGTACCGTCGGGCAGTTTCAGCAATTGCAGCAAGGTGGCTACCGTTCCCACGCGATAAATATCGTCTTCTGTCGGTTCGTCGACAGACGCATCTTTCTGTGCTGCCAAAAACACTTTTTTGTCCGCATCCATTGCCGCTTCCAGGCAACGGATAGATTTTTCGCGGCCAACAAAGAGTGGAATAACCATATGCGGGTACACCACTACGTCTCGTAACGGCAGAACAGGCATTGATAATTGTTCTGTACGTTCTTCGCTCATTAATTTCTCCCGACCTTAGTTATAACTGTTATATGCGGTCTGCTCGGCAAAGTTCAATGTCTGACAGAAAAAAAGGGCCAAACGGCCCTTTTTTGCACACTTTTTGGGCTAAAAGTCGCCTTTTATTCACCAGAAGCTTGTTTTTCCTTGTTTTGATTTGCATAAATCAAAATAGGATCCGACTCACCGGCAATCACCGATTCATCGACAACAACTTTGGCAACGCCCTCGATAGACGGTAAATCGTACATGGTGCCAAGTAACACGTCTTCAACGATAGAACGCAGGCCGCGCGCGCCGGTACGACGAGACATCGCTTTTTTCGCTATCGCATGCAGGGCATCGTCACGGAACTCAAGCTCTACGTCTTCCATTTCGAATAATGCAGAGTATTGCTTAGTTAAGGCATTTTTCGGCTCTTTCAAAATCTGCACTAAGGCATCTTCATCCAGCTCATCCAGTGTCGCCACAACCGGCAGACGTCCGATAAACTCAGGAATTAAGCCATACTTGACCAGATCTTCCGGCTCCACCTGTGCAATAACTTTACCTTCTTCAGCACGGTCTTTACTTTTAACTTCGGCACCAAAGCCAATGCCGGTACCGGTTGCCAGGCGTTGCTCAATAACTTTACTAAGCCCCGCAAATGCACCACCACAAATAAACAGAATTTTCGAGGTATCAACCTGCAAAAACTCCTGTTGAGGATGCTTGCGACCACCCTGCGGTGGCACTGACGCTACCGTACCTTCAATCAGTTTTAACAGCGCCTGCTGTACGCCCTCACCGCTGACGTCACGGGTAATGGACGGGTTATCTGACTTGCGCGAAATCTTGTCGATTTCGTCGATATAAACAATACCGCGCTCGGCTTTTTCAACGTCGTAGTCACATTTTTGCAGCAGCTTCTGAATAATGTTTTCGACGTCTTCACCAACATAACCGGCTTCAGTCAGAGTCGTCGCGTCGGCCATAGTAAATGGCACATCCAGGTAGCGCGCCATAGTCTCTGCCAGAAACGTCTTACCCGAGCCTGTTGGACCAATCAGCAAAATATTACTTTTGCCAAGTTCAATCTGATCTTTACCCTTACCACTATTGCGCAGTCGTTTGTAGTGGTTGTATACCGCTACCGACAGCACGCGCTTAGCGCGATCCTGACCAATAACATAATCATCCAGGTTGCCACGGATCTCTTTCGGAACCGGCAGTTTCTCTTCGGCCGCCGCCGGTGCTATATCCTGAATTTCTTCTTTTAAGATGTCATTACACAGATCCACGCACTCATCACAAATAAATACAGATGGACCTGCAATCAGCTTTTTAACCTCGTGCTGACTTTTACCGCAAAAGGTGCAGTACAACGGCTTTTCGCCTTCACCTTCGGTTTTATCAGTCATGCTGTTCTCCTACTGCTCTTCGCCACGCTGATTCAGAATACCGTCGACTAACCCGTAGTTAACCGCTTCTTCTGCTGCCATAAAGTAATCGCGGTCAGTGTCCTGTGCGACTTTGTCATAATCCTGACCGGTGTTCTCTGCTAGCATACGGTTTAAACGCTCTTTAAGATCCAAAATCTGTTTAGCGTGAATCTCGAAATCAGACGCTTGCCCCTGGAAACCACCCAGCGGCTGGTGGATCATTACCCGCGAATTAGGCAAACAATAACGCTTACCCTGAGCACCACCGGCTAACAAGAATGCACCCATACTGGCTGCTTGCCCCATACAAACGGTACTCACGTCCGGTTTAATAAAGCGCATGGTGTCGTAAATGGCCATGCCGGCAGTTACCACGCCACCCGGCGAGTTAATGTACAGATAAATGTCTTTATCCGGGTTATCCGACTCTAAAAATAATAACTGAGCAACGATAAGATTAGCCATGTGGTCTTCCACCTGGCCACAACAAAAAATCACGCGCTCTTTAAGCAAACGTGAATATATATCATATGAACGCTCGCCCTTAGCAGTTTGTTCTACCACCATTGGGACAAGCTGTGCCATCGGATCCTGAATATCACTCGACATTAATTTAATGCTCCTGAAATAAAAATGGCTCGTATGAGGTCATACGAGCCATTAAACCAAGCACAGACGGCGTCCGTCAAGGACGACGTCAGCTAATTACTGCTTCGGGTTCATGATGTCGTCGAAGCTGGCTTTCTTTTCAGTGACCTTAGCCTGCTCCAGTACGTAATCAATGGCTTGTTCTTCCAGAGCCAGATTGCGCACTTGCTGCATCATATCGTTGTTTGACTTGTAGTAAGCCACAACTTCTTCCGGATCTTCATAAGCTGAAGCTGCGTTAGCAATGATGGTGTCGACTTTTTCATCATCAGGCTTCATCTCGTTTTGACGAATAACTTCACCTAATAATAAACCGACTTTAACGCGCTCTTTGGCTTGTTCTTCGAACAACTCTGCCGGTAAATCAGGCATTTGTTCAGCATTACCACCAAAACGTTGAGCTGCTTGCTTACGCAACGCGTCAATTTCCTGATCGATCATTGCTTTTGGCAATTCGACTTCATTCTGTTCAACAATTCCTTTCAGGACTTGATCTTTGATCTTGCCTTTCAGAGCATTGTTTAACTCGCGTTCCATGTTCTTACGCACTTCGTCTTTAAGTGCGTCAACACCGCCTTCTTTAACGCCGAACAAAGCAACAAACTCGTCGTTCAGCTCAGGCAATTCACGCTCTTCAACTTTGCTCGCGGTAACCACGAACTGCGCTTCTTTACCTTTAAGGTTTTCAGCGTGATAGTCTTCCGGGAAGGTGACTTCGATAGTCTTCTCTTCGCCCGCTTTAATGCCTTTGATTTGGTCTTCAAAACCAGGGATCATGCGGCCTTCGCCAAGCTCCAGCTGGAAGTCTTCGGCTTTTCCGCCTTCGAACTCTTCGCCGTCAATTGAGCCGACAAAGTTCATGGTAACGCGGTCGCCTTTTTTCGATTTACGCTTAACTTCTTTCCAGCCCGCATGTTGCTTACGCAGGGTTTCCAGCATGTTATCAACGTCTTCTTCTGTCACTTCGACAGCAGGCTTTTCGATGGCAACTTTATCTAAGTTCTTAACTTCAACTTCTGGGTAAACTTCAAAAGTTGCAGTAAATTCAAGATCTTTGCCGGGTTCATTCACTTTAGGTTCAATCGCCGGAGCGCCAGCAGGGTTAATTTTTTCCTGCATTACCGCTTCATAGAACTTGCTTTGCATAACGCCAGAAGCGGCGCGCGAGCGTGCTTCACGGCCAAATAGCTTCTGCAGCACGTGCGGCGGGATTTTACCTTTACGGAACCCGTTAACGCGACGGTGACGATATTCTTCTTTCAGTAAACGTTTGACTTCGTTGTCAATAGTGTCCGCCGGGACCGAAATTGTCACGCGACGTTCTAAACCTTGAGTTGTCTCTACAGAAACCTGCATTGCTTCATTACCTCGGTTTCAATCAATGAATGTTGTTTGCCCATAAAGCCTTTATTTATCATTTAGGTGCCGGGCGCAACAACGGCGTTGACCTTTAAAAATGACGCAGCATTATAGCGGGCTAACCGGTCGGAGTCGAGAGGGTATTAGGAAAAAACGTAGAGAACGTGCGCAGATGCGCACGTGGGTGTTCAGATTACTCTTCTAACTGCAGAATTAAGTTATTGATTTCGCCTAATCGGTCAGGCTTGTCAGCACCCATATTTTCCTGGTCTGCCACTTCGGTTTCGTATTCGTCGTAACGCCACTGCTTTAGAATTTTCAGTTTTTGCTCTTTACTGAAATCGCTGCGGTTAACGACGTCCTCGGGCTGTCCAAAGGCGCCTGCGGGATTGCGCATACAGGTTTCAAAATCTGCCATGACTAAACCTCCGTTTTGCTCACGCGTAGTATTGTCGCTGATCCTATTATAAAGGATAGTCCTACTGCGAAATTACGCAACCAATAGAAGATTTGATCAGAATTGTAATAAATGGTCGGCGAGACTGGATTCGAACCAGCGACCCCTTGGACCCAAACCAAGTGCGCTACCAAACTGCGCTACTCGCCGATGACCTTATTATACGCTGGAGATAAAAGAAGTGGGGTGGATGATGGGACTTGAACCCACGACAACCGGAATCACAATCCGGGGCTCTACCAACTGAGCTACACCCACCACTGAGTGATTTCTTCTTGGCGCGTTCTGGCGCACCCGGCAGGATTCGAACCTGCGACCGACGGCTTAGAAGGCCGTTGCTCTATCCAGCTGAGCTACGGGCGCAATCGAACATTCCTGCTACCGCCTGCTTTAACGAATGGTCGGCGAGACTGGATTCGAACCAGCGACCCCTTGGACCCAAACCAAGTGCGCTACCAAACTGCGCTACTCGCCGAACTTACGATAAAGCTGTGACGGCCTTGGTGGCCGACAACGGGGGCGAATATTACCTGTTGAGGTCACTATCGTCAAACATTTTTTGCGAATGTATCGCTAACTGCCTACTTTTGCAACAAGCTGTCTATTTTTACCACAATAGTCACTGCGGTTGCTATCATAATAAACCGTTTTGGGTACGCCGTGTTACAGTGACAAGCTCGGCTAAAACTCGTAAACTATAGCGCCATAAGTAACGTACAGAAACACATTCACGCACAGCGATTGGGGAATCACAACAACATGCCCGCACAAATCATCGATGGTAAAGCCATTGCCGCAACTGTCAGAGAACAAGTTAAGTCACAAATAGCAGAACGGGTTAACACTGGCCTGCGGGCGCCGGGATTAGCCGTAGTGTTGGTCGGCAGCGACCCGGCTTCGGAAGTTTACGTCGGCAACAAACGCCGCGCCTGCCAGCAAGTTGGGATAAAGTCTTTTGACTTTAATAAGCCGGAGACTACGTCACAGGCTGAATTAGAAGCGTTAATCGACCAGCTTAACGAAGATGATGCGGTCGACGGTATTTTGTTGCAATTACCGCTGCCGGCCGGCCTTGATCCAACGCCCATTCTGGAACGCATCCGCCCGGATAAAGACGTCGATGGCTTTCATCCCTATAACATCGGCCGCCTTGCGCAACGCATACCGGCCTTGCGCCCATGCACGCCTAAAGGTGTGATCACCTTATTGGAAAGCACCAAAGTCGACTTACACGGCCTTAATGCGGTGGTTGTTGGCGCTTCTAATATCGTCGGCCGCCCGATGAGTCTGGAGTTACTGCTGGCCGGTGCTACCACCACAGTCTGCCACCGTTTTACCAACGATCTTGAGAAGCATGTGCGCCGCGCTGATATTGTCGTGGTTGCTGTGGGTAAACCTGAATTTGTTCCGGGGGAATGGATCAAGCCGGGTGCAATTGTCATCGATGTAGGCATGAATCGTCTGCCGGATGGCCGCCTGACCGGTGATGTTGAATATGCAGCCGCTGCCGAACGCGCTGGCTGGATAACACCGGTACCCGGTGGCGTTGGCCCAATGACCGTCGCGTCGTTAATCGAAAACACCCTGCAAGCCTGCGTCGAATACCACGATTAAACCGGTTACTTACGGTAGCCACTTAACATTTCGTGTTCTGCACTACTGTTGAGTGGCCACTGCGGCTGACCCGCACTATTCCCCAACAGGCACTCTCCCCGCCGTTTTGCGATTAGGCTGAGAAACTCGGCCGCCAGCGGGATTTTTAAATTTTCGCACCACTGAGTTTCGATAACCAAGCGCCTGGCAGCAGCCCACTGATCGTTGTTTTGTTTTGCTTTACGAGCTGCATAGTGGTCTACCGGGATTTCGGTCACCCATTGCTGTTGTTCAACGTTCCAGCGCCGTTGTGAGAATTGCTTAAACTGCTCGTCTGTCGGCTGACGTACTTTGATACTGCCATACAAACTATAATGTAATGTTTGTTCGGCAACCGCTGCCAGCGACGCCACTAACGGTTGCTCGTGGTTTAGCTGCGGCTTGATCCCGGCCATAGCACCAATCAGGGTCATACGCATTTTTTGCTGACTACCGTGATTAATGGCACCGGTGCGCGCGGCGTATTGGGTCGCCGTGTGCAGCGTTTGCTGCGCCCACCATAACCAAAAAAGTTGCACCACAAAGCAAATCGCCAGCAAAATAATCGGCCAGGCGATGATGAATTCGGTCACCGCCTGAGCCTGTTGCCGTTTGTGGCTGCTCTGCGGCCTATTAGTTAACATAACCTATCACCTTGACGGTTAACGTCGGCGGTTGCCAATTATAAGCCGGCGGATTACCCGCATCCCCCAGCAGTAACCGCGGTGCCGCTAAAGCCACCTCGGTTTGCATGAGCAACACGTGTTGCTGGGGCTGAAAACGCCACTCTGCTGTTTCCGGAAAACTTAGTCGATGCGGCAGCAAACCGGCGCTGAGTAGTTCATCCTGATTCAGCGCAAACCGTTGTTGCTGTTTAAAAAATGCTCGCTGCGCCTGTTTTAGTTGCAACAACGCGTGCTGCCATTGCTGCATCCGCTGCAATTGCTGTTGCTGCTGCCATAAGTTAATCCACACCAGGCTCAGCGTTGCGGCAACTGCCAGCGCCGCAACACTACTTATTAAGGTCATCCCGCGGGGCATGTTAGCCCTGGAAGGTGATTGTTAGGGTATCAGTCATATAACTCGCAACCACCGCAAGATCTGTGTATTCCTTAACCATACGCTCACCCTCGGTCGAAGATGTGACCCCAGAAAAAGTCACCGTATACCTTGTTAAATCTCCAACATCGGCACTTACACTGACATCACCACCCCAGGGATTCTTCTCCACTCCGTCACCCCAGGTTTCCGGCACTGCACCGATCGCACTTAACTCACTAATACTAATGCCGGTAAAAACACCGGTATTCGGGCGCCACATTTGTGCCCCCGACTGCAGCGTCGTAATCATGCTCTTGGCTTCCGATATCCGCGAGTTGGATACCGCCCAATCGCGCAATACCAATGTGCCCAGCGTAGCAATGGCAATAATACTCAATACTGCCAGTACTTCGATAAAGGTGAATCCGCTTACCCGCGGTAGTGTTGTACGTCCGGTCATTGTTAACTCTCCATGTTGATAAAAATAACGATTAAAACGTTTCCTGCGACCATTATTTAGCCTCACCGTCAGGCCATCAGTAACTGCTGCATAATTTGCCCTGCAGCCTGTATCAGTAGCATCAATAATCCGACAATAGCCAGGTACACCAAGCCCAGTAGTAACCGTTGCCGGCTCATAATTTCAGCACGTATCGCTTTGTCACTGCGCAGCGCGGTGCGCCACAAACCGTCTACGGCCTGCCCCAGCTGACTGCTATTGTGTAACCGAAACAACAGTTGTTTGGGCAATAGCCCCGTGCCCATCACCTCAGCCAGCTGCCTTTCGCCCCGCGCTAAATGCTGGCTCATGGTCTGCAAATGACAGCGGACGTAGGTATTTGCCAGCGGCTCCAGTTGTCGCAGGCCATCCTGTAAGCTCAAGCGATGACGTAACAACAGCGCCAGCATCTGCGTTACCCAGACGGCTCCCATTGCCCGCGTATACCCAAACATACCCAGTCGTTCCAGCCGTAACCGCCAGCGCCCGGTCCAGTGCTGGCCCAGCCAACGGTAAACAAGCCCGAGAGCAACCCCTGACAGTAGCCATAAAGCGCCCCAGTTAACCAATAGCGACGACAGCAAGCTCACCGCATTAACACTCCAATGCTCAACCGCGGCGGGACTGTATGCCAGCAGTCGCGGGAAGTAAGCCTGCCCGGCCACTGCCGTAGCAACTAATACCAGCAACAGCACAAACAGCGGGTAAACGCGCTGCTTCCACAAACTCATGACCAGCCGGTAGCGTCTGCGCTCAAAGGTTCTGAATTGCTGCAGCAATTCAGTTAAACAATCCTGTTGCTGCCCCAGCGTGAATACATCCAGCAACCCCGGATGTAACCAGCCCTTTAAGGCATCAGTCATCGGTAATCCGGCACGCAGGCAGTCGGCCAAACGTTGCGCCATCTGCTGTTCCGGAACCAAGTTGTAGTGTGTTGCACTTAACCGCATGGCTTCCGCTGCCTGTAACGGGCTACAGCCGTCATCAAGCCAGTGGCAATAATCTTCGACCCATTGCCACTGGCGATTTTTAGACCAGCTGAGCCGTCGCAACTGATTAACCGGCACAAGGACCCTGCGCACTGTACTGGTAAACTTGATTAGGTTCGTGCAGGCTGGCTAGTGCAGGATGTTGAGCGCGCCAGCGGTCAGCCATCGACTGCCAGCCTTGTTGCTGTAAATGTTCACGCCAGCCACTGTAATCCTCGCGTCGAAGATAGCGTCGCGCGGGATAATCTATCAGCACGTATTCTGCGATCAGTACACTGTCATCCTGTCGATGCACCAAATGTTGCGCGATAATGCCCTGCAATACGCCGCCGGCTATTAGCTCATTCACACTAACCCCAAGATTAGCCAGGCGTTGGATCGCGCCGATGCAATCATGCGCATGCAGGGTTGCCGTAACCACATGACCGGTCAGTGCCGCCATCACCGCCGCTTTGGCGGTTGCTGTATCGCGAATTTCGCTAATCGAAATGACATCGGGATCTTCACGCAGCGCTATTTTTATATGCTCAGCAAAACTGTCATGCTGACCATCGACCCAACGCTGCTCAACATCGTCCTGCACAATCTCTATGGGATCCTCCAGCGATATAATCTTCTTTGCCTCGCCAAACAGTCGATTGATTGCTGCCAGTGTGGTCGTTTTACCCTGTCCGGTAGCGCCAACAATCAAAATCAGCCCATGCCGTTGCTTTAACAGTTCGTCAATGCCCGCCCGAACATCAACCGGCATCGATAAGTCTTGCAGGTTTAAGGCCTGTTGCGGCAGCTCCGGAAGTAACCGCAAGGTTACCGAAAAACCATGATTAAGTGGTGACTTCTGCAATCGTAAACGGACTTGTTGCGCCGAGCGCTCGGTAGTCGCCGGTAGCTGTAACTCGATACTGGCACTATCGCTGCGTTGCTCGTTAAACACTTCGCGGTAGTCGTCACTGTAGGTATTAAGCGCAGCGGCAATAGACTCCAGCATGGCCTCGCGACTGCGGCACTGGGTGCCTACCAGGCGTCCTTTTACGCGAAATTTTATCCACGCCTGCACGTGGGTAAAACGCAGATGAATATCACTGGCTCCCATAGTCAGTGCCTCGCTGACTAGGTCGGTCAGGGTTTGCTGAGCCCGCGTAACGTCATTAACCAGCGCATTGTCGGCGCCCTTACCGGTGCCATTGGCGCGGTCGGCCTCGGTTAGCAACAGACGGATGTTGGCGGCACTCGAGTAAGCCACAACCACTGCGTTCTCGATACGCTCCTGCAACAGCTGTCGCACGTTATTCATTTCGGTGTTACCGCGGTGAGCAACCGCAGGAGAGCAAACCAACATACCTGACTCGGTCGCTAAAATGGCTAAATCCGAATCACCGCGCTGACGCCAACGCTCAGTCACTTCCAGACAATATTGCAGAATCGGTGACGGGATCACGCAGCCCTGCAACGCCTGGCTATCCATCAACGGTTCAGTCATTAGGCGAATCCTTATTGGTTTTTTGTAGTCGCCATTGCGGCTGTTCCCCGCCTAACCACTGCAACCGCATATGCGAAAAATTAACCTGACTGATAATTTGCAACGATGCACCAGCTTCCGGCTGCGATGCTGTTGTCGCAGTAGTGTTAGCAGGCGTGCTGTCCAGTTGGCGTAATTCTGCGTTCATATCGGCATAAGCCAGGCGCAAGCGCATCAGTTCGTTGTCGAGGCGTTGTTGCTGGATTTGCAGCTGTGTCTGCTGATGGTGCTGGTTCAATGCGGCTACGGCGGCATTATCATCGCGCCCGGACGTATCCACCGATGCTGTTGTTTGCGGCTGTACTTGCTGCGCTGCACTTAATAACGGCAACACCATAGATGATAGCAGCAGCAAAAGTAGTCGCTTAAAAGGATAGTTTTTCATGGCATCACCTTAGGTGGGTTAGTTAACGTTAAATTGCCATTCCAGCCTTGTTCAGACGGTATCAGGGAAAGCTTTTGTAAATGCAGTGGCACCGCCGCTAAGCGCTGGCTCAACTCACGCAGTTGCGGCAAAGACCAGTGTTGCCAGTTAAATTGCCACTGACTACCCAGCCTTTGAATTTTTAGGCCGGGCCGGTTTTCGGTCAGTAACGCTCGTAATAACGCATCGGAACGCCAGGGACTAAGCTGGTCTGCTGACGGTTGCTGCACCGTCGATATATCCTGCACCTGGCTGCGCGTGATCGGCTGTTGCTGATTCGCCCCGCTATTAATAACGTCAGTCTGTTGCATTGAATAGAGCGCTAACGGCGCATAGCCATGGTAACGCGTGGTTAGGTGCGTGCCCTTTAATTCCACTGACTGTAATTGCCAGGCTCCCTGCCAGCGCCGCATTGCCAGGTGTTCGACCTGTTCAAAAACCGCCGCCAACGGCAACCGCTGTCGTCCGCCTTTAGCGCCGGCATTGACCGCTTCAAGCTGAGCCTTGCTGTGTTCAGTGTCCACTGGCGCCAACATCCACCAGCCGCCGGCAGCTGCCGTTAGCAGCAATGCCAGAACCACCAGCCATTGCCATCGCCGACGCGGCTTTCGGTATAACGCCAGTTGCGGCAGTGACTCAAGTGCGACCAACCGCTGGCTGCGATCGTAATCAACGTCAACTGCGTCAGCCCATGGTTCCGGTAACGGCTCTACCCAGCCATGTTGTAAATATTGCTGCTCCTCGACACAGGCACCAGCCGAATTACATTCTGCAACACAATCGGTCAGCGATTGTTGGCACACCCGGTGCAGCCGCCCCTGCTGCCAAATAATCAGCAAGGGCCCATTGCCGTGTTTTACCAGGATCCAACATTGCGCCTGCGGCCGCACTTTTGCGGAAATACCCAATACCGCGTCAGCACAGGCGGCCATAGCCAATGACAGCCACCAGTTACCGGCAATAAAATAGAGCTGTGCATACCGATACCCCAGGCTTTTGGCTCGCTCCTGCACCGCTTTAACGGGTGGTCTTTTGACCCCCCAACATTCTCTGAATACACCAACAGCCGCCTGCATCAGCCTTCAACTCCAATCACGTGCGGTGTTAACAACAGTAGGGTTTCGCTATTACCCAGTGATTGTTTGACATCTCCGCCGGCCAGCCAGCTAAATAATCCCTTACGCTCGCCCGATTCGCTGCGGGCATGTTGCAATCCGGATAACAACAAAGTTTGTTGGTGACCGACCATGGCTTTCAAAAAGAAGGTTTTACGCGACGTGCGTGGCGTTTGAATTTGCTGTGCGCCGGAACTGACCATGTCGAGCCCGCGCAATGCGCTAAGACTGGAAGATAGCTGCAAAATAACTTGCTGTTGTTGAATTTTGGGCAACAAAAACAGTTCAAAACCGGTGGTCACTTTTCCCGGCAACAGTAATTGCTCGGTACCCACGTTAGGGGTGCTGGTGGAGCCCGCAGACGCCAGATAGGTGGTTTCGTCCTCAACCAGAATACGAGCCACCTGATTATTCAGTGTTAACACCCGCGGTTGATGACTGACTCGCACTTCGCCCTGTTGTTGCAAGGCATCGATCAGTATTTGCGAGCCGGCAAATCGTCCCGTGGTCTTTTGCAGACCCAGTGATAACACTGATTGCGCCGCAGACATCCCGGACGAGCTCAGCGCAGAAATCGGGCCCAGTTCCTGCATGTTGCGCATCAATTGCCAATCAATCGCGAACTGCTCGCTATCATTAAAGGTAACCTCAATCACCTGCACATCAATGGCTACCTGCCGGGTAAGTTGCCGGTTCAGATCGTCAATATAATCGGCGACGGTGGCGATGACGGTTGGGGTATCTTTGACCACTACAGAGGTCGAGCTTTGGCTGATAGCCAGTTCGCCGCGCTCTGATAACATTAACTGCAACGTTCGCTCCAGATCCTGCCACAGCGACAGTTGTTCTGAGGCAAAATTGAGATACTGATTACCCTGCTGAGAAACTGAATTTTGCTGCTGTGTGGACGGCAGTCGTGATGTATTGCCCTGATCGCCTAGCATAAAACGGGTATCGCCGGACAAAAACGAGACATCAAAACGTCGTACCTGCAACTGCTTAACCTCAACCCGGGCCGCGTGGGGTTCCACAAGTAACTGATTTGCGTTAGCGATCCATTCAAGCAACTGCCCTACGGTGCCCTTGTGGTCAGCGTAAACTAAGGTGTGAGTGTCGACTTCATCGGCAAAACTGACGCGCACATTCAGCGGGCTCAATATTTGATGCAATGCATCCTGCAGCGGCAATCCGCGCATATCAGCAGTTACCTGGCGACTATACCAGGCTGGTTTGGCCGCCAGTCGGGCATCCAGTTTCGGTACATAAAATTGTTCACTGACTACAACGGTATCAACCGGCTTAGGCAGCCTTTGATGCGGATACTGGTGGCTTAATTGCTGATGCTGCTGACGTTGCAGGGCATCCGCTTGCAACAGCAATTGTTGCGGGCTTTGCATACACCCGGTCAGCTGCATGCACAGTAGCAGCACCACAGGCAAACGCCGGAGGTTTAATAACAACATCGGTATTACAGCGTTCGATATCGAACAACAGCACTATGATTGGGGTGCATCACTAATTGCAGTTTGTAAGGCTGTAAAATGCGGCGCAGTAACTCAGCCCAGCTGTCAGCACTCACTTGGTGCTCGGTGGGCCATTGGTGATGCGGGGATGCCTGCCAGTCAAGCACTTTTATCGCCAGATGCTCTTTTAACAGACGTCTAATCTGCGGCTCTAACTGGCCCGGATAAAGCTCGGTAACAACAGCAGCTGACGGCGCCGGCAGGTTGGCTTCGCGCGGCAAGGCGCTGGCCACTGCCGGTTGGTTAAGTAATAGCGGCTGACAGGAAGAATTCCCGGTTGCTGCAGATGCAGCAACCGGGAGTGCCAACATAATGAAACAACCGAGCTGAGAGAGGGAAACGTGTTGCGACATTATTGGATCTCCTTATCCTGTTGACGTGTCGTCCTGACACTCCCAACTGTAGAAAGAAGATCCGTGACTGCCTAGTGGTTATAACCGACAACCGCTGTAAGCAATTGACTACTTACTATCAATCTCCCAGCGGCCATTTTTATAAAACGCTTTCCAGCCGGTTTGCTTTTTATTCACCTCGGTAACAACGTACTGCTCTTTAGTTTTACGCGAAAACCGCACAATTGCTTCGTTACCATCATCATCCTGCTGCGGTGCCTCTGCCAGGTATTTAAACTTAGCCGGCAGGCGATCTTTAAAGCGCGCTAGTTCCTTGACCGTGACCGCACGTGTTTCGCGCGATTTAGGGAAGGTATTGGCCGACAGGAAAATACCCGACGCACCATCACGCAACACAAAGTATGCGTCAGAATTTTCGCAGGGTAACTCCGGTAACGGTACCGGATCTTCTTTCGGTGGCGCCGGCTCGCCGTTGCGCAATAACTTACGGGTATTTTTACAGTCTTCGTTAGTACAACCAAAGTATTTGCCAAAACGTCCGGATTTAAGCTGCATTTCCGAGCCGCATTTATCGCACTCGATAGTCGGGCCGTCATAGCCTTTAATCCGAAACTCGCCCTGCTCGACTAAATGACCGTCACAGGTCGGATTATTACCGCACACATGCAGTTTACGTTTTTCGTCAATGAGGTAACTGTCCATCGCCGTACCGCACTTAGGACAGCGTTTTTTAGCGCGCAGCGCCTCGGTTTCTGCTTCGTCATCGTCAGAAACTTTAATCGCGTCCTCACCCGGCACCAGGTTCAGCGTCTGAGTACAGCGCTCTTTCGGCGGTAAGTTGTACCCGGAGCAACCTAAGAACACACCTGTAGAGGCCGTTCTTATGCCCATTTTGCGGCCACATTTAGGGCAGTCAATGTCAGTCAGAACGGGTGGATTGCCGCGCATACCACCGGCAGTGGGTTCCATTTCGGCTTTTTCCAGCCGCTCTTTAAAGTCCTCGTAGAACTTATCCAGCGTCTGCTTCCAGTCACGCTCACCGGCGGCGATATCATCCAGCGCCTGTTCCATCTCGGCAGTAAAGTTGTAATTCATCAAGTCGGTAAAATTCTCGAGCAACCGATCGTTGACGATTTCGCCCATTTTTTCGGCATAAAAACGACGGCTTTCGACCTTCACGTAACCGCGATCCTGAATGGTCGAAATAATCGACGCATAGGTTGACGGTCGGCCAATGCCCCGCTTTTCTAACTCTTTAACCAGCGACGCTTCGCTGTACCGTGCCGGCGGCTTGGTAAAGTGCTGCTGCGGATCCAGCTTTTGCAAATCCAGTACATCGCCTTTATTCACGTCCGGCAAAATTTGGTCGCCGTCTTTTTTGCTGCCTGACGGCGGCATAACCTTAGTCCAACCGGCAAACTTCATTACCCGGCCACGGGCTTTTAATTCAAAATTACCGGCCTGCGCGGTTAACGTGGTGCTGGTGTATTTAGCCGGCACCATTTGGCACGCCACAAACTGCCGCCAAATCAATTCATATAAACGTTGCGCGTCGCGCTCCATCTGTTTCAGCTGGTCGGCTTTGACCTTAACATCGGACGGTCGGATCGCCTCGTGCGCTTCCTGCGCGCCCTCTTTCGAGCCATAGCGATTAGGCTGTTCGGGCAAATAATTCTTACCAAACTCTTTTTCTACCAAGGCACGACAAGCGCTGACAGCGTCGACACTCAAGTTAGTCGAGTCAGTACGCATATAAGTAATATGACCGGCCTCATACAACCGCTGTGCCAGGGTCATGGTCTTTTTAACCCCAAACCCAAGCCGGGTACTGGCTGCCTGCTGCAGGGTAGAGGTTATAAAAGGTGCTGACGGCTTACTGCTGGTCGGTTTATCTTCGCGGGCAACAACCTGATAGTCAGCGCCTTTTAACTGATCCAGCGTCTGCTGTGTTTGTTGCTCATTGGCCGGACGAAAATTATTGCCATTTTCTTTGGCCACCTGCATCCGCAATGCGTCAGACGATGGCGTGGTTAAATCAGCAAATACGTCCCAGTACTCTTCCGGCACAAAGGCTTTAATTTCGCGCTCTCGCTCTACTACCAGGCGCACCGCAACGGACTGTACCCGCCCGGCCGATAAGCCACGAGCGATTTTCTTCCACAATAGCGGCGACACCATAAAGCCCACCACACGGTCCAGAAAACGGCGGGTTTGCTGCGCATTAACGCGGGCCGTGTTGAGCTCTGCCGGATGCTTAAAAGCTTCCTGTATGGCCGACTTAGTAATTTCGTTAAACACCACGCGTTTGTAGCGTTGGTCATCACCACCAATAAGTTCTTTTAAATGCCAGGCAATCGCTTCCCCTTCGCGGTCCAAATCCGTCGCCAGAATAATCGCATCGGATTTTTTTGCTAATTGCTGCAGTTCTTTAACGACCTTTTCTTTGCCCGGCAGTACTTCGTAGTGGGCTTCCCAATTGTGCTCAGGATCAATACCCATACGTGCTATCAGACGCTTATAGTCGCGCTGCTTTTGGTAACGTTCTTTTTCTTCCGGCTCCATTTTGCGGATTTCCGCCGCCGGTTTAGTCGGCACTTTCTCTACTGCTTTGGTTGGCAGGTCACGCACGTGCCCCACACTCGACTTAACTACAAAGTCGTTACCCAGATACTTGTTAATCGTTTTTGCTTTTGCCGGGGACTCGACAATAACGAGCGATTTAGCCATAGACGTTAGCTTCTCTTAATGATGATTGACCGACGATATAAGTATTCGATAGCACAATTGCAAGTGCTAAGCGGCCGGCATTTCCTTTTTTTAGGTATATCGGTAATTGCCAACAGAAACAACCGTTGTCGATGAATTTGATAAAAATTCGCACAAAGAACATAAACAATCAGTTCCTGACCGCTTTGCCAAAAGCCCCAAAATTAAAGGCTTACAAGCGCATTAATACAACGTATAATGGCGTTAAATCGATCCATTCGACGCACTAATTTACAGGAGCGCCTGAACGTGACCATGCAACATTTTGAAGTTAACTACGACGGCCTGGTTGGCCCTACCCATAATTATGCCGGCTTATCGTTCGGCAATGTGGCCTCGCTGGCGAATGCAAAATCGTCGTCCAGTCCCAAAGATGCTGCGCTTCAGGGTTTGGCTAAAATGAAGGCGTTACACGACATGGGCATGAAACAAGGCGTTCTGGCACCACAAGAACGCCCCGATGTTTATGCGCTGCGTCGGGTAGGATTTTCCGGTACCGATGCCGAGGTGCTGTACAAAGCAGCGACCCAGGCACCCGCTATTTTCCAGGCGGTCTGTTCAGCATCAAGTATGTGGACAGCCAATGCAGCAACGGTATCACCCAGCGCTGACACAGCGAATGGCAAGGTTCACTTTACCCCGGCTAACTTGACCAACAAGTTTCACCGTTCGCTGGAGCCGGAAACCAGCGGTCGTATATTGCAGGGCATGTTCGCCAACGAGCGTTACTTTGAGCACCACACCCACTTGCCGGACAACGAACACTTTGGCGACGAAGGCGCTGCTAACCACACCCGCCTGTGCCGTGAGTATGGTCATGCCGGGGTCGAGGTGTTTGTTTATGGCCGCCATGCGTTTGATTCGTCAAAGCCGGCGCCGACTCGCTACCCTGCGCGGCAGACACTGGAAGCCAGCGAAGCTATCGCGCGCCTGCACGGACTGGACGAAGGCAACACCGTTTATATTCAGCAAAACCCTGACGTTATTGATCAGGGCGTATTCCATAATGACGTTATCGCTGTGGGCAATCAAAACGTGCTGTTTTACCATGAGCAGGCGTTTGCCGATACCGAAGCGAAGCTGGCCGAAATCCAGCAAAAATTCGGCGACAGTGAATTACACTTTATTAAGGTAGGTACGGACCAGGTCAGCGTGCAGGACGCTGTTAGTACTTACTTATTTAACACCCAGTTGATCACCCCGCCAGACGGTAAGATGACCATTATCGCACCGACAGAGTGCCAGGAAAACGAGCGCGTGAAGGCTTATCTTGATTCACTGGTTGCCAGCGGTGGACCAATCCAGCGGGTTGAGTTTTTTGACGTAAAACAAAGCATGCGCAACGGCGGTGGCCCGGCGTGTCTGCGCTTACGTGTGGCGTTAAACGACGAAGAGCTGGATGCGGCCAACCAACATTGTTTAATGTCTGACGAGCTGTTTGCGCGCTTAAATAAGTGGGTTAACAAGCATTACCGTGACGAACTGGCGGTCGATGATTTACGCGATCCGGCGTTACTGGAAGAGTCGCGCACTGCGTTGGACGAACTAACTCAAATCCTCAAAATAGGCTCGGTCTACGCGTTCCAACGCTAGACGCCACCTGCGGTGGCTTGCAGCAAGGCGCGAAGCGCCGCCAAGCAAGGCACCGCGGAGCGGGTGCCGCCCAGCAAAGCGCGGCGAAGCCCGCGCTGCCTGGCAAGCGGGCGTATGCCCGCGCCTAGCGTGCCGCCGCAGGCGGCACTTAGTTAATCGTTGTCGTTGTGGAGTTCGAGGTTGGCGTCTTCGCTGCTGGCATTTGCCGCTTTCGCCGTATCATTACGGGCAGCATCTAATTGATCCAGATATTCCTGGCTAATATCGCCGGTTACGTATTCACCATTGAATACCGAAGTTTCGAAGCGCTGAATGCTTGGGTTTTGTTGCCCTACCGCAGCCACTAAGTCTTCAAGTTCCTGGTAAATCAAACCATCCGCCTTGATCATATCGCAGATTTCCATCGATTCACGGCCATGACCAATCAACTCGTTCGCACTTGGCATATCGATGCCGTACACATTCGGGAAGCGAATTTCCGGCGCCGCTGAGGCAAAGTAGACTTTCTTCGCACCAGCTTCACGGGCCATCTCAATAATTTGCTCTGAGGTGGTGCCGCGCACAATCGAATCGTCGACCAACAGCACGTTTTTATCCTTAAATTCAGCACTAATCGCATTGAGCTTGCGACGCACCGATTTACGCCGTTGCGTTTGTCCCGGCATGATAAAGGTACGACCGATGTAACGGTTCTTAACAAAGCCCTGACGATAAGGTAAGTCCAGCTCACTGGCTATTTCCAGCGCGATATCGTTACTGGTTTCGGGAATCGGAATCACCACGTCTATGTCGAGATCGGCATAGTCGCGTTTAATCTTCTCGCCCAGCTTGCGGCCCATATTAACCCGCGACGCATAAACCGAAATACCGTCAATAAACGAGTCCGGACGGGCAAAATAAACATACTCAAAAATACACGGACAATGTTTTGGCTTGTCGGCGCATTGACGCGAATAAAGCTTGCCGTCGTTAGTAATATAAATGGCTTCGCCGGGTTCGACATCACGTACGTATTTGAAACCCGTACCATCAATAGCAACACTTTCTGAGGCGACAATATATTCCTCGCCGTCAGCAGTTTCGCGTTTACCCAATGCCAGCGGGCGAATACCCCAGGGGTCACGAAAGGCCACTAAACCATGCCCGATAATCATCGCAACAACGGCATAAGCACCGCGAATTTTGCGGTGTACCGCGGTAATGGTACGGAAAATATCGTCGTCATTAAGGCGCAGACTATCGTTTTTATCCAACTCGTTAGCAAATACATTAAGTAAGATTTCAGAGTCTGAGGTGGTATTAATATGGCGACGGGCGGTTTTGAATAAGTGGTTATGAACATCACCGGCGTTGGTTAAATTACCATTGTGCGCCATGGCGATTCCAAACGGTGAATTCACATAAAATGGCTGCGCCTCAGCGGAGCTCGAACTACCTGCCGTCGGATAGCGGACATGGCCAATACCAACGGTACCGGCTAAACGGTGCATGTGACGCGTATGAAACACATCACGTACCAAGCCATTGGCTTTGCGCAGACGCAGCGTCTGGTGTTCATCCACCGTCATAATGCCGGCGGCATCCTGACCCCGGTGCTGAAGCATAGTTAACCCATCATACAACGCCTGGTTAACGGGCTGCTTGCCTACGATACCAACAATACCACACATAAAAAGATAACCTCTTAAACCGGTTTCGGGACAATAAAACTCGAGCTGGTTTCCAGATATTCAAAAAACCACTGAATGAAAACGCCAAAATGGGGAATGAGCACCGAGTCGTGCCACCACTGGCTATCGGACAGACCGGTAAAAGAATCCATGAAAAATAGTAACGCACTAACAATTAGAATTCCGCGCAGCGCGCCAAATACTAGTCCCAGCACGCGATCTGTCCCTGACAATCCGGTGGTCTGTACCAATTTTGATAAAATATAGTTAATGATGGCGCCCAGGATTAAGGTCACCACAAAGAGCGCGGCAATCGCCGCCGCATTGCGGAGCATTTGATCCTGAATTTGGGTAAAATAAACGGCAAGATCCTGGTAGAACTGACTGGCAATAAAAAATGCAGCTACCCAGACGGCAAGTGAAACCGCTTCTTTTACAAAGCCGCGGATCAAACTCACCAACGTTGATATGGCAATAATGCCAAGAATGACGAAATCTATCCAGAGCATAAGCACTCGTTAGCCCATCAAAAGTGGGCGAATTTTAACAGAAAAACAGCGCCGATGTGGCTTTTTTTACGACGGATTATAAGTTAAAACCTTACCACTCAGTCCGGTCAGTTCTTTCAATATCGGCAACTGCTTTTCTAGTTCGGCTTTGGAGGTATCCGGGCCTACCATCAACTTGGTCAGGTTACCGGAACGCTGCGCATAAGCAGCAAACCCTTTTTGTTTAAGCTGTTGCACTATTTTTTCGACACTGCCGGCCTGGCTAAACGCGCCTAGCTGGATTACATAGGCATCGCCGTCCGCAGCGAACTCCTGCGGTTCACGAGGTGGCGCCTGTAACGACTCGGCCTGCACTTTGTCGGCTGCAATCGGCTGCGCTTCGGTAGCGTCAGCTGTGTCGCTGGTTGCCGCCTCATCGCCGCTTTGCGATTGCTGTTGTAACTGTTGTTTAGTTGCCTCAGGCAACGGCTGTGGTTGCTGCAAACTGGCTTGTTGCTCAGGCTGCAAAGGAATGGTTTCGAACTGCTCCACCGTTTCGGCCTTTTCGCCGTCTAACACGTCCGGCAGAATGATGACTGCCAGAGCCACTAAGATGATGGTTCCAACCAAGCGATTTTGAAGAGGGCTGGCCACACTTAGCTCCTTATTTGCTGGTTAATTCTGCCGACAGTGTAAAACGAGCCAAATACGAACACCAGCGGCTTTTCGATTTGTATTGCCTGAGCATCCGCAAGCGCCTGTTCAAAGGCCGCCTCGACACTATCAAACTCACCCGTTGGTTCGATATAAAGCGGCGTTAGTCCGGCTTTTAGCTGCACCGCCGTATTCCCCCTGGGCTCATTCAAGGACCCCAGGTACCAACGCGATACGCAACCAGCCAGGGCCTTAAACACGCCGCCATGGTCTTTGTCTTTGAGCATTCCCACCACCGCGTAAACCGGACGATTTTTAAACCGTTTGGGAATTTCTTCAGCCAGATATTCCGCGGCCTGCGGGTTATGCCCCACATCTAACAGTAGCTCGCAATCGCGATACAGCAGCTGCTGCATACGGCCGCTCAGTTGCGCCTCGCTAAGACCCTGCGCAATGGCGTCAGCGCTAACCGCTAAGGGTAAACATTCCAGCGCAGCCAGGCTGGTTGCCGCATTTTGCAATGGCAGTTGCGGTAACGGCAGGTTCATCAAATTCGAGTCAATGCCCCGATAATGCCAGCCCGCAGCATGTTCGCTAAAGCTAAACTGGCGACCTCGTTGCATCAGTCGCGCACCGATATCACGGGCGTGGCCGGCGATGCTTTTAGGCGGATTAGGATCACCGCAAATCAGGGGTTTATCGGCGCGCGCAATACCGGCCTTTTCATAACCAATATGTTCACGGTTATCGCCCAGGAAAGCGACGTGATCGATGCCAATACGGGTGACTACAGCGACATCCGCATCAACAATATTGACCGCATCCAGGCGCCCACCCAGGCCGACTTCTAAAATGGCGACGTCGAGGGGCTGCTGTTGCATCAGATAAAAGGCTGCCAGGGTGCCGAATTCGAAGTAGGTTAACGAAGTTTCGCCACGAGCTTGTTCGACCGCATTAAAGGCGCCCACGTGAGCCTGCTCAGACAACATTTGGCCATTAACAAGCACCCGCTCGCGGTAATCAGTCATGTGCGGCGACGAATAAACGCCGACGTTATAGCCGGCTCGTTGCAGAATTGTCGACAGATAACAAACCGTGGAGCCTTTGCCGTTGGTGCCGGCTACCGTTATAACAAAACGCGCCGGCTTGCGTCCCTGGCGCAGATTGGCATCGACTTTGCCCAGCCGTTGCAGGCCTAAATCAATCTCGCTGCTATGCAACTGCTCAAGATAGCTAAGCCAATCAGCAAGCGCCGAGTCGAGACCCGGCGCTTGTGGTGGTGTTCCTAAGTCCTTCCCTGCTGTCATAGCCGTTTCCGTTTATGCTTCAACTAACGGCTGGTCCGACTCATCACCCGCAGCCGGTGAGGGTAAATTCATCATCTTCGCCAACAGTCGGGCAATGGTCGCACGCATCTGACGGCGATCAAGGATCATATCAATCGCCCCGTGCTCCAGCAGAAACTCTGCCCGCTGGAACCCTTCCGGCAATGTCTGACGCACAGTCTGTTCGATTACCCGAGGTCCGGCGAAACCAATTAACGCTTTCGGTTCAGCAATATTAACGTCGCCTAACATCGCCAAACTGGCCGACACACCACCCATGGTTGGATCGGTCAACACCGAAAAATAAGGCAGGCCCTCTTCACTCATGCGAGCCAACGCTGCCGAAGTTTTTGCCATCTGCATCAATGACATCAGCGCTTCCTGCATACGCGCGCCACCGGATGCCGAAAAACATACCAGTGGCAGACGGTGAGCCAGACACTCTTCCACGGCTTTGACAAATTTTGCCCCAACCACGGAAGCCATCGAGCCGCCCATAAAGTTAAAGTCAAACGCAACCGCTACTACCGGCACACCTTGCACCGTGCCGCGCTGCGCAATCAGTGCGTCTTTTTCGCCACTGCTTTTTTGCGCCGCAGCAATACGGTCTTTGTACTTTTTCGAGTCTTTAAACTTAAGGATATCTTTGGGTTCTAACTCGGCCGCAATCTCGCTAACACCTTGTTCGTCTAAAAATAGCGCTAAGCGTTCGCGACCGGTTAAACGCATGTGGTGATCACACTTCGGACACACGCTTAAGTTACGATCTAAATCATTGCGATAAATAATCGCGTCACATGCCGTACATTTGCTCCAAACGCCCTCAGGAACGTTTTTACGCTTATTTGATTTTGGTTTGGCAAGAATTCGTTCAATCCAGCTCATATCGGTCTGCTTCTTACACTCGGTGTATTAATTGTCGGATAGCTTACATGGTAGCACAACTGGGTCAAGCAAAGAGGTCATTCCACAAATCGTATTACTCAACAAACCACAGTGGTCCCGGTTCAGGTTGCGGAATATTGCACGACTCGGGGTAATCGACAGCCACTAGATACAAACCGCCCGGTTTGGCCGTCGCTGCCGCTTGAGTGCGGTCACGACAGGCTAACAGCTCGCCTAGCCATTCAGGTGGCTGCTGATGTCGACCTATCACAATCAGACTGCCGACAATGTTACGTACCATGTGATGCAAAAATGCGTTGGCTTTAATATCAACGATAATAAACTCGCCGCGGCGGCTCACTTGCAGGTGGGTGACCTGACGATGCGCTGACTTAGACTGGCATTGCGCGGCCCGGAAGCTACTAAAATCATGCTCACCGAGCAACGCGGGCGTCGCCGCCTGCATGGCTTGTTCGTCTAACGGATGGTGATAGTGGCTCACGCCATGGCTGTGAATGCCGGGGCGTAAACGGGTATTGGCGATAATATAACGATAGCGTCGTGCCGTTGCGCTAAAGCGTGCACTAAAATCATCAGCTACCGGCTGCGCCCAGCGCACCGCAATATCGGCGGGTAAATTACTATTGATGCCAAGCGTCCAGGCGGCTGCCCGGCGCGGCTGCGATACATCAAAATGAACAACTTGGTTGGTGGCATGCACGCCGGCATCGGTGCGGCCGGCACAAACGGTCTCGATTGGCTCGTCAGCAACCTTACTGAGCGCCGCCTCTAATCGCTGTTGTACTGAGTCAACGTGCTGTTGTCGTTGCCAGCCGTAATAACGACTGCCGTCATATTCAAGGCCTAAAGCCATACGCATAAATCAACTTCCTTAACTGCTAATGCGTGACAACAAGGCCTTGGCGTCGGCTGACAGTGACTCATCCTCACCATCGATCAACTGCTGTAATATCTCTTTGGCTTCGTCTTCTTCACCCATATCGATGTAAGCACGTGCCAAATCGAGCTGTGCTGAGGCTTCTTCATCGACGTTGTCATCAGTGCTGTCGTCGCCGAGGTTATCAAGTTCCTCGTCATTAAGAAGATCTTCAACCGCTGAAGCCTGGTAGTTGTCCTGCTCTTCGCCATCACCCTCGGCATCTTCCATCAACTTATCGATATCGACATAACCGCCGTCTTCGTCGTCTTCAGCTTCCGATGGCTGTTGCTCTTCAGCATCTGTACTTCCGGCTTCAGTTCTTTCGGCGTCAGCATCTTCGGCGTCGGCATCTTTTTCATCAGTACCGAAGAAATCATCCAGTTCGTCGTCAGCTTGGTCTTCGGCCTGTGCCAGGGCTTCGTCATCTTCAGGCAACTCTTCTTCAATCTCATCCAGTTCCGATAGTTCGGACTCGAGCTCTTCAGATTCGCGTAATAGACTGTCCAGATCCTGCTCATCAGTCGCTGTGTCGTCTTCTTCATCGCCCTCCTGGACGCCTAATTGTGCCAGTGCCTCCTCGGCATCGTCGGGATCTTCAAAAGCATCGTCCTGCTCATCCTCGTCTTCAGCGGTGGTCGCCTCAGTTTCGGGTTGTGGCTCGGACTCTGGCTCTGGTTCTTGCTCCGATTCTGGTTCAGGCTCTGGTTCTGATTCGGGCTCGGGTTCGGGTTCTGATTCAGGTTCAGCGTCTTGCTCAGTATCGAGCTCGGGTTCGGGTTCGGCTTCAGAAACTAACGCATCATCGTCTGGTTGAGCGTCATCCTCGTCATCATCGAGCGATAGATCTAATGCCGGCTCGTCATCGTCATCACTTTCAGCAAATAACCGGTCGAGTTCTTCCTGCGACAATTCGCTGTCGCCCTCCTCCTCGTCATCAGCCGGTTGCTGCGGTTCTGCCGCTGGTTCCGGTTCCGGTTCCGGTTCCGACTCCGACGTCAACTCATCATCATCCGGCAACAGGCTGGCATCATCTTCGTCCAGTTCATCGTCGCCGGCATCGTTATCTTCTTCGTCATCGAGTCGAATGCTAAAATCGTCATCATCGTCGGCCTGCCCGGTTTGCGTTAATTCGGCTTCCAACGCGCTCAAGTCATCGCCCAAATCATCATCGTCTTCATGACCCACGTCACCGTCCAAATCAAACAAGCCATCGTCGTCGCTATCCTGGCCTCCTTCCATCAGCTCCCGGTCCAGCGCTTTAGATGCTTCCTCGTCATTCAGCTCAGTGTTCTTTTGGGTCGCCGACGGCGTGTCATCATCAGCAGTGGACTTGCGGCGGAAGAACAATAGGTATAAGGCTACAATGATCAATAAAGCCGGCAGAATAGCCAATAACGCTAAATTAAGCGGATTTTTTAACCAGTCTAAAAATCCCGAGCTTCGCTGTTGTTGCTCTTGCTGCTGCATTGCCATCAGTTGTTGCTGTTGTTGCAACAACTGATCAAATTGCTGTTCCAGTTCACCTGTTTGCTGTAATCCGGCAGATAACTCTTCGATGCGGTCGGCCAGCGCATCCAGACGCTGCTGAATTTGTTCGTTCTCGTCGTAAACACGCTGCAGCGCCTGCATTGACTCGTTAACTTCGCTCTGCAACTGACTAAAACTTTGCTGCTGTTGCTGTCCAACCTGCTCAATAACCTGTTCTGCACGCTCGCGGGCCTGTTCCAACAACTGTTGCTGTTGTTCACGCGTGTTTTCGGTTTGCTGCTGTGCCTGCGACAAGCGCTGTTGCTGAGATTCTAACTGTTGATCGGCTAACACCCGGCGACGTGCGGTTTCCGGGTTAATCATCTGAATTTCCTGCAGGCTCGGAATGCGTAAATAAAAGCCATCCAGCATGCGGTTAATATTGCCATCGACAAAGGCGCGCGGGTTCGCCTGTGCAATGGCGATCATGGTCTGGTATTGAGTAACACTGGAGTGTGGACGGTACTCGCTGGCAATCGCCCATAGCGTATCAGCCGAGGTTATCGGGCCGTAACGCTCCTGCCCTTCGCGTACATCCGTCGCTTCGGAGCCTTTCTCGCCCTTAATGATGACACCATCATCCTGTGCCAAAGCCGGAGCCGTTAAGCCCGCCAGGCTCAACACTAAAGCGGCAACACCAAGATAGTAATGTAAGGGTCGATCTGTGCGTCCGATAGTGGTTTTTTTCATCCTTTAATCTCTGCCCGCGCTTTACTGTTATTATTAACGGCGTACGTTATAAAAACTTTATGACATAAGCGCCGTGTTTTTACCACCGTCTTTTATGCTTTTACAATTTTTGCATAGCGCCAGTACTTACCAATAGTCGCGAATCAAGTGCTCAGCAATTTGAATTGAATTGGTCGCCGCACCTTTACGGATGTTGTCAGCAACCACCCACAGGTTTAAACCCTGCGGATGACTAATATCTTCGCGAATACGACCAACAAACACATCGTCATGGCCGGCAGCGTTACCCACCTGCGTAGGGAACTCTTCGCGGGTTTCGAACAAGGTTACGCCCGGTGCGTCAGTTAGTAACTGTTTGGCATGTTCGGCGGTAATCGGCTGTCGCGTCTCTATGTGTATGGCCTCGGCATGGCCAAAGAACACCGGTACGCGCACCGCTGTCGGATTAACCCGAATGGTTGGGTCATTAAAGATTTTGTGGGTTTCCCACACCATTTTCATTTCTTCTTTGGTGTAGTCATTTTCCATAAAAATATCGATTTGCGGAATACAGTTAAAGGCGATCTGGCGGCTAAAGTTAGCCACGGTTGGTTCTTTGCCATTCAGCAGTTCTGCCGTTTGCTTAGCCAACTCCTCCATCGATTCTTTTCCCGCACCGGATACCGACTGATAAGTAGCAACGTTGATCCGCTCAATGCCAACGGCATCATGAATGGGCTTTAACGCCACCAACATTTGAATGGTTGAGCAATTGGGGTTAGCAATAATATTGCGGTTGCGAAAGTCGGCCAGTGCATAACTGTTAACTTCCGGCACCACTAGCGGGATATCCGCTTCGTAACGGAATTCAGAGGTATTATCAATAACCACACAGCCTGCTTCGGCAGCTTTTGGCGCAAGCTCCCGTGAGATGCTGCCGCCGGCAGAGAAAAAGCCAATATCCGCTTCGCTCCAGTCAAATTCATCGGCATTCAGTACTTCGATCTCTTCACCGGCAAAATTGACCGTGGCACCGGCTGAGCGCGCACTGGCAAGCGGGAATAATTGACTGACAGGGAATTTTCGCTCTGCCAGGATCTCGATCATTTGCTGACCCACTAAACCAGTAGCACCTAAAACGGCAACGCGAAATCCTTCAGACATAACAGCTCCTGTCACTAAAAAATGGCTGCAGCGATTGGGTCTGCCTTAACGCACTGATCCGAGCACGCTAAACCCAAGCTGCGAAAATTGTTCGACTTGCTGCCTATTATGACATGCAATGCGTTGATTGTTGAACTGTCTACGCGGATTATCCTTACGATAACCTTTGCGCAACTGATCAAAACCCGCAGCCGTTGTACCATGCTCGCGCATCAGCGCATCGTCATGCCAGATGTTGTAGCGGTGCAGCGCCAGCGCGGCCAGATCATCCAGAGTTTGCAGACGATTGGCGTCATAATTTGGCCAGGGGCATGCGGGCAGCACGTCATCGATACTCCCGTCAAAAGGTAACTGCAAAAAGTCATGCAGTGCGCGCGCGGCAATGATTGCACCACCGACCTTGCCCTCGGCACTATGGCCGGCAATATGCGGGGTCGCGATAGCGGCGACATCCAGTAACTGTGTGCTTATCTGAGGTTCACCCTCCCACACATCCAGTATCAGCGACGGGCAATCACCCTGCGCACAAACATCGGTTAAGGCGCGGTTATCAACCACCGCACCACGGCTGGCATTAATCAGCACTTGCTCTGCATGCAAAGATTGCAGCGCCTCGATATCAAACAGGTGGTGTGTGGGATGTACGCCGTCCTTTATCAACGGCACATGGCAACTGATGATGTCAGCGTTTAATACCCGTTGCCAGTGGTCATGAAGATCAAACGGCAGTTGCGGATTAGACTGTAACAACGGCGGGTCGTAGTAATGTACGTTAACACCCAGTGCCTGCAAGCGTCGACCTGTAGCACGGCCAGTATTACCGGCACCGACAATGGCAACTTCCATATCGGCGAGCGCAGCTAATTGCTGACGTCGCTGAAACAGTGCTAATACCGCCGTTAACACATACTCGCCGACTGAATCAGCATTGCCGCCGGGCGCACTGGCAACGGTAATGTTGCGGGCGGCCAGCGCATCTAAATCCAGGTGTTCGGTACCAATAGTTGCTGTGGCAACAAATTTTAGCTGCGGCGCCTTGGCCAACAAGGCCTCGTCAACACGGGTTACCGACCGCACTAACAGCGCCTCGGCATCAGTTAGCAGCTCATCGGGCGGGCACCGATCGGCATACAGAGACAAACAACCCGCATCCGCCAATAATGACGACAATGCGGGTATATTTTGATCAGCGACAATATGCACGTAATCGTCAGCTTATGCAACTGAGTTTAGTCGGCGTATTCACGCAGCACCAGGCTGGCGTTAGTACCGCCAAAGCCAAAGCTGTTCGACATTACCGTTTTCAGTTTAGCCTGGGTTGGCTCACGCACAATATGCATACCTTCAGCCGCGTCATCGAGGTTTTCGATGTTGATGCTAGGCGTTACAAACCCATGCTTCATCATCAATAGCGAATAAATCGCTTCGTGCACGCCTGCCGCACCCAGCGCATGACCTGTCATCGCTTTGGTTGCGCTGATCATTGGCGTTTGCTCCGGGAATACCGCACGAATGGCTTCCAGCTCCTTGACATCGCCAACCGGGGTACTGGTACCGTGCGTGTTCAGATAATCAACCGGCGTATCAACGGTTTCCATCGCCATTTGCATGCAGCGAATAGCGCCCTCACCGGACGGTGCCACCATGTCGTAACCATCAGAGGTTGCACCATAACCAACAATTTCGGCATAAATTTTGGCACCGCGAGCTTTAGCTGCTTCCAGTTCTTCAATCACCAGAATACCGCCACCGCCGGCCGGGATAAAGCCATCACGATCTTTGTCATAGGTACGCGATGCTTTTTCCGGTGTGTCATTATACTTGGTGCTAAGCGCACCCATAGCGTCAAATTCCATCCCCAGGGTCCAGTGCAGTTCTTCGCCACCACCGGCAAATACGCGGTCTTGTTTGCCAAACTGGATCAGTTCCAGCGCGTGGCCAATACAGTGCGCAGAGGTCGCACAAGCTGAGCTAATGGAATAATTCACGCCTTTAATTTTGTAAGGCGTTGCCAAACACGCCGAGGTAGTTGATGCCATGCAGCGCGGCACCATGTATGGGCCTACGCGCTTGACGCCTTTTTCGCGTAACGTATCGGCTGCAGCGACCTGGTGTTCGCCTGAGGCGCCACCTGAGCCAACCACCAGACCGGTACGCGGATTCGACACTTCCTCATCCGTTAAACCGGCGTCTTCAATGGCTTGCTTCATAGCAATGTAGGCATACGCTGCCGAGTCGCCCATAAAACGCAACGCTTTACGGTCGATGTGATCTTTAACGTCTAAGCGAACCGGTCCCCACACCTGGCAACGTAAGCCCATCTCGGCAAACGACTCGGACCGTTCCAGTCCTGACTTGCCGGTACGTAATGAATCCAATACTTCGTCTTGATTAGTGCCTATGCTTGAGACAATCCCAAGTCCGGTAATCACTGCTCTTTTCATTCTTTTGTCCTGTCTGGCGCCAACGCGCCGTTCGTTGCAACTTAAATTAAATATTGTCTATGGTAACCAAGCTGTCTTATGAATGTGGTCTGCTTTGTCACCGTTAGCTGATGTCGCCACTGCTATTTTTGGCGACGCTATTTTTTATCTACGATTGGCTGTTATTATAGCGCCCATTGTGCCAGATTCCATGAGCAACATCTAAATGAATCGTTCTGCTGACATACACTTTAACAGCGATGGCGTGCCGGTTTCTAACCAATTTGACGATATTTACTTTTCCGTCGACAGCGGTATAGACGAGTCCCAGTACGTTTTTTTGCAGCAAAACGGATTGCCCGACGCGTTTAAAAGCTTACCCAGCCATTATGAATTTGTGGTGACAGAAACAGGCTTTGGCACCGGACTCAATTTTTTATTGTGCTGGCAAGCGTTTATCGAACATGCGCCGCGCGACTGCCGGCTGGTATTTGTCAGCTTCGAGAAGTTTCCGTTAAGCCGTGAGCAACTCGAACAAGCATACGAGGCATTACCGACGTTGCGCGCTTTATGCGAACAATTACTTGCCGTTTACCCTGCCGGCGACGAAGGTTGTCATCGACTGTTGTTGGCCGATGGCCGGGTAACCCTGGATTTATGGGTTGGCGATATCGAACAACAACTACCGCAATTTGTCGCACAAGCTCGGGGGCAAGTGGACCGCTGGTTTTTAGATGGCTTTGCACCGGCAAAAAATCCGCAAATGTGGCAGTCTTTTTTATTTTCTGCCATGGCCGCCACCGCTCATCAAGGCACGCGTTATGCGACCTTTACCGCTGCCGGTGTGGTAAAGCGGGGGTTGCAAGGTGCTGGTTTTACGGTTGCAAAAGTTAAAGGTTTTGGCCGCAAGCGCGACATGTTGTGCGGGGCGTTTGAGGCTACCGACGCGCCACAGAAAGCCGCACTGAAAACGGAGCCCGTCGCCATTATTGGCGGTGGCATTGCCGCGGCCAGCCTGAGCCTTGCATTGCAGCGTCGCGGTGTTAACGTCACGGTAACCAGTCGTGGTGTCGCCGATGCAGCGTCTGGCAACCCGCAAGGCGCGGTCTACCCGTTACTGCACGCCGAAAAAACCCCACTCAGCCAGTTTTATCTGCACGCATTTAGTACTGCGGTTAGCGCTTACTTACCCTGGCGTGAACAGCACTGGTTCCCCGGCGGCGTATTGCAACCGGCATTTAATGCCCAGCGCCAGCAGCGCGCTGAGAAGATTGCCGCTGGTTTGTATGATCCACAAACGGTTTCGCTGCAGCCTGCTGGCGACACGGCCGCCGGTCTCGAAATAGGCACCAGTGCCCTGCATTATGCCCGCGCGGGCTGGCTAAGGCCGGCCGCTATGGTCAAAGAACTGTTTAATAAGGCCGGTATTAGTGTCGGTATTAGCGACAGACCACAAGTCGACGTGCAACAAAAAACCGTAATTGCCGCCGGTCATTGCAGTGGTGACATTGTTGCGGCATTTTCTGGACAGAAATTATCAATTCACCCCGTACGTGGGCAGATAACTCAGGTTGAAGCGACTGATGCGACGGCGTCACTGAAGCAGGTGCTTTGTTATAAAGGCTATATGGTACCAGCGGATAATGGCCTGCATTGTATTGGTGCAACCTTTAATCGTGGCGATGATAGCAGCGACATACGCGCTGACGATGACAGCGAGAATTTAGCCAGCTTAAAAGATTGCGCGCAGCAGCCGTGGGCAAATGACTTAACGATTATCAGCCAGCGCGCTAGTGTCCGCGCCACCACTCCCAACCATCAACCCATGATTGGCCGGGTGCAGGATAACCTGTATGTCTTCAGCGGCCTCGGCTCCCGCGGCCTCACCGCAGCCCCGTTATTAGCCGAAATCCTCGCCGCGCAGCTCAGCGGCGGCCTGCAGCCGCTTGCCACCGATGCGCTCGAACGGCTGCAGCCGCGCTAAGCCGCCGCAATACCCTCGAGTTTATCCATCAGGTTTTGCACGTGGGCCTGGTCGGCGGGGGCCAGTTCGTGTTTGGCCTGGTCGACGGCCGCGCGTAGATTGGGCATGATGTAGGCAGGGTCGGTCTCGCCATTCATCTCCATTTTCGCTACCACCAAATCAAAATGACCGCGCAAATAACCGCTGGCGAACAATTCATCATCGTTACCATCTTCATAGGCTTGATCAAATACAGCTTCGAGTTGTTCTACCACCACGTTAAGCGACATAGGCTACCTTTTTAATGTTAGGTTTCGTGTTAAGTTTCATATAAAGTAGAACGCCATTTTAACGGCCTTTTTGCTACAATGCACCCGAAGCGCTCAAATACAAAAAGGGGAAGCAGTAACCCATGTCATTACAAATTGGTTTATTTTACGGCTCAACCACCTGCTATACCGAAATTGCCGCCGAAAAAATTCAGCAAGCCATTGGCGAAGACATCGTCTCCCTGCATAACATTAAAGATACGCCACTGGCCGAAGCCGAACAGTATGACATTCTAATTTTTGGTATTTCCACCTGGGATTTTGGCGAGTTACAGGAAGACTGGGAAAGCTACTGGGACGACATAACGCCACTGAATTTAGACGGTAAAATTGTTGCGCTCTACGGTATGGGCGACCAGGAAGGCTATACCGACTGGTTCCAGGACGCGCTGGGCATGCTGCACGACGCAATCGCCGACAAAAACTGCAAACGCATCGGCTTTTGGCCCAACCAGGGCTACGATTTTGCGGCCTCAAAAGCATTGACCGCAGATCAATCGCAGTTTGTCGGTTTATCCTTGGATGAAGACACCCAGTATGATTTAACCGATGAACGCATTGAACAATGGACAACCCAAGTTTTAGAAGAAATTGCGGAACAGCTTTAACAGGACAACAATAAGGACAACATTATGCGGCAGCTGATAACCCTAATGGTGCTGTGTTTGAGTTTGCTATTGGCATTACCCGCCAGTGCCGACGACAGCATCCCCGGCGTGACTGAGTTCGAACAACAACACGCCCCCGCACTGCAAAAATACGACGGCTTTTTCAGTTTTTATCACCATACCGGCACGGGTAAGGTTTACTTGCAGGTGCCCACCGACGGTCAGCAGTTTATCTTTCAAACCTCGCTGCCATGGGGCCTTGGCTCTAATGACATCGGTCTGGATCGTGGCCAGTTAGGGCAAACGCAATTGGCATCCTTTTACGTGGAAGGCAACAAAGCACTGCTGATGGCACATAATACGCGCTTTCGTGCCAGCAGCCGCAATCAGGCTGAACGCAACAGCGTTGACCAGGCCTTTGCCGATGGTGCCCTGCACGGCTTTGAGGTCGTCGCCCGCAGCGACAACGCGGTGATTATCGACTACACCCCCTATTTATTGTCCGACGTACATGGTGTCAGCAAGCGTCTTAAAGCAACCGACCAGGGTAGCTTTAGTGCCGACAGCAGCCGTTCGGTGGTCTATCCCGCGCGTTCCAAAGCCTTTGTCGACAATACCGAATTAGAAGCAAAAGTTACCTTTAGCGGCGACGGTACCGGCCGTTATGTTAATCAGGTTGCCGCCGACAGCGATGCGCTGACACTGCATTTGCATCATTCATTTATTCGCTTACCGGATGATAATTACAGTACCCGCGCGTTTCATCCTAACAGCGGCTTCTGGGCCGAGAGCTTTGTCGATTATTCCGCGCCGCTGGGCGAAGACATGCAAAAAAAGGTTATTCCGCGCCATCGGCTGAATAAAAAAGACCCCATTGCATCAATCAGCGAGGCTCGTGAACCGATCGTTTACTACCTCGACCCGGGTGCACCGGAACCGGTTAAAACTGCTTTACTCGAAGGTGCTCGCTGGTGGGCCGAAGCGTTTGCAGCTATCGGCTACGAAAATGCATTTCAGGTTAAGGTACTGCCGGACGATGCCGACCCTATGGATGTGCGCTATAACGTAATCCAGTGGGTACATCGCGCCACCCGCGGCTGGTCTTATGGCTCATCGGTCATTGACCCGCGTACTGGCGAAATAATCAAAGGCCACGTTACGCTGGGCTCGTTACGGGTGCGCCAGGACATGAAAATTGCGCAGGGATTATTAGCGCCGTTTAACCAGCAAAACGAGAGCGAACTCAAAGCGCAAATCGAGGCCATGGCATTGGCACGTATTCGTCAGCTGAGCGCTCACGAGATTGGTCATACGCTGGGTATTGCGCATAATTTTGCTGCCTCGCCACAGGATCGCGCGTCAGTTATGGATTATCCGCACCCACTGGTAACGTTAACCACCGACGGTACCGTTAGCCTGGAGAACGCTTACGACACTGGCCTCGGCGAGTGGGATAAGCAAGTCATTGCCTATGGCTACAGTGATTTTGGTGGTATGCCATCAGAGGCTGACCAGTTGGCACGCATTCTAGCCGACAACAAAGCCAAAGGGCTGGACTTTATTTCGGACAGCGATGCCCGTCCTGCTAGTGGCGCCCACCCTACCGCTCACTTATGGGATAACGGCTCGGACCCGGTGACCGAATTGCAACGCGTATTAGCGTTGCGCCAGCAAGTATTGCAAGGCTTTGGTCAGGCGCAGTTAGGCAATGACCAGCCACTCAGTGATTTGCAGGAGGTATTGGTACCCATGTACCTGCTGCACCGCTATCAGACCGAGGCTGCGGTCAAAGTCATCGGTGGCGTTAATTACCGTTATTACATGAACAGTGACAACCCCAGCGATTATGGCCCGCTTGGCGCCGCTAATCAGCAGCGGGCACTGCAGCAACTGCTAGCCACGGTGAGTGCTGATACGCTGCAGTTACCGCAGCAGGTGCAACAGCTGATGGTGCCATTGGCTTATGGCTCTTACGACAACCGCGAACGTTTTAACGGCCGCACCGGACTCGTTCCTGATCCGGTAAGCTGGGCTGCCACGGCGGCCGACTTTAGTCTGTCGCTGCTATTCAACAGTGCCCGCCTTAACCGTCTGCAACAACAGCATGCCGCTGATAATAGCGTGCCATCCGCTGCCGGCGTGGTTAATCAGGTAGCAAAACAGGTGCTTGAGCAGTGGCAACAACAACCTGCCGATGTGCTGCGTCAACGCCTGTTAACAACTGCGTTTAACGCCATGGTTAACGCCGTTCAGGCAGATCAGTTAGCGCCGGAAGTCCATTTGGCACTGCGTAGTGCGCTGGCGACTCAGCAACAGAAGTTAGCGTCAGCGGATCAAAGCCTGGCACAAGAATTGGCCAAGCAACTGCAACGATTCTTAGAGGAAGGCGAATGGCCGGCCAGTTACCAGCCACACGCCATGCCACCGGGCTCGCCAATTTAAGGCGAGCCACGGCCGTAAAACGCTAGTCGATTTCGTAATTTGAATCGTCCAGCTCCGCCTCGGTTTTGCCATGAGGTGTGGGCTGGCGAGTGTCCGGGTCGATATGTACAAAGACAATATCATCGGCCACGCAGATATTCTGTTTGGTGTGCTTATTACGCACCACACAGGTAATAGTCAGTGAGCTGCGCCCTGCCTTTTTAACCTGCAGACCAAACTCCACCACGTCACCCTGAAACGCCGATGTTTCGAAAGTGATCGCACCAATGTGTTTGGTGACCAGGCTTTTCGCTTCTAACTGGCAACTGGCGAAGATGTATGCTTCTTCGTCAATCCATTCCAGAATACGGCCACCAAATAAAGAGCCGGCAAAGTTAAGGTCATTGGGCATAACCAAGCGGCGAGAAAGAAAACGCATAGCGACTCCTTAACAAAATAAGTTATAGAGCCGCTAAGTATAACGCATTATTTTTTAAGCGTTTGTTGAAAAAAGTCGTGGATCAATTGATGCCGGTGAATTTTCGTCGCTGTGCCGTTAAGCGAGTGCTTTTTACCCGGGTAATTCATCATTTGAAATTGCTGCTGATTATCCTGCAACTGCTTGTATAGCTTGGTGCTATGGGTAAACAACACATTGTCATCAGCCATACCGTGATACATCAGCAAGTCACCCTGCAGTCCGTCAGCGTACGGAAATACCGATGCATTTTGGTAAGCATCGCCGTCCTGCGGCATGCCCATATAACGTTCAGTATAATGGGTGTCGTACAAACTCCAGTCCGTCACCGGCGCACCCGATACACCGGCTGCAAAGTAGTCCGGCGCTTTAAACATCGACATCAGTGTCATATAGCCGCCATAACTGTGGCCGTAAATACCAATGCGTTCCGGGTCGACAAACTCCAGTGTACGCAGATATTCTACCCCACGGACCTGATCCGCCACCTCGGGTGTACCCATGTTACGGTAAATCGGCGCTTCGAACGCTTTGCCGCGATTAGCAGAGCCGCGGTTATCCAGACTAAACACCACATAGCCCTGCTGCGCCATGTATTGCAGGAATAGGCTACCGAAACCCTTATCAACCACCTGCACGCCCGGCCCGCCATACACGTAAACCAGCACCGGATATTGCTTTTCAGCATCAAAATTGGCCGGTTTGGTTAACTGATAATACAGCGTCTGACCATCTTCGGCTTCCAGCGTACCGTAGTCCGCATAAAGCCAGTCGTGGTAATAAGGCTTTAATGGATGTGAGGCATCAATAGCATTTTCATTTAACCACGCCAGGCGCTCACCGGTCGGTCCATGCAAACTCACCTGCGCCGGTTGTTGCGGCGACTCAAAGCTATCCAGATACGATTGCGCATTGGCTGCAAAGGTAATGTTATGCATACCCTCACGCTCGGTAATCTGACTCGGTGAGCCCGGCGAACCGGTATTTAACTGATTACGATACAGATGGCGCTGTAACGGCGACTTTAGACGGCCGGTGAAATAAATAGCCCCCGTTTGTTCATCAATGGCCGCTAGCGCATCAACGGCCCAGTTACCTGATGTTAACTGGCGGATTAAACTGCCGTCTAAACGGTATAAATACAGATGTTTGTAGCCACTGCGTTCAGATGCCCAGACAAAATGCTTATTGTCCGATAAAAAGTGTAAGTCATCATGAATATTAACCCAGCTGTCGCTGGTTTCAGTGATCAATACCTGCTGCTTTTGATCATTAGCATCGACCAGACGCAAATCCAGCTGCTGTTGATCGCGGCTCTGCCATTGGTAGGTAAAACGATCGCCATCAACCCAGTTAACCCGGGCCAGGTAGCCATCGCCAAGGACACTCAAACCCAGCCACTTAATCGATGACTCTATCGATGAACCTGAGGACTGCTCGTTATGGCTTAAGCTGACCACGCCCAAATCGACAGCCACATTATCGGTGCCGGCAAAAGGATAGCGCTGCTCAATCATATCGATGCGATCGGCGTAGATTTCGCTGCGGGCTGCGATCTCTACCGGCGACTCATCAACTTTGGTCAGCACCAGTTTTGACTCGTCCGGCGCCCACCAGTAACCGGTCATCCGATCCATCTCTTCCTGCGCCACAAATTCGGCCATACCGTATTTAATCGTGTCGCCGCCGGATTCGGTAATGGCTTGCTCTTTACCCGTTTGTAAATTAACCGTATATAAGTTTTGCTCGCGAATAAAGGACACGTAATTGCCCTGGGGTGACAAGCGGGCATCGGTTTCAAATGCATCGGTAGCGGTAATTTGACGGGCTTTTTGCTGCTGCAAATCATAGTAGTAAACGTCGCCATTCAGCGGAAATAACAACGCATCCGATTGCGCCGACCACTGGTAACTGACAATGCCCGAACCACTTAAGCGTAAGCGTTCGCGGCGAGCCTTTTCTTCATCGGAGAGGTTCTCGGGGCCGGAAAACAAATCATCGGAGTTAACCAGCAACTGATGCTGTTGACTATCGATGTTGTACTGCCATAAGTCGTAACGATTAGCATCATCGTCACGCCCTTTCAGATAAGTCAGAGTTTGCCCGTCGGGCGAGAACCGCAGCGAGCGGATAGATTCACCGGTTAACGATGGTGCCGTAAAAATACGCTCAATAGTCAGCTGTTCGGCGGCCGCAGAAGCGGTAAAACCGCTGCTCGACAACAGTGCCATGGTTGCGGTTAATAAAGACAAACGCCGCATAATAGTATCCTTGTTTTAAAGTTTACCGAAGGATAGCAAATTACGCGGCGCTAATGTGTCTGACTGCGATTAACGGTCAGGTTCAGAAGTTTATCGACACCCCAAGCTGCACATTACGTCCCGGCATCGGCACATCATCCTTAAGGAACGAACTATGCACCAGGCCCAACTGGTCAGTCAGGTTTTCTCCTTTTAGATAAACCGTCGCGCCATATTGCGCCAACATTTGAGGGTAATAATTGATGCGCGCATCAACAATGCCAAAGGCAGGTGTCACGGTCTCGTTGTCTGCAATGCGATCCTGTTCCATATAGCGCGTGTAGCCTACGGCAGCATCAAAGTCCTGTGCCTGATAACGTGCTTCTATGCCTATGCGCTGCGCCGGGATACGCGGTAAGTCGCCGCCGGCGGTTTGTTTGGCACGGGTATAGTCGCTAAAGCCATGCAATGACCAGGCGTCATCAAAGCGGTAACCCAGGTCTAACTCATAGCCATAAAGTTCGGCGTCAGCCTGAGCAAATTGCACCACTTCCAGCGCTTCTTCGCCTTCATGTCCGTGCTCGTCCGCAAGTTCTCCTGCATGCTCATCGTGCCCTTCGTCAGTATGAATCATGTCACTGCTGATACCGGTAAAACGTTCATAAATAAAGTTATCGACACGGTTGTAGAACACATTGACTTGCGCATGCACGCGCTCGTTTTCAAAATGTAGCCCTACGTCAATGTTGTTAGAGGTTTCGGTGCTCACTTCTGCGCCTGCATTTTCTATATGGTACTCACCATTGTCTTCCTGGTGCAGCTCATAAAAAGTTCCCAATTCGTAGGTCTGGGTGGCAAAATGTTCGCCGTTAGCAAACACTTCCGTCGCGCTGGGCGCACGTTCTGCATGGCTCAGGTTAACCGAAACCGAACTGTGCTGGTCAAAATGATACAGATAACCTGCCGATGACGAGACCGAGTCGAAGGTATCTAAGCGCACGTCTTCGCTGGCCAGTGTGGTTTGTTCGTAGCGCGCACCTAAATCGACGTGATGATCGCCAAATTCCTGCTCAACTAACCAGAACACACCTTGTGCCCGGCGACTGGTATCCGGAGTAAAAGCTTCGGCGCCAAACGCCTGTTTATCGCTGATATCCCACTGGTAGCCCAGGGCGCCGCTCCAGCCTTGTAACGGCTCGTGTTTAGCTATGACGCGCAGCTCTTTTTGATTATTGTTAAACTGCGTACCGACCTGTGCTCCTTCTATTTCACGGTGCTGATAATCGGTAAAGGCAGCGCGCATCTCGACCGCCTCGATGCCATTGACCGGAGCATTGAGTTGGCCGGCAATTTGCCAGCGCTGTTGTTCTAAATCAGCAAACGGCAACGCCTCTTCTTCAGCACCATGGTCCTCTTCGTGTTCCTCTTCACCATGTTCGTCTTCGTGCTCTTCGTCATGTCCGTGTGCATGTCCGGGAATACCGTACTCCGAGTACAACGCCTGATAACTGACACCGAAAAAGCCCCAGTCGTCATGATACGCGGTGCCTAAGGTGGCGCCGTCTGAATCAGAAAAACTGTTCTCGACCGAATCAACGGCCTCGCCCTCGTCATTGATAAAGTTCGGCGTATCAAAATCGTCGCTGCGGCGATAATGCGCGTCCGCATAAAAAGCCCAGCTGCCGTTACCGGCGGTGAAATTATACGAGGCTTCCTTCTGATCATTGACCGTCGCACCGCGAAGATTCAGGTTACCCTCCAAATCATAGACCGGCTGCGTCGGAATGCGGTTGTCCACCACGTTAATCACGCCACCAATGGCGCCACTACCATACAACAAGGTTGCCGGGCCACGCAGCACCTCAATTTGCTCAGCGCTACTGGTTTCGGTGGTCACTGCATGATCAGGACTGCCCCGTGATACATCGCCGGTATCTAAGCCATTTTGGGTGATTTTTACGCGCGGACCATCCAGCCCCCGAATAATAGGACTGCCTGCACCAGCGGTATAATGCGTGTTGTTAATGCCCGGTTCCGACGATAGTGTTTCGCCTAACGTCTGGGCATGTTTTTGCTGTAACTCGTCACCGCTGATAATGCTGACCGGTTGGGTTGATTCCAGCGCTGTTTTATTCAACGGGTTGGCGGTAATCACTATAGTTTCGCCTACAGGAACCGATTCGCTCTGCGATGACTGCTGAGCCGCCACCGGCAACGTCGTCATTCCGAGCAAACCCAGGGTAATAGCATTTAACCTCACACAGACTCCTTAGCTGATCTGAATCAATCGCTTATGTAATAATATAACATTACAATGCTTATTTACGATTTGCAACACTCTCGTTGCGATAAGCGGCTAGTGATTGCTTATTAGCTGGGTTACACTGAACCGGCAATCCAACATCTTTTAATAACAATACGTTGTGAGAACATCATGAAGAAGTTAACTCGTCTGCTATTACCTGCAGCCATCGCAGCTACTTTAGCTGCCTGTGGCGCGCAAGAAGCGCCCGCCAAAGACACCAGTGTCAGTGCGCAGCAACAAAATATCCGCGCCCATTTAGAATTTCTTGCCAGTGATGACCTGAAAGGTCGTCAAACCGGCAGCGACGGTCATGAGATCGCGTCAAAGTACATTGTCAGCGAATTCAAACAATTAGGCCTTGAACCCGCAGGCGAGGACGGTACCTATTATCAGCGCATTCCGTTTCGCACCAGTATGCTGAAAGCCGATAGCGCGAAAATGGTTTACTCGGCTAACGGCGAAGAGCTTGAATTTGAGTTTGGTAAAGAATTCATTACCGGCCCCAGTCATCATGCTGAACGCAGTGAAGTGACCGCACCATTGGTGTTTGTTGGCTACGGTATGGAAGCGCCCGAGTTTGGTTTAAACGATTACGACGGTCTGGACGTTGAAGGCAAGATCGTGGTGATGCTGACCGGCCGCCCCGAGAACCTGCCTAGTGAAGAAGGCGCACATTTAGCCAATATCAAAGATGATATTGCCCGCGACAAAGGTGCTGTCGGCATCATTACCCTGCATACGCCGGTGCGCGAGGAAGTGCGTAAATTTGAAACCAGCGTCTATTACACCAAAACGCCGCGCATGACCTGGATGGGGCCTAATGGTTTGCCACAGGGTCAGGAACAACAATTAATGGGCTCGGCCTATTTAGACGACGAGCCGGCGCAAAAATTATTTGCTAACGCTCCTACGGCGTTGGATGCGATCTTCGAACAAATCAGTGAAGATCCTAATTTTTCGCCTAAAGGCTTTGAACTGGACGGTTCGGTTATGTTGACTAAAGAGTCAACCCATGAGCAAACGACCAGCCCTAACGTTGCCGCAGTACTTCCGGGCACCGACCCTCAGCTTAAGGACGAGTATGTGGTTTACACCGCTCACTCTGACCATATTGGCGTAGTCAAAGACATGAGCAGTGACGATGTCATTAACAACGGCGCCATGGATAACGCCTCAGGCGTTTCAGTCATGCTGGAAACCGCGCGCATGTTTGTTGAATCAGGCATCGACAATAAACGCTCAATCATGTTCCTGTCGGTAACCGCAGAAGAAAAAGGCCTGTTGGGCGCTGATTACTTCGCCAACAACCCGACCGTGCCTCTGAACAGCATCGTCGCCAACGTCAACCTGGATATGCCGGTGTTGTTGTACGATTTTGCTGACGTTATCGCCTTCGGTGCATCGCACTCGACCCTGGGTGATACAGTGACTAAAGCGGCACAACAATATGATACCGAACAAAGCCCGGATCCAATGCCTGAGCAAGCGATCTTCACACGCTCTGACCATTACACCCTGGTTAAAAAAGGTATTCCTGCGGTATTCCTGATGACAGGCTTTACCTCACGTACTGAGGGTGAAGACGGTGGCGAAGTATGGGGTAAGTTCTTTGCTGAGCATTACCACCGCCCCAGCGACGATTTAAAAGTGCATGATGTTAACTACGAAGCGGGTGCACGCTTCACTAATATCAACTTTGAAATCGGTAAAGAAATTGCGAACGCGGATCAACGCCCGCAATGGCTGGAAGATTCTTACTTCGGTAAGCAATTCCAGGAATAACTATGCGCCTGCGGCGCGGCTGTGTGCAGCTGCGCTGCGGCCTTTTGTCGCTTCGCGACGGCTGTTTGGCCCTGCGGGCCGGCCCTTTGCAGCTGCGCTGCGGCTGTTTTTAGCGTGCATTCGGCCGCTAAGGCTGTTTGCCTAACGGCGGTAAAAGCCGTGCGTAGCACAAACAGCCGCAACGAGCGCAGCGATGTTGCAAACAGCCGGCCCGAAGGGCCAAACAGCCGTGCCGTAGGCACAAAAAGCCGCCCCGTCAGGGGCAAAAAGCCGCGCCGTCAGGCGCTAGAGATATCGTTTGCGCTTCTTCGGCTTTAATTTAGTAATATCCACCAGCACCAGTCCGTCGATGGAATTGGAAAAGTCCGGATCGACGCCAAACGCTAAAAACTGTACGCCGCCCTTTTCGCACAAATCTGCATACTGCTTATATAACGTCGGTATTGCTGCTCCCATCGATGCCAGATAGCTTTTTAAATCGCAAAAGTCCTGTTCGTAACAACCCGTTAGCCGAAAGTGTTTCGCCTCCGGATTGTAGGGATGATTTGCTGTGGCAAGCTGTGGATGCACGGGCGGAAAGTAGTGACGATAAAACGCGACTAAGGCTTCTGTCGCCGGATCCGGCAAGGCGTTACTGATACTGACCGAGCCAAATAAATAGCGATACTGCGGCCGCTGTTTTAATAACGCACCAATCCCCAGCCACAAATAATCGAGGCTGCGTTTACCCCAGTAGCGTGGTTGTACAAACGAACGCCCCAGCTCTAAACCCTGCGCGTGAATATCGAATATCGCCGTATCAAATTGATAAAATGCAATAGTATAAAGTCCGTTTGAGCCGACCTTTTGCAGGATCTTTGCGCAGTCTCCCAGCCGATACGCACCGGCGATTTCAAGGTCATCAGGGTCCCACAGAATAAGGTGCATATAATAACGGTCATGGTCATCCAGATCGCGGCGCTGCCAGGTGCCCTCGCCGACTGCCCGAAATGCCACTTCGCGTAAACGGCCAATTTCACGCAAAATCGGCGAGCTACCGTTAAACTCATACAAGACAATCCGCTTACCGCAGGCGGTAGTACCCAGTTGCTCGCACTGCTCAATAGCCTGCTTTAACGTTTGGCGCGGCTCAGGCCTCGCCACCGCCGTTTGGGTGGGTAAAATCAGCTCCTTTTGACTGCCCAGCCGGTAAAGGTGCTTTTTTAGTAGTTTAAGTTGTTGTTTTATCGGCAACAGACGCATCGTTTCCAGCGCCTGGTACGGAATCAGCTCACCAATACGGCAACTGACGTGTTTACGCTGTTGGCGGAACATCTCCTTCACCAACAATAAGGTCGCCAATGGTTTGTAAACCATAGAGGCGGTATAAAATAACGCCGAATTGTGGGCGTACAGACGAATGGGTAATAACGGTGCCTCACAGCGCTTGGCTAACTTAACAAACCCTTGCTGCCAACGCGTATCCCTGACTCCCTGGGGTCGCAAGCGCGAAACCTCGCCGGCAGGGAAAACAATAACCGCGCCCTCGTTGTTTAAATGCTGGTGCATATTACGAATATCATCGCGGCCCGAAGAGCCGTTAAACACGCGTACCGGTAATAGCATTGATTGCAGCGGTTTTAGTTTCATCAGCAGATCGTTGGCGACAATTTTTACATCGCTGCGCACTTCGCTGACCAATTTTAGTAAGGCTAAACCGTCGAGTGAGCCAATCGGATGGTTGGCAAATATAATAACCCGCCCTCGACTGGGAATATTATCCAGCTCACTACTGCGGTAAGCATAAGAAAAATTAAAATAATCGAGCACCTGCTCAACAAAGTCGATGCCATTAAGTTCAGGATAGTGCTGACTAAAGTCACGAATATCGCTTTCGTGCAGCAAGTTGCGTAAAAACCAAGTGGTGGGTTTGGCCAGCCAGGGTGTATTGTGTATACGCGGCAGGCTCTGTTTGACAACGTCTTCTACGTTCAACATGGGGCTGTCCTCATCGTTGCGATAAGAACAGCCTAAGCCGATTTTATGACACTAAGATGAATGGCCTTCGGCCGGCTTTTTGTCGCTTCGCGACGGCTGTTTGCAACATCGCTGCGCTCGTTGCGGCTGTTTGTGCTACGCACGGCTTTTACCGCCGTCAGGCAAACAGCCTTAGCGGCCGAAGGCACGCTAAAAACAGCCGTGCCGTAGGCACAAACGGCCGCGCCGAAGGCGCAAAAAGCCGTTATTTCCGCAGGTAGTGCCCTGCCAGCATCGTTACCGGTGCTGCCGTTGGCTTGCCGTGTTGCCAGTCACCGCCTTCAACACCGCTGCCGGCGATGTCCACATGCACGTAGTTCAGTGGTTTGTCACTATCAATACCGTGAGCATCCAGACCCGATACGCCGACTAAAAACGCCATTGGGAACTGGTGTCCGCGCGCGGTTGTTGCCGACGGGCCATTGTTTGACGACAGCAAGTCATCACACAACGTGCGCCCTTTAACAAAATCAAAGTCTTCGCGGCGTGACCAGGAGATCTCAGCCGGATCGCCGAATACTTCGCCCTGCTCAAACAACTGCTGGGCTACCTGTGCTTTGCGTGCCGCACCATTAGGTACTAACGCCGAATAGGGACCTTTGGACAGCGCCGCGTGTCCTGTCAACGTCGCTACCGTGTATAAGTCGCACGGCACTTCACTGGCGGCGGCTTCTTCACGCAGATGCGACAACAGGTCAGCCATGGCCAGACGCCCTTCGGCATCGGTATTACCAATGCGCACTCGTTTACCGCTGTGGCCGGTAATAATTTCGTCGGCGACAAAGGCGTCAGAGCCAATGCTGTTGCGTACCGCGGCAATTTCCGCAATCACGTTAATATTATCCGGCTGCACTTCTGCAACCGTTTTCACAAAACCAGCAACCGCAGCGGCGCCGCCCTTGTCACGGCTCATGCCTGCCATGTGGCCGCCCACCTTAAGGTCAGCGCCACCGGTATCGTAAACAATACCCTTACCGGCAAACATCACCGTGCGTTCAGGGTTCGCGCCTTTGTATTCTAATCGAATAACGCAGGGACGATGGCGTTCGACCTCGATCGATGCACGACCAACGGCCGCCGCCAATGGATATTCGTGCTGTAACTGCTGATAATCGTCAATCACTGTTACTTTTACTGGTGTATGCGCAAACGCCTGACGGCAATATTCCGCAAACCGTGGTGGTGCCATCCGCTCAGGTTCGGTACCGGCTAAATCACGCGCTACCCGTTTACCGGCCTCAACCGCCATTGCCCAATCGGCATTCAGCGCACCCACCAGGGTTACCGCTTTAGTCGGCTCAATCTCGTCCTCGCCATGGGCTTCGCGCGCCTCTAACGGCTGATACAGTGCCTGGCAAAAACCCAGATAGGCGGCAAGGTACGCTTGCTGATACCGTTCGTCCTGGGTATCAACCGCATTTAACATCAATACCGGATGGCGTGCACCGGCGTCCTGCGCTATTTTCGCGGCCTTGGCTGCGGCATCAAAAATTTGTCGTACATCGTCATAATCACGATTCAGCGGTCCGGTTGGCGCAACCACCAACCGGTTACCCGGCACGTCAGTCTGCAATAACAACAAGGTCTCTTTACCCACACGCTGGTCGCTCTGTTGCGCCGCACGAATAGCTTCGCTCAGCTCAGTGTCTTCAACCCGGTCAAATGGACCCATCACAATCAGTGCGTCGGTTTGTTCGTTTTCTTTTGCCTGAGTCAAAGACTCAACACAATGTAGTTGTGCAAATGCCATAATTAAATCTGCCTCCTGTTAGCTGCGGCGCCATTGGGTCCCACCGGGACCATCTTCCAGCACAATGCCCATCGCGGTCAGTTCGTCCCGCGCGGCATCGGCGGCCGCCCAATCTTTTTCTGCTCTGGCGTTATTACGTTTGGCAATCAGCGACTCGATCAACGCCACATCATCGTTGTCGCCCTGTAAAAACTGTTCGGGCTGTTGTTGCAATAACCCCAGTACCTCAGCCAGCTCTTGCAATACGGTTGCCAGCTGCGCTGCTTTGTCGGTGTCGGTATCGCGCACACGGTTCATTTCGCGCGCGATATCAAACAACACGCTCATGGCTTCGGGCGCATTAAAATCATCATTCATCGCGTCACTGAAAGCCTGCCAGTAGGGTGCTCGTAAGGTCTCTTCAGCAGTCACCGGTTCAATGCCACGTAAGGCGGTATACAACCGTTCCAGCGCGGCATGCGCCTGTTCCAGATTGTCCTGGGTATAATTTAACTGCGAACGATAATGACTGGATAACAGGAAATAACGCACGGTCTCGGCGTCATAGCTGTTTAACACGTCGCGAATGGTAAAAAAGTTACCCAGCGATTTAGACATTTTGACGTCATCAACCTGCACCATACCGCTGTGCATCCAGTAATTAACGTAATCCGAGTGGTTAGCACAGCAACTTTGCGCAATTTCGTTTTCGTGATGCGGAAAGGTTAAATCCGAGCCGCCGCCATGAATATCAAATGTCTCGCCCAGGTGCTCTTTGTTCATTGCCGAGCATTCAATATGCCAGCCCGGCCGCCCCTCGCCCCACGGCGATGGCCAGCTCGGTTCGCCGGCTTTGGCTTTCTTCCACAGCACAAAATCTAACGGGTCAGTTTTTGCCTCATCGACATCCACCCGCGCGCCTGCCTGTAATTGCGTCAGGTCCTGACGGCTTAACTTGCCATAATCAGTGAAGGTAGACACATCGAACAGCACATCGCCGTTACTGACAACGTAGGCGTTGTCATTGGCAATAAGCCGCTCAATCATGGCAATAATTTGACCCATGTGACCGGTCACACGCGGTTCGATATCCGGGCGCACCAGGTTAAGCGCATCGAAGTCTTTATGCATTTCGCCGATAAAACGCTCGGTAACCGCACTAAAATCTTCGCCGTTTTCCGCTGCACGTTTAATAATTTTGTCGTCCAGGTCGGTAATATTGCGCACATAGGTCACGTCATAGCCGATTTTGCGCAGATAGCGCACGACAATATCAAACGCTACATAAGTGCGGGCATGGCCAATGTGACAGAAGTCATAGGTGGTGACACCGCACACGTACATACCCACTTTGCCGGGTTCGATCGGCGTAAACGTCTGCTTTTCGCGCGTTAGGGTATTAAACAGTGTCAGTGCCATAATGCTGTGCTTCCTTTAGTTTTAGCGTGAAGATTGATGTTTTTGCAAAACACTAATGATACCACTGAACGTAACGCTCTGGTACACTAGCGCCGGTTTAATCATTAGTTACAGGATACCAATATGCAGGTTGTATTACACACAAACCACGGTGACATCACCCTGGAAATGCATCAAGATACCGCCCCGAATACGGTAGAAAACTTTTTAAAGTATGCGCGCGACGGTTTTTACAGCAATACGCTGTTCCACCGCGTGATTGATGGCTTTATGGTACAAGGTGGTGGCTTTGAGCCGGGGATGAAGCAAAAAGAAACCCGCGACACTATCGAAAACGAAGCAAAAACCGCTAAGCCGAACACGGTTGGTACCGTGGCGATGGCGCGTACACCGGATCCGCATTCGGCATCATCACAATTCTTTATCAATGTGAATGACAACAGCTTTTTGAACTTCCAGAACGAAACCCCGAACGGCTACGGTTACTGCGTATTCGCCGAAGTGGTTGACGGTATGGACGTGGTTAATCAAATCAAAGACGTTAAAACCGGTTCAGCAGGCTTTCATCAGGATGTGCCAGTCGACGACGTGATCATTCAAAAAGTGACCATCAACGACTAAACGTGCAGCTATGACGACTGCGTTTATTGCTGATCTTCACTTATCGCCGGCGCGGCCCGATATCACGGCCGCGTTCAGCGACTTTTGTCAGCAGCAGCATCATACTCTGGATGCGCTTTATATTCTCGGCGACTTGTTCGACGCCTGGCTGGGTGACGATGACCCCAGCGACTTTGCCAGGCAAATCAAGTCGCTGCTGCGCGCGCTAAGCGATGCCGGTGTAGCGCTTTACTTTATGCCGGGCAATCGTGACTTTATGCTGGGTGAGCGCTTTGCGGCGGACGTGGGCTTAACCCTGCTGCCGGACGAGACCGTTATTAACCTTAACGGCGAGCGCACGCTATTAATGCATGGCGACACACTCTGCACAGACGATACCGACTACCTGCGCTACCGCGCTATCATTCAGCACCCCATTAGCAAGTTTATTTTACGTCACTTACCGTTGGCCTTGCGGATGCGTATTGCCCGTAAACTGCGTGCCGGTTCAGCCTCTAAACGCCCCAACCTAACGCCGCAACGGTTGCGCCAAATGGATGTGCAGCATCCTGCGGTTATCTCGGTAATGCAAAAACATAACGTGCAACGGCTTATTCACGGCCATACGCATCGTGCTGCGATCCATTCGTTTTGTGTTAACGGCAAGCAGGCTGAACGCGTCGTATTAGGGGATTGGTATGATGCCCAGCGGGTTTTGAATACACGGGGATATGCGGGGGTTTACTTGGTCTAGGCGCTACGCGCGGTGTAGGCTCGACTGCGTCTCGCGGTTTAGGGGCCCTCGGCACGGTTTAGGCTCGACTGCGTCTCGCGGTTTAGGGGCCCTCGGCACGGTTTGGGTGCCGAAGGCGTTGGTGTGCTTTATGACATGAAGGTTGGGCCGAAGCCATTAGTCCATAAAATGGCTGTTGTTACCATTAGGATTACCATCAGGATAAGGCCGGCAGTAACGACTGAGCTGGCATATAAAAAGCCGCGCTCTTCCGGAATGTGCATAATGACCGGAATCCCCGCATACAGCAGGTAAACTGAGTAGGCGACACCCGCCAGGAAAATCAACGACACAAACCATAGTTCAGGATAAAGTGCCGCAACACCTGACATAATAACCGGAGTTGCTGTATAAGCTGCCAGTTCCAGCGACTGGGTAAAACTTGGATCGGCGCCAAAGGTCTTCGCCATCCAGTAGACCAAATAAGCTAACGCGAATGTGGCGGCGATGATACCTGCGTACATTGCAACGCCCAACATCACGCCGCTCCCCTCGGTTAAGAAGATTGACTCGCGTGCACCAACGCTCCAACCAATGTGAGCCGACGCGTAATAAGCTGCGGCACACGGTAATAATGCGACAAATAGTATATGCGTTAACGAATTGACGATACTTTCGCGTTTTGCGTCAATGGTTTTCCACTCATCCATCGGATGTGCGTATAAACCCCATATGTGATTCAGAATCATAATTGACTACCCCATATAACGCGGCTCTGCCGCCCTTGTTGTTCCCTAAAGTGTGCTTTCGCACCTGTCCGTTTAAAACGGCTTCTTATTGTTAAAATGTGAACTTGCGTAAAACTTCACCTTACCCCTACTATTGAGAACATTTTTTAGCCTGTCAAGCGATTTTTGTTAACAATCCCAACGATTTATTAACAATACTGACAAATGTCAGTAATGGATTATCTCGCATTCAGTTTTCGTCCCAAGTGGCGTAAAATAGCGTTATTATTCGCCAACACCAGACGCATAAATGACAGCTGTAGCCTCTAAATCAGAACCAACAGAAACGCAATCTGCCAGCGAAATCGAACACTTACTGCAACCCATTAACAAGTTTTTGCAGTGTCACACGCCCAACGCCTGGCTGGAGCAAGCCACAAAGCCGGAGAACCTGCCGGTGCTATTGCGTGATCACATGGTTTGCGAGTTAAAAGCCGCCCAGAGCGCCATGTTGCTAATCCGCCGCTACGCGGTTGATGAAGAAAGCGGCAACGCGTTGCTGGCCTGGTTAAAGCCGTATGAAGATTACACCTACCGGTTGGTCGGTAACTGGCGCGAGCTGGGCAAGCATAATAAGTTGAATAAGCGCATGGTACCTAAGTCAGAGCGGCCTTACAGTCAGGAACTGATCGACAAAATGGTGTTGTTGATAAAGGAAGAGCTGCATCATTTTTATCAGGTACTGGAGATTGCACAGGAGCTCGGCATTGAGTACGACAAGCTAACCTCCAGCCGCTATGCACGTGGGTTGCTAACCCATGTGCGAACCTACGAACCGGCGGCACTTATCGATAAGTTAATTTGCGGCGCTTATATCGAAGCACGCTCATGCGAACGTTTTGCCGCCATCGCACCGCACGTTGACGAGCGCTTAGGCCAGTTTTATATCTCGTTATTACGTTCCGAGGCCCGCCATTATCAGGATTACCTGACCCTGGCCGAGCAAATCGCCGATGACAATATCTCAGACCGCATCGCATTTTTCGGCGAGATCGAACGCGATTTGATTCAATCTCCCGATGCGGATTTTAAGTTCCATTCCGGTTCGCCGGCGTAACGCCCCGTCGGTATAGAGAGCCGCGGGCAAGCGCAACCGCGGAAGCGGCCTCAACCTACCACCCGATCTCTACCCTGGCGTTTGCCCGCATATAACGCTTCATCCGCACTATTTAGCCAGGTTTGCAATTCAGCCGTTTGAGCGAAATAACAGCTCACCCCAATAGTCACCGTTAACGTTAAACGTTTGCCGTCAGTCTCGACACCTTGCTTTGAAATGCTTTCCCGCACGCGCTCAGCAACTTCTTTAGCCTCTTCAAGCGCAAGCCCCGGTAACGCTACCGTAAACTCTTCTCCGCCCCAGCGGGCAACAATATCGAACTCTCTGAAACACGTTGCAAGGCTGTCACCTACCACCTTCAAAGCAATATCGCCAAGCTCATGGCCGTAATCATCATTGAACTGTTTAAAATGGTCAACATCAATCAGTAACACACTAATAGCGCTTCGAGTGTCTCGGTAATCACTAAGCAAGCGGTTAAAATGGCTTTCAAAGCCTCGTCGATTAAGCAGCCCGGTCAAGGCGTCGGTTTCAGATAAAGTCTGCAACTTTCTATTTGCAACTTTTAATTCACGGGTGTGCAACGCTATCTGCTCTTGCAACTTTTGATTAACACGTTCGAGGCTTTTGGTTCTCGCCCGCACAATGGCGTAAATGAGTAAAACAATTCCACTAATGCCGAAAAATACCGTCCAGAAACTGTACCACCAGGGCGCATCGACAGTAATCATTAGCTGCAATGGCTCGTTACTCTCAGTGCCCTGACTGTTTCTGCCTTCAACCAGTAGCGAATAGGTGCCCGGTGCTAACGAACTTAAGTACAGCGATAGGTTAGGCATCCAGTTACTCCAACTGTCAGTAACACCGGATAACCGATACCGAATCGCATTATTTTCCGGCACTCTAAAATCTGTCACACTAAACGATAACTTTAAGCTTTGAAAATTGGCCGGTAGCTTTAGTTCATTCGCGGTTAATGCAAATTTTCGCGTAACGTCTTGGTTATCCAGAATAACGGAAGTTAATGCGACATTAGGCGCAATCTCTGCGATATTAAGTTTAGCCGGGTTGAAACTGAGTGCGCCTTCCAGGCTACCGGCGGTGATTTCACCATCACTTGAGCTGTCAATAGCATGCTCTAAAAAGTTCGACATCGCCAGCCCATCCGACTTACCCAGAGTAACCACTTTACCGGATTCAATATTAAGCCGGGCCAAGCCACTGAGGGTTATTACCCATAGGTTTCCATGGTCGTCATTGGTCATACCGAGCACCCGATTAGACGGTAGCCCATCGGCCTTTGTGTAATGACCTGTCTCGCCCGTTTTGAACGAGTAATTCCAGATACCATTGTCACTGCACAGCCAAATCGAGTTTGAATCTATTGCATGCGCACAAATGAGCGTGTAATTGTTAAACTCACCCTTTACCCGTTGTTCATTTGACAGATCCAGCAATCCAGAATAGCGGGTTGCACTGTAAATGCCGGCACCCTGAGTATCAATAATGGAGTAGGCTTGGTCACCACGCAGTTGGTCGAAATTCTGGGTTTGCCATGAGAACGTTGCGCTACTGCGATCGTAACGGGCAATACCTCGCCCCCAAATACCGAGCAGCATATCGCCATTTTTCATTTCATGAATGGCCGTAATGGTGGCCTCTTCAAGTCCCAACTGTTGATTGATCGCGGGTGCCGCAGCCAACTCAGGCGCATCACTCGACGTTTTGATAACCGCCTCATTGATACCAATCCATAAATCACCGAAACGGTCGGCATAAAGCACATCAACTTTACGCACACCCAACCTCTCCGGGAACGGATAAAAATCCCAATTTCCATTACTGGTAGGCCGTTTAAAAATGCCCTTATCATTGGCCAGCCAAAGCGTATCATCACTGGCATAGTGAACCGCTTGAATCGGAGCTCTTGCCACATTCAGAGAACTCCTTGCCAACGAGTCCTTAAAGTTTTGATTAACCGTCACCCCTTTAAACAGGCCCTGACCACGGGTGCCAATCCATAAAATATTGTTGTTGTCCAAATGCAGCGACCGCACATCGATATTTTGTAACGCTGCCCAGTCATCCCCTTGTTTAACAAAGGTCTTTTGCGTCAAGTCAAACTGATATAACCCGTTACCGGAGCCAACCCATAACGTCGGTTCATGGTCCGGATTGGTCTCAACGACCAAATCATTAACCCGTAAATTGACAGCGGACCCCCCCTCATTGTCTTGAACAGACTTAAAGGCTTGCCCATTTTCTGGCAAATAATACAGCCCATGGTCAGTGCCCGCCCAAAGTGTTTCACCAATGAGCTCGATGGTTCTTACTTCGTTAGTGCGGTTTTCGCCAACGTTATCGGGGTCAATGTAATAGCGTGTACAACTTGATAAGTCCTGAGCGATTCGGAACACGCCTTGCGAACTGGCAACCCAAATCCAGTGTTTGGATTCAGTGATCCACCAAATTCTGAGGTCATTCAGTGGATGTTCATCGTCGATAAATTGCAATACATCGGCTTGGTTAGTCGTTACCTCTGGTTGCATATACTGCAGGCCATTTAAGGTTCCGACCCATAGTCTTTGCTGACGATCTAAAAACAGCGTCTGTACGCGATCGTTTTTTAACTGTCCTTGGCCGTTGTCAGCTTTAAACTGACGCGTCGACTGCTTGGCGGAATTCCAGGCAACCAAACCATGCCCCCAGGTCGCCGCCCAAATGGTATCTTGATGAATTCGAAGTTTCGAAAAGTCGGCCGCCTGAACATTATTCAAAACACTGTCGGTCCAACGCACAAATTGCTTTCCATCGTACCGCAAAATGCCATCGGTATCGGTAGCCAGCCACAGTAGACCATTATGGTCTGAGGTTATGTGATACACCGAAGATTGGCGCGCTGCCATGTTTTGCGCAACGCGAGAAAATTCCTTGGTCGACAGGTTAAGGTTAGCCGCTGCACTGCAGGAAAAACCAACAACAATGATAATAAAGAGGCTTAAGCGCATAAACGCGCTAACGCAACAGATCGGCATAAAATTTTTTTGTTACTTCTGTACTGATACAGAAGCTTACGCGAGCTCGCCGGCTTTAACAACTCCTGCCAACCAATATGTAAACCATTACGCTGCCTTGCCTGCGTCGGGATGCGAGCGCACCCGGCCTTTTAAAACATTTTCACCGACGTGCGATAACAGCGGATTGTTGGGATCCGTTGAAACGCCTTTCGACTGAGCTTTCAGTGGCTCGGGTAAATCCAGCACGGGTACCGTGGCATCCAACTGTGCCGCCATAAAATAGGCTACCGAATAACGCTCGGTTCCCGGCTGTGGCGCGCGTACTCGATGGTTGGTGGCTTGTAAAAAGCCGTCCGACGCCAACTCCAGTAGCTCACCAATGTTGACCACAAACGATCCGGGCATCGGTTCAACATCCAGCCACTGCCCCTGATGCTCGACTTCTAAGCCACTTTGCTGGTCTTGTAGGACGAAGGTCAGGTAGCCCGGGTCTTTATGAGCGCCAACGCCCTGGCGTGATTGCGCCGATCCCGGATAGCGAATAATTTTGGAATGCGTATAGGGGCTATCACGAAAGCTCTGATCCAACGCATGTGCGTCCATACCCATAGACTGACAAAGGGCGCGCAATAAAGTCACGGCAATGTCCGTTTGGCGTTCGCTTAAGGCCAATAGCGTATGCTCAAGCTGTGGCAACGCCGCAGGCCACAAATTGGGCCCGATAACCTGCTGCCAATCATGGCGTATTTCCGTCGGCGCCGGCTCTTCATTCATCCAGTCAAACTGCTCACGGACATCCATCGCCCCGCCGGTCAACTCCTGCCCAACCGCGTTATAACCACGGAAGTGAGGTGAATAACGCATATCGACACCCGCTTTCTGCGCGGCAGGCAAGCCAAAAAATCGCCGACTCAAGTTCATGACCTGTGCCAGTTCGTGCTCAGATAGCCCATGGTCAACCAAATAGAAAAAGCCCACTTCACTTGCCGCCCAGCGCAACCGCAGACGTTCCTGTTCGCTATCTAATTGTGCAAACGAAATTATCGGTAACTGCTGTATCGCCATCGTTGCCACCTTATTAAAATTTGATGGCAACGATAATAAATCCGATACAAACCTAAGCGAACGAACGATTTAATCTATAATAGGCGAGAATGGAATATGGCTCCAATCGCTGCGCCTCGGCACAGACGACGAGAGCATGTCGCGCCGGGGCGCGACCTACAGTTCTTCGAGCTTCTTGCCGGCCTCGCGGTCGTAATAGACCTCTTCGTCGAAGTCGCCTTCGGATTTGGCAACCACACAGCTGACCATCGCATCACCGGTGACGTTAACGGCCGTTCGGGTCATATCCAGCAAGCGGTCAACACCGATAATCAGGCCGATGCCCTCGACCGGCAAACCAACCTGTTGCAGCACCATCGCCAGCATGATTAGTCCGACACCCGGAACACCCGCAGTACCCACCGACGCCAATGTCGCCGTCAGGATCACCATCAGGTAGTCTGCTACCGACAGATCAAGACCATAAACCTGAGCAATGAATACGGTGGCGACACCCTGCATGATCGAGGTGCCATCCATATTAATGGTCGCACCCAGCGGCACGGTAAACGAACCGACGCTGTTTTTGACACCTAAACGCTTGGTCACGGTCTCCAGGGTAATCGGCATAGTGGCGTTACTGGACGCGGTGCTAAATCCAAATAATTGCGCATCACGCATCTTACGCAGGAATATACCTGGTTTAACGCGCGCTAACGTGCTGAGCAGGAACGGATGCACGATCAGACCGTGAATTAACAGCACGATCAACACCAGGAAGAAATACTTCGCCAGGCTCGCTATCATACCCAGACCCGTCTCGGTAAATAGCTTGGCCATAAGCGCAAACACACCGTAAGGCGCCAGGTTCATCAAAATAACCACCAGCTTCATAATGACTTCGTTAAAGTCATCAAAAAAGCTTTTCAGGCGCTCGCCCGGCTTACCTACCAACGCCATCGCAATACCAAACAACAACGCAAACACGATAATTTGCAGCATGTTGCCCTGCGCCATGGCATTAATCGGGTTATCCGGGAACAAGTCAATAATAACCTGCGACAGCGACGGTGCCTCGGACGGCTCAAAGGTCGTATTTGAGTCACGCTCAACACCTGAACCCGGTTGAATCAGTATGGCCGAGAAAATCGCGATAGAAATAGCGATAGCCGTGGTAACCAGGTACATACCGACGGCTTTACCGCCTAAGCGACCGAGCTTACTGGGGTCACTCAACGAACAGGTTCCCACCACCAGCGAGACAAATACCAGCGGTACTACCAGCATCTTCAGTGAGGTAATAAATATCTGACCAATGATATTAAACAAACCGTTCGTCAGATAACTATCAACCCAGGCACTTTCACCAGCAAAAAAGCGCAACGCCAGCCCCAATGCAATACCTGCGACCATACCAATGACGATACGGCTGGTTAGGCTCAATTTCTTTTTGTCACTCATACGAGTCCTTTATTTTATTAAATTGGCTTCCCAAAACCGCCTAAGACTAGCAAAAAGGCCGCGTCAGCGCTAGCGATTAACAGGCGCTTTAGCGACCGAATAACTCGCTTAAACGTCAGAGCGTGCAAACGAGGATTTTAAGGTCTGAATAATGGTCGCCGCCCCTTTAGCGAAACGCTCGCTTAGCGGCTTTTTAACACTGTACTCCAGTTTTAAAATCTCACGCTCGTCCAATTGCTTCAGTAACCATTCATCGCTGGTTACTACTTCGTCAACCAAACCCAGTTCTTTCGCTTGCTGTCCTGACCAGACTTCGCCGGTAGCCACCTTATCAATATCCAGCTCCGCGCGATTAGTCTGCACAAAGTCTTTAAATTGGTGATGAATGGCTTCTAAGTCTTTTTTGAATTTGCGGCGGCCTTCATCAGTATTTTCGCCGAAGACCGTCAGCGTGCGTTTAAACTCGCCCGCGGTAATCTGCTCAAAATCGATATCGTGATTTTTAAGCCAACGATGCACGTTCGGAATCTGCGCCACCACGCCAATCGAGCCAATAAAGGCAAACGGCGCCGCATAAATTTTATGCCCCACACAGGCCATCATATAACCGCCACTGGCAGCGACTTTATCCACCGCCACGTGCAAGGTCATGCCATGGTCACGTAAACGCTGCAACTGCGCAGCCGCCAGGCCATAACCATTAACCACACCACCGCCACTTTCCAGGCGAATCAGCACATCGTCTTTATCACTGGCGATACTCAGTACCGCATTAATCTCGCGGCGCAAGTTTTCGACTTCTTTAGCATCCATCGAGCCTTTAAAATCAATCACAAATAAACGGTTTTCATGTTTCTTTTCAGATTTTCGCGCTTTTTTAAGCAGCTTCTCGGCTTTTTTACGCGCTTTCTTATCCAAAAGCTCCATCCTCAGGGCATCCTGCATCTGTTGGATCTCTTTGGACAAATGGGTCACTTCCAATTCGCCTTTCTGTTTTTTCTGCTTCTGCGCCGCTTGCGCAATGACACCCGTGATAATCACGAAAGCAAAAATAATAATCCCCGCCTTCAACAAAAAACTGCCAATATCGGCTAAAAATTCCATACAAACAACTCCCAAGTATCACTATTTAGCCCAGTCTAACATCCCGTCGCGCCAAAGGCGCGACCTACATAGGCGAGTGGCGAAGCCTCAAGCCCAGAAACACAAGGCGAGTGGCGAAGCCACGAGCCGCCAAGCAAGCCCGCAGGGCGCCAGGCAAGCGCAGCGCCAAACAAAAAAAGGTCAGCGAAGCTGACCTTTTTGCCTAGCGGGCATGGCGGTGCAAAGCACCGACATGCCTGCTACTGTACCACTTCTTCGTTACTAATCGGCAGTGACAACATGTCAGAACCGAACCAGCTGAAGATTTGTGTTTGCATCTCTGCGGTTGCGGCTGCAGAAGCTGCCGGCGACACTAATGAACCGTGATCACCTGCGCTGAAGCGCACAGCACCAGAAACCGGATTGCCATCTTGCGACTGCACAGTGCTCGAAACTGACGGCAGACCCATTAACCCAATCAGTGGCTCAGTGCCCACCAGCGGCTTGCCCTGAACCGCATTAGGAATAGTCGCATCGCCAATGGCTTCGATTAAATGCACCGGCGTACCCGTCGCAGCAACACCCGCTGAATAGTTAACCGGGTCTGCAGAGTCAATCACAGCCTGCGCAGCAAAAGCAAACTGCTCGAAGGTTGCATTGATTTGGGCCACCTGCGCAGACGATGCTGAATTCATGAACTCAACATAAACCTGTGCCAGTAGTTCGCTAAAGCCAGGACCGCCGGGGTTAATACCCGCAGCTTCGGCCTGTGCATTAACTGCCGCTGCAAAATCTGAGCTTGCTGAATACAACAGTTGGCTCTTAACCGGCACTTCGAACGAACCTGACGCTAACAGGAAGTTAGCAATACTCCCGCCCGGCATACCAAGCGAAGACGCCTGCACACTGAACATTGGATTAAGCGGTGCTAACTGAGGGTTTTCAAACGGCGTATTGGCCATCGCCGTAAAGCCCACACCAGCAATTGCACCTAACGAGTGGCCCACGAAATGCACGTCCTGGCCATTTAACTGCGCACCATCGGCTGCCATAAAGTTATTTAAGCTCATGCGCAAACCAACTAAGTCAGCAATAGACTGACGCACATTATCACGCGCGGCCAACAAGTTAGCTAAGTTCATGTAGCTGGTAACACCGGCCGCACTTGAGGCGTTAATTTCGTCCGTGCCATCACCGTTAAGGTCGAAACCACGATCGCCATGCAGCGGATGGTCAATGGCTACGGTAGCAAAACCAGCCGCCGCTAACGAACCCGCAATACCAGCAGCATTAGTTTTGTTACCGGTAATGCCGTGTTGGAAGATCACCACCGGCCAGCCGCCTTGTGGCACAGCTTCTAATTGTGCCATACCACGCTGGGCGCGAATGGCATTCACAACCGCCAAATCAGGAATAGTGATAAAGGCAGGCACCGTTTGCGTACCCTGAATCGCCGGGATCGGGTTGTACTTAGTCAGGTGACGCTCTTCGTCCACACCCGGGAAGTCAAAACAGTTGTTAGGTGGCAGCAATAGCGTTGGATCCTGCAATGCTTCCTGTGGAATGCCTGCGCCTGCCGGGTCGATAATACCCTGCTGCACCGCACCTAAAATAGACGCCGGGCTATCACAGGCTGCACGCCAGCGACCATCCACCGGTGCACGCGGGTTTTCAGCTGATGGTAACGGCGAGTAGTAAGGTAGATTCACCTGACCACCGTATACGCGCGCAGCAGAAGCAGCTGCCAATACCGTAGGATCAGTGACGCCACTTTGCTGCAACACCACGTCCAGCGAATAGTCCTGCGGCGCCGCCTGCATTACCGGAACTTCCGGTGACCATGGTGTTTCTATACCAGCAGCACTCAGGCCTAACATCTGTTTAGTTGCACCTAAGACATCACCCACCGATTGCGTGGTGAAGTTAGACGTGTAAATAACCTCTTCGGCATCAACGCCAAACTGCGCCAGCGCACCTTCGTAGCTATTAATCAAACGTTGCAGAGACAGAGCCGACGGATCAGATGATACCGGATCGCTGTCTGCCGGACGTTTCATCAGGGTGTAGGTCTGTGATGGCTTCACGTCACGGCCCAGGGTATCCTGAATACCGGACGTCAAAGCAACAATGTAGCCTGTTTTAGGCTTTAACGGCCGTAGTGGCACCACCGCAACGGTATCTTCATCAACCGCTGATACGGTAAAATCAACGCCGTGTGTTAATTCTGCTGTTACCGCACAAGCTGCTGCGGGGCTAGCCGCGGCACAAGTTGCATTAACGTCAGAACCGCCCTGAATGGTTTCGAAAACACGAATAGAGCCCTGGGCTTCCAAACTACCAGCGGCTACGTTAACCAAGTCGCCGTTCTCATCACGTGGCAGTGAAAAGTTAAAGGTTATCGTGGGGTGTGTACCCCAACCATCCAGACCATTTAACGCCACTTGTGGGTCACTAATATCACTTGGGTCCGCTACCGGAATATTTAAGGTTCCGTCGACAGTACCGCTAAGCAATACGTTAGTTGGCACCGGAATAATGCTGTTCGATGGGTCAAATTGCACGCGCGTTGCCGCAACGCTAACTTCCGTTTCTGTTAACGGTGCTTCGTCACCGCTACCACAGCCGACCAGACTCAATGCTGATCCAATCGCCAATGGGAGTAATAGTTTTTTCATGTGGATTCCCCAGTCCTTTTTACATTTTTATTATGAAGCCTTTCGCTTAACGATTTTTATACACCTGTATGAATTAAGATAAAAGGCTTTTTCCGGAATTTCTATTCGTTTGCTGAGAAGTTATCCGAATATCAGTACAATAGCCTACACTGACCTTAACAGTCCAATGGAAAACGATAAATATGCAAATCAAGACGGTACATGATTATCAAGCCCCTAAAGACCTCTTAACCGATAAAGTTATTCTGGTAACCGGCGCCGGCGACGGTATCGGCCGCCAGGCAGCGCTAACTTTTGCCGAACATGGTGCCACGGTTATTCTGCTGGGGCGCACAGTTGATAAGCTGGAAGCAGTATACGACGAGATTGAACAAGCCGGTGGCGCCAAGCCAGCGATTATCCCGCTGGATCTCAAAGGCGCGACTCTGGATCACTACCAGGGCATGGCCGCAACCATCAAGGAACAATTTGGACGCTTAGACGGCGTGTTACACAACGCCGGCATTCTGAGCATCTTGTCGCCGTATACTCATATCGAAGCAGACGACTTTAACGATGCCATGCAAATCAATGTTACAGGCCCCATGCTGATGACCCAGGCACTGCTGCCGGTGATGCAATTAGCCGACAATGCTTCGCTGGTATTCACCTCGTCAGGTGTTGGCCGTAAAGGACGTGCCTATTGGGGCAGCTATGCCATATCTAAGTTCGCCACCGAGGGCATGGCACAAGTGATTGCCGATGAGTACGAAACCACCTCGGTACGCACTAATGTGATTAACCCGGGCGCTACCCGCACCAGTATGCGAGCAAAAGCCTACCCTGCGGAAGATCCAAAAGCCCTTAAAACACCGTTAGATCTTATGCCAACTTATTTGTATCTGATGGGCGATGAGAGTAAAAAGGACAACAACCTGTGCTTTGATGCGCAATAATTGTCCGAACTGACTCCTCAATAAAGGACGTCTCAACTTAGGTGACATAATGCAATTAACTCGGTTTACCCAATTCAGCTCGACCCTTGCGCTTGCAGCTGCCGTTAATTTATCGGCCGTTGCTGCAGAGCCGCCAAAGCTGAAGGTACTGGAAAACCTCGAAAAGCAACTGTGGATTGGTGCAGCGCCGGTCAGCCGCTCGACTATTTGGCTGTCCGGCGAAAATGGCCTCGTCGCACACAGCGACGATGGCGGCAACAGTTGGCGATACAGCCAACCGGGTCAGGATGACCTGCAGTTTCGCGACATCGAGGCGATTGATAATCGCCAGGCTTACGCGTTAAGCATCGGCGACGATGGTCAGTCGAAGGTCTATTTTACCGATAACGGCGGTGCTAATTGGCGTATGCGCTACCGTGCCGAAGCCGATACCTTTTTAAATTGCATAGATTTGTCACCTAATGGCGAGGCCTGGGTTTTCGGTGACAGCGTCGGTGACAGCTGGCGTATTGTGCGCAGTCCGGGTGGTCGCAACTGGATAAAGGCGTACAGTGCTGTTAGTCAAAAACCCCTGTCTAACGAGGGTGGCTTTGCCTCGAGCGGCAGCTGCGTACGCTTCAATAACCAAACCTGGTTAGTCGGCACCGGTAACGCTGATACCGCGCGAGTTTTACGCAAAGGCGGTTTTGGTATTCGTTTTGAAGTTATTGACACGCCCATGCAAGCCGGTCCTAATGCCGGTATTTGGGCGGTATGGCCAGTGGATGACGAGCAGTTTTACATCGCCGGTGGCCATTTAAACACCGACGATAACGAAGGCGAACGACTATGGTACTACGATGGTGATGAGTTTAGCGCGCTGCCCGAACCGCCGTTACAAGGTGCGCTGTACAGCCTCAGTGTAGTTGAACACCAGGGCCGCTGGATCTTAACCTCTAATCCATCAGGTGCCGCAGCCTACCACGAGCCGTCGCAAAAATGGTTCAAGTTAACCGACGCTAACGTTTGGAACGTGCAGTGTCACAGCGATATCAGTTGTTGGTTCGTCGGCAAAGATGGCTTCGCTGCTACGCTTGTTTGGAAGCCAGAGCCAGACCGCCCAACAAATGCCGAGTTTTAGTAAAACCCTGACGCCGCAGCGCTTTAGCCACCACGCCGCTGCGGTTGCCTGAACGGCACACACAAACTAACTCGCGGTCTTTTAGCGCAGCATTGTCGTGGATGAACTGGATAACCTGCGTTAGGGGCACGTTGATAACCTCCGCACAGCAGGGTAAATCATCCACCACATGCTCCTGACGTTCGCGTACATCGATAATAATCACATCATCGCGGTTCCAGAAGGCTTCGTCGCCAATGGCTATATCGATGCCCGTTTGTTTGGGATCAGTGTGTCCGGCAGCACCAGTTTGTTCACCCAACGATGTGACCAGCTCAGAATCAGGATCCTGCCCTGCGCAGACAAGCGTCTGACTGCCGATGCAGCGACATAAGGTTTCGACTGCAACCTCCGAGCCGATAAAGGCGAAGTCAACGTGCAACGGCTGCTCATCGGCAACCGGCTCACTGAGTAAATAAACCGGTAAACGGCTCCCCCAACGGAACAGCCGGCGCGCACCAATCGATAAGCAGCCGTCAACGCCGCTTTGGCACTCCTGCGGGATAGCGTCACAGTTTGCCACCGCATCAACCGGCCAACCGAATACGTCGGTATCGGTATGCTGCAGTGGCAGCATTGCACGTAACATCGCTGCTGCATTAGCAATTTCACCCTCGGCGGATGTACTTAAAACAGCCGGAATTTGGTATCCCTGACAATGGACAATGTTTTCGATACGGCCGGCTAGTGCCGGATGCGGGTCAATAACAACCATCTGTCGGGCAGCGCGATCGATTAGCAGATAACTGCACTGGTCGTCATAACGTAATTGCACCACGCCATCTAATAAACCATCGTTATCGTCATTGGTGTCGGCGACAATCAAACAGGACTGTTTTAATGCGGTTGCAGCTTGCTGCAGGCGTGTGCAAGCTTCGTCAATCTCAGCCTGAGTGGTTGCCGGCCCAAACGACAAACGGATGGCTGACTCGCTACGCCAGGAGTCCAATCCCATTGCGTCTAAAACAAAGCTGCGGGTGACTTTAGAGCTACAGGCCGACCCGGAACTAACCCGAATATGGCAGGCATCAAGCACATCCATAATGTCGCGCGAGGATACCCCGGACACCGAAAAATTAAGCGTGGTGGGTACCGAAACCGAAAAATCGTTGTTGAACACCACTGTCGGAAAGGCTTGTCTTAATGCTTTCGCCAGTTGTTCACGATAGCTATTAAGCTGTTCAACCGATGCGAACGAACTGCCTTGCTGCATTAACCGGAACAACGCGTTCAATGCGGCGATGCCGGGCAAGTTTTCAGTACCTGAGCGATAACCACTCTCCTGACCGCCGCCGATAATTAACGGCGAAAACGGTGCCGCGTCACGCACCGCCATAAAACCAATACCTTTTGGTCCATACAACTTGTGGCCACTAAACGGCGCGTAATCAATGCTGGTATCATCCAGCGCAAGCTGTTGTTTGCCAAGCGCCTGCACACAGTCGACCATCCACGGAATCGTTGCTGCGTTGCTGCGGATAACCGTTTCTAACGCGGCCAAATCCTGTACTACGCCAGTCTCGTTATTCACCGCCATGGTACAAATCATCGCTGCCTGGCTTACGTGCTGAGCAATAAACTCATGATCCAGCAAGCCTTTGTTATCGACCGGTATGGCCAACAGTTCTGCGTTAAGACCCAGCATTTGGTTCCAGTGCGCTAACGCCTGCGGTACCGCTTTATGTTCCGTCGCTCCATACATCAGATAACGACGTGGTCGCCGGGCATCCTGCACGGCGGCACTAATGGCGGAAACCACCGCGGTCTGAATGCCCTCAGTGGCACCACTGGTAAAAATCAGTTTACTGTTAAACGAGCCGATAGCTTCACGCGCAAGCTGGCGTGTGATATCCAAAATATAGCGCGCTTTTAAGCCGGTAATATGGCTACTGGAGGGATTACCAAATATGGCCTCCATGGTATGCGATACAGACCGGGCTACTTCCGGAAGTACGGGGGTGGTGGCGTTACAATCGAGGTAAATTTCCTGACTATCTGGCCGTAACTCTAATGGATTCATAACTACCCCCCGCTTAAACAACATCGATTGAGGGTAGTTATATCGTTATAACTGTTTTGCGTCAATTGCTGACGCGAAAAGCGTGCACTAATGGATTTGGTTTTCTTTCCACTGTTGCTCTTTTGCCATGCGCGCCTTTTTCTTATCGCAAGGGTCATCGCAATCGCAGGCTTTATCCATACCCAGCGAGCTAATACCGCCGCAACTACCGGAAATCGTCTTGCGCTGAACAATATAGCCAACCGCCATAATCAGTACGACGATTAAAAACAGCGCCAACACCAGTAAAAATGTTTGCATGAGAACTCCTAATCACTCATCCGATAACAGTTTTTCGAACCCGGGGCTTACCCATTCTTCAAAGCCATCGTCGGTTTTTAGCACCAACATGGTATCGATTTGGTGCTCAGTAACAAAGGCTTTTGCCTGTTCCGGCCCCATAACCAACAACGCCGTTGCATAGGCATCGGCTGACATGCAGTCATCAGCATAAACGCTGACCGATACTAAATTGTGTTGGATAGGCTCTGCTGTTAGCGGATTAATAATGTGTGAATAACGACGTCCGTTCTCTTCGTAAAAATTACGGTAATCGCCTGAAGTGGCTAATGCCCCTTCACTAAATGAGACAACTTCCTGTACTGATCGTTCCGTCGATACCGGCTTCTCGACCGCTAACCGCCACGGTTTACCGTTAGGTTTACCACCGCGGGTGCGGATCTCACCACCAATTTCGACTAAGTACTGGGTAATATCCAGGTCGTCCAATAAATAGGCAACCCGATCAACCCCATAACCTTTCGCAATCGTCGATAAGTCGACATAGACCTGCGGGTGACTTTTAGCCAGCTGGTGATTCGCCAGCGTGAGCTTGTCGTAGCCAACGTAAGCACGAACTTCGTGCAATTCATCCGGCGTAGGCACCTGTTCAGGTTTCGCCTGCGGACCAAATCCCCACAGATTAACCAGTGGCCCGACCGTCACGTCAAGCAAACCGTCGGTTTGCGCGGAGATTTCCAGCGCCCGGCTAACCACGCGTTCCAATGCCCGGCTTATCACTACCGGCTGAGTCGAGTCGTGTTGATTAAACCGCGATAATTCCGATTCAGGGTCGTAGGTCGACATCTGCGCGTTGACCTGCGCTAAAACCGTCTCGACCTTTTTCTGGATCTCAGCCTGACTATGGCGCGGATCCTTACTGAACAGGGTGATGTTGTAGGTGGTACCCATGGTATCGCCGCTAAAGCGAATTTGCTTTGGCGCGTCCGAACAGGATACTAAAAAGGCTAGCCCCAGAAGGACTAGCCAGAATTTAGCGACCATGTTGGCAACCACGGCGGGTTTATAGCCCATCATTGATTAACCACCAAAGTCATCCAGCATGATGTTATCGTCTTCGACACCTAAATCATGCAACATGTTGATACACGCAGCGTTCATCACCGGTGGACCACACATATAGAACTCACAATCTTCAGGTGCGTCGTGATCTTTCAGATAACGCTCATAAAGCACATTGTGGATAAAGCCGGTATCGCCATCCCAGTCGTCTTCAGGCTGCGGATCCGACAAGGCCACGTGCCACTCAAAGTTGTCGTTCTCTTCCTGCAACATATCGAAATCTTCAACATAGAACATTTCGCGCAGTGAACGCGCACCATACCAGAAGCTGATCTTACGATTGGTGTTTAAGCGACGCAGCTGGTCAAAAATGTGCGAACGCATCGGCGCCATACCGGCACCACCACCGATGAAGACCATTTCAGCTTCGGTGTCTTTAGCAAAGAATTCACCAAATGGACCGGAGATAGTGACTTTATCACCCGCCTTCAGGCTAAAGATGTACGATGACATTTTACCTGCCGGCAGACTCAAGTCGTTCGGTGGCGGTGTCGCACAACGAACGTTCAGCATGATAATGCCTTTCTCTTCCGGGTAGTTAGCCATTGAATACGCACGGATAACTTCTTCGTCCACTTTAGATTCTACATCTAAGAAGCCAAAGCGTTCCCAGTCACCACGGTACTCAGGGGCAATATCAAAGTCTTTGTACTTAATATGATGCGGCGGAGCTTCGATCTGAATATAACCACCGGCACGGAACGGCACTTCTTCACCTTCCGGCAACTGCACCACAAACTCTTTGATAAAGGTTGCGACGTTGTCGTTAGACTTAACCGTACAATCCCATTTTTTGATACCAAAGATTTCTTCCGGCAGTTCAATTTTCATGTCTTGCTTAACATTAACCTGGCAAGACAAACGCACACCTTCGCGCGCTTCGCGTTTGGTAATGTGATCAAGCTCGGTTGGCAGAATATCACCACCACCTTCTTTAATCGTTACCCGGCACTGACCACAAGAGCCACCACCACCACAGGCAGAAGAAACGAAGATACCGGCATTGGCCAACGCGCCAAGCAGTTTCGTACCCGGCTGGGTAACAATCTTCTTCTCTTCGTCCTCGTTAATCAGGATTTCTACATCGCCCTGCGGTACTAACTTTGATTTGGCGACCATAATGATCGCCACCAAAATCAGTACGATGATGGTAAACATCCCTACACCGAGCGCTATCAGAGTAATATCCATCGATTCGTACCTTTAACGTTTACTGATTCAACACACTGGATTAAAGAGATACGCCGGAGAACGACATAAAGCCCAAACCAATAAGACCGACCGACATAAAGGTTGCGCCTAAACCACGCAAACCATCGGGTACGTCAGCATACTTGAGTTTCTCGCGCACCGCTGCCAGGGCAACAATCGCCAGACACCAGCCAACACCACTGCCGATACCGTAAACTACCGACTCGCCAAAGTTGTAGTCACGCTCAACCATGAACGACACACCACCAAATATGGCGCAGTTAACGGTGATAAGCGGCAGGAAGATACCCAAGGCGTTGTACAATGCCGGTACGTATTTATCCAGCGTCATTTCCAGGATCTGTACCAATGCAGCGATAACACCGATAAAGGTCAGGAACCGCAAGAAGCTTAAGTCCGCATCCGGAAAGCCTGCCCAATCTAATGCACCAGGTGCCAGAATGTTGTGATAAACCAAGTTGTTTACCGGTACCGAAATACCCAGTACAACGATAACCGCGACCCCCAAACCAAAGGCTGTTTTTACCTTTTTAGACACCGCCAAAAAGGTACACATGCCCAAGAAGAATGACAGCGCTAAGTTTTCGATAAAGATCGCGCGGATGAACAGGTTAATATATTGTTCCATGGCCATTACTCCTTAGGTTCGACTTGGTCAGGGTAGAACGTACGTAGTACCCAGATAAAGCCACCGATGATAAAGAATGCACTTGGCGGCATCAGCAGCAAGCCAACCGGCTCGTACCAACCACCTTCAGATACCAATGGCATAATTTGCACATCGAACAAGCTACCTGAACCAAACAGCTCACGCACAAAACCAACCACAAGCAATACCACAGAGTAGCCTAAGCCGTTACCGATACCGTCCAGCAATGACATAAACGGCGTGCTCTTCATCGCGTAAGCTTCGGCACGACCCATAACGATACAGTTGGTAATAATCAAACCAACGAATACCGATAGCTCACGGGATATTTCGTAGGCATAAGCCCGCAATACCTGGTCAACAACAATAACCAGACTCGCGATAATGGTCATCTGCACGATAATTCGCACACTCGATGGAATGTGATTACGAATAATCGAAATAAAGAAGTTGGAAGCGGCAACAACCGCGGTTAGTGCAATACACATAACCAGGGTGTTGCTCATCTTAGAGGTTACCGCCAACGCCGAGCAGACACCTAAGATCTGCAGTGCGATGGGGTTATTCGCGAAGATCGGTCCGAATAAAACGGACTTCATTTCTTTTGCACTAGCCATTGGTCAGCTCTCCTTTGCGAAGTTTCTCGAGTAACGGACCGTATGCTTTGTCGCTCATCCAAAAATCGATGGTCGCATCAACGCCGTTACTGGTTAAGGTGGCACCTGAAAGCGCATCAACTTCGTGCTCGTTAGACGCACCGCCTTTAACCAAATCAAACTTCACTTTTCCGTCGTCACCGAAAAGCTCTTTGCCTTCCCAGGTTTTTACCCAGGCCGGATTGGTGATTTCGCCACCAAGCCCCGGTGTTTCAGCATGTTCATAGAAGTTAACACCACGTACGGTATTCAAATCGTCTTCTAACGAGATTAACCCGTACATTGTGCCCCACAGGCCTTGCCCGCGGATGTGCAGAACCGCACCGTTACGGTTACCATTTTCGTCCATCACCAAATAAACTTCGGTCATGGTTTCCATGGTACCTAAACCAGCAATGTCTTCACTTTTATCAAGTTTGGTGCTGGTTTCAGGGTCGCCAGCGGCTTTACGGTTATCAAAGTCCTTCGGGTCTTTGTCCTGCACCACTTGATAATCTTCCAAACTAACGACGTGCGCTTTAATACGCTCGTCGTAAACAGAAGGAATATCCATACCGGCTTCTAAGATGCCTGCCGCGTTCAAGATGTTACGCTGCATCGCCAGCGCCGCGTTCTTTTCCTGCATCGGTTTAAGCGCTACCGCCGAACCCGCAACCAGAATTGAACACACCAAACAAAGTGCCAGCACAACACCTATCGTTTTGCCTAAACTTTCGTTCTTACTAGCCATTGCGTGCTAACCTCCGTTTGATGTTTGCCTGTGCTACAAAGTAGTCAAACAACGGTGCAAAGACGTTCGCGAACAAGATGGCCAGCATAATACCTTCCGGGAATGCCGGGTTAATTACGCGGATCATGACCGTCATAAAACCAATTAACAGACCGTAAGCGAATTTACCTTTGTTGGTGAATGATGCCGACACCGGATCGGTTGCCATAAACATCATCGCAAAGGCAAAGCCACCCAATACTAAGTGCCAGTACCACGGCATCGCAAACATTGGGTTACTGTCGCTGCCAATCAGATTTAACAGGCCAGAGAACAGCACCATACCCACGAATACGCCGGATACGATACGCCATGAGGCAATGCGGAAGTAAATCAGTGCTAAACCACCGATTAAAATCATCAGCGTTGATACTTCACCCACAGAGCCCTGGATGTTACCTAAAAACGCGTCCCACCATAATTCGGTGTTACCGTAGTCCAGGTTACCCAGTGCCGCAGCACCCAGGTTAGTCGCGCCAGAGAAACCGTCAACTGCTGTCCAGATAGAGTCACCAGACATGCTCGCCGGATAGGCGAAGTACAGGAATGCACGACCCGTCAGTGCCGGGTTAAGGAAGTTACGGCCGGTACCACCAAAGATCTCTTTACCAATGACAACACCAAAGGTAATACCCAGTGCAACCTGCCACAGTGGCGTGGTTGCAGGCAGGATCAATGAGAACAGTACCGAGGTAACGAAGAAGCCTTCGTTGACTTCGTGCTTACGAATGCTCGCAAACAGGACTTCCCAGAAACCACCGACAATAAAGGTGACCGCGTAGATAGGCAGATACCAGCAGGCTCCGTACCACATTTTCGCGCCCCAACCGGCGTCAGCACCCAGCTCACCGCCCAGCAACTGGAACAAGCCCACCTGCCAAACGTCAGCTAACTGGTAGCCTTCAGCTAAAGCCATCGCGGCCTGGTTACCAACGTTGTACATGCCCCAGAACATCGCCGGGAACGTCATCATCCACACCAGGATCATAATACGCTTAAGGTCGATGCGGTCACGAACGTGTGTGCGAGACTGCGTCACCGTACCTGGCGTGTACAAGATAGTGGCTACCGCTTCATACAGCGCGTACCACTTTTCGTATTTGCCGCCCTTTTCGAACTGCGGCTCAATACGCTCGAGTGTATCTTTCAAGCTCATGGTTAGCCTTCTTTCTCAATCTTAGTGAGACAATCGCGCAGCACCGGGCCGTACTCGTACTTCCCAGGGCAAACATATGTGCACAATGCCAAGTCTTCCTCGTCCAACTCTAAGCAACCCAGTTGCTGAGCTTCATCGGTATCGCCTGACAACAAATCACGCAACAATAACGTCGGTACGATGTCCAACGGCATAATGCGTTCATAGTTACCAATCGGCACCATTGAACGAGACGAGCCGTTCATTGATGTGGTCATGCTGAACAGCTTCTTCGGATTGAAATGACCGGCATAAGCTCGGGTAATCGAGTGCAAGTCTGAGCCCGGACGGATCCAACCCAAGAATTCTTTGTGGTTACCCTCAGGGATAACGCTCACTTGTGTGTGGAAGCGACCCAGCCATTGATGGGCTTCGTCCACTTTATGACCATTAAGCACCGAACCACTGATAATACGGTTATTATCGCCTTGCAGTTCGCCATCGCTCAACTCACGTAAGTTGGCGCCCATGCGAGTACGCAAAACGCGAGGCTCTTTAACGCCTTCGCCCGCTAATGCCACCATCCGATCGGTGAAAATTTCACCGGTGGTAAAGAGCTTACCGAATGCCACAACATCCTGGTAACCAATATGCCATGCCGGACGCTTTAAGCTAACCGGGTGCAAAAAGTGCATATGGGTACCGACCAAGCCAGCCGGATGCACGCCGCCAAAAGATTCAAGCTGAACCTTAGCGTCGCCGGTATCCACTTCAGCATCGCCCGCTTTAACCACGAACACTTTACCGTCAGTTAAGTTTGACAGCACTTTTAAGCCATCAACGAAAGCCTGCTTGTGTTCGTTAATAAACAGCGTCGGATCCATGCACAGCGGATTGGTGTCCATAGCGTTAACGAAAATAGCCGAAGCTTCTGCGTCAACTGCCGGCGCCTTGCTGTAGGGGCGGGTTCTGAGCGCTGGCCATTGACCAGACTCAATGAGGATTTCCTGAACTTTGTCGCGACCCAATGAGTCGAGTTTGTCGCTATCGAATTTATCGAAGGTGATTTGCTCGTCACCATCACACTCGACAACAACGGCTTGCAGAACGCGGCGTTCGCCACGAGGAATGTCTTTTACAACACCCGCTGCAGGAGCCGTATATTTAACGCCCGGATTCTTCTTGTCTTCGAAAATCACTTGACCTTTTTTCACACGCTCATCAACTTTAACGTGCATGGTCGGGCGCATACCGACGTACTCTTCTCCCAGGGTAGCGACCGTCGTCACGGCCTTACCGTCGGATACTTGCTGCTGGGGGGCTCCCTTAATCGGGATATCCAGCCCTTTCTTGATAGTAATCATATGCGTTTGCACTACTCGTTAGGGAAGATTCATCACAACCAGCCGGTTAGGGCTAGAAACCTGAAAAATCAATAAGTTACCGAGCATAGCAACGGCTACGCGACAGCCAAACTCCGTAACTTAAAAACGTATTCCACACTTATCGGGCGGATTTTAACACTTTTTCAGGTGCGCTTACCAGTTAACTTTTGGATTAACATCAGCTTCGTAGTCAACGTTATCGAAGCCAAAACCAAACAGATTTAAAAAGTCCTGATGGTAACCTTCGTAGTCTGCCAGCTGATGGAAGTTGTCCTGGGTTACCTGATCCCAAAGTGCTTCAATTTTTGCCTGCGTCGCATCATTGGTTTCGTAGCCATCCATATGCAAGCGCCCTTCGCTGTCTAGCTCAGGATCCGCGGCATACAAGCCTTCGGTGAAGAGGCGGTAGATTTGTTCAATACAACCCTCGTGCGTGCCTTCTTGTTTCATCACCTTATAAATTAACGAGATGTACAAAGGCATCACCGGAATCGCAGAACTGGCTTGGGTAACCAGGGCTTTAAGCGACGAAACATAAGCTTTCAGGTTGATATCCTGATAGTTTTTGTCAAGTTGCGTTGACGCACGGTCAAGATCTTCTTTGGCCCGGCCGATAGTCGCATGGCCATAAATTGGCCAGGTCAGTTTTTTACCAATATAGGTGTAAGCCGTGGTCTGACAATCCTGCGCCAGCACACCGGCATCATGCAGTTGTTTAATCCAGCGCTCCCAGTCTTCGCCGCCCATCACTTTAATGGTGTTGGCGATGTCTTCTTCAGTCGCCGGGTCGAGCGTTACATCGTGCACTTCGTCACGGTCGGTGTGGTAGGTTTTGGTGGTGTATTGCTTGCCTACCGGTTTTAATACAGAACTGTGCAGTTCGCCGGTTTCCGGGTCTTTGCGCTTAGGCGAAGCCAAGCTGTAAACGACCAAATCAATTTTGCCCATATTGGCTTTGATGTAATCGATAGTCTCTTGTTTGATTTCGTCCGAGAATGCATCGCCGTTGATTGAGTGGTACTGAAGCCCTGCCTGATCGGCTTGCTGATGGAAGGCCGCGGTATTGTACCAACCTGCGGTGCCGGTGCGTTTTTCAGTGGGCTCTTTTTCGAAACACACGCCCACCGTCGCGGCGCCGCTGCCAAACGCAGCAGTAATGCGCGATGCCAGTCCATAACCGGTCGAACAGCCGATAACCAATACATTTTTCGGCCCGTTTTCAATACTTGGCTGCTGTTTTATCCATTCGACCTGACGCCGCACGTTCTCCGCACAACCCACAGGATGAGAGTTGGTGCAGATAAAACCACGAATCTTCGGTTTGATCACCATAGTTGACTTCCCTATTTTGAATTTGGTCTTATTGTAGCTGTTTCTGGCAGTTTAACAGATCATACCATTTTTACGGGCTAACGCCCGCCACCCATACAATTAGGCGAATCCGGAGCCTGGCCTTGCCATTCGTCGGGGGTGTAGGTGTGCAGCGCCAGCGCGTGGATTTGTTGTAGTTCTTCTGCCAGCACTTTGTTAATCGCCCGGTGGCGTTGCAATAAGCGTTTATCGGAAAACGCTTCGCTCACCATGGTCACCTTAAAATGCGATTGCGCTTCGCGGCCACTAGCGTGCATATAACTCTCATCATCCACCTGCAAATGCAGCGGTGCGAACTGCTGCTGTAACTTTTGCTCAATCTGCTCGCGCATCTTCATCTCTAAACTCCTTACTGCTCAATTACCGCCGTGTGACAAATCACACGCTTGGATGCCAGCGTCGCCACCGCCGGAAACAACTGTTCGGCTACATCTCCCTTCGATGCCGATGCCGGCATCACCAGCCGATAGCGCTGGGCGCTGACCGTGCCATCGGTCTGCCATAGCATAAACGGCTGCCCGGCAAGCACCTGCTGTAACTGCTGCAAACCATCCTTGCGATAAGGCGGAAACGCAGTCTCATCGCCCGTCAAACGCCAATTATTCAATTCCATCTGCGACGCCAGTAACGCCTCGTTAACCGGATTACGACAAAAACTCAGCTCAATAACCGCGGTGCTCAAACGCCATTGCTCATTCGGCAGTAACTGCAGATCTAATTGCTGCATCGTCGTATCTAAGCCACTTTCAGTTGTTGATTGCGGTGCCGGTGAACAACTCACTAACACTACCGACAATAAACTAATCAGCCACGCTACTCGTTTCAAAATTTGCTCTCTCAGTTATTACCCGGCTGCACTCTATCAAAACACGCTCAAAGCACGCCATAAAAATTATAGGATTGTCTATTCACCAATGCTTCTGGCATCATAGCGTTATTCGTGCATTGGCATCAAAAACAATTATAAGGGACTCTCTGTGAGCAAGTCGTTGTTTTCTGCAGTTATCCTGGCCACCGGACTGGGATTGGTATCCCCCCAGGCGCAGTCTTCTGTCTATATCAGTGCCGATAACCAGGATCTCAGAAACAGTCTGAATGTGCTGGTCGATGCCGGTCTGATTAATACACCACTACAGCAATTACCCATGCCATGGCGGGCGATTTTGCTGGAACTGGATACCATTGATACACAGCAGCTTAACGATACCCAACAACTTGCCTTATTACAGGTGCGTCATTATCTGCGCAATGCCCAGAGCGGACCGCAAACCTACTTAAAACTACAAGCCAGTAGCGAAGCGCCCTGGGTAAACCGCTTTGGTCGCAGTGTGCAAGAGCGCGGCAGCCTAAGCGTAGCAAGGCATTTTAAAGGCGAGCACTTTGCCGCAAGGTTACAAATCAATCACCGCTGGGACCCATACGAAGACGACAACGAACAGACGCTGGATGGCAGCTATCTGGCCTATAACTTTGGCGACGTCAGCCTGTCGCTGGACGCACAACCGCTGTGGTGGGGACCTGCACAACACAGCAGCCTGCTGATGTCGACCAACGCCCGGCCACTAACTAAACTGCGGTTCGACTATAGTCCCGACTTCGCTCCCATCGGCCTTAATCCGCTACATATCAGCACCTTTGTTGGCTATAACGAAACCCGGTTAGGTAATATTAATGTGTCGCGCGAAGTCATCGGCCTGCGCGCTGCCACCCAATTACAATGGGGTCTTCAGGCCGGAGTTAGTGCCTTGCATCAGACGAGTAAGACCGATATAAACAGCGAAATACCAGACAACACCATGGTCAGCCTGGATCTGCGAAAAGGCTGGCATTGGCAACAGCATCATTTTGCCGCTTACGCCGAAGTTGGCTTTGACGGACAGTTAGAGGAAGGCGAAAACCCTGCATTTACAGTCGGTGGTGAATGGCAGTTTAATGCATCGATATTCAGCGCTCAGCAAATGCGTCACACCCTGGTAGCGGAATACACCGATACAGAAAGTCGCAATTTCTATCAGCGTCTGCCCCGCGTTTCGACCCAGCCGTTTTATCAGCATTACCAACGCAACCTGGGCTCGTCTTTTGCGCCCGACAGCCGCACGCTATCACTCAGTTACCGACTATTTGCAGCAGACGGCAGCGGCTGGACCGCTCAGCTGGCTTATTCCAGCCTTGCCGATGACAGCAACCAGACACAGGCATTATTACAACGCTCACAACCGGTGTTCGGTGGCTTGTTAAATATTGGGTTTGAATACAATGACAATGAGCGCGCCGGCGCCAATACCGACGACATAGGCGCGCGAATCAGTTGGGAATGGCGTTTTTAATTTGTTCTAGCGTATCGCTCCAGGCCTGGTTAAGCGCCATAACCAACGCCTCGTAACCATCGTTGGTTAACGGCTGCCGCTGGCTAAAGGTTTGTTCGATTTGCGTGTCGTCTTGACGATAAAGCCAATGTCCTGTGACGACTGCGTTGCCTTCATCGTCACCATAAAAATCCATAACCTGAATAACCAGCTCGCCGTTGCAATGCGGCTCACTTAAAACCCGCTGCACGCTTTGTTGCAACTGCTGCTCCAGCGAGCCACTCCAGCGATGATGGCGGGCGGCATGAATGCGGGTTGCGCTCTGTTGCAACAAAATACCATCGCTGAGCATCAAGTCACTTACCACAACCTGCCGCTGCGCCGCACTGCACACCTGCTCCGGACTGCTGTTTAACAGCGGCAAACGATACTCACCTTTAACACTCTCAGATTGACTGGCACAGCCACTCAGGGCTACCAGAGAAACCAACGTAACAGCAACACTCGGAATCAATTTAATCATGGGCTTTAGGCTCCGGATCGGCCGGCTTTTCGGCATCAAAAATTAGCGAATTCGGCTGTTCACGTAACTGCTCTGCAAGCGGTTTTAAGTCGCGCGTTAACGCCTCGATATTAGATAAGGTTCTGTGCAACTGACGGCGTGTGGCCGAACCATCATCAACGCTACTTAACAGCCGCTCTAATTGGGTTAAATTATCCTGCAATAGCTGCGGTAACTGTTGCATGCCCGGCTGCTCAACAATGGCCGCTACTGACTGTGCCAAAGCTTCAATCTCGTCGGCACTTTGCTCCGTCGCCGTCATCGCCTCACTAAATTCGGTCAGGCTCTGTTCAAGCTCCAGATCATTAAATTTATCCAGCAGCTGGTTCAACTTTTCTTCTAAGCGGCTAAAGTCACTGACCATCGACGGCATCACCGAGTAACCGGCAAATTCAGACTGCGCCTGCAATTCGGTTTCGGGATAAAAGCGTAAGTCGACATACAAGGTGTTGGTCAGTAAGTTTGAGGCCCGGATATTGGCTCGCAAGCCCTGTTCAAACAGCTCCGGCAATCGCTCACGCCAATAGCCGATGTCGGTATCAGGCACCAGTCCATCCATGCGTTCCGGCTCGTAACGTACTAATACCGGGATCTGTTTTAACGGCGCTTTGTCACTGTCGGTGGGGTTCCAGCGCAGCGGCACTTTAAGCACAGTGCCCACGCGCACGCCCTTAAATTGAACCGGCGCACCTTCTTCCAGGCCGGCAACCGACTCATCCAGTAAAATCACATAATCAATGCCATTAACAAAGCCTTGTTGCCGCGCAGCCTCGGCACTGGCAAATAACTCAAACGAGCGTTCCTCAGTCATTTTAGCGCCACTCGGCTGCCCTTCAGGCACGCCAAAATTAATCCCCGCGCCCAGCAATGACTCGAAAGAACCCAGCGACACGTCCAGACCATTGGCATTCCAACGCAGCGATAAACCGCTTTGCAACCAAAAACGCGTATTCTCGGTCAATAACTCGTCATAGGGCTGTTCAATAAACACCTGGTAGCGCATGCTGCGGTCATCAACGTTAAAATCAACCTTTTCGACCTGCCCCACCGACAGGCCGTTATATTGCACGGTATCACCGACTACAACCGCACTATTAACCGAGCTGGTCAGCGTAATACGCCGTCCCGGCGTTTGTTGCGGTGTTACCGGCGGCTCTTCCAACGCCTCAAAACGCGTCGCTGTCTGCTCTGATGACCCCGGCTGTAGCCGTATATAAGCGCCGGACAGCAAGGTGGATAAGCCACTAACGCCCTGCCGGCCAATACGCGGTTTAACCACCCATAAACGACTATCTTCGGCCAACATGCGCTGCGTATTTTCGTTCATTTCGATGGTTAGCACCGCCGCGCTCATGTCCTCGCTCAGGCTGATTTCACTAACCAAACCGACGTCCACATTGCGCACCCGCACCGGCGTTTTACCTGCTTCAAGGCCCTCGGCATCGCTAATCAACACCTCTATTTGCGGCCCCGAGCCGGCACTCTCCTGCCACACCATCCACAGCGCTACCGCCAAAGCCAATAGCGGGATAAGCCAGATGGGTGAGAATACGTTTTTCATCGCGCTCATGGGTCGTCCTGATTCCTTCACTTTACTTTGTTGTCGGCATAAAAAAGCGTCGCGTGTCAAAGGTCATCGCTGCCAGCATGGTCAATATCACCGTTAACGCAAACGCCAGCGCCGCGTTACCGGGATACACCGACATCAACTGCCCACTGCGCACCAGCGCTACCAGCACGGCAACCACGAAAATATCGATCATTGACCAGCGACCAATCCAGTCAGTGACCTTATACAACACCACCCGGTTTTTTACGGTACTGTCGTTGCCGCGTTCAGCAACATAAAGTAACACCAACAACGTCAGGATTTTAGCCACCGGTATCACCAAACTAGCAACAAATACGATAATCGCAATAGGGGCATCGCCGCCTTGCCATAATTCCAGCACGCCACCGATTATGGTATTGGGCTGAGTGCGGCCAAAGCTCGTTGTTTCCATAACCGGTAATACATGCGCAGGTACCAGCAATAACGCCGCTGCAATTAACAACGCCAGGGTTAAGCGCCAGCCACGCCAGCGGGTTAGCGACAGCGTTTCGCCGCAGCGCCAGCATTTTTTATGCTGTCGTGAATTCGGCGCCTGACAACAAACACAACCGCTCAAACCCTGGTTATGGGCAGCCCTGCCGGCTTCGGATTGCGGCGCTTGCTGATGCGGTAACCGATGCCACAATTGGTAACGGCTGACATTATTGGCAACCCACAACTGCAGCACCACAAACGCAATAAACGTATAGAAACCCGACGCCAGTTCCACTGCCGCCAGCCCCGATATTTTAATCAGCGACACCAGTGCACCCAGCAAAAACACATCGGCCATCATCCATACCCGCAGCTGCACCACGGCCCGGATAAAATAGAGAGTCACCGGGCCCAATGGCCCTGAACCAAGTAAACGGGTGAATATCCAGCAGATCGCCAGCAAATATAAAACCGGCACAACCCACACCGTGAATAGCACCAGTATCGCCAATAAGCGTTCGTGAAAGTGCAATAACTCGGCACTGGTATCCAGCAGGCTCATGGTCTGCGATACACCACTGGCGGAATAGCCGACAAACGGCAACCACAAGCTGACCAATGCCAATATTAACGCCGCCAGCGCTAACGCCAGCGTGTGCCGCTCGCTAACGGGCGCACCGCCCCCCAGGCGATGCCCGCAGCGCGGGCATTTAAATACCTCGGTTGATGTGACGGGTACATCGACAACCCAGTCACAATCCGGGCAAACGCAACGATTACTCGTCGTCACGACCACCTTCTTCGGCCTCTTTCTCCGGTGATATCATGGCAATAACCAGCCAGCCCGGCATCGGCTTCAGTTCACGCTCGGTGCTGAATATATGCACCTTCTTCTGCTCGTCCAGCGCAAACATGGGTACCGCCCGGGCGCCGTACTGCTGTTGGTAATCTTCAAAACTGAAGTTGTCAGTAATCGGCGTCGACTTCATTTTAGCGCCCTGAAAGTGCAGGCTGGCTAACTTAGAATAGGTCACGCTCTCACCAAACAAATTCAGTGTAGTTTTGTACGCTTCCGATAACTGATGGCTGGCCCGAAAGTCCGATTCGCCGCTATTTAAGCCATGCACTTTGTTACTGCCAAACCAGTCCTGATAATACACTGAAACCAGTGGGTTTAGCTGCTTATACGGCGACATCACTAACAACCGGCCAATACCGGTCAAATCGATATTATTAGAGGCGTGTTCCGAGGCCGGGTTACCAAAATAAACCGGCAGGTTATCCATGCGCGCGCTGCGAATGTTCTCCCAGTTGGTATCAGCCAGGCGCACCTGTACATCGTGTTCCTGCAACGATTTAGCAACGGCCCGCGCCATTTGATTAGCACCAAATATCAAAAACCCTCGCGCCGGCGGCTCAATTAAGCCCAGTAAACGCGCCAGTGGCTTAGCGGTAAGACTTTGCAGTACCACCGTGGTCATGATCACCAAAAATACCAGCGGTACAATCGACTCCGCACCGTCCCAGCCGGACTGCTCCATTTTTAACGCAAACAGCGCCGACACGGCTGCGGCTACGATACCGCGTGGCGCAATCCACGACAGCAGCACCTTATCTTTGAAGCGCAGCTCGGTGCCAATAGCCGATAACCACACCGCCAACGGCCGCACCGCAAACAGAATAATAGCCAGCAAAATCACCGCCGGCAGGCCCAGTGCGTCGAACTGCGCATAGTCCAGCCGCGCTGCCAGAATAATAAACAATGCCGAAATCAACAGCACACTGAGCGTTTCTTTAAACTCCAGGATCTCGTCCAGATTCAGGTTTTTGGTATTGGCCATTGCCATACCCATTACCGTTACCGTCAACAAGCCCGATTCGTGTTGAATTGCATTAGACAGCGCAAACACACCCAGTACGATGGTCAGCGTAGCGACGTTTTGCAGGTAATGCGGAAACCAGCCACGGCCCAGCGCCAGGCCTAATAACTTGGCCGCAACCCAACCAAAGAAAAAACCAATACCAATGGTTTTGGCAAACGCCTGCAGCGAGTGTAAGAACGCCACGTCCTGGCTGGCGATAATAAATTCATACACCAAAACGGCTAACAGGGCGCCGAGCGGATCAATAATGATACCTTCCCAGCGGAGGATATTCGCCAGCTTATTAATCGGCCGAATGGAGCGTATCATCGGCTGAATAACGGTTGGTCCGGTGACCACCACCAGCGCCCCGAACAGCGCCGACAGTTCCCACTCCCAGCCCATTAAAAAATGCGTCAGTACGCCAATGGCAATCCAGGTAACCACCATACCCACACTGACCAGGTTAGTCACCATACGGCCGTGGCCGCGAATTTCTTCAAACTTAAGTGTCAGACTGCCCTCAAACAGGATCACCGCAACGGCCAGCGAAACCAGTGGAAACAGCAAATCGTCAAACAGTTGATCCGGGTTCAGCCAGCCCAGCGTGGGGCCAATAATCAGGCCGCATACCAGTAACGGTAAAATGGCCGGCGTTTTTAAACGCCAGGCTAACCACTGACAACTGATTGACAGCACCCCGATTAGCGCTAACAGGGACAATTCAGACATACACGCTCCATGTAAATCACTTGACTTTCGTCAAAATACAAATGAGAATAGCTATCATTAAGTTAAAAATGTGATAGCCTACTCGAACTATCTGATTCTATACGCAAATTATTAGCAAGAGGTTTCTCTATGGCAACTTTCTTTAACAAAGCATTCACGCTGGCTGCAGTCGCCAGTGTCATGACCAGTTTATTGCCGGTCGCAGCCAATGCTGCCGAAGTTAACGTTTATTCGTCTCGCAAAGAAGCACTGATCAAACCCTTGCTGGATCAGTTTAGCGAAAAAACCGGCATCGAAGTGAATTTATTAACCGGTAATTCCGATGCACTATTGGCACGGTTAAAATCTGAAGGCGAATATACCGCCGCTGATTTGTTCCTGACCGTTGACGCCGGCGCCCTGCATCGTGCCGTCGAGGCTGATGTTTTCCAGACTGTATCATCGCCACGCATCAATCAGGTGGTGCCGGAACATTTTCGCTCACAAGATGACCACTGGGTGGGTTTGAGCCTGCGTGCACGGCCTATTTTTTACTCACCGGAGCGCGTTGACCCATCACAGTTGAGCGATTATCTGTCGCTGGCCGACGAACAATGGAACGACCGCATTTGTATTCGTTCATCAAACAACCTTTATAACCAGTCACTGGTTGCTGCATTAATCGAGCACCACGGTGCCGATAACGTCGAAAACTGGGCCGAAGGCTTAGTCGAAAACTTCGCCCGCCAGCCGGTCGGTGGCGACCGTGACCAGATCAAAGGCGTCGCCTTTGGCGTCTGTGATATTGCGGTGGCAAATACCTACTACTTTGGTCACATGCTGAATTCAGATGACGCCGAAGAAAAATCAGCCGCCGAGAAAGTAAAAGTTTTTTGGCCGGCACAAGACAGTAACGGTGCCCACGTTAACGTATCCGGCATCGGCATTACCAAACACGCGACCAACGTCGACGAAGCCAAGCAGCTCATCGAATTTTTGCTCTCAGAAGAATCGCAAAAATGGTATGCTGAAGCCAACTACGAGTACCCCGTTCGGGAGGGTGTTGCCTGGAGCGAGACTCTGCAACAATGGGGCGACTTTAAACAAGACGACATTTCCATGGACATCCTCGGCGAGAATAATGCCGAAGCCGTGCGCCTGATGAACCGCGCAGGCTGGAGATAAGTCCTTAGTCATTGAATTCTAAGGAGAGTTGCTAATGACCCGCGGCCCGTTATTGTTGTTCGGTGTTGCGGCATTGATAGGGTTACCCTTAATTGTGGTGGCCCTTTCTTTGTTAAATCCTCAATGGGATACACTGGCGCATTTATGGCAAACGGTGATCCCGGAATATGTTGGCCATTCACTGATCCTGCTGGTTTCGGTGGGTATTGGCGTGACTGTGCTGGGCGTCAGCAGTGCCTGGTGTGTGTCACAATTTGATTTTCCCGGCTGGCGTTGGGTTAGCTGGGGGTTATTACTGCCACTGGCGATGCCTGCCTACATTACCGCCTACACCTACACCGGTTTGCTGGACTATGCCGGCCCGGTACAGCAGTTTTTACGCGCTGCCTTCGACTGGCAATTAGGTGAGTACTGGTTCCCCAATATTCGCAGCCTGCCGGGCGCTATTTTCGTGCTCTGTGTGGTGCTCTACCCCTATGTTTATTTAATTACCCGCGCCGCATTTATGCAGCAATCCACGGCCGCTTTTGAGAGCGCAAGGACGTTAGGCGCCGGTCCCTGGAAGAGCTTTTGGCGGGTTGCTATGCCGTTAGCAAGACCGGCCATTGCCACCGGCGTTACCCTGGCATTGATGGAAACACTGGCCGATTACGGCACCATGGAATACTTTGGCGTTACCGTGTTTACCACCGGTATTTTCCGCACCTGGTACGGCATCGGCGATACTCAGGGCGCGCTGCAATTGGCGGCTATTTTATTGCTGTTCGTGATTGCGCTGATTTTAGTCGAACGCTACTCTCGCCGCCGCGCCAAGTTTTATCAACGCCGCAGCGATGGTCAATCGCTGCGCAAACCGTTGCACGGCCGACATGCGGTTTACGCCGCTGTGGTTTGTTGGCTGCCTATTGTACTGGGCTTTATCATTCCGGCGTTTGAATTGGTGGTGTGGTCCATCGAGCGCGCGGAGGTCTGGACCCAGCCGTCGTTTTGGCAGTTAACCTTAAATACATTGTGGCTGGGGCTGTTGGCTGCAATGATCACGGTGATGCTGGCGTTATGGCTGGCCTATGGCCGTCGCCGCCACCCGACCCGCCCGCTGCGGGTTGCCGTAAGTCTTGCCGGTCTTGGCTACGCTATTCCCGGTATAGTTATCGCGGTGGGTTTGTTATCGCCGCTGGCCTGGATGGACCATCGCATTATCGATTTCAGCCGCTGGGCATTTGATTTTAATCCTGGCTTATTGCTATCCGGCACCGTGGTGGCGCTACTGTTTGCTTACAGTGTACGGTTTTTATCGGTATCGCTACAGACGGTCAGTTCGGGGCTGGAGCAAATTACTCCACAAATGGACGATACCGCACGCACCCTGGGTGCCTCACCGCGGCGTATTCTGTGGCGTGTGCACTTACCCCTATTACGCAGTTCTATTTTGGCGGCGCTGATATTGGTGTTAGTGGATGTCATGAAAGAACTACCGGCAACGCTGGTGCTGCGCCCGTTTGATTTTAATACGCTGGCCGTGCGGGCGTTCGAGATGGCGTCGGACGAGCGCCTGGCCGATGCCGGGCCACCGGCACTGATGATTGTCGCGGTCGGATTAATTCCGGTGATGATGTTATCGCGGGCGTTAAAAACCCAAAGTATAAAGACGGGAGACTAAATGAGCGCGTTCCTTAAACTCGACAAGGTATCGATAGAACTGGCCGGGCATCGCATCGTCGATGACCTGAGTATCGCGTTAGAACCCGGTGATATTGGTTGCTTAATGGGTCCGTCCGGCTGTGGCAAAACCACCGTGTTGCGTGCTATTGCCGGTTTTAACCCGGTTTCCGGTGGTGCGATTTCTTTGCAGGGCTCCGTTGTGTCGTCGGCTTCGCTGTCGTTACCGACGGAACAGCGCCAGGTCGGCATGATGTTTCAGGACTTTTCATTGTTTCCGCATTTAAACGTCGCCGATAACATTCGCTTTGGTATTGAGCATTTGTCTGCCGATGCGCAGGAGCAACGCATTAAAGAGCTACTGCAACGGATTGGTTTAAATGGCTATCAAAAACGTTACCCGCACGAGCTATCCGGTGGCCAGCAGCAACGTATCGCGCTGGCTCGCGCATTAGCGCCGAAGCCGCAACTGATGTTGCTGGATGAGCCGTTTTCGAGTCTGGACGCGGAACTGAGGGAGTTGTTGGCGCAGGATGTGCGACAGCTGTTGAAAGAGGAAGGCATTACGGCATTATTGGTTACCCACGACCAGCAGGAGGCATTTGCTATGGCCGACAAAGCCGGTGTGATGTACGCAGGCCAGCTGTTGCAGTGGAATACCCCTTACGAGCTTTATCACGAGCCGGAGCATCAATTGGTAGCCGACTTTATCGGCCGCGGCGTGTTATTACAAGGCCGGATCCGCGAACATCAGCTGCACTGCGCGCTGGGCGTGATTGATCACGAAATTTTGTGTGACCAGGACGACCACGACGTGACCTTTTTAGTGCGCCCGGATGACGTCTTAATCACCGATAAGCGCGACGCCGAATTAACCGCCATAGTCGCCGGTCGCGGCTTCCGCGGCTCGCACTATCTCTACACCCTGGAGCTACCCGACACCTCCCAGGTACTGGCCGTCGGCCCCTCACACCAACCCCTGCAAAACGGCGCCCAGGTCGGCATCGAATACGACTTCGACCACCTCGTCGTCTTTGATTCAGATGTTTGCGAGTTGCCGGATTAATTGCGCGGGTCCTCAGTCGACGGCACGCTTCGCCCCGCCGGTGCGCGAGTTGTCCGGTTAATTGATTGGATCTTCAGTCGACGGCACGCTTTGCCCCGCCGGTGCGCTCGGCTTCGCCTCGCTAAACCGGCGGCTACTTACGATATGCAATGATTCATTGGCAGTGCGGGCATCGACGCTCTGAATGCGTTTTACGCATGCATTCTTTCAAAACCAAAATGCCGGAATAAAGGTAAGGCCTTTACAGATCATAAGTACCCGCCGGCTTAGCGACCGCAGGGAGCGCGACGGCGGGGGCGGACCAGAACCCACCGCCGAAAGCCGGCATAAATCCCCCCGAATTCAACGCCAACACGCTAAAAATGAAAATATGCTCGCGACGCAGAGGAGCCTTTGCAGCTCGTAAGTACCCGCCGGCTTAGCGACCGCAGGGAGCGCGACGGCGGGGCGGAGGCTCCCTCCCCCGGAGAGTCAGCTAAAAGCTACCAAAATCGCAGCCGCCGCAACAACAAAAACTCAATAACCGCGATGACGACTAAAGCATAGGTAAAAATCTCAAAAGCGTCTTCGTTTTCGACGCCCGGCATGCCGCCGATATTGATACCGAACACGCCGGTTAAAAAGCTTAATGGCAGGAATACCCCGGCGATCACCGATAGCCAATAGGTATTGCGGTTCATTTTTTCAGCCACCGCCTGCTGCAACAGTTCGCGTTGCATCCACAGCTGCTCCAGCATTAAATCAATCTGCTCGAGCAGACGCTGGGTAGTGTCACGCTCGTTCAACAGCCACTGATGCATCTCATTATCCATGCTCCGTTCACTTTCTGTAGTGAACTTATCTAACGCCGCCAGCTGCGGTCGCACAAAGCGGTTAAGACGCAACAACCGCCGGTGCAATTTGCTAATTTCCTGCTGCTGCACAGCCGTATTGTCGTAACCTCCCGCCTCCATATCCTCGATTTTTACCTCGACCGCATCAATCACATCCTCGATGCGCAGGTTAAGCTGCTCGACCAAGTGCACCAAAAAATCATTCAGATCATCCGGCCCGTCCTGCTTTTCGAGGCTTTCACGGATATGAGTAATGGCCTTAAACGGCCGCTTACGGAAGGTATAAATCACGCCTTTGTAGGATAAAATGCGCAGGCTCAACATGTCTTCCGGCGCGGCGCCCTGATTTAGGTTCACGCCACGCAACAACAACACAAAACCTTCTTTTAAGCGCTGAAAGCGCGGGCGCGTGTCTTCTTCAGTCATCGCATCAATCAACGGCTCCGGAATGTCGGCCTGTTTAAGCCAATCCTCTAGCCCGTCGGTATCCCGCTCTAGGTGATACCAACAACCAACAACCGGCTTACCGGTTAGGTCCGTAACCCGACTCGCCGGCTGCTGGTTAAAATCCCACGCATCAATAATAAAGGCCATGCTTATTTCATACTCTGTAGGTAAATCTCCTCACCCAGTTTATCCATCAGGCCTAACTGGATCCGCAACCAATACGCGTGATCTTCTTCGGTATCACGTAAAATGCCGATCAGCATGTCACGGGTCACGTAATCACGAACTTCTTCGCAATACTGAATTACCTCACGTAAGGTGTTGGCGTTGTTATATTCCAGTTGCAGATCGTTTTCCAGCATTTCCCGCACGTTATGACCAATATTGTGCTTTTCGCGGGTGGTCATATCCGGCTCACCCTCTAAAAACAGGATGCGGCGGATCAACAAGTCGGCATGCCCGCGCTCGTCATCAATCTCGTGGTTAATGCGCTCATATAGCTTCATCAACCCAAAATCTTCGTATTGGCGCGAGTGCGAGGTGTACTGATCAATCGAGGTCAGTTCGAAAGCCAGCAGACGGTTTAATTGCGCTACAACATTGTTATCTGCCTTCATACTACTCCCCTTTTTCTACCTGCGATTGTAAGTAAAGTTCGTTACCCAGACGTGACATCAGGTCGATTTGCGTTTCCAGCCAATCCAGGTGTTCTTCCTGGCTGTCGAGAATGTGGTTCAGCATATCGCGGCTGACGTAATCCTGGTGCTCTTCGCACACCTTAACCGCATCGCGAATCGCATTAACATCCTGAAACTGAACTTTGTGGTCCAGCTCAATCATCTCGCGCGGATCTTCGCCAATGTAGAGTTTACCGAGCTCTTGCAGATTCGGCATGCCTTCCAGGAATAAAGTGCGTTCGATAATGTCATCAGCGTGCTTCATCTCGTTGATGGACGCTTTGTAGATCATTTTATTGAGGTTTTCGAAGCCCCAGTTTTGATACATGCGGGCATGCAAAAAATACTGGTTAATGGCGGTTAATTTGAGGGTCAGCACCTTGTTCAGCTGCTGAATAACTTTTGCATCACCTTTCATCAGGGTGCACTCCTTAAGCTATTTCGTGTATGAAATTAACTTAAGTGTAGCACACCGATCCAGGAATTTTAGCGGCAAAGGCAAGGTCTTTCGCAGATTCGGTAGAGCGCTTGGCCAGTGCCTCATTGAGGGTTTCTTTCGCGCACTGCTTGCAGCACCCGCACTGCGATGCCACACCATATTGCTGACGCAGGTCGCGCATGGAATCAACATCACCACACGCCACCGCCTTCTTGATGGTTTTATCGGTTACGCCCTTGCATAAACAAACATACATTCGCAATCACCTCTCTAGCTAAAGCAAGATTAGCGCAAATGCGAATAGTTTGCAACCCCATCAAAGAGCTGTAGGTCGTGCCTTTGGCACGACTCGTGCTGACCTTGCGCCAAAGGCGCATATATGGTCCCCTCCCGTTTTGCAACTTCAACGTTGTGGTAAATGTTGGGTGCTCGCATATATACGGCCTGTTTCGGTGACGTGTCACCTGG
>NZ_SNXI01000003.1 GCF_004362895.1 Idiomarina aquatica | reverse complement strand
AAAACTAGACCAATCCGATCACTTAGCGTAAAAAGAGGGTTATGAAAAAGAACGGCTAACAGGTGATCGGATAACTCCGGAATCGCTGTTCGGAATCACCGAAATACGCAAGTACGCTAAAATCAAAAAGTGTTGTTATTAAACCACCAGTTAATACTGCAGATAACACTATTTGCCAAAACTTAATTTTTTTGAGCTTGTCGACCAATATATCTGCACATTTCTCGTGAGTTTTGTGGGAGTAAACAACTCGGCCGTAACACTCCCTTAGCTGACCTTCTAAAACTCTGTTTGATTCATTCATAATCACTTCCATCCGCTACTATGGGTACATGAATTCGATCCTTAGCGACAACAACATTGTTTTGAACTAAATAACATTCCACAATGTGTTTTCCCAGAAAATCGCTTTTTTCTTCTTTCACTCTCCGCCCGCCGTCAGGCACTATTTGTCCTCTTATACAATTTCGTTTTTTGGCTACATCGCCCCTGTTGAGTACTTTCCAGTAGACTTGACTAGCCCCTTGGATAAATGGAAACTCTTTTACCCAAAATCTAAGTTTCTTATCAGCCTTCAAAGGTATTTTTCGGCCAAGCATTTCTCTAAGTTGAAACTTTCGAAAGCCTCTTTGCATGACCTCGCAGTCGATTCGAAGTTGGTAGCGGATATCAACCGAAAACTTATCCTCGATAAACTCTTCGGTATTGGTCCAAGACTTTTCCTGATTAGCCTCAAGCGCTTCCGTAGACAGCTTCTCAGCAGCGGGAAAAGGACGACCATAGAGCTTTTTCCATTTATTATTTTCAGATTGTGTACCTGAAGACTCGATCGCGTCTTTAGCTAGCTTATAAGCTTTCTGAGCTTTCTTTTGAAACTTCTTCTTCACCTTTACGCGTTGTCGGCTACCGGGGGCTGCGTATTCATTTTGTTCGGGTAGCTCAGACAGATATTTGAAGAAATCACGACTCATCCAGTCATAGAAGCTATAACTTCTGGTATCGTATTCATTGGTTGAGTTTAGAAAGTTATAAGCTAGCGTGTCTATTAATAACCCACCCATAGCCATTCCGTGCTGGTTTCTCCACGCCCTTACCATTTTGCAAAGTCTTTTGAGGTTGGAGTTCTTTTGAGTATCCATGTCATTCACAGCATCCATTTCGTCTCTAGGCTTCGTTATTTTCCAGGACCCGCTGTTTTTTGTGTCTGGATATTTGTAGCTGCAATCATCTTGTTCGAATACGGGCTGAACCTCGACCTGGAAGTTGGTGTAAGTTACCGTCACAACTAGACGGTCAACTCGAACATTTGTGGATGGGTACCGCTTTAAAATGGCATTTTTTGTATCTTTTAGCAGCTTCGACTGGCCGCCAGATGTGTTATAGGTTTCCCATTTTGATTTGGGCATTATATAAAGCATGTCCAAATCAGAAATTCCGTTTATACCGGTTTTTCTTCCAAATGAACCCACCTGAAGGGTATTGTTTGTTTTTGACTCAGAGTCACGAAACTTTTTATTAAGTGCTGAAGTTATTTCCCCGTACCTCAGACTTATCGTTGAAGTATTACTGATTGCAAGGTTGCCGACAAAATCTGAAAACATCTCTGAAGTGCTCATTTTAATCAGTTTCCACTTCGTTGTTGTGGGCTTGCAAACTTCCCGACAACAGCTTGGGGAGCAAAGAGTCTCGAATGAGTCCTAGTGAGTGAGACTCCCTGATATTAATTTCGATTTTTGAATATAAAGGTCGAACTTGCTTGGAAAAGGCATCAATAATTTCCTTTTTTGGCACAATCACGGGAATCACCTTAAAATTCTTTTTACTGATTTCAGCGAACGTCGTGCCACTAGCTCGATTTTTTATTTCGTCCATATGCTCGCTGCACCATTGAAGAGTGAATTCAGGAGATAATACTTTTTCACACTTCATGGCAATGTAACCCTGATTAACTGCTACAGGTAATTTCGTTAAAGCTAAATAGCCGACTGGTGCCCTAGATGACATCAAAACAGTATTAATTGGGAGAAGTCCTGAGCTTATTTTTGCTAATCCAGCTTCCGTAACCTTACGTTGGGTATCAACCAGAACCTTGTCAGTCAGGTTTGACAGGTCTCTAGGTGATGTCCAAGCTATATCTCCACCATCCCAAAATTCAGGGTTCTTAGTCGAGGGTGTTGCCCCACCCACAACGGTCACTTCCTTTCCAATGTCGCTTGAGCTCCACCCCTCCGGAATCTCGCCCAATTCGGTGTCTTGCATGGCGGAGGGGAAGAGTTCGGCGGTGGTGCGGAGTTGGTTGTAGTGCTCCGGGTCTTCGGTTTGGAGCTGGGTTAGTTGCGCTTTGTTTTTGCCGGATATGGCTTGCATGGCGGCGAGCAGGGCGTCTTCTTCGCTGCCGCCGGCTTCTAGTGCGTTTATTTTGGCTTTTACCGGCTCGAAATCGACAAACCAGCTTTTGAAGATGGCTTGGGCGATTTGTTCTAGGGTTTGGTTGAGTTGTTGATTAATAGAAATTTTTTCGTCTAGCGACTTAAGAACCAGTGCTATTTTTCTTTGTGTTTCAAGAGTAGGTAAGGGGATTGATAACCCCTTAATGGTAGGAATGTTCGTATAACCTTGCACTGAACCGCTATTGTGCGATGAGTGCTGAAGTTTAAAAGATTGACTAGATACAACGTAATACAAAAACTCCGGTAGAAGTTTCTCCTGATTTGGTCTTAAAATCGCAACCGAACTAGAAAAGCCAAAATTATCGGACTCTTTGTATAAATATGCATTGCCAAAAGTACCAATGATGCCCATCAGTATATCTCCGGCTTGTGGCCGTCTGGTTGATCGGCTATTGGCAGGAAATAGACGTTCAAAATCATCTTTTGAAATATAGTCAACTTTATCTAGCTGAATAAGCTTACCGTTACCAATATTTTTGGAAGTGAGGTAAAGGACACCTCTCTTTAAACGTTTTACTTTGCTATGAGCGCCATCACCAACGTTGCATACATCACCAATCGCTACTTTTTGAAGATCAGAGCTCATACCCAAGCCCCCCAAGGTTACGCTTAATCTCAGCTTCTAGTCGCTCGCTCTCAGCAAACTGCTCGCTTAATTGTGCGGTTAGACGTGCCATTTTCTCATTGAAGGGCTCGCCGTCGTCTTCTTGTTCTTTTGCGCCTACGTAGCGGCCTGGGGTAAGCACAAAATCGTGCTTTTTAATGTCGTCTAAGTTAACGGATTTACAGAAGCCGGCGATGTCTTCGTAGCCTTCACCTTGCTGCCACGCATGAAAAGTGTCGGCAACTTTGGCGATGTCGTCATTGGTAAAGTCGCGTAATACGCGGTCTTTCATGTAGCCGAGTTCGCGTGCGTCAATAAACAAAAATTCGCCGCGGCGGTCGCGTTTTTTCTCGTTTCGAACCATGCCGTTGGCTTTGTCCTTGGTTAAAAACCAGATACACGCCGGTATTTGGGTATTGGTAAATAGTTGGCCGGGCAGGGCAACCATGCATTCCACTAAGTCTTCTTCAATGAGCCGCTTACGAATTTCGCCTTCGTTGTTGGTGTTCGAGCTCATTGAGCCATTGGCCAGCAAAATACCCATGCTGCCGGTTGGTGCCAGGTGATGTAGCATATGTTGTACCCAGGCAAAGTTGGCGTTACCTTTTGGTGGAGTGCCATATTTCCAGCGCACATCATCGGCCAACGATTCGTTCCACCAGTCTTTTACGTTGAACGGTGGGTTCGCCATGACAAAGTCGGCGCGAAGATCAGCGTGTTGATCGTTTAAAAAGCTGTCGGCGTTTTTCTTACCAAAATTAAAGTCGATACCTCGTATGGCCATGTTCATAGCCGCTAAGCGCCAAGTGGTCGGGTTGGACTCCTGGCCGTACACTGAAATGTGCTTTCGCTGCTCGGAGGCGTCGTAGTGCTGCTCTTTAGCGTGCTCTTCAATGAACTTATCGCTGGATACAAAAAAACCGCCAGAGCCCATAGCAGGGTCATACACACGACCGGAATAGGGCTGCAACATTTCGACAATCAGCGTAACGATGCTTTTCGGCGTATAGTACTGGCCGCCTTGCTTGCCTTCAGCGAGTGCGAACTGACCCAGGAAATATTCGTAAACGTGACCGAGAATATCCTTGCTTTGTAAGTTAAGGCGCTCACCACCGAGCTCTGGTTTGGTGAATGAGGTGTCCGAGAAGGTGTTAATAAGACCAATGAGCTTCTCGTTTTCTAACTGATATTGGCTGATGCGGTTAAGAATGCCTTTGAGCTTACTGTTACTTTTCTCGATTTCTTCCAAGGCGTTGTCGATAAGCCATGACACAGAGCGCAATTTCACGTCGTTACCGGCATCGTCCTGCCACAAAACACTACCAATAGGCAGTACGGCTTTTTCTTTTAATGTGCTCCAGCGGGCCGCTTTGGGCACCCAAAACACGTTGGCTTCACGGTAATAATCGAGCACTTCCAGCTCTTCGGTTAAGGCCTCCTGGTACTCTTCGTCACTGTCGAAGTCATCGCGCGGCAGGTAGTAAAGGTTGTCTTCGTCGTCGGTTTTGAAAAGCTCAAGTAATTGCTCCTGACGCTCTTCAAAGGCGTCTGATACGTACTTTAAGAAGATAAGCCCCAGCACGACGTGTTTATAGTTGGCGGCATCTAAATTAGCACGCAGTTTATCGGCGGCTTTCCAGAGTTTGTCATCGAGTTGCTTTAAAAATTTTTGCTCGGTGTTGTCCATGTTTTATGACGTCCTTTTAAATAAATTTTAGCGGGCGGGCGAATTGTTTTCGTAGCCCGGCGCTATCGCTAAATTACTGGTGTTCATTAAACTTGCACGGTTACGCAACCACAACTGATATTCGGGACCTTTTAATGTGGCCTCTTCGGTGCAATCGACATTCCAACGACGTAATAAATAGCCGGCCATGGCAGCACGAACATCAATGGTTAGTAAACCATTTTTCATGGCGTAGTCCATCTCAATAGCTTTGGGAAATTTAACGTTGTTGGGGTGCGGTGTTAATTGCAGGGAAATCATCCGTTGCCATTCGGTATCGGAATTGCTGTCTTCACCAAATTCGAAATTGCCAATGAGTTTCACATTACTAATTCGGGTTAATACGAAATCGCGAAAACTTTCGGTTTTTCGATCAAACGCGCGAACATGCCAGCGCATGCCGTTATCAACAATTGAGTGCGGTACGATTTCTCGTTTGCCGGAGCCACTGCTAAGCGATGTGTAATTAATTTCGAGTGCGCGTTCATTAAGTATGGCTTGCACTGTTTTAGCAACAACAAAAATGTCCGGAACGTTCAAACTAGAAGGTGCTTCAACCGGAAAATGTAAATCGCCAATGGCGTCAAAACCATCGGAAATATCATTCGCCAATTTAATTAAACTGCGTTTGGCGTCATGGTCGAAAAGCGGTTTAAATTCACTGGTCTGGAAGTAACGTTTTTGCTTAACGTCGTATTCAAGATTTTGCGGTGCTAATTCTTTGTAGAGGTTAAAGTCGCGAGAGCCTGCCGATAACCCAACTTCGAATCGTTTAATTAAGTCCTGGCGGTAAATCGAGCCTTTAAATAGCAAACAAAAATCAATATACGCTAAGCGCTGTTTTTGCGAAAAGGCGAGTTTCTCCAGCATCATCCATGGCCACTTTTTATCGTTATTTTCGTCTTAGTGTGGTTCATTTTGGTGTGCATGTAAAGTGGTTGGGTGGTGGAGCGTAAAAATGTATCAGGGCGGGGATTTGTACAACAGAGTGGTGACAGAAGCTGGATTTCGAGCACTTCCTCTGGCATCAATGTGTCCAAAAACAGGATCAGTCACCACTTTGTTGTACAGAAGGTCGCTTTGGCAATTTGCGGTAACCAGGTGTTTTGCCACCACATACTAGGTTCCGTACAACAGATAGTATTTATTACTAAACATAGTCACTGAAACCGACTAGCGGAGGAATGCTAGGTAGGACTATCAACTGCAACTAGCCTTTCTGCCTTTGTTAAATTAAGGTCGCGAAGCTATTCCTCTTTGATTATTTTCCCCCAAACAACGATTTCCCCTTTACCTCCACTATTAATCTCGCTTATGCTTAATAGCCGTTTAGACGTCTAAACGGCTTATTTGTTTATTTTGTGAGGTATTTAATGAAATCAAAGTTCTTTACGTTATCAGCTGTTGCCGCTGGGCTTATCGCTGCATCGGCATCCCCAGCTCTGTTAGCCAATGATGCTAGCTCCGAGTTGGAACGCATTAGTGTTACGGGCTCCTACATTAAACGGACCCAAAATGAAGACGCCACGCCGTTGCAGATTATTGATGCCAGTGACATATCGGCCAGTGGTGAAATTACGCTTACGGACTTGCTGCGCGACTTAACGGTGAATACCGGCAACAGTTACGACGAGCAATACACCAGCAGTTTTTCGGCGGGCTCGGCTTCGGTTGGTTTACGCGGCTTAAGCCCCAAAAACACGCTTATTTTGGTGAATGGTCAGCGGGTCTCAAACTACGGTTTTTCGCTGGGCACTCAGGACACCTTCGTTGACTTAAACGCGCTACCGTTAGGCGCGGTGGAGCGCATAGAGGTATTGAAAGACGGCGCTTCTGCAGTGTATGGCTCAGACGCTATTGCCGGAGTTATCAACATTATTTTGCGTAACAACGTACAAAGCTCCCAGTTCCGCGCGGGTGTCGGCGGTGCCAGCGAAGGTTCATTAACACAATACAGTGCAGGCGTTATCAGTGGGTTAGGCGACATAGCAGACGACGGCTATAACCTGACATTCAGCTACGATTATCTGACCCGCGAGCGTTTAAACGCCGATGACCGCGACTTTACCCGTTCCGGAGACTTTCGCGACAAGTCCGGCGGGCGTTTGTCTGACTGGTCATCGCAGGGCGGTAACTATTTAAGTGATCCGCAGAACCCTCAGGCTTTTGAGAACTGCCCTGGCCATTCTGAGAAAAGAGACCGAAGCGATTTTACCCCCGGCGCAGACGGTCAGGTGTGTGCCTTTAACGCTCAGCCATACAACACGCTTCAGCCAGAAGTTGAGCGACATCAGTTCTCACTGCAGGGCACTTTGCAACTCACCGACGACATACAGGCGTATAGTGACTTTCTGTACAGCAATAACCGTTCAAGCCACGTGTTTGGCGCGCCGTTAAGTGTCGGTGCCGGACTGCGGGCTTATAATCAGGAAACCGGCAGTTTAGTGGATATTCCGGTGGAGTTACCGATCGGGCATCCGAACAACCCGGGTTCAGAGGCTTTACCTTTTGAATACACGTTTTTTGATGTAGGCGAGCGCGTAAAAGCCAATAAACAAGACTTTCACCGCTTTCTGGCCGGTGTTAATTACCGAGGCTTAGACTGGGACTGGTCGGTCAATGTGCTGAACTCACAAAGCCGCCAGCGCGAGTACGTTGATAACTTTATTAACCGCTACACTTTTGAAGATGTGCTGGCCAGCGCCGAGTATGACTTCTTTAACGGCAATAACGACGCAGAAACCATTGAGGCACTGCGCATTGATACGCGTCGCCCGGGGTTTTACGAGCTAAACAGTATTAACGCCAATGCCAGCACCATTTTAAAAGAGCTGGATAACGGACCACTCAGCATTGCCTTTGGGGTCGACTGGCGTGAAGAGGAAATGGATGCAGGAACCTCGCCGGAAGTGTTATCAGGCACCGAGCTGCGCCCAGCTATCAACCTAATTAAAGGGAAACGACAAGTTGCCGCTGGCTTTGTCGAGCTGGACGTTCCTGTTGTCGAAAACCTGAACGTAAACCTGGCCGGCCGTTATGACCATTATGATGATTTTGGTTCGGCCTGGTCACCTAAAGTGGCGTTTCACTATGTATTAGGCGACGACTGGTTGCTGCGCGGTTCCTGGTCACGTGGCTTCCGTGCGCCATCGCTTCCGGAAATTGCAGAAAGTAACACCATCAGCTATGGCTCGGTTATTGACCCAAGTGACCCCATTGATCCGGGTGTACGCCGTGGTTTTACGCAAGTGCGCACGGGTAACTCTGAGCTTGATGCCGAACGCTCAACCAACCTCAATGCCGGTATTATCTGGTCTCCGCAAAAAGGTGCCAGCATAGCTGTGGATGTATTCGAAATTGAGCAGGACGACATTATTGCGCCCGACAACGCGCAGTTCATTATCAATAATGAAGACCAGTACGCAGACCGCATTCAGCGCGACGACGCCGGGCGACTGCAAATTATCAGCAACCAGTACCGCAACCAGGGCACCCGCTCTACCCGCGGCTTTGATATTGATGCGAACTACCAATTGCAGCTAAGCAATTCTACACTTCAGTTTCAGAGCACCTGGTCACGGCTTTTAGAGTACGAGCAGGCATTAGTTGCCGGTCAGGAACCTACTGATGGCGCTGGCAGTAATATATTAGGCGCACTGCCCAAATGGAAAGGCAATAACCAACTGCGTTGGCTGGTTAGTGACTGGCAATGGGGTGTTAGCCTTAACTACACCAGCAGCTACAAGCAGCAGATAGCCACGCAAAGCAGTAATCCGGGGTTACACAAAAAGGTTGATAGCTACTGGCAAGTGGATTCACAGCTGGTTTATCAGGGTTTTGGTAATACTCAGCTGACCTTGAATATCAGTAATCTGTTCGACGAGCAGCCGCCGTTTGATCCGGCAGGCGGAGCCTACGGATACGATATGACCCAATACAATCTGCGCGGTCGTACAGCTAATATATCTGTTGTTCATAACTTTTAACTTACCCTAACAGCAGGGCCTGGAAATTTTCTTCGGGCTCTGTTTTGTAAACCAATCCTGAATTCAGATAATAACTGTAGTGGCAAACTAAATTTGGCCACCTAATTAGAGGTCTATCATGCACCAAGAGACAACTAGGCTGACATAGTGGGGGGTTAAGGCTTGGTATGTCGATGATATCGACCTAAAAATAATTCATGTCGAAAAAATAAGAAAAAATCGACACATTAAATTGATATGTCGATCGGAACGACATAAACTGAACTCATCGTTTATTTATGTCGATTTAAGCTGGAAATTTAAACATGACTTGGCAAGCAGATCAGCCGTACAATCAATTACCGACATTACCACCCAACCTAGATGTCATAGAAACTAGGGCTGTGCTGAAGGCCTGTATTTCTGCACGTGCTGCTGTAGCGGAGTTAAAAAAGGCTGGAGAGCTCATTCCCAACCAAAGCATGTTAATTAACCTGCTGCCTTTGCTTGAAGCAAAAGATAGTTCAGAAATTGAAAATATTGTTACCACGACCGATAAGCTTTTTCAGTATGCGCAAGGGGGTAAAGGTGCTGATCATGCAACCAAGGAAGCATTACGTTACCGAACCGCGTTATACCAAGGCTTTATACAACTTGAGAAAAAGCCGCTATGCACAGCGACGGCTATTGAGGTATGCAGTACCTTAAAGCACTCCGAGATGGATATTCGTAAAGTACCGGGGACTTTTATAGGGAACCGAACGACAGGCGAAATTATCTATACGCCGCCAACCGGAGAAGATGTGATTCGGGACTTGTTAACCAACTGGGAGCGATTTCTTCATAATGACGACGATCTGGATCCGCTGATAAAGATGGCGATTAGCCATTATCAATTTGAAGCTATACACCCCTTCTATGACGGGAATGGCAGAACAGGTCGTATTTTAAACGTTTTATACCTTATTGAATCGGGTCTTCTAACACTGCCTATTTTGTATTTGAGTCGCTTCATCGTTCATAATAAGCAAGACTATTATCGCCTCTTGAACCAAGTCACTAAAGATCAGAGCTGGGAAGAGTGGTTGTTATTTATGCTAAAAGGTGTCGAGCAAACCGCAATATGGACCGGTGAAAAAATTACAGCGATTAGAACGCTCATGGAAAGTACAACCGATTATGTAAAGGCGCAGCTACCGAAAATATACAGCTACGAGCTTGTTCAGCTTATTTTTGAACAGCCTTATTGCCGTATTAGCAATCTGGTTGAGCGTGATATTGCAAAACGTCAGACCGCTTCAACCTATTTAAAGCAGTTAGCCGATATTGGCGTGCTGCAAGAGGTCGATTCAGGAAAGGAAAAATTATTTGTGCATCCGCGATTGATGACGCTAATGACAAAAGACAGTAATCGTATTAAACCTTTTTGAAGCAAACTAATCTCAAGCGGTAGTTACAGCGGAAGTTAAGATCAAAATCGTCAAAACCGGCGTCGGATCAAAAACATCCAGTTAATACATAACCATCTGAAAAACCGAATATTTTTAACCGAAGCTAAGTGTTAGAAAACCCACCAATGCAGGACTCATAATCGGTAGGTCCCCAGTTCAAGTCTGGGAGGGGCCACCATTTTTAAGTAAAAAAAGCACCCCGAAGGGTGCTCAAAAATGTCATGTCATTTTTGACACCAGGGAGTCTGTCCTCATACCATTGCAAACCAGCAGCCGAAAGCGGGCAAAGTCAGGATTGAACCTTGCAAGGATGCGTTATGGTGGCTGATCTCATCAGCAAATTGATGAGTGGGTTGCAGCGTTAAATCCAGTGTTGCTGGTGCGTCAGCCAGATTAAAGCAGCACAAAATCGATTCTCCATCGTGTTCGCGATAGAAGGCCAGCACCGGCTCATCGGTTTCGATAAAACGAATACTTCCCTCAACTAACGCCGGCTGAGTGCGACGCCAGGCCATGAATTCGCTGAACGCATTCAGTGTCGACTCAGGATCTTGTTTCTGTTTAGCGACGTTCTGGGCACGGTGCTCGGCATAAACCGGAAGCCATGGTTTACCTTCGCTGAAACCGGCATTCTCCTCGTCACGCCACGGCATCGGCGTACGGCAACCGTCACGGCCTTTAAAGTTAGGCCAAAACGTGACCCCGTAAGGATCCTGAAGATCATTGAATGCCACCTCGGCTTCGCCCAACGCCAATTCCTCGCCTTGATACATACAAACACTGCCACGCAAAGAGCCTAGCAACGCTGTCAGCATTTTTACTTGATTGGCGTTTACCTGGCCATTACGAGCCCAGCGGCTGGCTACACGTTCGACGTCATGATTACTGAAAGCCCAGCAAGGCCAGCCCTCACGCATGTTTGCTTCAAGTGTTTCTACTGTTTTGCGAATATAGCGGCTGCTGTAGTCATCCGTGAGCAACTCAAAACTATACCCCATATGTAGCTTGTCGCCGCCACTGGTATATTCCGCCATGGTCGCCAGTGAATCTTCAGAGGATATTTCACCTAACGCTACTGTGCCGGGGTACTTGTTAAGCAATGCGCGGATGTCGCGAATAAAATCAAGGTTCTCGGGCTGGGTATTATTGTAATAGTGGTATTGGAATGCGTAAGGGTTATCAGTACTAAACCCACGCCCTTGTCGTTTTTCCTTAGGCTTGGCCGGGTTATCCCGCAACTGTGCATCGTGATAGCAAAAGTTGATGGCATCCAAACGGAAGCCGTCGACACCTTTTTTAAGCCAGAACTCAACGTTGTCGAGTACCGCCTGACGGACTTTCGGGTTATAAAAGTTCAGATCCGGCTGTTCGGTTAAAAAGTTGTGCAAATAATATTGTTCGCGGCGCGGCTCCCACTGCCAGGCCGGGCCACCAAATAATGACAACCAGTTATTGGGCTGAGTGCCATCCTCTCTCGCATCTGCCCATACATACCAATCTGCATAATCATTATTCTTTGATTCGCGACTTTCTAAAAACCACGGATGCTGATCAGACGTGTGGCTTAAAACCTGGTCGATGATAACTTTGATGTCGCGCTTATGTGCCTCTTCGATTAGCTCATCGAAATCATCGAGGTTACCAAATATCGGGTCGATGTCGCGATAATCACTGATATCGTAGCCGAAGTCCTTCATTGGTGATTTAAAAAACGGCGATATCCATACCGCGTCAACACCCAGGCTTTTGATATAATCAAGTCGACTAACAATACCAGGTATGTCGCCGATCCCATCACCATTTGTATCTTGAAAGCTGCGTGGGTATATCTGATAAATTACCGCACCTTTCCACCAAAGAGGGTTAGCCATTTGTTGCTCCAGAACATCGGTTATTTTTATTGTCGGGCAAAGAATAAGTAAGCCACGAAGCCTTGTAAAAAATCTGCATACGTATGCACTTTGCGTGGATTTGCGGGATAACGGCTACATCGCGGTTGCGTTATGGGCTACAGCGCTCGAGAGTCGTCGCAAATTATTTTTCATTGCAAGTTTACGTTTACGTAAACTGATGAGCTGTAAATTTCTTATTGTCCAGCTATTGCTCGCGTGGTGCGGGGCTGATGCACAATAGTGGGGCAAACGCGCAACTGAATACGTATGCATAAATTTGTTAATAATTTATTACGAGCGCTAGTATTTCGCCGACAACAACAAGAACCACAGTGGATAGCGGCTAAAAATAAGAGTCTGCACCAACTTGGTGATAAGCATGAACAACCAGGATTAATTATTATGTCTACGTTCAAACCCAGTATGCTAACGCTTGCCCTTATTAGCGCCGGCCTCATCGGTCAGACCGCTTATGCACAAGAGGCAGATGCTCAAAATAACGCCACACAAAAAGGCGAACAGCAGCAACAGCAGCAACAAAAAGATGTTGAACGAATTGAAGTAACCAGCACGTTCCGTCGCAGCGTGGTTGAATCGATCAACACCAAGCGTTTTTCAACGTCGGTTGTTGAATCTATTTCTGCAGAAGACATTGGTAAGCTCCCTGACTCATCGATTGCTGAGTCAATCGCACGACTGCCGGGCATCACTGCACAACGGCTGGATGGGCGAGCTTCGCGAGTCAGTGTTCGTGGTTTTAGTGAAAACGAAAGCACCACAACCTTTAATGGTCGTCAGCAGGTATCCATAAGCGATAACCGGGGTGTGGAATTTGATCTGTATCCATCTGAAATCATGAGTGGTGTGACGGTTTATAAAACACCGAGCGCGTCACTGAGCGGCGAAGGTATTGCCGGCGTTATTGACATGCAAACGGTTCGCCCACTGACTAAAGGCGAACAGGTATTTCAGGTCAATGGCCAGTTTGAACAATCCAGTTTTGATAAATTAAACCCGGACGGTGATGACCAAGGTTATCGCGGCACCGTCTCTTACATTGATCAATTTGCGGATGACACCTTCGGTGTGGCATTTGCGTACACTACCATGAGCTCTCCGAATCAAGAAAAGCGCTGGAACTCATGGGGATACCCGGAGTTTACGACAGAATCGGGCGACACTGAGTCTATTCTGGGCGGTGCTAAACCGTATGTGCGTTCGTCAACTTTGGAGCGTGATTCGGCTATGTTGGTGCTGGAATTCACTCCAACCGATAAGGTCAATATGACCTTTGATGCTCTTTATGTTGACTTCGTTGATGAAAAAATCTTGCGTGGTACTGAAGTGCCGTTTGCCTGGGGGCAGGGCTCGATTGATCCGGAGAGTGCGACGGTAGACCCGGAAACCGGCTTTGTCACCAGTGCGGTTACTCAAGGTCAGCGTGTAGTGTTGCGCAACGACTATGAAGAACGAGCAGCTGAGCTGACGCAATTCGGTTATAACGTCGAATACTTCCTGGACCATAACTGGACATTAGAATTTGATGCCAGTCGTTCTGAAGTTGAACGCCAGGTATGGAGTGTCGAAAGCTACGCCGGGACCGGTCGAGGCGATAATAATGGTATTGCCGATGACATTGGTTATGTGTTTGATTCCGGTAACACAGGTGCACAGTTCAGTCATCAGCTAGATTACAGCGACTTTAACCTGATGCAGCTAGGTGGCCCGTTATCTTGGGGGGCCAGTGCAGCGTTAAACGATAACTACGGACTGGTCGGCACACCATATGAGAACACCGCTCAGGATGGCTTTATTAATGCTCCGGCGGTTGAGGACGAGCTAACCACCTTAAAGCTAGCTGCCAGCCGAGTTTTAAACAATGAGTTCTTTAAAGGTATTGAATTCGGTGTGACCTATCGGGATCGTGAGAAAAGTAAGGATTCCGAGGGGTACTATATGACACTGGCCGACTTCTCCTACCCTGATAACGTCGGCATGATGTCAGTACCTGAACAATACCGTTTGGGTACCGCAGATTTAAGCTTTATCGGTATGGGTCCGATGATTGCTTATGACACACAGGGTCTCATCGATGACGGCTATTATGAGCTGTTGCGCGAAAGTCTAACCGATCCGAAGCACTTAACACGCTCATGGACGGTACAAGAAGACGTCACCGCAGCATTCGTACAGGGTAATATTGATACTCAGTTTGCTGGTATTCCTGTTACCGGTAATGTTGGTTTACGCTATGTTCACACCAAACAATCATCACAAGGTAACGCATTTAACGTTGTTGATGGTCTGGTGGTAGCTCAGCCAACCGACGTGAGCCACGATTACGGTCATGTTTTACCTAGCTTAAACCTGATCTTTGCCATCGACGAGCAACAAATGCTGCGTTTTGGTGCTGCAAAAACGATTTCGCGCGCTCGCCTGGACGAGATGAATGCGTCAATTAGCGCAACTTACAGCGCACAGCAGCCTGATGAGAATGGCAACTACTGGTCAGTATCAGGTGGTAACCCAAACCTGGAGCCTAAAGAGGCTACTGGCTTAGATTTAAGTTATGAAAATTACTTTACTGCCGAGGGTTACTTCTCTGCGGCGTTGTTCTACAAAGATTTGAATGACTGGATCTTTAACGGTAATTACGAGCTTGATTTAAGTGGTGTTCCTGACCCTGCTACCGGCGAAATTCCGGAGACCAGCTCGGCGACAGGTTCAGGCAAAGTCAATGGTGGTGGCGGCCAACTTTGGGGTTATGAGTTAGCTATCGCGCTGCCGCTGAGCGAATTCTCTGAGGCACTAGAAGGCTTCGGTATTTTGGCTAGCCATACCGGTGTCGAACAGGATATTCAGGACCAGAACGGTAACGATTATGAGCTACCCGGCTTGTCTGACAGCATTCAGAGCGTAACCTTCTACTACGAGCGTTATGGCTTTAGTGCCCGCACCAGCATGCGTAAACGCAGTGACTTCAAAGGCGATGTGTACGGCTTGGGCTTTGAGACGCAGCAAGTTGATATTCAGGGTGAAACCATCTGGGATGCGCAATTTGGCTATGACTTCGCAGACTCTGGCATCAGCGGACTTGAGAACTTGGAAGTCACTTTCCAGGTGCAGAACATCACCGAAGAACCGTTTATCTCGTTACAAGGTGACAATGCGTTGCAGGTTCGCGATTACCAGGATTACGGTCGCAACTACTTGCTGGGCTTTAGCTACGAGTTCTAACGTTTTTGTTAGGTAATTGGTTTAACAAAGCCCCTAACCAGAGGGGCTTTTCGCGCATGGCGTCAGCATGATGCCGTCGCATAATCAATTTATACAAAGGAGCCTTACATAATGCGTTTAGCTCTGTTGTTGAGTGCTTTGGTAGTATTGCCGGGCATTAACGTGCAAGCGGCTGAGCAAGATACCGCTCAAAAGCCGGTCGTTTATCAGGTATTCACGCGTTTATTTGGCAACACGCAAACGACAAATAAGCCCTGGGGTACATTAGAGGAAAACGGCGTCGGCAAGTTTGCGGATTTTGATAGCAAAGCCCTTGAGGGTATAAAAGAGCTGGGTGTTACCCACATTTGGTATACCGGCGTTTTACATCATGCCACCGTGACTGATTACAGCGAGTTTGGCTTGCCCGCCGATGATCCTGATGTCGTTAAAGGCCGCGCGGGATCGCCGTATGCGGTCAAAGACTACTATAACGTCAACCCTGACTTAGCGGTTGACCCCGGCGAACGGCTACAAGAATTTGAGGCGTTAATAGAGCGTACTCACCAGCACGATATGAAGGTCGTCATCGATATTGTGCCTAATCACGTTGCCCGCGATTACCATTCGGTTTCTAAACCTGACGGTGTCGAAGACTTTGGTGCCAATGACGACACCACGGTGACCTACCAGCGCGACAACAATTTTTATTACGTGGTAGGCGAGGACTTCCGGGTACCACAAAGTGACGACTATGAGCCATTAGGCGGCATGGAGCACCCTAAAGCGGATGGTCAGTTTACTGAAAGCCCGGCGAAGTGGACGGGTAATGGCGCCCGTACCGCCCAACCCGACATTAACGATTGGTACGAAACCGTAAAAATTAATTATGGCGTTAAACCTGATGGCAGTTACGACTTTCCACGCTTGCCTCAGCAGTATGCCAACAAAGATTACCGAGCTCACTACGCGTTTTGGCAGGACAAGGACTTGCCGGACAGTTGGTATAAGTTCCGTGATATCACGCAATACTGGCTGGACAAGGGCGTTGATGGTTTTCGCTACGATATGGCGGAAATGGTGCCGGTGGAGTTCTGGAGTTTTTTAAATGCGTCCATAAAAATGCAAAACCCGGATGCATTTTTACTGGCCGAAGTCTATAACCCGGAGCTTTACCGGCCTTATCTTGAGCAAGGTAAAATGGACTACCTTTACGATAAAGTCGGGTTTTACGACACATTAAAAGCCATTATTCAGGGGCGCGAAGACGCGGCTGCACTGCTTGCGAAGCACAATGAAGTTGCTGATATCGAACAGCACATGCTGCACTTTTTAGAGAACCATGACGAACAGCGCATTGCCAGCCCTGACTTTGCCGGTGACATGAACTGGGGTAAACCGGCGATGACTGTATCAACGCTGGTAAGCCGCGCACCGACGATGATTTACTTCGGCCAGACGGTTGGCGAAGATGGTTCCGAAGAGCCGGGGTTTGGTGACCCGACCCGCACCAGTATTTTTGACTACATCGGTGTGCCTGCGCATCAGCAGTGGATGAATGATGGCGAGTTTGATGGTGCTGATCTTAGCGCAGAACAACGCCAGCTGCGGCGGTTTTATGTCGAGCTGATGGCGCTTAATCAGCTACCAGCGATAGCTCAAGGCAACTTGCTGGAAGTCAGTAACTCGCAGCCGCAGCACGTTGTCAGTTTTATCCGACAAGCGGGTCATCAGCGCGTTTTGGTGGTGGCAAACTTTGCTAAACAGAAGCAGCAGGTGAGTGTTGACGTGAAAGAGTCACAAGCTCAGGCATTACTCGGTGCGCCGCCACAATTTACCGATGGCACTTTGTCCCTAACGCTGCCCTATCAGGGCGTTAGCGTGATCCAATTAGGAAGTAATCGTTAATGCAAGATCAAGCCCAACATAATAACGAAAGGCCGACACTGAGCTTTTGGCAGATCTGGAACATGTGCCTTGGTTTTATGGGCATTCAGTTTGGCTTTGCGCTACAAAATGCCAACGTCAGCCGTATTTTCCAAACCCTCGGAGCCGAAATTGATGATATCCCGATTCTATGGGTTGCAGCACCTCTGACCGGGCTAATTGTACAGCCAATTATTGGTTACCTCAGCGATAAAACCTGGGGACGTCTCGGTCGTCGGCGACCCTACTTCTTTTATGGTGCGATTGTCACGACTGCCGCCTTGTTGGTTATGCCAAACTCTCCGACGCTGTGGGTTGCCGCCGGCATGTTGTGGATTATGGATGCATCAATCAACGTGACGATGGAGCCCTTCCGGGCGCTGGTTGGCGATAACCTCCCTAACAAACAACGGGCTTTAGGCTATTCATTACAAAGCTTTTTTATTGGCGTGGGTGCGGTCGTTGCGTCGAGTTTACCGTGGGTTTTGACCAATTGGTTTGACGTCAGTAATACCGCGGCTGCGGGTGTTATTCCGCCATCGGTGCAGTACGCGTTTTACATTGGCGGTGCGTTTTTATTGGTTTGCGTTATGTGGACCGTGTTTACGACCAAAGAATACAGTCCTGAGCAGCTTGCGTCTTTTAGCGAAGATGGGGATAGCAGCCAGGCAGGACAGGAAAAAGCACGCATCAACTTCGCCCGCACGCTGTCGGTTAGTGGTGCTGTCGGTGTCATTATTATTGCTGCCGTTGGCCTGATGGATCTGGAAAAGGAGTTGTATTTATTAGGTGGGTTATTAGTCGCTTTTGCTTTATTACAGGCGCTGGCTGCCTGGCAACAGCAACAGGGCCATACCCAAAACGGCTTCTTTACCGTGGTCCATGATGTTTTCAACATGCCCCGGGCAATGCGTCAATTAGCCTGGGTGCAATTCTTTAGCTGGTTCTCGCTGTTTGCCATGTGGATATACACCACGGGGGCTGTCACCAGTTACCACTTTGGCACGGCGGATGTCACTTCTAAGGCCTATAACGACGGTGCTGATTGGGTCGGCGTATTATTTGCGGCCTACAATGGTTTTGCCGCCTTAGCTGCCCTGGTTATTCCGGTTATGGTCAAACAGTGGGGTATTCGGCTTGCACATGCGGTTAATTTGCTGGTTGGCGCGTTGTCGTTAGTCAGCTTTTTATTGATCAAAGACCCGAACTGGCTGATGCTGCCGATGGTCGGTATTGGTTTTGCCTGGGCGTCTATTCTATCGCTACCTTACGCCATGCTCGCCAGCGCATTACCCAGCGCCAAAATGGGCGTTTACATGGGTATCTTTAATTTCTTTATCGTTATTCCGCAGTTACTCGCGGCCAGTATTCTGGGTCTCATATTAAAGCACGGCTTTGCAAACGAGCCTATTTACGCACTGGTTATTGGTGGGGCTTCGTTTGTCTTGGCTGCCTTGTCGCTGACTCGGGTAAAACTCAATAACAAAAATATAGGGTGATACAGTGAAAGTTGTGAACACAATTGCCAGCGCCATGTTGCTGGCGGGATTAGCCGGCTGCAACACTAGCGCCACAACATCGGGCGTTAACGAAGTGGCGCCGGGAGCGCCCGGCGAAACGCCGTATTGGGCGTACTCGGGGAAAACCGGCATTGGCACCTCTTATGAGGCGTATCAAAACGGCCAATATGACGAGTCGAGCATGACAGGTACGGTCTCGAAGGTTTGGTTTTCACTCGCCAAAGGCATGATTACCGAAACCATGTTTGGGCTGATTCATCAGGCACAAATTCGCGACATGCAATTTATGGTCAGCGGCGACGACTTTGTGATTAGCGAAGCCGACGGCCTGAAAAATACCGTCGAATATCTGCACGTTGATGAGCAGGGACGTCCGTTATCGTTAGCATACCGTGTGACCAGTGAAGACAACCAAGGTCGCTTTCGTATTATTAAAGATGTGTTCACTGACCCTGATGCGCAGTCATTGATGGTGCGTGTGCGCTTTGAGGCGGAAGAGCCAGGTTTGACGGCTCACGTTCAGGTTAACCCTTATGTGAACAACGATGGTGTTGATGACAGCGCCAAGGTGGCTGACGATGCGTTGGTAGCCTACTCGGGTGAACACTATCTGACGTTGCAAAGCACGAGTGGTTTAAACCAAGGCTCGGTGGGTTTTGTCGGCACCTCAGACCGGCATTCACAATTAAAAACAACGGGTTACTTTAAGCGCTACCAAACGACCGGTGAGCAGTCAGGCAATGTATCGATGAGTGCCACGCTGGGCGAAATCACCGACAGCGCAGAATTTGATTTAGTGCTGAGCTATGGTAACAGCGAACAGAGCGCACTTGAGCAGGGCCGGAAGACCTTAACCAGCGGCTACGACAAGGTACTGGCGAATTACAATGGCGAAGGCGATGCTATTGGCTGGCAGGACTACCTGCAGAGCTTAAAGCTTGAAGAAATGTATGACGCTACGACCGATGGTGGCAAGCTACTGCATACCAGCGCGTTGGTGTTGAAGGCGCAAGAAGACAAAACCTACGCTGGCGCGTTGATCGCTTCATTGTCTAACCCCTGGGGCGACACTGTCTCCGCCGAAGAGGGCAAGACGGGCTATAAAGCCGTTTGGGTACGCGACTTCTATCAAGTTGCTATGGCGTTTTTGGCTATGGGTGACACGCAAACCGCAAAAGCCGCCTTTAGCTATTTACCCAAGGTGCAAGTGACCGAAAATACACCGGGCAATAAAGGCGACACGGGTTGGTTCCTGCAAAAAACACACGTCAATGGCGATTTAGAATGGGTTGCGGTGCAGCTGGATCAAACCTCTATGCCCATTATGCTGGCCTGGAAGCTCTATAAACAGGATGTACTGACACAAAGTGAATTGAGTGATTGGTACCAATCGATGCTCAAGCCGGCAGCGGACTTTCTGGTAGACGGCGGGCGAGCTAAAGTGTTGTGGAACGATACGCAAATTGATCCACCGTACACCCAACAAGAGCGTTGGGAAGAGCAGGCGGGCTATTCACCGTCGAGTATTGCAGCCACTGTAGCCGGGCTTATCAGTGCCAGTGAGATTGCAAAACTCAGTGGCGATGAGGCTAATGCTAAACGCTACCTGGATACGGCCAAGCAATACGAGCAGGATATCGAAGCCTTGATGTTTACCACCGAAGGCACGCTGGAAGGCGATGCAGCCGATGGTAACTATTTTGTGCGCATTGCTCAGGACAAAAACGTTAATGCAGATACCAAACTGGGTGACAACAATGGTCGTCCGGGAATGGATAAAAAGCTGATTCTGGATGGTGGCTTTTTAGAGTTAGTGCGCTATGGCGTGCGCCCTGCAGATAGCCCGTCGGTAACTGCGTCGTTACCGGAATATGACGATGAAAGCCTGGAACATAAGCTTCGGGTAAAATACACCTTTACCAACGAGCAAGGGCAGGAGTATCCGGGCTGGCGTCGTTATGGTAACGATGGCTATGGGGAAGACAAAAAGCTTGGCAAAAATTACGCCGAAGGTGGCGAGCAAACGCCGGGTCAACGTGGTCGTGTCTGGCCTTTCTTTACCGGTGAACGGGGCCACTACGAGATTGCGGCGGCAACCGAGGCCGATGGTGAGCTGAGCGAGGACGAGTATCAGCGTATTAAAAACACCTATGTGCTGGGCATGGAAGAATTTGCCAACAAAGGCATGATGCTGCCAGAGCAGGCTTGGGATGGCGTTGGTGTTAACCCGTTTGACTACGAGCTGGGTGAAGGCACCAATTCAGCAACGCCGCTGGCCTGGACCCATGCTGAGTACGTTAAACTGTTACGTTCACTGAGTAATGAATCCGTCTGGGATCATTATCCGCTTGTGGAACAACAGTTGGCGCAGTAGCAACGTTAGGGTTAATGTGCGCCAGTAATTCACTGACTGGACTGGCGCACAATAAGTTTTGGCGGCAGGATGCTGTTGGGTAAATCGACAGCTTGCTCAGCGATTAAGTTAAGCAGGTTGGCGACTAACATTTGTCCGGCGAGTGTTGTGTTTTGTTGGACCGTCGACAACGGCGGGCTGCAAAAGCGGGCGATGGCAATATCATCAAAGCCGACCACTGACACGTCTTGCGGCACGCGTAAGCCAACTTCCTGCAGCGCCCGGATAGCGCCAATAGCGATCAAATCGCTGGCGCCAAACAGCGCGTTAAACGGAATATCGTTAGCGAGTAACGATTTAGTGGCTTGATAACCCGATTCTTCGGTAGAAATTGCGGTAGCTACCTTGCGCTCGCTGACGTGTTTACCACTTTCCTGCAGGCGCTCCTCAAAGCCGTTAAAGCGGGCGCTAAACTCCGGGCTGTGATGCGATGCATCGCCAATAAAAGCACAGTTAGTACGACCCTGCTCAATAAAGTGCTCAGCAACGAGCCGGCCGCCGAGGTGGTTATCACAGCTGACGGTAAGCTCCGGACGGCCATCAACACTGGCTCCCCAGCAAACAAATTTGGTGTCCGTATCCAGCAAACGGGCAAATTTACTCTGGTAGTCAATATAATCGCCGTAACCCAGTAAAATAATCCCGTCAGCGCGGTGCGTCTCGGCGTAATCGGCATGCCAGTCATTACTGCTGGACTGGAAAGAAACTAATAAGTCATAACCCTCTTTAGCGCAGGCCCGCGTTATCGAACCTAACATCGACAGAAAGAACGGGTTAATTTGTGAATCGTCAGAGGTCGGGTCTTCAAACAGCAGTACCGCTAAAGTTGAGCTCTGTTGAGCACGCAGGTTACTGGCGTTTTTATCCACTTTATAATTAAGCTCGCGGGCAATTTCGATAACCCGGCGCCGTGTCTCTTCATTAACCAGAGGACTACCCCGCAATGCGCGGGAAACCGTCGATTGAGAAACCCCGGCATGATGAGCTATATCGAAAGAAGTGGCTTTACCTTTCATTTGTTTCCTTGCAGTGCGCTCGCGATAATGCAAAACCATACAGCCAAGCAGTCCTAAAGAGAACCCCTAACAAAGTTATGCTAACCTGAGTTAATAATTAATAAAGGAAAATCGCTTGTGAAAAAACTAACATGTTATATCAAACTTATAGCACTGACCTTGTGTATACCCACGTCTGTTGGCGCCTTAGCTCAAACAGAGGAGGCCGGACAAAGTACTGAAGCGGTTGCAGAGCCAACCCGGTTTGTTTCCGGGCATAGTGGAAGCTTTAACGGCGAGCGCATTGACTACCAGGTAAGTGCGGGTGAAACCTATCTTAAAAATGCGGCGGGTGAGCCGACGGCAAGCATTTTCTCGTTTGATTATATTGCCGAGGATGATGATAATCGTCCGGTGACGTTCATCTGGAATGGTGGTCCGGGCTCTTCATCAAACTGGCTCCACATGGGCGGCTATGGTCCCAAGCGTATTGTCGTACCCAGTGATGCAGAACATCCCGGCGCTGCGCCGTACACCCTTAAAGATGCCCCCGAAACCATTCTGGATGTAACCGATATGGTGTTTGTCGATCCGGTGGGTACCGGCTTTTCAAGGGCTATCGGCGAGGGCAAGAAAACAGACTTCTGGGGCCTGACCGAAGATGCCGAATCAATGGCTGCCTTCATTGCCCGGTGGATGACCGAAAACAATCGCTGGAATTCGCCGATATTTTTGTTAGGCGAGAGTTTTGGCACGACCCGGGCCGCCGCGGTTGCAAAAGTATTGCTGGATGATTACGTCATTAACGTAAATGGTATTGTGTTTGTCTCGCAGGCGCTGGATTATCAGGGCTCAACGCCTTATGTGGATGACAATATCATCTCTTATATTACCTACATTCCAAGTATGGCGGCGACCGCCTGGTATCATGGCAAAGTAGATAATAGCGGCGACTTTGAGGCGTTTATTCAGGCTAGCCGCGAGTTTGCCACCAACGAACTGCTGCCCGCATTATTTAGCGGTAATTTACTTGCTGCAGATAAACGCCAACAACTTATCGAAAAACTGCATAGCTTCACGGGTTTGAGTAAAGAATACATTGACCAGGTTGATTTGCGTATTAATGCGTTTCGGTTTGCCAAGGAGTTGCGGCGCGACCAGGGTATAGCCGTGGGATTGCTCGACAGTCGCTATACTAACGATGAACGTGATGACGTGCTGGCGCGTCCGGAAAATGATGCGGCACGTGCAATTTCTCCGGCCTATAAAGCATCATTGATGCATTACATGCGTAATGATCTTGGCATTGACTGGGATCGCACCTATTTAAATCCGTCTGACCCGGAACTGTCGGGCAAGTGGCGCTGGAGCCCGTTACCTGAGGGACGCTCGTGGGAGCCGCATTACGTTAATACTACGCCTGATCTGGCAGCCGTTTTACGGGCTAATCCTGCGCTTAAGGTCATGGTAGGCTCAGGTTACTACGATTTAATCACGCCGTTTTTTGACGCCGAGTACACCCTTAACCGTCATGGCATAAAATCTGACGATATTATCTATCGTTATTACCACGGCGGCCACATGATGTATGTGCACGAGCCGGCGCGTAAAGCCTTGCTAAAAGACACGCGTGAGTTTATTAATGCGCAACTACAGGGTGCAGGTAAGGAGTAGATGATGAAACTTATAATGTCCATGCTTACCCTGACGGGACTTGCTCGCAGCTCGCAATATCATCCGTACATTGCGCCATTGTTAAGAAAACCATGAATTAGTCGATAATATTAACGAATATAAAATCATAAAAACGGTAGGACCATGCACATAAAAGGCTCGTTGCAACGTAAACTTATTGTCTCAATCTCTGGTGTATTGATTGTGTTATTGGCTGCGTTTGGCGTATTTGTTACCCAGACAATAGCCGATCTTACGCGGGAAAAAACAGAAGCTCAGGTTGCCGAGCTTATTGAATTAAGAGCTGCTGAAATTAATAGCTTTTTCAGTGAACGCGCTCGCATTCCAACCACGGTTTTAACCGACCCTCGAGTGACACAATGGTTAACTCAGTACACTGAAAGAGGGAAGGATCTTTCAACCGATTCAGACTTTCAATCAATAAAGCAAACTTTTGAAAACATTGTCCAGAATGACCCCACGGTTAAGTCTGTTTTTATGGGGTCGGCAAATACTTATGAATATCTTTATGAAGAAGGGCGTGTAGGTGTTGATACTTCGGGACCTGATGCCGGAGACCCAACCAAAGGCTACTTTACGAATAAGCGCCCATGGTGGCATAACGCGATAGAAGAGGGCCGTTTATATTTGACCTCTCCTCAGGTTGATGCCACGGATAAAACGATTTCTTCGGTATTGCAGATGCCCATTAAAAATCAACAGGGCGAATTGGTTGGTATTGGCGGCGTGGATATATTAATCACAACCATTGCTGAACTTATTGATAGCATCAGTTATCAAGGGCAGGGTCAGGCTTTTTTGATTAATGATAACAACGAATTAGTTTATTTTCCGACGCAGGAAATTGAGTTAGCGCTGAATACTCCCATTGGGCAGTTAGATAAGGTCTACACGTCAGCGATGAACGCAGAAACTAAAGGCTTTGAAAAGTTATCCACAACAATGTCGGGTAGCGCCCGCGGAAGTGGCTTTCCAGTGACTTGGAAAGGCGCTGGTTATCAAGTGTTTTATGTGCCGGTAAAGTCCGAAGTTCCTTACATAGATTGGCAGCTGGGGTTACTCGTTCCAAGCGAAATGATAGCTGCGCCCATAGCCAATGCTCGGTGGACGTCCTTTAGTATTCTGTTAGCGATCATTATTGTGTTGACATTAGTGACGTACTACGTGTCGATGAAGGTGTTTAAGCCGGTAAAAACGATTGCTGCAGCCATGAAAGACGTTGCTCAAGGTGATGGGGATTTAACTCAGCGTTTAGCGATAAACTCTGATGACGAAGTAGGGACGATGGCTCGTGAGTTTAATCGCTTTTCAGACAGAATACAGCAGCTAATCGCACACGCGAATAACTCTTCAGAGGAGGTGAGTGAGTCCGCTGACAGAGTTTCAGGAACCATGAATGAATTGAATGCTGAAGTACATAATGAGCAGCAACAAATCGCTCGGATTGTCGAAGCGGTTCAGCGAATGAACTCAACGAGTGAAACCATCGCTAATTATGCTCAGGATGCGTCACAATCTGTAGAAGATGCAGCAGAATCGGTCAAAGTCGTCTCGAATAATAGCCACAAGACCCAGCAAGTGATAAGCGAAGTTTCCCGTTCTATATCCAGTGCAACAGAAGCCGTGCAAAGCCTAAACGATGATGTTGCAGATATTACCTCAGTGCTGGATGTTATCACGGGTATCGCTGAGCAAACTAATTTATTGGCGCTTAACGCTGCTATCGAAGCGGCGCGAGCGGGAGAGCAAGGGCGAGGTTTTGCGGTGGTGGCAGACGAAGTTAGAACGCTGGCAACACGAACCCAGGATTCTATCGACCACATTCAGCAAACGGTTGAAAAGCTACAAACGGGGGCAGCTACAGTAAAAGGAGCGATGGAGCAAACTGACGCTATGAGTAATGACGGCGAAGAGCAGGTAGAACTTGTTCTTAAAGCTATTGTTCAAATTGAACAAGCAATGCAAAAAGTGACTCAACTGAACCATGATATCTCGAGTTCAACCGAGGGCCAAAGAGCATTGGCAGCCGAGGTTAATGGCGAGTTAGAGAGTGTTCATAGTTTAACTGAGCAAATGGTGGCACACTCTAACTCGATGCAAACTGACTTCAGTCGCTTAAGGGATATTTCAGCCGAGCTGAAAGCGACCGTCGGCCGCTTTAAAATTAACTAACGGAGTTTGCGCGGGCTCGATGTAGCTTTTTATAGCTGTCCAGTAGCTTCAAATGACGGTCGATCCCTTCTAATTGCATATTAGTCGGGGTCAGACCGTAAAAGCGAGTATTACCTTGCACTGAACCGATAACGGCATCGATAACCGTTTCACCATACATTCGGCCGAGATTATAGCGATAATCCTCCAGCGCTAACTCATCGTCCAGCGTGATTTCCAGTACCGCTTCGACAGCACGATAAAACAGCACACGCTCCGGTGTATTGTCATTATATTGCAGGAACATCTCGACATATTCCTGAGCATCTTCATGGCGCTCAAGAGCCAGATAAATGAGCAATTTCAGCTCGAGAATGGTGAGTTGGCCCCACACCGTATTTTCGTCAAACTCGATACCAATGAGCGTAATAATGTCCATATAGTTATCGAGCTGGCTGTCTTCCAGGCGTTCGACTAAATCTTCCAGTTGCTGCTCTGACAAGCGATGCAGATTGAGAATATCCTCGCGGTACTGCAGGGCGATGTTGGTATTGTCCCACACCAGATCTTCAACCGGATAGACTTCAGAATAATCCGGCACCAAAATGCGACACACCGGCGCGCCGAGATCTTCGTGTACCATGATGTAGGCTTCTTTGTCGAGCTCACTCAGAATACCAAATAGCGTGCTCGCTTCTTCGTCATTGGATGGCGATGCAAAATCCCACTCGACAAAATCGATGTCGGCGTTGCTACTGAAAAAACGCCAGGACACCACGCCGGATGAATCAATAAAGTGTTCGACGTAATTATTGGGTTCAGACACCGCCATAGAGTTGAAGGTTGGCGGTGGCAAGTCGTTCAAGCCTTCAAAACTGCGACCTTGCAGTAGCTCTGTCAGGCTGCGCTCTAAGGCAACCTCAAAGCTTGGATGTGCGCCAAAAGAGGCAAATACGCCACCGGTACGGGGATTCATCAGGGTCACACACATCACCGGGAAGCGGCCGCCAAGTGACGCATCCTTAACTAGTACCGGATAGCCTTGTTGTTCCAGCGCATCAATACCTGCAACAATGTCCGGGTATTTATTCAACACCGCTTGTGGCACGTCCGGCAAGGTTATCTCATCTTCAATAATTTGCTTTTTAACAGCGCGCTCAAAAATCTCTGACAAACACTGAACCTTAGCTTCCGCCAGTGTATTACCTGCGCTCATACCGTTGCTCAAATACAGGTTTTCGATAAGGTTAGACGGAAAGTAAACCGTTTCGCCATCGGAGTGACGCACGAAGGGGAGAGAAACAATGCCGCGGTCGGTGCGGCCGGAATTAGTATCGATTAAGTGCGAGCCACGAAGCTCACCCTCGGGGTCGTAAAATGCGCGCGTTCGCTCATCCAGGATCTCTGCCGGGAGTTCGTCATTTGGCCCGGGTTTGAACCATTTTTCCTGTGGATAATGAACAAAGTCAGCGTTAGCAATCTGTTCGCCAAAGTATTGGTCATTGTAGAAGAAGTTGCAGCTTAAGCGTTCAATAAACTCACCCAAAGCTGAACACAGTGCGCTCTCTTTGCTTGCGCCTTTGCCATTGGTAAAGCACATGTGCGAGGCGGCATCGCGAATGTGAAGTGACCATACATTAGGCACGATATTGCGCCAGGAAGCCACCTCGATTTTCATGCCCAGGTCAGCCAGCAACCGAGTCATGTTGTTGATGGTATCTTCTAAGGGCAGATCTTTGCCCTCGATATAGGTTTTTTCATCCCCGTTTGGGTCGATGGTAAGCAACGCCTGAGCATCTTGGGTAATATTTTCAACGGCTTCTACGTCAAATGCCAAATCGTTTTCGATCACGCGTTTAACGGCACAGCGTTCAGCCGCGCGAATAATGCCTTTGCGGTCTTTCTCGTCAATGTCTGCGGGTAACTCAACCTGAATTTTAAATAGCTGCTGGTAGCGGTTTTCTGGGTCGACAACATTATTCTGAGAAATTCGAATGTTCTCGGTCGGTATCTCACGCGCATCACAATAAAGACGAATAAAGTGTGCGGCACACATAACCGAGGATGCTAAAAAATAGTCGAACGGGCCCGGTGCCGAACCATCACCTTTATAGCGAATCGGTTGGTCTGAGATTACGGTAAAGTCGTCAAACTTGGCCTCAAGGCGCATGTTTTCTAAAAAGCGTACGTTGATTTCCATAAGGGAGTAAAACCGCAGATAGTCATTGATCAGAATTTGCGCGTATTATGCCTTTTTTACGAGCAAACGTCAGTCAACAATTTATTTATTGTCGGCGTAGCCACTGCCTATAGCGCTGAAGGGTAACTTTAGGCCGAGCTCGGGAATCTGCAGTGCGACCCAGGCGGGGTAGGTATTACTGTTGGGTCCGGGTACCGCCTCGTATTCGTCCATCCACGGGTAATTTTGTGATACCTCCTGAATGCGCGGGATCAATTGCGCGGCTTTTTCACCGGTTATGGATAACAGCTTTTCTGGTTTGGCGCCGTACCAATAACGGTCGGGTGTCGGGGTTTGATATACACGCAGCGCATCGCGGCCGTTTTCGACGCCCCAGCCCACCACTTCATAGACGGTATATTGATCGGCGTTGGCGGGTTTAACCGCTAACCAGGTATGCACAGCAAACCAACCACGCCAGCCAAACGCATCAGCAGCGTAGGCTTCAATCACCGCTTGTTGTTGCATGGCAGGCTCAGGCGCAATTCCCGCAGACTTACGAGATGCCGTACGCCAATCACCTGACGAGCAGGCCGTTAGCATTACAGCCCCCAGCAAGAATCCAACTAAACTAAAAGCTTTACGCATAAAATGTCCTTGGTTTAATTCGCGCCGAAGGCGCAAACAGCCTGCGGCAAGCGCAGCGAGCCGCAAAATAGCCGTTGGCTACGCCAACAAAAAGCCGCTGCGTAGCAGCAAAGTTTAAACAACCCCCTGCTGCAACATCGCATCAGCCACCTTGCGGAAGCCGGCAATATTTGCACCGAGTGCTAAATTCGAAGGATGATCGAATTCCTCTGCAGCGCGCTTACAGTCGCGATAAATATTACGCATGATGCGCTGTAACTTGTCGTCTACCTCGTCGAAGCTCCATTTCAGCATACTGGCATTCTGGGCCATTTCCAACTGGCTGGTCGCAACACCACCTGCATTAGCGGCTTTGCCGGGTGCATAATGCGCATTATTTTCGATAAATAAATCCACCGCGCTTTGAGTACACGGCATATTGGCGCCTTCGATAATATAGCGGCAGCCGTTCTCGAGCAGAGCCTGAGCGTCTTTTTCGGTTAATTCATTTTGAGTAGCGCAGGGGAAGGCCAAATCAGCCTCGTAGCGCCATACACAATGGCCATCCTCAGGGTAGTCCTGTCGTTTTGTATACTCCGCACCAGAATGGGTCTCTAAATATTCCTCTAAGCGGCCATGGTTCTGTTCTTTGATCCGTTTAACTAAGTCCAGGTCGATACCATTTTTATGGTAAATGGTGCCATTGGAGTCAGAACATGAGACAGGCGTCGCACCTAATTCGTAGAGCTTTTCCATAGCATAAATAGCAACGTTTCCGGAGCCGGATACTAAGCAACGCTTGTCCTTCATCGACTCATCATTGTCGCCCAACAGACATTGCGCAAAATAGACGGCGCCGTAGCCGGTTGCTTCGGTACGAACATGCGAGCCTCCCCACAGTGATGCTTTGCCGGTTAGCACGCCATCAAATTGGTTAACAATACGTTTATACTGGCCGAACAGGTAGCCAATTTCACGAGTTCCCACGCCAATATCACCCGCGGGTACGTCGGTGTTCGGCCCTATATGGCGGTGCAATTCGGTCATAAAAGACTGGCAAAAACGCATGATTTCGCCGTCTGATTTACCTTTAGGATCAAAGTTGGCACCACCTTTACCACCGCCTATGGGTAGCCCCGTTAGCGCGTTTTTAAAAATCTGTTCAAAGCCCAGAAACTTAATAATGCCGGCGTTTACACTGGGGTGAAACCGCAGACCACCTTTATACGGCCCCAGCGCTGAATTAAACTCAATACGATAGCCTTTATTGACTTGGACTTGACCGTTATCATCAACCCAGGGTACGCGGAACATTATCTGGCGTTCCGGCTCGACTAGCCGCTCGATAATAGCTTGTTCGCGGTATTTTGGACGCTCTTCAATAATAGGTTCAATGGATTCAAGGACTTCTTCTACCGCTTGATAAAATTCGGTTTGTGCGGGGCTGGTCTGCTTTAATTTTTCGATTGTGTCTTTTATAAAGGCCATCGATCCTTCCCTGTTGTTAAAAGTAATTGATACCCATAGTAGTACTCCGACTGGGATTAGGTGGATTATTTTTGTGATTATCGATAAGCTAGGTGTTCCAGTTAACAAATATATTACAAATTATTATAATGAAAAAGGTTCTTCTCTCAGTTATTGGCGTCGCTGTTGCCGGCGCACTTATCGCCCCCACATTTATTGGTCAAAATGCAGAACGCGAGGTCAAGGCAATTGCTGACGCGATTGATGCTAACCCCGCTTACACGGTTGAGATTGCCTCTTATGAGCGCAGCTGGTTTAGTTCACGCGGTGTGTTAACAGTCAGTATGGAGCTGCCTATGCCGCAGCCGGACGGCAGCACCGAGGTCATGACGCTGGATAGCGGGGAGATGTTGTTAGAATTGCAACACGGGCCTGTGTTAACACAGTTTGACGGTGGCTTGGGCTTATTGTCATGGCAGCTAACAGCTAATGATGACAACAAACGCACCTCACTGAATTGGAGTGAGGACCAGGCGCTTTACCAATTGACCGGCTCCATGGGACTAACCGGTAATGCTACTTATGACGACCAAATCGCTGATGTTAACTACCGCAGTGCTGATGGTGATTTTATCGTCGAAATGAGCGGTTACCGGGGTAATGGTACATTCGGTAACGACGCATTTAGTTACAGCGGTAGTCATAAAACCCTGGTGATGGGCGAGGCCTCTGATCCTGCTACGATCACTGGTATTGATCTGCAAACCAGCGCTAATGGCAGTTTAATTGATGCCTTAAACGGTGAGTTACTCGAGAGCGATATTGTGTTGTCGGTTGCTAACGCAACGCAATCAGGTGAAGAGGTGTTGTCGGGCTTTACGATGACGGCAGGCAGCGAGCTTGCAGAGACCGGCGATACTCTGAGTGTTAATGTTAATACCGCTGTAGAAGCGGCACAGCTGCCGTCCGGTACAGCCAGCAATCTGGTTATGAACGTATCCTTTAGCCGTATCGACAAGGAATTTACGCAAGCGTATCAACAGCTGGTAAATTCAACTTATGGTCAGCCGCAGGAAGTTATGCAACAACAGTTAACGGCCTTGTTTGAACAATACCAGCAGCAGGTATTGGCAGCCAAACCGGAGTTCAGCATCACTGAGCTTTCGGGAGACCTACCCAAAGGCTCGTTTAGCGGTCAGGCTAACGTGACGTTTGCTGATATTGCGACTATTCCAGCGAACCCGACAACGGATTTTTGGTTGCAGCATATTTTAGCTGAGGGCGCTATCGAAGCTGCTAAACCGTTAGTAAAAGACGCGCTCAGGCTGCAACTGCAAACGGTGCTTGCGCAGCAAATGCCTAACCAGGACGTAAATTCAGAGCAGTTTCAGGCAATGATTGAGCAGCAAGTCGAGCAGGTCATCGCGGTTTATCTGCAGCAAGGGTTTATCGTGGAAAACGAACAGCAATATCAAAGCGCCGTGGAATTAAAACAGGGCTCGTTAATGTTAAATGGTAAACAGCTGCCGTTGATGTAGTGCGCATAAGGGGCTGGGCACTAGCTGCCTAGCCCTAACGAACTTTGTACCTCACTGACTTTACGCAATAATTTTGGTAGTTCATAACAGATTTTGTTTAGCGCGATTAGCTCGGTATCAATCGTTTCGTTAAGCACGTCTTCCGCGATTTGTTGTTTAATTTCCGCTGGCGGCAGGTGACTATTTTTACTATCAGCAGCTAAAAAGAAGCTCAGCTCGTCGGCGACCATGATGGCTGCAAGCAACTGTCTATTTTCGTGGGACAGCGAGCGGCTCTCAAATACTTCAGGCGAGTGATGATATTGCACTGCGATGCTGATCAAACGTGGTAAGTGGAGCTTTTTGCAGGCACTTAAACCGACTTCGGCATGAGTATGACCGGTAACTTGTTTCTCTACGTCGACTAGTTCGACAGCGGTATGCCAGCCTTGCGCGTCTGTTTTATCCAAGGCATGAGGAGCTAACTGCAACATGACGAAGCGACCGACATCATGCAACAAACCCGCCATGTACACTTGTTGCGGATCAACATGCTGATGCTCGGCATGCTCTACCAGATAGGTAGCAAAATGAGCGACCTGAAGCGAGTGCTGCCACAACTGCCGGTGTTCGGTCTTGTGCGGCAGAAAGACACGCGTCACAGAGCTTGCAAACAGTAATTCAAACAGACGCTTCGCGCCGACTCGGGATAGTGCTGCTTTAACACTGGATATACGGGTGGCCTGATGCTGGGCAAAGGCCGCAGAGTTTGCGTAACCTAGCAAAGCAGTAGCGAGCGGTGGATCGGACTGAGCCAGCTTAAGCACAATGTCATAAAAATCTTTACTGTTGGGGTCGTATTTCATTAATTCGTATACGACCACCGGCAGCATCGGCAACTTCTGAATATTCTTGCGAATATCGTCAATATCAACGCCTTCAACACTGGGCAAATTTTCGTCGGGATGCTGCTCTGTCATAACCTTGTCATCTATTACTCTATAAAATTGTAAAGTATCAACTACACTTGTTATTGCGCTGCGACAAAACGACACAGCTGAACATGTAGAACCAAAACGAATAAGCATATAACATAGGTAAAAATTCCCAAGCAGGAGTTAACCATGTCAGTTAAGTTACGAATTCTGTCAGTTATTGCATGTTTAAGCATAGTAACACCATCAAGTTTTGTTTTCGCTAGTGAACCGAGCTATTCGGAGGCTGCAAAGCAACTACAACAGCGTTTGGGAAAAGTGCTTATGTCCACGATACAAAGCGAAGGACATATTGCCGCTATTGCCGTTTGTAATGAACAGGCTCCTGCTATTGCGCAGGCGGTTAGTGACGATCTAAATGTACAGGTTGGGCGTACTGCTTTAAAAGTACGAAACCCAGGCAATACGGCATCTGAAGCGCAACAAGATGTATTGCGAGCCTTTCAGCAACAATGGCAAAAAAGTAAAGACAAGGTGCCAAGTCAGACCTACACGGATGATTCCGGCAAAACGGTATGGATGAAGGCGATTGTTATGCAACCGCAGTGCGCGGCCTGTCATGGTAGCAACGTTAAACCGGAGTTGAAGCAGGCGATCAATGCACGTTACCCGGATGATCAGGCAACGGGTTTTGAGGTTGGCGATATCCGCGGTGCCTTTGTCGTGCGCGAAAACTGATTGTTCAGCATACGTTGAATTTGAGTCATAAAATGAGGAGTTCTTATCATGGAACTTGACCCGCTGTTACTCTCGCGAATTCAGTTCGCGTTTGTTGTGTCCTTCCATGCCATCTTTCCGGTTTTCACCATCGGTTTGGCATCCTATATTGCACTGATTTACGGACTCGCGTTTAAAACCAATAACCCTAAGTGGGAGCGTCTCGGCGCTTTTTGGACGCAGGTCTTTGCGGTGGTTTTTGGCATGGGCGTTGTATCCGGTATTGTCATGTCATTTCAGTTCGGCACCAACTGGAGTAATTTCTCGCTGGCCACGGCCAACTTCCTGGGGCCGGTATTAAGCTATGAAGTGGTGACGGCGTTCTTTCTGGAAGCCGCTTTCCTTGGTGTGCTGTTGTTTGGACGCGGTAAAGTGCCTAATGGCGTTCACTTTTTTGCTGCATTGATGGTATCGATCGGAACCTTTATTTCCTCGTTCTGGATTTTGTCCGCCAACAGTTGGATGCAGACGCCGGCCGGCGTCGAAATTCGTGATGGTATTTATCACGTGGTCGACTGGTCGACAGCTATTTTCAATGAATCATTTTGGTATCGCTTTGCGCATATGGGAATGGCTTCGTTCCTTACTGGCGGGTTCGTTGTTGCCGGTGTCAGTGCCTGGTTCCTGATTCAAAAGCGCGATACTGAACTGCATCGCAAAGCTTTATCGATGACGTTGTGGTTGCTGTTGTTCTTAACGCCGCTGCAAGTATTTATTGGCGACTTGCATGGTTTGAATACGCTGGAACACCAGCCGACTAAAGTAGCAGCGATGGAGGGTAACTGGGATACCCGCAAAGGAGCGCCGCTGTTGTTGTTCGCGATTCCGGACCAGGAACAGCAAACCAACCACTTCGAGGTAGGCATTCCTAAGCTGGCAAGCTTTATTTTAACTCATGACTGGGACGGGGAACTGCCCGGCGTAAAAGAAAAACCACCGGAACTACAGCCTAATGTCCCCATTGTGTTTTGGTCGTTCAGGGTGATGGTCGCGATGGGGCTACTGATGGTGCTGGTGTCGGTTATCGGCTTGTTCCTGCGTCGTAATCGCGCCTATATGCACAAGCGTTGGTACTTACAGACACTCAGGTTAATGACCCTAAGCCCGTTTATTGCGGTGCTGTCAGGTTGGTTCGTTACTGAAGTGGGGAGAGCCCCCTATTTGGTATACGGACAAATGACACACGCTGAAGGCGTGACGCCTTCTCTAACTGGCGGGATGGCGTTATTTACACTGATTGGTTACTTCCTGGTTTATGCCTGTGTTTTCGCTGCTGGTGCATATTACCTTACGCGAGTCATTCGCACGGGAACCGAGGGAACCGAGCAGCACGAGGATGATAAACATCGTGCTAAACGTCCACTGTCTGCTGCTGAAGCAAGTTTTGATTAAGGATGGCCGTTATGAGTGAACCTGTTTTTGACTTAACCTACATTTGGGCCGGAATCATTGCTTTTGGCGTTATTATGTATGTATTGATGGATGGCTTTGATTTGGGTCAGGGTATCTTGTTTATGTTTGCGCCGAGCGACCATGATCGAGATATTATGATGAATTCAGTGGCACCGGTTTGGGACGGTAACGAGACCTGGCTGGTGCTGGGTGGCGCGGGATTGTTAGCCGCCTTTCCGTTGGTCTATTCCATCTTTTTACCGGCACTCTACATTGGCGTGTTTTTACTGCTCGCCGGGCTGATATTTCGTGGCGTTGCCTTTGAGTTTCGCTTTAAGGCGCATTCATCCCGCTATTTATGGAACTGGTCATTCGCGATTGGCTCAACCGTGGCAGCCTTTGCACAGGGCGCGGTAGTGGGTGCTTACATTCAAGGCTTCGAAACCGAAAACATGCGTTATGTGGGTGGTGCGCTGGACTGGCTGACACCGTTTACCGTACTGACGGGCATTGGTTTAGTGGCAGGTTATGCGCTGCTTGGTGCTACCTGGTTGATCATGAAGTCAGAGGGCTCGACTCAGGAGTGGGCTTATAAGCTGGTCAAGCCATTACTGGCTGCCGTTTTGGTCATTTTCTTTGCCATCAGTATTGGGACGCCGTTTGTCGATGCATTTGTTGCAGACCGCTGGTTTGATGGTATATCAGCGATATGGTTACTGCCTATTTTGGGGCTGGCTAGTGCGTTTTGGATTTATCGTTCGGTTAGCCAACGCCGCGAGGGTACGCCATTTATCGCAACCATGGCATTGTTTGTCTTCACTTATCTGGGCTTGTTAGCGAGTAAATGGCCGTACGTGGTACCGCCAAACTATACTCTGGCAGACGCCGCCTCTGCACACGAATCGCAGCTGTTTTTATTAATTGGTTTACTGTTTGTGATCCCTATTGTGCTGGTTTATACCGCTTGGACCTATTGGGTGTTCCGCGGTAAGGTTAAAGCCGACCAGGGTTATCACTAGGCTCTTACTAGGTTATCACCAGGAAGAATCCATGAACGCAGCATTTGCGTCCGCTTCAAGCTATCTTCGGCAACTTGCCGCTGCAGTAAAACGCCCCATTCAGTGGGCGTTTTTATTAGGGCTGTTAAAAACGGTCGTTGTCATTGGCCAGTTAGCCCTATTGGCTTTGTTAGCCGAACGGCTATTTGTGAACGGAAACGCTGTTGAATCCCAACTGTTATTAATCGCCGGGTTAGCCGCCACAAGCCTGGTGCGGACTATAGTGCCCCTATGGCAGCAGCGGTATTTACGCCGTGCGACACTTATTGCCAGCCAGCGTGCGCGTCACCAATTGACTCAAGACTGGCAACACAAGGCTCAGTCAGGACAAGTTCTTGCTGCGGCTGATGGCGCATTACAGTTAGATCCTATTGAATCGCTAAAAGGCTACTTCAGTCGCTATCTTGTGCAGCAGTATCTGGTGGTGGCATCGCCTTCAATTATTCTGTTGGTATGTTTTTATCTCAATACCGTAGTCGGTGTACTGTTACTGTTTTCAGGGCCGATTATTCCGGTCTTTATGGCGCTGGTTGGGCTCGGGGCTGAAAAGCTCAGCCAAAAACATGCGCAGCAAAGTTTTGCATTAAGCCGGGTTTTTACCGACAAGTTACGCAATATTACTACGTTGAAGCTATTTAACGCGGGCGCCGTGGCCGTGAACGATGTTGCTGCAGCGGGCGAGGGCTATCGCAAAGCAACGATGTCGACGCTACGTATCGCTTTCTTATCGTCGGCTGTGCTGGAGTTCTTTTCCAGTGTTGCGATTGCAGGAGTTGCCCTTTACGTCGGCTTCGGGTTGTTGGGGTACATTGACTGGCTGGGCGCAGACCAGTTGACACTTTTTAGCGGTTTGCTGGTGTTGTTACTGGCGCCGGAATATTTCGCACCGCTACGGCAATTTGCACAAAGTTATCACGATCGCGCGGCTGCCATAGGCGCGGCAACTTTGCTATGTGAAGTGAACAAGGCGGATGTATCTTATTCTCAGCCCCCAACTCAGTCACGAATACAAAAAACGTCGAGCCCCAATACGCTTTACCAGTGGCGTGGTTTAAAAGTAAACCTAAGTCAAGCAGATGACGCTGGCGGTAAACCAATAGATTTTTCAGATAACGAGATTGCCTGCGGCGATTTATGTGTGATTAACGGCAATTCGGGCAGTGGCAAAACAACCTTGCTAAAGGTGCTGATTGGACTCATGCCGTTTAATGGCAAACTGACTCGGTCTGAGCAAGCGACCACTGACATCGCCTACTTTGCTCAGCAACCGTTTTTAAGCGCAGGCAGCCTGCGAGCCAACATGAATTTATTTGAACAGCATAGTGATGCGCAAATTACGGCGGCGTTGGAGCAGGTTAAACTGGATCAATTAGTCGCCAATCTGCCGCTCGGTTTAGATACTAAACTGGCAGAGGGTGGGTTAGGTTTATCGGGTGGTGAGCAGCGCCGCCTGGCTCTAGCGCGTTGCCTTTTGTCCAGGCGCGCGGTGTTGATTGCCGATGAACCGACGGAAAATCTTGATGAAATATCCGCACAAGCGATTCGGCATTGTTTGAAGGAATACTGTGCCAGCGGGCATACGGTTATCGTGGCAACCCATGATCCTGCACTAATCGCTAGCGCAACGCGACAGATTAGGGTGGTGGCATGATAAAGCGAGACTGGCAGCTGCTAAAACCCTGGCTGAAACAACTGAAGAGTGCGCGGTTGCAGTTAGTTGTTGGATTAGCTCTGGCTGTGGCGACGGCATTGTTTGGTATCGGTTTGTTGTCGTTGTCGGGGTGGTTTATTACCGCTGCGGCTTTATACACGGCCTTTGATATTTACACGCCGGGGGCCGGTATTCGTTTTTTTGCTATCGCCCGAACGCTGAGTCGATACATTGAGCGGCTGGTAAACCACGACATGGTGTTAAAGCTGCAGGCACGCTGGCGCATTGCATTATTTAAACGGTTAAAGCAGCAGGCGATGGCGCAGTTAGCGTCGTTGCGTGTTGCCGATGGCGTACAAAACCTTACCCGCAATCTGGATGCCATGGATAACCTGCTGTTACGGCTGGTTGCGCCGGTCATTGTATTTGTGGCTGCAACGTTTTCACTAACGGTATTTTGGTATTTGTATATTCCCGCCGCGGCGCTGGCGCTAGTGTTAGTCATGGCGCTAGTGCTGTTAGTCAGCGGCCGCATGGCGGCAATAACCCGGCGACTGGCGCTGCAGCAGTTGCAGTCCACCCAACGGCTGCGTCGGCAGGCTATGGCACTCACCGAATCGATTACTGAACTGGTGGCATGGGATGCCTATGCGGCGCAACAGCAAAGCCTTTTAAAGCAAGCCCAGCGGCAAGAACAGCTCGATGACCAACAGTTAGCGCTGCAACACCGTGCGTTATGGCTGGTTGAGCTACTTTCACAGGTTATTTTTATGGTTGTGGTGATACTGTCTTCACTTACATTTCAGGCGGGGAATTTAAGCGCAGCCGAGATGATCATGCTGGTACTGTCAGCATTAGCATGGCAAGAGTTAGCTGCTGATTTGCCATCGCAATGGGGTGGTTACGGTAAGACGCTCGCAGCAGCGCGGCGCTTGCTTACTGATGGGCAGTCTTCGCAAGTAAGCCCGCAAGGTAAGGCGGTTCACAAAGCGAGTCACACTGCAACGTTAACCCTGAACCAGGTGAGCGTGATGCGCAATCAACGTCTGTTAATAAAACCTGTTTCAGCTTGTTTTGAAACCGGCGCAGTCCATTGGTTACAGGGGCCGTCAGGACTAGGAAAAAGCTCGTTAGCGGAGGCCATCATGGGTTGGCTGCCTACAGCAGGCGGCAAAATAACCTTATCCAATGGCACTGAAATTTCTTCTCAGGTTAGTTTTTTGACACAAAAAACCGAAGTTCTTGATGGTACGGTCAGGGAAAATCTTAATCCGGCTCAGCGGCCGTTGTCCGAAGAGGATATCTGGTCTGTATTGAAAACTGTCGAACTGGACGTGGTTATCAATACATTGCCCAAGGCGTTAGACTCGCTGTTGGGGGCTCGGGGTATCACCTTATCCGGAGGTCAATTAAGACGTCTGGCATTGGCGCGGGTGCTGTTGCAGGGGCGGCCAATTATGCTGTTAGATGAACCCTTTGCCGGTTTAGAGCGCGACCTAGCCAAGCGTATGCTGGAAAACATGGTATCCGCTAATAAAGACAAACTCTGGCTGATTATCAGTCATATAGGACCGCAACAACTGGAATATCCGAATGTGCCCGGAGGCAAGCGCATTGAATTACAACCTTATTAAAAAAGTGGCCGCTACCGGAGAGAGTGAGTAGCCGCCACAAGGTTGGGAAAGGGTTATTTTTTGTCTTCGAAATTACAAGCGTCGGGGGCGCTGTGCGGTTCGGGTCGGTGGCTAAGGTGTTTGGGTTTTGCCAGCCATTCCTTACCTTTAAGCATGACATCCCAGTACAGCCAGGGCAGCATCTTTTCTTTCAAAAACCACGACATGCGCGAGGGCTTAGTGCCATCGACCAGCCAGGCAGGGAAGGTCGGTTGCAACTTACCACCATAACCAAACTCTGCTAACACGATTTTGCCGCGCTCAACGGTTAATGGACATGAGCCGTAGCCTTCGTAAACAGCCATCGCATTTTTGCCGGCTAGCGTTGATAACACGTTCTCTGCTACAACAGGTGCTTGCTTGCGCACTGCAGCGGCGGTTTTGGCGTTAGGCGCGTTAGCTACATCACCAACCGCATAAACGTTGCCAAAATGCTTGTGTTGCAAGGTTTCGGCACTAACGTCAACCCATCCGTTGCTATCGGCTAACGGACTGCTGGCAATAACATCAGGTGCGACTTGCGGCGGGCACACGTGTAGCATGTCGAAGGATTTTTCAACCTGCGTGGTTTCACCGTTGCTATCCGTGACTGCAAAAGTTGCTTTTTGCTGGGGTCCGTCTACAGCAATCAAATTGTGTTGAAACTGCAACTCAATGCCATAACGATCAACGTATTTTTGTAACGCCGGGACATACTCTTTGACCCCAAAAAGGGCGGCGCCAGCGGTACAAAACTCAACGTTAATGTCTTTTAGAAGTTCATTGCGTTGCCATTCATCACAAGACAAATACATGGCCTTTTGTGGCGCACCAGCGCACTTAATCGGCATGGGTGGTTGCGTAAAAATAGCCTTGCCCTTGCGGGTTGCCTGCACTAATTTCCAGGTATAAGGCGCCAGGTCAAAGCGATAATTTGAAGTGACGCCGTGCTGGCCCAGACTCTCTTTTAACCCCGGAATGGCCTCCCAGTCTAATTTGAGTCCCGTGGCGACGACCAGGCATTGGTATGCAAGTTGGTCGCCGTTTTCAAGCACAATGCGCTGTTGCTCGGGCAAAAACTGACTAACCGCCGTTTGATACCATGTTGCCGCTTTGGGCATGATATCGCGCATTCGTTTTTTCGTTTGTTCACGTTCAAAGACGCCCCCACCGACTAATGTCCACCCCGGTTGGTAATAGTGCGCTTCGGCTGGCTCGACAATGGCAATATCGGTTTGCGGCTGGCGTTTTAAAATACTGGCTGCGGTAGCCTGGCCACCCGCACCACCGCCAACAATAACAACAGTGTGTTTACTGACTGATTGTGGGGCGGCGGAAGCGTTTGCTGCTGCGCTTTGATCAAAACGTTGTTGCAGTCGTGACTGCTGACCGGATAGGTCATAGCCGGCTTGTTGTGCAGTATCCAACAAGGTTTGTGGCGCCAAATGGGCGGCTTCTGCTAACGCCCACAATGTGCATGAACGGGTGCCAGTGCGGCAATAAGCCAGTACCGGGCCTTTAACGGTTGCCATGAGCTTAGTAAAGGCGCTGACATCGTCATCGGTGATATTGCCGGAAACCACCGGTAAGTGTTCAAATGCTAACCCATTTTTTTCTGCAGCTTGTTGAATTTTATCGGCGTTGACCTGGTCTTCACCCTCGTTGTCAGGACGGTTACAGACAATAGTTTTGAACCCGAGTGAGGCTGCGACACCAACATCTTCGACAGAGATCTGTGGCGAAACACTGATAAACGGGCTGAGTTTACGACGTTCCATAGCAAGACCCCGGTTAGAATAAATTAAGTGGAATTTTAAGGTAGCGCTGGCCATTACCCTCGGGCGCAGGCATTTCTCCTGCGCGCATATTGACCTGTACCGAGGGTAGGATTAGCCGCGGCATTGCCAGTGTCGCGTCGCGTTCGGTACGCATTTTTACAAACTCATCTTCGGTTTTGCCACCGCCAACGTGAATGTTATTTTGCTTTTCTTCTGCCACGGTTGTTTCGAACGCATAGTCCTCGCGATCAGGTGCTTTATAGTCGTGACACATAAACAAGCGGGTATCATCAGGCAATGCGAATACCTTTTGAATAGAGCGGTACAGTGTGCGGGCATCGCCGCCGGGGAAGTCGCAACGGGCTGTGCCAAAGTCCGGCATAAACAAGGTGTCGCCAACAAAGGCTGCATTACCCATCACATAGGTTAAACACGCCGGCGTGTGCCCTGGGGTGTGTAATACCCGGGCTTCGATGTTGCCAATATTAAATGTATCGCCATCGGCAAACAGTTGATCAAACTGGCTACCGTCACGGGCAAATTCGGTACCGGCATTAAATGCTTTGCCAAAGGTGTCTTGTACCGTTTTGATATGCTCGCCGATGCCTAGTTTAGCTCCGGTCTGTTGTTGCAAATAAGGCGCTGCTGATAAATGGTCGGCGTGTACGTGGGTTTCTAAAATCCAATCTACGGTTAAATCATGCTCTTTAATAAAGGCTAAAATAGCCTCGGCCGACTCGGTGTTAGTGCGGCCGGCAGCATAATCAAAATCGAGTACTGAGTCGATAATGGCACAATGCTTTGATTGCGGATCCTGCACTACGTAGCTATAGGTATTAGTGGGTTCGTCGAAAAAATGCGTGACGACCGGTTCAATACTACTCGTGTTTGTTACGGCTACTGACATGGTGAATACCTCATAAAATACATTTTCTTTATATATCTAAAAGCAATAAGCATATAACTTGAGGTAACCTTACTCCTAAAATAGATCCGGATCAAATAGCAATACGCTATAACTAAACAGTCTATTAGAACGAATTATTTCATCGCAAAAATCGATTATGGTAATCGACCAACGAAAGGGTTCTATCACTTGCGTAAGAAACATTTTGTTATATGCTTATAACCAATTAAGCGATTGCAAACGGCAGTCAACTGCCAGGAGGCTTACATTATGACAAGCATTATTCGCAAAAGCCCTTCAATAGGCCCTCAGTCTCCGGACGTCTGGGGAATTTACGAGGCAGATACCGGGTCAGTGCAATATATTGTCGCTGATCCCAAAACTAAAAAAGCGGCTTTAATTGATGTGGTGCAGAATTTCGATCCACGCAGTGCCAAATGTTCGTACGAGAGCGCTGACGAGGTTTTACAACTTGCTAAGGATAACGACCTAAGCATCCAATGGGTTTTAGACACTCACCCGCATGCTGACCACTTAATGGCGTCAGCGTATTTGAAAGAAAAAACCGGCGCTCCTAACGCTATTGGCGAGAAGGCTTGCGAAATTGCCAAGCTTTGGAGTGACTACTACAACGTACCGGGCTTGTTCGATCCGACAAAAGATTTTGACCATCTGTTTAAAGAAGGTGACAAGTTCAAAATTGGTGAGCTTGAGGTAGATGTCTGGCTCTCACCGGGTCACACATTAGGCTCTATTACCTATGTTATCGGTGATGCGGCATTTGTCCACGATACCTTTATGTATCCGGACAGCGGTACCTCGCGGGCTGACTTCCCGGGCGGCTCTTCGAAAGATTTGTGGGACTCGTTGCAACGGATTTTGAGCCTGCCAGACGAAACCCGTCTATTTGTCGGACATGATTACGGCAAAGGTGGCCGTGAAGCGCAATGGGAAGCCACCGTGGCGCAACACAAGCAAAGCAATGTTCACCTGTCAGGTGATGTGAGCGAGCAGCAGTACCGCTCGGTTCGCGATGAACGTGATGCGACATTGGCATTACCGGACAGAATGTTACACGCACTGCAAGTTAATTTACGCGCAGGGCAATTACCACCGGCTGAGAATGATGGAGAACATTACTTCAAGATTCCAGCCAATAAATTTTAATCACTGATTAAATACATTGATACAATACAAGAGGAAATTATTATGAGTTTACGTATTGGTACTATCGCACCAAACTTTAAAATCGAAACGACTACCGGCACGATTGATTTTCATGAGTGGGCGAAAGGTTCATGGACATTTTTCTTCAGCCATCCTGCGGACTACACCCCGGTGTGTACCACTGAAATGGGCCGTACTGCACAGTTGGCACCTGAGTTTGCAAAGCGTAACGTTAAGCCTTTAGGCCTGTCGACGGATACAGTTGAAGAGCACCTTGGCTGGATCAAGGACGTTAACGAAACACAGAACACCGTGCTTGAGTTCCCTATCGTCGCGGACAAAGACAAGAAAGTGGCAGAACTGTACGACATGATTCACCCGGATGAAGACGACAACGCAGCGATTCGCTCGGTATACATCATCGATCCGGATATGAAAATTCGTCTGACCATGACTTACCCAATGACCGTGGGTCGTAACTTTGCAGAAATCCTGCGGGTAATCGATGCGCTGCAGACAACCGATAGCCAGGAAGTTGCCTGCCCGGCAGATTGGGAGCCCGGGAAGCCTGTGATCATTCGTCCAAGTGTTTCGGATGATGATGCTAAAGTTAAATTTCCACAAGGCTGGGAAACACTGCGCCCATACTTGCGCTTGACTGATATTAAATAGGGCCTGCGGCCGGTTTAGGCTCGCTGTGCTCGCGGTTTGGGGCCTGCGGCCGGTTTAGGCTCGCGATGCTCGCGGTATAGGGCTGCGCCGGTATATAGCTGGTGTGGCCCTTTTTTATGCTTTCAATTAACGAATAAATAAATTAAAATAGTTATAACGATATTCAATTAAGGAATATGAGGTAATTTATGTTACTCGCCATTTTAGGGGCTGTGATCATTGGTCTGTCATTAGGGCTATTTGGCTCGGGCGGTTCGATATTGACGGTGCCGGTGTTGATGTATTTGGTCGAGATGCCTGCAGATGTATCCATTGCATCATCGCTGTTGATTGTGGCGGGTATCAGCTTGTTTGGTTCTATTTCTTATATTCGCCGCAAAACGGTTAGCTGGAAGCACTTCTGGGTGTTTGGTATTCCGGGAATGATCGGCACCTATGGCGGCGCTTGGTTGGGTACGATAGTTGATAGTCGCTGGCAGTTATTGGTGTTCTCACTATTGATGATTGCGGCGGCGGTGTTGATGTGGCGCAGCAAGCCTAAGCCTGTTGAGCAGCAGCCGCAAATGAATTATGCCAAGGTCACCTTAGAGGGATTAATTGTCGGTATTATCACGGGTTTTGTGGGTGTTGGCGGTGGCTTTTTAATTGTTCCTGCATTAGTACTACTCGCCGGCTTGTCAATGCCGGTAGCGATTGGTACCAGCCTACTGATCATAGTCATTAAGTCGATCGCAGGGTTCTTCAAATATTATGCGGTGATGGCTGCTCAGGATGTTCAGTTTGACTGGTTTATTATTGGTTTGATGATTGCTGGTGGTGTTTTAGGTAGTGTATTCGGCTCTAAACTGGGTCGTTCATTGCCAAAAGAAAAACTGCAAAAAGGCTTTGCAGTTTTCCTGGTGGCTATGGGCATCTTTGTTATCGCCAAGTCCGTTATTTAATCAAAGTCTGCAGCTGAGTGGCGTTCGCGCAACTGTTCGCTCTCATCGCCCCACACTTTGTTTACGCGGCGACCACGTTTAACCGCCGGGCGTTCATTGATGCGGTTGGCCCAGGCAATAACATTTTTGTACTCATGTGCCTGTAAAAATTCAGCCGCGTCATAAACTTCGTTCAGTACCAAAGCGCCGTACCATGGGAAGATGGCCATATCGGCAATGGTGTATTCGTCGCCGGCGATAAAGTCGTGTTTAGCGAGCTGCCGGTCAAGTACGTCTAGTTGTCGCTTAACTTCCATAGTGTAACGGTTAATCGGATATTCCAGCTTCTCTGGTGCGTAGGCATAAAAATGCCCAAATCCACCCCCTAGCATTGGCGCACTTCCCATTTGCCAGAATAACCAGTTTAAACACTCGGTACGCTTGCCGGGTTCGTTGGGGATAAAGGCGTCAAATTTTTCGGCCAGATAAAGCAGTATTGAACCTGACTCAAACACGCGTGTTGCGGGAGTTTTTGAAACGTCCAGTAAGGCGGGGATCTTAGAATTAGGATTAATCTCGACAAAGCCACTACTGAATTGCTCCCCCTCAGTAATATCCACACTGTAGGCGTCATATTCGGCAGCAGCAATGCCTTTTTCCAGCAGCTCTTCAAACAGTATCGTGACCTTTTGGCCGTTTGGCGTTGCTAACGAATACAGTTGGTGAGGGTGTTCGCCTGCGGGTAATGATTTATCATGGGTTGCGCCGGCAACCGGTCGGTTAATGTTAGCGAACTTACCACCGCTTTCTTGATCCCATGTCCAAACTTTTGGGGGCTGGTATTCGTTAGTTGACATTAAAACCTCCACTTTAGATTAATTCGTTAGGTTACTGCCTGACGCTTTGACCAGCGCGGCTCTTTATAAGCTTCTGAAGCAATCACGTCATTAATCGCCTGCACCGCATGCCAGATATCTTCAAAACTGTTATAAAGTGGTGCAAAACCAAAGCGAATATAATTTGGCGCGCGAAAATCAGCAATCACCCCACGGTCAATGAGTGCCTGGCATAACTCGTAGGCGTAATCAAAAGCATAGCTCAATTGACTGCCACGCTGCTCTGGTTCTGTCGGTGACAGGCGCTGTAACTTATCCTGTAAGCCGTGTTGCTCAATGAGCTCGTCAAACAATGACCCTAATTGTAACGACTTAGTACGCACCGATTGTAGATCCAGATCGGCAAACAGTTCTAATGCAGCATCGACTGCGGCCATAGAAATAACAGATGGCGTACCGGCCAGAAACTGCTTGATTCCGGTATCGGCTACATAGTGGGGACTGAATTCGAACGGTGAACGGTGACCAAACCAACCAGCGATAGGTTGTTGCAGCCGGCCTTGCAGAGCCCGGTTGACGTAAACAAAGGCTGGAGCTCCCGGTCCGCCATTCAGGTATTTATAAGTGCAGCCAACAGCCATATCCACTTGCCAGTCGTTTAGGTGTATCGGCATAACACCGGCGCTGTGGGCTAAATCGACAATAATTAATGCACCGTGTTGGTGTGCCTTGCGCGTTAGTGCAGCAATGTCGAGTCGTTTACCGCTGCGAAAGTTAACTTCTGTTACCAATACAATGGCAACCGAGTCGTCGATTTGACTCAGTAACTGTTCCTCTTCAACATCAACGAAGTGACACTTCTCGCTACCCAGCAAGCCCTGCAGGCCTTGAGCAATGTATAGGTCTGTGGGGAAGTTATCACTGCTGGAAATAATTTTATTGCGCTGCCTGCTGGTATTAAACTGCACGGCAGCGCTCAGTAATTTAAATAAATTAACCGAAATAGAATCGCAGCAAATCACGTCGCCTGGGTTGGCACCAATGACGGGTGCAATCTTATTACCGACTTGTTGCGGTAAGCTGACCCAGTCATGGGTATTCCAGCTACTGATTAAGTCTTCACCCCACTGTTGTTCGGTAACCGCTTTGACGCGCTGCTTTACGCGCGTCGGTAAGGCGCCTAGTGAATTACCATCAAGGTAAATGGTATTTTTGGGTAACGAAAATTGATCACGATAAGAGTGCAACGGATCTTGCTTGTCTAACGTTTTAATTTCGTCGAGCTTAATCATTAGTTAACTGCTCCAGGGTGTCCAGCAAGGTAGTAAAGGCTTTGGTATTGGGATGAACCCAGTCAAAGTGTCCTGCTTCGGGTACGACTTTTACCGCAGCCCGAGGTAACTTTGCAGCGTAGGATGGCGCCACAATGCGATCAGCATCGCCTTGTAATAAGGTGGTATTGCTGTGAGCCGAGTAGTTGACGGGATTCGCATCCCGGTAAGCGTCGGCACGTTGCTGTGGTGTGCCACCCATAAAATCAGCGGTAACACGTTCACAACTGTTCTTGCCTTGCGCATAGGCATTAATATCGGTTATCGCAGCCAGGCCGATAACCCCATCGATTTGCTGCTTAAAGTCTTCACTGCTTGCTAATAATAAGCCCAAATGTCCACCGGCAGAATGACCCATAACGACAAGCGGGCGCTTTGAAGTCCGGTGCGTTAAAACTTCAGAAAAACCGCGTTGAATATCGTTATAGGTGGTCGGCCAGCCGCCGCCAGTATCGCCGGTGCGGCGATATTCGATTGAATAAACTGAATAGCCGGCCTCATTAAGCGCGCTACTCATCGCGTAAGTGTGCTTTATATCGTAAGCAGACAACCAGCAGCCACCATGAATAAAGACAATGTCAGCTTTGGCATCAGCGGCGGTCCAGTGCATGACTTTTTGGTTCTCGTCATGGCCATAAACAAGCTGACCGGATGGCTCGTTAAAAGGTTGATCAAGCACTGCGCTAAAACTGACATTTTGGTCAGCCGCGGCTGACGGTATCAGTAATAACGCAAAGGTAATAAAAAAAGTGTACCACTTGATAGTTGTCATGAATGCGCCTGTTACCACAAAGAGTCGTGGAACTATACAACTAACCTTTGCCAGGCTCAACGCTAAGACTTGCTAACTTCGCAACAGAGTTCCGGATGTCAATGCCGCTGGGCTCCTGGAACACAGCCAGGCCAAAACGCGGTAAAATGGCATACAAGTGGTCAAAAATATCAGCCTGGATGCCTTCATAATATTCCCACCGAATATCATTGGTAAAACAATAGATTTCCAGCGGCAGGCCCTGTGGCGTAGGGCTTAGTTGGCGCACCATCAGGGTCATGCCCTGATGAACTTTAGGGTGATGGATCAGGTAGTTCTGAACATAGGCTCTAAAGGTACCAATATTGGTCATGTGGCGACCATTCATGGCGTCTTTGCCCTGACTGACAAGCTCACGGTTCCAGTCGTTAATCTCACATTGTTTGGTATTGACGTAGTCTTTTAATAGCGCCAGTTTGCTTAATTCGTTGAGTTTATCCTGGTTGAGAAAATCGATACTGGTTTGATCGATAAACAGCGAGCGTTTTATACGGCGGCCACCCGCATCTTGCATGCCGCGCCAGTTTTTAAAAGAGTCAGATATCAGACGCTTAGTGGGGATGGAGGTAATGGTTTTATCCCAGTTCTGAACGCGTACGGTGTGTAGCGCCATATCAATAACTTCACCGTCGGCATTAACCTGGGGCATTTCAATCCAGTCACCGACGCGGATCATATCGTTTGATGACAGCTGAATGCTGGCAACAAAAGATAGAATAGTATCCTGAAAGACCAACAGTGTTACCGCACCCATAGCACCGATACCGGACAGTAAAATGACTGGTGACTTATCAATTAACGCGGCAATGATCAGAATGGCAGCTATCAGATAAACAATAATCTGGGCAATCTGCAAATAGCCTTTTATTGGCTTTAAATAAGATCCGGGGCGGCGCATGTAGATTTCATTAACGCTACTCATCGCGGCGCTAAAGGCACGAGCCACAGTTAATGCAATATAGGCTATGGCAACGTTACGGATAACGGTAACGACCCACTCGGGCAACTCGGGGACATAGGCGATACCGGCTGACAATATCAAGGCCGGAACAACTTGTGCCAAGCGCCCAACAATAATTTTTAAGCCGACACTTGGGTCACTGCCTAGTTCGGTACGCGACAGCAGTTTGCTGACCCCGCGCAGCAGGATGTGCTTAGTAATAAACTGCGATAGCCAAACCGCAATAATCAGGATAGCCAGGGCAGCCATTGTGTAGGCCCAGGGCTGTTGGTCAGCCCAGTCTGTAAACCACTGAGGGTAATTCATCGCTGTTGCTCAACTTGACGCTTCAGTTCCGGACGAAGTCCCAGCATAAATACTACCTCAGCAACGACAAATAGCGGGCCAATCGCTAAACCGATAATGTCGTCGACAAATGCCGGTTTACGGCCTTCGTAATAATGCCCGATAAACTGAAAAGTCCAGCCAACAATGAATAAGCCGATTCCCCAGCTGAGCCAGGCTAGGGTACTCATCGCAGCAATGTCACGGCCCAGACTTAGGCAGAGCCACAGCAGCACAGTCATCAACAGACCGAGCTTAATGTCTAGCCGAATATAGAAAATGACAGCGGCAAAAACCACAATATTGGCCGGCGTCAGCAATAGATAGGCCACCGAGAACTCGGGACGGCTGAGTAACGTCAAAATGGCGATAACGATCATCGGTATGCCGACTAAGTGGGTCATGATATTACGGCGGTCACGATGGTAATCGCCGTATTGGGCTAAATGTTCAGCAACGGTTTTGTTGCTCATGGCTTGCTCCGTCCGCAGCTAGAGTTAATTGTGTAAAGAGTGCAATGTCCTTTGTCGTGTGTCAATTAATACGGCTATTACGACTATCGTCGGGTTTACTTTGTATGTTTTTTGCGCGAATCATAGCCAAGTAGACAATTTTAGCGTTGAGGAGTTAGACCATTGAGTACGCGCTATTTGGTTTGGATAGTAGCCGTTGCCAGTGCTGTTGGGTTGGTGTTGTTGCCACTTCTGTTTCAGGAATCAGTTTTAATGATGTTCATAAACGCGATGTTAATGGCGTTATTACTGAGCTCGATGTTTGTACTACTGCGTCGGCAACAACAAATACAGACGTCGGCTGCGTCTGCTCAGGATACACAGCCGCTCGATGACACCTTACGTTACGTCACTGAAAACTCCGGTTCTAACGCGATTGCTACCGCTGAGCTGAGTTTTGCAATTAGTGACCTGGTAAAAGTGATTAGTGCGGTCAATGAGCGATTAGATGAGTCGGCAGCGTCTGCTAATCAAGCGCAACAGCAGGCAGAACAAATTAACCTGGCGACGGATTCGGTTGCTGCTACCACGGAGCAAACCAAGACCATTAGCGAACGTGGCAAGTTGTCTATGCAGCAATTAGCAAATGGTATTAGGAAGATCGTGGAACAAAATCGCGAAGCTGCGGCTACGCTGGACGAGCTGCAACAAACCGCTGATAAAATTGCCAAGGTTACGGATGTGATTGAAAGCATTGCAGAACAAACCAATCTGCTGGCATTAAATGCATCAATTGAGTCGGCTCGAGCGGGAGAACATGGACGCGGATTTGCGGTGGTTGCCGACGAGGTAAGAACGCTCGCGGGACGAACGGGCACAGCCACTGTAGAAGTATCTGAACTGGTTGGTAGTATTCGTACACGTACGTCGGCGGCGGTAACAAGTATTCGACAATTAGCCGAGGATATTAGCGTGCAGGCGGCTAGTAGTGAACAGTTGTCGGAGCAACTACAGCAGCTCGCGGAGCAGTCATCAGATGCCAGTGAAAAAGTAGCAACGATGGCTAGTTTATCGACCAATAACCGTGAATTGATGCAAGCGAACGCTGATAATGTGCTACATGCGTTAAACGACCTCAGTACACGCAAGCAACAGCTGGGACAAGTAGAAAAGCAGGCAAAACAATTAGAGCAGCAGTCAGAGCAACTATTTGGGCTACTGGTTGACGAAAATGATGGTACCGAACATGGTGAAATATTCCGTCTTGCACGTGCGGCTGCTGATCAAATTGCAGTTTGTTTTGAGAATGCGCTGGCGCGCAATGAATTAACCCGCGAGCAGCTATTTGATCGCAATTATCAGCCAGTCGAGGGCGTCTCTCCGGCAAAGTATGAAACCGCATATACGGCATATCTGGCACAACACCTACCGCCCATTCAAGAGCCAGTGCTCGGTCAGAATAGTGATCTTATCTATGCGATTACCACGGATCCCAATGGCTATGTTGCGCGCCACAATGATCGTTTTAATCAGCCTTTAACCGGTGATTATGAGCAAGACTTAGTGGGTAATCGTTCACGTCGTATTTTTGATGACCCAACGGGTAGCCGCTGTGGTGCTCATACGCAGAAATTGCTATTGCAGACTTATAAACGTGACACAGGTGAAGTCATGCACGACCTTTCCGTTCCGATTTATGTGGAGGGTAAACATTGGGGAGGTTTTCGGGTAGGCTATAGGCCTGCATAACGATGCCAACAAGCGAGAAAGCTGTATGCCGCATGACACCACCGCGATCAATAAACAACGTCAGGATTTAAGTCAGCATGAGTCCGTTTGGCTGTTTGGCTACGGGTCACTAATCTATAAGGTAGATTTTCCATACCTTGAACGCCAACCTGCTTCTATAGAGGGTTGGAGTCGTCGCTTTTGGCAAGGCTCGCATGACCACCGTGGCACACCGGAACAGCCAGGCAGAGTGCTGACATTAATAAAAACTCCCGGCGAGCGTTGCACAGGCATGGCCTACCGGGTTAGTCCGGACGTCTTTGAGCACCTGGATCATCGCGAGAAAAACGGCTACTTGCGCTTTTTTACCCCAATGACATTTACTGACGGAACTCAGGCTGAGGGCTTGGTTTACATCGCTACAGAGGATAATGCAGCGTTCTTAGGTGAAGCTGACGAGGCTGATATCGCAAAACATATAGCTGATTCAGTAGGACCCAGCGGTAAAAATACCGAGTACTTGCTAAAGCTGTCGGATGGGTTGGCCGAACTCGGGGTCACTGATCCTCACGTCGAGGCGATTCGTCGTCATCTTGAACCGATGTTACAGGACGAGCCTTAGGTTGGTCAGCAATTGAACCTATGCACATGCGGCAGTCGCCGTCAGCCGGGGCCGATGCCTCGACATAGCGCAGCTTGTGTGACGAGCGACCGCGATTAGTGGACACTTGATAAATGCGGTCTCTATCGCGATCGTTGCTATCTGTGGTCATACTGATGTCTCAACTGATTTTGCGTTGTGACAGTATAAACTGTATAGAAGATTCATTATTTTTTCCGTACGCTCGTCAGCTAGCTGATAATGAATGTATTTACCTTCACGTCGCGTGCTGACCAGGTTTTGTTGACGCAAGCGGTTTAAATGTTGCGACAACATCGGCTGGTGTAACTCGAGTCGTTGCTCGATTTCACCTACAGTAAACTCACCTTCGCTAAGTAAGCATAAAATTAATAACCGGTCAGGGTGCGACAACAGTTGCATCACTCGCGCCGCCTGAGCGGATGAGGCTCTCATCACTTCCGGGTTCATAGTCACTATTATCTCTTAAGTTAGAATCGTTCCCATTAATAATAACAAATGTTGTACTTAACAGGGGATATTAGTCGAGGTTAATTAGTTCACCGACAGGTTTTGCGGGATGAATTAAATGACCCTGCCACTTCTGACAGCCAAGTTGCAGTATCAGTTCCAATTGCTTTTCATTCTCGATACCTTCGGCGATAACCTCGACACCGGCTTCTTTTGCAATTTTAATCATTGCCGCCACAATGCGTTGCGTGCGTTCATTATCGGTCAGGCTTCGAACTAAGCTACGATCGATTTTTACGGTATCAATGGGGTAATCGGCTAAATAGTTTAAACTAGAAAAGCCGGTACCAAAGTCGTCAATAATTACTGCGATACCGAGTTGTGATAACTGCTGAATGGTGCCGTTGATGGCCTCATCAGCTTCATTAAGCGCGCCTTCTGACACCTCTATCGCCAATCCACCTTGTAACTCGGGATTATCGGCTAGTTGACGCGCAAACTCACTGCTCAACTGGCTGGACAGCTGTGAAGTTGATAAATTTATGGACACCCGTTTGATGGGCGAATTGTCATCTTGCCATTGCGCTAATTGGTTGCATACCGATGACAATACCCAAAAACCGATTTCAGTTAAGGCGTTGCCATGCTCCGCATGGCGCAGGAACTCACCGGCACTCAATAAACCGAACTCTGGATGATGCCAGCGCAACAGCGCTTCGGCGGCGACAACGCGGCGCTGATCGTCCAGGATAGGCTGGTAAAACATTTCGAGTTGTTGTTTTTGTAAGGCTGACTGAATATCCTCGGCCAATTGCAATTGTGTATGTGACGGCTGCTCGACATCCTGCTGAAAAATGACTGCATTACTGGCGTGACCATGGCGAGCGGCTAACATAGCCGCTCTGGACTGAGTGACCAGTTGCTCACTATCATAACCATCCAGTGGATAGATACTGGCACCTGCGCTGCAGGTTAGGTGAAACTGTGCATCGTGATTAATAACTAATTTTTGCTCGAAAACTGAGAGTAACTTATCGCTAATAACCTGAACATCAATGTATTCAGTGATGTTATTAATCAACACAATAAACTCGTCGTTACCGGCGGAGTAAAGTTTACTGCCAAAAGGCAAGGCCTCTTTTAAGCGGCGGGCTATGCGTTGCAATGCCTGAGCGCCAACTAGCCCACCATAGCGCTTGGTAAGCTGATAAAACTGGTTGATGTTAATGGTGACCAATGCGGCAAGGCGATCATCAGGTAAGCTGTTGATCAACTCATTAAAGCTCTCATGTAAGTTACGAAGGTTGGGTAAGCCCGTTGTTTCGTCGTGATAAGCCTCTTGCACAAGCTGGTGATATTGTTGCTCGATATGAGAGAGGTCGGCCAGACAGGCAATTAAGCGGTCGGTTTTGTCACACTGTTTTACAATAAGTTGTGCTTTAAAACGTGTGAAATCCTTGCGTCGGCCCACAACAGCTAGGGTTTCGCCGGGCTCAAATGTGGCACTTTTCTGTGAATGAACTGGGGTGAGAATATCCTCCAGCCGTGTACCTTTGACTTCGTCGTTACTCAGGCCGATGATTTTCTCAAAATGTTTATCAATGTGGCTGACGCGTCTTTCGTTATCTAACTCCGCCTGGCCAATCATAAAATGTTGGCTGATCTCAGTATTGGGAGAGTCGGCAGGGGAATTAAATTCCGTCGAAATATTTAGCCAGGAGCCTTTTATGCGCTTGCCGGAGTCGTCGTCCTGACGGATTTGATCGCGGATCCAGATGTAATGCCCATCGGCATGTTGAAAGCGGTATTCGTAAAGAAATTCAGGTTCTTCGACGCCGCGAATTGCTTTTTTAACTACCGTATTGCGGTCCGCCGGATGTAAATGATTGAACCACCAGTTTGACGCTTTAATTTCATCGACAGAATAACCTAAAAGCTTTTCTGCATTCTTGCTAACCCAATGCACTCGAAAATTATCGTTCTCACGACGTAACTCAAAATGAATAGTAGGGCTATTCTCCAGGTAATCACTGAGCAAGTCAGTGGGTCGGCGGTAGTGTTTTTGCCAGGAGCGACCATATATGACAATAAAAATAACCGATAAAACAATTACCACCCACGGTTGTGCGTGGCGTAACCAGAGCGTAACGTCATCAGGTAGGCTCGCCCATTCGGACACGACAATCATGATAGCTTCCATGGCTACAATCAAGGTAACATACAACGCAACAGAGCGAAGCGTTGAGCGTTGGTACCAAGGTTTGTCTTGCTGCTTGCTCATCGTATTCTTGCCCATGGTATTTCGTCTTTTGGCTGTGCTTTACTCAAAATAGCGCCTTGTAACTCCTCACAACCAATTTGTTTTAATAGTAATAACTTACTACGGTCATCTACCCCTGTCGCGATCGTTTTTAAGCCGCGCGAACGTGCCATTTTAACCATGGATGACAAGGCCCGTTTTTTATCGCTGTTAGAGGTCGCCTTTTTAACCAAGTCTTCTGAGAGCTTCACGGCATCGACGGGCAAAACGAATAAGGACTGTATGGTAGAAGCGCCTTCACCAAAATGATCGGCAATAATGTTTACACCAATACCACGTAGTTTTTCTAAATAACGTTTTGCTTTATCGGATATTCGCATCAACGACTTTTCACTCACTTCCAGGCTGAAGTCGCGGGGCGGGAACTTGGATTCCTGTAGCTCTCGGGCGACCGCGTTGAGGACGTTGGGCTCGACGATATCATTTAAGGTAATGTGCAGTGAAACGCGTACCACAAAGCTATTCTTTTGCCATTCGCGAATATCTTCAAAGGCTTTTTTCACCATCCACGACGTAAATTGTTCGGTTAACGCTGCTTCTTCTATGAGAGGTCGGAATTCATCGGTAGTCATATCACCGCGCTTGGGATCGGTCCATTTAACAATGGCCTCTAAGACCGAAAAATAGCCGGTATTGGCGTTTAGCCTTGGCTGGTAATATAAGCGGATGTCATTGCTTTCGATGGCTTCGGTTAGCTGCCGTGAGAACGACACGTCGGAAATAGATTCTATGGCATCGTCCTGCTCTAAAAACGAAAAGTTTTTATTTTGTTCACGGGCTTCGAACGCGTGGTGTTGTGCTTGCTCGACAACTTGCTCTGCTTTTTCTTTGACTTGCCCGCGGTTGGTGCGCAGAACACCGGTTGCGCTATCAAGTTGATAGGGTACACCATCAATGACAATAGGGCGTTCGAGTAACTTTTTTAGTTTTTGTTCGAGTTCTTTGTGAGAGTGCTGCGTGTCAGTACTCACACCAACTAGTTCGTTATTAGAGGTCTGCCCAATGTGAGCTGACTTACCGATAATATTGCGTAGTTGTTCTGCTAACTGGCGCATTAGCTTTTCGGTTCGTTCAGTACCTATTTGATGCTGGATACGCTCCATGTTTTGCAGCTTAAAGTTAAATATGTCGACTAAATCTTTGGTATCGGCGTCTTCTTCGTTACCTATGGATTTGAGTTGCTCAACAAAGGCTGCCATATTGGGTAGCTCAGTACCCTGGTAGGTATGTTTGGCTTTTTTCTCCAATGCCACCAGGTCTTTAACGGAATTCGCTATAAGACCGGCAATTAATGGCATTAAGGTCAACAATAATAATCTCAGTAGCCAACCGGTACTAATTTCGCTGTCGGCAAATGCGGCATCGGCGAATGACAGAGGACTTAAAGCAACTCCGCACACAAATCCGCCGAGGGCGCCAATACGAGGCCCGAGTAATAGCCCGGCAAAAAATAGTGGCACATAAATAAGGTGTTCGTAGACACTGGGTAAGCCCGTTGTCGTCTCGATAAGTTTTACGCACGCAGCGACAACAATAGCCAACACAAAACCAATAAACACCTGTTTTTCGGCGTTTAACTTGGTAAAGTCAACAAGGCTCTCGCGGCACCAGGCCGCAAAGCTGTATGGATCGTTGGGTTTGGTCATTGTTGTTAAGTAGACTAACCTTTTTGTTCTATATACGGTTACAGAGTGTTAATTAAGTTGCGTTGTGTCAAGCATTTAGCATGCGTAATATCATAATTACAACAGTATAACGTACGTTTTAAAGGAAACTTTAATGAAAGACAAGTTAGAAACGCGTTCATTTATCATTATGCTACTGCTGGTAAGCATCGCGTTTTTATGGGTGCTTAAACCTTTCTGGATGTCGATTTTCTGGGCTTGCGCGGTGGCGGTAATTTTTTACCCATTACAACGTAAGTTACAACATTCTTTGGGTGACAAGCCCAACCGCAACGCGCTATTAACATTGCTCATTGCCGTTGTGATTGTGGTGATACCCGTGTTGGGCATCGCTTATTCCTTTATTCAGGAAGGTGTTCAGTTTTATCAGAAAGTAGATTCGGGCGAGATTCGCCCCGGTCAGTTTATTCAGCAGATAGAGACGGCCTTTCCGTTTATTCCGGAGTTACTGGAAAAACTCGGTATAGAAACCGATAACCTGCGCCAGAAAATTTCTGAGTTCGCGGTAAGTGCCAGCCGCACACTGGCAGAACAAGCGCTGACGGTGGGGCAGAACACCTTTAGTTTTGTGGTGAGCGTTGCGTTAATGATTTACCTGGTGTTCTTTTTACTACGTGACGGGCATTTATTGATTAATTTAATGGTGCGAGCGTTACCGCTGGGAGATCAACGTGAACGCGAATTGTTTGGCAAGTTCGCAGAGGTAACCCGGGCCACGGTAAAAGGCAATATTGTTGTCGCCATGGTGCAGGGCGCACTGGGCGGTATAATATTTGCGATTCTCGGTATTCCGGGGGCATTGCTTTGGGGTGTGGTGATGGCCTTTTTATCGCTTATCCCAGCCGTTGGTGCCGGCATTGTTTGGTTGCCGGTAGCTGTTTATTTGCTTGCTACGGGTAGTGTATGGGAAGGCGTCGTATTGATCACTTACGGTGCGGTGGTTATTGGCTTAGCCGACAATATTTTGCGGCCCTTACTAGTGGGTCGCGATACCAAACTGCCTGATTATATTGTTTTATTTTCAACCCTGGGCGGACTATCACTGTTCGGTATCACAGGGTTCGTGATTGGGCCGCTGGTAGCGGCCCTGTTTATGGCGTTTTGGGATATTTTCATGCGTGAATTTAACGTTGACGGGCAGTCAGGTTAAAATCAGTAAAAAGGCCGTTCGTATCCCCCCTCAAGGCCTTGCGGTGATAACACCCACTGCCATAGCTGGATATCGCGGGCGCGGAATGCGCCTGCGCAGGACAGCAGGTAGTAAGTCCACATGCGGTAGAAGTTATCGTCAAAATCGCCTTTGATTTCCGGCCAGGCCTGATCAAAGTTGGCAAACCAGGCCATTAATGTTCTGTCATAGTCAGCACCGAAATTATGCACGTCTTCGCATACAAAGCGCTCTTCAATAGCCTGTCCAATTTGTGCGATAGAGGGGATCTCGCCGTTAGGGAAGATATAACGACTAATCCAGGGGTCGGCGGCAGTATCGGATACATTCTTGCCGATGGAGTGTAGTAAAAATAACCCATCCTCTTTGAGGCAGCGTTGGGCGACGGTCATGTAGTCGTCGTAGTTTTTTTGTCCAACATGTTCGAACATACCCAGGCTGATGATACGATCGAAGCGTTCGTCGAGGTCCCGATAGTCTTGCAGTCTAAATTCAACCGGTAACCCTTCACACCGTTGTTGGCCCAATGCAACCTGCTCTTTAGATATGGTTACGCCAACACATTCGACCTGGTAATTCTCAGCTGCATATTGCATAAAACTGCCCCAGCCACAGCCTATATCCAATACCCGCATGCCGGGCTTTAGGCCGAGCTTTTGGCAGCATAGCTCTAATTTATCCCGCTGCGCGTCATTCAGGTTATCGCTGTGACGCCAGTAGCCGCAGGTGTAAACCATACGTGGATCCAGCATGTGTTGATAAAGCTGATTACCGATGTCGTAATGGTGTTGGCCGACTTCCCAGGCTCGCTTGCTGTCCTGTAAGTTAAACATACGCGCTTTCAGGGAATGAAATATCAGCCGCGCCGGATTAACTTCGTGTTGAACCCCGGAACGAAGCAGCCGGTGAAAAAACTGGTCCAGCTTGGCAACGTCCCAAAGCCCTGCCATATAAGATTCTCCCAGGCCTAGATTGCCCCGCGAGAGTGCCTGATCAAAAACGCTTTCATCATGCACCTGCATATCCCATGGGCGTTCGCCATTGATACGGATATCGGCGCGAGCTAACAGCTCTTCCACATAAGCTTTCGAGGTTGCCATGTGATTCCCTTTTTTGAGAATGTTGTTGTTATGGTTAAAAAATTAGCGCATTCAACAGGAATACGCTAACAGGATGTACAACTTATGACAACGCTCAGCCCGATGGGAGCAACTATGTCGGCAATTACCGTGGACTTGAGCGAACAAATTCGGGATAGGCTTCAACGCCACAGTCGACGCTGTCAGCACCTTGGTACTCCTGTTCCTTCGAAACACGAATGCCGATAATTTTGTGCAGAATCCACCACACGGCCAGGCTGGTAAAAAACATCCATGCGAAGATAACCGCGGCTCCGCTGAGTTGTCCGCTAAAGGTGGCTGTGCTGTCACTAAGCGGCACAATCAGCAAGCCAAAAATGCCGCCAACACCGTGTACCGAGAGCGCGCCGACAGGGTCATCAATGCGTATTTTGTCGAACAATAGAATTGATACCACGACGACTAAGCCCGCAACGAAACCGAAAACGGCAGCGAGTTCAGGGGATGGTGTGGCAGGTTGCGCGGTTATCGCCACTAAACCGACTAACGCACCATTTAGGATCATGGTAAGGTCGGCTTTTTTGGCTGTTAGTTTGGTTAATAGCAGTGCGCCTAAGGTACCGGCCGCCGCCGCACTATTCGTGTTTACAAAAATCAGCGCAATGGCATCAGCATTACCTGCTCCGCTTAATTGTAACTGCGAGCCGCCATTAAAACCAAACCAGCCAAACCACAAGATAAAGGTGCCTAATGCAGCCAGTGGCATATTGGCACCCGGAAAGGCCTGCGGTTTGCCGTCTTTGTATTTACCGCGGCGTGGGCCCAACACAATAACACCAGCTAGCGCAGCAGCGGCGCCGGCTAAGTGAACAATGCCCGAACCCGCAAAGTCAACGAATCCCCATGCTGATAAAAAGCCTCCGCCCCAACTCCATGCGCCCTGAACTGGATATAGAAAGGCGGCCAGGACGATGCTAAACAACAAGAAACTAATGAGCTTCATGCGCTCAGCAACCGCACCGGAAACAATAGAAAGAGCGGTTGCCACAAAAACACTTTGAAAGAAAAAGTCCGCGGCGTCAGCGTAGGTATCAGAACCGCCCTCGCCGTACATGAGCTGATAGCCGATGAGTAAATAACAGACACAAGCCAGTGCATAGAGGGTGATATTTTTAGTTAAAATCTCAGTGGTATTCTTAGCCCTTACCAGCCCGGCTTCCAACATGGCAAAGCCTGCGGCCATCCACATAACTAAGGCACCGGATATTAACAGGTAAAATGTATCAAGGGCAAAAGCCAGGTTAGTTGATTCCATTATCTGCTCCTTACAGCGCTTGCTGATCAGTTTCGCCGGTGCGAATGCGGGTACAGTGTGTCAGTTCCCAAACAAATACTTTGCCGTCGCCAATGTTGCCGGTATGAGCATGTTCAGCTATCGCCTCGGTTACGCGCTCCTCCATGTCATTAGCGACCGCTATCTCAATGCGGATCTTGGGTAAAAAATCGATTTGGTATTCGGCTCCGCGGTATAGTTCGGTATGCCCCTTTTGCCGGCCAAATCCACGCGCTTCGGATATCGTCATGCCGGTGCAGCCGATATCGGCCAGCGCGCGACGCACGTCATCGAGTTTAAAAGGTTTAATTAATGCAACGACCATTTTCATTGTTGTCTCCTGGATATGGACTAACGATGACTAGCGTTACAATTGTCGTGCCAAACTATAATGCTTTGAAAAATAAAAGATTATTGTAATTTTTTGAATTTACCCGGAACCGAGCTGGTGCATCCTGCGGTGCAGTTGCACCGCAGATGTGCATGGCTTATAACGCAAAGTTAGTTGAACCAATAACAGAGTGACGAGATACTATATTGAACGAACATATCAACGTGAGAGGGCGCCAATGTTAGTAGGCCAGCGCATGAGTGACTTGATTGGGCAAACTGATCTGGTAAAAATTCCGTCGCTATCCAAGCTTACCGGTAGTGATATTTTCTTAAAGTGTGAATTTCAAAATCCGGGCGGGTCGATTAAAGATCGTGCCGCTAAGCAGCTCATCGAAGACGCTTTTGAGCGCGACGAATTACGTCCGGGTATGACGGTAGTTGAAGGAACAGCGGGCAATACAGGTATTGGCTTGGCGCTGGTGGCAAAGTCTTACGGCTTGAATATGCTGGCTGTTATGCCGAATGACCAATCGCCGGAAAAGGAACGCATGATCGCCTTACATGGTGGCGAGCTGATGGCTGTCGACCCGGTGCCGTTTAAAAACGAAAATCATTTTTACCACACAGCCCGCCGTATAGCCGAAGAACGTGACGATTACTGGTGGGCTAATCAGTTTGAAAACACCAGTAATGCACGTGCCCATTACTTGCACACCGGCCCTGAAATCTGGCAACAGATGGAGGGTCGAATTGATACCTTTGTATCGGTCGCAGGTACCGGTGGAACCATCGGCGGCAACTCGATGTTTTTTAAAGAACAGGATGAAAACGTTGATGTCTGGCTGGCTGACCCGGACGGCTCCGGTATATTCGAGTTCTTAAAGTCAGGTGACTATGTATCTGAAGGCGGCTCGATGACCGAAGGAATCGGCATAATGCGGTTAGTCGAGAACTTTAATCAGGCAAAGATTGATCATGCCGTTAATTTGCCGGATCAGGACTTGGTTACCTTGTCACGCTATTTGCGTGAACAGGATGGCATTGTGTTGGGCAGCAGTTCTGCATTAAATGTTGCCGCGGCACTGGCTGCGGCGTTGCATAAAGGCAAAGGCCAGCGCATTGTTACCTTTGCCTGTGACCTGGGCGAGAGATCAGCAAGTAAGCTGTACAATGAAGCCTACTTAAAAGGCCGTGGTCTTAACCCACAGCCTGAGCCCATTGAACAATTGCTCGAGCGCTATGGCAACTTGGGTGATAAAATCATATCAACACATTGGCGCGGGCAAGCAGCGCGCGGTAAATAAAAGGTGAGGCTAATGCGGCTCAAGTTAGCAGTTGGTGTTTTTTCGTGTTTGTTGGTGGCTGCGCAGAGTGTTGTTGCCGCCAGCATGCAATCGATGGATGCAGCTGCCGAAGTCGGTTCATTAAAGACGCTCTCGGTACCTGACTTTATTGACGTGGCTCACCGGGGAGCGTCGGGCTACCTGCCGGAGCATAGTCGCGAGGCTACCGTGATGGCGCATGCGCTGGGTGCCGATTACATTGAACAAGACGTGCAGTTAAGTCGTGATGGCATTCCGGTTGTTCTGCATGATATATACCTTGATGCGATTTCGAATGTGGCAGAGGTTTTCCCTGATCGCCATCGTCCCGATGGCCGCTACTACGTTGTTGATTTCACCTTAAATCATTTGCAGCAGCTGACCTTGTCAGCCCGCCATAACGAGGCGGGTGAGCGTGTTTACCCCGCTCGATTCAGTGCATCTGACCTAACCTTTAAAATTCAAACGTTAGCAGAGAACCTGAGTCTGATTCAGGAGATGAACCGGGTCAGAGATACTAACACCGGCGTGTACGTTGAAATCAAAGCACCACGTTGGTACCACCAACAAGACTACGATATTACAGCGTCAACAATGCGGGTATTAGAAGAGGCGGGCTATAAAGATGATGCGTTGCCGACGCCTATTTATCTGCAATCGTTTAATCCAGAGACATTGCGGCGCTTGAAGCGAGAGTTTCACGTTAACTATCCGTTGGTTCAGCTAATAGCAGACAATAGCTGGAACGAGAGCGATGTTGACTATGATGCGATGAAAACATACGCCGGGCTGGAATCGTTGTCCGCTTATGCCGACTCTATTGGGGTATGGTTAGATCACGTGTTGGTCGGTGTAAAAGACGGTGAACCGCAGTGGAGTGGTATTTTGGATGATGCCAGTCGCGCTAAATTACCGGTGTTCGTATATACCTTGCGCGCTGACGATTTGCCGGACGGCGTAAGCTCCCATAAGCAATTACGTGAATGGTTAAAAAAAGCAGGTGCAGTTGGCGCCTTTAGTGATTTTCCAGACCAAAAGTAACACGCATTTTAAGACCATCGGTGCCGTCATCGTAATAGCCGGGCAGCAAGTCGATGGTCTCAAAGTGATAGTGTTGGTACAGCGCAATAGCGGCGCGGTTATCAGACTTCACTTCCAGTGATAGTCCGCGACACTGCGCCTTTTTAGCTTCAATAATAACGTGTTCTAACATCGCTCGTGCCAACCCCCTGCCGCGATGATGCATGTCTACAGCTAACGAGTACACACGCCAGTACCGGCTATTGCTGCGGCTTAATGCAACGGCATAAGCAATGACATTTTGTTGCTCAATGACAACCCAAAAATGTGCAGACGGGGATTGCATCAGTCGCCTAAAGTTACGACGACTAATGCGGCTGTAATCAAAGGTTCTTTGTTCAAGCCGCACCAGGCTATCCAGGTCATCGGCTGTTGCGCGTCTGATGGTCGGGTTATTGCTCATCCAGTCGACGTCCGAAATCTGCCATGATAAGGCGGTAAAGTTCGTAGCCTAAATGCTTATCCTCAACGCCTGACTCAATTGATGGATTATCATTAATCTCGATAATCACCGGACCATCACGGGTCATTTTTACATCAACCCCATATAAGCCATCGCCAATCAGCCGGGTTGCCTGCAAAGCGACTTTAACCACGTCTTTGGGGGCCTGATGAACCCCAAAAGTCTCGAACGAACCACTCTTGGCACGCGCTGACGACTCTTTATGGTTATAAATCTGCCAATGGTTGCGTGCCATAAAATATTGGCAAGCGTATATCGGACGGTTGTTAAGTACACCAATACGCCAGTCATAATCGGTTTTAAGAAACTCCTGTGCCAGCAAAATAGTCGACTGTTCAAAGAGCTTATTGGCTACCTGCTCAAATTCTTCAGCGTTATCGGCTTTCTCGACACCAATCGAAAACGAACCATCCGGAATTTTGAGCACAACGGGATAACCCAGCGACTCACCTAACGCGGCATAATTAAGGGAAGTACCACTTAGCAGCAGTTCGGTTTTAGGCATACCGACATTATGCTGTTCTAACAGCTCTTTTAAGAACACTTTATTAGCGCACTTCACAATGGATTCTGGATGGTCGATGACGACCATGCCATTCGCTTCGGCTTTTTTAGCAAAGTGGTAGGTATAATGATTTATGCGCGTAGTTTCACGAATAAATAGCGCATCAAACTCTAATAAGCGACTGTAATCCTCAGCTGTTATCAGTTCCGCCTCAATGTCCGCCTCTTTCGCTGCTTTAATAAACTGTGTTAGTGCTTTTTTATCACTGGTTGGTATGGCTTCGTCAGGGTTATAAAGAATCGCTAAGTCGTAACGGTATTCCTTTTTGGCACGAGCTTTTCGCCACACGCGTTTATTAAAGGCGTCGAGCGAATCGCCAAAAAACGTTTGTTGCTCATCAGATAGTTGATTGAGTTGCCCCGCGGTGAGCGAGTGAATATACCAACGGCTCTCGTGGCGCAACTGTACCCGCAGAATCGGGCAGGGATAGCGTTCGAATAATTGTCGCGCAAAACCAGCAAAGGCGGCAATGGGAGAGACGCCAAAACAAATGATCAATTCGAGCGTATTATCGGTATAGTTAAGAAGATACTTAGACGCTGTTTTATCCAGCACATTCGTCAACAGCTGGTAGTGACGAAAATTATTTAAGTCATTGATCGTGGTTACCGATGGCAGCACACGTTGCCCACGAGCCTCGCCCAGCAAGCTAACATAGTAGCCGGTGGACAAATAGCTGAGGTCATTACATAAGTTGACAATATGCGAGCGCGCTTTACTTTTTTGCGTACTCAAATATTCGTTAGCCGTTAACAACGATTGGCTGGGGTAATAGGGTTGCCAGTCGTCGATATCATTGATCACTACGTGAACGTGTTGCTGCATAAAGTGAAAAGTTAGTTGCGAGAGAGACTTAAGCGACACTATATTAGAAAAGGAAATAAAGACAAGGAGCTTTGTGTATGTTGACGTTGTTGGCCAAACTTTTTAAGGCCCTGAATTCAGAGACCAGTCCCTGGGCGTTGGCTATGGCAATGGTGCTGGGTATGTTTTTGGGTCTGACGCCGCTATGGCGAGTACACAACCTTGTGATTTTACTGGGGGCATTAATTTTTCGGGTCAACCTGACGCTGTTTTTGCTCTCGTTTGGCTTGTTCTCGGGTATTGCCTACCTGCTCGATCCCATGTTTCACGATTTTGGTTTAGCTATTTTGCAAGCATCAAGCTGGCAAGGTATTTATGAGGCCGCGTACGCAACGGCGGTGGGTCGGGTAAGTCAGTTTTACCACACCATTACCATGGGAAGTTTTGTGTTCAGCTTGTTAATTAGCCCGGTTGTTGCGGTGGTGACCTATTTTGTGGTCAATAATTACCGCAAACGCATTCAAAAAGCCTTGCTAAAATTAAAAGTGGTGCAAATGTTGCGAGGCAGCCGCTTTTGGCAACTGTACACGGATTTACGGGGGTAGTGATGAAGCGTAGTGTAATTCGTTGGCCGGGATTGGCCGTATTTGGTGGCATCGTCGCGTTGATAGTAATTGTATCGTGGCTGTTTTTAGACGCGATTTTAAAAGTCTCGATGGAATATGGACTTGGCCGTGTCAATGGTGCGGAAGTCAACATAGCGCGGGTTGAGCATGAGTGGTCACCGCTAACTCTTAGAGCCTATGGCGTTCAGGCAACAGATGCCGCCAAGCCGACTCACAACCAGGTACAGTTGGAAAGCTTCAGCGCGGACATATCTGCAGCCGAGCTTTTATTAGGACGTATTCATATCGAACAGCTTGACGTGCTGGGTGTGAGAGTTGATCAACCGCGTGAACAAGGCGAAGGCGAGGTTTATGTCACGCCGTCAAAAGATGATGTAAAAAACTGGGCATCGGCAAACTGGGAGCAATTGAAAGTATCATTGCCCTCGACCGACGAAATCGTTCAGCAAGTTGGCCTGCAAACCGATCAAGTGTTGGCCGACGCGGAACAGAAGATTGAGCAGCAGCGGACTCAGTTCAATGACGCTAAAGCAGCGTTACCGGATAAAGAAAAAATTGCCGCCTACCAGCAACAGATTAAAGAAATTACAGAGGGTGACGTCGAGGGCTTAGGCGATGTGGCCGCGCGGAAGAAAAAACTCGACCAGTTGAAGGATGCTATTCGCGAAGATAAAGCCGCAATAGAACGCTTTAGAGCGCAGTTAAGCGAATCTGCTGAGATCGTAAAGACGCAAATAGCTCGTGTTAAAGATGCCCCGGGTAACGATATCGATCGAATCCAAAACTTCTTTCAGTTAAACGAAACCGGTCTGCAAAATGTTACCGGCTTACTCTTGGGTGATAGAGCACGTCAGTGGAGTGAGTATTTACTACTAGCATACGAACAACTCGCACCGATGCTAGCGCGTTCAGCCAATTCGCAAACAGTAGAAAAGGCACGTGGCGCTGGCGAAAGCTTGTCATTTGTCGAGGCTGATGCACCGCCTGAATTCTGGATTAAGAATGCCCGCACCGAAGTATTGATTGCAGGCACAGCGGTTAATATCGATTGGCAGAACATTACTCATCAACATAATTTACTCGGCCAGCCAACAACCTACCAGGCGCGGGTAGATAACAGTGATCTGTGGAACGCGTTTAACCTGGATGGTGAATTGTCGTTACTGGAGTCGGGCATTGATGCCAAGCAACAATGGCAGTTAAAAGGCGCTAACCTGAAAAGCCTGGGGCTGAGCGAAAGCGACGAGCTGACCGCGTCAATCGCGTCAGCGCTGCTCGACAGCGACGGCACCGTGTTAGTGCGTGGCAACCAACTTGATGGTGAAGCCATTATTCGCATGCTGGATTTAGAGATGCTGGCGCAGGGTAGCAGTAAAATTACCAATGCCATCGCCGCTGCATTAAAGCAATTGAACCGGCTGGACATTAATACCGAAATTGCCGGCGATATCCTAAGCCCAAGCTTAAGCTTAAACTTAAACTCCGACCTAGACCAACAGCTCGGCAAACTGCTGGGTGACACCGCCATGGCAGAAGCACAAGGCAAGCTGAACGAAATAAGAGCCGACTTGACCGCCAAAGTTGAACAACAGCTAGGCCCCAACACCGAGTTGCTACAAAACATTACGCAACTCAACAGCCAGGCCGGCGACTTCAACCAACAGCTGGAAGAACTGTTAAAATCCAAAATCGAAGACAACCTAAAAGACAAACTCAAAGACCGCCTCTTCGGCAACTCGTAGCTCGCGCATCCTGCGCGAGGGGGGCCGGGGCGTACGGGCCAATAACGGCGGGCGATTGACACTCCTTAGCCAAGGGACGCCCGCAAGTACATCCCTGTAGGGCTTGACTGGCGCCATCCATGGCGCCAGACACCCTTGGCTAAGGAGCTGCTCAATCACCTTAACGCCGTTTTTGACCCGTACGCCCAGTCACTTCCAAGCATTTATTCCAGCAGTCAGCAAGACAAGCCCTTAGTCAGCAGCGTTCCTGTATTCAGGGGGTGTTGGAGGCCATGGATGGCCGGAAACAAGCGTACATGGATGTACTTGCAGCGTCCCCCTGAATACAGGAACGCTGCTGGCTAAAAAGGGCTTGTCTTGCTGACTGCCACGCCCTCGCGCAGGATGCGCGAGCTACTGTAGGAAGAATTTTAACTTGTCGGCTTTTTGCTGGATGCTGTAGATGCCGTCCAGGTGGCCCCAGGGGCCGTCGATATGATCGATTTCGACTTCTTTATCCAGTGCTTTGAGTTGTTCGGCGGCGTTTTCTGCCATGTAAGGCATTAGCAGTAAGTCGTTGCTGGCGGGCAGGAATAACGTTTTTGCACTGATGTTGTTCAGGCCTTCTTTTAGTGTTTGCTGGTGGCCGGCAATGAACAATTGATTGGCACGTACCAAGTACAAAATATGATTGGCATCGGCCAGCGGGGCGCGTTGGCGGCTGCTGTCATAGAGCCATTTGGCTGCTGGTAGCTGGTTGTTAACGGTAGCCAGACCTTCGGTGGGCAGGGTTTGCTGGGCTGGCGCTACCTGGTTGAAAATCGTTGGGTACATTGCGCCGTGGGTGATTAACGCTTGTGCCATGGTGACTCCATCTAGCGGTGCTTCGCCGTCGTAATAATCACCGGCGTTCCAGTTGGGATCCAGTTTTATTGCTTGCGACCAGGCTTCCAGGCCGGCTATGGTCCAGGCATCCATGGATGCCGTGCCGATTACCGATACCATGCGCTCTACCCAATCAGGATAGGCTGCAGCCCACTCAATGGCTTGCAGTGACCCCATTGAAGCACCGATAACCGCGTGCAATTTATCAATACCCTGTGATTCTAATACCGCCTTTTGCACGTTGACGAAGTCGCGGATGGTGACAACCGGGAAGTCGAGACCATAAGGTTTGCCGGTTTCCGGGTTAATACTGGCGGGGCCGGTAGTAACAACCGTGGGTAAATTGGGGTAAGCGTTAACCAGCGAGTCAACACTCACGACATAAAACTCATTAGTATCTATGGCCTTACCCGGACCAATAATGGCGTCCCAATAACCGGCCTGAGCATCATCCGGCGTATACTTACCGGCGGCGTGACTGTTTCCCGAAAAAAAGTGGGTGACTAAAATCACGTTGTCTTTAGCTTCGTTTAGTTCACCATAGGCTTCCCAGCCGACTTTAACATCACGGATGGTTTCGCCGCCGTGGGTGGTGTACTCATCCAGGGTAAATGTCTGTTTTTCTACCAGTAGTGATTGCTGAGCGATACTCGCGACACTAAATAGCCCTGCAAAAAGCAGGCTACCCAGTTGAATTAATGGTTTCATTTTACGATCTCCGTTGAGTTTTCTGTTAGGTAGTTTTGGTAGGCTTTTCGCAACTCATTTTTTACCAGCTTGCCGGTGCCGGTATGCGGCAATTCATCAACAAATACAACGTCGTCCGGCGTCCACCAGCGGGCTATTTTGCCATCCAAAAATTGTTTGATTGCGTCTTTTGTCAGCGTTTCGCCTTTATTAAGGACCACCAGCAATAGCGGACGTTCGTCCCACTTAGGGTGCTTGACGCCAATAACACAGGACTCATTAACGGCGGGGTGTTGGCTTACAATGTTTTCGATATCGAGAGAACTAATCCATTCACCGCCGCTTTTAATCACATCTTTTTTCCGGTCCACGACCTTCATAAAGCCTTCTTCGTCAATCACCGCAATGTCGCCGGTTGCCAGCCAGCCGTCGGGAAAGCTGCTGAGGTCGTCGTTACGGAAGTACTGCGAGGCAATCCAATGCCCCCGAACCTGAAGCTCGCCGCGGGTTTCGCCGTCGTGCGGCAAGGGTTGGTTATCGGCATCAACAATACGTGCGTCAATGCCAAACACCGGCCGTCCGGCGGTGGTTTGTATGCGATACTGCTCATCTTTACTGCGTGACAATATGTCGGCCTGGGGTGGGGCTGAATGTACTAGTGGACCCGTTTCGGTCATGCCCCAAATAGGTTGCCAGTAAACACCGTAGGTTTGGTCATAGGTTTTAACCAGCCCCAGTGGTGATGCCGCGCCGCCGACGCATACGCGTTCTAAACTGGGTATATCCAGACCATTTTCAGCTAAATAATTGTGCAAGGTTAGCCAAATGGTTGGCACACCTAACCCAACCGTGACGTTTTCTGAACGGATCATTTCAGCCATTGCTTCGCCAGACGTTCCATCGCCGGTAAATACTAACTTACAACCTGAGATAGGCCCGGCATAGGGTGCTCCCCAAGCCGCTACGTGGTACATGGTCACCATTGGCATCAGTACCGTGTTGGTGCTTAAGTCGAGCATGTCACGACTAATGGTTGCCTGAGCATGCAGCACCATCGCTCGGTGAGAAGCAATAACGCCTTTGGGGTTTCCTGTTGTACCCGAGGTATAACACAATAATGCTGCGCTATTTTCATCGATGTCAGGCCAGTCATAATCGCGGGGCTGCTCTTCAATAAGAGCCTCGTAGCAGTGAACATTGGGTAGCGATGTTGATGGCATATGGGCTTTATCGGTCATAATAATAAAGCCTTTTACCTGAGGCAGCTGGCCAGCGATTTGCTCCAGCAATTCAACAAAGCTCAAGTCAACAAAGACCCAGCCACTTTCTGCATGGTTGATAATCCAGCTAATCTGCTCAGCAAACAGTCGTGGGTTGACGGTGTGCATTACCGCACCGATGCCGCTAACGGCGTAATAGAGTTCCATATGACGATAGGTATTCCAGGCAAGACTGGCAACACGCTCGCCGGGGCTGATGCCTAAAGCCGTTAACGCATGGGCCATTTGTGCGCTACGCCGGTAACAATCGGCATAGGTATAGCGGTGGATGTCGCCTTCTAAACGGCGCGTTACAATTTCTTGTTTGGCATGGCGGGCAGCGCCGAACTTAAGCAAGTCAATAACTTGCAACGGCCGCTGCATCATGTTTCCTGAGGTTGGTGATACTAGCATGTTTATTCCTTACAGCATGAATAAGCCAATAGCGACAGCAAGTCCCATTAACGGCACAACAACCGTAACCGCGGCAACAGCCCAGTATGCTGCACTGTGTGTCTCGTTACAGATGGCGCGGATGGTAGTAACTACGTAGCCATTGTGAGGCAGCGAGTCGAGTGCACCTGACGAAATAGAAACAATACGATGCAGTTGGTCGGGATTAACGCCGGCCTGCAAGTAATGTGGACCGACTTCCGGTAGTGCAATAGCCTGTCCGCCTGATGCCGAACCGGTTAAGCCGGCGATGACACTTACTGCTACAGCGGCACCGACGAGTTCGTTGCCGGGTAAGTTGGTCATTGCGGTTACTGCGGTATCAAACGCAGGTGTGATCTTGGCAATACTGCCAAAACCAACCACTGCGGCGGTGTTACCAATGGCAACCAGAGCGCCGGTAGTTGCTTCGGATATGGCTGTTTGGGGACGATGAAAGTGTTTAAAGTTAATGATGGCAATAGAAATGACGCCGCCAAGTAAGGCTACGATCAATGCGTTTTGTGCCAATGTGTCATGAAAACTAAACGATAGCCCCAGCACCACAAGCAGTGGAATAAGGCTTAAAATGGGACGCGGTAGCTTACGATCCAGTAACACCGGATCACCCTCACGGGCTTCAAATTTTTCGCCATTGGCAATTGCCCGGTTGATAATTTTACGTAACCACCAGTAGCCAAAGGTTGCCATTAATACAGCAACCACCAGGCTGACCTCCCAGGCTGCATAAGGCGATGTGCCCAGATATTTAATGGGGATCCAGTTCTGAATTTCGGGTGAGCCGGCCGAGGTCATGGTAAATGTGACGGAACCAAACGCCAGTGCGGCAGGAATAAACCGACGGGGCAAGTTGGCATCTTTAAATAGTGACAACGCCATGGGGTACACGGAAAATGCCACCACAAAAACGCTGACACCGCCATAGGTCAGGATCGCACAGGCCAGAACTACCGCCAATACGGCTTGTTTACGGCCGAGTTTGTTGATAATCCATTGCGCGACGCTATCGGCGGCGCCGGTATCCTCCATAAACTTACCGAACATGGAGCCGAGTAAGAACATAAAGAACCAGGCGGCGACAAAGCTGGCAAAGCCATCCATGTAGGCAGCTACAAAATTAACCTCACCAGTAAATAGCGGTATGCCACTGCACAAGGCAACGACGACGGCACACAAGGGCGCACTGATAAACAGGTTCATTCCCCGAAGGGTAAGGATAATCAGCAGCACCAGGCCACCGACAAGTCCAATCATACTTAACATGAGATACCTCGCAACGAGTCAATAGAAACAGCCATGCTCCAGTCGTTGCATGAGCTGTATTGTGCGCTATCTACAAAATTTGCCCCATAGTACTATGGTACAGATCACTTTTTTAACAAATTGCGCTAGCTTAATAACCAGCCATGACTCTGGTCCGTTCAGAACACAACGTTAACAGCAACGGAAATCTAATAAGAATGACAATATTGTCAGGGGAACAACAATGAATACACCCAAATTTAAACATTCGTTAGTCGCAGCGGCGGTCGCTACTTTGCTCTCCAGCCCAATGGCTTTGGCTCAGGAACAACAGGATACAACGGAGGCCGAAGACGGCAAGCTGGAGCGTATTGAAGTCACCGCGCGCCGAACCAGTGAAAGCTTGCAGGAAGTGCCGGTTGCGGTAACCGCCTTCGGTGAAGGCGAACTCGAGCGTGATGGCATCGAGGATATTACTGAACTGCAATATAAAATGCCGAACACAACCTTCCAGGTTAGCCGTGGTACTAACTCTACCCTGACGGCCTACATTCGTGGTGTGGGTCAGCAGGATCCATTGTGGGGTTTCGAACCGGGTGTCGGTATTTATATCGATGATGTTTATGTCGCCCGCCCGCAAGGTGCGGTGCTGGAAGTGTTGGATGTGCAGCGGGTAGAGGTGCTGCGCGGACCGCAGGGAACTCTGTATGGTAAGAACACCATCGGTGGTGCCATGAAGTATGTCACCCGCGAATTGACCGGCTATGACGAGTTTGAAGTAAAAGGAACCGTCGGATCATACAGCCAGGCAGATTTAAAAGTTTCCGGACAGACCGCGCTGGCTGACAATTTTTATGTTGGCGGTGCGTTCGCGACCCTGAATAGTGATGGTTTTGGCGAGTTCGTTAATACCGGTGACGAGAACTATAACAAAGAGTTAATGACCGGTCGTCTGAATGCGAAATGGCTGGTAAGCAAAGACATCAACGTTAAATTTGCGGCTGACTGGACCAAAGACGACTCCAATGCGCGTGGTGGACATCGTGAGCAAGAGTCTCTGCTTAGCGACGAACCGCGACTACATGACGTTTACGACGCCTACACAGCAATGCCTACCTGGAACGAAGTCGAGACCGAAGGTTATTCAATGACCGTGGACTGGGCAATTAATAACGACTGGATGTTCAAATCAGTAACGGCATACCGTGAGGGTTTAACCAATACCAACATCGACTTTGACTCAACGGTTAACCCAGTACTGCTCGTTCCTGCTATCTACGAAGATGAGCAAACCACGCAGGAATTCCAGTTCATGTATCGTGACGATCGTTTGGACTTTGTCGGTGGACTATATTTTTACGACGGCGAGGCTTGCGGTGAATTTGGAACGGTCTTAGGTTTACTGGGTCTATCGATTGATAATGGTGGTTGTGTTGATACATCCAGCGAGGCATTATTTGGACAGGCGACTTATCAGCTTGATGACCAATGGTCAGTGACTGTAGGCGGACGTTACACGCGGGACGATAAAACTGCTGATGTTTACCGTTACACCTATGCCGGCGTTAAGTTTCTTGACCGCGGCAATTACTCCGCTGATCCGATTGTAATCAACTCTGACTTTACTACCCAGGCAGACTGGAGCAAGTTCAGTCCGCATGCTAGTGTCAGTTACCAGGTCGATCCGGCCGTTATGCTGTATGCAAGTTATAGCAATGGCTTTAAGTCGGGCGGTGTTGACATGCGCGCAGACGTATCACTAAACCCTGATGCCTCGAACCCTTACGATCCAGAAACTGTGGATACTGTAGAATTTGGTGTTAAGAGTGAGCTACTCGATGGACGCATGCGCGTAAACGCGGCGACCTTCTTCTCCGATTATCAAGACATGCAGGTAACCGTACAGCGCGCGATTGAGGGCGGTGGTGTGGCCTCTCAGGTGTTAAATGCTGCTGATTCGACGGTACAGGGTTTTGAAATTGAGTTGACTTTTGCCGCGACATCAACGCTGAACTTTACCGGCTCTTTGGGTTATATCGATGCCGAGTTTGATTCAGTTGAATTCTTTAACCCCGAAACCCAGCAGGTTGAAGATGTGTCCGACTTGTGGTCATTCCAAAATACGCCAAAAGTAACGGCTAACCTTGGCTTTACCAAAGAGTTTGCGCTGGAAAGTGGCTCATTGGTGTGGTCGGGTAGTGTTTCTTACCGCGACGATACACAAATCTTTGAAGTGCCGTCACCATTGGATGAAGAAGCTTATAGCCTAACCAATACCAGTCTGGTGTGGTATTCAAACTCTGGACAATGGACTGTTGGCTTGCACGCCAAAAACGTGCTCGACGAGGAATATCGTGTGTCAGGTTATAACTTCGGTTCGACCTTTGGCGAAAATATCGTCACTGGTTACTACGGCGACCCGCGCACGGTGTCACTGTCAGTTGGCTATCGCTTCTAGTTAATCTGGCAAGCAAACCCTCTCGTGGTTTGCCGGCGGTTAGGCCACTCCCTGTGAGCCTGGCCGCTGGCATTTTTTTAAAAAGTGGTTAGCATGGTCATTATCAATTCTTCAACACCGACAACACCAATGGCCAGAGCTATAATTGCTGACGATCATCCGTTATTTCGCGCAGCGATGAAACAAGCCATCGCCGACTGTTTATCAGCAGATATTATCGAAGTTTCAAGCTTTCAACAGCTTGAAGAAGTATTGCCGGAACACCCCCAGATTGAACTGGTTTTTCTCGACCTTTCCATGCCGGGCAATCAAGGCCTGACAGGCTTGTCGCTACTGCGCAGCCAGTATCCGGACGTGCTGGTGGTCATTGTCTCTGCCAACGAAGATACGCGCGTCGTTCGTCAGGCGATGGCACTGGGTGCCAGCGGCTATATTCCTAAATCGGTGCCCTTACCGGAGTGGAAAGTAGCTGTGCAGACGGTATTAGCTGGTGATAATTGGCTACCTGCGACGATGCAGAACGTTATCGATGATACGGATGAAGAAATGACCGCGTTCGCCAATAAACTGGAACAACTCACGCCACAGCAATTTAAAGTACTTAAGTGCATCGCTGATGGCTTGTTAAACAAGCAAATTGCTTACGAGCTGGGCGTGCAGGAGACAACGATTAAACAGCATGCGTCAGCGATTTTGCGCAAGCTAGATTGCATCAACCGTACGCAAGCTGGCATTTTATTCAGGCAAATGCTGGCTGCTTCTGAGTCGTTTGATGAGTCTTTTTAAAGCGCCACTTTTTAACGGCTTAGGAATAAAATGTGCGCCTATTTCCAGCGCCTGCTCGCGTAATTGCTCGTCAGGATCAGCTGAATTAATAATGGCAGTGACATCAGCATGCCACTGATTGCGCAGCGTTTTAACCACCTCTATACCGGTTAAACCGTCATCCAGATGATAATCGACAAACAGTAAGTCAACGCGTTGAGCTGATTTGGCCTGTGCCAAGTTTTGTGCGGTTTGTACGTCTGCCCCCCATTGTTCCAACAGTGACGCCGTCGCGTTTAATACGCGAGGATCGTTATCAACCACCAAAACCCGCACGTTATTTAACAATGCTTCGTTAACCAGGGCTGGCGCCTGAGTGCGTTCTTCAAGAGGTTGCTTGCTCCAGCTTACGACCGGGAGTTTTATGCTAAAGGCTGTGCCCTTGCCGGGTTTAGAATACAGATCAATGCTGAGGTCCATGAGCCGGCAAATACGTTCCACAATGGAGAGTCCCAAACCAAGCCCGGGGTTATCACCGCCAGATTGCAGTTGATGGAACTCTTTAAAAATTTCTTTCTGCTTATGCTCCGGAATCCCTTCGCCGGTGTCGATAACCCACAGTTCAAGTTGTTCGCCGCGGCGTCTGCTACCAACGACAATGCGACCCTGGTGGGTATACCGCAGCGCATTGGAGAGGAGGTTTTGAATGATACGGGTGAGCAACTTGCGATCACTGGAAATTGATGCAGAGCTGTATAAATAACTTAACTTTATGCCTTTTTCCGCTGCCATCGCGTGGTATCGCTCAACCAGCGGAGTCAGAATAGAGTCAAGCGAGATAGTTTGTGGTTCGGGCTTAAGATTACCGGCATCAAGCTTGGTCATATCGAGTAGCATGGTGAGTAATTCTTCAGCATGATCCAGTGAACGACGCACATTTAATACCATCGGTGCTTGTTGCGGGTTACTTTGTGCCTGTAGCATTTCGCAGAATAAGCTGGCGGCGTTAAAGGGTTGCATCAAGTCATGGCTGACGGCGGCAAAAAATCGCGACTTACTCTGATGCGCTCGTTCCTCTGCTTGCTTAGCCTGCAGTAACTGCTCGGTTCGTTCGTTAACGCGCTGTTCCAGTTCGGTATTGATACGTTGCAATGCTCGCTGAGCCTGCACCCTTTCAGTAATGTCACTGTAGGTGGTAACAAAGCCGCCGCCGGGCATGGGATTGCCCTGTAGCTCGATAATCGAGCTACCCTGGGCGCGCTGGTATTTATAAGCACTACCTTCGCGTAAGTAGGTTAAGCGCTTTTTAATTTCAGTCGCGGTATCGCCATTTTCAACGCCACTGAGCAGGCCACGGTCCGCGTTGTACTGCAATAACTCTTTAACCGGCATACCGGCGCGTACCAAACCATCGGGGTAATCAAAAATTTCCAGATAGCGACGGTTCCAGGCTACCAGACGTAAATCACCATCAATAACGCTTATTCCCTGCGGGATATTTTCGACCGAGGCTTGCAGTAATTCACGATTAAATTGATAAAGTTTAGATGCCTCTGTTGCCCAGTCAACGACCTTGGTTACCGGCAAATCCTGTTGCTCAGAAATGGTGTCTAACAACAGCCGTGTCGCTGAGGTTCCGATAATACTGGCAAGTTCACGCTCTAGTCGCATTAGGGTGGGAGCAGGAACACCGGTGTAACTATCGTGACTGACCAGATCAATGGCCAGTTTGCGCTGCAGGGCGCTCAGTTGGGTCGGATTGTAAAGGCGCTCGAGCAATAACCGTAACCGTTGCCAGGTAATGCTCGGCTGACGTGAGAACTCTGCATTGAACGCTGAACCACTACCTAGCTCGGTTACCGGCCGCGAGCATAGCGAGACGACGATATAAGTGAGTAGGTTTAACGATAAGCTCCATACAACGCCATCAGCAACCTGTACGTCAGAAATCGGATTAGCCGTATCCAGTGCCGGTATAAATAATAATAAAAACCAAACTAAGGTGCCTAAACTCAGCCCGCTAAAAACAGCTAACTGACTATTGCGTTGCCAAACCACACTGCCGACGATACCCGGACCGAGTTGTGCCAGCAGAGCCAAAGACAGTAGCCCCGAGTTAACCAGCGGTAAAGAGTCGATGGTTAGTTGGTAATAAAAGTACGCAAGCAGCATAACAACCACAATGGTGATGCGGCGAACCCAGAGAATACGGCCAGGTGAGAAATTAAACGTGGTTAACCGTCGACGCGCAATGCGCAACCACAATGGCATCACCACATCGTTAGAAATCATGATGCTCAGTGCCAGTAGCGCAATAATCACCATGCTGGTGGCAGCTGCCAGCCCGCCGATAAAGGCGGTAAGGGATAAGCTTTGCGAGCCGCTGGAAAGCGGAATAACCAGCATAAAAGTATCGGTGGACGCTTGTTCCGGCGCGATTAATAATGCTGCCAGGGCAATGGGCAAAATAAAGAGGTTAATGGCAAACAGATACAGCGGAAAACCCCATCGCGCAATACGAAGTTCGTCGCTGTGGGTGTTCTCTACATAACTGACATGAAACTGACGCGGTAAGCAGAACATAGACAGTGCACCCAGTAAAATATGCACGACATAGATGTATGTGCCACTCTCGGCGCCCTGCAGCGCTTCACGTGTCAGGTCGTTATTCAAGCTCTGTGTCAGTAGGTCGGTAAAGCCATCGAACAAACCGTAGGTCGCGTAAAGCCCAACCACAACAAACGCGATAAGTTTGACTACCGATTCAAACGCAACGGCGTCCATTAAGCCACCGTGCTGCTCGGCTAAGCTGAGTCGTCGCGTGCCGAATAAAAAGCCGAAACCAATCATCACCAGTGCAACTAAGGCCGACAGGTCAAACATCCAAAACGGCTCATGTTCAAAGCCGGTTACCGCAGCAAAACTTGCGGTAACCGCACGTAGTTGCAACGAGATGTAAGGAACCACTGCAATTAATGCGATAATTGCTACGATGCTGGCCAGTAAGGGGGATTTGCCGTAACGAGTACCGATCAGGTCGGCAATGGATGTGATATTCTGCTTTTTACAATAATTGAGTAATTTCAGTTGTACGCTATGCAAGACTAAAAACACAAAAATGGCACCGATATAGGTAGGGGCGAAGGCCCAGCCATAATGTGCCGACTGCGTTACGGTGCCAAAAAAAGCCCACGACGTGCAGTGAACCCCTTGTGCCAATGCATAGCGGTAGGGCTTAGGAGGTTGCGTGGAGGTGCGGTCACCGCGATAGGCAATGGTAAATAAAACCAGCAGGTAAACAACGGCAACCGCGACGGTTAGGGTAACTGAGAGCATGGTTAATGCGGCTCGTTATGATCGGGAAACACGGGTAGCGACCATAGATACTTTATCGCACCCAGCCGTATTACAAGCGTCGACAACATACCGGCCGCCAGGGCAATGACCGGATAGTAGGGAACCAACAGCACATAAACACTCGCACCCACCAGACAGGTTGTTGCATAAAGCTCGCTTTTTAGCACCATGGGTATATCTCTGGCCAGAACGTCTCGTATCATGCCGCCAAAACAAGCCGAAATAGTGCCCATAATGACTGCAATAAATGGCTCAAATCCTGCCGCTAATGCCTTTTGTGCGCCCATTGTCGCAAAGAATGCTAAACCGACCGCATCGGCGATTTGCAACGTGGTCATCGGGATGTATGCTTTATAGCGTAACCAGATAATAGTTAACAAAGCGGCGACAAGAATCGTGTATATATACGTTGGGTCGTGAGCCCAGAATACCGGCAGGCCGAGGATAAGATCACGGACGGTACCGCCGCCAATGGCGGTGGTTGATGCCAAAATAATAACGCCGAATCCGTCCATGTGCTTACGAAAGGCTAACAGCGTGCCCGCGACTGCAAATACCGCCACGCCAGCTTGGTCTGTCCAATAAAATATAATGTCCATTTGGGCTGCAATCCATAACGTACTTTTTAATGCAGTTTGTCATTATAACGGCGAGATTGGTAGCATTGGGCGGTTTAAATTATTTGGCTATTTTATCATCAATCTCGTACAATGAATTATCTAACGAGACGTCGTAATGCTAAGGACTAGCGCTAAAGATGAATGTTGCAGAAATGAAAACCCAACATACTGACGACGATATTGCTTGTCGTGTAGAGTATGTGCCCACGTTAATTATCGCACTTCACCCGGACCTGGAGCGAGTCGGCGAGACAGCCCCTCTGCTTGGTATGGTTACTGACGAGCGGGATTACGTTAGCCGTAATCGACCCGACTTCAGTAAAAATGGTCATGCGGGAAAACCATTAAACGACCCTCATTTAAGTCGCTCCCCGGTAATCATCCAAAAGGACAATGATGACGTGTACCGGATTCGGGGACATTCAACCAGCACGCGTGTTCGTATTGAAGGTCGTGCGCAGCAAAGTGAATATTTACTGAGCCAGAGCGATATAAGCAGCGGGGTTACTATCACCCTGAGTAATAAAGTCGTTTTGCTACTTAAGCTTTTGCCGTTGCAAGACAGTCGGTTAAAAAAAGACGCCTTGTTAAAAGGCATCAGTCCGGATATTCATGCGTTAACGGGTAAGCTTGAGCACATCGCGCAACTGGATATTCCGGTGATTATTCGGGGCGCAACAGGCTCGGGGAAAGAGCAGGCCGCCTATAAAATTCATTGCGATAGCTCACGCTGCGACAAGCCATTTGTGGTGGTCAATCTGGCGGCGATTCATGATGTGGTCGCAGAAGAAGAACTGTTCGGTGTAAGCCGTTCGGGGCAAACATCGCCGGGCTATTTTTCGCAAGCCGAAGGCGGGACGTTAGTACTCGAAGATTTAGAGGATGCCTCTGAAGTTGTAATCTCAAGCTTATTTGCTGCACTGGCGAGTGGTTCTTATGTGGCTGTTAATGGCGATCAGCAGCAGCCGGTGACCTGTCGTATTATTGCCACTAGTATTTATGATGCCTGCCCTTGTTCACATGGTTCCAAATTGTGGCAATTAACTAATTTACTTGCTGCTTATCAGGTATTCTTAGCGCCATTAGGCGACAGGCTGGAAGACGTAAGTATTTTGTTTTTGCACTTTGTTAAGCAACAGTGGCAAAAGATTTATCCGGGTCGACCATTTGAGTTGCGGATACCTCCCGCTATTATTGCCCGGATTTTAAGTTTCAACTGGCCCGGTAATGTACGGCAGCTGCGCAATGTTGCCCGGCAGGCGGTTATTGATAGCCGTGAACAAGAATCGCTACAGTTAGATCAGCAACTGTTGTCTATATTAAAGCCAAAACCCAATCTTCGTGATGTGACCGATACCGTTAAGCATAATGGCAATGGTCGCAAGCCCAATACCATTGGGCGTGAGGAATTGACCGAGGCATTGCAGAAAAACCGCTTCGAGTTGCAGGCAACGGCGCGTGAACTATCGATATCACGTGCGTCGGTTTATCAGTTAATACAACGCTTTGATGGTTTAAGAACTGCCCAGGATCTGGCTGAGCAGGAGCTAAAATCGTGCTACGAAAAATATCGCGGGGATACCGAACAGATGATGTGGGAACTGCAGGTTTCTCAAGTTGGTATGCGGCGGCGATTGAAAGCCATGGGTTATGATATTTGATTGAGTATTCTTTCCTGCCAAATTTTTGCTAGACTATCCGACCTGTTCCACTTGTAATTGCGGCACCTTGTCCCTATGTATGACAGGGTGCAATAAAACAATATAAATTAATTTGATTGGGGAAACTTATGAGCTTTTTTATTAGTCCTGCTTATGCTCAAGACGCTGGCGCAGCGCAAGGTGGCGGTATGGAACTTATCTTCATGCTGGTCATGTTCGGTCTGATTTTTTACTTTTTAATTTATCGCCCGCAAGCGAAGCGCGTTAAGCAGCACAAAGAGTTGGTATCATCGCTAAGCAAAGGCGACGAAGTTCTTACCCAGGGCGGAATGGTTGGTCGCATTACAAAAGTAAGCGATGACAAAGATTTTATCGTGATTGCATTGACTGAAGAAATGGAAGTCACCGTGCAAAAGGCAGCGGTAACCTCGGTACTACCTAAAGGCACCATGAAGTCACTGTAATTGCAGTAACAACAAAGGCAGGCACGACGTGTTAAATAAATACCCGTTGTGGAAAAACCTGCTGGTTATTTTTGTCGTTCTGGTGGCAGCGCTTTATGCGCTGCCAAATATTTACGGCGAAGACCCAGCAGTTCAAATTTCCGCAGATCGACAGGCCACTATTGATACCGCGACACTTGATCGTGTACGCAATACGCTCTCAAGCGAGAACATCTCGCCAAAGTCAGTTGCTTTAGAAGAGCAGCAGATCCTGGTTCGACTTAACTCTGACAACGAACAGCTCAAGGCGCGGGAAGCGTTAGTTGACGCATTGGGCGATAATTATATCGTTGCGCTTAATTTGGCCCCGGCAACGCCTGAGTGGCTAAAAGCCGTTGGCGCACAACCCATGAAACTAGGCCTCGACTTGCGTGGTGGTGTTCACTTCCTGATGGAAATCGACATGGATGAAGCCATGCGCAAAATTCTTGACGGCATGAAAGACACCGTACGCAACGAATTACGTGAAGAGCGTATTCGTTATACGGCTGTCGATGTTGATGGCACTGGCGTTCGAGTCGAACTTCGCAGTGACGAAGCTTACCAGGCGGCTGCGACTTACTTGGATAATCGCTACCAGGGTTACCAGCTGTTCGAAACACCCGATGAGCAATTGCTTGAATTGCGTATGACCGAGCAAAAGCTGGCGGAAACTCGTGATTATGCGGTATCTCAGAATATCACGATCATGCGTAACCGCGTTAATGAACTGGGCGTGGCAGAGCCGGTCATTCAACGCCAGGGCTCTAACCGTATTGTTGTTGAGCTACCGGGTGTGCAGGATACGGCGCGAGCTAAGGAAATTCTGGGCGCTACTGCGACGCTTGAATTCCGCATGGTAGATACTGAAAATGACGTGCGCGATGCGACCAGTGGTCGCGTGCCATTCGGCAGTGAATTACTGCCAATGCGTGACGGTCCGCAGCAGTTGCTAAAAGAAGATGTCATTTTAACCGGTGATCATATCGTGAATGCTGGTGTTGGTTATGATGAGTATAACCGCCCGCAGGTTAACATTACTTTGGACGGAGCCGGCGGTAACAAAATATCGATGGCAACCAAGGATAATGTTGGCAAACCCATGGCAACCGTATTTATTGAGTACAATGCCACTGGAGAGCGCGACGAGAACGGTAATTTACAGTTCACTAAGAGCGCTGAAGTAATCAACGTCGCGACTATTCAGTCACGCTTGAGTAGTAGCTTCCGCATTACTGGTGTCGGGGCGCAAGAGGCGCAAAACCTCTCCTTGCTACTTCGTGCCGGGGCTTTGATCGCACCCATTCAAATTGTTGAAGAACGCACGGTCGGCCCGAGCCTGGGTCAGCAAAATATTGATGCGGGTACGCAAGCCATCATGTGGGGCTTTATCTTAGTGCTACTGTTTATGGTCGCCTATTACCGTAAATTTGGTCTGGTTGCGAACTGTGCACTAGCAGCAAATCTCGTGTTGATCATTGGTGTTATGTCGATGATTCCAGGCGCGACACTGACCTTACCGGGTATGGCAGGTATCGTCTTAACTGTTGGTATGGCAGTGGACGCAAACGTGTTGATCTTTGAGCGGATACGCGAAGAAATCAAAGACAAGCGTAGTCCACAGCAAGCAATACACCACGGCTATGACAGCGCCCTATCGACCATTGCCGACGCCAACGTGACCACACTGATTGCGGCATTAATCTTGTTCGCGATTGGTAATGGTCCAATCAAAGGGTTCGCGATAACCCTGGCAATCGGTATTATTACCTCGATGTTCACAGCAATCGTCGGTACGCGCGCTATTGTTAATTCAGTCTGGGGCGGTAAACGCCTGAGCAAACTCTCGATTTAGGCGATATTATGCGAGAAATAATAAGTACAGACGAACGAATTCCGTTTATGCGCTTCCGGGGCGTGTTCGCGATAATCAGTGGCTTACTGCTGGTTGCATCGATTGTGTCCTTGTCGGTTAATAAGTTGAATTTTGGACTAGACTTTACCGGCGGTACTTTAATCGAAGTTGGTTTTCAGCAACCGGCTGATCTGAATCAAGTGCGGTCGGTACTTGATGATAACGGCTTTGGCGACGCGGTAGTGCAAAACTACGGTACTCAGCAGGACTTGTTGATTCGTCTCGAGCCACGCACTGACGTCAAAGCAGAGCAGCTTGGTACAACTATACTCGACGCGTTAAGGGCAAATATCGATGCGGGTATCGAAATGCGCCGTATCGAGTTTGTTGGCCCGAACGTCGGTGATGAGTTCATCGAACAAGGCGGCCTGGCGATGTTAACGGCGCTGATCTGTATCCTCATTTACATCGCATTGCGCTTTGAATGGCGCCTGGCGGTGGGTGCAGTTGCAGCCTTGGCTCATGACGTGATTTTAACGCTGGGTTTATTTTCGTTCTTGCAATTAGAATTTGATCTTACCGTGTTGGCAGCATTGCTGGCGGTGATAGGTTATTCGATAAACGATACCGTGGTGGTGTCTGATCGTATCCGGGAAACCTTCCGCAAATATGCCAAGCTAACCCCAATGCAAACGGTTAACAGAGCGTTAACCGATACATTGAGCCGGACATTGGTAACCTCGTTAACCACCATTTTAGTGTTGTTAACGCTATTCTTTTTAGGTGGGCCATTGATCCACGGCTTCTCTACCGCGTTACTATTTGGTGTTGTTATCGGTACTTACTCGTCAATTTTCATCGCGAGTTCGGTTGCGATAACCTTTGGCGTGAGCCGTGAGGACTTGATGCCAACCGAGGTAGAAAAAGAGGGTGCCGATCAGGACCCATTGCCTTAACCCAGCGGTTAGGGCAATAGCCTTTTTGCTAAAGTGAGGAATAAAAAATGCTAGCAGTATTGTCACCGGCGAAAAACTTAGATTATGAGACGGAATACGCTTCAGTCGATGTAACACAACCACGGTTACTGGATGATGCTCAGTCTTTGGTGGAGGTTTGCCGTGATTTGAGTCCACAACAGTTGGCTTCACTGATGAAGATCAGCGATAAACTGGCCGGCCTCAATGCTGCTCGCTTTAGTGATTGGCAGTTGCCGTTTGACGAGGGTAACGCAAGACCTGCGGTATTTGCGTTTAACGGTGATGTTTACGCAGGCCTGGATGCTGCAACCCTGGATACACAAGCATTGACCTCGGCGCAGCAACAGTTACGTATTCTTTCAGGTTTATACGGATTGTTGCGGCCGCTCGACTTGATGCAAGCCTACCGTCTGGAAATGGGCACAAAGCTAAACAATCCCCGTGGCAAAAACCTCTATGAGTTCTGGGGCGATACCATTACCGAGTTGTTAAATAACGACTTGCAAGAGCAGGGCGCTGATACGTTGGTTAACCTGGCTTCTAATGAGTACTTTTCGGCGGTAAACGTTAAAAAGTTAAACGCGACCGTGGTGACACCAGTATTCAAAGACGAAAAAAACGGTCAGTATAAAGTGATCAGTTTTTATGCCAAGAAAGCTCGTGGCTTGATGGCACGCTTTATGGTGAACCAAAAACCACAATCTGTGTCTGACTTAAAAGCGTTTAATTTGGCTGGATATCAATTTGACGCCGATGAATCCAGTGATAAACAACTGGTATTCAAACGCGCAGAAGCTAATCGGTAGGCTCCTTAATCCTTGTAGCAATGGCGGAAATATTATGACAGATAATAATACGGAACAGCAGCAAGAATATGCCGATGGTGCGGCTTCAAAAAGTCGTACTACCGTTATCGCGGTTGCTATTGTTATTATTGCGGTAATTATCGCCGTTGTATGGTGGTGGCTGCCGGCAGACCAGCAGACCACGACCGAAAAAGTAGCGGAACCTGCCAACACAGTGTCTGAGACGGCAGTAGTGGATGAACAGCAGGCCACAACTGAACCTAAACCGGAACCATCGCCTGCAGCCGTTGAAGTTGATGAGCCCGAACAGGCTGCAACGCCTGAGCCCCAAGCAAAGCCCGAACCAGAACCTGTCCCCGAGCCACAGCTACCGGCGTTAGATGAGAGCACCCCAACTGTGTTGCAAACTCTGGACACCAGCGGTGTGGTAATACAGCCGTTGAAGAGCTCACAACTGGTTCGCGATGCAGTAGTCATTATCGATAATTTGCGCAACGGTACGCTGGTTAGAGACAGAACCATTGTTCAGCGTCCCGACGGCCGTTTTCAAGTGATGGAAATAGACGGGGAACTCTATATTGATGAGCGCAGTTATCAACGCTACGACGCATTGGTTGACTGGTTCGTCAGCATCGAAGAGCAGGCACTAATTGAAAATTACGAACTGTTTAAACCGCTAATGCAGCAAGCCTACGGCGAAATCGGTTATCCAGACGCTGACTTTACCGATGCGATGTTGGACGCAATTGATGTATTGCTGGCAACACCGGTACCAGAAACATTGGTTCAGGTAAAAGATGACGAAGTTATGTATACCTATGCTGACCCTGCTTACGAGGGCTTGCCGCCTGCGCAAAAACAATTGTTACGCATGGGGCCTGACAACATAAAACGTATCAAGCAGAAATTGCGCGACATTAGACGAGTATTTAAAGCAAACCTATGAATGAGATAGAGAAGGTTCCAGCCCACGCAAAAGGCGAATTCCCTACACGTAAAGGGCGGTTTTTAAAGTGGGTTGGCCGCGTTGGGTTACGGTTATTCGGAGGCTGGAAGATCAATGGCCAGATGCCGGATGTCAAAAAAGCGATAATTCCGATAGCCCCACATACTTCCAACTGGGACTTTCCTGTGGGCGTGTTTGTGATGCTGGCACTGGGATTAAAACTTAATTATCTTGGTAAAGCCAGCTTGTTCCGTTTTCCTATTAAGGGGTTAATGTTAAAGCTGGGCGGCATTCCGATTGACCGCAGCGCGGCCAATGGCGTCGTGGGTAAAATGGTGTCGGAATTTGAAAGTCAAAATGAACTTATTTTGGTCATAACGCCGGAAGGAACCCGAAAAAAAGTCCAGCAATGGAAGAAAGGCTTCTTACATATGGCCAAACAAGCTAATGTGCCGATTATTCCTGTAGCGATGGATTTTGCTCGTAAAGCTATCGATATTGGTCCGGCAGTCATGGTTGCTGGTGAGATAGAAAAAGAACTGGAACGCGTAAAAAGCTTTTTTGCCCATGCTCAGGGTAAGCGCGCGGAGTATAGTTGATGAACCGGCTATTGGCTTGCTGTGGCATTGTTATAGTCAGTCTGTGTTGGGGATCATTCGTCAATGCCGCTGAATTTTGGCAATCCGGTTGGTCGACACCGCAAAAGGCGGAGTCGTCATCATTGCTAGTGCGCCCCATTGAGGCTGCCGATGCAGAGCGTCTCTTCCATAGCTATATGGGGTCTCAACGCTATCTCTATAGCCAACTCGGTTGGAGTTGGCCTTCAGAAAAAAGCTCCTTAGAACAAAACCAATCCATGGTAAAGCTGCATCTAAAACAGTGGCAGCAACAAACAGCGTTTACCTATCTTGTTATTGATCGCGAGCGCGATATGGTGGTCGGAGCGGTGTATTTTGTGCCCGTTCCGGAACAACGCGGTCAATCAGGTACAATACAGGGCAGCAAATTTAATGCAGAAATTACCTGGTGGCTTACTGAACCGGCCGTTAATGCCAGCCTGCATAATGACCTGTTTCAACTATTAGTGGATTGGTTACGTTCCAGCTGGCCCTGGCAGCAAGTTTTATTCCCCGTCGCCGACAACAACCGCGTGACCATTTCATTATTAGAGAGCAGCTCAGCACGGTTTGTTGGCCAAAACCGTGATACTCAGGAGCGCTTCTATTCTTATACTTTAGCGCGCAAATAAACCGCAAATAGACGGATTTTATGCTATTATTCGCGCCAAATTGAATAAGGGAAATTGATATGCAAGTTATCGAAGGCGGTATCGCCGCTAGCGGAAAAAAATTCGCCATCATTGTTTCACGGTTTAACCACTTTGTTGTCGAAAGCTTGTTAGATGGTGCAGTTCAAACATTGCAACATTACGGCCAGGTCAGTAGTGATGATATCACCGTGATCCGGGTGCCAGGCGCCTATGAAATGCCGGTCACCGCAAAAAAACTGGCTGCATCGGGTGATTACGATGCGATTATTGCTGTTGGAGCGGTAATTCGCGGCGGCACGCCGCATTTCGATTTCGTTGCAGGTGAATGCAATAGCGGATTGGGTCGCGTTGCTACTGAGTTTGGACTGCCTGTTGCTAATGGTGTTATCACCACCGAGAACATCGAGCAGGCGATTGAGCGAAGCGGTTCGAAAGCCGGCAATAAAGGCTCGGAAGCTGCGCTGAGCGCGCTCGAAATGGTTAACGTTTTAGCCAAGCTGTGAGGAGAAAATAATGAAACCTGCAGCACGACGTAAAGCACGCAAATTAGCGGTACAAGCGGTCTATTCCTGGCAGTTGTCACAAAATACGTTTTCTGACATCGAAGCTCAGTACCTGACAGACACCGACACCAGTAAGGTTGATGTCGACTACTTCCTCGATTTATTGCGTGGTGTTGGTAGCTATTATAAGAGCCTCGATGAATCGATAGCTCCTTTTCTGGATCGCCCAATTAAAGAGCTTGACCCGGTCGAATTGGCAGTGCTGAGAATTGCCGCGTTCGAGTTAAGAGAGCGTCTGGATGTACCTTATAAAGTAGCCATTAACGAAGCGATTGAACTAGCTAAATCCTTTGGCGCTGATGACAGTCACCGTTTTGTTAATGGTGTGCTGGATAAAGCGGTTGACTCTCTGCGCCCTGTGCGTCAGTAATTTAAAAATCAACATAGCGAGCAGCCTACGGCTGCTCGCGACCCGCCACGGCTTTCCCCATGCAGAACGAATTTAACATTATCGAACACTACTTCAAGCGTCAGGAAAAACAACGCAGCGACGTGGTCATAGGTATTGGTGACGACGGTGCTGTTACCCAAGTTCAGCCTGAACATCAGTTAGTCACGGTTACCGATACGCTGGTTGAGGGGGTGCACTTTGATCAGACCACGCCCGCCCGCGCGGTTGGGCACAAATGTATCGCGGTTAACCTAAGTGACTTGGCCGCAATGGGCGCTGAACCTTGCTGGATCAGTTTGGCGCTAACGTTACCTGATATCGATGAATTGTGGCTAAATGAGTTCGCCGCGGGATTACACGAGGTTTGTCAGTATTACGGCTGCACCCTGATTGGTGGTGATACGACCCGCGGTCCGTTAACAGTTACGGTAACAGCACAGGGACAATTACCAACCGGTTCGGCACTGACTCGAGATGGTGCAAAGGCCGGTGACTGGTTGTATGTGAGTGGCCCCCTCGGGGACGCGGGGCTAGCACTTGATATCACCCAACAACGCTATCCGAAAGCGAGTCCGCACCTGCAAAAGCTGGTTGAGCGCTTGCACTATCCAACGCCCAGAGTAGCCCTTGGGCAATCATTACGCGGCGTCGCCAGCGCCTGTATAGATGTGTCGGATGGATTATTAGCCGACCTGCAACATATTTTGTCAGCCTCCGGTGTTGGTGCTGAAATAGAATTAGACCGATTACCGCTGTCGTTAGCGATGACGGAAACGTTATCGCAAGAAGATGCATTTGTTAAAGCACTTACGGCCGGTGACGACTATGAATTGTGTTTTACGGTCGAAGAGTCTAATCGTGGACGGCTGGAAACACTAACCGCACACCTTAAAAATCGCCCAATTTGCATTGGACGAATACAAAAGGTGGCGTCGGAACCAATTACCTTTAAATTGTTCGGTGAGGAATACACATTAAGCTTGCCGCGTTCCGGTTATAATCATTTCGCCAATATTGAGGCTGACCCATCATGAAGCGCTGGCCCGGAATCAGTCTGCTTAACCCAGTACACTTTCTGGCGCTGGGTTTTGGTAGCGGGCTGATAAAAAAGGCGCCTGGCACCTGGGGCACGGTGGCAGCTATTCCAGTGGTAGGGTTATTAAGTTTGTTCCCGCTTTCTGTGATGGCTGTATTTATTGTTGTTGGAACGTTGGCGGGTATCCTTATTTGCCGTAAAACCGCTGACAAAATGGGGGTTCATGACCATCCGGCGATTGTCTGGGACGAGATTATCGGCTATGCAATCGCGATGTTTGCGTTACCGTTTAGCTGGACTTATGTGCTCGCTGCTTTTGTTCTATTCCGTTTTTTTGACATTTTAAAGCCCTGGCCTATTGGCTGGGTCGACAAGCGACTGACGGGCGGTAGCGGAATTATGATGGATGACGTATTAGCAGGCATCGTCAGCTGCCTGCTAATACACGCCGGGCAGCACGCGTTGTTATAGCTGCGATTTTATTTGAGCTTCGATGCCAGCGGCGTCTAAACCAAGCTCGGCCCTAACCTGATCTTGCGAGCCATGCTTAATAAATTCGTCAGGTAGCCCCAGAGTTAGCGTGTTAACTGATAATTTGTGTTGTGCCAACACCTCCAGCACAGCACTGCTGGCGCCACCGCTAACCGCATTTTCTTCTACTGTCACAATAAGTTGATGAGCTCTAGCTGCATCGATGATCGCTTGTTCATCTATCGGTTTTACAAAGCGCATATCGATAACGGTCGCATCCAGCTCCTCAGCTGCTTGCATGCAGTCAGGTAACAACACCCCAAAGTTCAAAATGGCAATGTTTTTACCTTGCCGAACAGTGTTTGATTTACCGAGGGTTAACTGTTGGTCAGCTTCGCGCAAGGTAACGCCGTTACCACTACCGCGCGGGTATCTTACTGCGGCGGGGCCTGCGTAATGATAGCCCGTGTATAACATATCACGGCATTCTTGTTCATCACTGGGCGCCATGACCACCATATTAGGAATACAGCGCAGATAACTCAGATCAAATGCACCCTGATGGGTAGGGCCATCAGCACCGACCACGCCAGCCCGGTCGATAGCGAACAACATATCGAGGTTCTGAAGTGCAACGTCGTGAATCAGTTGGTCATAAGCGCGCTGTAAAAATGTCGAATAGATAGCGACTACAGGTTTAAGACCGGCAATGGCCAAACCTGCCGCATAAGTAACGCTATGCTGTTCGGCTATAGCAACATCAAAATACTGCTGCGGGAAACGTTTTGAGAACTCAACCATACCCGAGCCCTCGCGCATTGCGGGAGTGATCGCCATGAGTGCAGAATCCTGACTCGCAACATCACAAAGCCACTGGCCAAAAATTTCTGAATAACTGGGAATGCCCGGGGCTTTCACCGGTAATGACGACAGCGTGGGATCAAATTTTGGCACGCCATGATAACCAATCGGGTCGTTTTCCGCCGGCTGATAGCCTTTACCTTTTTGCGTCACAATGTGAAGTAGTTGCGGACCTTTTAAGTCGCGCATGTTGGCCAGGGTCTCGACCAGTTCGTCAACATCATGACCATCAATCGGGCCAATATAATTAAAGCCAAGCTCTTCAAAAATCGTTCCCGGCGCCATCATGCCCTTCATGTGCTCTTCGGCGCGGCTGGCGAGGTGATGAATTTGCGGCAGTGGCTTGAGTAACTTTTTGCCTTGTTCACGTATCGAGGTATAGACTTTACCCGACAATAATCGCGCAAAGTGTCGGTTAAGTGCGCCAACATTTTCCGATATCGACATGTCGTTGTCGTTAAGCACCACCAGCATGTCGGGTTTAATATCACCGGCGTGATTCATGGCCTCAAAGGCCATGCCTGCCGTCATTGCGCCATCGCCTATGATAGACACGACTTTTTCCCGGCTGCGACGACGCTCAGCTGCAACAGCCATACCCAGAGCAGCAGATATTGAAGTACTCGAATGGCCGACCGAAAGCACGTCATAAGGGCTCTCGTCCCTCCAGGGGAAGGGGTGTAAACCATCTTTTTGACGAATCGTATGTAGCTGCTGTTTACGGCCGGTTAAAATTTTATGCGGATAGGCCTGATGGCCAACATCCCAGACCAACTTATCGTCCGGGGTGTTGTAAACATAATGCAAGGCAACGGTCAGTTCGACGGTTCCCAGGCCCGACGCTAAGTGGCCACTACTTTTGCTCACCGAGTTTAGTAAAAATTGGCGAACCTCATCACAAACCTGCTTGAGTTGGTGCTTGGGCAGGCGGCGTAAATCCGCAGGTAACTCGATACGGTCAAGAAGTGAAGTCATAATACTCTTTGGTTTAATGGTCCCGGGTTAACAGAACCGTAGAAAATTGTTCTAGCTGTGTAGTATTGTACGGTATATCCGCTAGCGACTGTAGTGCTTGTTGGTGCAATAAAAGCAGTTTTTGCCGGGCGCCGTCAAGCCCGAGTAGCTTAACGTAAGTTGATTTCTCGGCAAGTTCATCAGAACCCTGAGGCTTCCCTAAAACATCGGTAGAGCTGGTGACATCCAAAATATCATCCTGAATTTGAAATGCTAACCCCAGCTGTTGTGCGAATTCACTAAATTGTCGCCGATAAGCCAGGGCATCTTCTTCGCCACACAAAGCACCCAGCTCAGCACTGGCTTGAATCAATGCCCCTGTCTTGTGCAGATGTACCTGCTGCAATTCGTTTTCTGATAGTGTTTTATGAGTGGCTGCTAAATCCAGTGCCTGACCACCGCACATGCCGTTACCACCGCTGGCTTTGGCTAGCACATGCATCATCTGTAACTGGCGCTCCGGAGTTATGTTGGGCAGAGGCTGCGATAGCAACTGAAAAGCGAAAGACTGCAGGGCGTCACCGGCTAATATAGCTGTGGCCTCGTTAAATTGAATATGGCAGGTTGGCTTACCTCGCCGCAGGGCGTCGTCATCCATGGCCGGCAAGTCGTCATGAATCAGCGAGTATGCGTGGACTGATTCGATGGCGCATGCGGCAGTTAATGCGGCTGACATATCACCACGGCATATTTCAGCTACAGCCAGTGTCAGATAGGGCCGGATACGCTTGCCGCCAAGTAACACGCCGTACCGCATCGCTGCGGCCAGGGACTCGTCAATGCTGGCGCGCTGCAAATGTTCATCAAGGGCGTGGTCAACGCGTTGGCGAACGTCCTCGGTAAGCGATTTGATACTCACTCACTGGCCTCATGATCTTGTAATTGTTGCTCGCCGTTTTGCGCAATCAACTGTTTAACTTTTAGTTCCGCTTGTTGCAGTTGCTGCTGACTGGAACGAGAGAGGGCGATAGCCTGTTCAAACTTTTTTAATGAATCTTCCAGCGGTAAATCACCATGTTCCAGTTCATTTACCAGTTGTTCAAGTTGTTGTAGCGCCTGCTCAAAAGATGGTTCTTGTGTTTTTTTATCAGTCATAATGTGTGCTCGTTGCCAGCGGATAGTCGCCATTATCTAATAAAGATTTAGCAATGTCAGCCGATGATAAGCTAACTTGGCGCAGGAACTTTGTGTAATCGCTTGTCAGCGGCGCCGTGATGATTAAAAATGAACGTACTGCAATGGATAGACTAACGCGCTGCAACCGGAATACCGGCCAGCTTAATTGATTTCGGGGGACGCTGAGTGGATATCGCAACGCTGATAGGAATTATAGGTGCAATAGGTTTTGTTGTTGCGGCTATCGTGTTAAGCGGAGACGTGGGCCTGTTTATCAACGTACAGTCCATTCTTATCGTGGTGGGTGGTTCCCTGTTTGTGGCGTTAGCCAACTTTTCCTTAAGCCAGTTTTTTGCCACCGGTAGAGTTATGGCAAAAGCTTTTTTCTTTAAAATTGAGCACCCGCAAGAGCTTATCGACACCGCTGTTGAAATGGCAGATTCCGCCCGTAAAGGGGGCTTTCTGGCATTGGAAGAGGCAGAAATACCAAATCGATTTTTCCGTAAAGGTATCGACATGCTGGTCGACGGGCATGATGCCGAGGTGGTTCGCCAGACACTTTCTAAAGATATTCAGATGAGCTACACCCGCCACGAGGAGGGCGCTCGGTTCTTCTCGGTTCTAGCCGACATCGCACCGGCGATGGGTATGATCGGTACTTTGATCGGTCTGGTGGGTATGTTATCCAATATGGATGACCCTAAGGCTATCGGCCCGGCCATGGCAGTTGCGCTACTGACCACACTCTATGGCGCCTTTATGGCGAACGTGTTCTGTATCCCGGTTAAAAACAAGTTAATGCTACGTGCTGATCAGGAAAAGCTGAATCAACAATTAATTCTGGATGCCATTTTGGGTATTCAGGATGGTCAAAACCCGCGGGTAATCGAAGGGATGCTGCGTAACTATTTAGCAGAATCGAAACGAGCCACCGCGGATGAGGGCGACGAGTAAAACGCATGGCTGTAGCAGCGGAAGACAAAGAAGAGTGCAAATGCCCGCCCCCGGGGTTACCGGGCTGGATGGCGACGTTTGCCGATCTTATGACACTGTTGATGTGCTTCTTCGTGTTGTTGCTGTCGTTCTCCGAAATGGATGTGTTGAAGTTTAAACAAATAGCAGGCTCGATGAAGTTTGCCCTGGGTGTACAAAACAAAATCGAAGTCAAAGATATTCCCAAAGGAACCAGCGTTATAGCGCAAGAGTTTCGTCCGGGACGCCCTGAACCGACGCCAATCGAAACGATTCAGCAGCAAACGGTAGAGATGACTCAGCAAATGCTGGAGTTTCAGGAGGGCGAGTCTGACTTTGCCGGTGGCCAGCAAACGGAACGTGGTGGACAGCAGGCAGAAAGTGAAGAAGACAAACAAAGCGCTGAGTCGGAGAGCAACTCAGAAGCCGCTAGCGAAAAAACCAAAGAGTTACTGGAACGAATTCAACGTCAACTGCAACAAGAAATGCAGGCCGGCACACTGGAGCTTGAGCAGTTTGGTCAACAGATTTTAATTCGGATTCGTGAGCGCGGTTCATTTCCCGAAGGCTCAGCGTTTTTGCAGCCACAGTTTAAACCGGTAATACGCGAGGTGGCTGAGGCGTTAAAAGATATCCCGGGCGAGATTACGATTTCCGGACACACCGATAATCAGCAGTTGGTATCGGAAATTTATACCTCTAAGTGGGACTTGTCGGCCAAGCGAGCTGTTGCTGTAGCCGAGGAAATGTTGCAAGTCGAGGATTTTGAAGCAGACCGTCTGGTCACTATGGGTTATGCAGACACTAAACCCATCGTGCCGAATAACTCGGCAGCTAACCGCGCTCAGAATCGCCGTGTCGATATTGCAATTATGCAGGGTAAAGCAAAAGAGTCAGATCCGGTTAACGTGGTGGAATAGCCGTCAGTCTAAAAATTTCGTATAATAAGCAGGTTTTCTTAATTAGCCGCCATCGGCGTTGCAAAACGTTATGGCGGCTTTGTTGTTTGTTTTAATTGGTTAATCTATGAAATTTGTTGCTCGCCTCCACGCAGAAATTACTATCAAAAGCCGCTCTGTCCGCAAACGTCACGGTAAAGTACTGACTAACAATCTGCGCAAGGTGTTGGCTCGTGACGATGCCGATGTTTATGTAAAGTGGTTATGGGACCGCATCGAGGTTTCGGTTACACCAGAATCGGCTACTGACGCCAATGCTATCGGTAAGGCGATTGCTGAGGGGGTGAGCTGTACGCCCGGTATTTCATGGTTTGCAGAAGTACAGGAACGAACGCTGGGCGACTTTGATGATGTCGCCAATTGGGTTGGCGAGCACTGGGCCAAAAGTCTGCAAGATAAGAGCTTTGCTGTGCGGGTAAAACGCAAAGGTCATCACGAATTTAAATCGCAGCAACTCGAGCGCTATGTTGGTGGCTACCTACTAAAGGCCGCACCTAATAGCCGGGTGCAGTTAAAAGATGCCGATACCGAAATTAACTTGCAGATTACCGACCAGACGATTTATTTGCTGGGCGACCGGCAGGAGGGGCTGGGCGGTTTTCCGATCCCAACCCAGGAAACTGTCGTTAGCCTTATGAGTGGGGGTTTCGACTCCAGTGTCGCAAGTTTCGAATTCATGCGCCGGGGTGCGCGCACGCATTTTTGCTTTTTTAACTTGGGTGGTGACGCGCACGAGGTAGCTGTAAGGCAAATTAGTCATTATTTGTGGCAGCGCTATAGCTCATCGCATCCGATAAAATTTGTCAGTGTCGATTTTGCGCCAGTGGTTGAAGATATTCTCAGTCATTGCGATAACGGCGTAATGGGTGTGGTATTAAAACGGCAAATGTTACGAGCAGCCTCGCATGTTGCGCGCTTTTTAAAAGCTCAGGCGCTTGTTACGGGAGAGGCCATCGGTCAGGTATCCAGCCAAACCTTGTCCAACTTGCGGGTTATAGATTCGGCTACCGATGCTTTGGTGCTGAGGCCATTGATTACTAAAGATAAACAAGAAATTGTTGATGTCGCTAAGCGCATAGGTACCGAGGCATTAGCTAAGTCGATCCCGGAATACTGTGGCGTTATTTCGATAAAGCCTACGGTCAGAGCCTTACCTGACGAAGTCGAAGCAGAAGAGGCGAAACTGGATATGGACTTGCTCAAGCAGGTTGTCAGGAATGCGGATGTGCTGAGTATGCAGGATATTGCGGAACAGGCTGAACAGCAAACCACAGTAGCCGTTGATCAAGTCAACGAAAGTAAGCCACAAACAATTATTGATATCCGCAACCGCGACGAAATTGAAGAAATGCCGCTACGCAGTGAGCTACCGGTTATGGAAATTCCGTTTTTCAAGTTACAGTCAGAGTTTGTAAAGCTGGATGCTAACCAACATTACTTGTTGTATTGTGCGCAAGGCGTTATGAGTAAAATGCAGGCGCTGTTACTGCATGAAGCCGGCTACAGTAACGTATCCGTCTATCAATAATATAAAGGAAGTCAGTTTGTTACGCTCCAAACGTTCAAAGCTTTTGGCTCGGCTCGTTTTTATCGGTTTGTTAATTGCCGCGACGGTGGCGTTTTTTGTTCAGGTACCAACGACTGGAGCAAGTAAAATACCGTACTTTGATAAATACGTTCATGTCGGTGTTTTCTTCCTGCTGAGTTTTACCTTGCATCAGGCGTTCGCATTAAGCGGGCGAGTGTCATTTTTATTACTAGGCTTATATGGCCTGTTGATAGAAATAGGGCAGAACTATATTCCCGGACGGGGCTCAGATTTTTATGACTGGCTGGCTGACGCCGCCGGCGTTATTGCTTATTTCTCGTTGGTTTTATTGTTTAAACAACGTAAAAAAAACGCTAACTGATGTTAGCGTTTTTTGTTTTTCTTCGCGGTTTTCTTCTTTTTACTACGTTTTTTATCCGTCGCCGGAAATTTATGCTGGGGCTTTAAGTCGCTGAATACCCGCCGATCTAAGGCCTGGCCAGTATAACGCTCGATGCGACCAAGCAATAACGCGTCGTGCGCTTCGACCAGTGAAATAGCAACGCCCTTTGCTCCGGCACGCGCAGTACGACCAATTCGGTGCACGTAGGTGTCCGCTTGTTTCGGCAAATCAAAATTAACGACAACACTAACGTCATCAATATCAAGCCCACGCGAGGCAACGTCAGTCGCGACTAATACGGCTTTTGGATGCGCTTTAAATTGTTCGATGATCCGTTGACGCTCTGCTTGTGGCAGATCCCCGCGTAGATGCAATACCGGGTAGCTTAAATTTGCTTGCAAGGTGCCAGCTAACTGAGCGACTTTGTCACGAGTTTTAACAAAAACAATCTGACGACCTTCAAATTCTTTAAGTACCCGTAGCAACAAGTTCTGTTTATGCTCCAGGGTGTCTGCCAAATACACATACTGGAGAATTTTGCCACGCTCGCGTTTTGGGGGCTCTACTTCGATGCGCACCGGTTCATTAAGCAATTTTTTGGCAAACGACTCTACTCCGGCGCTGGCCAGAGTAGCTGACGATAATATACTCTGCTGACGATGGCGGGCGTGCCGGGCGATCTCTTCTACCGGCTTGGCAAATCCCATGTCCAGCATACGGTCTGCCTCATCGATGACTAGCCATTCTACCGTTTCAAGCTGATATTGCTCAGCTTGTAAGATATCCAGTAGCCGTCCGGGCGTGGCAATCAGTAAATCATGTGATTTTTCTAATTGACTGAGTTGAGAACCGTAGTTGATACCGCCGGTTACCACGACTGCGCTAAGGCCTGATGACTTAGAAAACAGGCATGCCTGTTGATAAATTTGCTCGGCAAGCTCGCGAGTCGGAGCCAACACTAAAATGCGCGCGCCACCGGGTGATTTGCGCGGGAAATCACGCAAATGCTGCAATGCGGGTAACAGGAAGGCTAATGTTTTACCACTACCCGTTGGCGAGCTGAGCAACACATCCATGCCATCCAATGCTGTAGGGATGACTTCTTGCTGCACTTTAGCCGGCTTGTTTAAGCCTTGCTCCAGCAACGGGAATATTAGTGATTCGTCGAGTTCTAAATCTTGCCAGTCGATTGCCATGAAAGCCCTTAATCGATATGCTGGTTAAGCCAGCGGTTTTTCTTCGCGAAGTATCGCACTGTTTACCGAAGTAATAATAACGGAACGTCCGCTGCCTGCAGAAGTTTTCGGGTGGTACTGCCTAAAAACCATTGCCGTGCCCTGGAGTGCCTAAACGCACCCATGACTATCAGATCAATATGATGCTTACGCTGATAGTCAAGCAATGCAGACTCTACCTCACCGGTAATAATTTCAAAATCTACCTGATGGCGATATTCACGTAAATGATTAGCAGCAGCTTCAATTGCAGCAACTACCTCGTTGCTATTTTGACCTACAGTCACCAGCGTAATTTGCATCCCTTTAAAAATTGGACTTTCCGCTAACATTTTAACACCTTTGCGCGATGCATCACTGCCATCAAAAGCCAGCATGACACTGCGCGGTGCCCGGAATAACTTAGGTGTCACCAAAGTAGGCTTTTGCAACGAGCGAATCAATGTCTCTAGCTGGCTACCGACGCGCAAGCTGTCATTACTATCAATTCCATGTAACCCCACAACAAGCAGGCGTATCGAAGCCTCCACTTCAGCCAAAGCTTGCGCTAGCTGACCATGGCGTTGACTTTTAAAAACTTCACCGACACCATTTTCGATAGCGCGGCGATGGCCAGCCTCGAGCATATTACGGCCATGCTGCAAAGCGAGTTCGTTGCGCTGGTGCTCCAACTCAGCAAGTTGTTCAAGCAATTGCTGTTGCTCGCCCAGTCCTATAGTGCCGGTTAAGTCTGAGTTAACTGGATATCGTAACTCGTCAAGTACATGTAATAACGTTAACGGAGTGGCGAGTCGTTGAGCTGCCCAACTGGCGTAATCACAAACTGCGGTGGTCGACGCGGAACCGTCGACGCAGGCAAAAACATGCTTCATTAATGCATCCTTATTTTCGGCCAGAATACTACCATGGGATAGCGATTTTAGCTATGAGTTCCGCCCCCACGGGGGAACTTTCATTTTTTTGAAAAAGCGGTACATTAGTTAACACAAGAACAACAATCAGAAGGTTAATTATAATGCTTAAACGCAGCTCACTATCTGTTTCAATCGCCATAATTTTGGGTCTGTCACTCGCGGCTTGTAGTGATCAGACAGAGCAACAAACCAACAGCCAACAAGCCTCGCAGACGGAACAACAGTCGCAGTTGCCGGCACCGCCTGACGCGGTAGAAAAGGACTTTATCGTCGAGTCACCGGTTGCTGACCGCGTCGATACTTACTACTGGTTACGTGATGACGAGCGCAAAGACCCTGAGGTATTGGCTTACCTTGAGGCAGAAAATGAGTACTACGACGCTTACCGAAAAAGCTATGAGCAGCTGGAACAAACCTTAACCGACGAAATTATTGGGCGCATAAAACAAGACGATAGCAGCGTGCCCTACGTGAAAGGCGATTACGAATATTACACACGCTACGAGGAAGGCAGTGAATACCCGATCCATGCGCGTAAACCGGTGTCTGGCGGTGAAGAGCAAATACTTTTGAATGTGAACGAACTGGCAAAAGACCATGACTACTACACTGCAGCGAACTTAACCATTAGCCCGAATCAAAATTTATTGGCGTATATGGTTGATACTAATGGACGACGCCAATACCAACTGTGGATTAAAGACTTAACCAGTGGCGAGATGCGTAAGCAAAGTCTGGATGGATTATCATCCAGCATTGCCTGGGCGGCAGACAATAAAACTCTGTTTGTTATCGAAAACGACCCGCAGACATTGTTATCAACTCGCGTGCTTAAACATCAGCTTGATGCGCCCGCAGAACAAGCGGAGTTAGTTTACGAAGAGCAAGATGAGTCGTTTTATATGTGGCTTAGTAACAGCCGCGATAACCAGTACGTAAAAGTGCAGATGAGCAGTACTGTCGCAGATGAGTTACGTATCCTGGATACCAGCACTCCAGATGCCGACATGACTGTTTTTGCGCCGCGTGAACGTGGTGTTCAATACAGTGCTGAACATATTAATGGTCGCTGGATTATTCGCACCGACTGGAACGCGCCTAACTTTAAAGTCATGCAGGTTGACGCTGACGAGGTTGGTTCACGCGATAACTGGCAACCATTGATTGAACACTCCGACGATGTCTTTATTCAGGGCTTTACCACCTTTACCAATTACTTAGCCATTAACGAGCGTAGTGATGGTCTTCGCCGTATTCGCGTGCTGCCCTGGCAGGACTTTGAGCAACAACGCTATATCGAAGCCGAAGAAACACCTTTCGTGATGTACTCTCAACGCAACCCGGAACAGGATACTGACACACTGCGTTACGGCTTTAGCTCGTTAAAAACACCGACCAAGATCTACGCCTACGACATGAAAACTGGTGAACAAGAGTTACTCAAACAAGACGAAGTACTGGGAGATTTTGATTCATCGAATTACCGCACCAAACGTGTTTGGGCGAAAGCGGACGACGGCACGGAAATCCCGGTATCGCTGTTAATGCGCAGTGATTTTGAGCACGACGGCACCGCACCACTGTATCAATATGCCTATGGCTCATATGGCTCCTCGTCAGACCCGTATTTCCGCTCTACGGTGTTATCGTTGGTTGATCGTGGCTTTGTTTACGCAATCGCGCATATTCGCGGTGGTCAGGAAATGGGACGCGAATGGTATGAAGACGGCAAGTTGTTGAATAAGAAAAACACCTTTACCGACTTTATCGACGTGACCGAGCATTTAGTAAAAGAAGGCTACGCTCATCCGGACAAAGTGTTTGCCATGGGCGGTAGTGCCGGCGGACTGTTGATGGGAGCTGTCGCCAATATGGCACCGGATTTGTATCGCGGTATGGTTGCACACGTGCCCTTCGTTGATGTCGTCACCACTATGCTGGATGAGTCGATTCCGCTAACGACCAACGAATTTGATGAGTGGGGTAACCCAAAACAAGAAGAGTATTACAACTACATGTTGTCCTATTCGCCGTACGATAATATCAGCGCCCAGGACTACCCAGCATTGATGGTTACCACCGGCCTGCACGATTCACAAGTTCAGTATTTTGAGCCCGCAAAGTGGGTGGCTAAACTCCGCGATATGAAAACCGACAACAACCCGCTGGTATTTAGTGTCAACATGGAAGCCGGTCACGGTGGCAGTTCAGGCCGCTTCTCGCGACTTGAAGAAGTAGCTGAGGAGTATGCGTTTATTCTCGATCTTCTCGAGCAATAAGCGCGGTTAAGGGAGCGAGCTTGTCTATCAACTCTGCATAGATGGGCGTTGGTGTGCCGGGGGCTCGCGCAAGAGGGTGTTGGAGGCCATGGATGGCCGGAAACAAGCGTACAGGGATGTACTTGCAGCGTCCCTCTTGCGCGAGCCCCCGGCATACCAACTAGCCCGTCTTTGCAGAGTTGATATGCCCGAACTCCCCGAGGTTCCCAGCGCTTATAGGCCCAGCACTTCTTTACCCTGAATAAAATCAACATCAACCGGAATGCCGGCATCGCTGAGGCGGTCAAGGTCGGCTTGCAGTTGCGTATTGATCACACCCAGACTGTTGACCAGTTCGGCAACGCCGTCGTAATCACCGTCGCCTTGCAGGGTCAGGATTTTTTCTGACAGCTCGTTCATTGCCTGACGCATTTTGCCCATATTAATTGCGTACTGGCCGTCGGCGTTGCGGGTGAAGGCACCGGCGTTGGCAAAGTAATTAAAACGAATCATATTGGCTTTGCCGTGGGCGCTGGAGGCACCGAAGCGGACAGAACGGAAGATACTGGCCATAAAGGTGGTGTAGTAATCTTCCAGTTTGCCGGTCTCGATTTCGCCTTTTTCGAACAACTGGGTGATCATATACAGACCCAGGATATCGGCTTTACCTTCTTCCAGTGCCGAGGCATGTTCTTTTAACGCAGCGCGGACGGTGCCCTTGTCATTAATGGTGTTTTTAATACCTAAACCATGGGCGACTTCGTGGAACATGGTATTGGCAAAGAATGCATCGAAGGTAATATTACCTCGTTGCCCGGGCACAATAAGCTGTTCGGCAATAGGCACCAGAATTTTATCAAACTTAGCCTGCATGGCGTTTTTTAACTGCAGGCGACGGGTACCTTTTTCTAGCTGAACTTGCTCGTCATTAGGTAAGTTGATGGCAATTGTTTTACTACCGGCGTTGGAGTGGCCGGCGTAGTAAATAGCGTCGTAGGCGTTAAGTTGTGCATTAGCACCGGGCATTTCTGCCTTGTATTTGTCCGCAACCGGCAGGCCTCGTTGCAGTTCTGGTAAGAATTGCGCGTACTTAGCTAATCGTTCACTCCATGCTTTGTCCTTAATTAAAACGTAGGACTCAAATGCAGTTTTGTAGCCGAATAACTGGTCTTCGTAATTCTCGATCGGGCCGATGACGACGTCGATATCATTGCCGGTCATATCCATCCAGGCAAGATCAGAGGGCTGGTATTCGTTACTCAAAAAAGCGTCGGCGCGCAAACGCAGATAATTTGCAAAATCCTGGTTCTCCGCTAAATCAGCTGCCTGGCGCAATAGGTCAGCCGCTTTTTGCAGCTGCTGTTGATAAGCTTGAGAATAAGGGACTGCAGTTAACTGCCCGTTGCTATCGCGACGGATTAAAGTGTACAAGCTGTCTTTCTGATCGTTGTCGAAGGCCTCAAATTCCGGCTTAGTCATGTCGGCGGGATAAAAATTGGCGCCGGCAGGTTTTTCGCTGAACTCAGCAATAAACGGCTTGTCGCCGTTGAGACGATCCCATGGGCCGTAGTTAATTCGTCCAAATTCTTTCGCTGACTCGGGAACGGAGGATAAAAACTCGTCGCGGTCGCGTGGGAACGCTTGCTGCCAAAATAAATCATCCATGATCACTGATGCGTCGATTAATAGTGAGATCATGCGCTTTTGGTTATCACTCAGATGGCTCAAATCTGAATTCAACTCATAGTCAGTGTATATATCAAAGCGACTTTCGGCGCCATCAGCGACGCTGTATTGCACTGTTGTAGCAGTCGATGATTGCTCGGCGCTATCGGTTGATGATGTCGGTTGATCGCTGCAAGCGACCAGGGCTAAACATAAAGGAGCTAAGGTAAATATTTGTTTTAACATAACGGTGTTTTTTTGGTTATAGTAGCGGTTACACGATCTATAAAGTACTGCTTACTACCAGCGGGCGCAAGCGAGACTAAATAATAAGGATACGGCAATGGCAGCGCCGAATGCGCTTTACCTATTAATCGACGACCGTTTAAAACGCGATGAACTGCAATTACCGGGCTTACCTGAAACCGCAGAGCGGGTGCGGGAGGCAACGCTGAACCCTAATTGCAATTTGCAGGAGCTGGCGCGAATCATTCAGCATGACCCGGCTTTGTCGGCGCGTTTAATTCGATTGGCTAATAGTGCGTACCTAGGGAGCAGAAGCAAGGCAGAAAGTTTAATGCAGGCGCTAACCCGCATTGGGCTGCGGCGGATAAGAACGTTGGCATTAGCGATGGCGGTAGAACAAGTATTCTGCCCGGCTAATGATATTGTGCGCGAATATGCACAACGCTATGTTCGGCAGACACGCGAGATCGCGGCTGCGTCGGTTGTTATCACACAACATCTGCAGGAGCGCGGCATTGGCCACCGGTTACATCAGGATGTGGCATTATTGGCGGGTATGGTATCGCGCATCGGGCTGGCACCAATTTTAAAGCTGGCAGATGAGTTTGATGATAGTTTTGCTAACCCGTCGTTAATTAACGGTACAATGCGGGGTTTCGGCGGCAAGTTGGGAGTCGATGTGCTCAAACACTGGGAGTTCACGCCTAATTTAATTCGTGTACCACACTATTTTCGCTGTGGCCGTATGAAGTTGCTCGACGATGCAATTGTTGTGAACTACTGCGATATCGTGCATCTGGCGAGTTTGCTAACGGAAAATGCCGAAGCAGATAAAGCGGCTATGACCATTGCCGAATATGAACAGCGGGAAATTATTCCTGCCAGTGGTTTCTGGCAGGAAGAGTCCATACAAGCAGCCTATCAAACGATGCTGGAGACGCTAAGTTAAGCGTCAGAACCCGTAAAGGCACGAACCAGGTCATCATATAACTGACCCACTTGTGCTGAAATCAGCATAAAATCAGCGTCAACTTTTTGCTCCGCTGTTGGGTCGACCAGATCATCTTGCTCATCCATTAGCATATCGGTTGCCTTGACCCGTTTTAATGCAAAATCTGTCTCAATAATAAAGTCGATATGCTCTTGCCATGTTAGCCCCAGCCGCGTTACCTGTTTACCGGATGTCAGGTGAGCTTGAATATCCTCACGGCTAAGATCTTCGTTTTTGCAACGTAATATGCCACCGTCTTGCTGTGGTGCTTTTAGTTCGGCTTCGTCACCAAATTCAAACGGGTTAGGAACGTGATTGGACTTAAGCCATTCGGTCAGGGTTAGTTCGATTGATTCTGCCGGGCTCACCGGCTGCACCGGTAGTGAGCCTAGCGTAGAACGCAACAGCCCCAGGAAGTCTTCTGCTCTGTTCGCTGCTGATTCATCGATGACAATCAACTGGCGGGTTAAATCGATGTATCCCCAGCTTAGGCGAAAGCGGCTGAATGCTTGTGGCAGCATCTGGTGTACCAAGTCTTCTTTGAGGTTTTGTTTTTCTTTGCGATTAACCGGACGTCCCTCAGTTTCCTGGATTTGACGAACTTTTTCGTCCACTTCTGCGTTAACGACGGTCGCGGGTAATACCTTTTCTTCGCGCCGGGCACAGAGCAAGTGGCAATTATTTAAGCTGTGTGTGAGTAACGCATTGTCTGCGCCAAAGGGAGAACACCAGCCAAAGCTACTTTGATCCTGGCGCCCGCACGGCTTAAATAGATAGTCCTGTAACTGATTTTCAAAGTCTTCGGGCAATGCAAAAGTGTCGCTAAAGCGATAAAAGCGTAAATTCCTAAACCACATGCTGAGGTCTCTTTAAGTTGATTATTTATGTAAACAAGGATTAATTAAGAATGATTACCGGGAAGGTAAATTCGTAAGTTAGGCCATTACCTGGCTCACTGTAGGCGTTAATATCGCCTTTTAATGTCTGTGTTACGAGGTTTCTTACAATGTGCGTGCCCAGACCGCTGCCGCCCTGGTCACGTTTGGTGGTAAAGAACGGGTCAAACAAATGATTCAGCTTTTGTTCATCAATACCAATGCCATCATCGCTGTAGCGAATACGCAGCAGATCTTGCTCGCCATCATGCTCGGTAGTGATATTTATCCACATATTACCGCTATTAATGCCATCAAAGCCGTGCAGTAGCGAATTCATAATAAGGTTTGTGAAAATCTGTGATATGGCGCCGGCCGGGCAGCGGATATACAAATCGGCGGGACACTCGATATGTATCTGGTGTTGCGTTTTTTTAAGTTGCGGTTGCAGTGACTGGATTAAGTCTTCTACATAGCGCTTTAAATTAATATCGCGAATAGCATCTGACGCTTGGTCAACAGCAACCTGTTTAAAGCTGCTGATAAGTTCAGAGGCGCGCTGCAAATTGTTGTCAAGCAGGCCCAGACTCTCCTGACCTTCGGTAATAAACTTTTTCAGTTGCGGCTGGGTGAGCTGTTTGGACTCCAGTGCTTGTGCCAATTCTTCCAACTTTTCCTGCATAAAGGAAGTCGCGGTAACACTGATGCCTATGGGCGTATTCACGTCATGTGTTATACCGGCAACTAAACCTCCCAGTGAGGCCATTTTTTCTGATTCAACCAGTTGCTGTTGGGTTTCTTTTAAATGTTGCAGAGACGCTTCCAGGCGCTGGTTTGAGTCGCGCAGCGTTTTTTCCATGGTACGGCGTTGGCTGATTTCCCGTTCCAGCTTCTCCTGGCGCATTTCCAGTTCGTTTTTACGTTGCTCCAAGTCTAGCATCACCTGGCTCAGGCGCGAGGTCTTGCGGGCGACTTCCTGCTCCAGAATAGCATTTTGCTCATCCAGCTGGCGGTTAGCCAGTTTCAGTTTGTGCTGTGTGCGCTCCAGGTCGTCCTGATATTCCTCGATATTATCAATAAGCTGATTGTAAGCGTGTTCAATTAATACCAATTCATTGTTGTGTTGGTCGTGTAGACGTACTCGCGAGGCTTCCAGGTTATCTAACCGGAACGAACGAATCTGCCGGGTCAGGTCATTTAACGGGCGATTAAGCATGCGATTAAAAGCCAGCGAAAATAGAATCAGCAGGAAGGTACTCTTGATGATGGCGTTACCGACAATAAAGGCCAGGCTGAGCTTAATCCGGTCAATGGCAATATCGCGGGTCGAAAATAGCGTGACATCACCGACGCGGGTAGAGTGTCCGGAAAACTCAAAAATGAGCGTATTAAAATAACCAAAGATACCGTTCTGTTCTTGTAGCGTGTAGCCGTCGGCTACTTGCTCCGGAAGCTCGTCAACCGATATTGTTTCGCCTAACTGCACCACCACGTTACCGCTGTCATCGCGAATTAAAACGCCGGCAATGGCCGGAATACTGATTAAGCCATCGGCAATGGTATCTATTTGCGGGTTATTAAACTCCCACAGCGAGCGAGTCAGGGAACCGCTAAAGGTACTTTGTTGGTTTTCCAGTTCGGCCAGCAGTGCGCGTTTAGTATCAAAGTATTCGGCCCCAATCTGGATCGCTGTCACCATTAATGTCAGTAGAAAATAGACTGACAAAACGCGAGTGAGTAGTGAGGTAGAAATACTTTTATTGGCCATAAAAGAGTAACAATCGCCGTTTATTCTATGCGGATAATTATCGCTTAAGCTAAAACATTCTCGCCCGTAACGCAATAAAAAGGCGTGTCACAAAGCTGACATATAGCCGTCATCAAGCTGTCACGAAAAATCACTAAAGTTGTCGCATCTTTCACATGGGGGCTTAATTCCCCTTGATTAAATAGCGAAGGTCCCACTTATGAGGTTGTTAGCAACAAGCACCGCGTTAGCTCTCGCAGCCACGCTATCACTGTCTGTAAATGCTCAGGATTCCAATCTTGAGCCGGTGGTAGAAAATGCCGCACAAATCAACCAGTCCGCACGGCAGTCACAATTAACTGTCGATACGATAGCAGAGTCAATGCAAGAGCGCCTGCAACAGTATAAGCAAATCATGAAGGAGATTGATGGTTTGCAAGTCTATACCCAGCAGCTACAGCAGCAGGTTGGTAGCCAGCAACAGGAAATGGATGACCTGAACCAGTCACTTGATCAGGTGAGCATTGTCGAGCGTCAGGTATCGCCTTTAATGACTCGCATGATTGATGCACTGGAAACCTTTGTAGAACTGGATGTACCGTTTTTAGAAAAAGAACGTACAGACCGCCTGGCAGGCCTAAATGACTTGATGCAGCGTGCCAACGTTGAGGTTTCTGAAAAATTCCGCCGGGTCATGGAAGCTTATCAAATCGAAGCCGAATACGGTCGCAATATCGAAGCCTACAGTGCAGAGCACTCCGTCAATGGTCAGCTGCAGGATGTGACCTTTTTGCGTATCGGTCGGCTGGCATTAATTTACAAAACCCGTGATGGGCAGCAATTAGGTATTTGGGATCAACAGGCGCGCGAATGGAAGCCTTTAGACAATAGCCACCTTATAGCCATCGACCAAGCGATTAGCATTGCCCGCAAACAAAAAGCACCGGACATGCTGATGTTACCTCTTCTCGCCAATAAAACCTCGGGTCAATAAGGAGCTCTGGTATGTTACGTCACTCGTTAAAAAAATTGACCCTGGCTGCAGCGGCTTCTTTGCTGGCCATGTCGGCAAGCGCGGCAAAACCGCAGGATCCGATTAATTTAGATCAGTTATTACAACAGTTGCAGCAAGGTCAATTCTCGCAGTCGGAAGAGAATAAAGCGCGTGAAGCGCGTTTCAGGCAGCAGGAAGCACAGCAAGAACAAATCCTGCAAGAGGCCATCGCGCAGCGCAACGCGCTGGAGCAACAAGCGTCAGATTTAGAGACACAGTTTGAAGGCAATGAAACTCGCCTGGCTGAGCTGGAAAATAACCTTGAGCAAAGCATGGGCTCGCTGAAAGAGCTGTTTGGTGTATTGCAACAGGTAACCAGTGACGCGGCGGGTAAGTTCCAGAATTCGGTAATATCTGCGCAATTCCCCGGCCGGGCGGAGCAACTATCTGCACTGGCGGAAAAAGTCGGTAATTCATCTAAGTTGCCGTCGATAGAAGAGATTGAAACGGTCTGGTTTGCTTTGCAAAAAGAAATGACTGAGTCCGGCAAAATTGCTGAATTCACTGCTGAAGTGACTGAAGCAGATGGCGAGAAAGAACAACAATCGGTCGTTCGCGTTGGTAGCTTTAACCTGGTGGCTGACGGTAACTACCTGGAATATAACAGCACCACCGGCAATATTGCCGAGTTAGTGCGACAACCGGCCGGGCGCTATCTTGATTCGGCAGAGGCGATACAGGAAGTCGATTCGGGCGTGGTGAACTTTGGCTTAGACCCCACCGGTGGATCGATATTAGGCTTGCTAGTGCAGGCGCCCAGTTTAAAAGAGCGTGTCCAGCAAGGTGGTACTGTGGGCTATATTATCCTGGCGCTGGGCGTGGTCGGTTTACTATTCGCGCTGGAACGATTTGTGTCGCTGATGTTGATTGGCAACAAAGTTAAACGCCAGCTCAAGAAGCCGCAGCCGAGCAATGACAACCCGCTGGGTCGCGTCATGCTCATTAAGGACAAATACCCGCAAGCTGACACCGAAACACTGGAGCTGAAGTTAAGCGAGGGAATTTTACGCGAGGTGCCTAAGATCACCCGTAATCTAACCTTTATTAAAATCATCTCGGTCGTCGCGCCACTAATGGGTCTGTTAGGTACCGTCACCGGCATGATCAATACCTTTCAGGCGATCACCTTATTCGGTACTGGTGACCCTAAGCTGATGGCTGGTGGTATCTCGCAGGCATTGGTTACTACCGTACTGGGCTTGGTTGTGGCGATTCCAATGACGCTGTTATTTGCGATGTTACATACCCGCAGCAAAAACATGATTCATATCCTGCAGGAACAAGCGTCGGGCATCATTGCGGAGCGTTCTGAGCGAGGAGCATAAGTCATGTTATTCCTCATTGAATTTAGTCACGCGTTACGTGACTTCCTGGAGACCGGCGGCCAGGTGCTGCTGGTCATCGGAATCCTCATCTTTACGATGTGGTTGATGATTTTAGAACGAATTTTTTATTTTTTTCGTGGCCATCGTGCCCGTGTCAAAGACGCACTAAAACGCTGGCAGCAGCGTGAGGACAAGTCCTCCTGGCACGCCGAACAAATTCGCCAGGCGATGATTTCACGGGTGGCATTGAGTTTAGGCGGCAACCTGCCGGTGATAAAAGCATTGGTAGCACTGTGTCCGTTGCTGGGCCTTATGGGCACCGTAACCGGCATGATCGAGGTGTTCGACGTGATGGCAATTACCGGTACCGGGAGCGCACGTTCAATGGCTTCGGGCGTGTCGAAAGCGACTATCCCGACGATGGCAGGCATGGTCGGTGCTTTATCGGGGGTGTTTGCTGCAACCTGGTTACAGCGCACCACCCGCCGCGAAAAAATGAAATTAGAAGACCGCATTTTACTTGAGCGTCATTAATTGGAGCGCCAACAATGAAACAGCATTTTGCCAACTTAGTGGAAGAAGAAGAAAGCCAAATTGATATGACGCCGATGCTGGACGTTGTATTTATCATGTTGATTTTCTTTATAGTTACAGCGTCTTTCGTGAAAGAAGCGGGTATCGACGTTAACCGACCGGACGCTTCAACAGCGGTGCAAAAAAGCCGCGCCAATATCCTGGTCGCGATTAGCGAAAATAACGAGATCTGGATTAACAAACGCCAGGTTGATGCGCGTGCGGTACAGGCAAATATTGAACGCTTATATGCCGAGAACCCGCAAGGCTCGGTGGTCATCCAGGCGGATGAGCAGGCCAATACCAAAACCCTGATTCAGGTGATGGATGCCGCGCGTTCAGCCGGTGTATTCGACGTGTCAGTAGCAACGGACGAACAGTGATATGCGTTATCTTGCTGCAATTCTAGCTGCCGCAGGCATCACCATTGGGTTGTTTTATCTGATGCAGTCGCTAATCAGCGGCGGCGAGGGGGCGATGTCAGAACCTGTGCGCGGTAGCGTGCTTGATTTTGTGCGTACCCCCGAACCAGAGCAAGTTCAGGAAAAGGAAAGAAAGCCTGAGCGCCCGCCCGAGCCTGAGCAGCCACCGGAAGATTTACCACAGCCACAAATGGACACCAATGTCGAAGCCGATACCGGCGCTGGCTATGACTTTTCGGCCAATGTCGATGCAGCAGCTGATATTGGTAATGGCGCTTCGCTACAAGCCTCTGATGGCGAATATCTGCCCATCGTTAAAGTGCAGGCAACTTATCCTCGCCGGGCTTTACAGCGAGGTATCGAAGGTTACGTGGTCGTTGAGTTTACCGTTACCCGGCAGGGCACTGTGCGTGACCCGGTGGTCGTGCAAGCCGAGCCTGAGGGGATCTTCGAGCAATCGGCGCTGGATGCGGTCATGAAATTTAAATACAAGCCGCGGGTAATCGATGGTGAACCCGTCGAAGTCGAAGGCGTGCAAAACCGCATGACCTTTGAAATGAATTAATGGAGAGCGTCATGAATAAACTGTTAAAGACGCTGGCATGTGCGGGTGTTGCACTCTTTGTATCGGCACAACCGGTGCTGGCGCAACAAACAGAACGTGTACCGGCGTTACGCGAGAAAGTTTATAGTCAGTTGGCCCGGGCACAGTCGGTTGCTGACGAGCAAAATAACGCAGCAGGTATTGCTGTGCTGCGTGAGATAGAATCTCGAGCGGATAGCATGAATAGCTATGAGCGGGCGATGCTCTGGAACTTTTTCGGTTTTATGCACTATGACAATGGCGATACGACCAAGGCCATTGAATATTTCGGCAAGGTGGTAAACGAAACGCCAATCCCAGCATCGTTAAAAAAGAGCACCTTGTTCAGCTTGTCGCAGTTAGCATTGAGTGACGGCCAGTACCAAAAGTCACTGACTTACCTCAGTGACTGGAAAACTCTGGCGGAAGAAAAAGAGTTAGCTAAGGCATGGATTTTAGAAGCGCAGGCCTACTATCAAAAAGGCGACTACGCAGCTGCGCTTGAACCGATACAGCGAGCAATTGAAAACGCAGAAAAGAAAGGCGATATAGCCAAAGAAAATTGGCTGATTTTGGCACGCGCAGTGCACTATGAATTGGGTCAAACCGAAGGTGTTGCGCGTATGCTCGAACAGTTAGTGGTTAACTACAGTAAACCCGAGTATTGGTTACAACTAGCCGGTATTTATGGTCAGCTGGAACAAAATAAAAAGCAACTGGCGGTGTTAGAGGCGGCTTACCAGCAGGGTTTTGTTACTACAGCCAGCGATATTCGCAATCTGGCGCAGGTATATTACCTGAACGAATTACCCTATGAAGCTGCGCAGTTGATGCAAAAATTCTTTGATGAGGGTGTGCTTGAGCGTAATCTGAGTAACCAAAAATTTTACGCGCAAAGTTTAACGCAAGCCAAAGAATATGACGCGGCAATAGCAGCTTATCAAACCGCTGCTGATTTGGGCGATACAGCAGAAATGCTGGCTCAGGCTGCTCAGTTAGCTATTAACATAGATAACAACGAGCAAGCGTTGCAGCTGGCTAAACGGGCATTGTCAGCGGGCGAGGTTAAAAGCCCGGGCAACCTTTATCTGGTGCAAGGTATGGCTCACGTAAATAACAAAGATTTTGAACAAGCAATTACAGCATTTGCCCGTGCAGCTGAATTTGAGGAAACGCAAGCAGCAGCTCAACAATGGGCAAAATATGCTAAGGCTCAGGAAAAACATGCTCAACAAATGGCCAACATTGACATCTGAGTGACATCAAAAATTCACTCAACTATCACAATGCCATAAATCTGTCATAAAAAAGACATAACATGGACACAGATCAGAAATGAATCTGTAATCTTCGCTGTAATGGTTTAAAATATATTATAGCGTTGTTTAATGCTCCATTTAGTTATTGTTAATACAGGGTCTTTTTATGAACAAGCTGCTAGGTTATGTTGCGGTTGCAGCCGTGCTGGCATTTCCGCTAAGTGCAACGGTTGTCTCGCCGGTGCAGGCACAGGATAACGATGCATTAACGGTTTATGGTCGTGCAAATGTATCTTTTCAGAGTAACGATGAAGGCAACGCTGACGGGCGTTATACCGATGTTGTTAGTAACTCATCACGCTTCGGCTTTAAAGGTTTCGCCGATTTAGAAAACGACTTGGAAGTTTTTTACCAACTTGAATTTGGTATTGATCTGGCAGATTTTGACGAAGGTGATGATGCTGTCACTAACCGTAACCAGGTCGTGGGTTTGCGTGGTAATTTCGGCGAGGTCATGTTGGGTCGTTATGATACGTTCCTGAAAGACTCGCAAGGCAAGATTGACGAGTTTACTGATTACGAAGCTGACCTTAAAAGCTTGTTCCGCGGTGAAAACCGTCCGGATAATACGTTAACCTATTATTCACCAGCTTTTAACAACATAAAATTTGGTATGACTTACATTGCCTCTGACGATGAAGATGGCGATGATGGAGTCTCGTTCGGCTTGTTATACGGCGATGCGAAGCTCAACAAAACCAATTTTTATGCGGCAATTGCCGTTGACCGCGATGTTGCCAATTACGATATTGAACAATTGTCAGTAGCGACCAAATTTGGTGACGTTCGGGTTGGTGCTGCAATACAACAATTTGAAAGTATTAACGGCCTTTACGACGGTGATGGCTATTTAGTGAGTGCTGCCTACCCATACAATAACTGGGTATTTAAAGGCCAATATCAATCAGTTGACGAAAGTGGCGATACTGATGCCTCGTTTTCGTTTGGTGCCGACTACTTCTTTAGTGGTGATACCCGCGTGTATGCATGGTTTACCGGCCGCGAGTGCGACATTCAACAGTATGAAAGTCGTGGTTGTAGTGCCACACCAGGCACTGAACAAGACTATTTGGCTGTCGGTATTCGTCACGACTTCTCCTGGTAACGGTTATCTGACTTCAGTAGCCTCTGTCATCGATAGAGGCTACACTACGCCCTGTAAAGCGTAATATAGGGAGTTCACTGTTATGACCAATCTGGCTGTTCTGGGCATTTACCTTTTGATTGGTCTGGTGATAAAACGCGCGGGTAAATTCCCCGACAATACCGCGCAGGTTCTTAATCTGTATGTCATCTATGCCGCGCTACCCGGTGTGATTTTTACCAAGATCCCATCACTTCAATTCTCTACTGATTTATTAATTCCGGTGATTATACCCTGGGTACTGTTATGTATCAGTGCGGTTTTTATTTACGCGGTCGGTCGCCTATTGGGGTGGAGTCGCAGCATTATTGGTGCGCTGCTAGTATGCGTGCCGCTGGGTAATACTTCCTTTTTTGGTTTCCCGATGATCGAGGCCTTTTATGGCAGCGACGCGATTTTGTATGGTCTGCTATATGACCAGTTTGGTTCTTTCTTTGGCCTGGCCATCTATTCGACCGTGATTATTGCACTATTTGCTGAAGGCGCCGACGGTGAGACTAGCAGGCCCAGTGTGCTGGGGATTGGCAAAAAAATAATCTTGTTTCCGCCCTTTATTGCTTTGGTTATCGCATTATTTATCAAAGACCTGCAGTATCCGCCAATATTTGCTGAATTAGTGCAGTCGCTGGCGGTGACGCTGGTACCGGTGATTATGGTAGCGGTCGGGTTTCAGCTAAAATTCAGGCTGCCAAAAGGTAGTAAAACCCCCTTATTTGTAGGTTTAGTGACCAAACTTTTGATAATGCCCCTAATCACTATCGGTTTACTGTGGTCATTTGGTTTTGATTCGCAGTTGGTGCAAGTCACGGTATTTGAAAGTGCTATGCCGCCGATGATTACCGCAGGTGCAGTAGCCATAATGGCTGGTCTGGCGCCGAGTCTGGCTGCCGCAATGGTAGGTTATGGCATTCTGTTTGCGTTCGTGTCACTGCCACTTTTCTACCAGTTATTACAGTGGCTGGCATAAAATGTTGTCATAAAAGTGACGTGTTTTAATAAAACTGTCATATTAATTGTTAATAATCAGGGCATCCCAACAGTGCAGGAATCCCTAAATGTCACGCAGAATATTAATTGTTGAAGATGAGGCTCCCATTCGCGAAATGTTAAGTTTCGTGATGGAGCAGCATGGCTATCAGGCAGTGGAAGCCAAGGACTTTGACACTGCGATCAGTAAAATTGCCGAACCTTACCCCGATATGGTGCTATTAGACTGGATGCTCCCCGGTGGATCGGGTATTCAGCTGGCGAAAAAAATAAAGGGCGACGATTTTACTCGTAACATTCCCATTATTATGCTGACCGCTCGCGGTGAGGAGGAAGACAAAGTCAAAGGGCTGGAAGTCGGGGCAGACGACTACATCACTAAACCGTTCTCGCCAAAAGAATTGATGGCTCGCATGCGGGCAGTCTTCAGACGTGTTGCGCCAACGGTGTTGGATGAGCCACTTGATTTTGAAGGCTTAAAACTAGATCCCGTCTCGCATCGTATATCGGCTAATGACAGAAGCATCGATATGGGGCCGACCGAGTTCAAGCTGTTGCACTTTTTTATGACTCACCCGGAACGCGTGTATAGCCGCGAACAATTGCTTGATCACGTTTGGGGCACTAATGTTTATGTTGAAGATCGAACCGTCGACGTGCATATTCGCCGGTTACGCAAAGCACTGACCGAGCACGGCTATGATCGTCTAATTCAGACGGTTCGTGGTGTCGGTTATCGCTTTTCAAGTCGCTAACAGGTATTAACAGGGACCGCGCAATTCATGGACCGTGATTACTCAAATTTAATTGCTGTGCGCGGGTTGCTGCTTTACCTGATTCCCTTTGGTGTTATTGGCTGGCTGTTAGACTTGTTTTGGCCGGTACTTACCTTTGCGCTTGCCGGCCTTGTGCTATGGCATTATTACTACCAACAACGGCTGACTAAATGGTTATGGAAAAGCCGTAATCTTTTACCACCGACCGCACCGGGTAGCTGGAGCTACATTTACGATGGCATTTATCGCAACCAACGTCGTAGTCAGTATCGCCGTAAATCGCTGGCGCGGCTGTTACGTCGATTCCGCGAAGCTGCCGAAGCGCTTCCTGATGCAGCCATTGTTTTTCGTAAAGATGGCTCGTTACTGTGGAGCAATAAATTAGCGCAATTTTATTTCGGCCTGCGTTGGCCGGAAGACGCGGGCATGCGTTTGTCTAACCTGATCCGTCACCCGGAGTTTTTTGTTTATCTCAACAAGGGTGAATTTGGTGAGGCGTTAACCATACCATCACCCGTGCGCGACTCCTTAGACATCGAAATTCGCGTTATGCCATACAGTGATGACCAGTTTTTATTGGTTGCCCGTGACGTGACGCAGTTAAAGCAGCTCGAGAACTTGCGCCGCGACTTTGTTGCTAACGTTTCACACGAATTGAAAACCCCACTGACGGTGTTACAGGGATACTTAGAGATGTTGGATGAACCGCAGCATACGCCCCCTGCAATGACAGCCAAAGCGGTAGAGCAAATGCAGCTACAAAGCGAGCGGATGAAGAACTTGGTTGACCAGTTATTGCAGTTATCCCGCATGGAAACGCCGAGCCATGATGTGTTTGATCAAGTAGTTGAGATGCCAGCACTAATTGGCGAGCTACGTGCTGAGGCTGAAAAACTGGCAACTGACAAAGCATTGCAACTGACCTTTGATATCGAACCGATTAATGTTTACGGTAAACGCGACTTGCTGCGCAGCGCAATGCAAAACCTAATCACTAACGCCATACGTTATATTCAGGACGAGGGTCATGTGCGGGTTACCTGGCGGCGTGTTCGCGATGAAGTTGAATTTAGCGTTGAAGATAACGGCCCGGGTATCGATGGTGAACATTTACCGCGTTTAACTGAGCGCTTTTACCGGGTCGACGCCGATCGTAACAGTGAAAATGGTGGCACCGGGCTTGGGTTATCGATCGTTAAGCAAGCGCTGGAACACCACAACAGCCATTTAGAAGTTAATAGTAAACCTGGCGCCGGTTCGCGTTTTTGGTTTCGGTTGTCAGCGGGCTTAATTCAAAACCGCAAATAAAAAAGCGCCATCATAAAAGCGTTAAAAATCTGTCATATTTGTCATCAAACTGTCACATTACTTGCCTATACTTTCATCATCGAAACAAACTCATCAAATCGATGATGACTAAGAGGTGAACACAATGTTCAAATCATTAAAATCCTTCAGTAAATCATTTTCAGTTATTGCTTTAGCGGGCGGCGTGGCATTTAGTGGTGCCGTGGCAGCTAATACCGATGACCTGCCGGAATACAATAAAGTGTCTGGTCTGTCTGGTAACCTTTCATCAGTTGGGTCTGATACACTGGCCAACATGATGACCTTCTGGGGTGAAGAATTTAAACGCATGTATCCCAGCGTTAATATTCAAATCCAGGCCGCCGGCTCATCGACTGCACCGCCAGCGTTAACCGAAGGCACGTCAAGCTTTGGCCCAATGAGCCGGGCGATGAAGTCGAAAGAAATCGAAGCGTTTGAAAAGCGTCATGGCTATAAGCCAACGGCTGTGCGTGTTGCTATCGACGCCTTGGCCGTATTCGCGCACAAAGATAATCCTATCGAGGGTCTTTCTATTGCCGAAGTTGATGCAATCTTCTCTTCTACCCGCAAATGCGGCGCCAGCAAGCAAGTTAACCGTTGGGGCGATTTAGATTTAGACGGCGAATGGGCAGGTCGTGATTTACAGCTTTATGGTCGTAACTCGGTATCAGGTACTTATGGCTACTTTAAAGAAGTCGGTTTGTGTGATGGTGATTTTCGTTCTAACGTTAACGAACAGCCTGGCTCGGCTTCAGTAGTACAGTCAGTTTCTACTTCTTTGAATGCGATTGGTTACTCTGGTATTGGTTATGTTACCTCTGGCGTTAAAGCAGTACCTATTGCCAAAGGCGACGGTGAAGACTTTATTGCGGCGACACGCGAAAACGCATTGGCAGGAAAGTATCCACTAGCACGCTTCTTGTACGTATATGTAAACAAGCACCCGAATAAGCCTCTGGGTAAAGCAGAAGCTGAATTCATGAAAATGATTCTGTCAAAACAAGGCCAGGATATTGTCAATAAAGATGGCTATATCGGTCTACCCAAAGCGGTTGTCGATGCTGAACTGGAAAAACTTGGTTTAAGCCACTAAATTATAAACCTTTTAGAAGGCCGGCATCCCATTTGAGGTTGCCGGCTTTTTATATTTTTACACTTTGGTGAACAAAATATGACAGCACTGTAACAGTACTGTCATAAAACTTTACTAAACTAGTACTCAGTTAATTTAGAGTCACTTTAAATACTTGAGGTCACGATGGCGACACAATCTGCCCAGCAGTTATCTGCCAATCGCACGCGGTTGTTTAAAGACCGATTTGCCCGCTACGGAGTTACCGCTGGCGGCATTATGGTGTTGGTTGCACTGCTTTTGATCTTTTTCTACCTGCTTTATGTGGTACAGCCGATTTTCGAATCGGTTAGCCTTAAAAAAGTAAACGAATTTAACTTGCCGCAAGCGCAGCAAGTTGAAGCGGTGGGGATGGAAGAACAAGCAGAAATCGGTTATCGCTTTTTGCAAAGCGGTAAATTAGAGTTTTTCGCATTAATTGACAAAAACGAACGTCAAGCCGGCGAAATTTTGCTTAGCGAGCAATTTGCCGATGCGGATAAAATCAGTAGTTTTGCGAAAACCTTACCGGTCAACAAACAGTACGTTTATGGTTTAAACGACGGCAAAGCTGTGGTGGTTGAACCAAAATTCAACGTGACCTTTCCTGAAACAGCTTCAACTTCCGCCACCGACCGTGTTGAGCGGATTATTACCCCGCGCTTTGAGGTGAAGAATGATGGTCAGCCGTTGGTCATTGATGAGCAACAACGTGCTTTGCAAAAACTTGCCTACGAAACTGATGGCGATGGAATGTTGTTTGCGGCAGCGGTGGATGGCAGCACGTTGCTGATCACGCACTTTGTTGCCGAAGAAAACTTTATGACCGGCGCGGTCACACTGACGCCAAACTACACTGAAATTCCGCTTAACAGCGCTATTGATGACATTGTGGTTACGCCGGATCTGCGCCAGGTGATGGTGCGCCGTGAAAACCGTGTACACATATTTGATATATCGATTAGTGGTGAAGTTAGCGAACGCGATCTACTACCGATGCGCAAAGGTGAACTTGGTAACGCAACCGGAATGTACTTGTTGGCTGGGGCGTCGTCTATCCTGTTAACCCATGATACCGGTTTGGTCTCACAATGGTTTGAAGTTCCCGGTGACGAAGGTCGCCAATACCAGTATATTCGCCAGTTTGATGCGGGTTCACCGGTAACTGATGTTGAAGTGGAATACTATCGCCGCACGTTTTACACCTTGTCTGAGAATGGTGAATTAAATATTTTTCATACCACCTCAGAAGCTGACTTATACCAGGGCAAACCAGCCGAAGTCGACGTTGAGCGCGTGATGGTTGATCCGCGTGCAAATTATCTATTGATGAAAACGGCGTCAGGGTACAGCTTATTCGATGTTGATAACGAACATCCGGAAGTAACCTGGAGTGGCATATGGCAGGAAGTCTGGTACGAGGGTTATCCTGAACCTGATTACACCTGGCAGTCGACCTCGGGATCGGATGATTTCGAATCTAAATTTAGCCTGGTGCCCATTTCATTCGGTACCATCAAAGCGGCGGCCTACGCGATGTTATTTGCGGTGCCGATTGGCCTGGCTGCTGCAGTCTACACGGCTTACTTTATGTCACCGTCGGTACGTAAGTTCGTTAAGCCAACGGTCGAAATCATGGAAGCACTACCGACCGTTATCCTGGGTTTTTTGGCGGGCTTATGGCTAGCGCCGTTAGTCGAGGCCTATTTACCCGGATTTATTGCCATATTAATTTTGATACCGACCTCTATTATAGCGATGGCAGCTATCTGGAGTCAGATGCCAACCAACATTAAGTCTAAAGTGAACGATGGGCGTGCCAGTTTACTGCTGATACCGGTTGTATTGTTGATGGGTTGGTTATCTTTCGAAATTAGTCCCTGGATAGAGCAGGTACTGTTTGACGGTGATGCACGTCGCTTTATTACTAACGAGCTTGGCGTGACTTTTGACCAGCGTAACTCTTTGGTAGTAGGCATTGCCATGGGCTTTGCGGTTATTCCGACTATTTTCTCGATTGCAGAGGACGCCGTATTTAGTGTGCCTAAACACCTATCTAATGGCTCGCTGGCGCTGGGCGCTACGCCGTGGCAGACACTGACTAAAGTGGTGCTGTTGACAGCCAGTCCGGGTATTTTCTCGGCGGTTATGATGGGCTTAGGCCGTGCGGTCGGCGAAACCATGATCGTGTTAATGGCGACAGGTAACACGCCGATCATGGACTGGAACATCTTTGAAGGCATGCGCACCTTGTCTGCCAATATAGCGGTCGAGATGCCTGAGTCAGAAGTGGGTAGCTCGCACTACCGGATTCTGTTCCTGGCGGCATTTGTGCTGTTTATTTTCACCTTCTTCTTTAACACCATTGCTGAATTTGTGCGCCAACGCTTGCGCGACAAATACAGCTCAATGTAATCCGGACTTGAGGTTTAACAATGAAAAAGTGGTTTAGAACCGGCAAACCCTGGATTTGGCTAACCGCAGGCTCTGTTAGTATCAGCCTGGTCGCGGTCATTGGGCTGGTGATCATGATTGGCTGGCGCGGCTTGTCCTTTTTCTGGCCATCAGCGATTCACGAGATGGATGTAAAGCAAGCCGACGGCGGCACTAAGCACATCATCGGTGAAATCTATGACAGCGAAATAGTACCGACCACGCGGTTGCCGCAGTCTATGGTCGAGTTGGCTGAAATTGAGTCAGAAACAATTACTCGTTACCTGATGAAAATTGGTAACCGCGAATACGTGCCGCTGGATTTTACCTGGGTACTGGAATCGTTGGTGACCGAAGACACCACCCCGGCCGATTTAGCCGTTATCGAGCGCAGTAAAGACGGTAATTTTTACGGTCGTATTACGGCGATTACTGAACAAGGTAACGTGATTGCCCGTCAGGGCGATGCCGACTTCCGTGAGCTGCTGTTTGAGCGCGTGGAACGCGCGGTCGAGCTGAACGAACAGGCGATGGGCTTACAGGAAAGCGAAATTGCCTCGGTTAACTATGCCATGGGCGAGCTGGAACTCGAACGTCGACGGTTGCAACTGGAAGACGAGCTAACGGACCAGGCTGTGGCTTATCTGCAGGAACAGCGCGAGAAGTTGCAACAGGACTATCAGGTCTATGAAGAGCAACTGTTTGACCTGCGTGAGCAGGCGCAGCGCGACACCTTGCTGGTAAAAGACTTTCGTGGCGAGGAAGTTACGGTACCCATGTACCGGGTGCTGGATGTAAATTTCCCTAACGACATGGGATTTTTTGCCAAAGTAGGACACTTTTTCCAACAAATCGGCAAATTTGTCAGCGAAGACCCACGCGAAGCGAATACCGAGGGCGGTGTTTTCCCTGCTATCTTTGGTACCGTATTTATGGTGTTGCTGATGTCCGTCATCGTGACGCCGTTTGGTGTGGTGGCTGCTGTTTATCTGCACGAATATGCCGGTAAAAACTCGATCACAAAGTTAATCCGTATCGCGGTGATAAACCTGGCCGGTGTCCCATCCATTGTTTACGGTGTATTTGGCCTGGGCTTCTTCGTTTACATGGTCGGAGGCAGCCTTGACCAGGTGTTTTATCCGGAAGCCTTGCCGAACCCAACGTTTGGCACGCCTGGTGTACTATGGTCTGCAGTAACGCTGGCGATACTGACTTTGCCGGTGGTGATTGTATCCACAGAAGAAGGCCTGTCGCGCATTCCCAGTACCTTGCGCGAAGGCTCATTAGCGTTGGGTGCGACGAAGTGGGAGACCATTTGGCGGATTATTATTCCGATGGCATCGCCGGCTATTATGACCGGTTTAATCCTGGCAGTTGCGCGTGCAGCGGGTGAGGTAGCACCGTTGATGCTGGTTGGTGTGGTTAAATCAGCGCCGATGTTGCCGGTTGACGGTAACTTCCCGTACTTCCATCTTGACCGTAAATTTATGCACCTGGGCTTCCATATCTACGATGTCGGCTTTCAGAGCCCGAACGTGGAAGCAGCAAGACCGCTGGTTTATGCCACCTCGTTCTTGTTGATTACGGTCATTGTTGGACTCAATTTAACGGCGATAAGCGTGCGTAACCATTTACGCGAAAAGTATCGTTCGCTTGAACACTAAGTTTGAATTGTCGAGAAGGTTTTAAATTATGATTTCGGTAAACCCGACTACAAGTAACGCAGAAAAGCTAGATCTGGAAAACTTATCACCAGAGCAAACAGCATTGAGCATCAAGAACCTCGACTTGTTCTACGGACAGGATCAAGCGCTGTACGATATTTCGATGCATGTACCGAAGAACCGTGTTACTGCGTTCATCGGTCCGTCTGGTTGCGGTAAATCGACGCTGTTGCGTTGTATTAACCGTATGAACGACCTGGTCGAAATTTGTAAGGTTAAAGGCGACATCGAGCTGCATGGCAAGAATATCTATGACAAAGACGTTGACGTAGCAGCGCTGCGTCGTCGTATTGGCATGGTGTTCCAACGGCCTAATCCTTTCCCTAAGTCGATTTACGAAAACGTCGTATACGGCCTGCGCTTACAGGGGGTTAAAGACCGTCGCGTGCTTGACGAAGCGGTGGAAACATCGCTGCGTGGTGCAGCTTTGTGGGATGAGGTTAAAGATCGTTTAAATGCCAGCGCGTTTAGTTTGTCTGGCGGTCAGCAGCAACGTCTGGTTATTGCTCGCTCTATCGCAATAGAGCCGGAAATCCTGCTGCTTGATGAGCCAACCTCGGCGTTGGACCCGATCTCAACACTGACCATTGAAGAGTTGATTACGGATCTTAAAAAGCAGTTCACCGTCGTTATTGTTACGCATAACATGCAACAGGCAGCGCGTGTATCCGATCAAACGGCGTTTTTGTATATGGGCAAATTGATTGAATATGCCGATACCGATACGCTATTTACAACGCCGTCAGAAAAGCAAACCGAAGATTATATTACCGGCCGTTACGGTTAAGGAGACAGTGATGGATAAAATGAATATGGGCAAACACATCTCCGGAAAGTTTAACGAGGAGCTGGAAGCGGTCCGTAATAAAGTATTAAGCATGGGTGGCATGGTTGAACAGCAAATCAGCGATGCCCTCGAAGCGATTCAAACAGCGGACGTTGAGTTGGCCGAAAAAGTACTGAGCAGTGATCACAAGATCAATAAGCTGGAAGTACAGATAGACGAAGAGTGTGTGCATATAATCGCTAAACGCCAGCCGGCTGCCAGCGACTTGCGGTTGGTGATTGCGATCATCAAAACCATAGCTGATCTTGAGCGCATCGGTGACGAAGCTGAGCGTATTGCTAAAGTGGCGAAAGAGAGCTTCAGCAAAGACCAGCAGCAACTGTTGGTTAGCCTGGAGAATCTGGGACAGCACATTCTGGGCATGTTGCGTAAAGTGCTGGACGCTTTTGCTCGCATGGATCTAGAGGCGGCATACGAAGTGCATCAACAGGATGAGCAGGCGGATCGTCAGTACGAAGCACTGACGCGTCAATTGATGACCTACATGATGGAAGACTCACGTTCGATCCCGAAAATTATGGATGTACTGTGGTCAGCACGTTCGTTGGAGCGGATGGGCGATCGCTGTCAGAACATTGCTGAATACATCATCTTTTTCGTTAAAGGCAAAGACGTGCGTCATGTATCGCCAGAGAGCATGGAACGCACGGTGCTGGGCAAAAACCGCGATTAAAATAATTGCCGGGCACGAATGGTGCCCGGTATTTTCCGCATCCGCGCAAGTATTTCGCTGCCATTATTACTGTCAATATCCATCACCACATAGCCCACGGCTTCGTCCGTCTGCAGATATTGACCCGCGACGTTAATCTGATATTCACTCAAGATACTGTTAATCGCGTTAAGCATGCCAGGCTGATTCTTATGGATATGCAACAAACGACGGGTGGTGTCGTGTGTTGGCAGGCTGACTTCCGGGAAGTTTACAGCTGACAGGGTCGACCCGTTATCGGAGTAACGCACTAATTTACCCGCGACTTCAGTACCAATATTTTCCTGAGCTTCCATGGTTGAGCCGCCGATGTGCGGAGTTAACAAACAATTATCAATACCACGCAAGGGTGATAAAAACTCTTCGTTGTTACCTTTTGGCTCGACCGGGAATACATCAATGGCTGCGCCCGCTAAGTGGCCACCTTGCAATGCTGAAGCCAGCGCCTCGATATCCACCACGGTGCCGCGCGAGGCATTAATAAACAGGCTGTTGGGCTTCATGCGGCTAAATTGGCGGACGCCCATCATCATCTGCGTTTGCTCGGTTTCCGGCACGTGCAGGGTCACAATATCGGCCTGACTGAGCAGATCATCCAGCGTGTGCACCGGCATCGCATTACCCAGCGGCAACTTGTCTTCGATATCGTAATAGATAACCTGCATGCCCAGTTGCTCGGCTAATACACTGAGCTGGCTACCAATATGGCCATAACCAACAATACCCAGTGTTTTGCCGCGCGCCTCAAACGAGTTTTTTGCTGATTTAAGCCAGCCCCCGCGGTGGGCTGAGGCATTTTTAGCCGGAATGCCGCGTAACAGCATAATCACCTCGGCTAATACCAATTCGGCAACACTGCGGGTATTGGAAAAGGGCGCGTTGAACACGACTACACCATGGCGCTTAGCGGCGGCTAAATCAACTTGATTGGTGCCAATACAAAAACAGCCAACTGCAATCAGTTTCTCTGCTGCGGCAAACACGCGTTCGTTAAGTTGCGTGCGTGAGCGAATGCCAACGATGTGCACATCCTTCATTTTTTCGATTAGCTCGTCATCGGACAGCGAACTGGGTAACACCTCCATATTGGTGTAACCGTGTCGTTCAAATAATTTTATGGCGCTGGGGTGCACGCCCTCGAGCATCAGGATTTTGATTTTGTCTTTTGACAACGATTGTTTTACTACGCTCATGGTGGTTTTTATTCTTATTAGTGATGAATAGGTTATGAGAGTTTAAAATTCGTATTTTTTAACGCCGTCAGGGCTACCCAATAGGGCAATATTCGCGCCGCGAGCCGCAAATAAACCGTTGGTAACCACACCGACAATATTATTGAGCTTGTCTTCCAGCTCCATCGGTTTCATGATCTCGAGGTTGTGTACGTCCAGGATCCAGTTGCCGTTGTCGGTAGTAACGCCCTGACGCCATTCCGGGTCACCACCTAACTTAACAATTTCACGTGCCACATAAGATCGAGCCATGGGGATAACCTCGACAGGCAACGGGAACTTGCCCAGTATGCCAACCATTTTGCTTTGGTCCGCAATACACACGTATTTTTCGGCTACGGCGGCAATAATTTTTTCGCGCGTTAACGCCGCGCCACCGCCTTTTATCATTTGACCGTGCTCATTAATTTCGTCAGCGCCATCAATATAAACCGGTACCGGGCCTGCCGCGTTCAAGTCAAAAACGGGTATGCCATGCGCTTTTAAACGTGCGGTCGATTCTTCAGAGCTTGATACAGCCCCCTCGATATCGTCTTTTTTGGTTGCCAGCGCGTCAATGAAAAAGTTAACGGTCGAGCCCGTGCCTACGCCGACAATGGTACCGTTCTCGACGTACTCTAATGCTGCTTCCGCGGCTGCTTTTTTCATTTCGTCGCTTGCTGCCATGATCAATTTTTCCTGTTTATTTGTTGCGCAAAAAAATCAATGTTTAGTATACGGCTTTTTACGGTTGACTGCACCGCAACATCTGTTAAAAACGCCAATGTTTTGTCGGCGTAATCACCTCAGGGATAGGTACGTCCCAGGACTCAACCGGAATGGATTCGACTTCTTGTTGGTCGTAGGCAAGCCCAATGGGGCTTAACTGCGTTAACAAGCCGTCGCGCCATCGCGCCAGGGTGCGATCGTAATAACCGCCGCCCATGCCCAGACGATTGCCCTGTCGATCAAAGCCAACCAACGGCATAAATAGCCAATCGATTTGTGCCAGTGGAACAATGTTTTGACAATCAAGCGCTGGCTCGGCGATACCGTAACGGTTTTTTATCATCGTTGTGTGCGGGTTGTAGCGTAAAAACAGCAAATGTCCTTTGCTGAAGGGATGTAACACTGGCAATACGGTGGTTATACCCTGCTGCCATAACGCGTTGATAGTTGGGGTTGTATCCAGCTCTGCAGCAAAGCTTTTAAAAATTGCTGCAATGCCGCCGTGGTTTAAATCTAGCCGCTGTTTTACGCGCGCCGCGACCGCCTCGGCTGCCTGCTTGCGGCTGGCCTCACAAAGCTGTGCTCTGGTCTGCTGTAACTTGCGTCTTAAGGCATCTCGGGTCATGCTAAAGCGATAGGTAAAATAACAATGACAATAAGGATAACCGATGAAGGCATTAAAAACGATGTTAGTCGGACTCGTCGCGCTGACGATGAGCAGTGCAGTTCTGGCATGGCAGGCGCCACCCAAAGCGCCGGAACGAGCCCAGGGTGATGGCCCATACGAGCGCTTAATTTTACGCGGTGGTACTGTGATTACCGGCGAGGGCGCACCGCCACAGGGGCCGGTTGATATTATCATTGAAGATGACCGTATCGTGCAAATTGTCAGCGTTGGTAATCCGGGCGTGCCGGTGATTGAATCACGTCGGCCTAAAGCCGGTGCCGACGATAAAGAAATTGATGTTTCCGGGCACTATATTTTACCGGGCTTTATCGATATGCATGCACATATTGGTGGTTCAGCCGAGGGCATACCTGCCGAGTACGTGCTGAAGCTATGGCTGGGCCATGGCATTACTACCATTCGTGAGCCAGGCAGCTTTAATGGTCTGGACTGGGTAAAATGGCATCAGGCTGAGGCTAAAGACAATGATATTGCCTCGCCGCGCATTGTGCCTTATGTGGGCTTTGGACAGGGCTGGGAGGAACCCATTTATAACGCTGAGCAGGCACGTGACTGGGTGCGTTACATCAAAAAACGCGGCGCCGCCGGTATTAAGTTTTTTGGCGCATCACGTAAGGTGATGGAAGCGGCGCTTGATGAAGCCAACAAACAGGGCTTGGGAACCATGATGCATCATGCGCAGCTTAACGTGATGTCGATGAATGCACTGGACTCTGCGCGGCTCGGTTTAACTTCTATGGAGCACTGGTATGGGTTGCCCGAAGCGTTGTTTGAAGACAAACGAATTCAGAACTATCCGGCGCATTACAATTACAACAATGAACAACACCGCTTTGAAGAAGCTGGAAAACTGTGGCAACAGGCGGCGGAGCCAGGCTCTGAAAAATGGAATGCGGTTCGCGACGAGCTGATCGAATTAGACTTTACCATTAACCCGACCTTAACCATTTATGAGGCGTCGCGCGATCTGATGCGTGAACGTCAGGCAATTTGGCACGATGAATATACTCTGCCGCGGTTATGGGACTTTTTCGAGCCGAGCCGCTATGCGCATGGTTCGTATTGGTTTGACTGGACCACCGATAACGAAATTGCGTGGAAGAAAAACTACCAAAAATGGATGGCGTTTTTGAAAGATTACCACGCCAATGGTGGCCGTATTACCCTGGGTTCAGATGCGGGTTATATCTACAAAATTTATGGTTTTGGCTACATCCGCGAAATGGAACTGCTGCGTGAGGCAGGTTTGAACGCACTAGAAGTGATTCATGCAGCAACCTTAGCTGGCGCAGAAGCACTCGACATGGAAGACGAAATTGGCAGTATCGCACTGGGTAAAAAAGCCGATATGGTGATTGTAAAAGAAAACCCGTTGGCTAACTTCAAAGTGCTATACGGTACCGGTCATTTTAAATTAAATGACGACAACCAGCCGATCCGTACTGAGGGTATCAAATACACCATCAAGGACGGCATTGTTTACGATGCACAAGCACTGCTTGAAGATGTAAAACGTATTGTTGCTAAAGAAAAAGCATCACGCCAGTGATGCTTTTTAAATAGGGTGGTTTCCCGGCGGCGCCGTTGTTGGGCGTTAGCCCTTGAACCCATTGGTTCAAGGCGGGGAGCAAATGGGATCCATCGTAGGCTTCCCGATACGTGTCGGGCTTGCTCATGACGGGCCAGTGGTCCCCTTTAGATATAAGCATCGGCTCAGGGACATTCGCCTACGTGTCGTACGCCCCAGGAAACCGCAGAAAAGGGTACTTTAATTTAGCGTGAACCGCGCTGCGATCGTTGTTCACTCATTGCTTGTTCTATGGTTGCCTGCAGTAATTGGATCTTTTCTTCCAATTTAGCCGTGCGTGCAGCTTGATCATTTTGATCCTGAATCCATTCGTGGCACAGGTTCAACGCTGTCATCACCGCAATTTGTTCGACGTTGGTCAGACTGGTGCGCTCCCTGGTGTCGCGCAGACGCTCATCTAACGCATCCGCAGCTTGTTGTAACGCGCTTTCCTGACCCGCCGGGCAGTTAACTTTGTAGTTTCTGTCCAAAAGGGTGATATCCATGGTACGACCTGCCATTTTGCAGACTCCCTGCTTATTATTCTAACAACACAGTAATCTGTGCCAACCCCACTATTATGACACGAGCGGCGAGCGCTTGTCAGCTAGCGTATTATAAAGGCCAGTGTTAGGATGTAAGCAAGCGAATTCAAGGACTTTTACAATGGCGACACGTTTTAATTATGACCGCTTAGCGGAAATGTTCGCGCAGTTTGATATGACGCCCTCGGCTGCCGAAGTACAGGGCATGCTCACCGGCCTAATTGCAACCGGTACGCGCGCCGACAGTGATGAACTGCTGACGTTAATGACTGACCTGGCCTATGACGGCAACGCCATGCCGGCAGAGCTGAAAAATCTTATCCGCGAGCAGGCCGAAGAAATTCAGGTGTCATTGGGCGATCGTGATATGGGTTATCAGTTGTTGTTACCCGACGATAAAGCACCTTTGGTGGACCGCTTACAGGCCTTAGGTGGCTGGGTGCAATCCTTTTTGGTCGGTTTTGGCGTAAACCAGTCAAGCGTAGCAACGGCTTCCGGCGATTTACGCGAAGCGCTGGATGACATGATCGAAATTGCCAAACTGGACTTTGATGATGAAGAAGGCGAAGACGCGGAGCGTGCTTATTTTGAAGTCGCTGAATACCTGCGTATTTCTGCCATGATGTGCTTTACCGAATTAGGACGTCACCAGCCGGCGGCTAATGATATCAGTAAAACACTTCATTAATTGGTTATAAAAATTCGTTTTAAGTTGCTCGTTAAGAGGTGAACTGATGAAACCCGTGATACCCCAGGATGAGTTTTTACAACGCCGTAAACGCGTGCTCGAACAGCTACCCGATAACGTGGTGGCGTTGGTCGCTGCAAACCAAGAATTGACGCGCAGCAACGATACCGAATATCCATTTCGACAGAATAGCTATTTTCATTATCTGACGGGCTTTAACGAGCCGGATGCGGTATTGGTGTTAAGCACGGTGTCTGACCACGCCGGCAGCACACTTTATTGTCAGGACAAAGATCCGGATGCCGAAGTTTGGCATGGACTGCGGCTGGGGTATCACAATGCACCCAACGCTCTGGGTATTGAACAGGCCTTTGATATCGAAGAAATCGACGAACGCCTGCCCGAAACACTCAACGGTGCCGAGAGCGTCTATTTAATTTTAGGCGAAGACGAAGAGCTCGAGCATCAGGTTCACCAGGCAATGGCGTATTTGCGTGAGACCGAAAAACGCGGTAACAAGGTCCCGCACCGTATCGACGATCTCAGACCCTTGGTCGATCGCATGCGACAAATCAAATCGGCGCACGAGCTGCAAGTAATGCAGGAAGCCGCGCGCATTAGCAGCGACGCGTTTAAACGCATCATGAAATTTGTCCAGCCTGGCGCGTATGAGTATCAACTGGGCGCTGAACTGCATCACGAATTTGCCATGAATGGCGCATTATACCCGGCCTACGGCATGATTTGCGGCGGTGGTGCCAATGCCTGTGTGCTGCACTACACCGATAACCGCGACCAATTACACGACGGCGATCTGGTACTTGTCGATGCCGGCGCTGAATATCAGGGCTATGCTGCGGATATTACCCGCACCTTCCCGGTTAACGGCAAATTTTCGGATGAACAAAAGCTGTTGTACGAATTGGTCTTAAAAGCGCAGCTGGCCGCATTTGAAAAAATCAAACCCGGCTCTGACCTGAATCAAGCCACCCAGGCAGCGGCGCGTGTTATCAATGATGGCCTGACAGAACTGGAAATTTTAACAGGGGATGCGGACGAGAATTTCGAACAGCAGCGCTGGAAAAAATACTTTATTCACGGCCTAAGTCACTGGTTGGGTCTGGATGTACATGATGTCGGCCGCTACAAAGATGCTGACAACCAACCGGTTAAATTGGAGCCGGGTATGGTTATTACGGTTGAGCCGGGTATTTATATTTCGCGCGAATCAGGCGCAGATGAGCGCTGGCGCGGTATTGGTATTCGTATCGAAGACGATTTAGTTATTACCGAAGACGGCTTTCAGAACATGACGGCGTCAGTACCGAAAACGGTGGAAGAGATAGAAGCGTGGATGCAAAAGTTGTAATTGCCGGCGGTAGTCTGGTCGGTGCGCTAACCGCCTTAATGTTAGCGCAAAAACGGCCTGACTGGCCGATTGTGGTGGTAGAACCTCGTGCCGATGGACCACCTCAGGATAAGCGCATCATTGCGTTGGCGGCCGCGTCGGCAAAACGTTTAAAACAACTCGGTGTGCTGAATGAGCACATTACACAAACCCCAATCGAGCACATTCACATCAGCGACCGCGGCTTTATTGGGGCAACAGAATTACACGCCGAAACCGAGGGTGTCGACGCGCTCGGCGTGGTCGTGCCTGCGGCTCAGTTGGTTCAGCGGTTATACGAAAGTTGCCGACAGTTACCGAATGTCGAATGGCTTAGTGCGAGTCGGGTCGAGACCATCGATCAGCAGGTAGCGCAGATAGATATCAAACTCGATAACGGGCAACAACTCGCGACCGAATTGTTGGTGGGAGCGGATGGTCAGCATTCTTTGGTACGCGAAGCGCTTCGTTTACCCAGCGAGGTCGAAGAGTATGACCAGGTTGGCTGTATTGCTACCTTAACCCTGGATCGGCCCCTCAATGGCTGGGCCTACGAGCGTTTTACCGAGCACGGCCCGATTGCATTGTTACCGATGCCCAATAATCAGGCTTCGCTGGTCTGGACCTTTACCGGCGACGCGGCAGAACAGGCAAGGCACTGGCAGGATGAACATTTTATCAAAACCTGCCAGCAGGCATTTGGTTATCGGGCCGGCGCAATAACCGCTACCTCGGAGCGCTTTTTTTATCCCCTGCAATTACGGCGGGCAACGCGCTCTATTCGTCACCGCAGTGTGATAATTGGCAATGCGTCACACGCGTTACATCCAATTGCAGGGCAGGGTTTTAACCTGGGGCTGCGTGATGTCGAGACGCTGGTAGCGTCGCTGGCGCGGGTTAACGACCCGGGCGAATTTTCGGTGTTGAATGACTACCACAACAAACGCCAGCAGGATTACGATGCCATTATCAACCTGACCGATTTGTTAGTCAGAGGCTTTTCCAACCACTATGGGCCGATGGTGGTGCCGCGCAATATGGCATTACTGGGGTTGCATCATATAGCGCCGTTAAAGTCTGCGTTCGCTCGCTTAACCATGGGGATGAGGGTATGAGACGACAACAAGCAGACATTGTCATTGTCGGAGCCGGTATGATTGGCTTGAGCCTGGCGTGTTTACTGGCCAAGGCAGGACGTCAGGTGACTGTGTTGGAGCGTCATTCGCAGCCGCAATTAAGCGATGAGCTCGCGCTGCGTGTCAGTGCGCTTAATAATCGCAGCCGTCAGGTACTGCGGGATTGCGGCGCCTGGCCGCTGATTGACGATTACCGCATTGGGCCTTATACCAGCATGGAAGTGTGGGATAAAGACAGCCCTGCACACATCGAGTTTAGTGCCGCAGAAATTAATCAGGACGACTTGGGTGCGATTGCCGAAAATAACGTGGTTGAGCACTTTTTGTGGCAGCAGGCACTGCAACTGGGTGTTGATATTCAGCAAGTTGACGAGTGGAAACTGCTTAACGAAGGGGATGCCGATAGTCTGGTCGAAATAAAAGTGGGTGATGACTTAGTCTTTGCGTCGTTGTTGGTAGGCGCTGACGGTGGTCGCTCGCTGGTAAGGCAATGGAGCGAATTACCCGTAACGTTCTGGGATTATGAGCAACAGGGTATTGTCGCTAATATTAAAACGGAGCAGCCTCATGGCGGCGTCGCGCGGCAGATATTTTTGCCGACCGGACCGCTGGCGTTGCTGCCGACTCCCGATGCGCACACTGTGTCGATTGTTTGGTCGGCTGACACGGCGCTGGCTGAACAGTTGTTACATGAATCGGCAGAGCGCTTTGCCAAGCACGTAGAAACCGAGTCACAACGAGTATTAGGTGGCTGTAAATGTGTCTCTGATATTAAGGCTTTCCCTCTGCGCATGCAGTACGCCCGGCAGTGGCAGCATGGCCGCATTGTGTTAGCCGGTGATGCCGCGCATACCATTCATCCATTGGCGGGGCAGGGTGCAAATTTGGGTTTTGCCGATGTGCGAGCACTGGCGCAACATTTAGACACAAGGGATTTAAAATCCCTTGTTGAATTGAACAAGGCATTAAGTAAATACAGCCGCGAACGCCGCGCCGACACCCAACTGATGATCGCCGGTATGGAAGCTTTCAAACGTGGCTTTGGCACCGCTAATCCGCTGGTGAAAGGCATGCGCGCCATCGCCTTCGCGATACCCAATAAGCTTACTCCGTTAAAGCGCCGGCTAGCGCAGCTCGCGATGTAGACGCTTCGCGTGGTTTGGGCTCGTGCTTTGCACTCGCGGTATAAGCTCGCTGCGCTCGCGGTTTAGGCTTCGCGGCTTAACGGCCGCAGGCCCGACACCACGCGTAGCGTCTACACCACGAGCGCAGCAAGCCCAAACCGGCGTAGCCCTAAACCGCGAGCACAGCGAGCCTAGATCCTGGCTTTTAGGTAGTCCGCTAACTGCGAGGCTGCGGTGGATGCACCGCCCGCGAGCCGCATGATCACGTTAACCGAGCCCGGATGAGGCAACCGCTTGCCATCGGGTAGTGTATCGATAACAGAAATGGCGTCCGGGACCGTGCTGCGAGCAAGCACCGTGATACCCAGTCCACTATTGATTGCGGCCGTCAGACCGGAAAAATCGGTATTGGTGTAGGTAATACGATGAGGTTGATGAATACGTTGCAGGCTTTGTTCGGCGCGGCGCCGGTAAATGCAGCCTTCGGGGGCAACGACTAGGGGTAAACTGGGTTGTTCAAGCAGCGCCGGCGATAACGCCGGTGAGCCCACCCAGACTAATTCCTCGCGCTGAATCAGCACGTCACTTTTATTGGTCTGTTCCCGCAGTGCCAGAATAATATCAAATTGCTGACCCAATCCAGCCAGTAAGTCCTTACTCAGCGCTGACGTCACCTGCAGCGTAACCTGTGGGTAGACCTGCGCGAATTGCCCTAAAACTTTAGGCAACAAGCTAGAGGCAAACTCACTGGTAATACCCAGCCGTACTTTACCACTGACTTGCTGCGGTTCGAATTGCGCCCAGGCCTGATCATTAAGCGCTAACAAACGTTGGGCGTAATCAAATAACACTTCGCCATCGGCGGTCAGGGCAAAGCCGGCACCGTGTCGTGTGAGTAACTCAACACCAATTTGCTGTTCCAGCTTTTTTAGCTGCAGGCTAATGGCCGGCTGCGAGCGGCCCATACGTTCTCCGGCCGCCGTCATGCTGCCCAGCTCAATGACTGCAGTAAAACTTCGCAACGCCTCAAGGGACAAGTGCTTCATTATAAAGCCTTATAAAGTCGAGATAGGGTATTTAAATAATTAATGCAATTATAAACAATATTCATTGTTAGTTTAAGCCGATCACGCCTATAATTTGCGCCCATTAGCTCGTCATTATTTTAAAAGGATCGCGTTATGGGCAGCAAAACTCCGTTGTATGATGCACACGTCAAAGCCGGCGCCAAAATGGTCGACTTCCATGGCTGGGATATGCCATTGAACTACGGCTCGCAAATCGAAGAGCACCACGCCGTGCGCCGAGACTGCGGTGTTTTTGATGTTTCGCACATGACCATTGTGGATGTTGAAGGTGCGCAAGCTCAGGCGTTTTTACGCTACTTGCTTGCTAACGACGTAGCCAAGCTAAAAACCGAAGGCAAAGCACAATACACCAGCATGTTAAACGAAAGCGGTGGTGTTATTGACGACCTTATCGTTTATCACTTCTCTGACACCTCATACCGTATGGTAGTCAACTCAGCGACCCGTGATCGCGATTTAGCCTGGATCGAAAAAGTCGCTGCTGATTTTGACGTAACCACCAACGAACGTGACGACATGGGCATGGTTGCGCTGCAAGGTCCTAACGCGGCAGAAAAAATCCAACAGGTAATTAGCGCAGATCAGTACGCCGAAATTGACGGCATGAAACCATTTGTGGGTAAACAAGTAGACGACTACTTTATTGCTACCACCGGTTACACCGGCGAGAAGGGCTACGAAATTGTCGTGCCATCGCAGCAGCTGGAAGCGCTGTGGGATGCTCTGTTAAAAGCCGATGTTGCACCGTGCGGTTTGGGGGCGCGTGATACCCTGCGTCTGGAAGCTGGCATGAACCTGTACGGCCAGGATATGGACGAGAACATTACCCCGCTGGAAGCAAACATGGGCTGGAGTGTGGCGTTTGAACCGGCAGACCGCAACTTTATTGGCCGCAAAGCATTAGAAGCTTTAAAAGAAAAGGGCCACGACAAGTTAGTTGGTCTGGTAATGGAAGCAAAAGGGGTACTGCGTCACGGTCAAAAAGTGACCGTTGAAGGTGGCGAAGGTATCATCACTTCTGGTACATTCTCGCCTACACTTGGATTCTCTGTCGCGATGGCTCGTGTACCGGCCAGCGTTGGTGATACAGCCGAGGTAGAAATGCGTAAGAAGCAAGTACCGGTAAAAGTCGTTAAGCCAAGCTTCGTGCGAAACGGTCAATCTGTTTTATAATCACGTTTTTATAGACTAATAACAGGAAGTCATTATGAGCAACATTCCAGCCGATTTAAAGTATGCATCAACCCACGAGTGGGTTCGCGACGAGGGTGACGGTACCTTCACCATTGGTATCAGTGAGCATGCCCAGGACCTGTTGGGTGATATGGTATTCGTCGAGTTGCCTGATGTTGGCGATAAAGTCGAAACCGGTGACGATATTGCAGTCGCTGAGTCAGTAAAAGCGGCATCCGATATCTATGCACCCATTAGCGGCGAAGTCGTTGCTATTAATGAAGATTTGGAAGATTCGCCAGAAACCGTCAACAACGACCCGTATGGCGACGGTTGGTTATTCAAAATTAAAGCGGACGACAGTAGCGAGCTGCAAAACCTGTTGGACGCAGACGCCTATGAAGCGTCAATTGACGAAGATTAATTTCGTCATGCATTAGCAGACATGGAACGTCGCGAACCCCGGAGCCAACAGCCGGGGTTCGTTGTTTTTCTTACACAGAAAATTTTCCTATTTGTACGAGGCCGAGGTAAATGACCAGTACTACCCTGACGCAATTAGAACATCACGACGAATTTATTGGCCGCCACATTGGCCCCAGCGCTGACGAGCAAAAAGCGATGCTTGAGGTGCTTGGTGCGGATTCGCTGGAAGCGCTGACTAAAGACACGGTGCCGGGTACTATCCTGCGCGAACCGTTTTTGCAGGTGGGCGAGCCACAAAGCGAGCGCGAAGCGTTGGCAACGCTGAAAGCGATAGCCAAAAAGAATCAAATTTTTACGTCGTATATCGGCATGGGCTATTACGACACCGTAACGCCTAACGTGATCTTGCGTAACGTACTGGAAAACCCGGGTTGGTACACAGCGTACACGCCGTATCAGCCGGAGATTGCACAAGGCCGTCTGGAAGCACTGCTTAACTTCCAGCAAATGACCATGGATTTAACTGGCCTGGATTTGGCCAGCGCCTCGTTGCTGGATGAAGCGACTGCGGCCGCCGAAGCAATGGCGATGGCCAAACGCGTATCGAAAAATAAAAAGTCGAATGCGTTCTATATTGCTGACAACGTTTACCCACAAACCATCGACGTAGTTAAAACACGTGCAGAGTACTTCGGTTTTGAGATCATTGTAGGTCCGGCGCGTGAGGCCTCTGACCATGACGTGTTCGGTGCGTTATTACAGTACCCGGATAAAACTGGTGAGCTGCATAATATCGAGCAGCTGATTGGCGAGTTACAAGAGAAAAAGGCCATCGTTGCCGTTGCCTCTGATTTAATGAGCTTGTTGATGCTTAAGTCTCCGGGCGAAATGGGTGCCGACATGGTGTTCGGTAACGCTCAGCGCTTTGGTGTTCCTATGGGTTACGGCGGTCCTCATGCCGCGTTCTTCGCAACTCGCGACAAGTTTAAGCGTTCATTGCCGGGTCGCATAATTGGTGTGTCCAAAGACAGCCGCGGCCGCCCTGCATTGCGCATGGCAATGCAAACTCGCGAGCAGCATATCCGCCGCGAAAAAGCGAATTCAAACATCTGTACCGCGCAGGTACTGCTGGCTAACATGGCGTCGTTTTATGCGGTCTACCATGGCCCGCAAGGCCTGCGTCGTATTGCTAATCGTATCCACCGTCTGACCGACATCGTGGCGCTGGGCTTAAAAGACAAAGGCGTAGAGATTCAAAATGGTCATTGGTTTGACACCCTGACTTTCGAAATGAAAGACAACGCGGCAGACGTGTTGGCGCGCTCTAAGGCAGCACAGCTGAACCTGCGCAACGACGGCGAGGGCGTGTTTGGTGTGAGCCTGGATGAAGCCAAAACTCGTGACGATGTCGAAGCCCTGTTTACTGTCTTGTTTGGCGAAAATCACGGCCTGGATATCGACGTATTAGACAGCCGTGTTGCAAGCGGTGACGTTGAGTCGATTCCTGCGGCGTTGGTGCGCCAGTCGGACTTTTTAACGCACCCGGTATTTAACGAGTACCACTCAGAAACCGAAATGCTGCGTTATATCAAAAAGCTGGAAAACAAAGACTTAGCATTAAATCATTCGATGATTTCGCTGGGTTCGTGCACCATGAAGCTTAACGCAACCGCTGAGATGATCCCGGTCACCTGGCCTGAGTTTGGCCAGTTGCACCCGTTCTGCCCGGTCGATCAGGCGCAGGGTTATGCTGAATTGGTATCGACGTTGTCTGACTGGTTAATTGATATTACCGGTTACGACGCGTTGTCGATGCAGCCTAACTCCGGTGCGCAAGGCGAATACGCTGGTCTGCTGGCGATTCAGAAGTACCATGAAAGCCGCGGCGACGGACATCGCGATATTTGCTTAATCCCAAGCTCGGCGCACGGTACTAACCCGGCCTCAGCGCAAATGATGAACATGAAAGTCGTGGTCGTAGACTGCGACAAACACGGCAACGTCGACATGGCTGACCTGAAAGCGAAAGCTGAAGAAGCCGGCGATAACTTGTCGTGCATCATGGTCACTTACCCGTCTACGCACGGTGTATACGAAGAAGGCATTCGCGAAATCTGTGACTTAGTCCACAGCTACGGCGGCCAGGTCTACATGGACGGTGCCAACATGAACGCTCAGGTTGGCGTGACCTCGCCAGGTTACATAGGCTCTGACGTATCGCACCTTAACCTGCATAAAACCTTCTGTATCCCGCATGGCGGTGGTGGTCCGGGTATGGGCCCCATCGGTGTTAAAGAACACCTGAAAGACTTTTTGCCAAACCATAGCGTGATCAACATCGAGTCGACTAAAACCGGTAACGGCGCCGTATCGGGTGCACAGTTTGGTAGTGCCAGCATTCTGCCAATTTCGTGGATGTATATTGCCATGATGGGTGGCCGCGGTCTGCGTGAAGCCTCTGAAGTGGCTATTATGAACGCAAACTACGTGGCTGAGCAGTTAAGCAAACACTTCAAGATCCTGTACCGTGGTCGTAACAACCGCGTTGCACACGAGTGCATTATCGACTTGCGTCCGTTAAAAGAAGCGGCCGGCATTGCCGAAATCGACGTTGCTAAACGTCTGCAGGACTACGGCTTCCACTCGCCAACCATGAGCTTCCCGGTAGCGGGTACCATTATGGTTGAGCCGACAGAGTCTGAGTCTAAAGCTGAGCTGGATCGTTTTATCGAAGCGATGGTTAGCATTAAGCAAGAAGCCGATAAGATTGCCGCCGGCGACTGGCCGAAAGACAATAACCCGCTGGTAAATGCACCGCATACCCTAGCGGATATTACTGATGCTGAATGGGATCGCCCATACGACCGCCAAACGGCAACCTATCCGGTAGAAGCCGTTGGCTACGACAAGTTCTGGCCAACCGTTAACCGTATTGATGACGTGTTTGGCGACCGCAACCTGATGTGCTCCTGCCCGAGCATTGACGAATACCGGTAGCGTGCGCCCCGGCGCACGTGCTCTACAGCACTAAAGTTTGGTTATTCGAAAGCCCTCTGGTTAGAGGGCTTTTTGTATTGATTGCCGACTTCCGAGACTTAATCGTGCTTAGCGAAAAATTTCTTGAACAGGCGCTCTGACTCTTTCAGACCATCCTCTGTGAGCAGGACAGACTTACTTTTACCAACTGGATTCCCAATAAGACCCTTTTCATGGAGCCTATTCATAACATCCCAATCGAAGGACTTCCACGACCGACAACCATCGTGCAAAGTCAGCTGTAGCAAAGCAAGCACGGCCTCATCGACTTTGTCTTCATCAACTTTCATAGTTTTTATCCTGTGGTTATTTAAAACTACGCGACGACCTGACTACCGCAAAATACTAAACCTGCCCACCAACCCCTTTAAACTTCTCTACAAACGCCGAAATCTTCTGAAACACAGTTTGCTTCTTGGTTCGGTATTCCGGGTTTAGCGGGCTTAGTTTCGGCAGTGTTGAGTTCAGCTCGGTGCCGTTTTCGCTGGCGTATTCGCGACGTAATGAGGCGGCGATATAGCGCTTGGCGGCGTATTCGTTGAGGTTCTCCGAGCGAATGAGTTCTTCGGCTTCACGTAGCTGTTCGGCTTGGGCGAATTTGTAGAAGTCGTCGATAATTTCTGATTTTTCCGGTATTTCATCAAGCTCGGTTTGGTTAATAAATTTAACCACCAGACTTTCTTTGGCCCGGTTGCCAAGGCTGGCGCGAATTAGGCGGCGAACTTCTTCTATTAAGTCGTCTTTGCTTTTGTTTCTCCTATTCTGCTCAAATATCAGCTCAAGAATATAGTCGAGGTTTATTTCCTGCGACTTCAGCAAGTCGACTTCAAATTCGATATCGTCCCAGTCGATAGATGACTGCGCTTGGTTTTCGGCTGATCTTTCACGGCGGATCCAGTCGCGAATATCGTTATAGGTCGAACGATAATCCTGTACTCTTCGTTCAGGCGGTATGCGAATGGTTTGCAACGTTGCAATATCGTCGTCGCTTAAATGATGCTCAACCTTGAACGCTTCAACGGCATCATCATCGCTGGTATCGATTTTCTGCAGAGCTTTTAAGCTGGCAAATTCATCGTAGTTTTGCAGAATATTTTCAACACGCAAATACTCGCCAAATAACTTGGCGAAGTCTTTCTTGTCCTTCTCTCGTTCAATGTCATCTGGATCCGGAAAGCGCTGTTCAAGCTCGGACACGACTTCCATAAAACCACGTCGTGCTTGGCCGGTAACCAGGTCGGTAAAGCCTTCCATGTACTCTTTGTAGCTCTTTTCGAGCACCACATTCTTGGTGTTTTTGTCACCAAACAAGGTGATGGCATCAACTGTTGACTTTTCCAGGTCGCGGAAGGTGACAATATTGCCGAAAGTCTTGGTGGCATCGTAAATGCGGTTGGTGCGCGAATAAGCTTGGATAAGTCCGTGGTAGCGTAGGTTCTTATCCACAAACAGGGTGTTCAATGTCGGCGCATCAAACCCGGTGAGGAACATACCCACCACAATCAGCAAATCAATTTCCTGGCTTTTAACGCGCTTGGCTAAGTCGCGATAGTAGTTCTGGAAGCCTTTACTGTCGACGCCATGGTTCACCTTAAACATGGCGTTGTAATCAGCAATAGCAGCGCTTAAAAACTCTTTGCCGCTGCTGTTCAAGGCAGACACTTCGAAGCTCTCGTCCGGAATTTCGCCAATAGCGTCTTGCTCTTCATTCGCCGCAAACGAGAAAATAGTCGCCACACGTAATGGCCGCTCTGCATCTTGTTGCAGCTGCTGAAACGCCTCGTAATAGGCTTTTGCAGCATCAACACTGCTGACCGCGAACATTGCGTTAAAACCTCGGCCACCAGCTCCCCTGCGATGCGTTTTCTGGCGGAAATGCTTCAGTATGTACTGCGTTATCTCGCGTATACGCTCCGGGTGCAGTAATGCTTGCTTGTTTTCCGCGGCGCTGAGTTTTTTCTCGTCCTGCTCGGTTTCAATTTCACGGAACTGCGGGCGTACGTCGTTGTAGTCTACTTTGAACTTCAGGACTTTTTCGTCACGAATGGCGTCAGTTATCACATACGAGTGAAGCTCACGACCAAACACACTGGCGGTGGTTTCAGCACCTAATGCGTTCTGAGGGAATATCGGCGTTCCGGTAAAACCAAACTGATAATAGCGTTTAAACTTCTTCTGTAAGTTTTTCTGTGCTTCACCAAACTGGCTGCGGTGGCATTCATCAAAAATAAACACAACCTGCTGACGATAAACCGGCAAATCACGCTCGGTTTTCATCAAGTTATTCAGTTTTTGAATAGTGGTGACAATAATTTTGTTGTCATCTTTACTCAAATTGCGCTTAAGGCCAGCGGTGCTGTCCGAGCCGTTTACGCTATCGGGCGAGAAGCGCTGATATTCCTTCATGGTCTGGTAATCGAGGTCTTTACGGTCGACCACAAAGAACACTTTGTCGACAAAGTCGAGCTCGGTCGCCAAGCGCGCCGCTTTAAAGCTGGTGAGCGTTTTCCCCGAGCCCGTGGTGTGCCAGATATAGCCGCCCGCATCGGTTGAGCTCCATTGCTTGGCCTGAAACGCACTCTTAATCTTCCACAAAATGCGTTCTGTGGCGGCAATTTGGTAAGGCCGCATCACTAGAAGGGTATCGCTGACATCAAACACTGAGAAGTGCAGTAATACTTTGAGCAGGGTCTCTTTTTGAAAGAAGGTCGCAGTAAAGTCTTTGAGATCTTTAATCAAGCCGTTGTCGGACTTCGCCCAGTTCATGGTGAAATCGAAGGTGTTCTTGTTGCGTTTAACGGTGTTGGCGAAATAGCGCGTGTCAGTACCGTTGGAAATAATAAACAGCTGCAAATATTTAAACAGCGAGCTCTCGGCGTTAAAGCTTTCTTTGCTGTAGCGGTGCACTTGGTTAAAGGCTTCGCGAATCGCCACACCGCGCTTTTTCAGCTCAACCTGAACCAGCGGCAGGCCGTTCACCAAAATGGTCACGTCATAACGATTGGCGTGCGAACCAGTCTGCTCAAACTGCTTGATCACCTGCACCTTGTTACGTGCAATATTGTTTTTATCAACCAGGTAGATGTTTTGAATGCGACCATCATCAAAAACGAAATCTTCAATGTAATCGTCATGAATTTTGCGCGTTTTGTCGGTGATGCTGTCACTGGGTCTGTCGAGATACGTCTCAACAAAGCGCGCCCACTCGCCGTCTGAAAACTCAACGTTGTTCAAGGTCTGCAACTGCACGCGCACATTGGCAAGCATTGCAGTAGGGTTATTCAGTCCAGGCACATATTCATAGCCCTGATTCATTAGATCTTGAATCAGTTCGCGTTCTAAATCACTCTCGCTTTGGTAGCTTTCAGCAACTTCATATTGCTTGGTGTACTTATCTAAAACGATAAAGTGTTTTGACTCGGCTATGGGTTTGTAGGTGGTCATTCCTTTGTATCCTTTTTCTGCAACAGCGCTTTATTCATCGGTTTTTAATAAAATAAAATGCTCAACCAATCGAATCATCAGTTCTTTCTGGTCGGGTAAGCTTTCAGCAACTAATAATGCCAGCGCAACCAGCGTATTGTCGTTAATCAATTGCTCAACAGGTTTTGCCAATAGGTGCTGATTAACCCGCAAATACCATAAAAATAAAAATGACCCGGTGCGCTTATTACCATCGGCAAGCGGATGGTTCTTAATGACAAAGTAGAGCAAGTGTGCAGCACGGCTTGCAACGTTCGGGTAGAACAATTCGTCGGCGAAGCCTTGCTCTATGGTAGCCAGTGCAGACGCCAAGCCGTCACCACGCACTTGGCCAAACAGCTCTGTCGCCTCACCTTTTGCAATGAGCGTTTTTTTAAGTTCGGCAATCGCGACAAGTACATCGTCTAGCTCCAGCGCCAGCATGTTATTTTGCTTGTTCGTTAGTGAGGCTAGGCTTTGTTCGTCATAACCCTGTAACAGGCTCCAACTGCGCGCATAATCATTAATGACCGCAAGCACAGCTTCACCTTCATCGCTCACTAATTCTTGGTTAGCCAGTGTACGAGAAAGCAAAGCAATCGCTTGCTCGAACTCAACACCTCGCTCTTGTAACCGGCGCTGGTTTATCGTGTAGCCTTCAATGAGATGCTGTTTCAGGATTCTGTTGGCCCACTGACGGAACTGTACGCCGCGCTGGGACTTAACCCGATAACCTACGGAAATGATCACATCTAGGGAGTAAAAGGCTACCGGCTTGTCGGAGCCAGCAATATGCATTTTTTGCATATTGCTTTTTTCAGACAATTCTCCGTCCTTGAATACATTGCGAATATGTCGAGATAGCACTGACTGATCACGCCCAAATAGCTCTACCATTTGTAGTTGGGTGAGCCAAACCGTTTCGTTCTCAAGGGTAACGTTGAGTTCTAGTTTACCGTCATCGGCTTGGTAAATTTCAATACTATTGGTCATCGGAAATTCCTTTTCCTTGAATGCCATTCAATCGACTAACGACTTGAACTGCTAAGAAATCCTTATCAGTTGCGGTTGGCCGCGCACTTCCTTTGAGAGCAAGTGTCTCGGTCGCTCGGTAAGCAACGCTCAACAGATTGTTATTTCCGAGCGCCATCGACATATCAAGCCGCCTGCTCATCTGGCTTCGGAAAGCTAAGCAGTAAATCACGATAGTACTCGTACTGCTTTTGCCGTAACTCAATTTCGCGTGGGAGGCCCTCGGTGATTGAACTGGTCAGTGTGTCGAATTTGTCCAAAATAGTTGCGATCTCTTTCTGTTCTGTAATGCTCGGCACCGGCACTAATAAGGTTTTAATGATATCCGCGTTTAGGTTACTAACTGAGCCACTATTGATCTTCGACGCCCAATAATTACTAACCATATCCGACGATAAAAAGTGATAAAGAAAACTTGAATCTAAGATTTCATCAAAGTCACTAATAGCGGCCCAACCATCATGGATTGCTCCGCGAATTGCTAAAATGTATGGGCGACCAAAACTCATCGAGTTAGAGATTACAAAATCGCCTGGATTTAGAACTCGCGATTTTTTTGAGCCTTCAACTGTAACTCTCTGAGCTGTACTGGTTATAAATTTAGTTCCAGGCTTCGTATCCCCAATCTTGATCCATGGGATGCCACTTTCATCTTCTGTAATATATTTAGATATGGGTCTAGGAGATGCGCCCCGTCTTACTCTGGCGATATCCCCCAAAGGCTTCCACTCCACCTCGCCCTCTTCAAAGCTGAGCAATTTATCGCGGTAGTAGTTGTATTGTTTTTTGCGTGCGGTAAGCTCGGCGGTAAGCTCGGCGGTAAGGGAGGTAAATGCGTCCAAAATTCGGACGATTTCCGCTTGGATTTGCAGCGACTTTTCTGGGTTTTCAGGGCATGGGATTGGAACCGCGATTTTTGCCAGATTGCTACTTGATACTCGACGTACTTTTGCGCCACTAATGTACTTTCGCTTTTCGTTCTGAAAAGTAGCAGTTTGAATAAAGTAAGCTAGATATTTTACATTTTGCTCGTGCCTGAAAAGCATCATATCGCCAGAAATCGCAACGTCCTGACCAAGCCACGCCAAAGGCTTCACAACATCCTCATCATTTTCGGATGTCGTGGCCAACAACAAGTCATTCTTACGAGCTTTTCGTAACTTAGCCGCTAACTCTTCCGAGACAAAAGTGAACGTCTTTTCTGCGAACAATCCATATTTTGTGTATATTTGGCCGTAATGCACAGCTGGAAACCCATTCTCGATAAAATCCTTTTTCTGTAGCCCGTTACCACGAATAAATTCACCGATTTCTCCAAACGGCTTCCACTCCACCTCAACCCCATCCAACAACCGTTCTATAAAGCTAACGTCACTCATCCCTGACCTCCTTCGAGCTTCTTCATGCTTTTGTCTTCAGTCAACAGCTGCATTTGTTGAATGGCGGTGTTATTGAGCAGGGTAAGCCGCTGCGCTTGTGGTACAGCTTGCTGAATCAGATGAGCATTTAAGGCTTCAAGATTAGCCAAACATACCAGCTGTGAAACGTTCGAGTAATCACGAATATTACCCTCTTTGTTGGGGTTTTCGTCACGCCACTGCTTAGCGGTTTTGCCAAACAGTGCCATGTTGAGTAAATCTGCCTCAGACGCATAGACGCTACCGGTTTGCTGCGGTGTTAACTCCGGAGGGATTAGGTTTTCTTTTACGGCATCGGTATGAATGTGATAGTTAATTTTAGTGAGGTGGCGTTTTACATCCCAGCCCAGCTGTTTCTGCTCGTCTTCTTTTAAGCGTTGAAACTCTTTGATTAAGTACAGTTTAAACTCGACAGAAACCCAAGCTGCGAATTCAAACGCCACGTCTTTGTGGGCATAGGTTCCGCCGTAGCGGCCAGCTTTAGATGTCAGTCCTATAGCTCGAGTTGACGCTATCCATTGCTTGGGGGTGATTGCAAAACTATTTAATCCAGCTTGGCTTTTAATCCCGTCGAATTCGACGGAATTAAAACTAGGGTTATTTAATTGCTCCCAAATACCCAGGAACTCAAGCGTATTGCGGTTGCGAAGCCAGTTTCGGATGAGATCATCAGGGTGTTCAGGGTTTTTTGATTTGGCAATATCTGTCAGACAAATAAAGTCGTCGCGTTCGACTGTTTTGATTTTTACTTCCGTGTTGAGTACAGCAATACTTTTGCTCATTTGGGCTCGCCTCCTGCGATGCTAATTCCATTTGGTGTAGTCCCTTCAATCTCCGCCACAATCGCATCAATATCGGCACGCAATTGATTAATCTTGGCAACGGTGGTTTTCAGCTCTGCGTTTATCTCGGTAATGTCGATAACTTCACGAGTGTCTTTGAGTTCTACATAACTGCTGACTGAGAGGTTGTAGTCATTCTCTGCGACTTGTTCATACGGCACTGACTTAGCGAAGTGTTCAGCATCTTCTTTAGTCTCGAACACCTTTATAATCTGCTCGATGTGCTCATCGGTGAGGTAGTTGTTGTTGGTTTCTTTTTTGAATAACTCGCTGGCGTCAATAAACTGCGTGGTGGTGTCTCGTTTATGCTTTGAGAGCACCAAAATATTCACGGCAATAGAGGTGCCAAAAAACAAGTTCGGTGCTAATGAAACGACGGTTTCAACGTAGTTGTTATCGACTAAATACTTACGGATTTTCTGCTCGGCACCACCGCGATAAAAAATACCCGGGAAGCAAACTATAGCAGCCCGGCCCTTACTCGACAGGTAATTGAGCGCATGCAGCACAAAGGCAAAGTCCGCTTTTGACTTTGGTGCCAACACGCCGGCAGGGGCAAAACGTTCGTCGTTAATCAGTGTGGGGTCTTCACTACCAATCCACTTCACCGAATAGGGTGGGTTAGAGACTATTGCGTCAAACGGTTTGTCATCAAGAAAATGCGGATCAGTCAGTGTGTTCCCCAACTGGATATTGAACTTGTCGTAGTTAATGTTGTGCAAAAACATGTTCATACGGGCAAGGTTGTAGGTGGTGTGGTTAATTTCCTGCCCGAAATAACCGTCTTGAATGCGGTGCGGGTCCATGTGCTTTCTGGCTTTCATCAGCAAAGAGCCCGACCCCACTGCTGGGTCATAGACTTTATTGACTTGTTCCTGGCCGTTAATGGCAAGCAGGGCAATTAGCTTCGACACCTGTTGCGGGGTAAAGAACTCGCCGCCCGACTTACCGGCATTGGCTGCGTAGTTTGAAATAAGAAACTCGTAAGCGTCGCCGAACAGGTCTATGTGGTTGTCTTCGAAGTTGCCGAAGTCCAAACCTGCTACACCTTTTAATACCGCTGCTAAGCGTTGGTTTTTATCTTTAACGGTACTACCTAAGCGATTGCTGGTGGTGTCAAAGTCAGCGAACAAGCCTTTAATGTCGTCTTCCGATGCATAGCCATTGGCCGAGTTTTCAATTTCACCAAAAATATTGGCAAGGTCGGTGTTCAGGCTCTCGTTTTTGTTTGCCGTTTTCGCAATGTTCTCGAACAACTGGCTTGGGTATATGAAGTAACCTTTGGTTTTAATGGCGTCGTCTTTAATGTCGTCCGTTACTACCGAGTCGTCGAGCGCTGCGTAAGTAATGCTTTCGTCACCGCCTTCTATATAGTTAGCGAAGTTTTCGCTAATGAAGCGATAGAACAGAGTACCGAGTACATACTGCTTAAAATCCCAGCCGTCGACTGAGCCACGAACGTCGTTAGCAATTTGCCATATTTGGCGCTGAAGTGCGGCGCGCTGTTGGGTACTTGTCATGTTGAGTCCATTTCCCTGGTTTTACTGTGGAGCTTTTATGCTAAGTTCTCTAGAGTACTTGGTAGTGGACGTATTTTGAAGTCTGTTTGGATTATTACGCGACGGTCAGATCAATTTTCTGCACTGTGTCTAAGCTTAAATTTTTCTCAGCATGCCATAAGTCGTATGCATCCTGCATCGCTAGCCAACTCTCAGGGCTTCTGCCTAATGCTTTTGATAAACGTAGTGCCATATCAGGACTTATACCACTTTGGCATTACTCTGAAGTATTGGATTAGACTTTCTTTAGCCCTTAAAAGTGCTTTTATAATTAATTTATGGTTTTGCAGTCCATATAAAGACTTTTATATAAATATAATTACGTCTCTTAAATAGTCTGCTACACTCTATTTATCAGTTTAAAGCCTATTTAAGGTTCTTTATATGGATTCTGAACGTGTTTCAGCCATCATTGGTCAGCGAGTCAGGCAGTATCGGTTGAATCAAGATTTAACTCAGGAGGACTTAGCGACCTTAGCTAATGTCTCACTGAATGCGGTTAAATCCGCGGAAGGTGGTAAAAGCACCTTACCGACCTATGTCGCTATTCTTCAGGCTTTGGGACATATCGACAATTTACTGGCCGCGTTCCCGGACGAGGGCGTTTCTCCTGTGCAACTACTCAAAAGTAGCACCAAACAGAAGAAGCGAGCGAGCGGTAAAACGCGTGTGAAACCCGCTGATGACAAGGAGCTGGACTGGTGATTAATACCATTGAAGTTCGCTACAAAGGTGAGCCTGTCGGTGCCTTAAGTTATAACAAAGGCGACACGGCTGCGCGGTTCGAGTACTTATCCGAATTTGTCGAAAAAGACATTCCGCTGGCGCCTTTAACTATGCCTGCTGAGAAGGCACGAATTTACTCCTTTCCGGGGTTAAATTGGGATACCTTCAGAGGGCTGCCGGGCATGCTGGCAGACTCTTTGCCCGACGACTTTGGTAATGCGGTACTGAATCAATGGGTTGCGCAACAGCCCGATCGCACCGAGCCCCTGAGTCCGCTTGAGCGACTTCAGTATACCGGTGAGCGGGGCATGGGCGCTCTTGAGTATCACCCTGCTCGTAAGAATCAAACCAACGCCAAAAACAAAGACATTGAGCTTGAAAGTTTAATGAGATTAGCGCAGGAAGTGCTCGATGCACGAAAGGGTTTTCGTCAGCGCACGCACTTTGACGACGCGGCAGACAAAGAAATGATGCAGGCCTTGTTAGCGGTTGGTACCAGCGCCGGTGGCGCAAGACCAAAAGCGGTATTGGCGTTTAATAAGGACTTCAGCCAGGTTCGTTCCGGGCAGGGGCTTGTGCCCGAAGGGTTCGAGCATTACCTGCTGAAGTTTGACGGCGTAAAAGAGCGCGACCCTTCTCAGCAAACCTTTGGCGACCCGATGGGTTACGGTGCCATGGAGTATGTGTATTACTTAATGGCCACGCAAGCCGGCATTCATATGATGCCATGCCACCTGCTGGATGAAGGCAACCGCCGCCATTTTGTGACCAAGCGCTTTGACAGAATAGGCAATGAGAAAAAGCATATTCAAACGCTTACCGCTATTAAGCACGTGAACTATCACGACATTGGTGCGTTTTCTTATGAAGAGCTGTTTCAGGTTGCCCGCCAGCTAAGGTTGCCACGGGTGGACGCTATAGACTTGTTCCGCCGTATGGTATTTAACCACGTAGCAACCAACCACGATGATCACTCCAAGAACTTTGGCTTTATGCTGGAGGGCAAGCAATGGCGGTTGAGCCCGGCTTACGATGTTGCCTTTAGCTTTAAGCCCGGAAACCCTTGGGTAGAGCAGCACTGGATGTCGTTAAATGGCAAGCGCAGCGGCCATACCCGCGCCGATTTTTATGCACTTGCAGACGTTCAGTTGCCAAAGATAGAGCGCAAAGAAATAGATGCCATTATTGATGAAGTGATAAACGCGGTGTATCAGTGGCGGGAGTTGGCCACTGAACATGAGGTGCCCAAAGCGCTTGTGGAATCAATTGACAGGCACCTCAAGTTGAAAGATTTTGCCTAATAAGGCTGGTTACTAGGAACCTTCTGCTTTCGGTTTAAGGTTTTCATGCACTTCGCTGGCATCGAAAGTTGATTCTGAGTCCGGTTGCTCACCTTTACCGAACTTAATGCTCATTATGGCTTCGACTTCGCTGTCGCGATTACCCCCTACAAAGACACCAGTTTCATAAGACGTTGATGGCCTGGTAGTGGTGCGGCACGACAATATGCCACATTCGCGAACTTGCTCGTAACGACGAGTAAAACCTACTTGAGATGTATTCTGCTTCTGCTCTTTGTCGACCAGAGTTTCACGGCTGGAAACAGTAAACCAGTCATAGTCATTTTGTTATGTGCCGGAGTCTTATTATTCTGACCATACCGCGTATTCATTCCCGCTAGGGCAGGTAAATTGAAAGCGTCGGCCACCGGGAAAGTCAAATATAGGCTTAATGACTCTACCGCCTGCGTCTTCAACGCTTTTTAAACTTTGTTCAAGGTTTTTGCTGTATAACACTACCAAGGCACTACCGGTGGCGGTTTGTGCCACTAGTTCGGACTGATAAAACCCACCATCGAGTCCGGCGTTTTGAATCGCCGCGTACTCCCGACCATAGTCCACAAAATCCCAGCCAAAGGCCTGCTGAAAAAAGCGCTTGGTTGCTTCAAGGTTCTGCGCTGGTAGTTCAATGTAATTAATTTTGCTTGAGTTCATTGTGAGCCTCGCTTAGTGCTTTTATGCGGCAACGAGCTTCTTAACCTTGAGTTCTTTACGATGTTGCTCGGCATGCCAAAGTTCATATTGAGACTGCTGGTTTAGCCAGCTCTCCGCCGAAGTATTAAATGCAATTGAGAGCCTGATAGCCATTTCAGGGCTAATACCAGCCTTGCCGTTCAGAACAGCACTTAACGTTTTCCGGCTTACGCCTAAAGCTTCCGCTGCAGCGGTTACAGATAAGCTAAGAGGTTCGAGACAAAGCTCTCGTACAACTTCACCGGGGTGGGGGGGATTGTGCATTAACATAGGAATACCTCAGTGATAATCTTCATAATTTACTATCTCGGCATCTCCATCCTCAAATCGGAAGGTCACGCGCCAATTTCCGCTGACTGTCACTGACCAAATTCCAGAGCGGTTACCGGAGAGCTCATGAAGTCGAAGACCTGGCAAATCCATATCTTTTGTGCCAGATGCCGCATTCAACCTACCGAGAATAAGCCGAAGCCTCTTTGCATGGCTGGCCTGAATCCCTGCGGTGCTACCGAACCTGAAAAACTTAGCCAAACCTTTGTGCTTGAAGTTTCGGATCACGACTAAATCGTACTCTGTAACGTATCGGGTGTCAATTTTTCTAGTTTCTGTATACTACGCATGGACACCTTGCTTAAAAAGTTATTCATCTTCGAGCTCCTCCCTAATTCGCAAAAAACTGGCAAAGCGCGGCACGCCATTATTGGTGTAGCCGTGGTACTTGTAGGTAATGATACTCCCGACAGGTGGCGGGTTAGTGCGTTCTGCATCTGTAAACCCAGTGCCAATAGAAAATTCAATGCCTTGTTGATTTCGCACGCGTAAGGCGCCGAGCATACCGGTATATTTGCCTTTGCCCGGTAAATGGGCGATAACCTCGGCCTCATCGTCGAAATAGGGTTTTAACTTCAATAAAGCGTCGCTCCTGCCAGACTGATGAGGTGCCGTTGCTAAGTGCAGCATCAGGCCTTCTGCGCCATTTTCAACCATAGCTTGCAGGTGTTTGCTTAACTCATGGTTGGAATGAAACCGTTGCTGCTTTACCGGCTTAATATGCTCAGCGTTTATTTGTTCAATTAAGCTTGAATAGTTTTTGTATCGCTGCGCAAAAGGCAGCTCGGTATCAGGCATATCAAATACCATATAGTTAACTTCACGCCAACGTTCTTGTTCCGGAATGTGGGTTCTGACTATGGCGCTCAATGCCTCAAAATTCTGGCGTGACGTCCACAACTCACCATCAAGCCAGACGTCAGGTAGTGGTGCAGTAAACCATTTGGGCGCATATATTCGGTTACCTTGCCGGGTCAGCAAGTGCTTGCCTGTCCATATTGCTCTGATACCGTCGTACTTTTCGCTGACTAAGTAGTTGCTAACGGGAATGGCAGCATTTTCTTCATACACGTTTGCCAGCTGGGTTTGCGTCGACACCTGTAGCGCAACTGCAGCATTGGGTATAAGCGCCGTGAAACACATAATGGTTAGATAAAGCAGATAACTCCTGGCGAGCCTTTGCATCCTTGCCTCCATAAAATCTCGTTGGTTATAGCGACATTACGAGAATTGCTAGTAACGATGTTAGTAGTCATAACGTCGCTTTCCAGTATGTGTTGTCGTATACAGCCCGACGAAAGTCGCTGCTTGTCGCTAAACCTCGCACTTTTCCACTCATGACGGTCCGTTAAGCCTTTCGGTGCCGCAAACAACTGCCCTCTGATGCTTAATTGTATTTCTATAAAAACTTTTATGTAGTTAACGAAGTGACTATAATGTAATTAGTTTAATAATTATTTTTACCTATGCTTTTGATTTTTATAATTATATTTAAATTTTATGTAAATAAAGGGTTCCTTTTATGGAGTTTCCGCTTCGCGTTGTGAGTCCAAGTTTTGATTCTCCGTTGACCGATACGTTGATGGAGTTGAATCATCTAAGAAAACTGCGGTTGCATGGGACCACAGCGCCGTGGATATTTTTTCAACTGAAGGAAATATTTCACATACTTGAGAGTGTTGGTTCGGCTCGGATCGAAGGAAATCGAACAACGATTTCGGAATATATTGAGCGGAAGATTGAAAAAAGCGAGCATGCTTCCGAGCGGTTTTCTGAGATAGCTAACGTCGAGGCGGCTATGGATTTCATTGAAGAAGCCATAGAAGAGGGCTCCGATATTACCCATCATTTTATTCGACAACTGCACGCACTAGTTGTTGGAGATCTAATAGCGGAGGGTGATCGCACTCCCGGAGCGTACAGAACTTGGAGTGTTGAGATATCCCAGTCTGCGCACATGCCACCAGAAGCAATTAATGTGCAAACGTACATGGATGAGCTACTGGATTTTATCAATGAGAAAAGTTCGGAAAAATATGATTTATTAAAAACTGCCATAGCGCACCATCGATTCACATGGATATATCCCTTTGGAAATGGCAATGGTCGAGTTGTCCGCTTGCTAACTTATGCATTGCTGATTAAGTATGGGTTCAATGTCAAGGACGGTAAAATTTTGAACCCAACGGCAGTCTTTTGTAACGATCGAGACTACTATTATGAACGGCTAGCAGATGCTGACCAAGGGACAGATGAGTCAGTACTTAATTGGTGTGACTATGTGTTAACAGGGATCTTGCACGAGGTCACTAAAGTAAACAAGCTACTCGACTTTGCGTTTCTATACAGAAAAATCCTTGTCCCAACGCTAGAGTTAGCGAAACAGCGTGGGTATCTTACAAAGGAAGAAGCTCGGGTGCTCAGCATCGGTATTGAAAAGCAGCAATTTAAAGCGGGCGAACTCGACGATACCTTGGATGGCCTAACGTTACGACAGCGGACTCATTTGATTGCTAAAATGAAGGACGCAGGCTTTATTAGACCACTAAAACCAAACGGTAGAACTTACAGCGTTAGCTTTATGAATAATTATTTGATGAGAAGTTTGATTCAAGTGCTTGAGAGGGAAGACTTCATTCCAGCAATTAATAGTTAATAGTACTGAATTCTTAATAGCGACTTTTTAGTCACATTGCCTTTGCTAACCTGCCTAAACAAAATCCGATAAATCCGGTTGGCAGCATCGACCTGCTCGAACACCGCGATTTATCTGCGGCTGACGTGAAGGTGCTTGATCGAATCCGGCGCGCAACCCACGAAATGAAAACCACGATTGAAATGTTCTTATGTCTTGCCCGCGAAACTGACGACGGCTTAGATGACGAGCAGTTTATGGTGATGCCAATGGTTAACCAGGCGGTCGAACAACAGCGCCATTTGCTAAATGGCAAGAATATCGATGTTGATATAGATGCGCAGGCGTATCCGAGTGTCGTCGGTCACCCACAGGCTTTTTCTATCGCGGTTAATAACTTGGTGCGTAACGCTTTTGAACATGCGTTCGAGGGGCAGGGGGCAGTAACTATTGCTATCACTGACCATGACCTTTTAATAGTGAATAAAATGAGCAACAACGCCGATGAGCGTTACACGCCAACGGATACTCCGTCCTCACATGGCTATGGTTTGGGCCTGGGTATCGTTGAACGACTGTGTGAGCGCAATGGCTGGTCGTTTTCACTGAATATTGAAGAGACGCGCGTATCCGCGCGGCTTGCCTGGTAATGGCCGCGTGCGCGTCACTCGCGTACTGTCTCCAGAATATCGTCCATTAAGTCCAGGTTATGCGCATAAACAATGCGTTGTGATTTAAACAACTGCGGTAGTTCAACGATAAACACGGTCACTAGCAGAATAACGCCCAACGGGGCAAATAACGGCAGCAGTAGCAACCCAACCACCATCAGCGCAATGTTGATAAGGCCACGGTTAGTTCTGCCCAGATAAAAGTGGTGTAAGCCGGCAATAAAAAAGTAATTTAGTACGGCGTAAGTATCCGGATCTTTTAGTTGTTGCCGTTCAAGCCGGTAGTAGTGTTTGCGTTGTTCGTCGCTGAGTTGCCGAATCTGTTCGCGCAGATGCTCTTCGCGATCGCTAAGTTCCTGCATTGTTGGCAGTGTCATGGGGAGACCTCACGGGATCATAGTGTTTGTGTACACAATCAGGATTGTTACAGCGGCGAATACGCCGCCAGCCCATTTTTAGCCCCCGACGAACGCCATAATGCGTTATCGCCTGATAGGTGTACTCCGAACACGAGGGCTCAAAATTACAGTCGATATTAAAAAAGTGCCGTGAACCGCCACGACGTTGATACCAACGAATAGCCGATAATATGGCGGTTTTCATGATGGTTAGCGCCGACCCAGCGTCAGGATAGCTGCTTCGCGTGTCCAGAATAACCAAAACCGTTTTTGTTCAAGTACCTGAAACACCATCTGCCAGCCGTTGGCGGCTTCTTCATTCAAAACCGACTCGATTTTTTTAAGCGGCAGTCCACTGGACCCTAATAACAGCGTGCCACAACCGCCTTCGGCTACGTGAATGACTTTATACTCTTTAAAATCTGACATAGGTAACTTCCTGTTTTGTTGTTGTTTTCTATAAGCTAGAGCAGTTATCGCAGAGCGTCAATACGCCAATGCATAAGCGATTAGCGCTTTTCATTGTAAGACATTCTCGAAGGCGCTAAGCAGCTCAGTGAGCTGTTTGCGGTGCTCGTCACCTAACGGCGCCAATAACTGTTGCTGGGTAGCAACGTGTGCACGCAAAACTTCTTCACTTTGGGTAAATCCCTTTTCTGTGAGCTGTACCCAGCTGACACGGCGATCATCAGGATCAGCGCTGCGGCTAATCCAACCTTGTTTTTGTAACCGGCTCAAGCGACTGGTCATACTGCCCGAGGTCACCAGCATTTGTGCAAGTAATTGGTTGGGGGTCAGCCGGTAAGGTGAACCTGAACGTCGCAATGTAGCAATAACGTCAAAACCAGCATCGGTTAAGCCAAAACGACGAAATGTTTTGCTCATGGTATCAGTCAGCTGCTTATGAATAGTTTGCATGCGACCAATTAACGCCATGGTTGAGGTGTCCAGATCGGGTATCTCATGTGCCCATTGTTGTTGAATCGTTTCTAAATCTTGCATTTATTTTTAACTCTCCGGTGAACCTAATATCAGTTAAACTGGTATTTATCTTCAATTCAAGATAAATCTATGGAGAGGCTGTTAAACAATGAAAAAATACCTTGGCGCATTATTGGCTCTGCCGATGCTAGTATTTGCACAGCAGTCCGAGCGAGTTACTGCACAGCAGTTTGTTGATCTGCAGCAGGGTCAAAATGCTCATGAAGGCTTTAGGCGGGCGCATGCCAAAGGTATTTGCGTAACCGGTGAGTTTCGCTCCAATGGCTCGCTAACCGATTATTCGAATGCTGCCGTTTTTAATAAAGGCGCTCATCCCTTTGTGGGCCGATTTTCTATTGCCGGCAATAACCCATCAGCACCGGATTTAAAAGCACCGGTGCGTAGCTTAGCGTTAAGCTTTGCAACCAGTGCAGCGCAGCAGTGGCGCATTGCCATGAATACACCGCCGGTGATGGCGGTTTCCGATCCTCATACCTTTTACCAGCAGATTAAAGCGATACAAAGTGGCACGATTGCAGAATTCTTTGCCGAGCACCCCGAGAGTGCTGACTTCATTGCCTGGAAAGATAACTACCAGCCCAGTGGTAGTTTTGCCGCCGAGCAATATCACAGTATCAACGCGTTTTACCTCACTAAGGATAATGGCGACAAGCAGCCTGTACGTTGGGCAATGAGACCAACGGTTAACGTCGCCAATACATCTTTTGACGGAGATGACGCGTTACAGAACGAGCTAACAGAACGATTGACCTCAGGTCCGGTGATTTTTGACTGGGTGTTCACGTTAGCAACGAGCGAGGATGATGAAAATGATCCCGCTGTTGGCTGGCCTGAATCGCGCGAGCAAATTGTAGCGGGGCAGATCGCCATTAATGACTGGCAGAAGCAATTAAATGGTGATTGCCATGAGATTAACTACGACCCGTTAGTTCTGCCCGATGGTATTGAAGCAACCCGCGATCCTATCCTGCGGGCGCGCTCTGCGGCCTATGCGGAATCTTACCGGCGCCGTGCGGTGGAGGTATTTAATGGTGCGTTTGAGGAGCAGCAAAATGACTAATCGCTTTTCGTTAACGATGCGCATCATGCACTGGGCAATGGCAGCGTTGCTAATCTCGATGCTAGCGGCCGGCTTACTGATGGTGCGGTCTTTAGAGCCGTGGCAATTGAGCCTGCTGACTATTCATAAAGGCTTTGGAGTGGTAGCAGCGGTTCTTGTGGTAGTGCGCCTGGTCATTCGATTGGCTTTTTCAGTGCCGCCCTTACCGCAAGGCCTGAGTCGCTTGCAGGCATCGGTTGCAAAATTATCGCATGGGTTACTCTATGCTTTGATGGTGTTAATGCCGATATCCGGCTATCTAATGCAATATCTGGCAGGTCGGCCGGTTGAGGTTTTCGGGCTGTTTCGATTACCGGCCGCACTTAGCGTCGATATCGAAGGTTATGCCATTTTCAGAGAAATGCATGGCTGGTTAGCCATCGTCTTAATCGCGCTCGTTATTATGCATGTTGGTGCTGCCTTGCATCATCACTTTATTCGCAAGGACGATGTTTTAAAAAGCATGCTTTAGCGATGTTTGTATTGAGTGGGGCAGTAGCCTCGCTCAACGCCAGCCGGGCGTAACTTTTTGTGTTTAGTATTGCGGCCGGAGACCCGCGCGCGCCACAATCGAAAGCTACCAGGCTTTAACTGCCCGCGCATAAATTTAACCACTTCCTTTTCGCTTAAACCAAATTGTTGTTCAATCGCTTCGAACGGCGTGCGGTCTTCCCAGGCCATCTCGATAATCCTGGATTGTTCGGATTCTGTAAATGTCATCAGTCCCCTGTTAATCAATGCTGTATCAAAGTGTCTACCTAAAAGCTTACGTTAAGTCGGTAGAAAACGATTATCTGCCTAACTTTTTTGCCTGTTGCGGTCACCCATTCGATGTGAGCTTTAACACGATAGGGTCCTCACAGCTATTTGCGACAAGCAAGTTATTCCCCGCCGCTTCATAAAGTGTCAGGCTTTGTTTAGGTTGACAATGAGACAGTAATTCTTCGTAACGCAATTGCCCGAGGGCATCGTAAACCAATAGCATGGAAATGCCGGAGGTAGGGCGCAGTTTTACTAGTAGGGCTAGCCACTGTTGACTTGACTGTTGGACAGTCAATATATTGATGGACGAAACATAGGTATAGCCGCTGAAGTCGTAGCTAAGTCGTGGTTTTTCGCCCGACTTTAGGATTAGGGTATTGTCCTTTACATCTGCGACTATGGGAGCACCATGCCAGGTTATACCAGATGTGTTCGCGTCGTAGGTTAAGATTGAACTAGCCGCCACTTTTTTAGCACCCACCGGAATAGAGTTCCGCCGCTCAAATCTACCAGCGTTCGATATGATGCGGGGAGTTTTTAATGCAACGTTTTCGACAACCTGCTGGTAAGCCGAGTAGCCTGAAAAGCCACTTAAAATGATGGTAATGCCGAAGGCAATGACTAATTGTTTGATGTGAGAAAAAGTAAGGTCGAAACGAAATCGACGTAAAAGAAATCGAAAAATGAAACCAAGGAGGTAACCTATACCTAGCTGAATGGCTGCATAAATGGGTAAAAATAAATAACCAAGAGCGAAAGTCGAACTGGGTCGGTCGAGAGCCGATGTAGCCTCTAAAGATACGTAGCCGTGTACCGCAAAAATAATGCAGAAGCTAAACGCAAATAAATGAGGAATCGTTGATGAAACTCTTAACGGTGTCGACATATGTTGGCTCTATTCGGAATTTGGTTTAGTTAAACTGACCTTTTGCTGCGCACGCCAGCGCTTCTCTAATGTCGCAATGGCAAAAATGTAGAGAGCAATAATCACCAGAGATACGGCTAAAAAACGCTGCTCAGGGAAGGCGTACCACGCGACAACAATCAGCACAGTTCGCGCGATGCTATGAGCGATACCAATCCAGTGCTGGATAATCCATGAAATTGGAATCCACATTAAGCCGGTTAGCACGCCTACGGTTAAGGGTAAAGAAGTGTAATCAATCAAAAAGAATGGAATCGCAATAGCATATACCGACGCGGACATCGCCACTGTCAGCATAAACAACGTGTCGAAGCTATTCTTAGGTTTGCTTTTATCGAGAAAATTTTCACCCGTAAATTTTGAGATGAACAGCGCGATATAAACAATAGAACCCGTCGCAATAAACAATAGCAATGACAGCGGGAATGGGTCTAAAAATACTGATCCTATGGCAATAATCGTCCAGGCAATCAGCCCTGATAAGGGTGTTGCCAATAGGCGACGTTGTTTAAATTCAATTCGCTGTGCTTCAAGAGAGCGTTTATCGGACATGTTTAGGTTCCAGAGAATAATCCAAGCTTTAGTTAATAAAATGTTAAGAGCTAAGTCAATGGCAGGGGAATCTATTTGTAAAGAAATAAACAGCGATAGTTATCAAGTGATTGGTCATTGAAAATAGCGGTCAGATGAATAAAGATAACCGCAAACACCGTCATAGAAAACGGACCCCGTCGATGTTAAAAATTGGTCTGGAACAGTTAGTATGAAGTGTAGGCCACGACGGGCTCGTTAATTGTTTGGGGTGGTGTTTCTGGCGATAATCAGTCACTTAAGGTATAACATAAATTAGTTTTTAATGTATTCGAAAACAAGGACTGAATCGCCACTAATTTCCTAGACACCTCTTAGTTAGATAAACTAACTGAAAAGAGAGGTGATTATGAGCGGTAAACGCTACCCCGAAGAATTTAAAATTGAAGCGGTCAAACAGGTTGTTGAACGCGGCCATTCAATATCTGACGTTGCCAAGCGGTTGGATGTCACAACGCATAGCCTTTATGCTTGGGTCAAGAAGTACGGCCCTGACTCTAAACAGCATAATGAATTGAACGACGCGCAAGCTGAAATCAGAAGGTTACAAAAAGAGCTAAAACGAACAACAGAAGAGCGTGACCTGTTGAAAAAAGCCGCGGCATACTTCGCAAAGCAGTCCGACTGAGGTATGCCTTTATCAAAGAGCACTCGGACAGTTGGCCCGTTCGTTGGTTATGCAGAATGTTGGATGTTCACCCCAGCGGTTATTATGCCTGGTGCAACAAGCCTCACTCGAAGCGTCACAAAGCCAATCAACACCTAACGGGATTGATTAAACAGTTTTGGCTCGAATCAGGTGGTGTATATGGTTACCGCAAGATCCATTCAGATTTACGGGACGTGGGTGAAGCTTGTGGCATTAACCGTGTATATCGCTTAATGCGTTCAGAGGGTCTGAAAGCTCAGGTCGGCTATCGCAAACCCCGTCACCGTGGCGGAGTGAGCCACATTGTTGTCCCGAACAGATTACAACGACAGTTTAATCCTATAGCCCCAGATGCGGCTTGGGTAACTGATATCACGCATATCCGAACACACGAAGGCTGGTTGTATCTTGCGGTGGTTGTAGACTTGTTCTCGCGCAAAGTAATTGGTTGGTCAATGCAATCACGCATTACAAAAGATATCGTACTTAATGCGCTGCTAATGGCGGTATGGAGGCGCAACCCTAAGCAACGAGTAACGGTGCATTCCGATCAGGGAAGCCAGTACACTAGCCATGACTGGCAGGCGTTCCTCAAAGCCAATGGACTGGAAGGTAGCATGAGCAGGCGAGGCAACTGTCATGATAATGCTGTTGCTGAGAGCTTCTTCCAGTTGCTGAAACGTGAACGTATCAAACGAAGGATCTACTCAACAAGAAGTGATGCTAAAAGTGATATCTTTGATTACATCGAGATGTTTTATAACAGCAAACGCAAACACGGTTCCAATAATCTGCTGTCACCAGTAGAGTATGAAAACCGTTACCGAGAACAGCTGAGAAGTGTCTAAGTTATCGGTGGCGATTCAGACGTTAATGAGAACTTTATTACAAGATAATGAACGAGTACTGCACCGAAGTTGGCTCAGTTACGTTATTTTCTTTGAGGTCGTTCTAATTGCCGTCGGCGGGGTTTTCCTTAACTTGTTATTCAATGAGGAAGATGGGCTGTTCTCGCTCGGATGGTTGCTATTTGTCCTGTGTGATGCCATAAAAGTCTGTCTGGAATATACCCGAACCAGAGTGGTTATCACCAATAAACGCATATTGGCGAGGCATGGTGCATTTTTTATTAAAGAAACAGATACGCCATTAACTGAAATTCGGAGTTACTACATCAGCCAAAGCTACATTGGCCAGTGGTTCAACTATGGATTGATTACTATTAATACTAACGCAGGCGAATACCACGCAATTGCGACTATTTATAAACCCTACGAACTGGAACAAGCAATAAAAAACGCTACTCGTGAATAGCCATAATAGTTGAAGGAAAAACGATGTTAAAAAAAATTTCCGGACTGATTGCTGTGTGCTTCGTATTTAATTGTAATGCGGTTGACTGGGAGAATAGCGAGGGGCTGCAGAAAGTTCAGGATGTGTTCACTAAATATGGCAGCCCTGAGGCGGTTGAAACTAAATTTGGCAAACCCTCATCTACATTACAAAAATCTATACAGATGCCCGGAAGCGATCGGTTTGATACATTATTAACGCTAGAGTACCCAACACAATTGTTTAGATTTCATATCATAGCGGGTCGACACCTCGATCGTAAAAATGACAAAGTCATGCTGGATAAAGTGGTTGTAACAGGCTGCGGGCCAAACTTTGAGTTTGCTGATATAACATGCCAAGGCAGACAAAACTTAATTGATGCGCTGGGTCAGCCAGAACAAGACAGCGATAATATCCTGCATTATCAGATAACCTTCGGGGATATGGGAAGCTCACCCAGTTACTTCGAAATATCAGATTTCGGGTATGTATCAAGAATTGAATACCATACCTTTATAGATTAGGTCTTTCTTAACCTACAGAACGGTCCAGTGGCCGCCGCTGAGGGTGTTGCGCAGCTCTTTTTCGTAACTTGGCTTTAGGTGGGTAACCCATACGTGTTTTACGCCGTTAACCTGGGCCAGTGTGCGTTGTAACATACCCGGCGTCATGTGCTGGGTCTTTTCAGCTACTTCGATTAAGCGATCGGGGAATGCACACTCAATCATCAGCACGTCAATAGGCGCCAGGCGGTTTAAATCAGCGACCAATTGTGCGGATTCGGTGCAGTCTGCACAAAACACGTAATGCACGGTTTCGCTTTTTACCGAGTAGCCAACAGTGGGAATTTTGTGTTTAACCGCGAACAGCTCTAGTGTCATACCGTCGTGTTCGATAATATCGCCGGCCGCGACCTCGACGAGTTCGACAACCGACTGTTGCCCGTCGATAACCCGGGTAAAATCCGGCCAAATCTCGTCGTTAAAAATATTAGTCTTCAATCGAGCCAGCGTCTCAGCGAGTCCATATACCTTGACGGGTAGGTTATCCTGCTCGAACAGGTTGCTTAAAAAGGTCGGTAACGCGGCAATATGATCCATGTGCGCATGCGTCAGGAAGATATGACGGATTCGGCTCATTTCTGCCAGACTCAAGCTGGCAAGGCCGGTGCCGGCATCAATCAGTGTCGAAGGACTGATTTGAATACAGGTGGAACCCTGTTGATTTTCGCCACTCAAACCACCACTACAGCCTAAAACACGTATTGACACTTTTATATCCTCATTGGCAACGGCGTCATGGTTATAAGCATAACAAAACTTTGACGCATAATGGTGTTATGATTTGAGGATACTTAGTAACGCAATAGCAACCAATTGGAGACAAATTTTGGCTTCTAATGACGCGACAAAACAACAAGGCTATGTTCCCCAGCTTATTATTCTGACGGTTTTTTGGCTCGGCCTGCAGTTGGTCGCCAGTTGGGTCAAGCCGGGCTTTGACCATATTGGCCAGTACATTAGCGAGATCAATGCGACGGGTACGCCCAATGCAGGCGTGCTCGGTTGGGTGGGCTTTATTCCGCTGGCCATGATCGCATTTAGTTTTCTGGTGTCTATACGCAGTCAATTACGCGTACGTTCGGTAAGTCACGTGGGTTGGTTGCTGTTATTTTTATGGCCGTTTGGTTATTTAGCCTCGGCGTTGGCGCCATGCGATGCCGGTTGCCCGATAGATGGCAGCAGTTCGCAGGCTATCCACAACGTGGTAGCTGTTATCAGTTACTTTGGCTTCGCGCTTGGTACTTTGCTGCTAGCGCTAACGCCCAAAACCAGCTGGTTGGTTCGCGTCGCTTTGGTGCTGCTGGCTGCGGTTACCGTGTTAGGATTTTTAGTCATGACGTCCTATCCGATGTTTGAAATCCGCGGAGCCATTCAGCGTTACGTAGAAGTAGCCCAGCTTATTGTATTTTGGTTGTTGTTAACGCTACAACAAAAGGAGTCAGAATGAGTCAGCAGACCATCAGGTTAAGTGTTAGCGGCATGAATTGTGGTTCGTGTGCAAGCCGTGTCGATAAAGCACTGTCCGGCGTAAACGGCGTTGAGCAGGTAGCGGTAAACCTTGCCTCGGACGCAGCTGAAGTTACCGCTAATAACGTGTCCACTGATACGCTGATTAAAGCGATACAGGACGCCGGCTACGATGCCCACGAGATTATTGACCGCGATAAAGAGATGCGCGAACAGCGTGAGCGTCAGCAACGTGAGTATTCGGGCCTGCGCAAAGAATTTACCTTATCAGCTTTACTGACCTTACCGGTGTTTATTCTGGCCATGGGCAATCACATGGTGCCGGCATTTTCGAACTGGGTTCATAACAGCCTGGGCTTACAAACCAGTTGGTGGATACAGTTGCTGTTAACGAGCATTGTATTGTTTGTGCCGGGGCGGCGTTTTTATCAAATCGGTATTCCGGCTTTATTCAAAGGTGCGCCGGACATGAACTCGTTAGTCGCGCTGGGGGCAACTGCGGCCTGGGGTTATTCTATTGTCGCGACCATTATGCCGCAGTGGCTACCGGCCGAGTCAGTGAGTGTTTACTTTGAGGCATCGGCGGTTATTGTTACCTTGATTCTGGCAGGTCGCTTTATGGAAGCACGGGCCAAAAGTCATACCTCGGATGCGATTCAGCGCCTGATGGGGTTACAAAGTAAAACCGCGCGCGTTATACGAGATGGCGATGCAAAAGAAGTTGCGGTTAAGGAATTAGCCAAGGGCGACGAAATCGAAGTTCGTCCGGGCGAAAAGATCCCCGTCGATGGTCAAGTCATTAGTGGTGACAGTTACGTTAACGAAGCCATGATCACGGGCGAGGCTGAACCGGTGCATAAGCGGGCGGATGATAAGGTCGTCGGCGGGACGATTAACGAGCGCGGGACGCTGCGTTTTAAGGCCACCGCGATAGGCGAGACAACGGTATTATCGCAAATTATTCGTATGGTGGAGCAGGCGCAGGGCGCCAAATTGCCGATTCAGGATACCGTTAACAAGATCACCTTATGGTTTGTACCCGCGGTGATGGCGGCAGCGTTACTGACCTTTATCGTGTGGTTTTTTGCTGCTGGTGAATACTCACTAACATTTGCGCTGGTTAATGCCGTTGCGGTACTTATTATTGCGTGTCCCTGTGCTATGGGGCTGGCCACGCCAACGTCGATTATGGTGGGTACCGGTCGAGGCGCAGATTTGGGCGTACTGTTTCGTCAGGGCACCGCATTGCAGGCGTTGCAACAGGCCAATGCCGTGGTATTTGATAAAACCGGTACCCTCACGCAGGGTGAGCCAACACTCAACGAGTGGGTAACGGTTGCTGGCGATGACAGCACAACGCTGCAACTGGCTGCTTCACTTGAGCAACGCTCTGAACATCCGACTGCGGAAGCGTTGGTGGCTTTTGCTTCCGAGCAGACGCCAATGTTAGAACCGGAATCATTTGAAGCATTGTCGGGTCTTGGGGTTACCGGCAAGGTTGATGGGCAGCAGGTTTTGGTCGGCTCGGCCACATTGATGCAAGAGCACGACGTTGCGCTAAGCGAAGCGCCGGACAAGGCTGGCGAGTGGCAGAAGCAAGGACTTACTCCCATTTATGTAGCGATAGATGCGCAGTTAAAAGCTATATTTTGCGTTAGCGATCCGATCCGCGAGAGTGCGCCGGCACTGATTAAAGCGCTGCATCAGCGCGGTTTGAAAACTGCGATGGTGACAGGCGATGCGAAAGCCACCGCTGAGCGTATCGCCAACCAGCTTGGCATTGATAAAGTCGTGGCTGAGGTAAAACCCGATGGCAAAGTAGACGCCGTTAAACAGTTGCAAAAGCAATGGGGTAAGCTGGTGTTTGTTGGCGATGGCATTAACGATGCGCCGGCACTGGCGACGGCCGATGTCGGTTTTGCCATAGGTACAGGTACTGACGTTGCGATTGAATCGGCGGACGTGGTGTTGATGTCTGATAATTTGACCGTGGTGCAGCAGGCGTTTGCCTTATCCAAAGCAACGATGCGCAATATTCGGCAGAATTTATTTTGGGCGTTTGCCTATAATACCGCGTTAATTCCGGTCGCAGCCGGTCTGTTGTACCCGTGGTTTGGTATATTGTTATCACCGATGCTGGCGGCCGCTGCGATGGCGTTATCCAGCGTTTTTGTGCTAACCAACGCATTACGCTTAAAACGTATTAACCTGAGTACCTGAGCGGACGACGATAATTAATGAAATTAGGAATATTTGATAGTGGTGTCGGTGGTTTAACGGTTGCACGGTCGTTGCAGCGCAGTGGTTGTTTTAGCGAACTGCTTTATTACGGTGATACTGCCCGCGTGCCATACGGTAGCAAAGATGCTAATACGGTGACACGCTATGCGCTGGAGGCGGTCGAGTTTTTTAATGGTGCAAACGTGGATGCCCTGGTGGTGGCGTGTAATACCGTGAGTGTGGTGGCGCTGGAACAAATGCAGCGCTACTCGAATAAACCGGTTTATGGCGTACTGGAACCGGGCGTGCTGGCGTTGCAGCAAATGCCGGGGATTACTCAGGACGCGCGTGTACTGGTTATTGCAACGCGCTCAACGATTGCTTCAGGCGAGTATCAGCAACGTATTAATGCGCTGGGATTCCATCGGGTTGAAGCGATGGCTACGCCATTGTTTGTGCCCATTGTCGAAGAAGAGCTCTACGACGGACCAATATTAACGGAGACGTTTAAACACTATTTTGGCGGACTAATGCGCCCTGACGTTGTATTGTTAGGGTGTACCCATTTTCCGCTGATCGATACCGCGATATCTGCGTACTTTGGCGGCGCAAAAACAATACATTCCGGCGAAGCCATGCTGCACTGGATGGAACAGCGGTTGGACTTAACGGCGCGCTTTGATAACACGCCGATCCAAATTATGGCATCAGAGAATGTCGAGGCGGTTAAACGTGTCGCGGCACGTTGGCAGCTACAAGTATAAAAAGGAAACCTTATGTTAATTGCAGATTACTGGGCAACGCTGCTGTGGATGGCTATTATTATTGTAACTGTATTGCTGCAGTGGTTCGTTGCCAGCGGTACAAAAGCAAAGCAAACCGGGGCTATTCCGGGCAAAGCTCCGCAAGACTTGAGCCACCAGAGTTTCGTATTCAGGGCCTGGCGTACCCATCAAAACTCACTCGAAAATCTGAGCCCGATGTTAGGGACTATTGTATTAGCCATATTGGCAGGCGTTCATCCGTTATGGACAGCATCAGCAACAGCGGTATTTGCCGTAGCTCGGCTGGCGCACATGGTGTTGTATTACGTTATTGCAACCGAAAAGAATCCAAGCCCACGCAGTTACTTTTTTATGCTGGGTTTGCTAGCGAACGTAGTACTGTTGGTTATGGTGTTTGTGACGTTATTCAATGGGGCGTAAGTCGGGCGCTACGTAGCTGGTTTGAGCCGCTTCAGAGGTTATCGCTTTTTCTGAATAATAGCGTTTAATAACGCTAGGCATATCGTCGACCAGATCCTGGTTGTCATTCAGAAAATCACAAAAGTCGTTGTAGTCGGCTTTACTGATGCGCACATTAATGATGCGCAGGGAGGCGATGGTCAGGGTGTGATGGTAAGGAATATCACCCAGGCCAAAGTTGCGCTCAGTACGCAGCAAGTCGACTACCTTTTGCAACGCAATTGGCCATGGATGGGCTTTTAGATACACCCAGGCTACGCGTAAATGCCAAAGGTGATCGATATCATCTTTGCCAAACGAGCGTTGTTCCAGCTGTATTAAAAAGTCCGCATCGGACACTGAGCATTCGTACATAATTTGGTTCGCGTATTAAAACATCTGTTCGATTTAATTGGATTATACGTGTTTCATTACTAACATGCATTCGATTTAGTTCAATCGTTCAATAATTTTTAATGCTGTTTAATTCGATTCCCCGCTATGCCTTAACATTTGCTATGATTAGCAATTAGTTAGTCTGTACTGTTTTAGGAGTAAGTACCCATGTCAGATTCTGCACAACGTCCGTTGTATATCCCCTACGCGGGACCTTCTTTGTTAGAGACGCCATTACTTAATAAAGGCAGCGCGTTCTCAAAGGAAGAACGAGCAGCATTTAACCTGACCGGGTTGTTACCGCCGCGCTACGAGAGTATCGAAGAGCAGGCCGAACGCGCTTACATGCAGTATAAAAGCTTCGAAACACCGCTGAATAAACACATTTACCTGCGTGCCATTCAGGATAATAACGAGACATTGTTCTATCGTTTGCTAACCGATCACCTCGAAGAGATGATGCCAATTATTTACACGCCGACAGTCGGCGATGCCTGCGAGAAATTTTCCGATATTTATCGCAGCTCCCGTGGTTTGTTTATTTCGTATTCAGAGCGTGATCAACTGGATGACATCCTGCGCAATGCGACTAAACAAAAGGTAAAAGTCATCGTAGTAACTGACGGCGAACGCATACTGGGCCTGGGTGACCAGGGTATCGGCGGTATGGGTATTCCGATTGGTAAGTTGTCGCTTTACACCGCCTGTGGTGGAATCAGCCCCGCTTACACGTTGCCGGTGATGCTGGACGTTGGCACCAATAACGAGAAACTGTTAAACGATCCCATGTACATGGGCGCGCGCCACAAGCGTATTAACCAGGAACAGTACGATGAATTTTTGGATAAGTTTATTAAGGCAGTGACGCGTCGCTGGCCCGGTGTACTGTTGCAGTTTGAAGACTTTGCCCAACCTAACGCGATGCCGTTGCTACGACGTTATCGTGACGAAGTGTGTTGCTTTAACGACGATATCCAGGGCACTGCGTCTGTGACAGTAGGCACCTTGTTAGCTGCCTGCCGTAAAAAAGGTAAAAAACTAAGCGAGCAAAAGGTTGTATTCGTCGGTGCCGGTTCTGCCGGCTGTGGTATTGCTGAGCAGGTGATGATCCAGATGATGGCTGAGGGGCTGTCCGAAGACGAAGCTAAGCAAAATGTCTTTATGGTCGATCGTTTCGGCTTAGTTGTTGATTCCATGGATGGTTTACGGGATTTTCAACAAGCCTTGGCGCAGCCCATGAAACGCATAGGCGAATGGCAATACAGCGGTGACTACCCATCGTTACTGGATGTGATTCATTGTGCTGAGCCCGATGTATTGATTGGGGTTTCAGGGCAGGCGGGCTTATTCACAGAGCAGGTTGTTGATGCCATGGCCAAAAATGTTGAACAGCCGATTATTTTCCCATTGAGTAACCCGTCAAAACACGTCGAAGCGCATCCGGCCGACGTAATGAAATGGACTCAGGGCAATGCTATCGTAGCCACCGGTAGCCCATTCGGTTCAGTAGAGTATGACGGCAAGCAATATCCTATTGCGCAGTGCAATAACAGTTATATTTTCCCCGGGATTGGGCTGGGTGTGATAGCGGTTAAAGCCAATCGCGTCAGTGACGAAATGTTCCGCGTAGCCAGTAAAACACTCGCGAAAGCGTCGCCGTCTGCTAATGGCAAAGGTGAGCACTTACTGCCGGCGTTTGACGACCTGGCACAGCTGTCTAAAGATATTGCCTTTGCGGTCGGCAAGGTCGCTCAGGAAGAAGGCTACGCGCTGGAGATTGACGATGAACTGTTACGCCAACGCATAGAAAGTCATTACTGGAAACCAGAATACCGCTTTTACAAGCGCGTCAGTATATAAGTAGGTCGCGCATTATGCGCGACGCTATTTGTTTAGGACCGAAAAGCCTGCTCTAAATCGCGGAGCAGGTCTTCACGGTATTCAATCCCAACCGATAAACGCAGCAAATCGTCGGGCACCGGCGTGCCTTCACCCTCGATGCTGGCGCGGTGTTCAATCAAACTTTCAACACCCCCCAAGGATGTCGCTCGCTTCCACAAACGTGTTCGGGCCGCTGTTTTAATTGCTTGTTCTGCACCGCCTTTAAGCCGAATCGATAACATTCCCCCAAAGCCGTTATGCATCTGCCGTTTAGCGACTTCATGACCGGTGAAGCTCGGCAATCCGGGATACAGGACCTCAGCAACGTGCGGATTTTCCTGCAGCTGTTCTGCTAACCACAGAGCAGACTCACATGACTCCCTGACACGCAGGTGCAGCGTACGCATCCCGCGCAATAGCTGCGCGGCGTCATCGGGGCCGGGTACACAACCGTTTTGCGCCCGCAATGCGACAATGCGTTGCCAAAAAGCTGAATCTTCTGCGCTGGCCAAGGCACCGGAAATAACATCCGAATGGCCATTTAAATACTTGGTTGCAGAGTGCATGACCAAATTAGCGCCTAAGCTTAACGGCCGGGTTAATAGCGGTGTGGCAACGGTTGAGTCGACGGCAAGCAGTGCATCATGTTTTTTACAGCTTTGCGCAATAGCAGCGATATCAGAAACGGTCCACAACGGATTGCCCGGAGTCTCCAGCCACACCAGTCGTGCCGGTTGCTCAGTCAGTGCTGCCTCAACTGCGCCTTCGACGTGCGTATCAATAAAACGAACATGTAAGCCAAAATCCTGTCCAAAGGTGCGCAACCAATTGCGCAAAGCCCAGTACATGATAGTGGGTGCAATGACGTGGTCGCCGGGTTTTAGCGCTAAAAATACGGCTGTTGCTGCGGCCATACCTGAACTAAAAATACGAGCGTCAGCGGCCTCCTCCAGGGTTGCGATTAATGTCTCCGGCGCTTTATAGGTTGGGTTGTCAGCTCTCGAGTACACCCGTCCGCTGCGATATTGATTATCCTCATCACGCAAATAGGTGGTTGAGTTATATACTGGCGGTATCAATGATTGTTTATCATTGGTGTGATGCTGCTGCAGACAAGGAGAGCCTTGTGCCAGCAGGGACTGCGGCGCGAATTGTTTTTTTTGCGTCATAAACCCACTCAAAAAGTAATCTAAACGTGCGTATTCACGTATACATGAGCGTTATTTGATAGTAACTACAGGAGTATTGCAATGCGATTTTTGAAAACTTTGTTGATTGGTTCTTTGCTGTTGGTCGCAAACTCTGCGCTAGCCAACGAATGTGAACTAACCATCGATAGTAATGACAACATGCGATTTGATAAAAAGGAACTTTCAGTACCAGCGAGTTGCTCTGAGGTGACGTTAAAATTAACTCACTCAGGCAAGATGGCTAAGAACGTAATGGGCCATAACTGGGTATTAAGTAGCGCTTCGGACATGCAGTCAGTGGTGCAACAAGGCATGGCAGCTGGTCTTGATAACAACTATACACCAGACTCAGATGCTGTGATTGCAGCCACTGACGTTATCGGTGGTGGCGAGGAAACGTCGATTACTTTCTCGACTGACGGAATGGATGCAAATGGCAACTATAAGTTCTACTGCACCTTCCCAGGCCACTCTGCAATTATGCAAGGTGTGTTTAAAATTACTAACTAATTAGCGTTCGTATAAATCGCTAAGCTAAAGCCCGTGTTTGGATAGCAATCACGGGCTTTTAAATGGAGTACCAATGAAAGGTTTCGGAATCGTTTTAGTGGCGCTTTTTTCAGCGCTGATGGCAATTGTACCTGATAAAGCGCAGGCGCAGGGCTTTGGAGCACGAGAAGCACTGGTTAAAGCGCAGCCTGTGCAGTTTGAACGCGAATCCAATCGTGTCGAAGCTGTTGGAACTGCTGAAGCTCGACGGTCCGTAACCTTATACCCCGCTGTCGGTGACCGTGTTGAATCGATTAATTTTGAACCGGGCGATCGCGTCGAAGCAGGACAAGTTTTAGTTCAGCTTGACGACCGTCGACAGCAAGTTGCACTGCAACAAGCGAAACTAAATTACAAAGACGCGCAGCGCACGGTTGAGCGCTTACGCTCCAGCTTTGATCAAGGTGCGGTGCCGCAATCGGAGCTGGATAATGCGGTATTATTACGTGACTTAGCCGAAGTCGAAGTAGACAGAGCGCAGACCGAAGTCGATGACCGTCAGGTTATTGCACCATTTGACGGTATCGTTGGGCTTACTGATATTGAGCCCGGCGATCGTATTACCGAACAAACCATGATTACCACCATTGATGACCGTGAAACCCTGCTTATCGATTTCAGTATTCCTGAAGCTGCGGTATCGATTTTACAGGAAGGCGCTGAATTGACAGTGCAACCGTGGCGATATTCGGGACCACCGGTAACGGCTGAGATTGTCGAGCGCGACTCCCGCATTAATCCAAAGACACGTATGTTCAGAGCACGTGCTGCTATTGATAACAGCAAAGATGATTTTTTACCAGGCACTAGCTTTCGCACGCAAATTGAATTGTTAGGTCGGGAGTTCGTTTCTATCCCTGAAGCGGCTTTGTCATGGGGGCCAAATGCACCATTCATTTGGTTGGCCGAAAACCAAAAAGCTAAACGTGTGGAAGTTCAGATCGAGCAACGTCTGGAAGGACGTGTGCTTGTTTCCGGTGATATTCAGCGCGACGATATTCTGATCGTGGAAGGGATTCAGAATTTGCGCGAAGGTCAGGATGTTAAGTTCCAAAATGTCGAGAATGTCGACGCTGCCGAGGTTGCTGAGTAATGGCCGACACTAAAACCACATCAGTTGGTGAAGCGAACGACTTGCCGTCGGTATCAATACGCCGGCCTGTTCTGATTGTTGTTCTTAATATATTAATCGCGCTGGCCGGTGTTGCAGCTATTATGGGCGTAGAAGTGCGCGAACTTCCTGACGTAGATCGACCCATCGTTACGGTTCGTGCTGCGCTGCCGGGCGGAGCTCCGGAGACCGTCGACTCAGAAGTTACCAGTATTCTTGAAGGGGCTGCTGCTCGAGTCTCAGGGGTAAAATCTATTCGCTCCTCGTCCGAGGAAAACTCTGCACGTACCGTGGTCGAATTCAGACCGGGTGTTGACCTGGATGTGGTAGCCAGCGAGGTTCGCGAGTCGGTCAATCAGGTTAGACGCGAATTGCCTGATGACGTTGAGCAGGTAATTGTTGTAAAAGCTGACGATGATGCCAGGGCTGTTCTGGATATAGCAGTTAGTAGCGACTCACTAAGTCTGGAGGAACTAACCCGGCGATTAGAGACAGACGTCGCGCCTGAATTTCTATCTATAGACGGGGTGGCTGATGTCAGGTTAAACGGCGCTCGTGAAAGAGTGTTAAGGGTAGCTTTGGATCCGTTAAGACTAACGAGTTTTGGTCTATCGGTTACCGACATCGCTGATGCATTGCGACAAGCACCGTTTGATGTTCCGGCAGGTAGTTTAAAATCGACCGACCAACGCATCATTATTCGCGCAGATGCAACCTCAGTGACTGCTGAGCAGGTCGAAAATATTATTGTGCGTGACGATACACGTATCGGCGACGTGGCACAGGCCTACTTTGGCCCGGCCGATGCAAGTAGTTTCGTGCGCTTAAACGGTAAACCAGTAGTTGGCGTGGGGGTTATTCGCCAAGCCGGCTCCAATACTATCGAAATTTCTGATCAGGCACTGGCAATGCTTGAGCGGTTGCAGGCACGTTTCCCCGACATGGAAATGCAGGTAACTAATGACGACGCCTTGTTCATACGGAAATCTGTTGCTGAAGTTATCACTACGCTGGCGATTACTATTGCGCTGGTTGTGGGGACGTTATGGGTATTTATCGGCTCGTTCCGGGCTACCATTGTCCCTGCTCTATCGATACCGGTGGCATTGTTTGGCGCAGTAGCAGCCATATGGTTGATGGGCTTTTCGATCAATATTCTAACCTTGTTAGCATTGGTGCTGGCAACCGGTTTGATTGTTGATGATGCTATTGTTGTTACCGAGAACATTCAGCGACGGCGGGGCATGGGGCTGGGTCCACGAGCCGCAGCGGTACTGGGCACCCGGGAAGTGTTCTTTGCGGTGGTCGCGACAACGGCTGTATTAGTGGCTGTGTTTGTGCCGATAGCGTTTTTACCGTCAACGGCCGGCCGACTATTCAGAGAGTTCGGTGGCGTGCTGGCTGCTGCAGTGATTATTTCTTCGTTTGTCGCGCTATCGTTGGTACCCGCATTTACGGCGAAGTTGCCCAAAAATGCCGGTAAGCGCAATGTGTTCTCAGGTGTCGGCAACTGGTTCAAAAAACATTACGAGCGTACCTTAAAAGTCGCATTGAATTTTTCCTGGGCGATCGTTGGCTTGTCGTTATTAGCCGCTGTAGGGGCTGGCTTTTTATACGACCGAGTGGCGGCGGAGCTGCTGCCCAGTGAGGACCGTGGTACGGTTCGGGTATTCGCCCGGGGGCCTGACGGCGTAGGCTTGAACTTTATGGATCGCCAGGCTCGTCAGCACGAAGACGCGTTAATTCCTTACCTGGAAGCGGGTGTATTTGATTCTATCTATACGGTGGTGGGTCAGTGGGACCCCAACTTGTCATTTATCACGGCGACCATGAAGCCCTGGGAAGAACGCGATATATCTCAGCAGGCAGTGATTGATGAAGTACGCGGTCCGTTATCACAAGTGGTCGGTGCGCCGGGTCGAGCGTTTGGCTCTAACTCGTTAAACGTGCGCGGTGGCCAGGGCGGCGGTGCTGTCGAAATGGCAATCACCGGCGAGAACTACACCGATATTTATAATGCTGCCAAAGAATTTACTGCGGCGGTGGTTGCGCAGGCGCCGGAGTTCAGAAATCCGGATATTTCGTATCAGCCAACACAGCCGCAATTGCGATTTAAGATTGACCGCCGTCGGGCAGCCGAGCTTGGCGTACCGTTAAGCGATATTTCGTCTACGTTACGCGCAGCAATCAATGGTGACGATGTCGCGGATCTTAACGTTGGAGATCAGCAGATCCCGGTTATTCTGCAAACTCGGGTCGAAGCAATCCGTTCTCCGCAGGACATGCAGAACTTGTACGTATCGTCTACGTCGGGCGAACTGGTGCCTATTTCTAGTGTTGCTGAAGTGGTCGAGGAAGGCGTATCGGCAGAGTTAGAACGGCACGGCCAACGGCGCGCTATCGAAGTTGAATTCGAAATTGACGAGGATTATCCGTTATCTGAAGCAACAGAGATCCTGCGGGAGATTGCTCAACAGGAGTTGCCGCCAAGCATGGGGCTGTTATTCCTTGGCGAGGCCGAAACCTTTGAAGATACCAATAGAGAGGTCGCGATGACCTACATTCTGGCATTCTTAATTGTATTGTTGGTGTTAGCTGCGCAGTTTGAGAGTGTCAACAGTGCGGTAGTGGTCATGCTGACGGTCCCATTTGGTATAGCTGCCGCTATTTATGCGTTATTCCTGACCGGGATATCGCTTAATATCTACTCTCAGATTGGTTTGGTCATGTTGATTGGTCTGTTGGCTAAAAACTCGGTGTTGTTGGTCGAGTTTGCTGATCAGTTGCGTGACCGCGGAGAGAGTGTTCGTACAGCGATAGAGCAGGCCGCGTCAATTCGCTTGCGACCCATCATGATGACCCTGGTGTCGACTATTCTGGGTGGTTTGCCATTAATACTATCTAGTGGCGCAGGCGCTGAGGCTCGTAATTCTATTGGTTGGGTGGTATTTGGTGGCCTGGGGCTGGCTACTGTATTTACTCTGTACTTAACGCCGGTGCTTTATTTGTGGCTGGCGCGCTTTACTAAGCCTCGCGCAGACGAGTCGGCTCGTCTCGCACAAGAACTGGATGAGGCTAACGAATCGGCGTGATGTCCCACTGCTCGCGCAGGCGCTCTAAAGTACCGTCTTGCTCGAGCAGTGTAATTGCCTGATTCAGCTTTTGTAATAACTGGTCGTTGCCTTTGGTAACGGCCATTGCAACCGGCGTAGCGTCGTTTGGCTGCCACAGCACTTTCAATTGAACACCGTATTGCGCTGCAAGGTAATTAGCGACGCGACGCGGCATAATAACGGCTTCGACTTCGCCAACTGCCAGTTGTGCCATGGCATCCTTTTTTGAGTCGGCCTGTTCAACCCGAATAGCGTCACGCAGGCCGAGCTCCCTTAAGTGCGCTTCCAACACCGAGTGACGGTCACCGCTAATGCGTTTGCCCACTAACTGCCTGACATTCTCTATAGCTTTATTAGACTCTAGAATAAATAACGCTGTTTGTCTTTCGTAGTAGGGAGTACTAAATGAAAAGTACTGCTGCCGTACGTCGGTTTTTTCCATACCAATAGCGATGTCGAGCTGGCCGTAACGCAATAGACTGACAACATTGTCCCAGTCGTACTGGTTCAGTGTGAGGCGCTCGCCGAGCTTGTCATAAATAGCGTTCGCAACGGCTACATCAAAACCTGTGAGCTCGCCCTGATAAAGAAATTGATAAGGAGGATAACCGGTTGCCATACCCGCTTGGGCATCGGCCAGCGCTGCCGAATTAACCCCAAGGGCAGTAACACTGATAATGGTGGCCTGTAATAACTTTTTCATGGGGCTAGGGTGCCTTATTCCATTACATTGAGCTTGGTTTTTATATAATCCGCATGAGATATGTAGAGCAAATCTGCAAGCTTCCGCAACATGCTTTCTTCATGTGGATCGAGCTTACTATCAGCATAGGCAAGTCGCCATAGATTTGCCAACAAGTCGACTTTCTCCTGATAGGGTAAGTCTTTTAATGGCGCGGTAAAATGTTGCAGCGATGCCGCATGCTTTACTTCAGCCTCAGCTGCGGTTATCGCAGGCTCAGCCTGGTCCGCATTCAGGCCATATTCGTTTTGCAGGTCGTTACTCACTAACGCTCGTTCGTCAGCAGAAAATTCGCCATCTGCCATAGCAATTTCCACCATCAGGATCAGACTTAACGATTGGCTTTGATCAAGTCCGGCAATGGTTATTGAGTCATCTTTTTCGGGTTGAGACAAATGGGTTTGCAAAAGTTGCTGCAGTTTCTTCAACATAATATGTCTGGCGTCCTATGATAAATTGGGAATAAGTAAAATAAATTCGCTGCCTTCACCGGGCGTTGATTGGACGTCAATTTGACCTTTGAGTTTCCTGGTGACCAGGTTATAGACAATGGAAAGGCCTAAACCAGAGCCACCGGTGTCTCTTGCGGTGGTATAGAAAGGTTCGAATATGCTTTTTCGGGTTTCGTTGTCCATACCCTTGCCGTTGTCTTTAAAGCGCACAACAGCACCATCCTCGTGTGGTTGGATGGTTATAAGTATCTGATGAGCATCATCCGGCTCTGTAAACGCGTGGTCGTGACAATTACTGACCAAATTGGTAATGATCTGCGCTAATGCACCCTGATAGGTTTTTACTTTAATATCTGCCTCAGATTCAATCGCAATACTGACTTTTTTCTTTTTAACCATCGGCTTTAAGCTGATTACCAGCGCATTAAGGTAGTCTGCTAACGGGCAGTTGACCAGTTCGAAACTGGATTGATCAACCGCGGTCTTTTTAAAGTTTTGTATTAATGTGGCGGCACGCTCTAAATTGCTGCTGAGTAGAGTGTAAGCGTCAAAGGTATCGTCAATGAATGTAGCCAGCTGCTTTCGCGAAATAGAACCATCTTCAAATGCTGCTTTAAGTTTTTTAAGACGATGTTCGCAGTGGGTGGTTGCGGTAACCGAAATGCCCAGCGGGGTATTAACTTCATGCGCGACACCGGCAACGAGTTTACCGAGAGCCGCCATTTTTTCGGTTTCGATCAGGCGTTCCTGCGCTTGCTTAAAATTATCCAGTGCTTCACGCAGTGATTGTGTGCGCTGTTCGACAATGGCTTCCAGCTGTTCGTTCTGGCGTAACAGCATTTGTTCAAACTGATCACGTTCAGACGCACTCATTGCACGGCCGTAGATGTCTGCCAGAATGCCGGCAAATGCGACTTCGTCTTCGGTCCATTTACGTTCACTTTTGCGGCTTTCACAGCACATAACGCCAATCATTTCGCCTTTATGACGCAGCGGCACGTCCAGCATGCCGAAGATGCCGAACTGCTGCATATAAATTTTCAGCTCATGAGTAGCAGGGTGCGTAGCCGCATCATTAGCGATAATAGTGCGTTCTTTGCGCAGTGCGGCGAAGTAATCGGAATAGTCTGTTTCGCTTATCGATAGTTGCTGCGAGGTATCGCTGTCGTGTTGATCAAAAATAAGCTCGGAATGCATCGCAGTGGTGTTATTGCCAAACAGCCAAACACCAACACGGGTGATCTGCAGCCCTTCCATTGCGGCAGATAAAATAGTCCGCGTTGCCTTATCCAATTGACCACCGTCAATATCAGGTGATTTAGATACATCGAGTAATATGTTTTCCAGACGTTCCTGCATGTACCCTTTCCAACATTTGTTGCTAACTTCACTATACCGAAGCGACAGCAATTGTCTATTGAACGACCGTTTTAGGGTGTTGACCGAGCACCTCTGGACATTATGGTCTATTCGTTTTACAACAAACTAAATTCAAAACAAAGTGAACAACATGAAAAAAACAATGATTTCGGTCGCTGTTACCACGCTGCTTAGCATGCCCGTAATGGCGCAGGAGGAAGGCTCAGAGAGCTGGACGGTGGACTCTCCCCAGGGCGTATTTGATACCGTTGATATCAGCGTTAATTCTGGCACCTGGATGAACGTTGATTTAAGCCCTGATGGCAAAACTATCGTTTTTGACTTACTCGGTGATATCTATCGCATGCCCGCCTCGGGCGGAGCTGCAACCCGCTTGACCAGTGACATCGCCTGGCAAATGCAGCCGGTGTTTTCACCCGATGGCAGCCAAATTGCCTTTACCTCGGACCAAGGCGGTGGCGATAACATTTGGGTGATGGACGCTGACGGTTCCAACCAGCGTGCAGTTACAACAGAAACGTTTCGTCTACTAAATAGCCCGGCCTGGTCTCCGAATGGTGAATTCATTGTCGCGCGCAAACATTACACCGCCACGCGTTCCCTGGGTGCCGGTGAAGTCTGGATGTACCACATCAGCGGTGGTACCGGAGTGCAGTTAACCGAAAGACCTAATGATCAAAAAGATCTGGGTGAGCCGGCTTTTTCACCCGATGGCAAATACATTTATTTTTCGCAGGATGATACGCCGGGCAAAACCTTCCACTACAGCAAAGATTCACTGGAAGGCATCTATGAAATTAAACGTTTTGAGCGCGAAAGCGGTGATATCGAAACACTAATAGCTGGCGCAGGTGGTGCTATTCGGCCAACCCCGTCACCCGACGGCCGTTACCTGGCTTACATAAAACGTGAAGACTTTAACAGTGTTCTGTATGTGATGGACCTGAAAACAGGCGAACATCGCCGTGTTTATAAAAACATGGAACGCGACATGCAGGAGACCTGGGCTATCCACGGCGTCTATCCAAAAATGGACTGGACACCTGACAGCAAAGAACTGGTGTTCTGGGCTGGTGGGCATATTCAGCGCTTAAACCTGGAATCAGGAAATGCCCGTATCATTCCGTTTAGCGTGGAAACGACTAAACAAGTGCAAAAGCCACTGCGCTTTGAACAGGACATTGATAACGATACCTTTGCCGTCAAAATGCTGCGAATGACACAGGTAGCACCCGATGGCAGCGAAGTTATTTACGAGGCTCTGGGTCACTTGTATCGTAAAAGCCTGCCCGATGGCGAAGTTGAACGATTGACCTCGGCTGAGCACTTTGAACTTTACCCTCAGTACTCGCGTGATGGCGAAAAGCTGGTTTACGTAAGCTGGGATGATCAGGAGCTGGGTCAGGTGATCGTGCGCGACCTCGATTCCGGCGAAGAGACCGTATTGAAAACCGGTGGCGGGACCTTCGTTGAGCCCGTGTTTTCGCCTGATGGTAATACCGTGGTTTACCGCAAGGTAGGTGGTGGTTATATCACCAGTGACAAATATGGCCTGGAAACGGGCGTTTACCGCATTGCCCTGGATGGCAGTGAACCACAGAAAATTGCCGATAACGGCTGGTTGCCGCAGTTTGGCGCGCGTAATGACCGCGTCTACATGATGACGCCGGCAGAAAAGCCAACCTTGAGTGTGGTCGATCTGAACACGCTGCAGGCCAGTCCGTTGTATCAGTCTGAATTAGCCACCGAATACCGGGTTTCGCCAGATGGCAAACAACTGGCGTTTGCTGAACGCTTTAAGGTGTTTGTTACGCCGTTAGTTGAGCGCGGCGAAGTGATCAATGTCGGGCCGGGCGATACGCAGATGCCGGTAAAACAATTGTCGGTGCGAGCCGGCGAGAGCTTGTCATGGACAGGTGACAGCTCGCAACTTTACTGGACCCTGGGTCCGGAACTTTACCACACAGACGTGTCGGCTGCGTTTAACGCCGATATCGATGATACAACCTTAAAAGCCGAAAACGGAATAAACATTGGCTTTGAAGCTGAGGCAAATGTACCCGATAGTACGGTAGCCTTTGTTGGTGGTCAGGTGATCACCATGGAAGGCGACGTGGTTTATGAGCAAGGCGCTGTGGTGGTAGAAAATAACCGCATTGTAGCGGTCGGGCCAGTCGATGAGATTGAGGTTCCGGATGGTGCTGAAATCATCGATACCGAGGGCAAAACCGTGATGCCGGGTTTATTCGATGCGCACGCACACGGCTCGCAGGGTAGTAACGAGATTGTACCGCAACAAAACTGGGGTCAGTACGCCAACCTTGCTTTTGGAGTAACCAGTATTCATGACCCCTCGAATGACACCACTGAATTCTTTGCCGCATCCGAAATGCAAAAGGCGGGCTTAATTGCCGCACCGCGCTTGTATTCGACCGGTACCATTTTGTATGGCGCGCACGGTCCGGGTTATACCTCGCATGTGGACAGTCTGGAAGACGCGAAATTTCATTTAGAACGACTTAAAAAAGTCGGGGCGTTTTCGGTTAAGAGCTATAACCAACCGCGTCGGAACCAACGACAGCAAGTGGTTGAAGCGGGTCGCGAACTGCAAATGATGGTGGTGCCGGAAGGCGGCTCATTGTTACAGCACAACCTGACCATGATTATGGATGGCCATACTACGGTTGAGCATTCACTGCCGGTAGCGGAAATTTATGATGATATCCGTCAGCTATGGGATCAAACCGATGTTGCCTATACGCCTACACTTGGCGTCGCCTACGGTGGTATTTGGGGTGAAAACTACTGGTATGCCGAAACCGATGTGTGGAAACATCCGAAACTATCCAGCTTTGTGCCGCAAGAGTTTTTGGTAGGTAAATCGATGCGCCGCGAAAAAGCGCCGCATAATCATTACAACCATTTCAACAATGCCGAAGTCGCGGCACAGCTGCAGGATTTAGGCGTCGACGTCTTATCCGGAGCTCATGGGCAGCGTGAAGGGCTGGCGCAGCATTGGGAAATCTGGATGATGGCACAGGGCGGAATGGAACCGCTGGATGCGTTGCGTACATCAACTATCGCACCGGCTGAAGTGTTCGGTATGGATCATCAGGTCGGGTCGCTTAAAGAGGGTAAGCTAGCCGATATTATTGTTATCGATGGTGATCCGCTTAAGAATATTCGCGACACCGATAAGGTGACGCACACCATGGTCAATGGCGTGCTTTACGATGCCAAAACGATGGATCGCTTGTTGCCGCGGGCACAGCAGCGCGAGCCATTTTTCTGGGAAAAATAGCGTCAATATAGCGTTAATGGATAGTAAAAAGGGGCTGCGAAGCCCCTTTTTTATTCTTCAGCGGCAGTATCCGCAACAATTTGCCGAAACCAGCGATGGCCGGCATCGTGTTGCAGTAAGGGACTCCAAATCATCGTCAGAGTCAGCCCCGGAATTGTAAACGGTGGTTCCTTTTTAACCAGCAGTTCGTCGCTTTCGTATAAGGCTGCGGCGCGCGTCGGCAGCGTTGCAACAAGCCCCTGACGGGCCAGATACATGGCAACGTGATAATTACGGGTAAAGACCTTGATATGACGGCGTTGCTCAAGTTTATCCAGCGCTTCGTCGACCCAACCGAGTTTTTGTACATCATGCGGGTCCATGCCCACGCCCACGCCAAAACCGGTTTTACTGACCCAGACATGCTGCGCTTTTAAATATTCATCCAGCGTGTAATTTTGTAATAGCGGATGATCTTTGTGTATTAGGCAGGAGAACTCATCTTGCCAGAGAACTTTTTGATGAAAGGACTGCGGCAGCTTTTCAAACCGGTTGATAGCCAAATCCACTTTGCCGTTTTCAACGTCGTGAAAACTGATATCACTGGGGGTCATGATATCTAAGGATACGTTAGGCGCCTGTTCATCGAGTGCTTCTAATAGCCTTGGCATGAGTGTTGATGCAGCATAATCAGAGGCCATAATACGAAATACCCGATCACTGGTAGCTGCTTCAAATTCGCGCACCGGCTGGATCATTTCCTCGACCGAGTAAAGCACAGTGCGCAGCGCTTCCTGCATATCCAGCGCGCGCTGAGTCGGCATCATACCTTCGCTGGTACGTACTAAAATGGGGTCATTTAACAGGTTACGCAGTCGTTTAAGGCCATTACTCATAGCCGGCTGGGTAATATTAAGCTGAGCTGCTGCGCGGGTTACGTTGCGTTCGCGCAGCAGTACGTCTAAATAAACCAGTAAATTGAGATCGATATCTTTGATGGTATTCATACAGCGCCTAAGAATAATCCCGATACAAAAAATGTATCGGGATTATAAGCGCTGTGAATAGTTAACGCCAATGTAAAATATTAAATGTTACGTGTAGCTGTGGCCGGAGAGATATGTGCGGCCCGCAACGCCGGGCCAAACACCGCGGCTAGTCCGACAACAACCAGACACACCATTGCGATGGGCAGGTAAATATAATCCAGCCGTGGTAAGTCAAAATTGTTAACCAGCACAATATTCAGACCGACACTACCCATACCGCCAATGACCACGCCGGTTAGCGTGATGAGTAAATTCTCGGTTAGAAAATAGCTCATGATATCGCCACGGCTGGCGCCCAGTGCCCGACGTGTGCCAATCTGACGACGACGGCGGTTAATGGTAAAGCTGATAAGCCCGACAATACCCAATGCGGTAATTAGCATCAGCGTGACGATAATTGCCCACAAAATCGATTGCAGCGCGGTGTCGTTGCGGTAACTGTCGGCGCGTACCTGAGTCATGGTGTCATGCTCCAGTACCATGCGGCCAACATCGCGCTGTTCGATTTTAGCCAGCGCTTCGGGCATCACCGTAGCTCGCTGACCGGGTTCAGTGCGGACAAGGTAGTGAGCATAGACAGAATCTGATTTTTGCGGAACCAGCATGGCATGCTCAATATTCCCCCAGCCGACCCAGGGCGCATGAAGCTGCTTAATAACGCCGATTACCGTCATGGGCTCGTCATCACCATTAAATAACGTCTTATCGACGACTTGTTCGGGCTCTAAATCGGGGAACAGCGACTGCGCCAGCGTCGCGGTTATCATGATTTTTTGCGGCATCGTACCTTTATTCATTTCGCGCCAGGTGATATCGGTGGCGTTAAAATTTTCGCCGGCAAGCAGTTCAATACCCATGGTATTAAGCGCATGGTCATCAACGTAATACAGCGCCGCGCCGGCATCTCCGGCATCCTCACCGGCGGCGTTTTTGATGGTGGTTGACGAACCGCTGTTAGACATTGGTAGGGCGTTAATTTGCACGGCGTCAACAACGCCCGGTAATTGTCGCAAGCTATCCAAATCAGTATCAGTGACATAGCGAGCATCGTAGTTTTGGTCATAGCCAATGGTCGTTATGTAAAACTGGTTACTCTCGTCAAGGCCAGAGTCGCGCGCAATAAGGTCACTGCGGCTGCTGATTAAGTGAATTGCGTTAACGACGATTGTCATGGTAACGGCAACCTGCAGGGCAATAAGGACAGCCCCGACTTTATTGCGTAATAACGCGCGGAAAATAGGTCCCAGGTGATTCATCACAAGACTCCTTATTGCGTTTTTAGTTGTGAGGCGGGCGGAATACGGCAAGCGCGCCAGGTCGGATAGGCGCCCGCCAGCAGGCTGCTGACAATGGCCAGAACGATACCGATAGCAACAAGCGTCAGATCAAGTTCAGCAAGGCCTGCCAGATTATCGCCGTAAAGTGACTTGATACCCTGTAACCCCAGCCAGGCCAGTATCAGCCCGCCGGCACCGCCACCAACGCCTATTAATGCCGACTCAACTAAGTGTTGCCAATACAGATCAGCACGGCTGGCGCCGACCGCGCGGCGCAACGCTATCTCGCCGGATTTGGAAACAAACTTAGTTAACAGCAGCCCGACGGTATTGAGCAAACACACCAGCAGGAACATCAAGGCCAGATAAAACATCACCTGAGCATCATCGTCGACTACTTGCTGGTTCTCCATCCACTCCATGACGTCTGACAGGCGATTATTTAACGGCCGAGGAAAGCGTCCAAGTTGTTTTTGCTGCTCTACATAAGCATTAAGAAAGCTCATATAGTCTTGTTCAGCGTCGGCATCATCTAATTGCACCCAAAACTGATAGTTAATACACTCAGATTGTAAAAATGCCTGAAAGCCTTCACCGTCAGGTGATTTCCAACAGTTGGTGTTACCGCTGTTGGGCATTTCCAGCGTTTCGCGCAGCTTAAATGGCACATAGCCATGCTCCATACTGTTAAATGCACCTGTGGTGACATCGTAAAAGCGTGGTTTTAGTTGCCACTCGTCTAAAACACCGACGACCTCAAATTCACGATCCATCATGGTGATGGTTTCACCCACCGAGTTAGCGCCGTCAAACAATTCATCGTTGGTTTTTTTGCTGAGTACGATAGTCAAGCGACCACTTTTATCAGCTTCGTCGGACCAACCCTGTCCGTACAAAAACGGCGGCTCAAACAGCTCAAAGAAGTCGTTGTGGGTTAGCCGCAGATACGCCATAAAGGGTTTTTTACCCAGTTCTTTGGGCTCGATAACGGCAGCCGATTGTGTCATTGCTGCCTGCAACTTCGCCTGCCTTGCCTCTTTTAAATTGGTGGCATCCCGATAGGTTAATTGATCCGGTGGCTCGTTCGGTTCGGCGTAGGGCTGATTCGGATCCCAGCTGTCTAATTGCACATAAAATAGCTGCTCGCTTTTGCCGGGGATTGGGTTCGCTGACATTAGGTAATTAATGGTCAATGTGGTCATGGCGGCGCCAATACCTAAGGCGATGGCAGCCATCATTAAGGTCGACAACACAGGGTTACGGCGAATGCTTAACCATGCCAGTCTGCAGTAATAAAAAAACATGGTGCGTTCCTTAGGCTCTCAGTGGCGACACAACTGCCGCTTGTTTGTCTTGCTCAGTCACTTTGCCATCCAATACCTGAATATGGCGCTGTGCCCGTTCCGCCTGCGCCAGGTCGTGGGTGACCATGACAATAGTGGTGCCGGCTTTATTGATATCTTCCAGCAACGACATAACACTGTCGGCCATTTTTGAGTCGAGGTTACCGGTTGGCTCATCGGCTAATAAAAAAAGAGGATCGCCGGCTAGCGCCCGAGCAATCGCAACACGCTGCTGCTGGCCACCGGATAATTGTGACGGCAGATGCTTCATGCGATTCGCTAAACCGACGACCTCCAAACTGTGTTCTATACGTTGCTTGCGCTCTGCTTTGTTGAGCTTGCGGTAACGCAGTGGCACGTCGACATTGTCGAATAAATTCAAATCCGGGATCAGGTTAAAGCTTTGAAAGATAAACCCGATTTTTTGGTTTCGAAGTTGTGATAAGGCTTTATCATTCAGATTTTTGACCGAATGTCCGTCAAGCTTGTACTCGCCGTCATCAAAACTTTCGAGTAAACCGGCAATATTAAGAAAGGTCGTTTTACCCGACCCCGAAGGGCCGGTAACGGCAACGAAGTCGCCTTCGTTGACTTGCAAGCTAAAAGACTGCAATGCGGTGGTTTCTACCGTATCGGTACGAAAAACTTTACTGACGTTATGCATAGTTAACATGATGATTCCTTATTATTGATTGATGACGACAGATTTCGCACCGTCAAAACGTTGCGTGTCAGAAACAATGACCCGATCGCCGGCTTGCAGGCCTGCGATTACCTCAACACTGGATAGGCTGCTGGCGCCGGTTTCGATAGGCGTACGGACGGCAACACCATCGCGCACGACATAGGCGATATTGCCACTGCTATCCTGCAGGAAGGGGCCGCGTTGTAGTGTCAGTACGTCACTTTTTTGGTCGAGCAGAATACGTGTGGTCAGGCGCTGGTTTTGGCGCAGCCCTGCCGGCGAAGCATCGGCAAACCGCACGGTACCGACCACTTGGTTTTCACGGATTTCGGGGGATACGGCAACCAGCGTTGCCTGGTGGATCTGACCGTTGTAATTGATTTCAGCCGCCATCCCAATCGCCAGATCGTCGGCGTAGCTTTCCGGAATACCCAGTTCGACTTCAAACTCCGACAGGTCAACGACGCCAATAATGGCCTGATTTCTCGCGACCTGATTTTTTTGGTCGGCTTCACGGTTGCCAACAATACCAGCCACCGGCGAGGTGATTTGCAAACCATCAACCTGACGCTGCAGTTCATCAACGAGCAATTGCTGGCGATCGACTTTTAATTGTAGCGAACGAATATCAAAGGCCAGGCTTTCACTGTTTAAGCGTGCGTCCTGAACCGCGTGTTTATGCACCACTTTGGCGTTTTCCAGATCGTCTTGTGCTTTCTCATAATCAATCTGGCTAATCGCCTGCTTTGACCAGGCAGCATCAGCGCGGCGTTTTTCGCGATCGGCAGCAGTTAAGGTAACTTGTGCCAGGTCGACTAATTTCTGATTTTCTAATGCGGCTTTTTTGGACTGGATGCGTTGTCGATCCAAATCCATCACCAGACTCTCGAGTGATGCTTGCTCTTGTTGTAGTTGGTTTTTTAGCTCCGGACTGTCAATGGTTGCTAGTAACTGACCTTGTTCGACCGGGTCGCCGGCATCGACATGGTATGTGATCACGCCTTCTGCGGGCGCGTATAAGGTGGGACTGACCGCGGCGACAACACGCCCCTGAATTGATACATCGCGAACAAAGTCGCCCCGCTGAACCGTGGCGATGCGCAGTTCTTCGGCGCCGACGGAGGCTTCCGCATGGGACCACTGTGTGACGACAGGCGTGATGATGGTTAATAAAGCAGCCACAGCAATCGCTGCCAGGCCCCAACGCCAATAGTGCCGTTTGGGCGTAGCGAGGACTTTATCCTGGCCGCTGGTATCCGATATTTTAGTCATTTGTTTTACCCTCGGTGGTTAACAAATTAGTGTGTTTGTTTGTGCGTTCGTAGAGTAAGTCGAGGGCAGTTGGGTGAAGGTTGTGGAAATTTTTAAAATGACTGTAACAGAATGTGTCAAACCGCTATGGTAGAGGCATTGAAACAGTAACAAGGGTTATAGCGTGGCCGTAGATAGTCACTATTTGGCGCAAAAAATACTGCAGGGTTTTCATTGCCATTATGATCGCTTCCAGCGCTTGACGCGCGGTGCCCGTTCACGTTTTTTAAAACGTGCCTGGGACGCGGTGGTGTCGGCATCAGCGGAGCGCATTTCGTTTTATGACCGACAGGTAAAAGAAACCAGTGCTGCGATACAACGCGCGGTTGGCGATGAGTTTGATCAGGCTTTGTGGTTGGCAACCCGGCAGCGTTATCAGTCGTTGCTTAAGTTTCATCCGCAAGCGGAACTGGCAGAGACCTTTTATAACTCCGTATTTTGCCGGGCTTTTGAACGGCGTTACTTTAATAACGACTTTATTTTCGTCGAAACGGTACTTCACAGCCATATCCCGATATCAGTGCAGAGCCAGTACCGCAGTTACTTTCCGGTCAAAGGCGGGTTACAAAAGGTGTTACCGCAAATTTTTCTGGATAGTGGTTTAAACGGCGAGTTCGAAAATTTTGAAAACGAACTGGAGCAGTTGCGCGACGCCTTCTTGCAACGTTCTCAGGAAACCGAAATTGAGCCCCACGATATTCGCATTGACGTGCTTAACGCGCCGTTTTTTCGTAACAAGGCGGCTTATTTAGTCGGGCGTATCGTCACCGAGCGCTATCACTACCCGTTTATCGTGCCGATCCTGGTAAACAGCCATGGCAAATTATATGTCGATGCGTTTATTACCAACTCCAACCGCATGGCGACGATATTTGGCTTTGCGCGTTCTTACTTTATGGTCGAGACAGAAGCGCCGTCAGCGTTGGTACGATTCTTAAAAGATCTCATGCCACGCAAAACATTAGCCGAGCTGTATGCATCGATTGGCTTTCATAAGCAGGGTAAGACCGAGTTTTATCGGGAGTTCCTGCACCACTTACAACGCACCGATGATCAGTTAGTGGCTGCGGCTGGTGTTAAAGGCATGGTGATGACAGTGTTTACGCTGGCGTCCTTCCCGTATGTTTTTAAGGTGATTAAAGACAAATTGGGGGCCACCAAAGCATTCACCCGACAAACGGTTATCGACCGTTACCGCATGGTAAAGCGTCATGACCGGGTAGGGCGCATGGCGGATACGCTGGAGTTTGCTGACGTAGCGATACCTTTAAAACGCATTTCCGCCGATTTGCTGGACGAATTAACAGCGACGGTGGCAAATTCGCTGCAGATAGAGGGCGATACGCTGGTTATCAAGCAACTGTTTGTCGAACGCCGGTTAACACCGCTGAATCTTTATCTTGAGTATGCCAATGACGACGAGATAGAAGCTGCTATGAATGATTATGGGTTGGCGTTAAAGGAGATGATGGCGGCGAACATTTTCCCCGGCGATATGCTGCTGAAAAATTTTGGTGTGACCCGGCATCGGCGGGTGGTGTTTTATGACTATGACGAAGTGCGTTATTTAACCGATATGAGTTTTCGTGCATTACCCAAAAGCGATGGCTTCATGGATGCCGAAGTTTCGGCAGCTCCGGATGATGTGTTTCCCGAGCAGCTTGACCAATTTGCGGTACCGCAACAGCGGTTTCGCGAGGTGTTGCTAAAACACCATCCGGAACTAAAAGATCCCGCCTATTGGCGTAAAGTACAACAACACATCCGCGAAGGGCGTCTCACGGATGTGTTCCCGTACGAGCAGCATCTGCGCTTTACGCGGAGGTTTTAAACTGCTCTTCTTCGGTCGAGCCGGTGAGTGCAGTCACTGATGACACACCACCCTGAATCACGTTAGTCAGGTCATCGAAATAGCCGGTACCGACTTCCTGCTGGTGAGCGACAAAGGTATAGCCCTTATTGGCAGCTTCAAACTCTTGTTGCTGCAAGCGCACGTAAGCTGACATATCGTTGCGCGCGTAATCATGCGCCAATTCGAACATGTGATACCACATGTTGTGTACGCCGGCGAGGGTAATAAACTGGAATTTGTAACCCATTGCGGCTAGTTCGCGCTGGAACTTGGCAATGGTTTCGTCATCCAGATTGCGGCGCCAGTTAAACGAAGGCGAGCAGTTATAGGCCAGCAATTTACCCGGGTATTTGGCATGCACGGCCTCGGCAAACTGGCGCGCCTCGTCGAGATCCGGCTTGGCCGTCTCGCACCAAATTAAGTCAGCATAAGGGGCATAGGCAAGGCCACGAGAGATCGCTTGTTCAATGCCGGGTTTGACGCGATAAAAGCCTTCTGCAGTGCGTTCACCGGTAATAAAGGGTTTATCGTTAGGGTCGAAGTCTGACGTCAGCAGGTCTGCCGCATTGGCGTCGGTACGCGCCACGATCAACGTAGGAATTCCGGCGACATCGCTGGCTAAACGGGCAGCGACCAGTTTCTGCACCGCTTCCTGGGTTGGTACCAGCACTTTGCCTCCCATATGGCCACATTTTTTAACCGAAGCCAGCTGGTCTTCGAAATGCACGCCGGCGGCACCGGCCTGGATCATGCGTTTCATCAGCTCATAGGCATTCAAAACGCCACCAAATCCAGCTTCTGCATCGGCGACAATCGGGGCAAAATAGTCAATGTAGTTATCGTCTTCGGGGGTTAAGCCCTTCGACCACTGGATTTGATCTGCCCGCGCAAAGGAATTATTGATGCGTTCAACTACAGTCGGTACCGAGTCAACCGGGTATAACGACTGATCCGGATACATGCTACAGGCGCTGTTGTTGTCAGCGGCTACCTGCCAGCCTGACAGGTAAATCGCTTGCAAGCCTGCTTTAACTTGCTGTACCGCTTGTCCGCCGGTCAATGCACCCAAGGCGTTAACATAGTCTTTGCCGAACTTACCCTGAGCCTCGCCATTGATCAAACGCCAGAGTTTGTTGGCGCCGTTGCGGGCATAGGTGTATTCCGGCTGTACGGAGCCGCGCAAGCGCACGACTTCTTCGGCAGAATAAGGGCGTTCTACACCTTGCCAACGAGCGTCAGACGCCCATTGTTCCTTCAGTTTTTTGGCTTGTGCTGCTTGTGATAGTGATTGTGTTGTCATGGTTGTTGTCCTGTTATTTTTAATCGAAACTTAGGCTAATTTTTGGTAGCCGGGCAGGGTTAAAAAGTCGACCAGTTGGTCTGCTGTGGTGATTTCGTCCAGTAGCTGTTTAGCTTGCGCAAAGGGTTCGTCTTGCCAGCGCTTATCGCCGACCTCTTTGCGCACTGCGTCGGCTTCTTGTTGCAGGTATTCGCGGAATAACTCGCGAGTTACACGGGTTCCGTTGCTGAGTGTTTTACCGTGACGGATCCACTGCCAAATGGAGGTGCGCGAAATTTCAGCGGTGGCGGCATCTTCCATAAGCCCATAAATGGGCACGCAGCCCTTGCCATCCAGCCAGGCGGCGATATATTGCAACGACACGCGGATATTCATGCGCATGCCCTGTTCAGTGCGCTCGCCGTCGCAGGGCTGCAGCAATAGTGACTGAGTAATGTTGTCATCCTGTTCGCGTAAAACGTGCAACTGGTTATCGCCGTCGATGCCATCCACAAAAATTTCGCGTACGGTATCGGCGAGGCCTGGATGGGCGATCCAGGTGCCGTCATGACCATTGTCACGTTCCAGGGTTTTGTCGGCGTGAACTTTAGCCAGTATTTGTTGGTTCTGTTCGGCATCTTTACTGGGGATAAATGCTGCCATACCGCCCATCGCAAGGACACCACGCTGATGGCACGTTTTAACCAATAAACGCGAATAGGCATTAAGAAATGGCTTGTCCATGCCGACCATTTGGCGGTCAGGCAGTACGCGATCCGGATGGGCTTTAAGGGTTTTGATATAACTGAAAATATAGTCCCAGCGACCGCAGTTAAGTGCGGCAATGTGATCGCGCATGCGGTAAAGAATTTCGTGCATTTGAAACACCGCGGGTAGCGTTTCAATCAACACGGTGGCACGAATGGTGCTGGTTTTTAGATTGAATCGCTTTTCAGTGTAATGGAATACGTCTGCCCACCACTTTGCTTCGTCGCCATGCTCGAGCTTGGGCAGGTAGTAATAAACACCGGTACCCTTTTGTAAACGCTGCTGATAGTTATGAAAAAAGTACAGCGCAAAATCCATTAACGCACCGGGAATAGGCTGGTCGTCTAACAGAATGTGTTTCTCCGGCAGATGCAGGCCACGTACGCGTGCAATTAGCAGCGCCGGGTGCTGGTTAACCGCATAATGTTTGCCACTGGTCGGGTCGTCATAAGTCATACCGCCTTTGTTGGCATCACGTAGATTAATCTGACCGTTGACCACACCGTCCCAGGTGGGCGATTGTGAATCCTCAAAATCGGCCATGTAGCAGTCAACGTTTGCGTTTAGTGCGTTAATGACCATTTTGCGGTCGACGGGACCGGTGATTTCGAGACGTCGTTTTTTTAGGTCGTTGGGTAATTCAGCAATCTGCCATTCATCGTCGCGAATGCTCTGGGTTTGTTGGTCAAAGTCGGGCAAGTTACCGTTATCGTAATTTTGCTGACGCTGCTTGCGTTGTTCGAGTAATTCAAACAGACGGGGGCGGAATTCTTGCACGAGTTCGGCTAAAAAGGCTGTCGCCTCATCGCTAAATATGCTTTTTGCGGGATCATCCAGTGTGTGAGTAAAAACCAGTGGGTTAGTCATTTTTTAATCCGTTGTTAGCAAGTTGTTAACACGGATTTAGACTAGACTCTGGTCGGTGTATTAGTCTAATTTATGCAGTGGATTATGGGTATTCATGTAGGATATTTAAAGAAGTGGTCATGCTGTGGCTAAACTAACACAGCGGAGCGTGTGTACCGGGCATACAAACGCTCCGCTGGAATTAGCGATTAACTGACTTTAAAACGCTCAACTAAGTTGTTCAGATCAACCGCAAGACGCGATAGCTCCTGACTTGAGGCACTGGTTTGCTCAGCACCCGAAGCTGTTGAGTTAGACAGGTCACGAATGCTGACCAGGTTCTTGTCAACATCACGGGCTACATTGGCCTGCTCTTCTGCGGCCGATGCAATCGAGGTGTTGTGAGTATTAATTTCACTCACTGCCTGAGCAATAAGTTTAAGTGCTTCACCCGCTTCACGAGCGATATCTAAGGTGCTGGTGGCACGCTCCATACTGCGTTGCATGGTCGATACAGAACGGTCGCTGGACTCGTTGATGGCTTTAACCATGTCTTCGATTTCGACTGTTGACTGTTGCGTTTTGTGAGCCAGCGAGCGAACTTCATCAGCAACAACTGCGAAACCACGTCCGGATTCACCGGCCCGGGCTGCTTCAATTGCTGCGTTAAGTGCTAACAAGTTGGTTTGCTCGGCGATACCACGGATAACTTCCAGCACCTTGGTGATGTCGGTTACTTTGTTTGCCAGCTCGGTAACACTGTTAGAGGAATCGCCAATTTCCTGTGACAATTCTTCGATAGCGGTAACCGTTTTACGTACCCGATCGTTGCCCAACTGTGCCTGCTCATCAGCATCTTCTGAAGCTTGCGAGGCGCTTTGTGCGTCTTGTGCAACGTTCTCGACCGCGGTGGTTAGCTCAGTAACCGCCGTTGCTGCCTGCTCCAGCTCTTCGCTTTGCTGCTGAATAGTACGGGTAGAATCTTCGGTAACTGAGCTGAGCTCTTCAGAGGTTGACGCTAATTGTTCAGATGATTCGGAGATTTTGCCAATGGAGTCCCGTAGTTGCTGTTGGGTAGTTCGTAACTGGCGCAACAGAGTCGCCGGCTCGTCTTTACCTTCAATAGTAATATTCTGAGTTAAGTCGCGCTCAGCAATGGTTTTAGCAAAGTCCACAGCCGCTTGTATTGGCACGACGATACTACGAGTCAAAATAAGCGCGAACAGAACGAGTAAGGCAATAACAACAACCAATGCGATAATAACAGCGATGTTGGCTGCTGTTGCCACATTACCGGCCTCTGCGGTGGCGTCATCAATAAGCGCCATCTCTCTGGCCAGTAGCTCGTCCAATGCGGCGGAGATTTTGTTGGTCAGCGGCAAAATACGATTTTCGCGCAGTGACACAATCGGATCGGCTAATTGCGCATCCACCAGCTTTTCGAACTGGTCATGAAGCTCCCAGTACTCACTATTAAGCGCCATATATTCATCAAAGATCTGGCGAGCTTTGGCATCACTGATGGTTTTTTCATATTCGCTCTGATTACGTTTTAGGGCGCTAATTGCATCGTTTAAACTGTCTTTATAGCGCGCCACACGTTCTGCATCGTTAACAAAACTGGCGACATTGGCAGAATGAATCCGTACCCGCAAAAACTCTCGGTCCAAGTCATTGACGTTATCAACGGCCGGCACCTGATCATCGGTAATAATATCCATCTGGGTGGTAACAGCGGCTAACCGATTAAGTGCAAAAATGCCCAGTATCAGTACTAAAATCCCAATGATACCAAAGGCTGCTGAGGCGCGGACGCCTATCGAAAATTGTCGAAACATGGGTCTTATCCCTATCTATTATTGACTTATATCATGTTCTTATTGGGTATTATCGGCCACATGATCTAAAAACAATAGGTCTGAATTAATTTTTTTATCATTTGCTGGGAAGGAACAATCGATTCCATCGAAAGATACTCGTCAGGTTGATGCGCCTGATTAATCGAGCCGGGCCCCATGACCAGCGTTTCGCAACCCAATTGTTGAATAAATGGCGCCTCAGTACAGTAATTGACAGCTGCTGCTGGCTGTTGGCTAACCTGCTCAGCCAGTTTCACCAGGGCGGCATCCGTATTTTGCTGATAGCCCGGGATGGGCTCGTGTAGATGATGCCAGTCAATTTGCGCCGGGGATCGAGCACTAAGTGGTTGCAAATGAGCATCAATTACTTGATATAAATCCTCAATCGCCATGCCGGGAAGCGGGCGAATATCTAATTGCAACTCACAGCATCCGCAAATCCGGTTGGGATTGTCACCGCCATGAATACTGCCTAAATTAAGCGTCGGTGCCGGCACCGCAAACGATTTGTTTGAATATTTATGCTGAAGTTCCGACTGAGCTTTTAACAGTTCCTGAATGACTTTATGCATCACTTCTATGGCATTAATACCTAAGCTGGGATCGGAGCTATGACCTGAGCGCCCAACCACCCGTATAGCCTCGCTCAAATGGCCTTTATGGGCATGAATAGGGCGCATCTCGCTGGGTTCGCCAATAATGCAGGCTGTCGGCCTTAGGTTGTCGAACATCGATAACTGACGCGCGCCATCCATGGTGGTTTCTTCGTCAGCTGTTGCCAGTATCATCAAGGGTTGCTTTTGATGTTCAACGGGCAGCGTTTTCAATGCTTCGATAACAAAAGCAAAGAAGCCTTTCATATCAATACTGCCCAGCCCATACCAGCGATTATCCTTTTCGGTGAGTTTAAAGGGATCAAAATTCCAGCGGTTGGCGTCGTAAGGAACCGTGTCAGTGTGTCCGGATAACAACAGCCCGCCGCTGCCTTGGCCGCGCCGGGCTAACATATTGTATTTACCGGGCTTGTTCTGTAATTCGTTAACTTCGCAGCTAAACCCCAGCGGCGTCAGCCAGTCGACCAGTAAATCAATCAGCCCCTTGTTGGAGTGGTCCCAGCCAGAGTCCATGCTACTGATGGAAGGCGTCGCAATAAGCTGTTGATACATGCTGAAAAATGCTGGTCTCTGCATAAATAATTATCCATAAAAGTTGCATAAATATATTTATTTCGGTATTGTGCCGAAAATATCACTTACCCACAACTGAAGCAGAAAAGAGTCGTAAAAGGAATAGTGCCGTGAAAATATCCTCAGCCGAATCGATCAACGCCGTGATTATCGGAGCCAGTGGCTACGCCGGTTCTGAGTTGACACGACTGGTGGCTGCGCACCCGGCACTGGCGTTAGCTGGCATCTATGTTTCGGAAAGTAGTAATGATGCCGGCAAACCACTGGCGCAGTTGTATCCCCGCTTGCGGGATGTCGTTAATCAGCCATTGCAGCCCTTAGGCGAGCAACAGCTAGCACATATTAAACAAACCGCGCAGGTGGTATTTATTGCAACCGAGCATGATGTTGCTGCGCAGCTTGTCAGCGCGTTGCACGATGGTAATAAGCTCATAGTTGATTTGTCCGGCGCTCACCGGCTTGCTGCAGCCAGCGATTACGAGCGTTACTATGGTTTTGAGCATCCGTTTGAGGCTGCGTTAAATCAGGCCGTTTATGGTTTAGCCGAATGGTATACAGATGAGCTCACGCAGGCACAGTTGATTGCGGTGCCCGGCTGCTATCCTACGGCCTCGCTATTAGCATTAAAACCGCTAGTATCTTTGTTAGCAAACCAGCCGGTGATAATTAATGCGGTCTCCGGCGTTACCGGTGCCGGGCGTAAACCCAAACAAAACACCCTGGGCGCTGAACTATCTCTGCAAGCCTATGGTGTTTTTAGTCATCGCCACCAGCCCGAAATTGAGCGTTACAGTGCTATGCCGGTTGTTTTCACACCACACCTGGGTAACTTTAAACGCGGCATTTTGGCGTCAATTTATGCCACGGTGGCTGATGACGTGTCACATCAGGATGTTGAGCAGGCGTTTAGCGTTTATCAAAAGCAGCCCTGTGTACGTGTTGGTCACCAACACACGCCTGCGATCCAGGATGTTGAGCACACGGGATATTGCGATATCGGCTGGCATTTGAACGGGTGTCAACTTATCGTGTTTGCTGCCATCGATAACCTGCTAAAAGGCGCGGCAAGTCAGGCAGTGCAGTGCGTTAACCTTAGACTGGGGCTGCCGCAGACAGTGGGACTACCATTATGAGCATGGTGACCAGCCCATTAAGCGTGATTAAGTTAGGCGGTAGTTTGTTACAGCAACCGACCCGGCTTAAGCAATTATTTAATGAGTTAGCCCACAGTAATACCGCGCCGGTGTTAGTGCATGGTGGCGGTGCGAGCGTCGATTCGTGGTTAAGTGCTATGGGCTACCAAGTAGAAAAAGTCGATGGCTTGCGGGTTAGCCCGCAGCAACATATGTCGATGATCGTCGGCGCATTGGCCGGCTATGCCAATAAACAGCTGATGGGATATGCCATCGCTGCGGGTCTGCAACCGATCGGACTTAGTTTGTACGAGCTTGGTTTGCGTTATCAGCCGATGTCACCGGCGCTAGGCCAGGTAGGTTTACTAAATCCTCGCGATACAAAAACTTCTGAGCTTGCAGTGTCGTTACTTAAACAGCACCAGCTGCTCATTGTGAGTTGTATTGGCTTTGATGAACAAGGCCAGTGGTATAACGTCAACGCCGATCATGCGGCGGCAGAGCTCGCCCGGTTACTGCAAGCACAACTCACCCTAGTTACTGACGTAGAAGCGGTATTTGATGAATATCAGCAGCCCATCGCCAGACTATCCGCTGCTCGTCTTAAGCAACTGAGCGACTCCGGAGTTATTAATGGTGGCATGAAAGTCAAAGTCGAGGCGGCTTTTGACGCAGCAAAACAATTACGACGCAGTGTGCGAATTTGCGGGTGTGCGTGCCTCACCCGCCCCGAATCAGGCACCGTGATTACTGTTTAATTGTTTTGCTGGAATACTCATGACCTTAAAAAACTCAACCCTACCGCACCTGCTGACGGGTGCTGAATTATCCCTAGTACAACTCGAAAGTGTGCTGGCGCTGGCGCTTGCTCAAAAAGCCAAGCCCGCGGATTATCAACAAACCCTGGCCGGCAAAAGTATTGCTACCGTGTTCGAAAAACCCAGCTTACGGACGCGTGTTTCGTTTGCCGTGGGTATGCAGAAGCTCGGCGGACAGGCACTGTATTTAGACGAACAAACGCCGGGCCTTGGCCAGCGTGAAAGCTTAGCCGACTATGCCAAAAACCTATCCTGTTGGTGCGACGCCATTGTTGCTCGTGTGTTAAAGCACGAAACCCTACAAATACTGGCTGAGCATGCCACTGTGCCAGTGATTAATAGCTTATGTGACCAGTTCCATCCCTGCCAGGCACTGGCCGACTGCTTGACTTTAACTGAACAATTTGGCGGGCTGAACGGCTTGCATATCGTGTATGCCGGCGATGGTAACAACGTCACCCGTTCGTTAATGCTGTACGCGGCTATGCTGGGCGCACACGTCACCTCGGTAACGCCGCCTGATGCCGCCGTCGACAGCAACTGGCTTGATTACGTCAATGCCAATAGCGCCGGTAAGGTCGCTAACGCTAACGACTTTAACGGGTTGGCCCCGGTCGACGTTATCTATACCGATACCTGGGTTTCTATGGGCGACAACACGCCGTTAGAGCAAGTCAAAGCACGGTTTTTACCCTATCAGATAAATAAGCAATTGATCGAAAGCCTGTCACCGCAAGCGGTTATGCACTGCCAACCGGTGCACCGGGGTTATGAAATTACATCTGAAATTATCGATAGTGACTTGTCACTCTGTCTGCAGCAGGCAGAAAACCGGCTGTACGCTCAAAACGCCTTGTTATCGCTGATGCTGGCCGATGCCAATGAACTTAATCAAACCGAATTATTAAGGAACGCCTCATGAAAAAAGTTGTATTAGCCTATTCTGGTGGTCTCGACACCTCTGCCATCGTGCCGTGGTTAAAAGAAAATTATGACTGCGAGGTGGTTGCGTTTGTGGCAGATGTTGGTCAGGGAGCTGACGAATTAGCAGGCGTTGAAGCAAAGGCGAAAGCCTCAGGTGCCAGCGAATGCCATGTGGTCGATTTAAAAGATGTCTTTGTTAAAGACTACATTTATCCGACCTTAAAAACCGGCGCGATTTATGAAGGCACCTATTTACTGGGTACTGCCATGGCGCGGCCGATCATCGCTAAAGCGCAAGTCGAGGTGGCACGCAAAGTCGGGGCAGATGCGCTGGCGCATGGTTGTACCGGTAAAGGTAACGATCAGGTTCGTTTTGAGAGTTGCTATGCAGCGCTGGCACCCGACCTACAGGTGATTGCGCCGTGGCGGGAGTGGTCGTTGGATAGCCGCGAGTCGTTATTGAATTATTTGGCCGAACGGCATATCCCCTGTTCGGCGTCGGCAACAAAAATTTATAGCCGTGATGCCAATGCCTGGCATATCTCGCACGAGGGCGGCGAGCTTGAAGACCTCTGGTGCGAACCGAGTGAGCAGGTTTGGACACTAACTCAGTCGCCGGAGCAAGCCCCTGACCAGCCTGAGTATGTAACTGTTGCGATAGCGGCGGGTGAAATTAAATCAATCAATGGCGACGCACTTTCACCCTACGACTGTTTGGAGACACTCAACCAGTTGGCAGCCAAACACGGTGTAGGGCGTGTCGATATCGTCGAAAACCGGTTGGTCGGTATGAAAAGCCGTGGTTGTTACGAGACGCCTGGCGGCACCGTGATGATGACGGCGTTGCAGGCGATCGATGAGCTGGTTTTAGATAAGGCCAGCCGCAGCTGGAAAGCCTCACTGTCCGAGCAATTTGCGCAATTACTCTATGATGGGCGCTGGTTCACCCCGCTTAAACAATCGGTTTTAGCGGGCGCCGAGGCATTAACGATGCGTGCCAGCGGGGACGTGGTGTTAAAGCTTTATAAAGGCCAGGTCACTGCAGTAAAAAAACGCTCACCGTACTCTTTATACAGCGAGGATTTCGCGACCTTTGGTGCGGATGAAGTGTATAACCAGCAACACGCCGAAGGCTTTATTCGGCTGTTCTCGTTGCCAAGCCGGATTGCTGCACTGCAACAGCAGGGAGGTGTTGATGGCTGACGCAAAACTTTGGGGCGGGCGTTTTGCCAACGGTCCCAGTGAGGCATTTCAGGCGTTTAACGACTCGTTGCCGTTTGACTATGTGCTGGCAGAGCAAGATATACAAGGCTCTATCGCCTGGGCTGATGCTTTGCGCCAGGTAGGCGTGTTAACGGCGCAGGAATGTAACCAGTTGCAGCAGGCACTGCAGCAGCTGTGGCAAAGGTTAAAGTCTAACCCGTCTGCGATAGCTAAGGCAGGCGATGAAGATATCCATTCTTTTGTTGAGCGGGAATTAGTCGCGCTGGTTGGCGACCTGGGTAAAAAGCTACATACCGGGCGTAGCCGTAACGACCAGGTAGCGACTGATTTACGGTTATGGTGTCGTCAGCAAGTGACTGATTTAACCCAGAACTTGAGCGACTTACAGCAGCAGTTAGCACTTTTAGCAGAGCGTGAAATAGATGCGGTTATTCCGGGGTATACCCATTTGCAGCGGGCGCAGCCGGTGCTGTTTTCGCATTGGGCTTTGGCTTATGTGGAAATGCTTAAACGCGATCTGGAACGGTTAACGGATGCCTTAAAGCGGTTGAATCAGTCGCCGCTGGGATGTGGCGCGCTGGCCGGAACCGCTTATGCGATCGACCGCCGGCAATTGGCTCACCAACTGGGCTTTGACCAGCCCTGTTTAAATAGTTTAGATGCGGTATCTGACCGTGATTATGTCATTGAACTGTTAAGCACAGCGTCGTTGTCGATGTTACACCTGTCGCGCCTGACTGAAGATCTGATTTTTTATAACAGCGGCGAAGCCGGGTTTATCGAGATGGCCGATGACGTAACCTCAGGGTCATCATTAATGCCGCAAAAGAAAAACCCTGACGCGCTGGAGTTAGTGCGGGGTAAAACGGGACGGGTGACCGGCGCGTTGATGGCGATGACAATGACGTTGAAGTCGTTGCCGTTGGCCTACAACAAAGATCTGCAGGAAGACAAAGAAGGCTTGTTTGATGCGCTAAAGCACTGGCGTGCGGCGCTTCAGATCACCAGCCAATGTTTGAGCGGGCTTACGGTTAATCATCAGCGTTGTCGAGAGGCTGCACAACAAGGCTACGCCAACGCAACCGAACTTGCCGACTATCTGGTCGCAAAAGGCGTTCCTTTTAGGCAGGCACATCACCAGGTCGGTGAGCTGGTGCAATTAGCCATTAGCCAACGCCAACCACTGGAGGCATTGGCGCTAAGCCAATTGCAACGCGTAAACGCCAATATCCGCGAGGATGTCTATGAGTGGCTTTCGCTTGAATCTTTGTTAAGTAAACGTCAGGCACTGGGCGGCACGTCAAGGCAGCAGGTAACCTCTGCGTTAAAAAAAGTTCGGCAACAGCAACAGATTAGCGTGCGCGATGCCAATCTGTCAGACATTGACGCAATTGTCGGCTTAGTCGGGCATTGGGCGATGGCAGGCGAAAACCTACCGCGGGCTAAAGACGATATTATTCATTCGATTAATGAGTTCGCGGTGACCGAAATTGATGGCCAGGTGATGGGCTGCGCGTCACTCTATATCTACACCACAGGGCTGGCAGAAATTCGTTCGTTAGGCGTTAATCCCAAAAGTAGTGTCAAAGGCCAGGGGCGCTTATTAGTAGAAAAGCTACTGGATAAAGCCCGCCGGTTACACTTAAAACGGGTGATCGTATTAACCCGGGTACCGGACTTTTTTGAACAACAAAACTTTAGTCATTGCAGCAAGGATACACTGCCGGAAAAGGTGATGAAGGACTGTGAGTTGTGCCCGAAAAAGGCCAACTGCGATGAGTTGGCCATGGAATTTCGGCTAATATAGACTTAGTAGAGTGTTTTAATCCAACGTTCCTCGGTGATGAAGTTCCAGGCCCACGGGCTCCACTTCTCACTGAGGCCGTTACCCAGCGCATCCTCTAATGCCATACCCTGATTACGCATTGCATCAACTTCTGCTTTGGTTTCTTTGATCATATTAACAAAGCGTTGGTAATCGGCGCGCGTTGCTTTAGGGCCATGGCCCGGAATGATGACCGTATCATCGTTAATCTTACTGATCAGCGTCTCGACATTCTCGATGTAGCCATCGACGTCACCGCCGCTACCTAAGTCGATAAACGGAAAGCGCTCGTTAAAAAATAGATCGCCCGGATGCAGAACGTTGGCCTCTTCAAACCACACGGCGACATCACCATCGGTGTGGCCATTAGGCAGGTAAAATACGTGTACGGTATCGCCATTGATGTGCAGTGTAACGGTTGAGTCAAAGGTGAGTTGCGGCAGGCCGGCCGTGTCAAAATCACTATCACTGCTTAACCGTTCACGCACGTTATCGTGAGCTAAAATGGTTGCATCATGGTTTTGACGCAGCCACATATTTGAGCCGACGTGGTCGCCATGAAAATGCGTATTGATGACATAGCGCACATCTTCACCGGTCAGTTCGTTGACTTTACTACCAATTTTATCGGCCAATTGCGTGTACTGGTCATCGATAAGCAGCACGCCATCGGGTCCGGGCATTAACGCCATGTTGCCGCCGGCACCCGTCAACATATGGACATTAGTACCAACTTCTTCAGCATTAATTTGTACATCGGCAAAACGGTCTTGTGCAAAACTTGAAAAACTCACGGCAACAGCCGTTGCAAGCAAAAGCTTTTTCATTTTTATTTCCTGTTATGGGTTTTGAACTTATTACTTTGTAGGCAACAAAACAGATCAACGCAAGGTTTCAAATTGGTGAATATTTTATGACAGTTTGAAGTTGTCACATATCTGTCACGCAAGCTGACTAACCTCGCTCCCGTCAATTCAAAACCGAAAATAGAAGGTCGGGAGAACTCAATGAAACTTCAAACGTTATTTAAAGCTTCTGCTGTTGCGGCAGCACTTGCTCTGGCAGGTTGCGGCGGCGACATTAATATTGATACCGGTGCCACGGTAGAACAGCCGGACCCGGGTACAGGTGGTGACAATGGTGGAGATACCGGCGGTGACACCGGTGTTGACTTACCAGGCGAAACCAGTGGCTCATTGTCGCTTGCAGCGTCAGAAGCCTTGGGCGAAGAAGTTCAGGTTCAGGTTCTTTCAGGACGCATTACAGCAGACACAACGTTAATCAACAGCCTTGAAGACGGCACAACGGTTATGTATGCCATTGACGGCCCAACTTTTGTGGGCGGCGACAAAACGGATTCAGCGGTACTTACCGTTGAGCCGGGTACGGTTATTTTCGGTCGCCAGGGCAACGATTATTTAGTTGTTAGCCGTGATTCGCAAATCATGGCAGAAGGTACTGCAGACGCGCCGATCATCATGACCTCTTCGCAGGATGTTCTGGGCGAGGAAACAGCACCGGGACAGTGGGGCGGCTTCATCATTTTAGGTAACGCGCCAAGCAACAAATGCCCGTCGGATGGCTCTGACTGTGCGCTGCAAGTGGAAGGTGCAGAAGAAGGCGCAGTATTTGGCGGTAGCGATGAGACCGACAACTCAGGCGTACTTCGTTATTTAGTGGTCAAACACGGTGGCTTTGAAATTGCCCCGGATAACGAATTAAACGGTATTACTTTTGGCGGCGTCGGTTCAGGTACTACGGTCGAGTACTTGCAAGTTCATGGTAACTCAGATGATGGCATCGAAATGTTTGGTGGTAACGTCGACTTTAAACATGTCGTGTTAACCGGTATGCAAGATGACAGCATCGACTGGGATAACGGTTATCGCGGCCGCATGCAGTTTGTATATGTGGAGCATGATAAAAACGGTGGCGACGCAAACCGTGGTATCGAAGCCGATAACGACGGTTCTAACCCTGCTGCTGAACCTATGTCTAACCCTATTCTTGCTAACCTGACCATCGTTGGTAATAACTTCCAGGGCGAGAATTCGTCAGAGGGCATTTACCTACGTGAAGGTACGGGCGCTCAGTTTTACAACACAGTAGTAACCGGGCCATCAGAAATGGGTGAATGCTTTGAAGTCGAGGGCAATCCGGTATCTCAGGGACACCTGGCTGACAATACCATCCGTATGGAAAACTCGGTATTTGCCTGTTCAAATGGCGAGAACTTTAAGTACGGCGACACGGACGTAAACCTGGAAGACTGGTTCTTAAACGACCAGGCGAACAACTTTATCAGTGAGTCAGTGATGTTATCTGCCAATGGCCAGCCAATGAGCGGCTCTCCATTGCTGGGCGCAGGTCAGGACGTTTCGAATACGGTTGACGGTAGCTTCTTTGAAGCGGTCGACTTTATCGGTGCTGTCGGTGGCAGCGACGATTGGCGTCAAGGCTGGGCGTTTGGTTTTGGCGGCGGTGAAGTGACTGCTGGTGGTTCAGAAGCACCGGTAGCCGGTTGCCCGGCCGGCACTGAAGCTATCACGCCTATTGATGGTTCAACGACAACTTGTGAATTAGAAGGTCGTTACACGGATGATCTGACATTAACAGCAGGCAATTTCTACGCGCTGACTGGTCCGGTATTTATTGGCGGCGACAACGTTGATTCTGCAACATTAACCATTGAACCAGGTGTTACGGTCTATGGCCGCACGGGTAATGACTACCTGGTCATCAGTCGTGGTTCAGAAATTGACGCACAAGGTACTGCAGAGGAACCTATCTCATTAACCTCTTCAATTGATGTAGAAAGCGGCGAAGGTATGCCAGGGCAATGGGGCGGTTTGATTGTATTGGGTAATGCACCAAGCAATAAATGTCCGTCAGATGGCTCTGACTGTGCGCTGCAAGTTGAAGGTGCTGAAGAAGGCGCGGTGTTCGGTGGTACAGATAGCGCTGATAGCTCGGGTACTTTGCGTTACGTGCGTGTCATGAACGGTGGCTTCGAAATTGCACCTGACAACGAATTAAACGGTATCACTTTTGGTGGTGTCGGTTCAGGTACAACCGTCGAGTACATTCAAGTGCACAACAACTCGGATGATGGCATCGAAATGTTCGGTGGTAACGTTAACTTCAAGTATGTAGTGCTGACCAACATGCAGGACGACAGCATCGATTGGGATAACGGTTATCAGGGTAAATTGCAATATGTACTGGTACGCCAGAATCCGGACAACTCAGACGCGAACCGTGGTATCGAAGCGGATAACGACGGTTCTAACCCGGCAGCTGAACCTATGTCGAGCCCGACACTGGCTAACCTGACAATTATCGGAAACACCTTTGCCGGCGAGAACTCATCTGAAGGTATCTACTTGCGCGAAGGTACTCAGGCGACTTTCTACAACACCATCGTATCAGGCCCTGCCGGTATGGGAGAGTGTTTAGAAGTTGAGAACAACCCGGTCAGCCAGGGTCACTTGCAGGATGGCGGCATCAGCATGACGCACTCGGTCATGGCATGTGATAACGGCGAAAACTTCAAGTTTGGCACGTCTGACGTAGACCTTGAACAGTGGTTCCTGGGTCAGCAAGGCAACAGTGTTGTGACAGCCGCTGAAGCACTGGAAGGCATTGTAACCGCAACGGACGCGGCAGCTGCTGACTTAAGTGGCGATACCTTCTTTGACAACGCAGACTTTGTTGGCGCAGTAAGCAGCGATAACGACTGGACTGCAGGCTGGACAGTAGGTCTGGAATAACACCGCACCCTAAACCGCGGGCACGCAAAGGATTGTGTGCCCCGGTTTTCACTGTATAAAAGAGGTAGTTACTATCATGCGAGCCAAACAATTTCCTCTGGCGAGCCTTACTCTTGCGGTTTTAACGGGCTTGTCATCGCAAAGTGCGTATGCATTACAAGAACAGCAGGAGCAATCTGTTACTGAACAATCTTCTGCTACTGAACAACAAGCCTCACCCGAAACGGTTATCGAAGAAGTTGTAACCACGGGTACCCGATTACAAGGCAGTGCTGCGGCGGTAGTGCAGGAACGCAAAGAGCAAGCGTTTGTTGCTGACATCATGGGTGCTGAGCAGATTTCCCGTACCGGTGACAGCGATGCGGCAGCGGCACTTCGTCGGGTAACGGGCTTAACGCTGGTGGACGGCAAATTCATTTATGTGCGTGGTTTGGGTGAACGGTACTCCAGTACTCAGCTCAATGGTATGTCAGTACCTAGCCCGGATCCTACCCGCGCGGTAATCCCACTGGATTTATTCCCGGCTGACATCATTGAAAGCCTGGCCGTGCAAAAATCCTATTCGGCATCTATGCCCGCCAACTTTGGCGGTGGTAATGTTGATATCCGCTTGAAATCAGCGCCCAGCGAAGAAGTCTTTAATGCATCAGTCAAAGTGGGTGGAAACAGCGAAAACTTTGATGACGCCTACTGGTATGACGGCGGCAGTAACTGGAACGGCAAAGACGATGGGACCCGTGCTGCACCACAAATGCTGCAGAGCCTGTGGGATCAACGTACATTCCTGGATGATATTTCGTTAGAGCAAAACCGCGATGTTGCGTTGGCGTTAAATCGCGATTATGACCCAAGCCTACAAACGATTGACCCGGATTATGGTCTGGATCTGACCTATGGCAATCGTTATGACATCGACGACAAATGGGCTATTGGATTTTTAGCCACAGCTGCGTATGACAACGAGTGGGAAGTGTCGGAGCAATACTTAGGTGAAGACTGGAGTCTTAACCCGGATGGCACCTACACCATTTTGCGTGGCTGGGATGATGTTGAGTCGACCGAACAGCAGGTAACCTGGTCCGGAATGTTTACCGCCGGTATTAATTACGGCAGTAACCATAAAGTCGATTTTAGCCATGTTATTTTAAATGACACCGAAGATCAGTTCCGTGAAAAGCTCGGTAACAGTAACAATATTAACTTTGGTTCTGACCAGCGTATCCGTTCATACGATGTGACCTATCAGGAGCGTCGCATGGTGGCGAATCAAGTTAAAGGCATGCATACCTTTACCGACTGGAACTTCTTAGGCGTTGACTGGAAATACTCGAAGTCACGTTCAAGCCGTTATGCACCGGGCAATATCGAAACCCGTTTCATTTTGACGGATCGCAACGATGACGGAACCTTCGATCGCGAAAACGAGAGTGTTTTAACCAATGCGACAACGGCTGCACGTTACAACTTTCAGGATTTGAATGACCAGGTCGAAAACTGGGGCGGGAATGTAACGCTGCCGATTATGTTAGACAGCTGGGATATTACCCTGAAGGCGGGCGCTGACTTTGTACAGAAAACGCGCTACGCAACCAACCGTCGTTTTGATATCAACACCCGTGCATTCAGTGACTCAAGCGTGCTGGAAGGCTATCAGCTAGGCGAAATCCTCAACGACAACGTCATTGCGGATGCGGAGTTGGGCTTTTTGCCGATTCTTAACGACACGACGGTTGCGGGGGATGACTATATCTCTGCTCAGGCGATTGACGCGTACTATTTTGAAGGTGATTTTTTCTTTGATGAAAAATGGCGGGTTACTGCCGGTGTTCGTTGGGAAGATTTTCGTCAGGTAGTGGTACCGTTAATTCCGCAGTCGGGCGAAATAGACCTGCCGACAAGCCCTGATGCACAGGACTTAGTGGATCTGGCGTTCCAGGAAGATGATTTGTACCCGTCACTGGCGCTGACTTACTTTTTGACTGACGAGCAACAACTACGGTTTAGCTACGGTAAAACCGTGGTGCGTCCGGATCTGCGTGAAGTGTCCAGTTCAACCTACCTGGATCCACTGACGTTGTTCCCGGTAGGTGGTACTCCAGGTTTGGAAACAACCGATATCAATAACTTTGATGCGCGTTGGGAATGGTACCAGGACAATGGAGATACCTTATCAGTCGGGTTTTTCTATAAAGACATGACAAACCCGATTGAATCGGTACAGTCACCGTCGCAGGATGGTCCGCCGCTGGTGCGTATTGCCAACGCTGAGACCGGCGAAGTGTACGGTACTGAAGTGGAATGGCTGAAGAGCTTAAGTAATAACTTCTTTGTCTCGGGTAACGTTACGTTAAGCGATTCAAGCATTACACTCGACACACAGAACATTGTTGAGCAAACCGGTGTATCAACCTCAATCACCAATACAGAGCGGCGCTTAACGGGTCATTCAGAGTGGGTGGTGAATACGCAGTTAGGCTTCGATTCAGATGACGGCATGCACTCGGCGTCGTTAGTGTATAACGTATTCGGTGACCGTATTATCATTCCGGGTATCGATGGCCGTGGCGATTCGTTTGAGCAACCCTTCCATTCACTGGATGCGGTGTACAGCTATTATCCAGACTTTAACTCGCAAATTACCCTCAAAGTTCAGAACATGTTGAACCAGGATAAAGAGATTGAGTTTGATAATACGCTGTTGCGTTCAGAGACACGTGGAGTAAGTTTCTCGCTTACTTATAAACGTGAGTTCTAGCTCTCAGACTCTGCGATGATGATAAAGGCGCCTTGTTAGGCGCCTTTTTGATGTTCGCTGGGATCTTTCAGGTGAATTTCCAACGGCTTGCTGGTATCCAGGTGAATATCGCGTTGCGGGAAGGCAATGACAATATTGTGCTCGGCAAACAGCGCATTGATTTTAAACCGTACATCGGATTGCACCCGGCGGATATCCATGGGTTGGTGCACACTGGTCCAGAAAAATAGGTTAAACGTCAGTGCGTTATCTCCAAACTCTTCAAAGAAGACCTCAACCGGATAGTCCTTCGATACCTTTTCGTGTTCCTCGGCTGACTGCTGCATTAAGTCTCTGACTTTCTCGACCGGCGAACCATAAGCAACCCCCACTGAAATTACCGAGCGAATATCCGCTGATACCAGGGTCCAGTTAACCACTCGCTGCTCGAGGAAATAACTGTTCGGCACTAACACATGCACACCGTCGTAGCGACGAATGCGTACACAGCGGTTACCAATTTCCTCGACCCGACCGCGTTCTTTTTCCAGTTCGACAATGTCGCCGATGCGAATGGGGCGCTCGGCAATCAAAATAATGCCGGAAATCAAATTGTTTAGTAGGTTCTGTGCACCAAAGCCGACACCAATGGCTAAGGCGCCACCGAGTACTGCGAATATGGTTATCGGAATACCGGCAATGGGTAGCGCAATTAATACGATCATGGCGTATGCGAAAAAGGAAATCAGCCGGCGAAACGCGTACACGGTATTCTCCGATGCGCCACTGGAACGCAGCGCGCGTTTAACCAGGTGAGCCCCTAACCAACGCACAATCACAAAGCCAATAATGATCAATACTAAGGCGATGATCACTTGCGACAAATAAATCGGTGTATCACCGGCTTTGTAGAGCTCGGTTTGCCATAGTCCCGAAAGTTTGCCGGACAAATCCTGCCAGTTCATTTGCATGGTGATGTCCTAAACAGCAGCCGACGGACGCGCTTTTATGCGCTCGTACCAGTGTTTCAGGTGAGGGTGCGATTCATTAACGCGTAAGTTAACTACCTTACCGAAATCAACTGAACAAAACGCATTAATATCGGCTGCTGTCAGGCGTCCGCAGGCAATGTAGTCATGGTCTTTTAAATGGTTGTCTAAGAAGTCGAAGAACTTCATTGCCTGTTCAATGTTTGATTCGCCCCATTCTTTGATCGGATTCATGCGGTGCGCAAAATAATCAGTGGTGTGCTGAAAGCCCATGCCAATGGGCAGGAACAGATAGAAGTCGACCCAGCGAGTCCACTGCTCGATTATGGCCTTTTCGTTAGCATCGTTGCCCAATAGTTTTGGGCTGTCGGGATAGTGCTCTTCAAAATAACGGCAAATCGCGGTGGTTTCGCTAATACAGGTGCCGTCGTCAAGCTCTAGTACCGGTACCTTGTTCATGGGGTTTTTAGCACTAAAATCGGTACTGAGGTTTTCACCTTTGGCAAGATCAATCTCGATGCAGGTAACCTCGTCCAGTAAGCCTTTTTCGGCCAGAAACATGCGCACCCGGCGTGGATTGGGCGCTTTCGCCATCTCATAGAGTTTCATTGAAGCTAACTCCCTGTTTATTTGAGTGTTAGCTTCAATTTACTCCGACTTTAATGAGATTGAAAGGTGCTTTTTAGGCTGTTGGCGAAGGCGACAAACTTTTCTTTCATGCTGCGTTTGACTTTAATTTCGACCGAACCCAGCACTTGGATCCCTTCGATACGTATATGTGGTGCCTGCTTCAGGTGACCCAGCGAGGGCGCTTTGTTTTCGGTAGATCCAAGTATATTGAACACATTGGTACTGAGCGTAACCTGTTCAGGTACATAGATTTCCAGACTGGACAGGCCACCGACGATTTTTACGGTAACGTCAGGCTGTCTAAAAATGGCATCGGTAAAGTCCAGTACGGCAGAGCCCAGCAACGAATAGATGGTGATTTGACTAGGAACCGTCCATACCCCGGTTCGCTCATTCGAGGACAAAATTGAAATGACGTTTTCGGTCGGTTCTACCCGGCCCTCACCATATTGCGGTGAAAACCGTTGCTCTTTCATGTTGTCGTAAGACGCGTCAGGCTTTAGTTCTAAGTCTTCGACCAGTACCGACAACTGCGCATGTTCGGTGGCATCCATAGCCTGATCTAAACGGCGCTCAAAGGCCTCGGCAGAAATGATGCCGTGACTGTAATTCATCACCAGCTGATCAATGGTTTGTTCCCGTACCTGCTCAATCGGGCGATCTTCAAATTTTACCGCCATGCTTGTTCCCCGTTGTAGATATATTGTTATTATTAGCCGGGTGGCGGATAAACGCAAAATAGCTTTTTATATATAAATCAAATGGATAACATGTTCTTACAATTGAACATAAATAGGTTATTTTACGCTTTGACTGATTGTTCGTGCCGAGCACTCCAGCAATAGTTGTTTTAAAACACAGCGACTTTTACTGTCGCAACAGCGAAAATCACTGGCAACCAGCTGACGCTTTTGCATTAAGCGCATTAGTTGCTGTGTGTCTATTTCAAGCCGAACGCGACTATGGGTTTGATTGCGCATTAATGGTCTCCTCGCGTAATCGTTCCAGGTGAAGATGCCGACAGGCTCTCTCCGCCAGCGTCTGATAACCGCGCAAACGTTTTTGACATGCTCTGCTGGATGCTCTGCCAAGCCAGTCATCCAGCTGATGAAACAACTGGTGATACGTGGCAAGCGTGTCCGCATGCAGATGCAATCTGAATTGCACCCCCATCATGATCAAACTCGTTGTTACGTAGTTTTGCTGTCCGTTCGCGGCCAGCACGGGATCCTCGCTGACCTGCAGAGCTAATCTACGCGCCCGTAACAAGGTGGCCAGTGCTGCCTGTAATTGGTGCTGTTGCAATAGTTGAGTTGCTTCTGCAAAGCAAGTATGAAACTGGTGATTATGCGAAATTGCTGATGCCATTTTGTGACCCTATTGACTTAGTATCGTTATAGCGACATCAAAACGATAGTATAAATGAGAATTGTTCGCAACAAGCGGCGGTGTTTTTTGATACACTGCGGATAAATAAAAGTTACGGAGTAGAGCAGATGACCCAGGGTGTAGGTACGTTAACAGCAGAGCAAGCGCTTAATAGCCTTGATGGTATGACAGCGGATTTAGAGCCGATTCAATTATCGGAATATCAGGCTCGTATTAAAAAAGCGCAAGCGCTGATGCAGGCAAATGGTATTGATGCCATGTATGTTAACGCGGGCACAAATTTAACTTATTTTACCGGATTGCAATGGTACGCCAGTGAGCGACTGGTCGGGGCGATTGTGCCGGCGCAGGGCGATGTGACCTTGATAGCGCCCGCTTTTGAAGTGGGCTCGCTAACGCAGGCCATGGTGGTGCCTCTAAACACGTTACTGTGGGACGAACACGAGTCGCCCTATGATCACTTTGTACAGTTCTTACAGACTCAGGGGCTGACCGAAGGCAAGCTGGCGCTGGATGAATCCTGTTCCTACAGTATCATTGCCAATCTTGAAGAACGCTATCCGGCGGCAAAGATGGTGGATGCAAAAGTCATTACCGCAGCATGTCGTATGCAGAAATCTGAGGCGGAACTTGCACTAATACAACGTGCCATGGACATGACGCTGGCTGTGCACCGTGCCACCGCAGCCATGTTACATGAGGGTATTAGTGCCTCTGAAGTGCGTGCATTTATTGACGAAGCCCATCGCCGGGTGGGTGCCAGTGGTTCGTTCTTCTGCATCGTTTTATTTGGCCAGGGGACTAGTTACCCGCACGGAGTTAATTACGAGCAGCATCTACAGAAAAATGACTGGGTATTAATTGATACCGGCTGCAAGTTGCATGGCTATCACTCGGATATCACCCGAACTTATGCCTTTGGCGAAGCCACGCATGAACAAAAAACCTTTTGGCAATACGAACAACAATTGCAGTTAGCCGCCTTTAATGCGGCGGCTAATGGCCGTGCTTGCGAAGAAGTCGACGATGCCGTTCGCGACGAATTAGCCAACATTGGCTTAAAAGATAACTATCAATTACCCGGCGTGCCGCATCGTACCGGTCACGGCATTGGCATGGATTTGCACGAATGGCCTTATTTAGTTGGCGGAGATAAAACCTTATTAGCCCCGGGCATGTGTTTTAGCAACGAGCCCATGGTGATACAGCCGGATAAATTTGGCGTGCGTCTGGAAGACCATTTTTATATGAGCGAACAAGGCCCAGTCTGGTTTACTGAGCCGTCGCGGTCATTGGAAAACCCCTTTAATCTAGACGATTAGTGGCGGACTTGCTTTAAATTTTTTAGCGGCTATGATGGTGTCATCGGGTTTCGAGGACACCATGTTTAAGTATAACTATTCCATACAGAGTACCGCACTCACCTTTCCAAATTAAGCCGAACGCAGCCCCTGCGTTCGGCGCTTTTCTGTTGTGATTTTATAAAAATACTTCTTTCATTAGTTCGGTTGGAGAAAAGCCGTGCTTATGCGTTTGTTGAGGCCTTGTAGGGCTCTCTTATGTCCAATTAATCCTATTTTTAAAAATAGCGGACAGATGTTAGTCGACCCAATGGATTTAAGCCTGTTGTTGAGTCGCTTGGAATATAGTCAGCAGCCTAGTTCCCGTTTGATCGGGCGTATTAGCGTAGGCTCAAGAGTAACAATACAACACTGTCGCTCTAAAGAGCGGCTCACGATAACGTTAGTGCCCCCCCGAATTGGCGGATCCCGAAAACCAGCGAATTTCGTTCATTTCGGCTATGGGACTGGCTTTATTAGGTCTGCGCCCGGGAGCGGTGGCGATGACCCAACATGGACGAAAAACTGAATACTGGAATATTGTTGCGGTGAATCAGCAACGAATAATGCGAAAGAACTAAAAAAACAAGCCTTAAGGAGGGCAGAGCCTTGGAGTAACTGAGTTGTGCAATAGTCTTTGAGTTTAATTATTGAACAGATAAGGTGAATCCAATGAGTAAAGAAAAAGAGAAAAAGAAGCCACAAATGACGTTAAAAGAAAAACGAAAGCAAAAGAAAAAAAAGAAACTTTCTGATGAGTAACTAGTAAAGGGCTCTTCGGAGCCCTTTTTTAATGGAGAATAGACATGCAAACAAAACCAAAAATCATGATATCAACCTTTGACTTAGCAGTAATCGAACACTGTCTTGATGAATCGCGACTGCCGCGGGAATTACTCGATGAATTAGAAGCCGAGTTAGCGCGCGCTGAAGTCGTAACGCCTGCGGCCATGCCAGACCATGTAGCTCGTTTGAATAAACAAGTCACCTTTAAAGTGCTTGAAACAGGTAAAGTATTCACGAAAACGCTAACAGCGCCAGACCAGGTCGACAAATACGAAGATAGCTTATCGGTTTTTGCCCCGCTGGGGGCTGCGCTTATCGGTTTGTCTATTGGTCAAACGATTGAATGGCAAACAAATCGCGGTAAGCAGTCTGTTGAGGTTATTCACGTCTCTTGAATAATTACATATTTGGTTTACCATATATATGAAATATCAGATATATGGCGCTGAATATGACTTCAAAACAACCGACAAGCGTATTGTTTCTTTGCACTGCTAACTCAGCCCGATCATTAATGGCCGAGGCACTTTTTAGACAGTTTGCGGGCGATGACTTTAAGGTTGCCAGCGCGGGTACTGAGCCCACTCGGCCAGAGCCTGAAGCGTTGGCAGCATTAGGCACACTGGGGGTTGAGACCGGTGGACTGCACTCAAAAGCGCTTGATGAAATTAATCTCAATAGCTTTGATTACGTGATAAGCCTTTGTGATCGGGCTCGCACAGAATGCCAAACTTTGTGCGGTGATCAGCATTTCATTGCCTGGGACTTCCCCGACCCGGTGGTCAGTAAACAAGCGGATGCGTTTAAGAAAACGGCGCATGAATTAAGCGAGCGCATAAAGATGCTGTTGCTTATTTTACGCAAAAAAAGTGACCGTCCGCAGCTGTTTGACGCACCGCATGAGTTCTTCAAAATTCTCGCTGACCCGCTGCGCCTGCAAATGATTTTGATGCTGCAACACCATGGCGAGTTATGTGTTTGCCAGTTTGTCGATGCCACTGGTATGTCACAGCCCAAAGTATCGCGGCATTTGGCGCAGCTGCGCGAATACGGCTTGTTGGCCGATCGCAAAGATCAGCGCTGGGTTTACTATCGAATTAATCCGGCCCTACAGGACTGGATGGCGACTATCATTAAAACCACAGCGACTTACCACGCGTCGTTAATTCCTCAACAAATCAAGGATATCGATAATGGGTGTGTTTGAACGATACTTATTGGTCTGGTTTGCTAATCGGACACGTCACTGGTTTAGTCAAAATTAAGGAGTCTTGCATGTCGATTAAAGTTGGAATTAACGGTTTGGGGCGTATTGGGCGTTTAGCCTTGCGCGCGGCTTGGGACACCCCTGAGCTGCAGGTTGTTCAGGTGAATGACCCGGGCGCTGATGCGGCAACCTTTGCGCATTTGCTGAATTTTGATTCGGTGCACGGTCGCTGGGGATATGAAGCTGAGGGTCTGGACGACGCCATTCAAATTGGTGGGGAGCGCATTGCTTTCTCTCAGCACAAAACCATTGCCGACAACGACTGGAGTGGTTGCGATGTGGTGCTGGAAGCCTCCGGCAAGATGAAAACCGTGAAGGTGCTCAACGATTACCTGTCACAAGGCGTAAAACGAGTTGTCGTATCAGCTCCGGTCAAAGAGCCCGGCGCTTTGAATATTGTGATGGGCGTTAATGACCACCTTTACGAGCCTGAAAAACATCAAATAGTCACTGCCGCGTCCTGCACCACTAATTGTCTGGCGCCGGTAGTCAAAGTTCTGCAGGACAAAATTGGTATTAAGCACGCGTCTATCACTACTATTCACGATTTGACCAACACCCAAAGCATTCTGGACGCGCCACACAAAGACTTACGCCGAGCCCGTGCCTGCGGCATGAGCTTAATTCCGACGTCTACAGGTTCGGCAACGGCTATTGTCGAGATTTTCCCGGAGCTTAAGGACAAGATTGACGGCCATGCGGTTCGCGTACCCCTTGCCAATGCATCGTTAACCGACTGTGTGTTCGAAGTCGAAAAGGCCACTTCGGTGGAAGAGATCAACGGCTGGATGAAAGAAGCTGCAGAAGGTGAGCTAAAAGGCATTCTGGGTTACGAAGAGCGCCCGTTAGTGTCGATAGATTACAAAACCGATCCGCGCTCAAGCATAGTCGATGCGCTGTCCACCAAGGTCATTAACGGTACGCACGTTAAAATTTATGCCTGGTATGACAACGAATGGGGTTATGCCAACCGCGCGGTTGAACTGGTCGAAAAGGTCGGGTGATGCTGAGTCAGCTGTCGCCGGCAATACGCCAATATTTAATTGTTACCGGTAATTACTGGGCCTTTACCCTGACTGACGGCGCGCTGCGCATGCTGGTGGTGCTGCACTTCCACCAGTTGGGTTATAGTGCGCTGGAAGTGGCTATGTTGTTCCTGTTCTACGAGTTTTTCGGCATAGTCACTAACCTGTTTGGGGGCTGGCTGGGGGCTCGATGGGGACTCAACCGGACCATGAATATTGGGCTTGGTATACAAATTGTGGCACTCGCCATGCTGCTGGTGCCCAGTTCTATGCTCACTGTTATTTGGGTGATGGCGGCTCAGGCGCTGTCCGGTATTGCCAAAGATCTCAATAAAATGAGCGCCAAAAGCACTATCAAGCTATTGGTGCCGGATGACAAACAGGCTCAGCTCTACAAGTGGGTTGCTATACTCACCGGTTCAAAAAACACCTTAAAGGGCGTTGGCTTTTTCCTGGGTGGCTTGTTGCTGACGTTAATTGGTTTCCAGGGTGCGGTGCTCGCCATGGCGGTTATGCTCAGCCTGGTCTGGATAGCCAGTTTAATTTTTCTGAAAAAAGAATCGGGCAAAGCTAAGTTCAAGCCTAAATTTAAGGACATTTTATCCAAAAGCCGGCCTATCAATATTCTATCGGGCGCGCGGTTTCTACTCTTTGGCGCCCGCGATGTTTGGTTTGTCGTCGCTTTACCGGTGTTCTTAGCCAGCCAACTGGACTGGAACCACTGGCAGGTCGGCAGCTTTTTAGCCTTGTGGGTTATTGGCTACGGGTTTGTGCAAAGCGTTGCGCCTAAATTCACAAAAAGTAGCAAGGACGTGCCCAAAACTCAGGCGATAGTCTGGAATGCGCTATTGACGCTTAGTCCACTGGCGCTCGGCCTGGCACTGTGGCAACACTTACCGGTTGCGCAGAGCATCATTATTGGCTTAGGGCTGTTCGGCATTTTGTTTGCTATTAACTCATCACTGCACAGCTACCTCATTGTCTCATATTCACGGGCTGATGGTGTTTCTCTAGACGTTGGTTTTTATTACATGGCCAATGCCGCCGGGCGTCTATTAGGCACCATTTTATCGGGCTGGGTATATCAGCAATGGGGACTGGTTGCTTGTTTAATCATATCAACGCTGTTATTGCTATTATCCACGGCTGCAATTAGCTTTTTGCCCGCCAGAGATTCGGTTAAGGAACCACAATGAAATACTTAGTGTTTTTAGGTACGGTACGCGATAGTACACCGCCCAAGCCAGCTAGGTTGGGCGAACGTGTAGCAAAGGCCTGCGTTAATTATCTGGAACAAAGCTTCGATAACGCAGAAGTCGAACTTGTTGACCCTTTAGATTACTCATTTGATGATGTTTTTAAGCCACATTTTTCATACCATGAAAAAGACGTTCCCGAACACTTAGACATCCTTGCTAAAAAGATTGAGGCTGCCGATGCTTACGTGATGGTCAGTCCTGAATATAACCACTCCATGAGCCCCGCTCTGGCAAACTTGCTGAACCATTTTGGTGCGTCTTTGTACTCCTACAAACCCAGTGCCATTGTGACTTACTCGGCTGGTCAGTGGGGTGGTGCTCGCGCTGCGGTTAACATGCGCACCTTTCTTTCAGAGTTAGGCTGCCTGCCGGTATCAGCTATGATCCACGTGCCTAAAGCACAAACCGTGTTTGAGGAAAACGGTAAATTCAATCAGGACGTAAAAGATACTGAGCGCTGGATCCACTATTTCGGGCGAACGCTGAATCAGTTGTTCTGGTGGGCGGAAGCTGCACAAAAACAACGCGAAGCTCTGAACCCGCGGAAGCTGGTCAGCGACTTTAAGAGCGACCCCTCGCAGCGAAATGCGCCATAGGTTTATCTCCCAAAGGTACCAACAACGAGTGGATTAGATGTGTTAAAAAATTTAATAGTAGCGGCGCTAATTATCGCCTCATTATCGGCATGTTCCTCTAACAACGTTAAGGTAATAGATGTTGGTAAGCAGCCGGTCAGAAGTGATTCGCAGCGATTTACAAACCTCTATACGGGAGAAAAACAATATCCTGTTTCCTGTGAGTCAGATTGTTATGAATCGATTAGTGAACTGACTTGTAGCGATGCTCGATGTACTTACACAGGACCTTATGCGCAGGCAAAGTATGTCAATGACTTCGTCGTTCAGTGGCTGGGGCACGCGCAGTTTTCAATTGTTACACCGTCTGGTGAAAGGTGGCTAACAGACCCTGTATTCAACGAGTTCGACTGGCCCATCAATTGGCTGCATGCGATGTTTAACGGCGACTATCGTGAGAGTTACCCTGATATTGACTCAGCTGAGCCAGACGCTGTGGACGGCGTTTTATACTCGCACATCCATTACGACCATTTTAATAAAGCAGATATCGAGCAATTGGGGAATAGTATCTCTTATTACGTGCCGCGTAACGTTGCTGGGCATTTTCCTGAAATTGGCGCTGACGTCTTTGAAATGAGTTGGTTTTCCCAATCGACAGAGGGTGAAACCACTATTAATGCAGTTCCAGCACACCATTTTAGTAGCCGTACGTTCATCCCGTTTATATACGACGACAGTAATCGCGCGTCCTGGAATGGCTGGTTATTAAAGAGTGAAGGCAAAACGTTATTCTTTGCCGGTGATACGGGCTATTCCGAGCATTTCAAGGATATTCATGAGCAGTTGGGAGATATTGATGTCTGTTTATTGCCCATTGCGTCTTATCACAGCGAAGAAAGTCCAGAGTGGTATCGTTACGTTCATATGACGCCCGAGGATACTATATCTGCTGCACAAGACCTTCATTGTAAAACGGTGATTCCGTGGGGCTATGGTAACGCGAGCTGGGGAATGGGTGATAAGTCATCCCATGCACCCTTGTTAAGGTTTTTGACCATGGTTAAACGAATGGATACAGACTTTGAAATTGTCGTGCTGAAAGAGCACAGCGATTAGGTTTAATTGATAAACGAGTGTTGTGTAAACCCAACAAAAAAGCCCCGCACAAAGTGCAGGGCTTTTTCTGAATAGTGGTGCCGGAGGCGGAATCGATAAGATCTAATAACTTATTGTTTTATAGTGGATAAAAAATATTAAGATTCAAGCGTGTTACTTACCTTGTTACTAAAACTTCAGCTTTAGTTTTTTGATTGAAAGCTTTTTCACAAATGAATCTTTTAACTTTTTGGCTATGCCCAATACTCGCTTAACACGTTGAACATAGCTATAGTGGTCTGCAACTTGTGAACGTGTAGTGGCAAATAAATTCGGGTAAGCGGATTAAATGGTTGATCTTACCTTTGCATGAGAGTGAGACAGACCGGCATCTCATCGGATTATCTGGTTGATGCTTCACCTACTGCTGGTGCATGTTTCCTTCGCTAATTCCAGCAAGAACCCCACACGCCTCAACTTCCCGGTCATCGTTGCAACTCGCTCTCAGTGAAACGAGTTGTTTCTCAAGCGCTTGCAGAGCGGTTATCTGCGACCGCACATGAGAGATGTGATCATCGAGCAAGGCGTTGACGGCGGTACAAGGCTGATGAGGGTCGTCCTGATAGCTCTGTAGTTCGTGAATCTCAGCCAGTGACAGGCCCAGGATTCTGCAGCGACGGATGAAGGCCAGCCCCTCACCATGCTTCTCGGTATAGACACGGTAACCGTTGTCCTGCCGATCAGGCGGCGGCAACAAGCCCTGCTGTTCATAGAAGCGGATCGTCTGTGTTTCGACCCCTACCAACTGCGCCAACTGACCAATGCGCATCAGCCTCCTCCCCAACGGATTCTTTACTCTATTGACCTTATAGTAGCTTTATAGTTTAAAATGGTACCACAACATTGTTCAAGTGGAGTCGTATCATGAGCAAATCCTGTGGTGGCGCCTGTGGCGGTGATGCAACGTCCGCAGCGGATACCGATATACAGGCCTCCTCCGAGGCGCCAGGGAGATGGGTCAGTGTTTATGCCGTGCCGAAGATGGACTGTCCATCAGAAGAACGAATGATTCGCCTAGCCCTGAACGGCTTTGAGGAGATTCGGGCGCTGTCCTTCGACTTGTCGAACCGCCGGCTGAAGGTCGTGCATGACGGCGAGGTCGAGCCCGTCACCTCGAAACTGAAGACCTTGGGGCTAGGCGCCTCGCTTCAGGAAACCGTCGCTGCAAATCCGGAGACCATCAAGGCCGCCGAGTTTTCGGCAGCTTCTGCTAAGCAAGAATCCGGGACCCTGCGCTGGTTGCTCGGCATCAATGCACTTCTGTTCGTGGTGGAAATGACTGCCGGTCTGATCGCCCGGTCCACCGGCCTGATTGGAGAATCCCTGGACAATTTTGCCGATGCGGCGGTGTACGGGCTTGCCCTTTATGCGGTTGGACATAGCGTGAAAATGCAGGTACGTGCCGCGCATCTTGCTGGTGTACT
>NZ_SNXI01000002.1 GCF_004362895.1 Idiomarina aquatica | reverse complement strand
AAAAAATCCATAGCCAGAGAGTCTGACTATGGATTTTGAAGGCTCTGCCGGATCGGTCAACCGATCGCTAAAAATTTCTTAACTGATCGGCATTAGGCTAAAAGCTGGCTTTTTATGTCTAATCTTTAATTAATTCTTGCCTTACCGGAGAGTTGGGCTTTACATCAGCCAATACCTTTTTGCCTATCAACTCTTTAAGGTGCTTGGGAGCTAAACCATACCCCGGCCTCACACTTCGAATACAGCTTTCCGTAATCACGTCGCCCGCTTTCATGTCTTTCACAAAATACAGCGAGCGTCTAAATTTTACGTTTCCCTGCTCACTTGACTTCTGGCCATAGTCTACTTGACCCAGTGCAGCTTTTGCAGTTTTGGTATCCCGACATAACGCTGCAAGTTCTGAGGGCTCTAATGAGAAACTGTCATCCGGGCCGCCGCCGTTTCTGTCCAGCGTAAAGTGCTTTTCAATAATGCTTGCGCCGAGCGCAGCACTGACGATGGCGGTAGTGTTATCCAGCGTGTGGTCTGACAGACCAGTCAGCACGCCGAATCGCTCAGTCATATCTACCAACGTTTTGAGATTATAATCTTCTGCAGGCGCCGGATAGCCGCTTACACAATGTAAAATTGCTAGCTCTTTACAGCCTGCGCCACGCGCTGCGTCTATCGCTTCCTGTATCTCTTCATCGTTCGCCATACCGGTTGAGATAATCATCGGCTTACCGGTGCGGGCAACATATTCAATAAGCGGCAGGTCTACTGCCTCAAATGAAGCAATTTTGTACGCCGGCGCATTTAAATCTTCCAGCAAATCAACAGCCGTGTTATCGAACGGTGAGCTGAAGATGGTAATACCCTCTTTACGGGCATGTTCAAAGAGGGGTTTATGCCACTCCCAGGGCGTATGCGCCTCTTCGTAAAGCTCATACAGTGTTCGACCGTCCCAAAGACCTCCTTCGATTCTAAATTCAGGAGCATCACAATCCAACGTGATGGTGTCCGGGCGATACGTTTGCAGCTTAACCGCATCCGCTCCCGCCCTTTTTGCTTCAGATATAATCTTTAATGCGGTCTCAATATTGCCGTTATGATTCGCTGATAGCTCCGCAATTATGTAAGGGTCGCCTTCCCCGACTAATTTTCCGTCAATCTTCATACGTCCCCCTTTAATGCTGGCCACCATCGATACGAAAATCCGTGCCCGTGATGAACGAGCTTTGGTCATCTGCAAGAAACTCAACTAAACGTGCTACTTCATCAGTTCTGCCAAGTCGCCCTACCGGAATTTCGTCGATGATTTTACTCAGTATTTCCGGACTCATTGCATCGGTCATGTCGGTACGGAGATACCCCGGAGATACCGTATTGACTGTAATGCCTTTTTTTGCAACCTCAAATGCCAACGATTTTGTAAAACCATAAAGCGCTGACTTACTCGCTGCGTAATTTGCCTGACCGAACTGACCTTTATGTCCATTAATGGATGATATTGAGATGATTCGTCCATATTCTCTTTCAATCATTTGCGGCAAAACTACACGTGTAAGATTAAAAACCCCTGTCAGGTTGGTATTAATCACTTTTCCCCATTGTTCAGGCGTCATCTTTTTAAATGACTTATCGTCCGTCACTCCGGCATTATTAATGAGAATGCTAACTGATATTCCACGCTCCGATAGGCGTTCAAGTAACTGTTCGCAACCATCGAAGTCAGTAACATCCAATTCATAAATACTAATACCAAGCTTTTCTAACTTCTCGACCTGCTTAATTTTTTTATTCTTTTGCTGAGTCGTTCCTACAACCTGATAGCCCTTACGATGAAAAACCTCGCACAAAGCATAACCCAGCCCACCCGTTGCGCCGGTCACTAATACTGCGTTAGACATTTTTTACCTTTTCTAATTGAGCTTTTTTCACATCCGGCCACTTATCTTTATAAAAAGCCAGCAGAATGACGTCGTGAGCCTCGCCGTCTTTAATATGATGCTGTTTTAAACATCCCTCTATTTCAAACCCGAACTTTTGATGAAACTTAACAACCGACTGATTAAAGCCAAGTACCTCACAACATAGCTTGTTTAACCCTAATTCATCGAAAGCATACGTAAGTGCCAAAAACTCCATTCTGCTTCCGAGTCCTTTCGTACTCAAGTCACCAGAGTAAAAAGCCCAATGGGCACGTTTATTGGCTTCATCAATTTGGCTAAATGAAACAAACCCTAAAGGCTTTCCGTGGCTCTCGAAAATGAAATGTTTAATGCTATTGTCTGATGACGTTCTTTGGAACCAGCTGAAATGCTCCTCTTCGGAGATAACATGATCTGTGTACATGTTTTTTCGAACAGCTTCATGGTTTCGCCACTCTAACACCATGCTTAAATCGTTTACCTTCATTGGCCTTAGCTTGTCGCTATTAAACTCCGGCATCACTTGATCCTCCTCAACCTATTCTAATCTGCCCAACACGCGCTCTGCACCTTTACCATCGATGAGCCTGCTGCTAACGTCTACTAATCCTCTAAGAAAATTCTCATCCTGGAGCTTGTCCAATTTTACCGCTAAACAATCGCTGTCTTCGCTTGAAATCTTTACGGAAATCGCCGCTCCCAGCTCAGTCAAATATCTTGCGACTTCCTTTTGATTCTCCGCCAACACCAGCATGATGGTCGGCAATCCCAGACAACAACGCTCCCAGGAAGTGCTGCCGGCGGCGCCGATGGCCACATCGGCCTGACTCATCAGCTCGGCCATATTACTTACCCCTTGCTTGACCGTGACCTTAAAGCGCGACGATGCAGCTTGCTGTTGTATCTTCTCAAGCCAGGGGTTTTGCTGGCCCAGCACGACGGTCATCGTAACCGAGTCAGACAGAGCGCAGGCTTCCAGTGCATCCAGCACGTCGCCGGTGACATTGTCTTTATCAACTCCACCTAGGCTGATTAACAATTGGCGTAGCTCCGTACGTTGACGACGGCGGCTCAGGCTTTTCTCACGCCAGTTTGCGAACTCAGGACGTAGCAGCGCATACTGTGGCCCAATCAACCGAACGCATTCTTGTGGAACCAGCTTGTCGTAGTCGTCGGCACGACGCCCCATATTCTGGTCAAGTAAGATATCGCACTGATGCGCTCGGTCAGCCAGGTCATCGATGACCAGCACATGACGACAGACTTTTCGAACCAGGGTTTCCCAAGGCGCACCAACACCGTAATGGTCAACAACCAGCCAGTCACACTCATTTGGCTGTAATACCGCCAGTGTGTCCTCGCTGTCTTGTTGCTGCCCTCCCGGGAGCCAGTGGCTGTGGGCGTGCTCGTCCGGTGTGGCGGTGACTGACTCAGGTAAGGGCAAAGCATGGACGAAATAACCTTTGGCCTCAATCAGAGCTATCAGGTGACCCGGCTGTTCACGTACAATAAATTCACAGTCATGTCCGCGGTCTTTCAGTACATCGGCGAGGGTAAGGCAGCGCATGGTATGCCCTGAGCCGATTTCAAAAGACGCGTCGACCCGAAAGACAAACTTCATTTTTCCGCCTGCATTGCTTTGAATAGCCATTCGGCACGCGCCCAGTCTTCCGGTGTGTCAATGTCCTGAACACGATGTCTCGGCAGCTCGATGAGCCGGGCCGATGAAGAGAAAATCGGACGTTTTTCAAGCCAGGCAGCTCGCGTCCCCCAGTAAAATTGTCCGGAGTCATGCCAGGCTTCCGTTAAATCCTGCGAGCGGGTGGTAAAGTGCTCGGGCTGGAACATTGAGACCTGCCCCTGCTCATCAACTTTTAGCGCCCGCTGGATGGGGAACGCGTACGTTGTCGCCGAAAAAACGTAATCCGGGGTTGAAGCATCCATCACGGCCTTGCCCCGCCGCAAATCCTCCGCACGAATAAAAGGCGCCGTTGCGTAAAGACAACAGAGATAATCGCTCTCATAACCCGCCGCTGCCAGCCATTGTGCCGCATGCTTTATCACATCAGTGGTACCGGTGTAATCATCGGACAAGTGTGCAGGACGCTTGAACGGCACCCAGGCACCGTGCGCTTGAGCAACCGCAGCGATTTCATCGTCGTCCGTTGAGACGATGACCTTATCAAAACACCCACTGGCCAGCGCGGCCTCAATGGACCAGGCAATCATCGGTTTGCCGCAAAAGGGTTTGATGTTCTTGCGGGGTATCCGTTTACTGCCGCCCCGGGCCGGGATGACCGCGACCGTCATACCGACAACGCCTTGTTTAGCGCCGCAACCACTGTACGCTGCTCGTCGTCGGTCAGGTTGGGGTGCATCGGCAAGCTGATGGCTTCGTGGTAATAAGCCATCGCGTTGGGGAAGTCTTCAGCCACAAACCCCAGGTTTTGATAATACGGCTGGGTGTGCACCGGAATATAATGCAAATTCACACCAATACCCTGCGCGCGCAACGCCTCAAAGAATTCTCGGTGAGAGCGCTCTATCTTGTCTCGTTGCAGACGGATAACGTAAAGATGCAGACCTGAGTAACTGTCCGGGTGCTTGAACGGTGTCGTTACCGGTAACGTCTTTAGCAACTCATCGTAAGTTGCTGCCAGCTCATGGCGTTTTGCGACGTACTCATCCAGACGCTCAAGCTGGCTGAGCCCCAGCGCAGCCTGAAGCTCGGTCATCCGGTAATTAAAACCCAGGTCGATTTGCTGGTAATACCAGGGGCCATGGCTGGCATGAGTCATCTTTTCCGTATCCCGGGTGATGCCGTGACTGCGCAGTAAATCCATTTTTTGCGCAAGCGCTTTGCTGTTGGTCAACGCCATTCCGCCTTCCGCTGTGGTGATGATTTTTACCGGATGAAAACTGAAAACGGTAATGTCACTGTATTGTCCGTTACCAATGTATTCACCCCGGTATTTACCCCCGATAGCGTGAGAGGCATCCTCAATCACTTTGACACCGTATTGGTCAGCGAGCGCTTTGATTGCCGCCATCTCACAAGGTTGTCCACATAAGTGCACAACAACCAGCACTTTGGGAAGACAATCGCGGGCAGCCGCTTGCTGCAATTTGGTTTGCAACGCCTCGACGCTGATATTGTAAGTGGCTGGATCAATGTCAACAAAATCAACGTCAGCACCGCAATACAGCCCGCAGTTTGCTGAAGCAACAAAGGTCACGGGCGTGGTCCACAACACATCACCTGGCCCCAACTCGAGCGCGAGACAGGCTATATGTAGTGCTGATGTAGCACTGTTGACCGCAAGCGCGTACTCAGCCCTTACTTTTTTAGCTACTGCCTGCTCAAACGCGGGTACGCGCGGCCCTTGCGTCAGGAAATCAGACTGCAGTACTTCAACCACCGCATCAATGTCATGCTGGCGAATATCTTGTTTGCCGTAGGGTATCATCAGATTTTACCGATTTTCTCAAAGTTACTGTTAAGCCATTGCTGCAGTGCTTCGTCAGTCATCCATTCTGAGTTATTATCGCTGGAATAGGTAAAACCTTCAGGCACTTTTGTGCCGTCCTTAATACGGTCAGCATCCTTGTCCCAATTATTGATAGCCGGCAGTATTTTGTAATGCTCCGGGTATTCGTAGGTATAGGGTGCATCTTCAAAGCCTATCATCTGCTCATGAAGTTTCTCGCCTGGGCGAATACCGACTACTTCCTGTTCTGCATCTGGGGCAACTAAACTAGCCACATCCGTGACTTTCATGGACGGGATTTTCTTGACGTAAATTTCACCGCCGACCATATCTTCGAAAGCATGCCAGACGAGCTCTACGCCCTGCTCAAGAGAAATCATGAAACGTGTCATGCGATCGTCTGTGATAGGCAAAACGCCCTTATCGCGGATTGACATAAAAAATGGAATCACTGACCCACGTGAGCCCATTACATTGCCGTAACGAACAACAGAGAAACGCGTTTTCTTTGCACCCGCATAATGATTGCCAGCCACAAATAGCTTATCAGAGGCGAGTTTGGTGGCACCGTATAAATTAATTGGGCTACTGGCTTTATCGGTTGAAAGTGCCACCACTTTTTTAACGCCCTTATCAATACACGCATCGACTAGATTCATAGCGCCGTTTACGTTGGTTTTAATACACTCAAACGGATTATATTCCGCAGTGGGGACAATCTTAGTTGCCGCTGCATGAACCACGTAATCGACGCCATCGAGCGCCCGATATAGACGGTCTTTATCACGCACATCGCCGATGAAAAAACGCACGCGCGGATCGCCCTCAAACAACTTCGCCATTTCCCACTGCTTCATCTCGTCGCGGGAAAGAATGATAATTTTTTTAGGGTTATATTTAGCGAGGGTCATGGGCACAAATTTATGTCCAAAAGATCCTGTCCCCCCAGTAATAAGAATATTCTTCCCGACTTCCATAATAATTCCTACTTAGACAGTTAAACCAGTGTTGACTGAAGTTGACTCTAGCATATAAGGGTCATCCTTATACTCCTCATCGAACGACCCTATCATTTCTATTAAAATGTCAACTGTATCTTCGAATAATTTTGCATTAGAACTTATGGTAAAATCACAATCTGACAACTTCATTAAAACAGAGCCAAGGTAAGGCAAAACAGGTGAGAATAAGCTATAAGCAATTAAATTTCCTTTTAAGGCTTGCTCTAATAAATTTCTTTTCAAATTACTTAGATATTCGATTGCATCCTGCGGGTCTTCTCTCACCTTCAACAAAATAGCTTTAATCTCATCAGGTAGCCGTACTGATTTTTCTTTTTTTATCTGCATACTTAACCTTCTACCCAAATCTCTTGTTAAATCTTTGGAAAAGCACTCATCAAACCCTGTATTTTCAAAACAAAAATTTCGAGCCAAACTGTTTTCAAAATCAGAACGGTTAATATAATTAGTCCCATCTATAAAGGCTCCGTCGCTTAAATTATTCACCCTGGCTTTCGGAAATGTTCGAACTAACTGACCTAAGTTTTTAATAGCCAAATAAAATTCAAGCTTAGTATAAATAAACGACCTTTTATTTCCCTTTACTATGATCCGATCCTCAACAGTGTCCTCATATGAGAATTTCTCACTTCCATCATCTCGATAATACGAGGAATGTTTAGAGTGGTGCTTTAAAATATCATTAAATCCTAAATCAACCCCAACTAACGTTACCTTCTCAAAGCCTAGAGTCAATATAGCACTAGCCGCAAAATTGGATACTGTCGGATTGCCGGACAGAGCAATCGGTGGCTTCCTCTTTAAAACCTCTAGACACTGACCTACCACCTCCATTCCGCCACCTAAAGATGTAAAAATTCCATAATGTTTTTTGAATAAACCTGCGGTATCAGGATGAGTCCAAACGGGTGCCAATAGGCAAATTGATTTTAAATAGCTTTTATCCTTTATCGATGAAATAATATCGTAAGTAACCCTGTTCTGTTCAACTTCAGCATGAAAGTCAGGAGTTATTCCCTGCTTCCACAGAGCGCCTAAAGCAGTACCACAAGAAACAATAATGAAGTGACTTCTTTTTTCTTTAATTAAATCCCAGTAAAGATCGAGCGAGGGACCATTACCGACAATTAATACCTCGTTCGACCTAATATCAGTAGATTTTATCGTATCAGTATTCACCACAGTGTTACCAAGCGTAAAATTTTTCAAACAATGAGAAATAGCATATCGCGCATGGTGAAAAGTCTCAGAAAGAGCAACAGAAACCGTCAACTCTTCTCTAAACATATGAATAGGTTTTCTGAGTTGCGAAATATGACGCTCAAGGAAAAGATATGAATTCAGTAAATAAAATCCGTTCTCCTTCACCATTGAACTCTTTATATCTGAAACCAGATTACTCCCGTCGTCACCAATACTTAAATTCAATTTCTTTTTATTAAGATCAAAACTACTAATAAGAACCTTCCAATCGAAGGTAAAAAGCGACCAATAGAAAAACTCGATATTAGGCTCGTAATATAATAGATAGTCGATATCAACCTGTTCAACAATTTTCTTTTGAGCATGCCCTAGAGCACTAGACATTAGTATCAACGACGGGGTTTTTTCAGGTAAACCAGATTTACGGACTGTCATCGAATTTAACAAATCGCGAATTTTTCCAGCATATCGATAAAACGTGTACTCACTTAATTTACCACCATTAATCGAGTGAGTAGGTAATGTTTTAACCGGATTCGATAGGAATGTTGAAAAACTCGCATTGGCATCCGCGCCAGGATCCAATCCATACCAGAAAGCTTGTCGATTTTTGTTGTAAATATTAGCTTTAGAAAAGTTTTTACTGGGTACAAAAAACCAATTTTTAGGACTGTAATCACGCATTGCTAAGGCAATATCAGGAAAATACTGCTCAAAGCATTCGATATTCTCTTTAAATCTAAACTCGTACTTCTCTATAGCGCAAGCTTCCGGTTCACTCTCAGCTACTTGTTGAGCCAATGTTTGACTGAAAAGGGGGACATTATTTTCAATCTTCTCGAATTCTTCTGTAGTCTCTAGCAAGAGTCGGTTATCAATATTGTCATAACCTAATTTTCTTAGTAGGAAACTAAAAGCGTCATAATTCGGATAGTGAAGGTGTTGGTATATATCAAGATCATCCAATTTGAATACGTTTAGAACTTCCTCTACATCATCTAACACTGAACCAGTTGAATTAATTAGGAATGCTAAGTTACCGCCTCTAGAGTTAAGAAGCTGGTTAACCTTATACCAATCGGTAGAGTAAAACGACGCCAATAATAAGTCGAGACTTGGTTCAAAAACGACTAAATTCTTGTAACCTTCATGTTGGACTAAGTACTCATAAGCAGCACCTAAACCGATACCAAGACCTATGAGAGAGTCTCGCGCCCGCGGTCCAACTAGCTGACTATCAAATCCTGTAATTACTCCGTGAACAGAATAAATTTCATCGAACTGGTTGGCAGAGTATTTTAAACTATGTATTGATGTGTTTTTGACGTGTTCTAGCTGCGCCTGATTGCAGTTGAGTGGATATAAAGTTTCACCAGTCTCCGTGTTCACAACATTAACTTCTTCATTCCTATTAAAAAATATATTCGCTTTCGTCGACTGGTTATTCAAAATTTGTTTGTGAAGTTCGGGGAATTGAACGCTAAAAAACGCTAGGTTTCTCTCTTTTCGACTATTGTGTGCGTCATAAATGCGCTTGTCTATTTCAGTTTGGCTCTGATCATCTAGCGTTTGATAGGCTATGTTGGTTTGCATAGTTTTTAGCATCTCAAAATTTTGACGTTTAATCAAAACTACAAGCAAATGCTATGCCATTCAATACTTACTTTTTGCTTTTCGTCCTTTAGCCAGTTCTAATAATGCGTCTCGCCGGTCATTTTGAAGCGTTTTTAACCTCGATATCGCATGGGATAAAAACGTTAGCTCCTCCTTCATCAATTTACCGGCGGTTTCAGGGGGCTGTGTAACCTTCAGTTCATCACTGTAAAATTGCAGATTAGTACAATAAGCGGCTATGACTTTCTCTGCAGCTTCGAGATCAAAGCCTTCACTAGTCAATTCAGACGTCACAGCTTCACGACACCTTGCAATTTTGGCTTCATAGACCTTAGCCAATTAACCTCCTGCCACAGCCAATGATTCTCGTTGGCTAAGTGTCGAGCTTCTGACGTCTTGTGGAATAGAGTCCCAACCTTCCTTGATTGTTGTCATAATTTTTTGGCAGTCGTGAATTTTTTGAGCTGAATTTTCCTGCGATGCCTGGAGCAAATGCTCAACGATAAAATCATAAAGACTAGCTAAGTTGCTCGTTACGTCCTCACCACCTTCAACAGGAAGCAGTGAATCATTAAGTGACTTAACGATTGCCGTTGCTTTGCTTATATGTTCAGATTTAGCGGCCAAATCTTTACGCTCAATAGCACTCCGAGCCATGACCATTCTATCAATGGCTCCCTGCATTAGCATTTGTATGATCTGGTATGGATCTGCTGTTCCTAATTGATCCCGTATACCAACCTGTTTATATGCGTTTAAACCTTTCTTATTCATTAACTGTTACCTCCGAACCCCGGCAAGCTCGCTAATTGGCCTTGCAGAGCAGTCATTGTCTGATTCATTTGAGCTAACATCGCGTCGAGTCCTTGATACTCCTCACGCAGGTTTTTCTCAAAGTTCTCCATATATCGTTCAAACCGCTCTCTTTCTTTAGTAATATTTTCCTTATTTGACTCAAAAACGTCTTCTTTTGATTCAAATAAACCACCACGCTGGGTGTACTGTTCGATATAACCCTCCAAACGGCTACCTATGCCATCTGTGTTAGCAAACAACTCACTTACGCCTTCAAAGTTTTCATCAAGAGCCTTGTCTAGCTGCGCTTCACCGTCAGCGCTAAAAGTCAGTTTGCCATCATCGTCAAAACTTAACCCAATACCATATAGCGTGTTAGTACCAGCCGGGGCAGAGCCGACTGCGCCACCAACTATATTACTTAAACCAGCTCGCAACCCTCGCAACATCGAATCGCCAACTAAAGGGCCACTACGCCCCTCAACATTAACCTGCGTCAAGGTATTAGCTTGATCAACAAATTTGTTATAAGCATCGACAAATTCCTCAATATTCTTTTTCACACCTGGTTTATCTGTCGTAACCTCCACCGTTTGCTTATCACCGGGGGATGCCTGCTTGGCAACAAGTTCAACGCCTGTTATTGCGTTTGTAAAAGTATTTGTCGAGCTAAAGACCTCGATACCATCAACAATCATCTTGGCATCACGGGCTTGGTCCTCTGCTGCTATGGATAAACCGGCAGACGCCCCTGTGGCAACAGTCGAAATCGAATCCAATTCCGCGTTATCGTTACTTACAACAAGTTCATTAGCTTGACCCGTTAAGTTCGAGCTTAACACTAACCTTGTCTCAGGGGTGCTCCCTCCCGTATTGATAACCGACGCACTAACACCATAGTTTTGTTCTGATGAGTTGACTGCATCGGCAATTTCCTGAAGCGTAGCACCTGCGGCTACATCAACGGAAAATGTATTATCTCCACTGGCAGTCGATAAAGAGAGCGTGCCAGTTGTCGTTGAAATTACCTCATCCGCAGATGAAAAGGCAGCAGATTTAGCTTTAGTTCCTTGTGCCAAAGATTCAACAGAAATTTGATAACTAGCTTCGGCCGCGCTTCGGCTCACAGTTGCCGATAAATACGGGTTTAATTCCGAGGCTTCGCCATCCTCATCTTCGTTAGACGACACTGAAGTCGAGGATTGTCCATTAATAATAGCAGCTTTACTATTCATCTTATCGGGATCTGAGAGCTTCTCTAAGCTTTCGAGCACTTTAGACAACCCGGATTTAAGTTTGCTGTAGCCAGATAACGAGACACTGACGTCGTTTTCACGCCTTTGTAATGCCTCTAATTTAGGACGCCGTTCCGCTTGAACTAGCTGAGTCACTAAATCTTCTAATGCAAGTCCCGAACCTACACCTAATGACGAAATTGCCATATTGACCTCCTAAATCCACAACAAACTTAAACCCGCTGCTTAGATCGTGCTGTTAAATAAATACCCAACGGAGCTTTTTTCTTCACTTCCGGTTTCGTCACGTTGATCGCTTAATTTCTCTGCTAGACGGACTATTTCTTCTGACGGTATCTGACGTATCAACTCACCGCTTTCAGAATCTATAACCTTAACAATGGTTGCCCCTATATCTTCATTGACACTGAATTCTAAATTACGTTGGCGGATGCTTTCATTGCGATTTACTTCGTCTACCAACTCCCGTAACTCATCGGTGGATTTTATCCTTGACTTATCATCCTCTGACTTATTTAGACCGTTTACTTTTTCAGAAGACTCAAGCTTTTGTTTAAGCGCCACAGTATCCTTTGACCCTTCAATGACGTTACGCTTTCCTGATTCAACAGCAGTGCCTGAAAACGAATTGCTTAAAGCATTTAATTCAATACCCATGGTATTTTGCCTCGAAAAAGTGTTGTTTGGCTAAATTATAGCCAAACAACACGGCTATTTCTATCCAAGTAGCGATAACGCTGCTTGTGGACGTTGATTTGCCTGTGCAAGAATAGTCGTACTTGCCTGCTGACGAATCTGGAATTTGGTTAGATTTGCCGTTTCAGCTGCAAAGTCTGTATCCTGAATCCGAGAACGAGCGGCTGTTACATTTTCTGAGATATTGCTCAAGTTTCTAATAGTCGACTGAAAACGATTCTGAACCGCACCGAGGTCAGCTCGAGTATCATTAACGTTTGTCAATGCAGTATCGAGTGTTGCCAACGCTGCTGATGCGCCACTTACACCAGAAATTGATAGAGTATCAATGCCTAGCGCTGTGGCTGTAAAGCCACTTCCACCGACACCAGAGATAGTTACACCAATATTCTGTCCTGCCTCTGCACCAACAAGAAAAGACTCGTCATAGGAACCGGTGAGCAGGTTCTTACCCGCAAACTGAGTGTTCTCAGCTATTCGAGTAATTTCGCTGGTCAGCGCTGCAACTTCTTTTTGCAGTGCATCGCGATCTGCTTGAGAATTCACACCGTTCTGCGATTGAACCGCAAGTTGTCTCATCCGCTGCAATGAATCAGTTACCTCTTGAAGCGCGCCTTCTGCCGTCTGAGCAACAGAGATTCCGTCATTTGCGTTCCGGACAGCTTGATCAAGACCTTGAATTTGAGACGTCATTCGGCTTGAAATTTGCAAGCCTGCAGCATCATCTGCTGCGCTGTTGATACGAAATCCTGACGACAACCGTTCAAACGCTGTATCCAGGCCGTTGCCCGATTGCATTAACTGACGTTGAGCGTTCAGAGATGAAACGTTTGTATTAACATAAAGTGCCATAGCACATCCTCCGATAGTGAGAGAAAAAGGTATCTCATAAATATTATCGGCAAGACTTTGCCGCTCTTTAGTTTATTTTTAAAAAAAGCGGCAATTTTTTCTACGTGCACGATCGACAAGGTTACTAAACGTCTAAAAATGGTTCAGCGGCTAATGAAAAATAATCTGAAACAGATTTGCTATTTTCCGATGTTAGATTAAGGTAAACGACACCAGCAAAAGGAAAAGTTTTGCCTTGGTATTCGATAAAACACTGATGTTGGCCCTTTTGTTCTTCTGTAACTAGCCAAGTGCCGCCAAATTGTTGCTTAAAGACTTCTCCACAGTATGCACCAAGCATATTAGACAAAGTAAAAATCACTTTATCATCAGTAAGTTGCTCAATAAAATTTAACTTTAACTGACTTATCACCTCATCAATCATTTTTATGCTGCCGATCGAGAAATCTAGCTCTTGCCCAAATTCTGAATTTACAAAATTAACCGCGTCCTGACTTAAATTTTTCATCATTTCACTGTATTGAGTATTCGACATTGAGATCTCCTTTTTCTATAGTTGAAAACAAAAAAGCCACTCTGTCCAGAGTGGCTTCTTCTTTTTTAAGAGACTTTTCAACTAACGGGTTAGCCACCCAGCAGTGAAAGTGCTGCCTGAGGACGCTGGTTCGCCTGAGCTAATATAGTAGTACTTGCCTGCTGGCGAATCTGGAATTTGGTCAAGTTCGCGGTTTCAGCAGCAAAGTCGGTATCTCTGATTCGAGAGCGCGCCGCGGTGACATTCTCAGACACGTTACTCAGGTTACGAATAGTTGACTGAAAACGATTCTGAACCGCACCCAAATCCGCACGTGTGCTGTTGACCGTTTCGATGGCTGCATCTATCGAGCTAAGCGCAGTACTTGCTCCCCCTACCGTAGAAACAGTTAAGCCATTAACACTTAGAGCTGCAGCGTTAAAGGCTGTAGCTGACAAGCTAATTCCAATGTTCTGACCCGCTTCAGCACCGACAAGGAAGTTCTCGGAATAATTGCCATCCAATAGATTCTTTCCAGCAAACTGCGTATTATCTGCAATTCGTGTGATTTCAGTTTTCAGCGCTGATACTTCTTTTTGCAACGCATCGCGGTCCTCAGCAGTATTAACACCGTTCTGCGACTGCACAGCTAACTGACGCATTCTTTGAAGCGATTGCGTAACCTCTTGCAGCGCACCTTCAGCGGTCTGCGCTACAGAAATACCGTCATTAGCATTTCGAACAGCCTGGTCAAGACCTTGGATTTGTGAAGTCATACGGCTTGAAATTTGCAGACCCGCAGCGTCATCCGCTGCACTATTGATGCGAAAACCTGAAGACAAACGTTGAAATGCTGTGTCCAGGCCGTTACCTGATGTCATCAATTGACGCTGAGCGTTCAAAGAAGAGACGTTAGTGTTTACATATAAAGCCATGATTGCCTCCAGGCGATGTTAGCTAAAACTGTTTCATTATCTTGGTTAATTTTTGTATCGGCGGTTACCGAGTAACCTTTAATATTTTTTGAGATTTTTTTACCGCAGATAGTCAAACAAACTTAACCCACTAACCCGACTAAAGATTTGCCGTGACGCTTCCAGGATCGTCTCTGATTTAGTCAGGTCGGTAATGGCCGTTGCCCAATCGATGTCTTCTATCGACGCACGGGTCTCTTTATTAACCACCTGGAAATCGGCGTTACTATTATTAGCATTTTCCATCACATTGATGCGCGCGCCCACGCCCGACCTTGCTGATAAAATTTGGTCGTTACCGGTGGACAAGTCGTCTAAACCAAAACTGATTTGGTTTTGAATTTCGATTTCGGATTTGCCGGCAGAGTTTAACAGCGTATTCGCCAGGTCACCAATAACCGTTGCAACATTACGCTCCACCGGTTGGTCAAAGCCCACCTCGACGCTGTCACCTGCAGCCGGCGTTCCTGTATATTCAATTTCCAACCCCGCAACTTCAATCGGGCTACCTGGGGTAAAGGTTTGTCCCGTCAATGGCGGGGCCCCTGCAGGGTTGCCCGCTGAATCAACGACGTTAAAGGTAGTTGGACTGGTAAATTCCAAACGAACAAAGTTATTCGCTGGTGTCGCCGGGTCATATAAATCTTCTGATAATTCTAGAAATTCTTTACGATTGGGAACACCAACGCTTTCAACACCAATGGTGTCACTTTGCAAGGTCACATTAGTTCGTTTATTGACCAGTCCAAAAACTTCGCTACCGGGGTCGCCGGCGGCAAGCTTGAGCGTTGGGGAAATCTGAATCGTCCGCTGGCCATCGTCATTTTGATAACTATAGGATTTTGATATGGGATCGTACTCAAACGGCTGATTCCGATTCTGATAACCGCCAAAAATAAAGTTACCCGCTTCATCCCGGGTATTCATTAAATCAAACACTTCTTGTTCGATTGCAGCCAGTTCTTGTCCAATCGCTTTGTAGTCTTGTTCTGAGTTGACCCCATTCCCAGCCTGCACAGCCAACTGCCGCGCACGATTCAATGACAAGTTAATATTACCCAGCACGCTCTCTTCGCGTTTTAGCGAATTTTCTAAAAAGTTGGAATTACGCGCGAACTGCTCGTTCTGCGAAATTTTTTCGTTCAGTGCCAACACCTGCGTATTACCAATCGGGTCATCCGCCGGGGTCAAAATATTGGTTTGTTTGGTCAGCTTTTCCTGCACCACGTTAACCCGCTCCTGTGTACGGAGCAGGTTGTCTAAGGTTTGTTTGTAGTAGAGGTTAGTACTTAATCGCATAATTACCTCGTTGACTGCAGCAGGGTATCGAACGTTGATTGCGCCACGGTGATGATTCGTGCGCTGGCGTTATAGGCCTGCTCAAATTGAATTAGGTTAGCCGCTTCTTCTTCCAAATTAACTCCGGACACTGACTCATAGGCGGTCTCAGTTTGCGACTTTATCGCTTCAGCTGTTTCCTGCGCAATTCGTGTCTGGCTTACTTTACTGCCGACTTCCGAAACAATGCGCGCAAAACTGTCGTTAAAACTCAGTGTTGGATCTTCACTATCGATAACTGAACGACGTACCGTATTTTCTCGCTGCAAATCAGTCAGCAACTGGCCATTGCGGTTATCGTTAATACCATCGGTATTGTACTGAATGCTGAAGCTGTCACCGTCAATTGGGGTTCCATCCAGGGTTACATCGTAGTCAACGTCTCCCCCACCGGCGGCGCGGCTAATAATATTTTCGAAGTCATTAGTGTTATTAATGGTACCAAAGGTGTCACCGTCGCCGTCTAACACCGTGATATTAAAGGTTCCGTCAGCATTTTCTTGAAACTCGAGTCTCTGCGGCGCATCGTTGTCTAGTGCATCACCGTTATAAAACGCGCCTGGGTCATTCAGTGCAGAAAGCTCTAACTCTGCTACACCTTCGTTATCTGACGTCGCGACCAGTCGCACAGGTGAGGCCAACGCTAAGTCTTGCGGCCGGGTCATTTGCGTCTGAATATTTAATGCGGCTTCTTCTGCCGGCTTAGTTAAAAATTGATCACCGATTGCGGCGCCAGCATTATCAATCGACAACATCACGCCATAACCTGGTACTTCGTAATCACCTGCACCCGCACTGGCATTGATCGTAAATGACGGTGCATCGGGTAACGCTGCACCGTTAACATCTGCAGCTTGCACAGTGTATTCCGTTGCACTGATTTTTTTTACTAACAGGTTTTCTGAACCAAACTGCTCGCTGTTACCTTCAAGCACCGACATGCTGATCTCGCCTGTGCCGGTGTTGTTAATAAAACTTAGGCCACTGACCTTGGTATCAGATAAATCGAAGATTTTTGTACCCAACTGGTTATCCAAATCCATACCCTTTTGATTTTGGGTATTGAGTGCATCAGTAACCCTTACCGCCAACTGACCGAGTTTCTTCTGAGCGGGTAACAATACATTGTCGCGGTAATCCAGGTAACCACCCACCGCGCCGCCCACGTCTTCATCACGGACTGGGTAGCGGGTTTCGTTTTGCGATTTGGTTTGGCTTTCAACAAATAATTGCAAGCGCCCGGTGTCCGGTTTTTGACTCGCAACCAGGCTGTTAAATTTACCGTTTTCCAGCACCAGCGGGGTGCCGTTGGCCATGTTTACCGAAATCGCACCTGAATCATGTTCAACGGTTTGGAACTGCACTAACTCTGCGAGTTTGCGTAGCTCGGCATCACGCTGGTTCATCAGCGAGTTAACGTCTGACTGTTTATTCTCGGAGTTGCCGTACTGTAGTTGTACGTTCAGCTCAGCAAGGTTTTCGGTAATGGTGTTAATTTGTTCTGTCGATGTTTGCAGCCGCTGATTAATGATGTCTTCTTGGTCATTCAAAAAGCCACCAAAACTATTAAACTGTGTTGCTAAGCCTTCAGCTTCGGTAATGACGATTTGTCGTGCAGTTATTGAACTGGGATCACTGTTGGCGTCTTGCAGCGCGTTAAAAAAGCTTTCTACTGCCGAGGCTACGTTGGTATCGCGGTTACCTAACAATTTATCGAGTTGTTCAGCTTGCTCTAGTTTCGCGGTGTTGAATTCAACCCGCGAGATGTCGCGATTCAGTTGTTTGTTGATAAAAGAATTGATCAGGCGTTCGGTACGCGTACCTTCAATGACACCATACTCGTTGGTGACATAGCTGGTACGTTCGCGCACATAACTGTCGTTGTTGACGTTATTGATATTGCGACCGGTTGTTTGCAAGCTTTGCTGGTGTGCCAGCACCGCTCGTTTACCTGCCTCTAATAAATCAAAACTCATGGATCAACTCTCCGTTTACAGCTGGCCGATGTTCGGCTGCTTTTGTTATCGACCAACGTTGGCTAATGTTTAGCCGGGTGCGGCAATTTTTTGCCGCTTTTGTTTCTACCAACTAATGGTAGCTTGCGTCCTGACGCAAGTTTTGGCTATACGTGCGTCAGGACGCACGCTACACGTCATAGTGCGATTCTATTCAGCACCGCTTGGATCTTATCCGCGTATTGCGGGTCGGTGGCGTAGCCGGCTTGCTGCAATTGCTGTGCGTACTGTTTAGGGTCATCGGCGACTTGCAGTGCCTGCTGATAACGCGGATGACCTTTTATAAACTCGACATAGTCCTGCAAGCTCTGTTCCACATTTTGGTAACTGCGAAACGCGGCGCGCTCTTTTTTTGCCACTTCGCCGTCAAATTCCAGCGTCGCTACGTGTGATTTATCACCGCTCCAACGCTGGTCGGCTTTGATATTAAATAAGTTATTACTGGAGCCGCCGTGGCGGCCCGGGATCATACGCTGACCCCAGCCGGTCTCCAGTGCCGCCTGTGCAACTAATACGTCGGCATTTAAGCCGTGCTCGGCGGCAACTTTTTCGGCGTGCGGCCTAACCGCATCAATAAAGTCCTGCGGTGAATTAAAACGTGCTTCGCCGTCGCTTAGTTTGGCGGTATTCACACGGGTTGCACCGTAATATAAACCGGCATCAATACCGCCCTGGTCGGATACCTTGTTGTTACTTGCCACGCGTGCTTCACCTAAATTGGCGCCGTAGCGTTCGCTGCGATTAAGATCGGCTTTGCCGCTGAGCTGTTTTACCATCATATCCGCCAAACCCAGCGAACCTTGCGACGACAGCTCGGAGGTCAACTGCTGATCGTACATATCGCGGTACATATTGCCGTAGCGACTGTTCAGCATGTTGCCCTCGGCAAACACGTCGTTGGCCTTGCGCATACTGCCCAGCACCATATTCAGAAATATCGCTTCAAACTGCTTGGCAGCCTCACGCAGTGCGGCTTCCTGGTTGTCACCAAACGCCTCTTTACGCAGCGAATCCAACGAATGGTTATCCAGCACCGCCCCCGTCGCGCCAGAGGCGCGACCTACACCACCGGCACCGAAGCGCGAGCCAGAAGTAGCTTGCGCCTTTGGCGCAAGTTCAAACAGTCGGGAAGCGTTAGTATCAAATAACGATGAGCTCACCGGAAATTGCTCCTGCTTGCTTCAAGGCTTCTAACACCGCAATCATGTCGCCCGGTGCTGCACCGATTTGGTTAACCGCGCGCACCAGGTCATTTAAGGTGGTGCCGGGCTGGAATACGAACATACGAGCATCATCTTGCTGCACATCAATTATGCTTTGTGGCGTAACTACGGTTTCGCCGTCGCCAAACGGATTTGGTTGATCAACCTGCACATTTTCGGCAATGGTCACCTGCATATTGCCGTGCGCCACAGCGGCCGGGCGTAGTTCGACGTTCTGGCCGACCACTACCGTGCCGGTACGGGCATTAACAATGATTTTTGCTGAGCCCATCGCCTGCTCTACTTCCAGGTTTTCCAGCGTCGACATATAGCTGACACGCTGACCCAAATCACGTGGCGCGCGCACGCGCACCGAAGTCGCATCTAGGGCCTGCGCTGCGCCCTCGCCGACTAAACCATTGATGGTTTCAGCAACACGTTTGGCCGTAGTAAAGTCCGATTGATGCAGATTAAAGGTAAAGTAATCGCCATTGCTAAACGAAGTGCGAATTTCGCGCTCGACGGTTGCGCCGGCGGGAATGCGACCGACCGTTGGCGTATTAACTACAATACGCGAGCCGTCGTTACCTTCGGCGCCCAGGCCACCCACAATCAAGTTGCCCTGCGCTACCGCATAGACTTCACCGTTGGCACCTTTTAAGAAGGTTTGCATTAAGGTACCGCCGGTCAAACTGTCGGCGCTACCGACTGATGACACGGTTACGTCAATTTTTTGGCCGGGCTTGGCAAATGCCGGAATATTGGCGGTTACCGCAACCGCGGCAACGTTGTTAATTTTCGGGCGTTCACCGGCTGGAATATTAATACCGAAATTGCCCAGCATGGTACGAAAGGTCTGATCCGTAAACGGTGTTTGTTCGCCGGTACCGGGCAGGCCAACCACCAGACCATAACCGACCAGTTGGTTATCGCGGATGCCCTGTACCGATGCGATGTCTTTAATGCGCGATGCCTGTACCGGCATCACCAGCGATGCCAGGCTGATCGCCATTAATAAGAATTTGAAAAACCGCAACATGCTCATACTCCCTTAAAACGGCCAGATGGGGCTATTGAAAAAGCGCGTTAACCAGCCCTGTTCTTGCACGTTGGCTAAGGTGCCGGTACCGCTGTATTCGATGCGCGCATTAGCCACCCGTGTTGACGGAATGGTGTTGTCGGCACTGATATCCTGCGGGCGGATCATGCCGGTTAGCCGGATATATTCGTCGCCGGTGTTAATACGCATCCATTTTTCGCCGCGTACAATCAAGTTGCCATTAGCCAGCGCACGAATAACCGTGACGGTAATTTCACCGTTTAACTGGTTGCTTTGGTCAGAGTCACCTTCGCCGGTAAACGAACGGTTACCACCAAAACTTGCTGACAACGGGTTACCACCGACAGTTACGTCGCGACCAAAAATCTGTGGCGTGGGTAACTCGGTATTGCTGTCTTTGGTGGTTTCGGTCGATGACGATTTGCTGGCCGTGGTGCGTTCTTGCAGGCTCACGGTAATAATATCGCCCAGCCGCCGTGCTTTAATGTCAGAATATAAGCTGTCTGCGTATTGCGCCTGAAACAACGAGCCATCCGGAACCACAGGTTGTGCACGCTCTTCCGGCAGCACCGGGGCATACATCGGATCGTCCGGCATTGGCTTAGGTTGGGTCGAGGCACAACCGGCCAAAATCAAACTCGCGATTATCAGGGTTACATTACGCATAACATCACCTATTCCGTGTTACTTAAAGCTGCTGGCTGATGTAACTCAGCATTTGGTCGACGGACGAAATCACTTTCGAGTTCATCTCATAACCACGCTGTGACTCAATCAGGTTAACCAGTTCTTCGGTTACGTTAACGTTTGAGCTTTCCAGCGCGCCCTGAATAGTGGTACCCATACCATCAACACCTGGTACCGCTTCTAACGGTGCACCACTGACAGCGGTTTCTTTATAAAGGTTTTGACCAATCGGCTCGAGGCCGGCCGGATTGATAAAGCTGGCAAGGTTCATCTGGCCAACCACCGCGTTATCGGCATTACCCGGCTGACGCACGGTTACTTCGCCTTCTTGCGAAATACTTACCGAAATCGCATCTTCAGGAATCTGGATAGCTGGCTCTAATGGGTAGCCGTTACCGGAGGTGACCATTTCGCCTTCTTCGTTCAGCGAGAACTGGCCGTTACGGGTATAGGATACGGTGCCGTCCGGCATTAAAATCTGGAAAAAGCCTTTGCCGGAAATCATCACATCCAGCGAGTTATCGGTGGTTTGCACGTTACCCTGAGTGTGAGACTTTTGCGTTGCGACCACTTTGGTACCGGCACCGATCATCAGGCCGTTAGGTAGTTCTACATCCTGCGCAGACTGCCCGCCCGGCTGGTTGATGTTTTGATACAGCAAATCTTCGAAAACCGCGCGGCTCTTTTTAAAACCCACGGTGCTGGCATTGGCCAGGTTGTTCGAGATGACCGAAATATCGCGCTGCTGCGCGTCCAATCCGGTTTTACTAATCCATAATGCTGGGTTCATGGTATTGCTCCTCTACCGGCCAATTAACTGATACGCATCAGCGATTCAGCTCGCTGGGCATTTTCATCGGCGGTTTTCATCATTTTGACGTTCATTTCGTATTGGCGCTGCAGAGCAATCATCTGCGTCATTTCTTCGACGGCATTGACGTTACTCCCCTCCAACGCACCTATGGATAATTTGACGTTAGCATCGGCAAGCGCTTGCTGGCCGTCTTTTAGCTCAAACAAACCATCGTTCGTTTTCTTGATATTGCCGTTAGGCGGATTAACCAGTTTAATTCGGTCAACCAACTCCATTGCATCCTCCGGCGCACCTTGCGGGCGTATAGAGATATTGCCGTTGGCGCCAATGGTTAAATTATCGATAGGCATGGGAATAAAAATCGGACCGGCATCGCCCATGACCGGTTGACCGCGGTCGTTTTTAAGCATGCCATCGGGGCCGATTTCCAAACTGCCGTTGCGGGTATAACGCTCGTTGCCGTTTTCGTCCTGCACGGCAATCCAGCCTTGCCCTTGTATTGCCACATCCAGGTTACGACCGGTGGTTTGCAGGGCGCCGGCGGCGAAGTTTTGCCCCGGGCTTTCTGTCATAGCGAACACGCGGGTAGGCAAGCCTTCTCCAAACGCCTGCATCGATCGCGCCTGTTGTAAGTCGGCTTTAAACCCGGTGGTATTGGCGTTTGCCAGGTTGTTGGCACGTAGTGAGACGGCGTTCATGTTCTCTTTTGCGCCGCTCATACCAATCCAAAGCATTTTATCCATCGCTGACCTCCAGCCAAAAATTTGTCGTCTTGGTTAGGAGTATGCAGAGATCATGCCAACTTCGAGGTGCTAGGCGCAGGCTGCGCCTGCTTGCTGGGCAGCGCGTGCTTCGCCGCGCTTTGCTTGGCGTGGCCTTCGACCACTTGCTTGGCGCTTCGCTTGTAAAAAAAAGTCGAAAACGCCTCGCGCTAAAAGCGCGAGCTACGGAGTGTCAGTAGCTTGCGCTTTTAGCGCAAGAAATAAAAAGGGCTTGCGAATGCAAGCCCCTCATTATGTTTAAACAGCCATCGGCGAGCGAAGCAAGCCGATAAACAGCCGTGCCGTAGGCACAAATAGCCGCGACGAAATCGCAAAAAGCCTCCGCACCGCCGAAAAAGTTTAACCCTGGCGAAGCCCCTAAACCAAGCAAAGCTTCTACCCCGGGCGCAGCCCCTACCGGATCTGCAGAATAGTCTGGTTCAACGTGTTGTTCACTTCCAGTGACCGCGAGTTGGCCTGGAAGTTACGCTGCGCTGCGATCAGATCCACCAGCTCTTTGGTCAAATCTACATTAGAGTTTTCTAATGCAGAAGATTCAATCGCACCAAAGGTGCCTGAGTTTGCCGCACCAGCAAGTGCTTCACCCGATTCACGAGTTTCTTTCCAAGAGGTGTTGCCCACCTGACGCAAGCCCTGCTCGTTGGCAAATCGAGTCATTGCCACTTGGCCTAAATACTGTACTTCACCATTAGAGTAGCTCGCTTGGATCAAGCCATCTTCACCGATATCGAGGTTGGTTAAGCGACCCACCGTGCTGCCGTCTTGCTCTAGCAGATTTACTTCAAAATCAGACGCGAACTGTGTAGGCGCCGAATCACCATTTTGGTCATTACGATCACGGAAGAAGATGTTAACCTGTTGGCTTGTCGCTGCGCCGTTCGTCAGCACACCTTGCAACGAAAAAGATTGCTCCTCGAAGGTGTTGCCCGTGCCACCCAGTGGCCCTTGAGGAGTACCCGAGTCATCAAACTGTACTCGAAAGCCTTGTACCGGGTTACCGTTAGGATTATTGACTCCTCCCGGTAATGCAGAACCTGTATTTCCTAAATCCACCGGCTGATTATCGACCGTGGTGTAAACATCCCAAGAATTATCCGGAATACCGGCTTGGTTTGAGTCACGTTTTACATAATAGGTGGTAACGATATGCGACTCACCCAAAGAATCATAGATAGTCGATGACGTCGACGAAGTATACGAAGTTGGATCTTCAGGATCAAACGGGTTGCCCGGAATAGGTGGTGTCGCAGCTGGCTCTGGAACAGTTACACCCGGTGCACGTGAATCCAGGTTAAATGACTGATACACGTTATTCGTCGCTGATGGTGCTCCGGCTGAATCAGGTATCTGCAGTGGCGTTGCAGTCGCTAAACTGGTCGACTGCAGAGCTCCCGATTGGCGATCAACTGGAAAACCTAGCAGGTAATTACCTTGGTTATCTACAATGAAACTTTCGTTGTTTAACTTGAACGCACCAGAGCGGGTGTAAGTAAAATCCTGCTGACCAATCTCACTGGTCGTTGCGAAAAAGCCGTTACCGCTAATCGCCATATCCAACGAATTGTTGGTGAACTCTAAGGTACCCTGGCTAAATTGCTGAGCAACAGTAGCGGTTAGCACACCATCACCCACTTTAGCATTGTTCGAACTAAAAATACTTGATGCATACACATCTGCAAATTCCGCTCTCGATTGTTTAAAACCGGTAGTACGAACGTTTGAAATATTGTTGGCGGTGGTATCAAGATCCTTTTGCGCCGCGTTAATACCGCTTAAACCGATATTGAATGACATAAATCACCTCACTAATTAACTGATTTCCGTAACATCTGCAAAATTGATGCCACCTAAACCTTTAAGATTAAGAACAATGCCGCGTTCGCCGCCCATACTGACGCTCTGAACTGCGGCGTTCATTTGTAAGGGCAACTCTTCACTGCTATCGCCAATGCGGGCATTGGCAGTAAACGTATATTTGCCTTCCGGCAATGGATTGCCGGCTTCATCAAGGCCATCCCATTGGAAGTCTTTAGTACCTTGGCCAATATCACCGACATTAATTGTTCGAACGACTGAGCCTGATTCGTCCTTGACCGAAATACGAACATTCTGTGCAGACTGTTGCGTAGCTATCATCCCCGAAGCAGTGCCTCCAGCCTCCATGTGTGCCTTATTGGTCGGCACTAAAACATTGCGACCAACAAGAGTAGACGCTTGCAATGCCTGGCTGGAATTCATGTTTTCGGTAAACGCCGTGAACTGCTTCGACAGCTCCGATATTCCCTCGGCCATAGTAAAGTTGGTCATCTGCGCGATCATCTGATCATTGTCCGCAGGCTTAGTTGGATCTTGCATGTTCAATTGCTGAGTCAGCAACTGAAAGAAATCCTCTTGCTCCAAACGTTGACGTTGCGATGGATCTTCGAACTTTGCTTGCTCGTCTTCTTGCCATCGCATTTTATCAATGAAGGAGTTATTACTTACGCCTTCCATCGGTTATCTCCTGGTTACCCGTTACTTAACCCTGACCTAAACGCAGTAAGCGTTGAGTCATGGTTTTGGCGGTATCCGCGACTTGCACGTTGCTCTGGTACGAGCGCGAGGCGGAAATCATGTTGGCCATCTCTTCCATGGTGTTGACATTAGAACGGTAGATGTAACCGTTGCCGTCTGCCATGGGGTGATTTGGCGCGTATTCGATTTGCAGTGGTTTCTGACTTTCGACGATACCTTTAACTTTGACTCCGGCCGCTTGCCCGGCCTGGGTTTGGTTAGTCAGGCTGTCGCCACGGTAATTGCCACCGGCGTCGGCTAATGCGGTCGCAAACACTGGGCTGCGCGCGCGGTAAGTTTCATCCACGCTACTGCTGACCGAGTTGGCATTCGCCAAATTACTGGCGGTGGTGTTTAAGCGCACAGACTGAGCGCTCATCGCCGATCCACTGATATTAAAAATGTTAAATAAGCTCATGACTGCCTACCCCGTTATTGACCACTAAGTGCTTTCTTTACGCCGCTGATGCGGCCATCAAGGAAGTTCATGGTCATTTCGTATTCCAATGCATTTTGTGCATACAAGTTTTGTTCCAACTGCACATCGACGGTGTTGCCGTCACCGGTATCAGGTTGTGTCGGCACGCGGAACTTTTCCTGGCCGGTGGGTTTTATTTCGACGTTAAAATGTTTGTCGTGGGTACGGGCTAGCTTGTAGCTTTCTGAACCGCGCTGCGCTTGTTTAAGCGCTTGCTGGAAATCAAGACCTTTGGACTTGTAGCCGGGGGTGTCGGCATTGGCGATATTATTGGCAATCATCTCCGCACGTTGGGTACGTACGCCCAGCGTGTATTGCTGAATGCCCATGATTTTTTCCATGGAAAGTGCCATTTTTTCGTCTCCCGTGTTTTTGATATGGGAAACTATGCAGAGATCGTGCCAGGGTGGAACGCTAGGCGCCAGCTTCGCTGGCTTGCTGGGCGGCACGTGCTTCGCCGTGCCTTGCTCGGCGCGGGCTCTGCCCGCTTGCTTGGCGGGGCTTCGCCCCTTGACGTAAAAACGCAAGTCGCGCCTTTGGCGCGACGAGCCTTCTTGCGCCGGAGGCGCAAGTTACGGCTTTTGCAACAAGCGCCGATAGGCGCGCCTAGCAAGGCATCGCGAAGCGAATGCCGCCAAGCAAAGCGCGGCGAAGCACGCGCTGCCTGGCAAGCGGCCGCAGGCCGCGCCTAGCGAAAGACGTTAACGCAGCGAAGCACGTTAACGTCTTTTGTAAATGATTCCCGGGTTGCAGCGGATCATTTCGAAGTCTTCGGTTAGACCGGAAATTGATTCTGATGCCCCCAGGAAAAGGTAGCCGCCGGGATTGAGGGATTGCCGGAATTGGGCAATGATTTTCCGCTTTACTTCCGCAGAAAAGTAGATGAGTACGTTGCGGCAAAAAATGATGTCGAATTTGCCGAGCAATGCGTAGCTGTCTAACAGGTTTAAGTGTCGAAATTGAACGAAGCTTTTTACTTCGTTCTTTACTTTCATGGCTCCGGGCTTGCTGCCTTCGGTGAAGAATTTCTTTTGCCGTTCAGCCGACAGGCCACGGGCTATTGCAAGGCTGTCATACTCTCCTACCGCACATTGGTCTAAGACTTTGTTCGATATATCTGTGGCAGTAATACGAATGCCGCCTTTTAATCCGCCGGGGTTTTTGGCTTTGTATTCCAGATAGGTCATGGCAATAGAGTACGGCTCCTGCCCTGACGAACAGGCCGATGACCAAATTTTGACAGGTGCCGCATTGTTTTTAAATTCCGGCAGTACCCGGCTCGCCAGGATCTCAAACGGATAGGTGTCACGAAACCACAGTGTCTCATTCGTGGTCATGGCATCGATAACCGTTGCCCGCAGTGCGCGCTCGCTGATCTTCATCGACTTTTTCACCAACTCGGATAGCGAGTCGATGTTAAATTTTGCCATCAAGGGGCTAAGGCGACTTTTAACCAGGTACATCTTATTATCACCGAGCACGATACCGCACTGATGCTCTAAAAACTGACGAAACTCCTGGTACTCTGACTGACTGAGCTCTTTATTGGTCACGTTTTCTCTACTGCGTTGTTTTTATTCTGATTAAGCTTATTCAATATTGACGTCTGCTTCTGCATTAAGCCATTTTTTAACGGCAGTTGCCAGCTCATCGGGGTGGAATTTGGCGATAAAGTCATCGGCGCCCACCTTTTTAACCATAGCTTGGTTAAACACCCCACTCAACGACGTATGCAGAATAACATGAACACCGGCGAGTTTGGGATCGGCTTTGATTTCGGCGGTCAGGGTATAGCCATCCATAACCGGCATTTCGACATCTGATACCAGCACCGGCACGTGCGGATGCACATCGCCGTCGACTTCCTGAGCCTTTTCTTTTAACCAGTCCAGCGCTTCTTTACCGTTCTTTTTAATCTCCATTGGAATTTCAAGTGACTGCAACGCACGCTTAATCTGGCCACGAGCCACGGCCGAGTCATCGGTGATCAAAATCGTCAGGTTTTCTTTCGCCACGTTAATGGGCTGGTTAGCGACTTCTTCGCTGATGTCGGTATTAACCGGGGTGATGTCGGCCAAAATACGCTCGACATCGATGATTTCGACCAGCTCTTTGTCAATTTCGGTAACCGCGGTCAGATAGGCATCGCGGCCTGTGCCTTTTGGCGGTGGCAGGATCTCTTCCCAATTGATATTGATAATGCGGTCAACACCACCGACCAAAAAGCCCTGCACCGTGCGGTTATACTCGGCAATAATAATAAAGCGGTTTTGGATGTCAGTAATTTCCGGGCCACCGGTAGCCATACTCAAATCGATAATCGAGATAGCCTGGCCACGGATATGAGCGACACCGCGAACTAAACGATTGCGATGCGGCATGGCGGTCAACTTAGGGCACGGCAGCACTTCGCGCACTTTAAATACATTAATACCAAAACGCTGTTTACCGGCCAGCTTAAACAGTAATAATTCCAGCCGATTTTGGCCGACCATCTGTGTGCGTTGGTTTACCGAGTCCAGGATACTCGCCATGTTCACTCCTTTTATCGGAGCAGGCTGACCGCTGGCATGCTCCTTGCTTAAGCTATTGTAATTCGTGGTGCCGTAACGTCAGTGACAAAAACTTGACGTTAGTAACATTCTCTATTGTTAAAGAATGTGTCGGCAGAAGACCATTAAACCTTAGTGGAATTAGACAATGATAATACGCAATAGCTTATTAATCAGTTTGCTTTTGATCATAGCGCATTCGGGCTCGGTTGCGAATGCAAACGAACGTAAAAGCGATAGTTTAGATCACAAAGCCTTGCAGACGTTGGCGCACGACTTTGTTAAAGCTCAGGTAACTGCGCCCGATAATGGTCGGGTCGAGATTGTGGCGAATAACCTGGATCCGCGTATGGTGGCCAAAAAATGCAGCGAGCAGCCGCAGGTCAGTTTTGCCTCTAATTCAGGGCTCGATAGTTATACCACGGTTGAAATTGAGTGCGCCGCACCAACCGCCTGGCGTACCTATGTGCCGGTTCGTATTTATCGTTATAAGCCGGTAATTACGGCTGCAGTACCGATGTCTCCGGGGCACCTGGTTTCGGAATCTGATTTGACCACACAAGAAGTGGATATTAATCGTATTCGATCTAATGTATTTACCTCAGCAGATACGTTAGTCGGCGCGCGGATCAAAAGACGCGTGCGCTCCGGACAGCCGATTGAAGCCAGCGACACCTGCCTTGTTTGTTCGGGGGAAAAGGTTACAATAGTGGCTAAAAGCAAGGCATTGCAAATAACAGCCAGTGGCAAAGCATTGGCTGACGGCCTGAAAGGCGAGTCGGTGGCGGTGCAAAACACGCGTTCTAACAAGTCGTTAGAAGCGATTGTCACCGGTTTAAACGAAGTGACCGTGCAGTTGTAATATGTCGACGGTCAAAAAAGTAGCAAAAAAGATTAAAGGTTTCTCGCAAAGTGTCGATAAGGGCACGAGAACTTCTATCTAGCGAGGCGAGACAATATGCCAATCAATATCAATAATGCAGGATTAAAAAATACCACTATCGACACCAAGACTAACCGTCAGGTGGAAGGTGGTAATAACTCCGGCAACAGCCCGGCACCCGCTAAAAGCGGCGGTGATTCCGTATCGTTAACCTCAGAGGCGCAACAACTTAGCGGCCTGCAGGAAAAAGCGATGAACAGCAGCGGTATCGACCAGGCGAAGGTTGACCGCATCAAGGCGCAAATCGAAAACGGTTCGTATAAAGTCGACGTTGACCGTTTAGCGTCTAAGTTAGCGCAGTTCGAAGGCGATCTGTTTGGTTCGCAAATTGACGGCGACGAGTAACCGCTAATTTATGAGCGCTACCGCAACACCTGTTAACGAGCTTCTACAACAGCTGGCAGACTCGCTAGATGCCCTTGCTGCACTGCAACAGCAAGAACTCAAAGCCATTGTAGAACGCCAACACAGCAGCGTTGCGGATATCGCACAGCAAAAAGCGCAGCAGCTTGAGCAGGTATCTTCGCTTGACGCCACGCTACGTGAACATCCCGATGCAAACTTGTTAAAAGACGACGATGCCCTCGCCGCACAAGTAACTGAAATAAAACGTCAGCTAGCTGATGTGCAGCAGCAAAGTGCGGTAAACGAACGCGTTGTGCAATCTACCTTAAACAGCATCGAACAGCTCAAACAAGCCATCCTCTCAAACGCCAAAAAAGACAGCCTGACCTACAACGCCAAAGGCAAAATACGCTAGCGTTTAGTATGATTTTTAACACTTAAAAACTACCGGGCGCTGTAAAAATGGGTTTTTACGTCGCCATAATGCGTTTTTCATGTCTTGCTCTGTTGTTAGTCCTTCATCGACACTGCCATCTTCGTGCTGCAGGCTGAACGGCTTATTGAACGGCCGATTGCGAATGCAGTCGTAGAGATCTTTCAATAAATAACAGGTGCGCGTTGACGGCGCTGACGTTTTCTCGCTGTCGGTTCTTACTCGATTGGGCATAGATCACCTCGTGCGTTGAGTCGGTAAACGTCAATCCATTGATGTTGGTACAATTGGTTAAAGTCGCTGGCTTGTGCCAGGGCTTTGTGGATAAGCGCTTCGTCGTCTGCTTCGATAATGACGCTAAGACGCAACGGTTTATGGACGAAATCTTCGCCGTCGTGCACAGACTGCCAGGCAAGCCCCAGTCGCAAGTCGCCGCCATTACCTTCGAATACGCCGATATCATTGGCTACGCGGTTATGCAGCAACTTATTGCCACTGCCTAAACGGGCGGGCTCGGTCACCGCGGTGTAGTACTGCCAGTTAATCCAGTTCGCCACCAATCCCGGTGCTGATAGCAATGCAGTAAGCAATGAGCCGTCAGTATCACGTTGCGCGTCGTAATCATGCAAAAAGGTATGGCCCTGCGGGTTCTGCTCGCTTAAACGCCGGGCGTTACCAAAAAACAAAGCCTGATTACCGGCAAGGCCCCATTCCGGCCGTAGTTCGGCCCAGTGGTTGGCACGGGTTGCACGATTGTGTTCCTGCTGCAGCGCCCCACTTGCCTGTTTAAACGTTGCCTGCAGCTTTTCCGGGACATCGTCCGAGAGCCAAAAAACCTCATCGGTCACTGTCTCATGCAAAGCAGCATAAAAGGCCGTATTGCTGGGAATGTTGTAGCCGTGGGCGGACAAACGCTGGCGAATAGCCGACTGATTCAGTAAATGGCACAATACGCGGGCACTAAGGGCTCCCGTTTGGCCACCACAGGCGCCGCAGTTCATGCCCGCCCGCTGGGCGTTATTACTGTGCTTAGCCCCATGCCCGACCAGCACCACGTGTTCAGCGAATTCGGTAAATTGCATACCGGCCAATGCCTGCGCACACATCTCCGCCAGTTGATCACAGGTAACTGGCTGACCGTTGTGATAAATCTCTGAGTCGGCATTAAATGTCGCGGTATCCAACAAGCCTGGTTTGCCCTTGATCAATTCCACCAGTTTGCTCAGACCCAGTGCTTCGACCCCGGTAAACATCGATGCCGGGCTATTAAATGCACGGGACAGTAAATCTTTTAGCGGCGCGTCGGTACCTTGCTGTTTAACGTAAAAGCTCGGGCTCAATAAGCCCGGAACATGCGGGATGCGTTGTTGCTCGTCTTCGCGCCCCAACGGCACGCCAAAGAAGCCGGCAAAGCCTTTAGTCCGGGTTGGCAAGCCTTGTGCTTGCCCGGCAGCTTGTAAAGCGCGGCGGTAGCGCTCAGAGCGCACATCGATGCAAAACACCGCTTGTAACTCAGGTTTATCAGCCGATACCTCAGGCGCCGGCTTAAATTGTAGCTTCTTAAGCTGGGTTTTCTCGTAAGCTTTTTGCCATTGCCAGAACACCGCCTGGCGCTCACTGACTTGCTCTAACGCCTGTTCGCTATGGCTTAATTGCTGCCTGAAATGGTCCGCAATGGATGCAAACACATCCGCGTTGGTCATTTCTGCCAGCTGCCACAAAATAAAATCCCAGGCCATGCGAATCGCCAATAACTGGATCAGCCAGTCACTTCCATACTGACGGTCCTGATAGCTCAAGGCTGCGGCCCAGCCGAGCACGTCAGTCAGCAGTGCCTGACAATAATAGCGCTGTTCGCTATCACCAGCCGACGCCAGATAAGTTTCCTCGCAGGCCTGAAACAGCGCGGCCGGTGTATCGGGCAAGCCGGCAAACAGTTGGTTCAGATCTTCTTCATCCATCAGTGTTTCGATACCGCGGTCCGCGCGCGAAATCGTTAACCAGTGCTGGTAAAGCGAACTGGCACTGCCCTGCCCCTGAAAGCGCCGCGGAAACTGCATAAACAAACCGCAACTCTGGCTTATTTGGAATACCACCTCGTCGTGCCACAGCATTTTGCGGCGGCGCTGCTGATAGCGGTCAACCAGATGGCTGACATTATAAAAGCGCGGCGTTTCGCGAAGCTTAAGTAAACCCAGCCGCATATCCTCGCTAATCAGCTCTGCATCGATACCGCCCTGCTCTGCCTGCTGTAGATAAAACTCGGCACTCATGGTTAACGCCACGTCACCATAATAGCGCCATTCAGCGGCAACCTCCGGCAGCGGGCGATGCCGAAATTCCCACAATGGATTAACCGCCACCCACTGTGGCAGCGGCCATTGCGGGGCGACGTTAGCGACAGCCTGCGCGGCAACTTCAGCGAGTTTGCTCATACAACTTTCCCTTTACGGCACTGACATTATTGCGTGATTGATAGTAGTGGATGGGATGGCTCGGCCATAGCCACAACACTAACCGGGTCAGCCATTCATCCAGATACAAACCGGCATTTAAACTAATAAACCAGCGCTGACTGACAGCATATTGCGGGGTGTGATGTATCAGCCAATAGCAAATGGCAAACACATTAGCGATGGCGGCGGTGGCTAACTCTAATGGCAGCGAAATATCACGATTATCGATTATCTGCGCAGCACCCCACACCAGCAGGCCATAACTGATAACCAGCGCTGAAGACAGTAACAGTCGCCAGCCACTGCGGTTTAAATTCATCCAAATGGTTGCCAGGACCATAGCCAACAGCGCCGATGGCAACCATTTAGCCGACCCGGTGAGCAGCCATGCCGCGGCAATACAGGCAAGCTGAAATAGCACAAACACCATGACTACCCGCGGCAGTGAACGCGCTTCCGATTGCTTGATGTACGCCACTTCGCTCACCGACAAAAACGCGTGCGCCTTATAAACCGAGTGCGCGACTAAATGCAGCAGCGCCAGATCGTAGTAACCGAGGCCGATTTCCAGCAGCATTAACCCCATCTGGGCGCTGGTAGACCATGCAAGGCGAACTTTTATGCTGATCCGTGTCGCCATAATTAATGCCGCAACACAGCATGATACTGCCGCCACCAGGCACAGTAGCCAAATGGCGGGCGTGGAGACGCTCCACACCGGTTTAGTGACCAATAGTAATAAGCCGCCCAAATTAATAATGCCTGCGTGCAACAACGCTGATACCGGTGTTGGCGCTTCTACCACCTGAATTAACCAGCCATGCAGTGGTAGCTGGGCACATTTAATCAGCGCCGCCATTACCAGACAAATGGCCGCGGCATGCTGCATAAGGTGAGGCTCCTGTGGCATCAACGCTAACGCACGATCAAGTGTCGCGGTGCCGGTTTGCAGATAAATTAGCAGCAGTGCGATGCCCAGAAAGGTTTCGGAGCAGCGGGCCAGAATAAACTTTTTGTGCGCGGCTAACACCGCCCTGTCGCGCTCGGGGTAAAACATCAGTAACTGGTGCAATAGCAGGCTTATCGATACCCAGGCGGCAAAAAATAGCAGTAAGTGATTACTGACAATGAGTACCAGCACCGCAGCCAGACACAGGCTCATGTAGCGCATAAAAACGCCGCGGCGCGGGTCTAAACGAAAGTTACGCCACGAGTAGCGCAGCACCACCATCGCCAGCACGCCCACCAGCGCCAGCAATATGGGCCGAATTCCTGAAATTGTCAGCAGTTCTGCCATACCCCGTCCTACGTATTACCAAATAATTAACTTGGGTAGTGTGGCGGCTGGACAATGTTAAGTAAAATAGATATAAACTAACAATTCGTTCTTTTTAAAAGAACATTTAAGAGGCTCGCGTGAATTATAAGCACTTATTTTATTTTTGGCATGTTGCCGATAGTGGCCATTTAACCCAGACCGCACAAAAGCTGCATGTGTCGCAATCGGCATTATCGTCGCAAATTAAACAGCTGGAAGATTGGCTGGGGACACCGTTATTCGAACGTCGGGGACGACAACTGGTGTTGACGCAAGCCGGTCATATTGCCAAACAACATGCGGACCGCATTTTTGCCGAGGGCGAAAGTCTGGTGCAGCAAATCAAGGACGGCTCGTCATCGCAGCCTGCGGTTATCCGTATTGGTCATGCCTCGACGATGTCGCGTAACTTTGTCGAGGCCTTTATCAGTGACCTGGTGCATCAGCAGCAAGTGCATTACCGTCTGCACTCGATGACGCCGGATCAGCTATTTACTGAGCTAGCTAATCACCAAATTGATATTGCGCTGGCCAATACCAATGTGCGCGGCGGTGACAAACAATTATGGCAAAGTCGGTTACTGGCGCGTCAGCCGGTATCATTGATTGGCCCACCCGGGCTTGGCATTGATGCGCTGACCTCTGATGCGTTAATTGGCCGGCATTGGGTATTACCGCCGGAAAACCTATCGCTGCGATCGGCGTTTGACATGCTCAGTGCTGAGTATAATTGGCAGCCGATTATTCTGGCCGAGGCTGATGACATGGCCATGTTACGGCTGCTGACCCGCGATACCGGTGCGTTGGCAGTGATCCCCGACGTGGTTGTGCGGGACGAGCTAAATTCCGGCCAGTTGACGCGTTATTTGCAGCTACCTAATGTGTATGAGCAGTTTTATGCGATTACGCTTAAGCGGCCGTTTCAGCATCCGATGGTGATTAAGCTGTTGCAGAAGTTTAGTCTTTAAGGTGGCTACTTGCACCTAAAGATTTTTGTGCTGCTGCCGTTATAGCAGGTATCACGTAAGGTGTTACCGCAAATACGACGAGGTTGTCATGAAACGATACGCTGCTACATTCGCCATTGCCGCATCCATGCTGTTATCCGGCTGCAGTGCTTATTACAATTTGGCTTACGACCAGCAACACGTGGAATGGGAAACCGAAACCCCGGATCAATTCCCGGTACTAACCGCGGTTGGCTACGCACCTATTGCAGATCAACCTGGTGATAACCAGGAGCACAAAGACTTAGCCGCGATGCGTGCATCCAAGTTAGCAGCCTACCGCGAGTTGGCCGAGCAAGTGTACGGGCAACGTATTGCCGGCGGCAGTTCAGTGGAAAATTGGGCGCTGACTAACGATACCTTCCAGGCCTCGGTCGATGGTGTTATCCGTGGTGCCGAGGTTATTCGCACCTATACCGTCGGCGAGTATTATGCCACTGAACTGAAGTTGGACTTTCAGAAGGTGCACCGCATTTACCAAAGCACTAGCCGCCAGCAGAAAATTAAACGGGTAGTTTATTACTAAGTTCTTAGTGGTACGTTTTTTGCTTCTGTCAGTTCAGTTAATAAATACCGACAAAATTCTGTCAAGCGGGTAGTGAATGAACTGGAAAATCATACTTCTGGCGTTAGTTTTGGTGTTTGCCGTTACGGCCGAGGCGCGCGTCGTCGAAGCTCAGGGCAGTGCGCGCATTGTTAACGGCGACACCGATGCCGCACGTAAACGCGCGATAGAAAACGCACTGCAGCAGGCGCTGCTAATGACCGGCAGTTCAATTTCCAGCGTTCAGTCCATTGTTGACGGCGTGCTCAGTACCAACCAAACCCAGGTCAGCGCCACCGGCGATGTCGAGCGCGTCAATATTATCCGTGAAGAAGTCCGCGGCGACCGCATGTTTGTTGTGCTACAGGCCGAAATCTGGAACCGTGATAATTCCTGTCAGGCGGATAATTACAAGGTCGCGTTAACGGTTGTGCCCTTTGAACTCAGTAACCGCGAACATGGTGCGTTTGGGCAAGTATGGTCGTTAGGTAAAGTCGCCGCCGATCGCCTGACACGCGAAATAGCCAGCCGCAGCGACCGTATTTTTGTAAGCCACACGCTGTCGCGTAATACCGGCCTTAATGACGCGTTAAACCAGCTTAACCTGGAACATTTGGGCGTGATGGCGCGCGAAATCGGCATGGCAAATGACAGCCAGTATGTGGTGTTTGGCCTATTCGATGATTTGTCTATGGTTGAAATTGAACGCGGCTGGGGTTACCTGGATTCAGATTACCGCCGCAACTATGCGCTGACCTTGTACCTTTTAAATGCCAGCAGTGGTGAATTACTGACCCGCGCCCGGGTCAATGATATCGAGGCCTGGACCTACGACCGCAATGAAGCTGTTGACGTTGCCGCTAATGAGTTCTGGGATAAGCCCTTTGGTGCGGCACTGATGACAGGCATTGAAGATCTAGCCGCCGGCGTGCGCGATCAATTACGTTGTAAACCCACTCGTGGCCGGATTGTCTGGCAACAGGACAATCAAATTCAATTTAACCTGGGCGAACAACATGGCGTGCGTGTTGGCGATCAGTTAAAGGTGGTACACCCATCAAACTTTGTTGATAACGAAGGTCTTTACCGGCAAAAATGGCAGGTAAGTGAGTTTACCGTTGAAGTTACCCAGGTACAGCACAACACCGCCGTGGCCGAATTAAACGGCGACGGTATTCTGACCAACGTGCAGGTTAACGACTGGGTTATTCCGGTAGAGCGCTAGGCGCCGCCTTCGGCGGCTTGCTGGGCACTCGCGTTGCTCGTTTGCCTGGCGGCGCTGCGCGCCTTGCTAAGCTTGACTCGTGCTTCGCACTCGCTTTATGTTGTTGGCTTCCCGTCGGCTGCGGGTTTCGCCCCGCCGGTACGTTCGGCTGCGCTCGCGGATAAACAGACTTCCCGTCGACTGCGGGCTCGCCCGCCGGTGCGTTCGGCTCCGCCTCTCTAAACCGGCGGTTACTTACGATATGCAAGAGGCCCTCTTCATCGCGAGCGCCATTTCATTTTTACGGTGAGGGTGTTGAATTCATGCAAAAAGGCATTCAAGGCGCCGAGGGTTGATATGTCCACCTTGCTCTCATCCTGCCTGGGTGGCATAATTCGCGCCGTGTTCCCGTAGCTCAGCAGGATAGAGCAGCCGCCTCCTAAGCGGCAGGTCGCAGGTTCGACTCCTGCCGGGAACGCCACTCACACCTGAAAAGAATTCAACGTCCAAACACAAAAAATGAGATGGCTCTGCAGTCGTAGCAGAACCTTTGCATATCGTAAGTAGCCGTCGGTTTAGAGAGGCGGAGCCGAACGCACCGGCGGGGCGAGCCCGCAGTCGACGGGAGGCCTGTGTATCCGCGGGCGAAGCCGAACGCACCGCAGGATTGGGAATAAAGCGAGTGCGAAGCACGAGCCCGGTTTAGCAAGGCGCGCAGCGCCGCCAGGCAAACGAGCAACGCGAGTGCCCAGCAAGGCGCGGCGAAGCACGCGCCGCCAAACAAGCGGCCGCAGGCCGCGCCAAGCAGCGCCAGCTGTCGGCTAGCTGGCTAGCGCCGCCCTCACCGCCTGGCGTATTTTTTCGTCGTCCCAAGGCTTGGTTAAAAAGCGAAATACTTCGCCTTCGTTTAATGCCTTCGACAGTACTTCCTCATCTTGATAGGCGGTCAGCACTATTCGGGCTGTGTGCGGATACATTGAGCGCACATGCGTTAAAAAGTCGACGCCCTGCATTTGCGGCATGCGGTGATCGGATAACACCACATCGACGCGGTTTTGCGCGAGTAAATCAAAGGCTTCGTTAACCCCTGATGCCGTCAGAATATGGTACCCATCCCGCATCAATAAGCGCCGCAGTGATTTGTGCACGTTCTCCTCGTCATCCACAATCAACAACGTCCGCGCTTCCCGTTCGTCATCAAAGGCAGCATCCGCCTGGTAGTCGTTAATAAACTCAATTAACGCTGGTTTAGGCATGGGCTTGGCCATCAAAAAGCCCTGCATGGCATCGCAATTGGCCCGCCGCAAGTAATCGCGTTGCGCGCTGGTCTCCACACCTTCTGCCAGCACTTGTAACTTTAAGTGGTGCGCCATCGAGATAATGCGTTCGGTAATAGCGGCATTCTGGCTGTCATGCGTCAGCTCCTGAATAAAGCTACGATCAATCTTAACCCAATCGACCGCCAAGTCTTTTAGATAACTGAGGCTTGAGTAGCCCGTACCAAAGTCATCCAAAGCAACGTGCACACCTAAATCTTCAAGTTCTGATAATTTACGACTGACCAACTGCGGGCTTTCTACCAGCACGGACTCGGTCATTTCCAGCACTAAACAGCGCGCGGGTAACTTCGATTCCTTCAGCGCAGTTTCCACGTCACCAACAAATTCCTGCCGCAACAACTGGATAGCCGAGATGTTTACCGACACCGTCGCGTCAGAGAGCATACGATTACGTAGCTCAGCAAAATCTTTACACGCCCTGCGCAGGATCCAACGCCCCAGGGTAACGATTTGGCCGGTATCTTCCGCAATTGAAATAAATTCGACCGGCGAAATCATGCCCATGGTAGGATGGTTCCAGCGCACCAAGGCTTCGCAGCCGATAATTTCGTTATTGGCTAAATCAAATTGTGGCTGGTAGTGCAGTTCAAACTGCTTGTGCTCAATGCCCGCTTTGAGCGCATGACGAATTTTCAGCGTGCGGCTAGTCGATTCATCCAACTTGGGATCAAACCACTGATAATTATTGCGCCCCTGCTTTTTCGCCTCGAACATCGCCATGTCTGCCTGACGCACTAGCTGCAGCGGTTGCTCATCATATAATTGGGTGGTGGCGATGCCGGCGCTGGCCGAAATTGGCAACTCGTTGTTATCAATAATAAAAGGCTCGGCAATAGATGCCAGCATCCTTTCTGTAACCAATGCCGCGTCGCTGGGGTGACTTAAATCCGGCAATACCACCACGAACTCATCACCACCCAAACGCGCTAACGTATCGCCAGGGCGAATGTGTTGTTTAAAACGCTCGGCAGCGGCTTGCAGTAATTTATCACCAAGCTCGTGACCCAGGGTGTCGTTGATGGGTTTGAAACCGTCGAGGTCAAAAAAAACCACCGCCAGACAGCCCCTGTTTCGCTGGCCTAAGTTGAACGCCTGTTTTAGGCGATCTTCTAACAGGCTGCGGTTAGGTAAGCCGGTTAACGTGTCATAATTAGCAAACTTGGCAACTTTTTCCTGCAGCCCCTGCAGTGCGGATACGTCTTCTAAATGTACCATTCGCACAGGGTTGCCGTGCCAAAACGTTGGTACATTAAAATGCCTAACCGGAAGCTCAGTGCCGTTTGGCAAAGCCAACGTACCAGTCGCACCCAACAGCGAATCCGCCTCAAAGTTTAATGGCAAAATACGATCACGTAACTCAATGTCGCTTTGCATCAGCATTGACTCTGCTGCCGGGTTGGCATACAGAATTTTTCGCTCTAGTGTGACCAGCAATGCGGCCGAGGGCATATCTTCTAGTAGTTGTAATAATAATGCATCAGATGTCATCGTTTATCCTTCAGCGGCCTGCGTCAGCACCACCTTAATTAAGCATCCCTGTTCAGGCGAACTCTCTATAGTCAACATTCCATGATGTAAGTCAACAATTTTGTCCACCAGCGCCAATCCCATGCCACTACCGGCTATGGTTTCGACTCCCTGACCACGACTAAACGGCTTTAACAGGCGTTTTGCATGGTGGTTTTTAAAACCCTGTCCGTTATCGGCAAAGCACCAGGCAACTTTATTGCTTCCTAAGCGCTGCGTATAAATTTGCAACTGCAACCGCCGTTGTGGGGAGTTAAACTTAAGTGAGTTACTGACCAACTGCTTAGCCAGCTCATATAACAGGCCTGCATCGCCAACTGCTTGGTGGTTAACGCTAATTTGCAATGAGGCGCGTAAATGCTGCAGGCGTTCGTGGTATTCAGTCCCCACCTGCTGGCTAATCTCTTCGAGGTTACAGCTGCGGGCATGCAGCTGATGACGATCAAGTAACACATAAGCTTGGGTTTCTTGTAACAAGCGCAACCACTGCCGCATCGCGCTTAATAACTGTTGCAGCCGTTCTTTACAAACGGCGTCGTCGGTCTGGTCGCTAATCTCAAGCAGTTGCTGCTGCATGGCCTGCACGGGTGGCTGCAGATGATGGTCGACGATATATCCAAGATTATCTCGCGCCACAACCACCTGCTGTAGTTGCTGTTGCACCAGTGACAGCTCCTGTTGCTCAATAATCAGTACTACCCAATATTCACCACGACGACTTATGTTCAAATCAATAACGCACTTACCATCCTCATTGATCCACTGGGTGCGGTAACTGAAGTGATCAGGTTGCCGCTGCAAACTCAGACGCAACGTTTGCCAATCGTCCTCGCTTAACCAGCAGTGAATATGACGACCAACCAGGGTGCTGGCCTCAGCGCTATTCCAACGCAGCCCTGAGCCATTTGTGGTAATAACCTTGCCTTCGTAATCAATCAGTAACACCGGCAGGGGTAACCGGGCTAGATCATTGTCGAGTTGATTAATCGATGTCGTTGCATCGGTTGGTTTAGCGGCTTGCGCCAGCAATAATTGGCGAATAACTTCAGCTGCAGTCAGAAGCGCAAAGCTGGTGACTAAAATAATGCCGGGTAATGAATTATAAAGGATGCTGGCTGAAGCTAGTGGTCGATTAACAACATTTAGCCAGGCAAAGCCCAGCAGTAATATCAGCGTTAAATAAATCCAAACCCAAATCGTATCTTGCGCTTGGTGATAGCCCGCTTTTAAATGGGGTAAAAGCGCAAAACCTATGGCTAGCTGAGCACATACCACAGCGTTGTATACTAACAGGTTAGTACTGAATGCCTGGAGCAATAAAGCTGCACTGATAACTGCGGCAAGCACGGCGAGCGATTGCCACAACCAGGTGTCAACAAGTCCGAGTCGTTGTCTAAACCGATCACTGAGTAAAATCAGCCACCCTGAAGCGGCAACACATAAGGTGACAATACCATCGGCTAACATCAGCCGCGTGCTGGTCCCAAACATATCCAGCAGCGCGCCCAATGTAATTAAACCACCCCAAACGCTGCTAATGCAGGCCAGTGCAAACCAGTAGCCACGAGCAATCGTTGAGCTACCGGGCTGTTGTTCCGGATTCGCTATCTGAGTCATTGTCACACTCCTGTGCTAACGGCAGCCACAAAGTCACTGTTGTGCCCTGCCCGACATCACTGTCTATCTGTAGTTTGCCAAAATGCCGACGTATCATGTTATACACCAGCGATAACCCCAGCCCCGTGCCTTCGCCCTCGGGTTTGGTGGTAAAAAACGGCTCTATCGCATGGTTCAGGGTATGTTCATCCATACCCGCGCCACTGTCGGTTATCGTGACTTTGGCATAATTGCCGTCAATTTCGCTGACAATATTGATCTCGCCAAACCGTTCAATAGCCTGCGCGGCATTGATTAGCAGGTTCATCATCACTTGGTTAAGCTGCGCCGGATCAAACCTAACCCTTAACGGACTTTGGCTGAATTGGCGCTGTATATGAGCTTTATTTTTAAGTTCGTTATGGATGACCCGCAGGGTAGTATTGATTTGATCATGCAACTCGCAGGTTTGCTCCTTGCCCGGGGCACGGGTAAATTGCGTTAACGCCTGCGTGATACTGGTGATGTGCTGCACCCCTTGTTGGCTCTCGTTCAGCAAATCCACCAGGTCGTCTTTGATAAAATCAAAGTTCTCGGCTGCCAGACGCTGCTTGATGTCGTCACCTTTAGCGTCCGTTAAAATAGCCAGTAATGTCGTGAGATAATGATCCAGGCTATTGAGGTTAGACTGGATATACCCAACCGGATTGTTAATTTCGTGCGCGATACCTGCAGCGAGTTGGCCCAATGCGGCAAGCTTTTCGGTTTGCAGTAATTCATGGTTAGTATTTTCGAGCTTTTCCAGCAACTCTTTTTGGCGATTACGCTGGTCGATTAACTGATGTTGTTGCCTACTTAAATCACGATTCAGGCTCTCGGTATAGTCACGCTCCTGGATCAGTTGTTGTTGCAGTACCAGGTGTTGATCCGCCGGCATAAAAACAAGTAAGGCCTGGTTAGCATGTTGCGGATGTGCCGATGTTAAAAACGGCAAACTGCCGAGCGGCGTTTTTAAGTAAAGCGTGTGTTGTTCACAGTCCAGATTTTGGCGTAACTTTGGGTCCAGGGCGGATAAGAAGTACAACCGCGAGGCGGCAGTCAATATCGAGTCGAGAGACGTATCGATAAGTTGCTCGGGCGTTTGCCCCATATGCGCAGCAAACGCCCGACTCACATCTTTAATGGTTCGCCCGTCTAATTCAAGCTTCAACGTACGTATGGGCCAGTCACGAATACTTTTAATCATGCAGTCGACTTCAACGATTCGATTAACGATTCTAGCTGCTCCGCAATCTGCGCTGGTGCACTGACATGCGGATAATGCCCCCGCGCATCGATCTCAATTAGTCTTGCGTTCGGCAATTGCTTAGCCGTGTACTCAGCAACTTGCTTTGGCACAACGATATCTTTATCGGCCTGCAAAATAGTCACCGGGCAGTCGACCGCACTAAGCTTGTCACGTGTATCCGAATAAAAGGTCGCGCGGGCAAACGCACGCACGAGGCGATTTTCACCGGCAGTAAAATGTTGCTGTAATTGTTCCGTTAGCTCCGGCCGCTCGGGGTTTTCCATCACCTGCGGCGCCAGTGTTTGCGCCCAGCCGAAGAAGTTCTGTTCCATCATCATAATCAGCTGATCCACGTCTTCCTTAGCAAAGCCGCTCTCGTAATCCGGCTCGTCATGGATGTAACGCGGTGACGGGTTCAGCATAACAATGTGCTTTAACCGCTGCTTAATCTCCGGGTAGGCAATAGCGCTAATGCTGCCGCTGACCGAATGAGCGACCAGCACAATGTTATCCAGATCGAGCGCCTTAATTACCTCGACTAAGTCTTGTGCATAGCCATCCAGCGAGTCATAACGATGTTCATCGTAGGCATTTAAATCAGACTCACCGCTACCAACGTAGTCAAACAACACGACTTTACATTTGTTATAAAAGTGCGGCGCTACCTGATTCCAAATGGTTTGATCACAGCCAAACCCGTGAGCAAAAAGCAGCGTGGTATCTCCATCACCACGAACGTTGACATTGTTACGCAAAAGGATCGCATCTCTGTCCATGCGCGCACCTTATTTTGTTAATATTTTGTGTACTATATAGCATTATCTGTAAACGCGGACAAGGGGCTTCACCGGTTCATTGCCTTGCGGGCGGCTCCTTGCCACTTTGCGACGGATATTTGCCCTGCGGGCGGCTGTTTGTCGCTTCGCGACGGCTGTTGGCAACATCCCTTCGCTCGTTGCGGCTGTTTAAAGACAAAAAAAGACGCTTAAATGCACCCAGCAATAAAGCCGCAGCGGCCGTAGGCTCGCTGCTAACAGCCGTGCCGTAGGCACAAATAGCCGCCCGCAGGGCAAACAGCCGTCGCGAAGCGACCAATAGCCGTGCAGCAGGCACAAACAGCTGATTTACCTAAAAGGAATACGCAGCAGGCCCCAAAGTTTGGTGGTGAGCGAGGCGTCGCGGTAGTCGGTCAGGCCGATGTCGACGTTGTCTGAGCCAGCCTGGGGCTGGCCGGTGTAGCTGTTAAACAGGTGATCCCACCAGCTAACACTAAAACCGTAGTTGGAGTTGGTTTCTGTTTTTACACTGCTATGGTGAATGCGGTGAAGTTCCTGAGTGATCAAGATTTTGCGAACGGCTCTTTCTAACTTTGGCGGCAGTGCCACATTGCCGTGGTTAAACAGCGAACAGGCATTTAATACCACTTCGAAAATGATAATCGCCAAAACCGGCGCACCCAGCACGACAGCCACGGCCGCTTTAATGCCCAGGCTTAAGACTATTTCGATGGGATGAAAGCGTAATCCGGTAGTTACGTCAAAGTCCGGATCGGCATGGTGTACACGATGCAGACGCCATAACACGGGGATACGGTGAAACGCGCGATGCTGCCAGTAGATGGCAATGTCCAGTAAAATAAAGCTCGCCACGACAGCAAGCCAAGCGGGCACTTGCAGCATATTGAACAAGCCCACGCCCTGCTGCTGTGCCCATAGCGCCGCGCCTACCACACCAGCCGGCACTAACAAACGCGTTACCAGCGTATCGATAACAACAATGCCGAGGTTCGCCGGCCAACGCTGCCAACGGTTATACCGCGGCTGCCGCTTCGGCCGCGCCACTTCCCAGCCCACCATCAACGCCAGCACGCTAAGAAAAATTGTCAGTCGTATAATCGCTTCCATCGTCATAAATCGTGTGTCCTCTTCGCGCCTCGTGCCAGGGCACGAGCTACTGGAGTGTGCGGTAGCCGCTGTACAGGCGGGTTAGCGCGGTTAGCCAGCAGGCGGTGGCAAATACGTACGCGAGCATAACGAAGTGTTGCGGCCACAGGCAGAACAGCACAAACGCCAGTATGGTCTCGAAGCCTTCGGTTAAACCGCCCATGTAGTGCAACGATTTATTCGGGTAATCGAGGTTCTCGATACCGCGTTTGGCGGCAATACCGGCAAAGGCTAAAAACGTTGAGCCGGTGCCCATAAAGGTCACCATTAACACCCCGGCGGCCACCGCATTTTGCGCCGGTTCTGCCAGTAAAAAACCCAGCACTACCGCACTATAAAAAATAAAATCCAGTACAATGTCCAGATAGCCGCCGGCATCTGTCTGCTGAGTCTGCCGAGCTACCGCACCGTCCAGGCCATCGGCCAGGCGGTTTAATAAAATAAACAGCAACGCCACAGTGTAAAATTCATACGCCAGTGCAGGTACTGCCAGTAAGCCGATTAAGAAACCACTCACCGTTACCTGGTCAGCGCTGATATTGCGCTTAACTAACCAGCCCACTGCTGGCTCGAGTATTTTTCGCGTTAGCGGCGTAATAACCGGATCAAACATGTGTTTCCCCAAGTTCTACCAACGGGCCCTGACCATGGTCAGCCGCATCATGCGTCACTAAAATGGCCGGGATATTGCGTTGTTTGATTTGCGCAAAAGTCCACTCGCGAATGTGCCGACGCAATTGCGTATCCAGCGCCGAAAACGGCTCGTCCAGCAAAATGGCCTCAGGCTCAGCCAGCAACGATCGGATCAAAGCAATACGCGATTGTTCCCCCCCACTGAGCTCATCCGGCATTGCCGTTCGTTTATGCTGTAATCCCACCGCCTGCAGTGCCTGCTCTGCACGTTGCCGCTGCTCTGCTTTGCCAACCCGCGGCAGCGCAAAGAGTAAATTCTGCAATACCGTCAAGTGTGGGAACAGGTCACCTTTTTGATACATCAAGCCAATCTGACGCCGCTCAATGGGCTCTTTATCCATACGTTTGCCACCCAGCCAAAGTTCGCCGCTGGCATTAAAATCATGCAGCGGCTCGCCCAGAACCCAGCGCAATAACGTACTTTTGCCGCTGCCACTGGGGCCAACGATGGTCGCCACCTCACCGGGCTTAACCCTTAGTTCCGTCAGACTTATCAGCGACTTACCCTGCCGGCTGATGTTAAGCTGTCGAATTAGTAATGAATCCGTATTGTCAGACACTGACTTGTGTTCCCCGTTGTCGACGTTGAATCATTAAAACCAAACTGAATACCAGCAACGGCAATAACGTCTGCATCACCGCATAGACCGCAGCCAAACGCCAGTCGCCGCCGGAGGCGATGCTGACTGTTTCGGTGGTTAAGGTCGGCAAAGTCCCCCCTGCCAGCCACAGCGTCGGCAGATATTGCGCAATGCTCACCGCAAAGGCGATAGCAAAGGCCGTTAGCAGCGGTCCTTTCAGCATCCGGGGCACCAGTGTAAACCAGGCACGACCATAGCTGTAGCCCAGGCTTTGCGCCTGATAAAGCCAACGCTCGTCGAAATTCACCCAGGCGCCGTGCATAACCAGGTACGCATAAGGGAAGCCAAATACCACGTGTGACCACACTAAAACAGCGCCCTCAGAGCCCTGTCCTGCAAGCTGTTGCCAGCCCAGAACCAACACCAACTGCGGCACCAACAACAACAGTAATGGCAATACCTTCAGCTGCTTTTGCCGGCGCTGTCGTTGTCGCTCTAATACCATAACCGCTGCCGCCACCGACGCTATAGCGCTAACTAGAGCAACCCAAAACGTATCCCATAACAGGGGTGCCATATAGGGCCACTCCGTTGACCAGCGCTGCGGCTGCCATGCGCCGGGCTGTAAATCGGGATAAAACCACGCTCCGGCAATACTTTGCACCACTAACATCCCGATAACCAGTAGCGACACCAAAACCAGCGCCGCCGCAACGGCGCTGCCCGCAAACGACAGATGCCATTGTCGTCGCGACGCTTTAGCAAACTGCTGCCGTAAGCGTTCAGCCACACACCGATACGCGCGAATAGCCATCAACATGGCCGCCAATGCCAGGGCGCTGGTTGATATCAGCAACCACACGCCCTGACTGGCATTATCCTGATTGCCCCATTGGTAATGTTGCTCAAAAGCCACCACGGCAAGTAAACCCGGCGCATTGGGGCCTAATAACAAAGGGATATCGACGACCGACACGGTATAAATAATAATGGCAGCCAAGGGTAATTTTAGGCGTGATAACAGCACCGGTACAATCAACGACCACCAGCTGCGGCGTGCCGACCAGCCCATGCTCTGCGCCTGCAACAACCAGCGCTGGTAGGGAATTTGTTTTAGCTGGGTGCTGACCATCAACAACATAAAAGGGAGTTCCTTTAGCAGCAAAACCAGCGTCAACGTCAGCAGCGACTTATCCGGTAATGGCCAGCCGCTAGGTGGTGTCGGCAGCAGACCGGTCATGGCTTCGACAAGGCGTACCAGATAACCCGTAGGGCTGAACAAAAACACAATCCCCACAGCAAAGGCAACATGCGGTGTTGCCAGCACCACGCTAAGACCATTAAACCAGCGACTATTTGCAATAACAGGCGCAACCGCAAGACTCAGCCAGGCAACCAGCAGCGCGCTGACCCCTGTTACTAAGAGTGTTTGCAGTAACGGCCATGTCCATAGCGCCCAGTCAATGGTTGATGGCAATTGCAAAGCCTGCAATGCCGCGAGTAGCGGCACGCCGACTAATACCAGTAATACCGTTACTGAAAGCGCTCTAACCACGCCTGCTCCAGGTAGGTTTGCCAACTGGCGTGAAAATCCGGTGCTACCGGCAACAATGCGGGTGTTTTGGCGCCTGACAGTTCGACAACCGCCGGGTCGCCCCAGTCATCAAGCTGCGCTTTACGCAGCTGAGCCTGGTCACTGAGCATAAAATTAATCACCTCAACGGCCGCATCTTTCGCCTTAGCCGACGCAGGGATCGCCAGATAGTGATGGTTGGTAATCGCGGCATCACCCAGGGTCACCCGCTGCGTTCCTGAAGGGATTCGGCCCTGACTGACGAGTGTTTGCACTTCGTTGGGGTTAAAACTGACCGCGATATCCAACGCGCTGTTGGCAAATAAATTACGCATTTCCGAAGCCGACGCGGGAAAGTTCTCGCCCTGTTGCCATAAAAGCGGATGCAGTCGCTGTAGGTAATTCCACAACGGTTGCGTGAGTTTTTCGGCATCGACTGCCGACACCGGCTGCTGGAACACCTCATCTTGTTCGCTTAACGACAGTAATAACGCTTTTAAAAAGGTCGTGCCATGAAACTCCGGTGGTTTCGGATAGCTGACTTGGCCGGGATTGCGTTCGGCATATAGTAGTAACTCTTCGGCTGAAATGGTGTTCCCGGTTAAACAGGTTTGGCAGCTGAGCAGGTAAAACTGACCCACCCCCCAGGGTATTTCCAAACCATCGACCGATTCACCAAAGTCGGTTTGCCAGTTCAATTCGTCCCGCACATGGGCCAGGTTTGGCACCTGTTCGGCTGCCGCGTACAACTTATCCGCTGCTTTTAGAGCATGAAAGTTCTCGCCGTTTATCCACATCAAGTCGGCGTTACTGCGGCCGTCGGTTAATTGCTTTACCACCTCGGCAATATCCGCCACCTTAACGTGGCGCAATTCGATGTCCTGCGCTTTAAGCTCACGTGCTGCCCAACGCAGGTAGTCGTTAACCGCCGGATTGCCGCCCCAGGCATAAAAGTAGACCGTTTGCGGCTGCGCATAAGCTGCGCTAGACAGTAATAACAATAAGCCGAGGATTAACGTGCGCATTTTAACTCCGACGCCAGCGATGGAATTTCTCCACCCAGTTTAGCAAGCTCTGCGGCGCATTAGCACGCTTCCACTCACCTGCAACGTATTTATTGGCTTCTGCCAGCGTAGGGTAGCTATGGATGGTACCGAGAATTTTATTAAGACCAATGCCGTGCTTCATCGCCAGCACATATTCGGCTAACAGCTCACCCGCAGACGGGCCGACAATATTAACCCCGAGAATTTTATCTTTGCCCGGCACGGTCAATACCTTAACCCGTCCATAGGCATTGTCATCGGCTATCGCGCGATCGAGCTCGCCAATATCGTAGGTCGTAACCTCGTATTCCTTGTTTTTCTGTTGCGCCTGTTGTTCGGTCAGACCCACGTTTGCAACCTGCGGTGAAGTATAAGTGACCCAGGGGATGACCGAATAATCCACGCGGAAGGTTTTAAGCGGATCAAATAAGGCATTAACGGCTGCATACCAAGCCTGATGCGAGGCAACATGAGTAAACTGATACGGGCCGACCACATCACCACAGGCATAAATATTGGGATAATTGGTTTGCAGCAATTCGTTGGTATTGATGGTGCGATCGGTTTCGACACCTAGCTCTTCCAGGCCAAAACCACTGACGTTGGCCTGACGGCCCAGCGCTATCAATACCCGGTCAAACGGGATCTGTTGTTCTTTGCCGTCATGTTCCGCCACCAACAGGCTTTCGCCGTTGTGTTGTTCAAAGCGCTTAGCTTTGTGACCGGTTTTTAAGTCAATACCATCGTTTTGCAGCTGCTTAGCTAACAATTCCGCCGAATCCTGATCTTCCGGACCTAAAATACGATCCGCCATCTCCACCAGGGTTACCTGTGAACCTAACCGTTGGAAGGCCTGTGATAATTCGCAGCCAATCGGGCCACCGCCGAGTACCACCAATCGTTCAGGCAATTCCTGCAACGACCACAAATTATCGGAAGTCAGGTAATCGATGTTACCCAGTCCCTCGAACTCAGGAACTAACGGACGCGCCCCGGTCGCCACTACGATAGCGCGGGTAGTGATGGTTTTGGTCTCGCCATTTTGTGTTATTTCGACTTCCCATGGTGACACAATACGCGCCTCTCCGAGTTCGACATTAACACCCAGCTGCTCATAGCGCTCCACCGAATCATGGGGTTCGATTTTACCAATAACGTCTTGTACCTGTTGCATTACCTGCTTAAAATCGACCTGCACATTGTCAGCTTTAACGCCGAGATGTTCGCTATGACGCGCCTGGTGTGCCACATTCGCCACATGCAGCAAGGCTTTAGAGGGCACACAGCCGGTATTCAGACAGTCGCCGCCCATTTTATCGCGCTCGATCAATGTGACCTTCGCTTTTACCGCGGCGGCAATATAAGCACTGACTAACCCGGCAGAACCGGCACCAATGACCACCATATTGTTATCGAACGACTTCGGCTTTTGGTAGCCTTTGAATGCCTTGCGGCGTTTAACGATGCTTAAAATAAATTTGGCGATAATCGGCATAATGCCAAGTAAGACAAAGGCGCCTATGAGATCCGCCGACACCACATCGCCGAGGCTATTGATTTGCGCCAGCTGAGTACCGGCGTTGATATAAACCGCAGCGCCCAGCAACATACCCACCTGACTGACCCAATAGTAAGTCCAGGCTTTGATCGGGGTCAGCCCCATGACCAGATTAATGACAAAAAACGGAAACAGCGGCACCAGTCGCAAGCTCAACAGGTAAAACGCGCCGTCACGTTCAATACCGCGATTGATCGCATCCAGTCGCTCACCGAATTTAGCCTGTACCCAGTCGCGCAAAATAAAACGGGCACTTAAAAATGATAAGAAAGCACCAACAGAGGCGGCAAAGCTAGCTAACAACAAGCCCCAACCAAACCCGAATATCGCGCCGGCCCCTAGTGTTAATACAGTCGCGCCGGGCAGAGAAAGCGCTGTAGAAATAACGTAAATGGCAAAATAAATCGCAAAGGTGCTGACAGGGTTTTCAGCAAACAATGAATTAAGCTGCTGTTGCTTCTCTTTAAGTACATCCAGCGATAAATACTGGGTTAAATCAAAAACAAATGCACTGATAAACAGCGCAATAATAACCAACAGCAACAGTAGCTTTTTCAATGACATAAGAATTAATCCAATCGCTTGCGTGCACTCTCGTACACTTGGTTTTTATCCCGTTTGCCAACAGCTACTACCGTAACTACAAGCTCGGAATCTCTTACTTGGTAAACCAGTCTGTACCCTAGTTTGCGTAACTTAATTTTGTAACAGTTATCCATCCCCCTTAGACGAGAGGATAATATGTGCGGCGACTCAAGCCTCTGTTTTAACTTGACTTTAAATTGCGCCTGAACATCCTTGTTCAACTTCTTCCATTCTTTATAAGCTGAACGTTTAAACGTCAGCTTATAAGTCATCGATATTCACCTCGACTTCATCTTCATGTCGACGTTTCTTCACCAACTCAGCTAAATACCTATCATCGAGTTCTTCCATCAGCGCCTCATAGGTCGCTGCCGGGATACAGTAGAACGCGGGCTGGTTTCTATTCAGCACCGCTACCGGCTCTCCATGAGACTCCTCAACAACCGCCATCGGATTTTTTTTCAACTCGCTAATACTGGTCGAGTTGCGTGCGTAAATGGGCCTGACCGTTTTCATAAGACCTCCTAAAAGACTATTAACAGGTCTTATTATAGGTCATTAATTGCTTTTTTCCAGCCTCAAAATGCGTAACGCACACTTAACTGAGCGTGCACGGGCTGCGATGGAAATGCCAGCGTGGCACCAAAATAGCCGCCTTCGAATACCGGTGACCAGTTATCCTGATCGGTGACATTAAATACATCCAGCCGTGCGGTCAGTTGCGGCGTCACACGGTACTGCGTGTGCAAATTCAGGGTATGCTGGTCACGGATAAACACCGTTTGCAGATAGTCCAGCGGAAAGTGCTTGGTATAGCTTAAATCACCGCCCACCGACCAATTTTCCGTGATCGACCAGCCCGCCACAAGTGACGCCTGCACCTCTGGAATACCCTGCAATTGTTGAGTCGATGCCGGAAACAAGGTGAAATTTGGCGAGCCCACACCGGTGCCCTCGATAATATCAGGGCGCGAATCATCAAAGGCATCAGCAACCTGGCCGGTGCCCTGCGACGACGCCGAATTATCCCAGTAGGCATCAATATAACTGGCGGCCAATGTTACCCAGTATGCGTCAGCCGCAAAATGCCACTGGCCTTCAATACCTTCGGTTCGAATACCGCTGTTAGAGCCATCGCGATTACGCAGGCTGCGGGTTTGGTCAAACAGCGTCGCGTCGGCATACCAGCGCGCATCAGACGGTGCGTATTTCAGGCCAATTTCATACAATTCGTTTTCGGTGGCAAAGTTCTGTTCATCAATCACACCAGCCGCATTCAGTACGGTGCCGCCGGCCATAGAATTCGAGGTCGAGTCGCTTTTATAGGCGGTTGCATACAGGGTTAAATCCGGCGTCCAGGCATATTGTGTGGATAAACTCAGCGCCGATAACCAGTCACTGTAGCCGTCACGTTGCGCTTCAACACCGGCAGGCGCCAGCGGATCTTCGGCATCGACGTCATAATAATCGGCTCGCACGCCGCCTGTGATGCTCCAGCGTTCGGTTAGTGCCTGCTCGTGTTGCGCAAACACACCCCACTGATAGCTGGTCGAGTCGGTAGTATCAGACAGATTAAAATCACCGGCACCATCGCCGTCTAAATCGTATTGGCCGCCCGGCGACACAAAAAGCCCCGGTCGCAGCTCGATTAATCGCGCTTGCTGCGCATCAGTCAATGGAATGCGACGGTTGCTCAACGGGCCTGTTAAATCGATTGGATTGTCTGCTTCGGTCGTGAACTGGCTGTAACCCAACACATCATTAACCCGCAAATTAGCACCGATCACTGTCTTTTTGGCAATATGCAGCTCGGTGCGGTTCTCAAAGGTATGGGCGTCATCGATGATCTCGACAAAGCTATTCTGATTGATGCCTTCGCGGGTTAAATACTGATAATAAGTGCGATTAACTAACACCAGGTCGTCATTAAAGTAATGCTGCAACTTAGCATGCAGCAAGGTCGTTTCCGCGGTATTAGTGTCGCGTGGATCGTTCAGTGTGGTGCTGCGATCAATGCGCACTTCGCCAGTCGGGCTAATAACCGCACCGGCACCCGGCACCGTCGATCCGTTAGGCTGCACGCCCTGGCCGGTAATGTACATATTATTATCGATGAGGTTCTGTGTCGGCCGGTTGATGCCGGCATTGTCGGTCCAGGCGACGTCATAATACTCCAATGCGACGTCAAGCTGGGTATCGCTATTGGGCTGCCACTGGTAAGCGACCAATAAGTCATCGCTGCGGTGCTGGTGATAATCGTAGAAGCTGTCTTCATCGATATATTCAGCACTGACCCGCAATGCCTGTTCATCACTTTTTAATACCGCATTGTGGTCTAACTGCAGACGGTATTGGCTCCATTGCCCCCACTCACCCGCCAGTCGCGTGTGAGCACGGTTAACGTTGGCGTTTTTGGGCTGTAAATTAACAAAACCGCCGACCCGCTGACTGGTGCCTAACATCACCGGCGGTGCGCCTTTAACCACCGCAATGCCCTCGATGGCATTAAAGGACATCGGAATGCCTAAGCCATTATTACCGGCCTGACGGCGCATACCGGCTTCATATAATTCGCCCAGCTGGCCGCGAATAGTTGGCAGTGACGGGTTGCCAAAGCCAGCCGCTGCATAGCTGTTGGGCACAAAACGCGCAATATCGTGCAAGTCATCGATCGCCGCTTCCTGCATCAGCGATTCATTAATCACCGTCGCCGCACGCGGAATATCCTTGAGACTCTCAGCCAATCCAAATAAGCCTTCGGTCTCTTCTTCCGACGGCAATACCAGCTGTTCGCTATCGCGGCCCATCACTTCAATGACTTCCATTGGCTCTTGTGCCATAACAGGGGCTGCCAGCGGGATGGCCGTTAAGGCCAAAATAACTGTTTTCTTCACTGCTTTATCCTATCGATTGATTCTGGTTTGGGCGCTGCGCGCGGTGTAGGCTCGTGCTGCGCACTCGCGGTGTAGCTCGCTGCCTTCGGCGCGAGGGGGTATAAGCTTCACGCATTAAACCGGCCTTCGGCCCTATACCCTCGCGCCGAAGGCGACGAGCTACACCGCGCGAAGCGCCTATACCGCAAAGCCTACATCGTCATTGGATTACGTAACTCATTGGTATTTTGGATGTTTTAATAACGTTTTATCAAATCCCTTACTTTTTGTCGGCGCCCTTCAAGCTTTAAATCATCACCACAAATATACAGACAGCGCCCATCATAGGTCGGAGCGCATTCATTATCACAATCGGTGATGCAAGGATTCTCAAAGTAGCGTGATAACATATAAAATAAGTTCTTCTGTTTCTTTTTAAGCGGTAACTCACTGGAAAAAATGAGTAACACGTTAGGATTCAATCGCATTACTTCGCTTAGCACACGCTCAACGGTTGCTCTTACAGTTGAGGTCACGGCTAATGAAATCACCACTGCATCGGTTGTTAACGTCAGCTCGTATTGCAACTGTTCAAGGCGCGTTATTTGCTCTACCTCAATACCCAACTTTTCTAAAAAAGGAACCATATCACCGACGATAGCCGGATGCGGACGCGCTAATGTTACCGTTTTGATTGCCAATGACGATTACCCCTTTACTGCACTCTTAGCGAGTGATTTACTAAATAATGACACTGTCCAAAGCAAAACAACATGACTAAAACACCGGACTCAGCAACCAAAACACCAAATACTGTTGATGCGCTACTCAATCAAGTTGCACAAGGCACCGAGTTTCACTTTCAGTCGGGCCTGTGTGGCGACTGGACCCTACTCGCCCGAGAGCCCGACAAAGCAGCTCTGCACCTAATAACACAAGGCGATTGTTGGTTTGGGTTTCCGTCAAACCAGACTGACGTGCAGGCGCTTCATGCAGGCGATGTGGTATTCGTTAATCAAGGCATTTCACATTTCCTGAGTCGCCAGCCCGTACCCAGCGAAATTCCTGAACAAGATATTCCGCAGTTTTGCCAACTTGAACATCAACAAAACGGCGTTGTCTGCTACGACATTGACAGCCCGTCACAGATCACCGACACCGTGTTCAGGTTATTGCCGCCCTGGATAGTGCTTAATCACCAACAACAAGCGCATGATATGCAAGCACTGATTCGTATGATCAGAACCGAAACTCAAGCCGGCGAGCCCGGTAGCCAAACTATCGTACAACGTTTGAGTGATGTGTTGGCCATTCACCTGCTACGGGCAGTGCTTGAAGCCCACCAAGAACTTAATGGCCCATTGGCCGCGTTGCAGGATCGTCACTTACGCACACTCGTGCTTGCCATCATTGACGAACCCGGCGGCGACTGGTCCGTCGAGGCTATGGCGCGAAAAGTGTTTTTATCACCGAGTGCGTTCGCCGAACGCTGTCACAAGCAAACGGGTCTGGCACCGAAAAAGTTGGTTGATCAATTGCGTCTGCAACGTGCACGCATGTTGCTCAGTAATACCAACCTGCCATTGGAACTTATCGCTGAGCAACTGGGCTATCAGTCTGCAACCGCGTTCAGCCGCTTTTTTAAGCGCTATGCCAACGTTTCGGCTAATCATTACCGTGAGTTGTGATAACTCCTCACACTGATGTGCCTTTAAGCTGAAACTGTTTTAAAGACTGTTGCAGCTGCGCCGATAAGCGATCGAGTTGTTCAGCCGCTGCGCTGGTTGTTTGACTGGCACTTGCTGTTTCATCAACGCTGCGCTGAAATTCTTTACTACTTGCTGATAACGTTGTGCTGGTTTGTTTTTGTTCATCCAACGCAGTCGATATCTGCGTAACCAGCGCAACGACTTCATCAAAATGCGTTTGAATCGTCTGCATTGCTTGCTTAGCTGCCTGCCCTTCTTCAACCCCCTGATTGACCCGCTCCACGCCCGCATTCATTTGCGTTACTGAGCGTTGTGCAACCTGCTGAATTTGTTCGATCATCGCTTCTATCTCACCGGTCGAGCGACTGGTTCGGTTAGCCAACGCTCTGACCTCATCAGCTACCACCGCAAAGCCTCGGCCATGTTCGCCGGCACGAGCTGCCTCGATAGCGGCATTGAGTGCCAGTAAATTAGTTTGGTCAGCGATGATTTTAATGGTGTCGATAATTTCGGTGATTTGCTGGGACTGTTTCCCCAGGCTATGCACATCTGATGACGCTTCGTTAACTGACGTCGCAATCGACTGCATCGTCGCCACCGCATGCTCGACAGTCGATGCGCTCTCATGCACACGCCCGCCAGCGCCAGCAGCAACTTCCCCGGCTTGCGAAGATTGTGTCACAACACGTTCAATGTGGTCATTTAACGCATCAATAGCCTGCACTACCTCATCGCTTGTCACACTCTCCCGCTCTACGGTATGACTTAGCTCACTCGCTGTGCTCACTAAATCATTGCCGACTTGATGAATCTCGTCACTGGCGCGCTGAACACCATCAAGTGTGTGCTGTAATTGCCTGCGCATATGCTCCAGTGCAAGCATAACGGCATTAATTTCATCGGCTTGGTCAGTCGCTACTGGTTTAGCTAAATTACCCTGACCAATTGCACCCGCCACATCAGTGACCTGTTGCAGGCGACTTAACAGCTGCTGCCGAATTGACAGCGCAGCAACCAAAATTACGAGTAAAAGTAACCCCGCACCGCCAAACATAACCCAAAAGCTCAGCTGGTCATAAAACGTCGCCTTTTTTTGTTGTTGCGTAATAGCCTCGTGTTTGAGTGTTCGATAATCAGCAAACAGGGTACGTAAATCCTCCAACAGCATTTCACCACGTGCTTGACCAATGTATCGGCGGGCTTGTTCTAAATCACCCTGCTTTGCCATTTCGATAGTGGGTAACAAAGCGATCTCGTGCCAGCCATCAAAAATATCACGAATATCCTGCAATGCGTTGTTTCCGGCCGCAGTCGACTCCGACTTTCTCAACCCAGCAAGGCTGTCGTTAAACTGAGTAAGAGAGGTAGAATAAGGCGCCATAAAATCGTCATAACCAGTAATAATGAAGCCTCGCTGACCATTTTCCATCGCTAATAGCAATCGTTGTGCGGTGCCGGCAGTTGTTAGCTGATTATTGTAGTGATCAATCCGCTCGATACTTTGTTGGTTAACATTCAGTGTGAATACCATCAAGCTGATAAACACCACAAAAACCAATGCCACCGCAGTAAATGCCAACGAGATCTTATGCACTAGCTTCATAGTTTTTTCCTTTTAAGCCAAAACTTGCGGATAATAAAGTCAGCACTCAAGCGGCCGGGCCCGAATACGATAATGAAGCCCGCAGCAAGCAGCCACCAGGCAGCCGGATTAATAAAGTGCCCCCAGCTGGGATACACCGCTAACTGTATGAACAGTGCCATACCCAGCAGGCCCATAGCGGCCGGACGACTCAGTAGACCCGCAATGAGCAGCACAGGTAACACCACTTCGGTTACACCGGCAAGATACGCCATAGTCTCTGCAATCCAGAGTCCAAAACTGTCAGGTGGGTAACTTAAAGTTGCTGCCTCACACAATTGCAACGCATTTTCCCGCGGCGGATCAGGGCAAAAAAACTCGTATTTAAATAACGTTAATTTCGACTCATCAAAGTCAAACCAGGCGTTCCATTTTGATAACCCTGAAGCAAGAAAAACTTGCCCCAATAACAAGCGTGTACCCAGCAAAACACTGTCTCGAGCGAACTCCGGGACTTTACTCAGACTTTTCATAAAAGGCTCCCATAACAAGTAAGCGCGCAAACCACTCGCTCAGGGAAAATGCAGGGTATCCACTGGCAACCCTTTGCGCCGCCTTCTCTACGGTTAAACCTTGTAGCAAACATTCAATAAACAGCGACTCAGGCTCATTCAATGGCAACACATTAATCTGCATATGCTGGTTGCGGTAAAGTAAGACATCGATTGTATGAAGTTGCGCATTGTCATCCTGATTCGGCAATGGTTGTTGTGTGCTTTGCTGCGTTAATGACAACCATTGTGCTAAGTTGTGTGTCTGACACGAACAGATACAAAAGCTAGGATTTAACTGTAGCTGTGACAGCCGGCCGGGCTTAGTCAGCTGCGTGGCCGCGGCAGCAATGACTTCAGGCGCCATTAGCGCCGACAGCCAGGCATAGTCGAGCGCAGCAAGGTCGGCCTCAACGAACAAACCCCGGCGACGGAGAAACTCGCTGAGTCGCTCTCCAAAATAGACTAAATAGGGCGAGGTCGGCGGGTGAGCCTGACAATACTCGCGCAACAACGGTCGCACGCCAGGCGCACCGCAATAAGCAACTAATGTTTTAAAATTCTGCTCTAAGGCTGTGCGTAGTGCCGCCATCCGATTATTTGCATAAATCGCAAATCGGTGACTCGCGCACCCAAATCGAAAATTCTTAATCATTTCCCGTTCAAGCGATGGCATGCACAGTGTCCTCTTTGATATCAAGCAACTGCTGCGCTTCTTGCTGGAGCTCAGAAAAGGCTGGCAGGTTTGCATCACGCTCAAGCAGCGTAGGTTTATCACCCCACTGTTGGTAAGCGAGTGACAATAAATCTTTGATTGCGTCAGGTACCGGCTGGCTGTGGCTATCAATTAGGAGTCCATGCACGCCCACATCGGGCTCGAACCCGGCAACATGAAGTTCGCCAACCGCGTTGGCCGGTATCTTCCGGATATACTGCCCGGCATCGATACCACAATTAATCTGGCTCAAGTAAAGGTTGGTTAAATCCATTAGTAGACCACAGCCACTGCGCTGCGTTACCTCAAGCATGAACTCGGGCTCTGCACAGTCGTGGAGTAAGTCAACATAGTGCGTTGGATTCTCAATAAGAATTTGCCGGCCAACCGCATTCTGATACCTGTCAATATTATTAACCAATGTCTGAAGGGCTTGTTGCGTGCGCTTGATGGGGAGCAGATCGGCAAAATATTCGTGATCGCTCATTGACCAGGCAACATGCTCCGACACCAGTGCCGGATTTATTTGCCGCACCAATTGGTTCACTTGCTTTAAATGGGCGTGTGGATCATGCGAACTGTTGCCGAGCGAGCCCGCAACGCCATGCAGACTTACAGCAAAACGTTCAGCTATTTCTGCCAACATGCGCCGCCGCGGGCCGCCCACCGCGCAGTAATTCTCGGTATGTACTTCAAACCAGAATGCAGATGGTTCAAGGGACATCACGGCATCATAAAAATCAGCTTTAAAACTCAGTCCAATCCCGCTACCCAGGGATCGGACTGGCACCGAGTTAAAACCCGTCATAACTTATGCCGTGTTGCGGTCTAACGGCTGTAATGAAGCTTCACCTTCGGGCGTCAAAATGTAACTGCAGGTTCCCTTGGGCGTAAACGTCCAGGCATTACCCTGAAAATCGACCGTCGACGTTCCCTCACAGCTGGTGCCTGCGCCCGCTCGGCAATCGTTTTCTCCCGCTAGGGCAATACCATAACAACGCTCCATGCGCCCTTCCACTTGTTCTCCGCCAAGCCACTGGTTAAACTTCTGCTGCACTTCTTGTGGGGCCGCACTTGCCAGTGTCAGCTGTGAATTACCGGCGGCCATCGCGCTGGTTGTTGCCATTGATGCCATAGCGACACCTGTCATCAAGGCGGTTTGAACAGTTGCTTTTTTCATAATAAACACTCCTCGTTGGTTGTTGCATTTTTAGCCTAGCCCTTTGCAACACCAAGCGTTACATCTAAAACAACGGAACACACGACCAAAACACCGGTACCGAGTTTTAGCGCTTCCCAGTATGCAATTAATGCTTCTATGATGTAATCAACACAGCAACGGAGCAGCGTTATGTTTAATCGACTTAAAGCGTTATGGTCTGGCGCAGCAACTGCGACGCCCTTATCCAGGCAGTCACAAACGGAACTGCTGACGAGCTTGGCTGTAATGGCGTGGTTCGTTGAAGCAAAAGACCCCTATACTGGCGGTCACCTATGGCGAGTCTCTCAGTATGCCAAGCTGATGGCGCGTCATCAGGGCTTTGCGGATGCCGACATAGCCCGCATCGGACTCGGTGGTTTTCTGCATGATATTGGCAAGGTTTCTATTGCTGATGCGGTGCTGGGAAAGCCCGGGCAATTAAGCGACGATGAATTTGCCATTATTAAGATGCATCCCGGCAATGGCGCACGACTACTCGCTGCTCACCCGTTGTCGGATTTAGTCATAAAAGCTGTCGAGCTGCACCACGAACGGCCTGACGGCAAAGGTTATCCTTTCGGTTTAAGTCAGCAGCAGATTCCGCTTGAAGCGGCGATTATAGGTGTCGCCGACGCTTTTGACGCGATGACCAGTGCGCGGCCCTATCGAGCCCCGATGTCAAAACAAAAAGCGTTGAGCATATTGCAAGAGAACAGCGGTTCGCAATTTCATCAACGCTGGGTTGAAGTGATGTTTGCGTTGGATGAAGCAGGTCAGCTGGATCGGATTTTAATGCACAGTGATGACGGCATTCCACTGCACGAATGTCCCACTTGCGGCCCGGTGGTAAGTCAACCCAGCGATGCCAATGAAAATGATCTGATCGCCTGCCCGTTATGTAATGCTCAAATGCAACTGGTTAAAAAAGACTCGATCTGGGTAGCCAAGCCAACCGGACATTACGCGGATGCTGCGGACAACCAACCGCGCGAAGATACGACGCTGATCAAACGTTTTATTGCGCAGACTGTCGCGCCGTTAACGCAATAGCGTATTCGGATAGTAAATACAATTTTCAATACTTTGTGCAGAAAAGCACAGACTATGCAACAGGAGAAGCACTATGACAGACTTTAAACTACACGATAAAGGATCAGCACCCGAGGACAGCAAACCCCTGCTGGAGGGCTCTGAGAAGTCCTTCGGCATGATCCCAAATCTGCACGCTGTGATGGCAGAAGCCCCGGGGCTATTAAAAGCTTATCAGGATATTCACGAACTGTTTGCCAATAGTAGTTTTGATGAGAACGAGCTAACCGTGGTGTGGCAAACCATTAACGTTTACCACAGCTGCCATTATTGCGTGCCGGCGCATACTGCCATTGCCAAGCAGATGGGCGCTGATGATTCTATTACCCGCCAACTAAAAAATGGCGAAACGCTTGATGACCCGAAGCTACAAGCGCTACGTATTTTCACCGAGGCGCTGCTGGAGAAACGCGGTCACGTAGAGGAAACTGACTTACGTCCGTTTTTTGATGCAGGCTACGGCAATCGTCAGGTGCTAGAGGTTATTTTGGGTATTGCGCAAAAAACCATGAGCAACTACACCAACGCCATTGCACAGACGCCGGTCGATGAGCCTTTTCAGAAGTTCAAATAGGCTCGCTGCGCTCGCGGGGTAGGCGCTGCGCGCGGTTTAGGCTCGAGCTGCGCTCTCGCGGTGTAGCTCGCCGCCTTCGGCGCGAGGGGATAGGGCCTGCGGACGGTGTAGCTTTGCAGCCCCCAAACCGCGAGTGCGAAGCACGAGCCTACACCGCGCGAAGCGCCTAAACCGATCATCGGCACAAAATAAAGGAATTAAAAATGAGTAATACACTTGAACAAAAGCTACCCTGGGCGCTGCTAACACTTCGCGTTGGCATTTTTATTGTGATGTTCGTGTGGGCACTGGATAAACTGTTAAATCCAGGCCATACCGCCGCGGTATTCGAAGGTTTTTACGGTATTGCAGGATTATCAGCAACCATCGCAACCGTACTAGGCATTCTGCAAATCTTGTTGTGCTTAGCATTTTTGGCGGGCCTATGGAAAACCATTACCTATGGTGTGATATTGGTAATGCACGGTGTTTCCACGTTATCTTCATTCCCGCAATACATCGATGCGTTCAATAACTTGTTGTTTTTTGCCGCCTGGCCAATGCTGGCAGCCTGTATTGCGCTATTTATGCTGCGCGACCATGATACGAAATTGGCGATCTAAGTGTAGCTTGCGTCCTGACGCAAGCCTTATTTGACCGTGCGTCGGGACGCACGCTACGGATAGCCAGGAGATCACTATGCGTTTTTTTGCTTTACTAGTTTTATTACTTACAGTGGCCTCTCATGCCAAAGACTTTAATCATCAGCACTTCGCCTTTACCGAGGTGCTGCAGCAGCGTGTGGTGGTTTCTGATAACGGCCTGAAATCGGCGATTGACTACGCCGCTTTGGCCGACTCTCCCGATGTGCTTAATATTTACCTCAATCAACTTTCTTCGGTCAATCAAGGGCAATACCAGCAATGGAACGAAAACCAGCAACTGGCGTTTTTAATCAATGCCTATAACGCCTTTACCTTGCAACTGATTATCAACAACTGGGATCAATTTAAATCCGGCGACGCGGAATCAATAAGGGATTTAGGTGGCTTGTTCACCAGCCCCTGGGAACAGGAATTCTTTACCTTACTGGGCAAAAAGCGCACGTTGGACTGGCTGGAACATGAAAAAATCCGCGTTCATTTTGACGAGCCACGCATTCATGCCGCGTTGGTCTGTGCCGCTGTAAGCTGTCCTAAACTTCGCGCAGAAGCTTTTATCGCTGACGAACTTGAACAGCAGCTTGAAGACCAAATGGTGTCGTTTTTACACGATCGCGATAAAAACGGTATCGACGAAAAGGGTCTGTATTTATCGAAGATCTTTGACTGGTACGCTGAGGACTTCAGGCAAGGCAACGAGGCCGGCGTTCGTGAGTATATGCGCCAATATGCACAAGCTTTAGCGGATAACGAAGCGCAGCGTCAACGCTTAATAGAAACCGACATTGCCATCCGCTACACCGACTACAATTGGCAATTAAATAGTAGGTCGCGCTTACAGCGCGACTGATCATTGAGACTCGTGCCAGAGGCACGAGCTACAATGCGGCTAAAAACTCGCGGATGCGGTCGGCGTTTTTGCCGACGTCGCTGCGGCCAACTCGCGACTTACTGCGAATATCTAACTGTGTTTCGCCGTCAACTGACGCAATGCGTATAACCACGTCGTCTTTAAAGCCAAACCAGGTGGTGGTGTCGGTTGCTTCAATTCGGCCAGCATCTTCATTGGCTTCGACAATTTCCCAGCCCATGTCGTTAGCCACTTGCAGCGCTTTGGCAAACAACGCATCCACATCTTGCTGCGTGATATAGGTTTGTAGATCCGGGTAGGCTTCGCGCTGTTGTTCCGCCGTTTCCGGGCCAGCATATTCAACCGGATTTGGCGCATCAGCACGCAGCGGCGCAATTGCAACAAATTCAGGCGGATTGGTTAAATCAGTAGAAATATCATGGATCGGTGGCACCGACTGTGCTACCTGATATTGGCTGTACGGCAAGTAAAACGCGATAGCGGCGGCAATAATCGACACCACAGTCAAACCCGCTTTAGCACCGGCCGGACGTTTGAAAATAAAGAACAGAATGTTTATTACAGCCGAGCCCGCGGCAACAAAGGCGGCATAGCGCAGTAAGGTAAATGCAGTACCCAGGCCAATAATCTCAGCTTGATAAAGCGGGCCGGACACCGCCAGCACCAGCACCGACAGCAGACCAAGCCAAATCACAAGGGTTTGTAGAATTTTCATAGCGTACCTTTTAGGTTTTTGTTATTGAATTTTAACCAGTATAGGTACGCTAACTGACGAAAGCGAGATCTACGGTGCTTTACGAATTATCGCTTTATCGCCCTGCTCGCTCAGCTGTCGCACGACCAATTGCGGAATAAACGTCTGCGCAACACTCACCACGTCTTTGCTGTTGATATCGACCAATCGCGCCGACACCATTACCCCGGTGCGATGCTGGGCCCAGGTGCCCACCACCACGTGACTGATCGGAATAATTTCATCCAGTTCAAGATAATCTTGCGTCAGAGCAAAATCCCCGTCCTCAGTCACGCGAATAAAATCAGTCGTTTTAAAATCCATCAACGGCAAGTCACTACGGTGCATTTCGGTCATCAACTGCTGCGCCAGTGTTTGCGCAAACGGCGTGCCTTCGTTGTAGTCTGAGGTGACGTTACTAAAAGTCGTTACGCCAATGGTGGTGCGTGTTAAGTCGATAGTTGCGTTGTGTGCTAACTGCTCTGCAATGGCGTTAACATAGTGTGCACTGCCGGGCTCGGAGAAAGGTTTATCGTAAGGCGATAACTGTGCTTTTGGCTCTGGTTTAGGCAACACCGTACAAGCGCTCAGAACAAAGGCACTGCCGGCCAGTAAAAGCATTAAGCGATTCATAGTCAGCTCCTTAAAAATTGCGCTGTAGTTTGCCATCAACGACTTCGCTGCGGCGGTTACTGGCATATAAGTGTTTAGGCACAAACCGGTTTGCAGCCGCCAACACTTGCTGTGACGTGCGATCGATAATCCGCAGATTAACAATAACGCCACCCTGCTCCGGCGCCATGGTGCCAACTAACACCCAGTCAAGCGCCGGTTGTTGGTTTAATTGCTCGGGGTCACGCGTTAACAGCGTGCTGCCATCCTCGGACAGTGACACAAAATCCTGCGCCCGGTAGTCAATCAAACGCACGTTACGCTCCTGCAGATGAGCGTATAAACTCTCGCTCAGTTGATGGCTGAGGCTGGTGACCGAGTCATGCGGATGCGGTAACTCCAGTGAGTCAGCCATCACCCAGCGGGTTAGCCCCAGTTGTGAGTAACCGTCGTCATACTGGCTATGTTGTATTTGCGCGACCAATTGGTCTGCCAATTCATCGGCTACGCCATCATAGCTTTTCGGTTGATGTGCCGTTGCTAATGGACTCAGCACCCATATCAGCAACAAAAAACCTGCGCGTAACATAAACTTCTCCGCTAATGCTTTGTTACGCTGTTATCGGCCTGACCGGGAAATAATTGAGGGGGAATTTCGTGGCGTGCGCGTGCTAAGCGCACACTACAAATTGAGCGCATCAAATAACGCGTCACGATAGGCATTACCAATTTTTAGTTCGGTGCCGTCATGCAAAACCAACAGTGAATAACGCCCCAGCTCACTGCTTATCTCTTTAATTTGTTCGAGATTGACGATAGCCGATCGATGAATACGAACAAACATACTTGCATCAAGTTGCTCAATGACGTTATGCATGGTCTCACGATGCATATACTTGCCGCTCGCAGCATGGATCTCGACATAGTTTGCCGCGCCCTTTATCCAGCGGATCTCGTTTAAAGGCACCAGCTCGATCTTACCCACCGAGCGCACCGGAAATACCCGTTTCATGGTTCTAAATGGTCCGTCCCTTTCCATTACCTCATAATCACGATGGTAGGGAAGCAACACTTTAATAGAGCAATATGTGATTAGTGAATCGTTTGGGTTTTCTAATGAATCGTATTTAGGGACAATCAATCATTCAGCACCGTTAACAAAGCATCAGTAAACTGTAGATAAAAGCGGCAAAACTGCATGTAAGCCATATGACTTTTTATAGCGTCGTGATTTCATTTTTTCGATGAAAAACAATCAAAACAACACTTTTAAGCGCATAAAAAAGTAAATTTAATCACTTTTATGCGCATAAAAATGATAACTCTTGCACTTTTATGCGCAATAAAGTGTAATAGCAGCTAAACCTGAATATATTAAGGGCCGCTATATGAAACGAATACTCCTTGAGAAGCTTCTTTCGTGGAAAAACAAATCACAACGAAAACCTCTACTCATCGATGGGGCTCGCCAAACCGGTAAAACTTATTTGTTGAAGGAGCTTTTGGGCCAACACTTTAAAAACGTTGTTCGTATCGACTTTTTAGAAACCCCCGAAGTTGCGGATGCATTTGAGGACTCTTTAACTCCAGAAGATATACTATCAAGCATCGAGCTCATAACGGGTAAGGAAATTAACGCACAATCCGACTTACTTATTTTAGATGAAATTGGTGAATGCCCTCGAGCCGTCACGTCACTGAAGTACTTTGCTGAAAAAGCGCCAAACATGTTCGTCGCTGCCAGTGGATCTAATATCGGATTATTAACGTCCTTCCCCGTAGGAAAAGTCGAACAATACAATCTGCAACCTTTAACCTTTCAGGAGTTTCTTTGGGCATCAGAAGAAGCTCCTTTAATTAAGGCCTTCGAAAACCAAGCAAACTCGACAGCCGCTCACAAACAACTTTTCGATAAACTCACTGACTACTACTTCACTGGGGGCATGCCCGAAGTCGTGGCCCGCTGGTTTAAAAATTCAGATGAAAGCATCATTAGCAGAGTAGAGGCCGTTTCTGAGCTACACGATAACCTCTTTAATGGCTACTTACGTGACTTTGGTAAATATTCAGGAAAAACTAATGCGCAACTCATCGAATCAGTATTCAGCAGCATTCCAGCACAACTTTCAGCGGTACGAGATGAATCAGTAAAACGATTTAAATTTAAAGACGTTTTTGACAAAAAGTCGCGCTACTCAGACTTCGAGAGCGCTATAAGTTGGCTGCACAAATGCCGCTTGGTGTTAAAAAACTATCCAATAGAAGGGCAGGCGAAGTCACCGTTGGCAGCTTATCAGAAAGAGAACCGGGTAAAACTTTTCTTGTTCGATGTTGGTTTACTCAACCACATGCTGAATACGGGCTATAAGGAGATAAAGCAACAAAGTTACCAATACAAAGGGTATATTGCTGAGAATTTTGTCGCGCAGGAGCTTTCAGCTTTAGGTATTGAGCCGAGCTTTTCATGGAACGACGCTCGTTCAGAAATTGAATTTTTGCTAAGCGACGATCTAGGCAACATCATTCCTGTCGAAGTTAAAAGCGGTCGCCGAACAAAAGCGCGCTCTCTTCAGTCCTATATTAATAAGTGCCAACCAAAAAAAACACTAAAACTGACAGGGACTCAAGGCTCGCCCGTTACTGAGAAAAAGCACTTTGTTCTGCCATTGTATTTTACCCAGTATGTTACGAAGCTTTTGTAGTTTAATTCGCGTTAAAATTTCAGGCACTTTTCTAATAAAAAACCCCGGTTCCCCGGGGTTTTTTATGTCAGAAAACAGCTTAACCATCCATGTGCTTATCGATAAACTGGAGCATTCGCGTCCAGCGTTCAATATTATTTTCTGGTTTATAAAAGCCGTGGCCTTCGCTTTCTTTAAACATCCATTCGTACGGATGGTTCTTCGCCTCCAGCGCATCGCGTAATGCATACGCTTGCTCCGGTGGTACGCGAACGTCCTGACCGCCCTGAATAATAAATACCGGTACTTTTAGTTGGTCTACTAAGTCCACCGGCGACTGGGCCGAGCGCGCTTCTTCAGTATCCGGTAACGCCATATCCAAGTAGTTCATCCCCGACAACGTCTCTGGAATATCACCTTCGACGCGCATCATATTCAGATCATAAACGCCGACAAAGCCGATGGTGCAGTCATACAAATCCGGTTCACGGATGACGGTCATAAGCGCTGCATAACCACCGTAAGAGCCGCCATAAACACACATCCGATCTTTATCCGCAATACCCTCGTCAACCAAGTGCATGACACCATCGGTCATGTCATTGATCATGGTGGTACCCCAGTTTTTATAGCCTGACTGCAAAAACTCCTTGCCATAACCGCCAGACCCACGGAAGTTGGGTTGCAGCACAGCATAACCATGTTCGGCTAATACCTTGGCATCAGAGTCAAGGCGCGTCAGCGTATCGCGAGGACCGTGAGGACCGCCATGGGGTAATAAAATCAACGGCAAATCTTTCGCTTCCTGACCTTTTGGCAGAGTTAATAAGGCTTTAATGGTTAAGCCGTCACGACTTTTATAGGTGATAATATCTGTTTGCGGCAGTTCGTCTTTATCAAGCCACGGCTTTGATTTAATAATCAGTGACAGCGCACGCTTTTCTGCATCAAACAGGTAGAATTCCGTGGGGTAGTTGGCTGAGGACACCGACACTACCATTTTGGAGTTATCGAGCGTTGCAGAGTTAATACCAACACTGGCGTTCGGAAATGCCTTTGACAAACTTTGCACGACACTGGAGAAATATTCATCTTCGACATCAGCAAAGAATACCGTGTCGATACTGTCGTATTCATAAGCAGCACCGATGACCTCATTGGTGCGGCCTTCACGAACACTCATAATCGGCATTAAATCGGTTTCCGGGTGCTCAGCTAAAATACTGATTTCACCTGTGTTCAGGTTCATTGTGGTTAGTGCCAGCGCATCAGTAATAACATCACTTAAGCCAACCACGGTGTTGCCGTCAGGCAAAATATCGATCGGATTAAAGTTACCCTCTTGTTGGCCAAAGCGAGCAATCTCTTTCCATTCCTCGTTAGCCCCCGGCCGGCTCATAATCACTTTTTCGTTAGTGTTATGCGGCTCTTCCCCAGTTGCTAAACGCGTCACGCCATTGTCATCCAGTAATACCTGCACGCCTGTGCCCTCGTATTGGCGCACGGGAGCACGTCCAACCGGCATAGTACGGCCGCTATCGACCTTTAGGCGGTAAATATCGACAAAGGGCTCGCTGGAGTTATTCGGGATCGAATAGATCATTACCTGATCCGGCTCTTCCGGCAGCAGATCGATAATACGCGCATACTGCTTAAGGCCGTCCGAGCGCCAGCCGGTCAAAATCTTTTGGTTGCCGCCATCAGCATTCATGGCAAAGATTTCCCCGGTAGGGAATGGCGTTTCGAATGCACCCACTTCGCGTGCCATGGTCATTACAATGCGCTCGTCACTTACCCAGTCAAAATTACTGACCGATTCAGAGCCACGACCCCGTGTGACCGACAACACTTCCTGATCTTCGATATCCAATACCGTCAGGATAACCCCACCTTCACTGGTACGCGACGTGGCAGCCAGGTACTTTCCTTCAGGGGAAATTTTTATACTCATAAACTGTGCGTGTCGGGCATATTTTTCCAGCACAGGTTTTTTGACAACGTCGTCGGCCAACACAGGGGCAGTTAACAATACTGTGGAGACTACCGACGCTAATAAACGTTTGATCATGTTCTCACCATTTTAATCTTCGTGAACTAAAAAGCCCCCGCAAGCGAGGGCTTTGTTTCGTTCTTACCAACATGACGTTCTAAGTCATCAACTTAGAAGTTGTAAGTAACGTTCGCGAATACACGACGACCTAGGTTGTCGTACTGTGAATACAACGTTGCGTTACCTACCGAACGTACGTATGACGGAGAAACCATAGGAGGCTCTTTATCAAACAAGTTAGCCACACCAACGGTTACGTCAAACGCGTCAGCAAACGTCATATTACCAGACAGCGTGTGATAAAACGTGGTTGGTGTCTCTGCAACAAATGTTACGTCTTCACCGCGATAGCTCGTCTCATTTGTATCATCAAAGTACTCATAGTCGTTAGTTTTATCAACATAACGCATAGTCCAGGTCAGGCTCCAGTCATCGCGCGCGAAGGTTGAAGTTAACAAACCAACGTGCTTCGGATAACCGATTTCACCAATCCACTGCGACGGCTCGCTGTCAGCGAATAACTGGTAGCGTTGCTCGATTTGGTTAGTGTGTTCCAGGTTGACGCGAACACGACCAAAGTCAAACTCATCCTGATAAGTCAGGTTGATATCAACACCTCGGGTACCCTGGCTTGCGATGTTTACGTAACCACCGTTAACCGTATCGATACCCCAGTCACCGTTGGTACCATCGTTACGTGTGAACAGTTCACACAATGGATCGTTCGGGAAGTTTTCTGAGGTGTAACAGCTACGCACGATGTCCGCGCCGCCCAGAGAGGCGATCTGACCAGAGATGTCTACATCATAGTAATCAACTGACGCTGCGAAGGTGTTTTCCGGGCTAGTCCAGACGATACCCGCACTTTCAGCTACTGAGGTTTCAGCTTCCAGGTTACCGGCGCCGCCAGAGGTTACCAAGGTTGCAGAGCTTGTGCCTGCGCCATCATAGTCTAATGGAATGCCATCAGCCTGACAGTTTTGGTACACCTGCTCAGATACGTTACCTTCTTCGTAACGTGCACCATAGTTGTAACATGGGTCAACAGCCATCTGGCCACCGAAACCGGTTTGCCCTGCTAAGAACAGCTCAAACAATGCAGGTGAACGGAATGATGTACCACGCGATGCGCGAATACGCCAATCGTCGTTAATTTCCCAGTTAAGGCCCAGTTTGAACGTGGTGTCACTACCGTAAGTAGAAACATCAGTCCAACGCGCAGAACCAGTGATGTCGACACGTTGTGCCAGGAATACATCAGCCAGCACAGGAACACGCACCTCACCAAATACTGCACGTGAGTTTTGTGAACCAGCTGTACGGCTAGCGCTTGATAAGCCCCACGAGTTACCATTAGCGCTTTGTTCGCCCGGCTGATCGTCTAACTCGTCACGTTGGTATGACGCACCAAAAGCCGCGCCAACAGGACCTGCAGGCAAGGTGAACAAGTCACCAGTGATGTAACCTTCCAATGTTTGTTGCTTATAAATGGTTTCGCCCTGCTCGTAACCAAATAGGAAGTTACGAACTTCATCAGAAGGGTTACCATACAGCAGTTGCGCATCACCAAATGGAACATCTACACAGGTTTTGCCAGAAAATTCAGTTACTTCGCCGTTACAGCTTCCGCCAGTGACCGCATTGTTCTGCGCCATCAGCATCGAATCACGGAAGATAACTTTGTTGCCGTAGGTACCTTTGTTGTAGCTGTTCTGGTAAGAGATATCCCAGTCCCAGAAACCTAAACTACCCTCAAGACCTGCAACAAAACGGGTGTAGTCAACTTTAACATCTGCACCATAATGGTCAGTCAGGTGAACCGGCATAGCATAAGCATTGCCCGACCAGTTTCCAGCCAAGGCCTGTACCGGAATGTAACCGACATCGGCAGTCCAGAATTGACGATATCCCTGAGTCTCGGTTTCACGCGAGCTATGCAGCAATTCGCCGTATAATGTCGTGGTATCAGTCAGGCTGTAGTCCCCCTGCAAAAATGCAGAAGCAGTGACCGTTTCAGGAACCATCGACTCTTTGTCGGTGAATGGATGTTGCTTGCCCCACAGCGGGTCTGATTCTTTATCGTAGCCGACAAAGTAGAAACCTTCTGGGCTGCGTAAGTCACCTGGTCCGCTAGCAGTATCATTAATACTGTCGTAGCCGTTTGAACCTAAGAAACCATCGTAATCATAGAAACCGTAGGTTCCTGTTGGAGTACGAGGAATATTACCTGTACCCAGATCGTATAGCCACAAACCGTAAGGGGTATCATTACAGTGGTAATCACCGGTACGCGGATCAATCGGATCAGCGCGCTCACCCTCAGGGGTAAATAAGTAGCGCTGTGAACAACGGTAGAAATCACGGTCGCCACGTTTCAATTCACGCTGGGCGTTGTAATCGAGTACGAAACGGTATGAACCTTTGTCATAGGTTTCACCAATTGAAGCGTTAATGCGTTGACGCTCACCGCCTGATTCAAATGGCTGACTGATATCAACTGAAATTGATTTGTCATCACCTTTTTTAGTGATGATGTTGATAACCCCCGCTACCGCATCAGAACCGTAAAGTGATGATGCACCATCTTTAAGTACTTCTACACGCTCGATTGCAGAAATTGGCAGGGCATTCATATCGAATGCTGATACCTGACCACGCGTACCTGCAGGTCCGGCACGACGGCCGTTCAACAGTACCAGGGTACGGTTTGCACCCAAACCACGCATTGAAATGGTCTCTGCACCAGCACCACCTGAAGTGACGTAACCGACCGTTAATGCAGATGTAATCTGGCTCGAGCCAGCTGCAACAGTACTGGTACGTAGCAAGTCACCCAAAGTCGCAAGACCTTGTTCAGTGGCTTCTTCGGCAGAAATGATGTCAATTGGGGTTTCGTTAGCGAAAGCATCGGTACGGATACGAGAACCCGTTACCTGGATGCGCTCAGGTTGCTCTTCTGCTGAACTTTCTTGTTCGTCAGTAGTTTGCACACCTTGCACGTCTACGTCTTGGTTTGCATCTTGCGCAAATGCCGGAGCACCCGCCAAGAACGCTGAACCTACGCCGGCCATCAAGATAGTTTTGATGGACCGCGCCAGTAATGACTGTTCGGTCATGTTAAATCTCCCTGAATTATTATAGTTTTTGTCTAATTGTTAAGCGTAGCTATCCTCTGCGCCTTACCCTGTATAAACTTATAAACACAGAGTTGTACAATCAGAACTGCATAACATATAAAATTCACATCAATTTAACAATAGTTTTTCAAATGTAATTTTCTATTTCGATATAACGCCTCGCTATTAACATGCTCATAGCCGTGGAAAAAGCCCTCGCGAACGAGGGCAACGTCCAGGGACATTCAACTTAGAACTCGTAGGTTGCGCTGATAAATGCACGACGACCGGTTAAGTCATAAAGTGCGTTACCCGTGTAACCCGGAGGTACCTTGTCGAAAATGTTACGAATACCACCGCTGATGCGGAAGTTTTCGTTAAAATAGTAACCTGCAGAGAGGTCATGTGTGAAAATTGAACCGACGTATGCCGGACCCACGTTCTCATATGCCTCTAAGCGAGGAGTCACGTTAAATAACGCCGAACGGTCGATAAAGCGAGTTGCCCATGACACGGTCAAATCGTCCAAACGATAGTTCGCGGTAAAACGGAACTGCCACTCAGGGTCACCAACTTGGCCGGTGTTAACATTCTCCTGTTCAGGTTGATCCTGGAACGGGAAGTTAACAAAGTCGATCAAGTGGTTAACGAACAGTGAGCTTGATATCGAGCCTGGCAAGTCAAAATCAGCCAACTCGGTTTGATAGTTAACTTCCATCTCTACACCAGAAGTCTCAAGCGATGCGGCGTTCAGGTAACCTGATTCTACTGCCGTTAACTGTGAATCAGGACCACGGGTGACCTGACTGCAGAAGTTATTATTGATACCACTTTCTGAATCGACACAGTTATTGATAACCGTCTGCGGTGCGATAAATGTAATCGCGTCTGTAATCTCAATGTCATAGTAGTCGATAGTTGCAGAGAAGTTCTCAATAAAGTCAGGAGTCCAGACAAAACCAGCAGTCAGTGAATCTGACTCTTCCGGATCCAGGTTTGGGTTACCGCCAGAGATCAGATCGATACTCACGTTAGTGTTTGATTCGAAGTTGGCCGGTACGCCCAATGCCGCACAGTTAGCTTCACGGTTTGGATCGTTATCAATGTTGTTTTGATCACATGGGTCGGTAATATTAACGAAACCCGGTGAACGCGGGCTGAACGCCTCAGTGATGTTTGGTGCACGGACAGCTTTACCAAAGGTACCACGCAAACGATATTCACTGGTTGGAGCCCATACCATGCCAACTTTCCACGCATCTGCAGAACCAGCATGTGAGTAATCAGCGCCACGGTATGCCATGTCAACACTCAGCTCTTCGGCAAAGCTAACACCGGAAAGTAATGGGAAGTTAACTTCGACAAAACCTTCGGTCACGTCATACTCACCGTATTCGTTTGGTGTAGCCGCATTGTTAGTTAAGCCACGACGGGTGAATTCATCAGTAAGTGTTTCTGATGTTTCTTCACGCCATTCAAAACCGAAGGCTATGTCAATAGGACCACCTTGCAATTGCAGACTGCCGGTATCGGTAACGAAAGACGCACCGATATACTCTTGCGTGATTTTATCGTCACGAGTAACGTCAGCACTCATAAAGGCAATTGCTTCAGGTGTCGCGTTTTGACCGAATGGATTGTATGGAACACACTCTCCACCTGTGTTAACCAAGCCCGCATCCGGATCTCGACATACGATGTTACCGTCGGCATTACGCACCGTATCAACCGCCGCAGCAATATTTTCCGGGATTGACTCGTTCAGCGTATTACGGCGGTTACGGGTTTCGCCATAGCCGTAATATAGGTCGTAAGTCATCAATGATTCGCCTAACTGGAAACCACCGTCAACACCGTTTACGAAACGGAACAATTCACGACGGTTCGATGCGGTACGGTTGCCCCAGTCTTCAAAGAACTTAAACATGACAGCGGCACCGATACCTTTACCTAGCAAGTTGGCTCGTAGCTCTTCATTTAAGTAAGGGTTCTCAGCAATGTTGATTACTGTAGATGTGGTAAATGCCGGCTGGAACTGTTGCTCAATATCCGCTTGCGTGTATTTAAAGTCGGCATAGTAACGCGCGTTTTCAGTCATATCGAAATTGACAGATGAACCTACGTTAACGCGGTTAACTTCTGGCTGTAGGTTAACGTAATCCTGAGTGAAGGCACAGGTATCGCAACCATCAGGGAACGAGCCAAACAGGGCACTGTTAGTGCCAACACGCGGCGGCTGAATCACATAATCGCCACTCGGCAAAAAGCCATAGAAGTTATCGGCTAATAATACACCGTTGCCCGAGATATATTCCGAACCGACGTTGCGTACAAAAATACGGTCAGGAATACCGTCTAAACGCCCGGTATCTTCAGGATTTAAAATGGTTCCCCAGCTTTCGAACTGGCGAATGTCATTTTCCATGGTTTCCTGGATGCGGTTCATGCCCGCATAAAAGGTTGCGTTACCACGACCATTCATGAAGTCGCCACCACCAAGAATCGTGAATTCGTGCGTACGCGCACCCACACCCTCAGTCGAGCCCGCTGCCTGGCCGCTGAATTCAAGACCTTCGTAGTCATCCTTAAGGATAACGTTGATAACACCGGAAACCGCATCAGAGCCATAAATTGCTGATGCACCACCGGTCATGATCTCGATCCGCTGAATCATGCTTGATGGGATGGTTGATAAATCAACAGATGCCGAACCTGGCGAGCCCGCCACGTGACGCTTGCCGTTAACCAACACCAGCGTGCGGTTAGCACCCAAACGGCGTAAGTCAGCAGAACTGACACCCGCGCTGGCGTTGCTTTCGCGGTTACCGATCAAGGTGTTGGTTGCACCAACTGCTGGTAGCTCAGCCAAAATCTGACCCAAATCCGGTGATGCGAAGCGCTCAATCTCGTCAGCGTCAAGTGAAAGAATCGGTGTTGCCTGAGATAGTTCAGGACGGGCAATACGTGACCCCGTTACTGCAATACGCTCAACTTGTTCTTCCGCTTGCTGTTCTTCGTTTTGTGCTGGTTCTTCTTGTTGCTGTGCCATAGCTGGTGCAGCAATAAATGCAGAGCTTACGCCTGCAAATAAAATCGTTCTAATAGAACGAGCCAATAATGACTGTTCATTCATAGTGTGTTCTCCCCGATATTTTCATTATACCCGAGTTGTATAACTCCTCAGGACACCGAGAGAGTATAAAACCCACACAATATTAACAAGTGTTTTTTTTGTGTTAAAATTCCTAATTTATAGAACAAAAAAAGCCCTTATTTAAAGGGCTTTGATTTAATTCGATTTTTTTAGTGAATGTTCAGATATAAATCTGAAAAGGTAGTTAAAATAGATACAACATACAAATAGCAGTACCGAAATTAAAAAGTTGTATAGCCATGTGTTATACACCAAAACCAAGTAAATGCATGTTCCGGTGAGATCTCAATCACCAGCCTGCCAACCATCAGACGCAAATTAATCGCGGACTATTTGTCAGCTTGTACACATTGGCCAACGATACCCGTTTCCGGGAATTGAACGGTTTGAACACGAACATTTTTAAAGCCTGCTGTTTCAAACTGTTGTTTTAATTGCTGACCGTCACCCGCTTGCTCGACCGCACGTACCATTGTCGCGAGGCGTGCCTTGTGATCGGTTAAATTACCCAGGTAATCATTGAACACGTGTTTGGCTTCAGCTACCTTACCCTGCTCTGCCGCCTGTAAAATATGGCGTACAGCAGGTACAAAGTTGGTGCGATGAAAAGTCGGATCGTTGCGATATTTGTTAGCAAATTGATTCAATTTTTGTTGTGCTAACTGTGCGTTACGGGGCAAGGGCTTGCCGGCAGCTTTTAAAATGGCTTCAAATAATGGTTCGACCGATTTATTTAATTGCTTTATCAGCGATGGCAACAACTCGTAAACTTTGCGACTGGTTTGCACAATCACCGAGTCCTCGGAATGCACCAGTGCAATAAGCCCACCACCGCGTTTGATCTGTTTATGCAAATGCGGCAAACCGGTAGCCATGTCACCGTATTCCAGGCCGTAGTGCGAAACCACGGTCCCCACTTTTTTATTGGACGGTAAAGTAAAGCTTTCGTACTCGGTCTCGCCGTGCAACTTAAGCTTATCGTTACTGGGTTTGATCACCGCGGCATCAACGCCAATCAGCTCAAACTTCTTGCCCTTTTTCTCGGCAAACTCAGTTAACCACTGCACTACAATGCCGTTACCCGTTGCCACATCCAGTATCGGTTGCTTAGCTTCGGTTTCTTCCATTCGTTCGAACCAGAATTTACGCATTTGGTAATTCTGTAATGTCGACTTCTCATCTAAAAACGACGCGAATGCGCCTTTTTGCCAAAACACAGACCATGGATTTTGTTTGTTTGACATAATACGACTTCCTTACGCCACTTTATTATTGTTTAGGTTTAGTTGCTCAAAACATGCCCATAAAAAAACCCGGCCGGAGCCGGGTTTTTATCATGATCACGTTAAGCAATCACTGCTTAGAACTTGACTCCAACACGAGCATACCAGTATTGGCCTGCTGTGTCATAAGAAGAGTTCAAGGTGTTCATATCGTTGTTGTTAGTAACGTAAGGAGGCTGCTTATCAAACACATTACGCGCACCTAGAGTAAAGGTGGTTGTATTGTTGATGAAGTAGCTCATTTGTACGTCGTGATAAACATAGCTACCCACTTCTGACGACAGGTCGTCTTCTGAGTAGTTGATGTCGTTTACGCCGTCCTGGAAGCGTGTGATCCAGCTCCAGTCGAAGTCACCGATCTGGTAACCCATGGTCAAGTTAGTACGCAGTTCAGGGAACGCGGCTACACGACCACCAAAGTTGGTGTCAGCACCGAATTTACCTGCCAGTTCCAGCGTTTGCGCGCCTTCTTGTGCCAGGTAGGTGTACTCATCTAACCAGGTACCGTCAACACGCATATCGAACATGCCATCGCCCAGCTCAGTTGCCCATTTGATGTCAAAGTCGAAGCCTGAGGTGGTGAAGGTCGAGATATTAGCCGTACCTGCCAGGATACCCGCCATGTAACCTTGTGAGTCACGGTAGTCAGAGCCAGTGTAGCCAGGGCGACCGACCGCTTCCGGACCTAAGATCAGGTTACAAGAATCAGCTGAGAAGTTTTCGCTGTTGTAGCACTGAGCAATGATTGCTGAGGTGCTAGGCGCGCCTAAGCCGTCTTCGATTTCGATATCGTAGTAGTCAACCGCAACGCTGAAGTTCTCGATAAACTCAGGCTGGTAAACGATACCCATGGTGAAGCTTTCAGAAGTTTCCGGCTTAAGATCCGGGTTTCCACCGACCAGCGTTGAAGACTGGTTGTTGTCAAGGTTGAAATCGCCCGGCAGGCCTTCTGCGGCACAGTTTGCTTTTACGGTTTCGCTGGCATTACTGTTCGCGTAGTTGATGCACGGGTCAGTGTAGCTGATGTTTGACTCGACCTGTGGTGAATACAAGTCACCGATACCCGGTGCACGGAAGCCTTCAGCGAAGGTCGCACGAACCAGCATACCGTCAGTCGGTACATATTCTAAACCGAACTTGGTGGTGGTTTGCGCAGCCAGGAAGTCATAGTCCGAGCGACGAACCGCAGCAGACAAGTCTAAACGGTCAACGCCGGTAATACCTGACAATAGCGGCGCATTGATTTCCAGATAAGCTTCCTGAACATCATAAGAACCATTAGTCGGCTCAGCTGCAACGCTGTAGATTTGACCTAAGATAGCACCGCCATCCGGCTGGTTCTGGTACTCTTCCCAACGTTTTTCCACACCGAACGCCCAGGCTACAGGGCCAGCAGGCAGGCCAAATGAACCGGTGTCGCCAGTTAAGTTAGCCATCAACTGCTTAGTTGTAGCGCGGTCAACCGGCGAGTTTGGAATGGTTGCGTAGTCCTGGAATTCTTGTGTGAACGTACCGGTTTGGAACGGGTTCCATACGCCCGGGCATTCTGCGTCGGCTTCACACAATGTTGGATCCAACAATGTGCCGATACGCTCAGGGTTAGAACGACCATATTCTACACGGCTGTCAACATAGCGAGAGTAGTTGTAAGAAACATCCCACGCCCAACCGTTGTCCAGGTAACCTTCTAAACCAAATACCATGCGGTAGTCAGAGAAGTCCTGCGTGAATGATCGACCACCGGTTTCCGCTAGGCGACGATAGATAACTAACTCTTCGCCAACTGGGTTGTTCGGATGATCAGCCGCAACGGTTGGTCCCCAGAACGTACCTTCTGCAGCCATCAGCTGGTCTGATTGACGGTTAGTGAAACCACCTTCCATAAACGCAGTCAGATCACGGGTTAGCTCGTAGTTTGCAGATGCGTTGATCGAGAACAGATCCTGCGGCGTTACCATGTAGCTGGCTGGTGCAAAGTTATATGCATCTTGCTGGCCGTTATACGGGCGAACTTCGCCGGTTACCGGGTCAACAACAAAACTGGTGCCAGCGTTACCTGAATTATATTGTGAGTTTGGATCAAGCGCAGACCAGTTACCGTAAGGAATGGTTGAAGAACCACCCGGTACTAACTCGCCGCCGGATTCACTGTAAGGTACTTTCGAAAAGTCGCGGTCGCCCTGCCAGATTGGGTTACGGTTTTGGTATTCAAGCGCTAAAGTTACGTTACCTTTGTCGCTGGTGGCACCGATAACACCCGATACTTTGGTGGTTTCGCCATCGCCTTCACCGGTCAGATCGTACTGCGCAGAGAATTCAGCACCTTCAAAGTCTGACTTAGTAATGAAGTTGATAACACCGGCAATTGCATCAGAGCCGTAAATGGTTGAAGCACCGTCACGCAGTACTTCTACGCGCTCGATGTAAGCCATTGGAATTGAGTTCAAATCGCCAGACGCATAACGGCGTCCGTTGATAAGGATCAGCGTACGCGCTGAGCCTAAGCCCCGTAAGTTAGCTGATGCATAACCTACCGAACCGTTGTTTGTGTTTGAGCCATTGTAACCACCGTTCATCGACGGAATGTTATGGATGAACTTTTCCATGGTGGTGAAGCCTGAGTTTTCGATCGCTTCTGCATCAAAAACCGTGATCGGGCTTGCTGTTTCTGTGTCGGTACGCTTGATGCGTGAACCGGTAACCTGAATGCGTTCTACATCGTTAGCGCCGCTATCTTGAGCAACCGCTACTGCTGGAAAGCCTAAGGTTGTCGCGATCGCTGCCGCGGTCAGACTTTTACGGAAGGTACTACGTTTCATAAGAAAACTCCCTGGTACGTCTTTTTGTTAGTTTTGCTTAAAACAAGCGCAACTGTTGTACTCGCTGGTGATAGCGAATTCAACTGATCAGAGAGTAAAAGTGGTTTGTTTGACTATTAGTTAGTCAAAATGAGTATATTGTGGTCATTTGTTATTTATTAAAATAACACAGGTTGATAAAACGTAAAAAGGCGACCCGAAGGTCGCCTTTACTCACAAGAATAATAATCGCAGGGGTGTTTAGAAGCGGAATGTTACGCTACCGAACACATAACGACCCAGCGCGTCATGGTAACCCGCAAGGGTGTTACCGTTCAGGCTGTTTACGTCGCCTACGATGGCTGGTTCTCTATCCAACGCGTTGTTCATACCTAGCAGTACAGAGATATTTTCTGTTACGTCGAAGTTAGCGTTAAGATCCAAGTAGCTCATCGAACCTAAACCGTCGCCAATCAACTCGTCAGCAGTCTCGTTGTACTCAGCTGAACCCAGGTAGCGCCACTTAGCACCAACAGTCCACCAGTCACCGGTGCTGTAAGTGAAGTTCATTGAATGACGCCATTCAGGCTGAGGGAAACAGTTTGAGTTGATGAAACCTGCACACTCGATTGGATCCGCGATACCTGGCAGGGTCGTGGTTTCCTTAGTCATGTAGTAAGTACCAGTCATGCTAACTGCTAACTGACCACCACCGATTTCGGTGTTCCAGTTAAAGTTTGCATCGATACCACTGTTACGTGACTCTGCTAAGTTTACGTTGGTAGCAGAAACGAAACCTTGAGTACCACGCCACAAGTCGCCTGACGGGCTACGAGTGATCGCGTCACACCAGCGGGCATCGCCGGTTTCAGCACACTGACGGATAACCAGTTCCGGCGCGATAGTGCCGATACGGTCTTCCATCTGGATGTCCCAGTAGTCAATCGAGAAGTTGAAGTTGTCTAATGGGTTACCCACGATACCTAAGGTTACCGTGTCAGCCAGCTCTGGTTGCAGGTCTGGGTTACCACCGAAGATACCGTTGTACTGGCCTGCTGGGTTAGAAGATACATTACCATACTGGCCAGAAGATACACCTGTGCGAGCACATTGTTCCGCAGTGTAGTCAGGGCTGTCGCCGGCACATGGATCAACACCAGCCCACAAACCTAAGCCTTGCTCTGCGAAAAGTTCAGCCACGTTCGGTGCACGCACCGCTCGGTTAAAGGTACCACGCAGTTTGTAGTCATCGTTAACTTGCCAGTCTACAGCAAACTTGTACGACGGCTCACCGCCTGAAGTGCTGTAGTCTGAGTAACGATAACCCAAGTCGATAACAAAGCTGTTAGCCCAGCTTGCGTCTTCGATCACCGGGATGTTAATTTCTGAAAATACTTCAGAAACGTTGAAGCCACCGATCAAGCTGTTAGTTGGACCACCCTGACCAGACAATGCGCCTAGCTGATAGACTTCGTCAGCAACACGTTCGAAGTCAACTTCACGGTTTTCAACACCAAATACAGCCGCGATGTTGTAGTTTGAAGACGGCATGCTGAAGTCAGTTTCACCGGTAACGAAACCATTAACAATACGCTGAGTCGTTATACCAGTAAGAATAGCCGTACCACCCAATGCATTCGCTGCTTCAGGAGTTACGCCCTGATAAGTGAATACATCGTATGGAATACAACCTTCGCCACAGGCATCTGCACCTGATGCACCCAGTACCTGAGGCATACGCGGTACATAAAAGTCATTGATGTACACTGACGAAGACTGCGTAGAGCCGTACTGGAACGACACGTCATATTCCCACATACCACTTAACGCACCAGTAGCACCCGCTACGATACGGTAAGAGTTGTGCTCCAGGTTGTTGATACGCGGACCGCCTTCAACGTTACGCTTACCAATGTACGCCATGATTTGGTCAGTGTCTGCGCCAAACTGGTCGCGGAACTGCTGGCGCTGTGCGTCGTTAAAGATTTCGCTGTCAACGTCAAATACAAAGTTTTGGAAGAAAACACCTGACTGCGCAATCTGACCTTCAGTGCGGTCATGCATGTAGCTGGTTTCTAAATAAGGACGGAAGTTATCGTTCACGTCATAGTTTACGAATGAACCGAAAGTATAACGGTCGTTCGGACGCATGAAGTGGTTGATTGGTGCGTAGTTATAAACGTTATCACTAAATGGAACAAAGGTGCTGTCTGGTGTTAGTGACCAAAACACTTCTTCATCAAAGTTTGGCGCGCCGTTTTCATAAGGCGAAATAAAGAAGTTAGGCACTGGTGCTGTTGCAGAACCACCACAAACGGTACCTGCACCATTCAATGCACACGAAGAATAGTCGCGTGTTTCCTGCAACATTTCGTCGTTGGTACGGTAAGTTGCGTAGAATGTTGCACTACCCTTACCACCCGCGAACAAGCTGCCGCCAGCAACGTCGATAGTGTAAGTTTTACCGTCAATACCTGAACCGCCGGTAGGATACTCATAACCTGCGTCGTCCATCAGGCCTTGCATGTATTCATTGCTGTTGTCATGTTGGTAACCTGAAGTACCTAAAGATACTTCGAAACCTTCCATGTCTTTTTTCATGACAAAGTTAACAACACCGGCAACCGCGTCAGAACCGTATACAGATGAACCACCACCTGTCAGTACTTCAACGCGCTCAATCAGTGCTGTTGGGATTTGGTTAACGTCTGCTGCTTGTGAATAAACGCCGCCCGGCTGTAAACGACGACCGTTTACCAACACCAAGGTACGGTTAGCACCCAGACCACGAAGGTCAAGGTTTGCAACACCGGCCGCGCCGTTAGCAACAAACGAGTTTTGTGCAGCAGTTTCTAACTGCGGCAAGGTTGCCATCAAGTCTTCCACACGGGTGTAACCTGAGGCTTTAACTTCTTCAGAAGAAACCATTTCTACAGGAGAAGCTGTTTCCATGTCAGTACGTTTAATACGAGAACCAGTAACCTGAATGCGCTCTACGTCTTCCTGCGCACCGTCTTCCTGGTTGTCTTGAGCTAATACAGCGGCTGGAAAGCTGATTGCACCAGCAATAGTCGCCGCAAGTAAACTCTTACGAAATGTCGTGTTATTCATGAGTAAAAACTCCCCGGAACATTATTGTTATGAATCCACTTCGTGTTGTGGATGTTTAAAAGTTAGCAAGAAGTTATTTTAATGTAAACACTTTGTAACGCACATGTGGTTGTTTTGTTGAAATAATGTTGAACTCATCAACTTTTTGCTTGTCCCGGGTCAATTTTTGGGCGCAGAGACGAAAAAAACCGCCCCGAAGGGCGGTTTGTATTCTCGCTACTAAGTTTTAAATCTAAATTAACTTAGCTTTAGAACTTAACTGAAGCACTAAACATCAGGTAACGAGGAGTTTGGAATGCCGTTGGCAGCATAAAACGCTCGTTCGCAACGCCTGGTGCGCCGTCTTCTGCGAACTCGTTAACACGAGCAACAGACTGCGCATTAAGCGCGTTGAATACGTCTACACGGAACTCAGTTTCCATATTCTGGATTTGAGTTGTGTAAGTTGCGTTTAAGTCCAAACGTGCCTGCCATGGCGTACGGCCATAGGTGCCACGTGGGAAGTACGCGTACTCATCGTTTGCTTCGTCGTTACAGTTTGCTTTACATACGTAGAAAGTATCGCCGTATGAAGGCACGCCGTTAGGGTGACCGATACCGAATGCGTTGGTAGGACGGCCAGATTCCAGACGGAAGTTAGCACCTACACGCAGGTTTTCAGTCAACTCGTAAGCACCATAAGCTTTAAACATATGGCGACGATCGTTTGGAAGATCACCGTAGGCACCGTCCATCAACTCAGGGAAGTCGAAGTCCTGGGTAATACCGGCATCGTCTTGTGCGATGTCAGATTTTACCAGACCTTCGGTGTTACCATAGCTGTGTGCCCAAGTGTATGATGCGTTGATTGACCAACCATCAGCCCATGCGCGAGCCAAAGTAACTTCTACTGCGTTGTAAGAACGCTCAGCTTCTGGGTAGCCAAGTTCTTCAGGTTGCAACGCAATCTGCTCGTCCAGCGAACCATCACAGTTGGTGTCTGCAAAGATTTCCATGCTCTCGCCTGGGTTACCCAGTACGTAAGATGCTGCGTGACAGCCATAACGGTCGTCTAGGGCGGCAGAAATTTCCATATCGTCGATCGCGCCATTCAATTGACGGCGGATACCACGGATACCCCAGCTCCAGTTCTCAGCAAATGCCGACTCATAACCTAAGATGATTTCATCCTGGTACATTGGGTCGATATCCTGGTCAACGATAGCGCGAGTATCTGGAACAGTACCGTCGGCGTTGACAACTTCACCAAACGCAGGACCTAAGTCCAGAATCAGCGAGTCCTGACCTTCGATTTGACCTACAGTCGCACCGTTCAGCTCGTAGAATGTACGCACGTCGTATTCGTTACCTGACAAACGCACGTTGGTGTTGTTTGCTACAGGCAGGAAGTAACGACCAACGTTAGCAAACAGTTTAGATTGTCCATCACCGTTTACGTCCCATGAAAGGCCCAAACGTGGTGCCCACATGTTGTCGATCTTAACGAAAGTTTCGCCTTCAGCATTTTTGTTGTCAAAGGTATCGTTACGTAAACCGATAGTTGCCGTTAAGTCGTCAGTAATTGACCATTGGTCTTCAACATAGAACGCACTACCGATAGTCTCGAAGTCACCGCTTACACGGTACTCACGCGCCATAACATACTCAGTTACACCTTCAGGTACGGTGTTGCCGCCTGCAAGCTGCTGACCTGGTTCACCAGTCTCAACGAAGTAGTAAGACTGTTCAGGACCTGAGTAAGAGGTTTGTGAAGTTGAAGTATTCTCTTCACGGTCGTAACCAAAGCGCAGCAGGTGGTCACCCAAGTACCATTCAAAGTCAACACGGAACGCTTTACGCGTATCTTCACCAGTCTCACCGAAGTAAGTTGAAGTATCCGCACAACCTGCTTCGATACCGTTAGGTGGTGTTACGTTAGTACGGTAGTCACGAATCAGCGAACAATAAGCAAACTCATCAGAGTTAGAGCTCAAGTCGTACTGGTTTTCACCGTACATGACCTTCATGGTCAGGTCATTGGTAAGATAACCCGTGTAAGTTGCTGAGTAGTTGGTACCACCGTTTTCAGAGTAAGAGACACCTGGAGGACCAGAGCGCTCACCTGTTTGCGGATCAAAACCGTAGCTCAGTGTGTTAGTCGTGGTGCTATCAGAGAATGCCAGCAACTCTAACAGGTGGTCGCCGGTGATTTGCCAATCAATTTTAGTACCCCAGAACGCATCATCAGTTGAGTCATCGAAGAACGTCTGTGCTTCGGTGCCAACAGTTTCACGTTCGACATTGCGTGGGTTATACAATGCATAGATAAACAGGGTATCTTCGATGATCGGACCTGATGCGTAGATGTTACCTTCGTATTCATCACGCGTATCTGCTGCGTTGTAAATATAGTATTCGTTGGTCGCTGCTGCGTTTGCATAACGAACATCAGGAGCGTCTTCAGAGAAGCTATCTGGCGTGTAGTAAAGGTTAGCACCAAATTCCCATTCGTTGGTACCGCTCTTAACGATGGTATTGATAACACCACCAGTCGAACGACCATATTCAGCGCTGTAACCACCCGTTTTAACTTCGAACTCTTTGTAGAATTCGAATGGTACTTCTGAGAAGCCAGTACCGGTACGGAAGTTAGTTACGTTCAAACCGTTGATGTAAACCGCGTTCTCGGCAACAGATGAGCCACCGAAAGATGCTAAGTTACCGAAACGGCTGTCACCAGCAGTTGTGCTTGGCGCCAGCAACGCAACGTTAGTTGCATTACGTGGGACCGGGATACGGTCGATTTGTGCTTCGCCGATGTTAAGCGATGTACCTGAGCTACGCGTGTCAACCATAGAGATTGCGGTACCCGATACGTCAATGGTCTCAATACCGGTAGCCAGCGGTACAGTCAGCTCACGAGAGCCACCAGCACTGATTACAAATTCTTGAGATTGATTCGGCTCATAACCACTAGCATTAGCTACTACAATGTAGCGGCCTGTTGGTAACTGAGGGAAACGGTAAGAGCCGTCTTCACCTACCTGAACCGTGCGGGTAAAACCCGTTTCGACGTTACGGATAGTAACGCTTGCATTTTCTACCGCCTGGTCGCTCGTAGTAACGACTTGGCCATTTACACTACCTGTGGTGCTCTGTGCAACTGCTGTTGCTGAGATACCCATTGCTGCCGCAACAGCTGCAGCTGTTAACGTGCGTTTAAAAAACTGAGATTTCATAACGTGTAATACTCCCTGGAATATTATTCTTGTGCGTCATCTAGACCGAAAACCAGTCTCTGACGTTCCGAGAACATAGCAACCTAATCCAGCGATGTAAATGTTTTGTGTGGAAAATGTTTATTTCATATTAAATGTTTACACTGTTTTAACAGATGTATTGTTTTTGTTGAATGCCCCGCATATTTAAAGGCCTGCGCCAAAAATAGTTCCGCACATGCATGAGTGTCTGTAAAGGCATGATGAGATGTATAGTTCGGCAGCCCGCGCCTTGCCCTACATGCGCTTAAAGTTAACTGCCCTTTTTTTGGGGGACTGTCAGGATTTTTGAACATTATGTTTTTTTCAAATGCCAGCGTGTCAAAAATACCCAAAGGCCTGAAATTTATCAAAAACTCTTTTTCGATGTGCTTTAAGAAGCGCCAGTCCATTCCCTTATGATGGCACACCAGAACCGCACCCTGTAAAGCCCTGCTTAACATGGCATAGGTTTGACGTGGATCAGAACTATGCAAAAAGTCCTGTTGCGTCAGGCCATGAATAGTCGGGCTTTGGCCCAGTTCCAGTTCTTGTCCGTGGGAGAACACGTGATATTGCGCACTGCCGGTGTGCATCACCGGCGGGTTAATTGACATCCAGGCGATGGACAGTACCTGATGCTTGTTAGGGTCAAGCCCTGTGGTCTCAATATCGAGCGCGACATAACGTTGTTGTGTCCAGGGCTTTTGTAATTGTTGCCGGCGTTGGTACCAGTCGGCTAACGCACCGAGTAACTTACCCATGGTTAATATCCCTGGCGGCTGAACTTAAGACCGACGCCCTGCTGCGCTTCTTTAATAATTTTAAACGCAGACTTGAGTTGGCGGCGTGATAGCGTACTGAGCGCATCCGGGTCCAGTGCATTTTTCGGTTTGTCAGTATCCCACACAGCGAGTTGGTGGTTAAGCCGCAACTGGGTCAGAAATTGCCATGCTTCCAACAAGGATTCGTTATCTCGCTGGTTAAGTAACTTACTATTCTGCAACGCTTTTAGCCGCACCGGCGTGCTCGGCTCGGTTAAACCTGCCTGCAGTGAATAGATGCGGGCAATATCGTTAATCAGGGCAATACCATAGCGTTTAATATCAATGGTATCGCCATCGTCAGTATCCTCGGTTCTAAAGCGATTAAACAAACCTAAGGGTACCGAGATGCGGTTAACTAACATGGCTAAGTTACCCAAAAACATCTCGTTTTGCGCTAATTTAGCAACCTGTTCGCGGTAGTTCTGGTAAAACCGTCCATTGCCCACTACGGCCCGACTGTCAAAAAATATCTGACAATACATCAACGCTTTCGGAGTTGGGCTTTGGGTCCACTTTTTGAATCGTTGTAACCATTCGTCGGTGGTGCCGCGACACTCCGGATTTGACGCCATGATATTACCCGGGCACAGCGGAATACCGCATTCATGCAGCCCTTCGCAGACATACTCTCCCAGGCCCTTAAACCAGTCTTTTTGCTTTTCTGTTAAGCCATTGGCAAGCAACAAACCATTATCCTGATCGGAACTTAGCGTTTGGTCTTCCCGGCCCTGCGATCCAAACGCCAGCCAGCTATATTGCGCCGGTGCCGCGCCGTATTGTTTTTCATACAGTTGAATGAGTTGCCGCGTCATACCGTCGGTTAACGACGCCATCAGTTGCCCTACCACAGTTGTGCGTTTTACGCGGTTGGCAAAGGTTTTTAAGTATTCAGGCACCTTTTGCGCTTCCTGGATCAGTTGCTCGCGACTCTCCGCTTTACGAATAGCACTAATCAGATACACCGGCTCGCTGCGCTGCTGACGGATCAAGTCGGTCGCTGTCACCATCCCCACCGGTTGGTTCTTGCTATTTACCACCGGTAAATGGTGCACGTTACTGGCCGTCATGGTGGTTAACGCATCCAGCAGGGAGCGATTCTCCTCAACCGACTCCGGCAGCTGCGTCATTACCGCGGCAACGTTAACTTCGTACGACAAGCCCTGAGCAATAACCCGATTACGCAAATCCCGATCCGTTAAAATACCTACTAACTGACCATCATCCACTACCAACACCGAGCTAATACCGTGCTCAGCCATCAGTTTGGCTGCATCCTGAATCGACGTATCGCTTGCCAAACTCACCGGCGCCATAGTCACTACCGAGCCCACCGTTTGCTCGGTCCAGTCATCACCACTGCCGTCACCACCGCCTTTTTCGGTCAACAGTCGCTCGCCGTGCGCACGGATAAAATATTGTTCGAACTGCTTCGAGGCATTTCGCAAGCGATCAAAGGCGTGTTGCGGCAGCACATACACAATGCCATCTTCGATAGTCGTTAAGCGGTTTACAATCTCACGCCCGGTCAACAACGACGGAAAACCAAATAAGTCACCACTTTCCAACCGGTCAATCAAGCGTCCCTCACCGCTACGCAAGTCATAAACACCGGAACGAACGATAAACAGCGCCGGCCGCATGTCATGCATAATTTCATTACAGTTTTGTTCGTTCATATAGACGGACTGCAACTGCGATACGGCCCAACGTCGTTGCTCAGCTTCAAGCTCATCAAACGGCGGGCAGTCTTCTAAAAAGCTATCGGGTTCCATTTTTTATATCCTCTGCTCGAATTCGAGTGCTAGGCGCAGCCTGCGGCTGCTTGCTCGGCAGCGCGTGCTTCGCCGCGCTTTGCTTGGCGGCTTCGCTACGCTCGCTTTGCTTGGCGGCGCTGTCGCGCCTTGCTAAACACAAACGCGGAATGGGATGGCTATGGGCTTTGTTTGGGTATGGGGTGGTGGCGCACGGGGACCGCTTCAAGCACGTCCGTGTGGCTTGTTTCCGGGCATCCATGCCCTCCAACATCCCCGTGCGCCACCACCCCACACCCAAACGCCCATACCCAACCCGCTCTTATGTTTAGCAAGGCGAGCGCAGCGAGAGCCCAGCAAGGCACGGCGAAGCACGTGCCTAGCGCTAGTTCCCCAAGCTACCAACCCGTTTCATCTTGCCCCAATTGTGGCGACGTCCGCGGGCAAACTGCCATAAACCCCGCAGACGCCACCAACTATTTAATTGTCGGTAACCAAAGTTTTCCAGAATTGCGACTAAGATTAAGCGCATTAAATCGCGCTTTGACTGATAAGTTCGGAAGGTGAGTTCTTCCAGAATCAGTGAAAATATTGAGATGAAGATCCCGAAGCCGAAAGCTGCGATTAAAAAAGCCAAAGTAAACTCGACATCCACCAGACCGGCGGCAAAAAAATAACCAGTGAGCACGTAAGCCAATAATTCAATTAACGGTCCTATCCCCTCAAAAAACAACATAAACGGAAATGCCACCCAGCCGGCGGCTTTACCTTTTGCTGACCACATTAAACCAAAGTTTTTGGTCAGACTTTCCAGTAATCCACGTTGCCAACGAATGCGTTGATTCTTAAGCGTGGTGAGATCTTCAGGCGCTTCGGTCCAGCAAACCGGGTCGGGTACAAAGGTAATTTTGTATTGCTGATTACTGTGGTTCATGTACTGGTGCAGACGTGTGACCAACTCCATGTCTTCACCAACGGTACTGGCCTGGTAACCGCCGCAGGCCAGCACGGCCTTTTTACGGAACAAGCCGAAAGCACCGGATATAATCAACATGCCGTTTAACGGCGACCAGCCCATGCGGCCAAATAAAAACGCGCGCAGGTACTCGACAATTTGCAACCGCGCCAGTAACGATTTAGGCAAGGCTACTTTATTTAGGAGTCCATGCCGAATAGTCGAGCCATTCGCTACTCGGATAGAGCCGCCAACGGCGACGGTTTCCGGTTCATCGATAAACGGCCGGGCGATTTTATCGAGGCTGTCGCGTTGCATGATCGAATCAGCGTCAACTGCACAAAACAGAGGGTACCGCGAGGCATTGATGCCGGCATTTAACGAATCGGCTTTGCCGCCATTGTCTTTGTCAATGACACGTAACTGTGGGTAACGCTCCGATCGGTATAATTGACGAATAGGCTGCGTAGTTAATTGCTCGCGGTAGGCTTCGTGATAGGACTTTAAACCGAACGCTGCGGTCAGTTGCGCCAGCGTATCGTCCTTAGAGCCATCGTTGATCACCACAACTTCAAAGCGCGGATATTCCATTTGCAGAATGCTCTTTATCGACGCCACAATGCTCAGCTCTTCGTTGTAAGCGGGCACCAGTACCGACACGGGAGGCAGTAACGGCCCAAAACTGCTCGGTAACAGCGGATTATCGTAGCGGCGCATATAACGGCGTATGACAACAAAGCTAATTACATTCAGAATCGCGTACACCAGCGTTAACAGCAAAAAGTAGCCAATAAAACTCAGCTGCGCGATGATCACAACATTGTCCAGCCATTCTGGAGTTTGCTCAGACATAGCGTCCCTCCTGCCCCAGCTCACTTTGTACCTGCAGTAACATACTGCGGGCGAAGGAGTCACCCAGCTCTGACAGCTGCTCTTTGACTAGCGCTTTGTCTGGTCTCGGCTGCAGTAAAATTGCCTCTGCCGCTCGGTAGCGAACCCACCAGGCGGAATCCTGCAGTAGCTGCCATAAACGCTCATGATCACCGCGCGCGTCAGCAAGCTCGCCCAGCATGCGTGTCGCCTGCACTCGCACACCCAAGTCGACAGATTGAGTTAAGCGCCTGACCAACGGCAAATGATGGGGATGATCCAGCAACGGTATGAGCTGTGCAACAACCTCTGGCTGTTGTTTAAAATGCGCGGCCAACTGCTCAGCTTGCTGGTTACTCAAGTCGATATCAATGCCGTGTAAAACACGTAACAAATAACTGGCATGATTGGGCTTGGCGGTCAGTAACGCAGCCACCGATGCCTCGGTTAAATGCTGTACGTCACATTCTCGGGCAATCGCCACCAAGCGCTCGGGTGCGACGAAGTTATCCAGCGCCAGTAATACCGTTATGGCATGCTCCTGGTCGTGGCGCATTAACGCCCGTAATGCGCTGAGCACCACCATGCTGCTCTCATGCCGGGTTAATTCACGCAGCCGTTTAATGGTTTCCGGCGCCAGCTGCTGCAGGTCACCCATGGCAATGGCCGTGGCAATAAGCACGCGAACCTGATGACCTCGCATTAATTCCAGGGCTTTGCGTTCCAGTTTTACTGCCCGCGCCAGCCGTTCCAGACCTTCATCGGCATCGCCGCGCACATAACGGTGCAACTGCGACCACAATTGCAGGAACCATAAAAAAGCCGCCGATTGTTGCCATAACTCATTCAGTAAGTGTTGCGCGGGTGGCTTGGCAGTGGGGTCAACACAATATTCAAACATGAACCGCTGCCATTGCTGCTGCAGCACCTCCCGTCGACGTGATGCACGGCTGTGCCGCAGGCGCAGCACAAACAGCCAAGTCCAGGTGAGCAAAATGGCAGCGCCAATCACCCACAGTGCCTTCAGCATCCAGCGTAGCAGCTGGTCAGAATCGATAGCGAAGTCCAAGCAACACTCCCCGGCGGTCGTAAAACGCGCCCTGCTCGTTAAAACTCAACGACCAGCGTAAGCCCCAGCGATTATTCAGCTGATGCAGTCCGTACACACTTAATACCTTAACATCGGTAATTAACACCCGTTGCGGGCCAATTTTTTCGGCCTCTTCACCCTGGCTAAGCGCCAACGTAATCGAGCTCCAGTCTTTATAAAAGTGGCTTAGTGTTGCGGCATGTGACAGGGCATTATCACCGCCCAGCAGATGGTCCTGCCGAATACGATACGACCACCGCCACTCACCCCACTCTGCGTTACCAAAATAGCGTTCGATTTGCGCGCTGTAACCCTGACTGGTACTCGATGCCCAATGTGTGCGGTGTACGCCAAAACTTAGCAGATAGCCATCATCCAAACTGCGACTTGCAATAACCTGCCCCTGCAACTCAGGACGCACTTGCTGCGTTCCCGACCCGCCGATTTCAGCAAACAACTGCCAGTCGTTATTAATACGGTGATACACCCCGGTTAGTAATTCGTTGTCGGACAAGTTAAACCGCTCGGTTTGATTAAAACGAACGTAGCCCAGCGTGTCCTCAGCCAAGGGTTGTTCGTACTGAAGGTAGGCATTTTGCCAGTTATCGTAACGCCCGCTTAAGCTATCAAAGCCATAACCAGCTTCGATAGCGCGTTCAAATTCTTGTGCTGAAGCAGCGACACTTAATAGTGCAGTCGATAGCAATACTAACCGACGCATTAGGATGTCCTTTTGGCTTGGGGGCGAATTTTTAACAGTTTGCGCAACCGCGCCTGCAGCTCTTTCGGCTGAAACGGTTTTACCATGTAGTCATCAGCGCCGGCATCCAACGCGGCAGCAATATCGTCCTCGTCCTGCAAGCTGGTCAGTACCAGAATCGGTAGCGCTGCGCTATCCGAATTTGCCCGCAGCCAGGCAATCAATTCGTTGCCCGAGACGATGGGTAGTTGCAAGTCTAATAACACTAAATCCGGCAATTGCTGCTGCAACCGCTCCTGCGCCTGCGCGCCATCAGCACAACTGGCCACCTGATAACCTTCGCGCTGCAGTAAATACTCCAGCAATTCGCGTAATACCGTATCGTCCTCAACCACCAATATCGACTTCTCAATCACCACCACCTCCTCAGTCGTACTTCCAGCATATGTAGCTTGCGCCTCTGGCGCAAGCACTACGCTTTGCTCGCGCTCGGCGTAGCCCGCGCCAAGCGTATAAAAAAGCCGGTGGGCATTAAATACCACACCGGCTTTGGTTGGGACTTCGCGCAACGTGCGCCAAAGGCGCACGGTACGAATATTGTAGCGTGCGCCTTGGGCGCACGTTTAACTACAAACTGTAGCGTGCGCCTTGGGCGCACGTTTAACTTAATGGTCAGTCGCTTCGCCGGCACCTTTCGGGTAGCGGATTGACTCAACCAGCTCCTGAATGTCTTCAGGGGCATCGCCTGTCATTTTGTGTACGATCGTGGCAACCACAAAGTTGATGATCATACCTAAGGTACCGATACCTTCTGGCGAGATACCAAATAACCAGTTCTCCGGTGTGTTCAGTTCAGGTGAAACGAACTTGAAGAACACGATATACGAGAAGGTAAACAGAATACCCACAACCATACCCGCAACCGCACCTTGACGGTTCATACGTTTATGGAAGATACCCAGAATGATCGCAGGGAAGAAGCTTGCTGCGGCTAAGCCGAAGGCAAATGCCACCACCTGCGCAACGAAGCCGGGCGGGTAGATACCAAAGTAGACAGAGATGAAGATCGCCACCGCTGCGGCCAGTCGGGCGTAGAACAGCTCCTTCTTATCAGTTATATCCGGCATCAGATTTCGTTTCAGTAAGTCATGCGAAACCGAGGTCGAGATAACCAATAGCAAGCCCGCTGAGGTCGACAATGCCGCGGCAACACCACCAGCTGCAACCAGTGCCACGACCCATGCCGGCAATTCACCGATTTCCGGGTTAGCCAATACCATGATGTCACGGTCGATGGTCATTTCGTTGCGCTCATCGCCCGAATAGAACATCTTGCCGTCACCATTTTCATCTTCCCAGGTGATCAGACCGGTTTTTTCCCAGTTCTTGATCCAGCTTGGCGCGTTTTCATATTCAACACCCTGCAGGTCAGGACCGTTAATGGTGTTAAAGATGTTTACTTTAGCAAACGCAGCAATGGTAGGTGCAGTCAGGTAAACCACAGAGATGAACGTCAATGCCCAGAACGCTGAACGGCGTGCATCACGTACTTTCGGTACCGTAAAGAAGCGTACAATGACGTGTGGCAGACCCGCCGTACCGACCATTAAAGCCGCGGTGATAAAGAACACATCGACTTTACTGCGCACACCTTCAGTGTAAGCGGCAAAACCGAGTTCTTGCGATAGGCCGTCTAGTCGTTCAAGCAAGAACTGCCCGGAACCCGGAACGCCCTCTGCGATGGTCGCCCCAAAGCCGGTTTGCGGCAGTACGTGGCCGGTGATCAGCAACGACAAGAAAATCGCCGGTACGATGTAGGCAAACATTAATACAATGTACTGCGCCACCTGCGTGTAGGTAATACCTTTCATGCCGCCCAATACGGTGTAGAAGAACACGATAACCGCGCCGATGATTACACCGGTAGCAATATCAACTTCCAGGAACCGTGAGAACACCACACCCACGCCGCGCATTTGGCCGGCAATGTAGGTAAAGCAGATCAGGATGGCACACAGTACCGCGATGGTACGTGCGGTTTGTGAATAATAGCGGTCACCGATAAAGTCCGGCACCGTGAACTTACCAAATTTACGTAAGTAAGGTGCAAGACACATCGCCAGCAGCACATAACCACCGGTCCAACCCATCAGGTAAACCGAGCCGTCATAGCCTGCGAAGGCAACAATACCCGCCATTGAAATGAAAGACGCCGCCGACATCCAGTCCGCCGCGGTCGCCATACCGTTTGCAACGGGATGTACGCCACCACTGGCTACGTAGAAGTCATTGGTTGATCCGGCACGAGACCAAATTGCGATACCGATATATAACGCGAAGGTCAGGCCGACAATAATAAATGTGAGCGTTTGAATATCCATAGCGCACTAGTCCTCGTGAACTTCGTATTTGTTATCGAGTTTGGCCATGCCCCTCATGTAAATAAAGATGAGCAGGATGAAGGTGAGAATTGAGCCTTGCTGTGCAAACCAGAATCCCAGCTTTAAGCCGAAGAATGTGATTTGGTTCAAGACGTCCACCAGCAGTATTCCAAAGCCGTAGGAAACAATAAACCAGACAACCAACAGCTTAAGCATCAAGCTGAGGTTCTCTTTCCAATACGCTTTGGCATCGCTTTCGTTTTTAAATGCCATAAACGTCCCCTCTTATTTGTTAATGGTTTTTTTGAACGTTACTTGTTGTTCGCTAACAAATGTAGATGGAGTTGTTAAGAAAAAGAATTGGACTTTGGTCTAACAGCACATCCTTTGGATGCGCTAGGCGCCCCTGCGGGGCTTGCTGGGCGTTGCCGTTGGCGGCTTGCTTGGCAGCGCGTGCTTCGCCGCGCTTTGCCTGGCGGCTTGCGGCTTCGCCGCTCGCCTTGTTAAACACACAACAAGGTTTAGGTGGGCGTTTGGGTTTGGGGTAGTGCCGCATGGGGATGTTGGAGGCCATGGATGGCCGGAAACAAGCCACACGGACGTGCTTGGAGCGGTCCCCATGCGGCACTACCCCAAGCACAAACAAAGCCCACCGTTACCGCGCCTGGCGCTCCGAAGCTACCGGGAGGATATATATTTTAGCAGTGCTTTAAGCGACGCCGGCTTAACCGGTTTGGGCAGGAAGTGCAGTTTGGCCTGGCGGGCGGCGTGTTTGACGGTGTCGTCGCGCATGGCGGTGACGAGTGCGCCGGGCAGGTCGTCTTTTTGCCAGATGTGGCGTAGTTCGTGTACCAGTGCCAGGCCGTCGCCCTCGCCTAGCTGGTAATCTAACAGCATGCCGTCAACGGCTGCGTTGCTTTTCGCGTATTCAATTGCACTGGCGTAGCTTTGGCAGGTTATCGCTGCGCAATTCCATTTTTCCAGCAAAGCTTTAACGGCGTTTAGGTTGTCTTTGTCATCGTCAACAACCAATAAGGTTAACTCTGCCGTAGGTGCTTCGTCGGTTTGGTATTGCGGTTTGTGCACGATCTGCGCGGCGCTGCCCAATGGCACGGTCACTGAGAAGCACGAACCTTTACCCTCTACCGAGTTAATCTGCAGTTCACAGCCCAGTTGTTCACTCATACGCTGTGCCACGCTTAAGCCTAAACCAACGCCTTCGACGTTCTGGTTCTGAATGCGGTAAAAAGCGTCGAATACTTTGTTTTGCTGTTGCGCAGCAATGCCCGGGCCGGTATCCCATACCGCGATTTGCAGGTAATCGCCGCGCTTTCTTACGCCCAGTAAGACCTTGCCGGTATGGGTGTATTTAATCGCGTTGGATAAAAAGTTCTGCACAATACGGCGCAGATAAGTCGGGTCTGTATACACCGGTCGATCTTTGTAAAAGGCATTAAATTCCAGTTGCCGTTGTTCAGCAAGAACCGTGTATTCCTCCACTAAAGGCGACAAAATCGAACTTAACTGGATATGCCGGAATTGCGGTTGCAACGCCCCCTGGTCCATTTTTGCAATGGATAACAGCGTCGACAATAAGTGTTCGGTTGAACCCAATGCGGTGTCTAACTTGCCGATGAGCCCGATGTTGCGCTCCGACAATTCTTTTTCGTCAATCGCCGACAAATACAATCGTGCTGCATTGAGCGGCTGCAGAATATCGTGGCTGGCCAGTGCTAAAAAGCGGGTTTTTGATGCGTTGGCGGCTTCGGCCTCGGCTTTGGCTTTTTTCAGTTGCTCTTCGACTTCGCGGCGACGATCAATTTCGGCGGTTAGCTCCTGATTTATTTCTCTAATTTCCTGGGTGCGGGTATCCACCCGCTGCTCCAGATCGATATTGGCGTCTTCCAGCGCTTGCTGGGTCTCGACGTGCTCGGTAATGTCGGTAAAACTGGTAACAAAACCGCCGCTGGGCAACGGGTTACCGACCATTTCGATCACTCGCCCATCGGCGCGACGGCGAATAAATCGGTGTGGCGAGCCCATTTGCATGTGGCGTAAGCGCTTACTAACTAGCTCATCGATGTCACCCGGTCCGCACTCGCCGCGTTCGGCGTTATAGCGAATTAACATGGCTATCGGCTGGCCAGGCTTGACCATGCCCTCGGGATAGTCAAACAAATCCAGGTAGCGGGCGTTCCAGGCCACCAGCTTTAACTCTTTATCGACTACGCTGATGCCCTGAGCCAGATTTTCCAGCGAACTGAACAATATCGACTGCTGGGTTTGCAGCGCCTGGGTCGTGTCGTCGAAAAAATGCACGACCTCTTCTAAATTCAGCTGTTTGTCGCGCAGTGCCGCCTGGATTAACGAGCGCGCCGTGGCGGATCCCAGCACCCCGGCAATGGCGCGTTCAACGTATTGGATCAGCGGCTGCTCGGCCACCGCTTCAGCTCTTAAAGACTGGTTTTCGTCCGGGCTTTGATAATACGACATCAACTGCTGCGCTCGTTCGGCACCTAAAAAGGTTTTCAGCAACAACATCATGTCGGCATTGGTCGCATGATGGTTTTTGTGCAGGTTGTTATCGGGTAGCGCAGCGCGCGGTTTCACAAAGGCGGTGGCCTGAATACGGTCAACTAAACGCGGCTGTGCCAGCATCGAGAATGCAATATAGGCAATCAGGTTCATGCTCAGCGAGATCACCGTGCCGCGGGTAATTACCTCAACGTCGGTCAATTCAAGGTTGCTGTATAACGGGATCAAAACCGCTACGATCCAGCCGATGGAGCCCGCGGTCAGGCCCGCATAAACACCGCGAGCATGGCCTTTGCGCCAATACAGCGCACCGATTAAAGTTGGCAGCAGTTGCAGAACCAGTGAGAACGCCAGCAGGCCGATACTGACCAGGTCGGTACGTGACGCCCAAAAGTAATAGCATAAAAATGACAGCGCCATGGTCACGGCTATTGCCCAGCGGCGGAATTTTAACAGCGTGCGGTCGTATTCGCGGCGACGTTCTTTTAGCGGCAACTTTGATTCGCGCTGCAATAGCAGCGGCATAATCACGTCGTTAGTGACCATGGTACTCAGGGTTACCGAGGCAATAATCACCATTGCCGTGGCCGCCGAAATACCGCCGATAAACACCACCAACGACAACCATAACTGGTCTTGCAGCAATGGTAGTTGCAGTGAAAAGGTCGACCCATCCGCACCTGCGGGTAAGTACATACTTCCGGCGACGGCAATGGGCACAATGGCCGCTGCGGTAATCGCCAGGTATAACGGGAAGCCCCAGCGCGCGGTTTTTAAGTGCTTAACGTTAACGTTATCGACTACCGCCACGTGAAACTGCCGCGGCAGGCAAAGGATCGCGCCGGCTGCCATCAGCGTTTGTACGATAAACTCAAACTCACCGAATGCGGCCAGACTCCACTGCGGTTTTTCTATCGACTGAAAAGTTTGCGCCAGCTGATACTGCATGTCGTCGTTAATCAGCTCGAAGGCAAATATAGCAGCGGCGATGAGTGCCGCTAGCTTGATCATCGACTCCACTGCAATGGCTAAAATCATGCCACTGCGGTACTCGGTGACTTCCACGTGGCGGGTACCGAACAGCATCGCGAACATCGCCATCAGGGCTGCGGCGCCCAGCTCTTTTAACGAGAATTCACTGGCGACGGAATCTACCTCGGTTAACACCGAAAAGCTCAAGCCCACAGCTTTTAGCTGCAAGGCGATATAGGGCACAATCGCCAGCGCTGCAATGGTTGTAACTACAACGGCTAGCCGGCGTTTTTTGCCGTAACGGGAAGAAATAAAGTCCGCAATCGAAGTGATATTTTGCTGTTTACTGACCGATACCAGCTTTTCGAGGATACGGATGCCAAACAGGAACAGCAGAATCGGGCCCAGCAGGATCGGGAAAAACGCCCAACCCTCGTTGGCAGCATTACCAACGGCGCCGTAATAGGTCCAGGAGGTACAGTAAATGGCCAGTGACATGGCATAGACAAACGGCCGGTGACTGAGCCGGTTTGCCCATGAGTTTTTCTGATCGCCCCAGCTCGCTACGGTAAACAAAAACACCACATACAGCAGCGAAGCCAGCACCAAAATCCACGTCATTGTTTAGCGCCCATCAAGAAACATATCGTAGCTTGCGCCTTTGGCGCAAGTCACAAAAAACATCCTCGCGCCAGAGGCGCGAGCTACCGTAACAAACAAGTCACAACTGCAGTCGCTCGGCCACGAGCACGGCCTGGGTGCGGCTGTAGACGCCGAGTTTGCGGAATATGGCGGTGATATGCGCTTTAACGGTCGCTTCGGTAATATTAAGCTGGTAGGCAATCTGCTTATTCAGCAAGCCCTCGTGCAAAAAGTGCAGTACCCGATATTGTTGCGGTGTCAGCTCAGACACTTTGCGCGCCAGCTCCTGATCCTCGTCGGTAATGCTATCCAAGCGGCCGCGGGTTTCTTCAGGCACCCAGGTATCGCCCTGCAGAATTGTATCAATCGCCTCGGCAATTTTCGCCGACGACAGCGACTTAGGAATAAAACCGAGCGCCCCAAAACCAATGCATTTAGCCACAATCGATGCATCTTCAGAGCCGGAAATAATAGCCACCGGCAATAACGGAAAGTCTTCGCGAACACGGATCAGACCATACAGATCGCCACTACCCGGCATGTGCAGATCAAGCAATAACAGATCCACGTCATCATCTTGATTAAGCGCCGCCAGCGTCGAGTCCAGATCCTCCGCCTCACGCAAAGTCAGTTCTTCAAAATGATTACCCAGCGCACCCTGCAACGCCTCGCGGAACAACGGATGATCATCCGCAATCAAAAACTTAGCCATAATTATTCTTATCTTCGAAGCAATTGCTATAAGCTACCCAACTTGCCGCTAACGCGCAAGGCTGGGGATAATACCCTTCAGTCGTTCAATATCGCCATCACTGACTCCCGCTCGGGAAAAATGCACTTCCCAATCATCCACCAAGTCATGAATATCATTCACAATTGCTTGGGCTTTTTGCGCTGAAAGACCAAAGCGCTTGGCTTGCGATAATAAGTTTTTACGACTGGCAAAGCGACCTTCGTCACCCAGGCCAATTGCATGTAAACGCGTATTATTAACAGGCAAAACATCGTAAGCAGGTGACAATTGCCAACCTCCGCCTTTTAAGTGCCAAATTAACGCATGGTTGCGCCCGTGATCATCGGTGTTACCAATGAGGGCATTAAACACCATTCGTTTGTAGAGTTCTTCCGCGTCTTTGGCACGTCTGCTGTATCGTCGTAAGTACTCGGCCAGCGCTCCGTACGAGTACCATTTTGTTAACGCAGCCTCACTCACATGCCCTTCCAGTAGCAGCGAATTAGCACTTATAAGGTGGTGTGAAACATCTGTTCCACTGCGGTCAAAACGTCGCACTAGTAACAGATCTTCAACCCCATTGATTAATTCCGTTTCTGCAACGTTGACGTCATCAATCTGAGCCAATAACTGCATCGCGGCAAATTCTACCCGACAAATATTTATCAGATCGTCGCTGCGGTTGAATTTAACCAAATGCATTTGGTTATCATGGATTAATACGGTTTTAGGTCGAGCCCCTCCCATTGAATCACCATACTGAAAGGCCTTTTTGACCTCGACCGAGACGGTTTCGGCGGCTAGGATTTTGTTTTTACCCTCTACCAGTAAATTCAAATTATCCAATGAGTTTCGATTGGTGGGAGACTTCGATTTACTCCGCGAAAGACTAAAACTGAGCGCCCCGACACCCATTGAGGCCCCGGCAATAATAAATTCGAGTTCATTTTTTGGTTTGGTTTTGCGTAGTTGCAAAATTAGCTTGCGACCCCACGCGTCAGCACCAGCATCACTCAATACACCGAAAAGCCCCTTATTGACACGTGTCTCGTGGGTATTTTCTGTCAGCGGTAAGTGAATCGGATCAAGCGCAAAGGCATCTTGCCGTGCCAAATAGGATTTACCATAACGAAACCGCCCCAGTTGGTTCACCGCATCGTAATGAACCACTCCGCAAACTACCGGTTCGGTTTCTAGTCCCTCGACAAAAACATAGGCTTCAGAAATCATTTGGCAAATCACTTTCAGGTTTACGTTTTTTCCGCAGCGGCGCGTTGGCCAGGCGTGCATTCTGCTCATCGCCGACCGCAATATAGTCGTCCAGCAAACCCAAAAGTTCGAGGGCTGTGAATAAGGTCTCTGCATTCACCGGTTGGCCATTTTCCAAACGCGATAGCGTGGCAACGCCACACCCCACGCGCTGAGCAAAATCGGCTTGATCCATCGTTTTCGACCGGGTTCGTTTAACAATACTGCCGAGGGTAGTTAAGAATTCTTCAGATTTCATTTATCATATTTTATCAATTAGTAACTTATTTATTAAATATAGACTATTAATATACTACATCAAGTGATTCATAGATTTTGACTAAAGATAAAAAGCATGATTTATTGCTAAATAGCAAACTTAATGCTTTAATTTAACAAAGTTCGCTATTTGACTAACAAATGACTTCTCTCAATACTATCGGGCAAGCCTTAGCGGCTGAGCGGAAAAGCCGGAAACTCACGCAGCAGCAGGTTGCGCAGGCCACAGGTATCCATAAGAGCACATTGTCTGAAATTGAAAATGGTCGTTTTACCGGGTCATTAGATATTCTTTTACGCTACATTCATTATCTTAATTTTGATTTAGCGATCCAGCAGCGTCAGCATACGCTGCCCGATTGGGATGATCTTGATGATTTGTTTAAGGATGACGAATGACGAGCAAAATACTGCCGAAAAAGATCACGTCGATTAACGTAGCCAACCAACATGAAAAGCTTGGCTTGTTAACGCACGGCGCTGTTTATAATTACCACCCGACCTCAGATGACGTTTTTGTGTCGCTCACGATGACCCGCAGAGACCTACGAAGTTATAACAGTGGTGCGCTTCACCCCATTTTTAGTCAAAATTTACCTGAAGGATTCAACCGACGATTTATTGCTGAGCGACTTGCTCGGTATGCCAAACTGGATGACATGTACTTATTGGCATTACAGCAAAACAACGGCATCGGTCAATTATGCTACCAAAGCGAACTCCAACTTGATGACGTAGAGCCTTTGTCTTTAACCGATATTCTCGACTACCAAGGTACAGAATCGCTGTTCCCACAATTATTGGAACGATATTACTTACGCAACGCCGTTTCTGGCGTTCAGCCCAAAGTCAGTATTTCGAACATAACTGACCGAACTGTCCCGCAACCCGGGGTTATTGTAAAAACTTATGACGAAGCTTTCCCTCTACTGACCGTGAATGAATATGTTTGCATGCAAGCCGCTCATGCCTGCGGTTTGGCGCCACCGGCAACATATCTGTCTAACGATCTGCAGCATTTTGTGATCGAGCGCTTTGACCGGCCGAATGGCCAATGGCTAGGCTATGAAGATTTTACCACGCTGATGAAGCGCGCGAATACGCCTGATGCCAAATACCAAGGTGGTTACGAAGCTTTGTTACGCGCCACTATGCTTTATACCAATGACTTACAAGAAGTCACCCGCATGTATCGTTACATTGTGTTCAACTGCTTGATCGGCAACGGCGATGCACATCTCAAAAATTTTGCCCTGCAATACACGCCTGACATGAGTGAAGTTTTTGTAAGTCCTCCTTTCGACATCACTCATACACTGATTTACGAGGACATCGATAATAAGATGGCGTTGAAAATGGCGGGCTCGAAGGAGTTTCCTTCGTTCAGTCATTTACTTGCATTGGCCGATGGACCTGGATTTAAAATAAGAGGCGCAAAAGACATAATTCATGAGTTTGCTCAACGTATCGAGGAGCTTTTAGTAGATAGCGAAGAGGTAAAGCTCATTGATGGATTAAAGGAATCCATTTCACGGCATCTATCCCGAACAATGCATCAAACAGCAACGGTTAGCACTTATCGGCATGACAAGAAACGCAAATACCCGTAGCCTGCGTCCTGACGCAGGCAAACACCCTCGCGCCAGAGCGCGAGCTACGATCTTGCTCGTAGCGTGCGTCCTGACGCACGGGTGGGTTCAGTCGCGTCAGGACGCGACGTACAAGATCGTCGGGACACGACCTATGCGTTTTTGCGGTGCTCGATGAGGTCGTCGACCACGGACGGATCGGCGAGGGTTGAGGTATCACCGAGGCTGTCGAACTCGTTCGCAGCAATCTTGCGCAGGATACGGCGCATGATTTTGCCGGAACGTGTTTTCGGCATACCGGTTGTCCAGTGGATCAAATCCGGGGTCGCAATCGGGCTTAACTCAGAGCGTACCCAGTTACGCAGCTCTTTGGTCAGCTCGTCAGTTACCTCGACACCTTCAACCGGGGTCACGTACACATAAATACCCTGCCCCTTGATGTCGTGCGGATAACCCACCACAGCAGCTTCAGCAACCGCTTCGTGCGCAACCAGCGCACTTTCGATTTCAGCGGTACCCAAACGGTGGCCGGATACGTTTAGTACGTCATCCACACGGCCGGTGATCCAGTAGTAACCATCGGCATCGCGGCGTGCACCGTCACCGGTAAAGTACACATTCTTATAGGTCGAGAAGTAAGTTTGCTCAAAGCGTTCGTGATCGCCCCACAGCGTGCGCATTTGTCCCGGCCAGGAGTCTTCGATAATCAAACCGCCTTCAGCTTCGCCTTCCAGTTTATTGCCTTCGTTGTCCACCAACGCAGGTTTAACACCAAAGAACGGCCGTGTTGCCGAACCCGGTTTAAGATCGGTAGCACCCGGCAGCGGCGTGATCATGATGCCGCCGGTCTCGGTCTGCCACCAGGTATCCATAATCGGGCATTTACCGTTACCAATGCGCTCGTGGTACCAGGTCCAGGCTTCCGGGTTAATCGGCTCGCCGACACTACCCATGATGCGCAGACTTTCGCGCGTCGAGGTTTTCGCCGCCTCGTCGCCCTTGGCCATCAAGGCACGAATAGCAGTAGGCGCAGTGTATAAAATCGTTACTTTATGCTTATCGACAATTTCGCCGATGCGGCCTACACCGGGATACGTTGGCACACCTTCGAACATCAAGCTGGTCGCGCCGTTGGCAAACGGCCCGTAAACAATATACGAGTGGCCGGTAATCCAGCCGACGTCAGCCGCACACCAGTAAATATCATCGTCGTGGCAATCAAACACATACTCGTGGGTCATTGATGCGTAGACCATATAGCCACCGGTAGTATGCACAACGCCTTTTGGCTTACCGGTTGAACCCGACGTGTAAAGAATAAACAGCGGATCTTCGGCGTCCATTACTTCCGGTTGGCATTCACTGCTTACATCGCCCACTAGCTCATGCCACCAAACATCGCGGCCGTCCGTCCAGTTAACATCGCCTTCTGTAACCTGCGCGACAATCACGTGCTCCAGCGTCGGGCAGGCGTCGTCGTTTAGCGCTGCGTCGACGTTCTTTTTAAGACCAATAGTGCTGCCGCCGCGGCGGCCTTCGTCGGCGGTAATAATCGCCTTCGCTCCACAGTCATTAATGCGGTCAGCGATGGCATTAGGTGAAAAGCCACCAAAAATGACCGAATGAACAGCGCCAATACGGGCACAAGCCAACATCGCGTAGGCTGCTTCTGGTACCATAGGCATGTAGATCGCCACGCGGTCGCCTTTGCCAATACCTAATTTTTTCAGGCCATTAGCAAAACGAGATACCTCTTTGTGTAACTCGCGATAGGTGATGTGTTTGTCTACACTCGGGTCGTCGCCTTCCCAGATAATCGCCGTTTTGTCGGCTTTGTCGGCAAGATGGCGGTCAACACAGTTGTAGCATGCGTTTAAGGTGCCATCTTCAAACCATTTAACATTAACGTTGCCCGGCTCGAAGGTGGTGTTTTTGACTTTTGAATAGGGGCTGAACCAGGTAATACGTTTGCCTTGCTCACGCCAAAAACCTTCGGGGTCATCAACGGATTGTTGGTAAAGCTCTAAATACTTGTCGTTATCTAATTTTGCTGTTTGCTTAATGTGATCCGGCACTTTATATAGTTGCGACATTACCACTTCCTCCTTATTCGCTTAATGACTCATTTGTACGGAATACGCGGGCTGAACACTATTAGACCATAGTCTAGATTGCGAAAAATTGAACAATTACCCAGAATTAATGGCGTTTATAAAGCTTCTTGGCTCACAAAAAGTAAGCATAAAAACTTGGCTGACACGGGAGAACAGATGATGGCCTCAAGTAAAAAGAACACGTTTAAATTAACAGCGGCAGCAGCGGCTGTTTTAGGCGTTGCCAGCTTCGGCGCGCAAGCACAGGAAACTGATTTTGACTTTGGCGGTTACGTAAAACTGGACATGTTAGTGTCTGATTATGCCGATGGCCAGGCGCCATCCAGCGCCAACATTGGTCGCCAACAATACATTCCCAGCATTACGCCGGTCGGCGGCGAAGGCGATGACCTGACCACCGATTTCCATGCACGCCAGTCGCGGTTCTTCTTTACCACCAATACCGAACTCGATAACGGTCAGACGCTGACCGGCCACATCGAAATGGATTTTCAGTTAACCCCCGACGGTGACGAGCGCATTTCTAACTCCTATAACCCGCGCTTGCGTCAGGCGTTCTTAAAGTACGGTAACTGGACCTTCGGGCAAACCTGGTCAAACTTCCAGGATCTGAACATTCTGGCCGAGTCAGTCGACTTTATCGGTATTACCGACGGCATTATCTTTAACCGCCAGGCACAAATTCGTTACACCTCGGGCGGTTTTAGCGCCTCTATCGAAAACCCTGAAACTACCGTGACGCCTGCCGGCGGCGGCCGTATTATTTCCAGCGATGGTTTTATGCCGGATGTAACCTTTAAATATTCGGGCAAGAGCGACAATTTGTCGTGGCAGGGTTCAGTCTTGTTGCGTCAGTTGACCTATGATGTGGGCCAAACTGGTGACGATGAAACCACCTTTGGTTACGGTGTCAGCTTAGGTGCCAAGTACACCTTTGGTATGGACGACATTCGTGCATCAATCACTACCGGCTCAGGTTTAGGTCGCTATTTGGGTCTGAACACCTGGAACGGCGCTTACATTGATGCTAATGGCGAACTGGAAGCGATTGATTCGACCGGCATTTCGTTTGCGTACCGTCACTTCTGGACCGAAAAACTGCGTTCCAACGTCGTTTACTCGCGCGGTTGGGCTGACAACGACGATGCGTTGCTGACATTGGCAGGCGACATGACCGAATACACCGAACGCCTGGCGTTTAACGTAATGTATTCAGCCGCCTCTAACCTGACCTTCGGTGCCGAAATTTCACAAGCATCACGCGAAACCGAAGCCGGTGTTGATGGCGATTTGAATCGTCTGCAATTGATGGCGATGTATAAGTTCTAAACACTTGGGGCCTTCGGCCGGGGTAGGCTCGCTGCGCTCGCGGTGTAGCGTGCTGCCTTCGGCGCACGGGTTTAGGCGCTTCGCGCGTTAAACCCTAAACCGGCCGAAGGCCCTAAACCGCGAGCGCAGCGAGCCTAAACCCTCACCCCAACCGCTTTAGCCGATAAACGCATGCCGCCGGACTCTAATAGTTTCGTAACTATGGATAGTCGTGGATCGGTATTGCCTTTCTCAATATCGCGCAATGTTTTATCCGATATCCCCATGAAGCGCGCATAGTGCGCCTGGCTCATACCATATAAATCAGATCGGATTATTTTTATCGCTTCACCCACAGAAAGCTCACCGTTCGACAGGCCATCCTCTATTGCTTGCATTATAGCTCTGCGTTTTTCTACCGGCAGATCAGTCATAGGTGACTCCAAAATTTCTTAACTTGTTCGGAAGGTCGCGAAAACCAATGGCTGGGAACTCAAAAATACTCTCTGGACAACCATAGTGTTCTAGTCGTTCAGGTACCCCAACTAAGCGCTGTGCCAAGTCATTCAAAAATGCCAAAAGATCTTCCGGAGCACAAAAATCGTCCAATGCCTTAACGATGAGATCAAATCGCACCTGGCCGCCCGATTCAAAGTCACTCCCCCACTTAAACAGTCGTGTCACCATTTCCGGATCTGCCTTCATCGGCGCGAAATCATAAATAGGTGCAAACTGAATATCACCCTCAAACTTTAAAAACGAAATATTGCGTCCGTGGTTATCCGAATTACCAAACACCAGGTTAAGCAGATCTCGCGCTAAATATTGCTTTGCGAAGTCATCACTAGACATGCATGTGCTGCTTTTTATTTTTTTCCACACCCGTCTCATTACGTCAAAATGATTCTGATAACTACCAGGACCTGTATTGATGATGGAATAGATGCTTTCCATACCGATCCGACTTGCAACGCCATCCTTAGTCTGAATATCAAACCGGGGCAACCACAGACTAACTTGTGACTCATGTTCAAGCGTCAGCATATGACTAACGGCGATAGTTTCTATCGGTGTATCGGCCAGCAATTCATCAAGAACTTGGTAAAAAACGCCCTCAGCTCGCAGAATATCGTTATCACGCGTCGAGCGTGTATTTCGAGCGAACTTGGTCAAATAAGGAATTGCAGCAAGCGGTTTACCAGCAAAGTCTCCGTCAATATAAACTTGATCATCCTCCACCATTAACAACAGTTTAGGTGCCACGCCACCGGCACCTGTTGCACCACCAACAGCAGCCCCCTGTGCATTCGCATATTCAAGAAAGTCGTGTTGCAACCTGGCAACATCAGAAATATTAAAGCGCTGTGCATTGACACCCGCAAGCGCCGGAACCGCCTCTTTAATGCGCATATTGCCAATCGGCGACATACAGGCATGTGTGAGGAGTGCATAGTTTTGTGCAAACTCACTACGTCGGCTCATATTCAAATAATTAAGCCACCAAACACGGGACTTACCCACGGGAAGCAAATCGTCAAGCAATGCCGGCCAGTTTGGATAATCTATCGGAGCGACCGATACCGGCGCATTGACACTGCAAGCCCAGCAGTCAGAAACACCGTAATGTGGACTATCTTTAAGGTATTCGTGTAAATAGGTTAATGTGACGCCGTCATTCATTCGCTCGCCTTTAAAGTTTAAACGAGCAGCGTCCCACCACCTTCCTTTATTAAACAGCTGGAGCGTTATTTCACTCATATTCAACCCGGTAGTTTGTTTCCGCTTTATATGTACTATAGACATTAAAACGGTAATATTCTACCGTTTATATTGAGGATTGCATAATAATCGGTAGCAAACTACTGTTCGAATATTAAAAGTCGCGTTGGGGCGCGACGTACAAACCGTTTGTCCCGATGTCCCACATATCCTACGTGGTGTTGCGCTTTCTTCTATCCTTTTCGCCTGTTGCTGACGCTATTCTTGTTCTCCTTTTACATCGGGAGAAACGAACATGGACGTGCATACTTTTTCACGCTCGTTGGTGGCAGTTGCTGTTGCGGCTTTGCTTATTGGTTGTGGTGCAGAAGAGGAAGATGGCGGCAACAATGTCGCGATTGATATCGAAAACCAGCCACCCACGGCTGAAGCCAGCAATTGGCAAACGGTCGATATGCTCACCGAGGTTACTATCACCGGCAGTGGCGAGGACGCTGATGGCACCATTGTAAAAGCCGAGTGGAATCAGGTTGCCGGGCCGAGCGTCACGCTGACCTCTTCAGACGCAAATCAAATTACCTTTACCGCGCCGGAGGTTAACGATGGCGATGTCGAAATTATTAGCTTTGAATACACCGTAACCGACAATCATGGCGCCACCGACAGCGATATTGCCGATGTCGAGGTGGTTTACAAAGCCGACCCGGTGGCTAAAGTTCAACCCAAAGTTCGAGCGTTAGAAGTCGCGACCAGCGCCTTCTCTAACTATGACTTATCGGAACATTTTAAATTATCATCAGCGCTATCAGAGAAGGCCATGTACAGTGACCTGGGTTTTATAAGAGCCATCCAAACACCGGACTACCAGATACTGTTTTTGACTAAAGCGGACGACCAAAGCCTGATTGCTCCCTCGCTGATGGATACCGAGTCCAGCAAATGGCGTGGTGGTGATCACGATATAACGGTGGATTCAATCGCCCTCGGCACAGTGGCAATGCTGCCGATGATGATGGGATACAGCCGCGCCGACCGCGCATTGATACTTGACGAGGTAAAAAAACTACCGCTGTTTGAGGACTTTAAGAAAACTATCGAGCACGGCATAGCCACTGACTTCAAGAACTTGATGAATTACGACGTGTTTCCGGAAGTCTACCATAGCGCATTCGCGGCCTTTGAGGCGGCAAGCAGCGCACTGGGCAGCACTCAATGGTATCCGTTAGTAGCCGATTCCACTGGTTTTATTCAGCCGGAGAATCAGCACCAGTTCGTTGCCAGTAATTATTCCGGCGCCTACTACGACATTAACACACAACACGACAAAGTCGCTTTGGCCTATCCACGGGCTGTTGGTTGGGAACTGTTTGGCGATTTAAGTACCCTTGTTACAGAGCGTGTTTTTAGTACCGATGACTTCCAGCAGTTGTCGTTAACTAAAAATGCTCCGGCGACGCTGATTCATGGGTTGTGCCGGGTACTGGATGCGATTAACTGGTGTCCGCTGACCAGTGCGGCCATCGGGCAACTTACCGCTGAACAGCTAAAACCATTCCTGCACAACGCGATTCAGCAAACCTCCGGCAACTCGCCACATCGCCTTTATGCCGAGTTCCTCAACTGGATGCGTGATGAGCAAAATTGGCGCAATTTTAGCAGCCTGATGTTTGAAGGCTTATCAGTTATTGACCAGGGCGGAGATATTGATGGCAATGTATCGCAGATTCATTTGCAGGCCGCTAAGTCATTTTTTGACAATGCCGCCAAAGCGTTAAGAACCTATGAAGCTTATACCGCAGAGCAAGCGCATCCGGTATTTGCCCGTGATTTTTTGCTGGGGACGGAGCAATTAAGCTGGTGTTTCGAACAGGTTGAAACCGACGGTTATACGCACTTCGAAATGACATGCGATAAAACCCCACCGGTTGGCGTAATTACCCATGATAAAGAGCTGGACGAAATCAGCGTCGGTGACAGCATAACTTTTAGTGCCGAAAAGTCGTTCGGCAGCAACGAAGAACCGTCAGCCTACGAAGTACGCTGGGACTTTAATAACGACAACAGCTTCGATACCCAGTGGTCCTTTAATCACACCGCCGCAACCTCTTACACAGAGCCCGGCGAATACGAAGTCATCATGGAAATCCGCGCCGGCACCAGCGATGTCGACCGCACCATGGCGCGAATCGTCGTTAAGTAGCGTGCGTCCTGACGCACGGCAACATCGCAAGAAAATTCTGTACCGTGCGTCCTGACGCACGGTACTACAAACTCCGGCGAAGTTTCTCTGCTGTCGGTTGCAAGGTTGATTCAAAAAAGTCGGATGAAATATTCATTGCACCGGCAGCTTCTTGATAACGCTCCAAATTGTCACTAAATCCTTCCAACGCTTTTTTCAGCCCCTGTATGACAACTTTTTCGCTGTAATGATTTGCAGCCTCTCGCAGCGACGAGTCAGGGATTGGGCCCCAGGCTGCGGCCATCGCGACAATATCAAATATATCTTTATAGGGCTTTTGGCCGGCTCGGTCAGCATTAGCAAGCAGTTTGGTCGTGAAACACGAAGTCTGATCAATAAAAGGTACTGGGAAGAGACTGTTTCGTGCGTCTTTAGCTAATTGATAATCATCGAACGCCACGAATTCAAGTTTAACTTGCTCGCCATTCTGCTCTAAAAATGTCCTGACGCCATATCGATCAAAACGAATTTCGGGTACATAAGTAAATTCGCGTCTAACTAACTCACCCAGTGACTGCGATGTAACTTGACGTCGAACGGCCCGGTAAGCCTCTTTATTGGCACATAAAAAATCGATATCAACAGAGGTACGATACTCTTTTAGTTCGAGTGCTATGCGGGTGCCACCGCCAAATAAAATATTGTGGGAACCAAGGTACTCGTGATTGAATCCTTGTAGCAACTGTTCGATCAGTTGATGGTGAGGTTGCGTGTAAGCCACTGGCTGATAGCTTTCCATCAGGCAACTGCGGGCAGAAAGATGCCAAATTCCTTCGTTAGTCCTGCAATCAGTTTACGCTCCTTGGCTGTCAGCTCAGTTTCAAACAAAAAGCGCCAGCGATCTTCATAAATCGTTATTGCCTCTTTATGCGTAAAATATTGCTGTTTGGTATCCCACAGTAAGCGATCAAGCTGCGGATACTGATTACGATCAATTAACTCCATCGGGCTTCCTCACCGTGCTATAACCGTAAAACAAGCATAATTCAGTGGTAATTTTTTGTCCAGCGATCGACCTACCGAATAAAATACCCTGTACCGTGCGTCCTGACGCACGCCCGGCATCGCAATGTCGCGTCAGGACGCGACGTACAGCAGTCGATAGCCGAGCTTTTTAAAGGTGGCGGCTTCGTCATCGAGCTGGGCCTGCAGCACGGCGTCTAAGCGGGCGGCTTTAGTTAGTTTGAGCGTCAATTGGCTCTCTTTAACGCTAACGCCGTCCACTAGCCGCCGGTCCTGCCGGTCACTGTTAATGACCACCGCCAGCCGCAGAATTAAAATCAGCTTTACCAGCTGGCTCTGATCAAATAATGCCAACTCGGGAAATTCTTCCGGTTTGAGTTTTTTCCGAAAAAACCGCACCACCGTGGCTAATAATCGCTGCTCTTCGGCATTAAAACCCGGCATGTACGCATTGCTGAGGATATAACCAGAATGTTTCTGTACCCCGCTGGCACTGATACTCAAGCCGACTTCGTGCAGCTTGGCAGTACCTTCCAACAACAACTCCATATCGTGCGAGTCAATCTGCCAAACCGCAGCCACAGCCTGATAAAGCTGACAAGCGGTGCGCCATACCCGGCTTGCCTGCGCCTCATCGACCGAATACCGTTGTGCCAAACTATAAATCGTTCGTTCACGCACGTCCTCGAGGCTCAGCACTTCCTGCGCCAGTTCGTACAAAACGCCCTCGCGCAGCGCAGCATCATGAGGTTGCAGACGCTCCAGTTCCAGCTCTTCAAATATCCCAATTAATACCGCCAGGCCACCCACTATCGATACGCGTCGATCGTCAGAAATCACCTCGGTTTGCAGATTATCAACATGCTTCGCCGCAATCAGCTGGTCGCGGCATGCCAACAAATCGGCCATGGTTAACCCGCTTGCGGAGGAATTTATCGTTTTACTCACCCACTGGTAAATCGCCTTGACGGTGCCCGATGTACCGTAAACCGCCTGCACCCGTTTGCCGGCAAGCGCATTAGCAACCGGTTCAATCTGTTGGCGCACATAAACCACAGCCTTATCGAAGCGCTTGGCGCTAATTTTACCGTCGTTAAAAAACTGCGTTGTGCACGCCAGACTGCCGACACTGCGCGAACTCAACACCGACGCCTGTTTGTTTTTACCAAAGGCAAACTCACTACTGCCGCCGCCAATATCAATCACCAGCTCGCCGACACTATCGGCGATGGTCTCGCTGACCCCACGATAGATCAAACGCGCTTCTTCGCGCCCGGAAATCACCTCAATCGGGAACGGCAGAACCTTAGCCGCAGCCGCTAAAAATTGCTTGCGATTTTTTGCCCGCCGCAAGGTGTGCGTCGCCACCACTTTAACGCTATCAGTAGTAAATCCTTCCAGCCGCACCGCGCATTGTTTTAACGCTTCCAGCCCGCGGGCAATCGCGGCATCTGACAAATAACGCCCATTCAGACCCTGCGCCAGCTGTACCGGCTGCTTAAATTTAAAAATCGGCTGTAACTGGCCTTCAACCAGTCGCGCAATAATCAGGTGGAAACTGTTCGAGCCCAAATCGAGCGCGGCAAACTGCTGTTGAGACGGGCTATTCGCGCTCATAGTCATGACTCCGGCGTTTAAAATAACGGTAAATCGCCGTCTGCGATCGCAGCAGGCGTGATTTTTTGGTCTTACGTTTACCCGCCTGTTCGCGCTCAATGACGTACGTGTTGCGTTGTTCAGCATCAATCACCCGCGACTTAGCCCGATCACGCCATTGTAATTCCATCACCTGTAATACATCCTGGCGGGCATCTGCATCGCGCACCGGCACCGCAACTTCCACCCGATGATCAAGGTTGCGGGTCATTAAATCCGCGGAGGCAATAAACAGTTCCTGCTGTCCGCCATGTTCAAAATAATAGACCCGCGGGTGCTCCAGGTAACGGTCAACAATACTGCGCACTTCGATGTTTTCGCTCAAATCTTTGACCCCGGCGCGCAATGCGCACATACCGCGCACGATCGCCCGGATCTTTACTCCGGCTCGCGACGCCCGGTACAACTGCACAATCAAGCTGTCATCAACCAGGTTGTTTACTTTGATAAATATCGCCGCCGGCCGGTCCTGCTGAGCCTGTTCAATTTCGTACTCGATATAATCGGTCAGCCGCTGCCGCATGGTCACCGGCGCCACCATCAGCTCTCTGAATTTTGTCTGCCTATACGGTTGCTCAAGATAATTAAAAACATTATCGACATCCGCCGTAATCGCGTTATCGCAGGTAAACAGGCTAAAATCGGTATACACCTGCGCGGTACCTTCGTGGAAGTTACCGGTACCGATCACCGCATAGCGGCGCTCGGTAATACCTTCACGGCGATGTACCAGCACCAGTTTCGAGTGCACTTTTAAGCCATGAATACCAAAACTGACATGCACTCCCGCTTCGGTAAGTTCCTTCGCCCACTCTATGTTGGCTTCCTCGTCAAACCGCGCCTGCAACTCTACCATCACGGTAACGTGTTTGCCGTTTTGTACGGCATCGGTCAACGAATGCAGAATACGCGAGTGCGGTGCTACCCGATAAATACAAATGGCAATACGGGTCACATTCGGGTCATACGCGGCCTGACGCACAAACTCGGTAAAATGAGCGAAGCGGTGGTACGGGTAATACAGCAAAATATCGCTGCTGCGAACGGCATCAAAAACGTTGTCGAAACGGTAGAACTTTGGGTGCAACAGCGCCGGCTGCCGCGGATGTTCCAGCGACGCTCTCCCGTAATTCGGAAACTTAGCGAAGTCTCGCGTATTACGGTAACGACCGCCAGCGACCAAGGAATCAAAGCGGTTCAGATCCAGCTTTTCACTTAAAAACACCAGCATTTCATCGGGCATTTTCTTATCGTAAACCAGACGCACAGGGTCGGCCTTAAAGCGCTGCTTAAGCCCTTCTTCCATACGCTCAAGAATACTTTGCTCGATGTCATCAGACGGATGGTATTCAGCATCACGGGTCATTTTGAAAGAGAACGCCCGCAACCGCTTAAACGGCACAATGCCGCGGAACAGTTCATCAAGATTCAGCTGCAGGATATCGTCTAAAAACAGGATCTTATGATCCCGTGTGCGACCGCTGGTGGGTAATTTGATAAAACGATCCATGGCATCAGCGGGTACTTCGATCAGCGCATAGCGTTTATGATTATCATCGAGGATTTCGACACACAGATAGTTCTCGTCCTCGCGCAGCACGTTGCGTAGGTCGGTTTTTTCGGTAACCAGAATAGGTACCAGATGGCGGCGGACTTTTTCGATAAAAAAGAACTTAACCCGCTGTTTTTCGTCGACATTGAGCTGATGAGGCTCGAGCAGGTGGATGTGGTGTTGCTTTAAAGCACTGACAACTTGCGGCAAGATCGCATCAAATTGCTGCTGTAGCTCGTTAACCTTGCTTTGCAGCTGCGCCATCAGGCGTTCATAGCGGCTGCGTTCTTCCTCAGACTGACTAAAGAAGATGTGTCGCCGCACGGCGGCCACCCGCACCTGAAAGAACTCGTCCATATTGCTGGAAAAAATGCCCAGAAAGCGCATTCGTTCCACCACCGGCACCGCAGCATCCGCCGCTTCCTGCAGCACCCGCTCGTTAAACGACAACCAACTGAGTTCTTTGTTGAAAAACTTCATTCCGCCACCAGCCCTGACGCTTGTTCGACCCATACTCGCGCCAAAGGCGCGAGCTACTGTAGCTTGCGCCTTTGGCGCAAGTTTATCGAACGATGTCGATTAACCTTTTGCCCAATGCGGTGTTATCCATGTACCCACGGAATTGGTCGGCATTGGGGCCGGTGGCAAAAACCGGGACATCAACGGCAGTATGGCCGCTGCCGGTCCAGCCGGTACCGGTAATGTCGCCGGTAATGTAAACCAGCGCATTGTGCAATGCCTCCTCGCGCGCTTCGCCCTGCTGCTCAGCAGCCAGCGCCAGCTCGTCGATATAGTCCTGGGTCAATTCAGAATTAACCTTGTCAGCAACGTAATCAGCCCACTGATCAGCATCCATTTCTAACAGCTCACCGCGCATGGTAGCGATAGAGCTCTCAATCGCCATCACCCGATCCGAGTACCAGGCATATTCGCCATCACGGCCCAGCGTTAGCCCGCCGGTCGAGTGGTCAGCCGTCATCACAAACAAGGTATTCGGGTTCTCAGCAATAAACTCGTTAACCACTTCCAGCGTTTTATTTAACGAATCCATCTCGTGCACCGCACAGGCGATATCGTTAGCATGGCCACACCAATCAATCTGGCTGCCTTCAATCATTAGCGCAAATGGCTTGTCTTCTGCCGACAATAAACGCAATGCTGTAGAGGTCATACGCGCAAGTGAGTCTTTACCTTCATCGATAGCATGCGGCAGGCCTTTCGGCGCAAACAAGCCCATTACCGGAGCCTGCTCTACCTGATCCAGCATCTGCATATCCTGAATCACCTGCAGCCCATGTTGCTGTAACAACTCGACCCAGTTTTTATCGTCACGGATAAAATACTGCTGACCACCGCCTAATAACACATCGTAAGACGCTTCGTCTTTGATGTATTGCTGCGCCATCAAATCCGCGATTTCGTTGTACTCATAGCGCGACGGGTGATGTGAGAAAAACGATGCCGGCGTCGCATGGTTCACCTGTGAGGTGGATACTGACCCAGTCATATAGCCACTATCTTTGGCGTATTCCATCACCGTTTTTAACGCGGTTTTGTCGTTATCCATACCAATGGCGCCGTTGTAGGACTTCTCGCCCGCTGCCAATGCCGTTGCTCCCGCTGCCGAATCCGTTACCCAGGTGTCATCCTCGGGATATGTGGTGGCAGCCCCGGTCAGGTAGTGATCAAACTGGGTTTCCGCGATGTCCTTGGTCTCTAAATTCGACATGGCATAACGGTATGCGCTGATAAACTCAAAGCCCATACCATCGCCAATCACATAAATAATATTCGGTTTCTGGTGGTCGTCAGCAACAGCCGAAGTGGCTAACAAAGCGACCGACGCCGCGAGAAGTGTACGTTTCATGATTACGTCTCCATGAGGATATTGCCAGCAATCCTACCGCGAGTTTGTTACAGGAGCAAGACAGGGACACTCGCCAACCCGTACCGTGCGTCCTGACGCACGTCCGCAATGTCGCGTCAGGACGCGACCTACGAAATAAAGAGCCACATCCTGAAGCAATAAATATGATCTTGATCATATGTTAATTTAGTGTAATAAAGGAACATGTCATCTTAATGACAAACAAACTGTCTGAGTTTAAATCACAGGGAAAAAAACAAAAATGAACAACTCATTTAAGTATTCGTTGTGTGCATTAGCCATAGGTGCGGTGTTTGCGTCGCCTGTCAGCTATGCACAACAGGACGAGGCGCAAGCCGAAAACGATCGCTTAGAGCGCATTCAGGTAACCGGTTCACGGATCAACCGTACCGACATGGAAGGCGCATCACCGGTTGAAGTCATCTCGCGAGATGACATTGAAGCCTCAGGTTTCAACAACCTTCAGCAATTACTCGAACGTCTGCCATCAGCCGGTGTCGGTACCTTCTCTACTCAGGGGAACAGCCAGGACACCACCGCTAACGGCTCAGCCGCAATCTCGTTGCGCGGCTTTGGTGCTGACTCAACATTGGTGCTGCTTAATGGTCGCCGCGTCGCGGTATCATCGTTCGCCGAGGGTGTAGCTAACTCCTTCGTCGATATCAACACCATTCCGGTTGCCGCTATCGAGCGCATCGACATTCTAAAAGACGGTGCATCTGCTATTTACGGTTCTGACGCCGTTGCCGGTGTTGTCAACATTATCCTGCGTGACGATTTTGTCGGCACCGAGCTCTCTGTTAGCCACGGTGGTACCACCGGCGATGTTAACTATGAAGAGACCAGCATGAGCCTGGTATGGGGTACCGGTGACGATAAAGGTAACACCACCGTTATCATGGACTACTGGAAAAACACCTCAATTTTTGGCGCTGAGTTTGGTCGTAATGGCACCGCTAACCAAGCCCCTTACGGCGGAAACGACTTCCGCTCATCGCGTGGTTTCCCGGGTAGCTTCATCGTTGACGGCGCCGAGCAACCGGATCCGGATTGCCCACCGAGCTCAACAGTTGGTACGCGCTGCGTCTTTGACTACGGCCCTTATGCACAAATCTTCCCGGAAGCAGAACGCGTGGGCGCTATCATTCAGTCACGTCGTGAGCTAAGCCGTGACGTTGAGGCCTATATCGAAATTGCGGCACAACATAACCGCTCGATGGCCGGTGGTGCACCGACGCCATTGGACGCAGATGCCGGCCTGTATGTCCCCGCTGATCACCCCAATAACCCTTGGGGCGAACGTGTTGATATCAACTTCTTCCGTACTGTTGATGCCGGCGCCCGTATCTGGGACGTCGAGTCTGACACCCTGCGTTTTATTGCCGGACTGCGCGGTGATTTAGACGGCTGGAACTGGGATGTGTCGTACCAGAAAGGCCGCAGTGAAGGCATGCAAACCGGTTCGCGTGAGCAAGGCTGGGTGCGCACAGACTTCCTGCAGGAGCAAATCAACTTAGGTAATTACAACCCATTCGGCGGTACCATCAATGACCCGGCGGTTATCAACGATATCACCACCTCACTGGTACGTCGCGGCGAGTCGCACTTAACTGCAATGGACGCCAGTATTGCCGGCGAAGCATTCCAGCTGGGCGACCATTGGGTCTCGATGGCAGCAGGTCTTGAGTACCGTGAAGAAGACGTATTTGACCAACCGGATGATCAGTTCCAGCGGGGCTTAATCTTCGGTACCGAGTCTGTGCAGGCCGAAGCTGCGCGTGACCAATGGGCCGCGTATGTCGAGTTCCTGGTACCGATTACCGACCAGCTCGAGCTTACCGCAGCCGGCCGCTACGATGATTACAGCGACTTTGGCTCGACCTTTAACCCGCAGTTTAAACTGCAATGGCGCCCGTCGGATGACGTCACCCTGCGTGCATCGTACGGTGAAGGTTTCCGTGCACCATCGTTGGCACAAATTGGCCTAGGTCCGTCACAAGTTTCAACCTTCTTTGTCGATACCTTCCGTTGCGAAGCCGACAACGAGAGCTGTGTGCCGTTGGATTACACCATCGTATTCTCTGGTTCAGATGGCCTGGAGCCGGAAGAGTCATCAAACTACAACATTGGTGGTATCTGGCAGGTGACTGACGCGTTTGATATCTCGGCAGACTACTGGTCAATCGAACAAGACAACAAGATTGTTCAGAACGACTTCGAGAATGTCTACGCAGCAAACTGTAATGACCAAAACAGTACCGTTTGTGAGCGTCGCGACCCGCTACCGGGCGACCGTTTAGGTGAGCTGGCGGTGTTGTACAACACCTACGTGAACTTATCGAGCCAGGAAGCAGCCGGTCTGGATTTCTCTGCTAACTACACCTGGCAGGTACAGCAACTGGGCGATATCCGTTTAGGCGTTGACTGGTCTTACATGAGCAAGTTCGAGAAAGACGGTATCGACTATGCCGGAGAGTATGAGTATCCGGAGCACCGTTGGACGGCTCGTGCCGAGTGGGCACGTGACGCCTTTGGCGTTAACCTGAACCTGAACTACATCGGAGAGTTCGAGGATTACCAGGCGCCAGCAGATGTTGAAGCATCAAAAACACGGATGGTCGACAGCCAACTATTGGTTGATTTACAAGCCTACTACGATGTGACTTCAAACTTCCGTGTCACGCTGGGTTCAACCAATTTGTTTGACGAAGAGCCACCGGAAGCGTTTAACAACGACCTGTACGGTTATGCGCCAAGCGTGCACAACCCGCGCGGTCGCTTTGTTTACACCAAGCTAAGCTACTCGTTCTGATAGCCAAGTCGCGCCGCGAGGCGCGACGTACGGTTCGCTCTAACAGCGTAGCTCGCCGCCTTCGGCGCGAGCAAAACACGTTAGATAAAAAAAGCCTGATTTCATATCGAAATCAGGCTTTTTATTTGTCGCGCTAAAGCCGCAATCTACTGTGTGCTGCGCAACTGCTCAACAATCTCGATATCAACACCTGAAATGCCATCAACACCCATCATGTCTCTGCGCAATTGCAGCATATCCGTACCGGCTTCTGCTTTCAGTAACGCTAGATTCAAACGATCGTAACGACGCTCCACCGCCAGTCCAAACTGCTGTGCTAACGCATCAATATTTTGATCGTTAATCAGTACCGCAACAATACCCGATACCTCGCCTGGCTCACCGGATAGCGTATTCACCACTTTAGTACCGGCAATAAGCCGACCCGCCGCACGATCTGACACCTGTGCTGAGTCAATTTCACTACTGTCCACACGGTATTGTTTGTAACTTTTTGACGCTAATAACGGCGCATTACCGACCGCTTCAACAGGTTTTAGCAACGGCTCCTGTGCCATAACGCTAGTCACCATGAACGCAGATGAGAGGCTCATAAGAACCACAGTTTTCATTAATTTCATGCTTATTCTCCTCGCGTTTATTGATGCCCAAAGGCACGGAAATCAATGTGTTCAAACACTGACGGCACTGAATTATTGCTAAACGTTTCTTCGGCAGACAAGTTAAGCCCGCGCGCATCAGCAGTCAGGTCATCACCATTAACGTCGACCAAACGTATGGTCCACTCACCGCGGAGGTTCTCGCCATAAAACGCATTAGCTAAGAACGTCGTGTTCTCCAGAATATAATCACTGCAGAAGCCATCAGCTCCGATGTTAAGCGCTTGCAAGCCAGACAATAACTGAGTGGTTGTACCTGCCGGTGACGTCAGCTCGATCGCAAGGTCGTTACCTGCTGTCGTCAATCCACACACCGCCTCTCCGGAGTCGTTAACACTCGACAAGTCGTCATTACTAACGGTTAACTGAACCTGAATACCTTCTAACGTCAGATCACCATCAACCGTAAAGCTATAGCTCACACCCTCTGCATTATTATCCGGGATTTCAAGCGCTTGCTCTGGTGAAACACTCATCCAACCGGTACTCAGCAACTGTCCTAGTGAGCCTGGCTGCCATTCCTTTGCCAAGCTTACGGCGGCGCCTGCATCAACACGACCAAAGCCGTATTTTAAGTTGAACGCGTAACCGGCTGCATTCTCTATCCAGCCCGGATCGGCGACAAATTCACCACTACCCGCTGGAATCACAACACCCAGATCCTCTGCGTCAACCTGCGTTGAGGTATTGGCAAGGACGTGACGAATTTCACGTGCGCTTAGCGCGGGGTTCGCTGAACCAATCAAGGCCACCACACCTGAGGCATTCGGTGCAGCAGATGACGTTCCGTTAAAGGTCGAGGTATAATTACAGTTTGGATTTTCAGGGTGGCCCGGCGCGTTAAACGGCCGTGTGCCCGCGAAATAGCCAGGAATTCCGGTCTGACTGTCAATTGCATCCTGATAAGGGAAGCCACTGTAACCTTGTAAACACGTTGACTGGTCAGTCGTTACCATCGCTGGCTCAATCTCACCATATTCACCCGCCGGCGCTGCGACAAAAACGTTAGAGCCAGCTGTCGAATAGCTGGTGTGAGTACCGTCAGCATTAACAGCGGCTACTGTTGTTGTAAAAAAGTTCGCGTTAGAAGGGTCCAGATTGCCGTTAAGGCAAGTCAGACCGTATTGAGCAGCGCCCGAGGCCGAGCAAATATTGCTGAACAAGCCGGCATTGCCGGTATTATTGAATGCGTTACCTGCTGACTTCACGTTTACAGCGCCCAGGCCGTTACGCAACTCCGTTGCTGTGTATTGTTCATAAGTACTTTCAGCAACCGACGTATACAATGCAAATGGCAACGAAATGCCGTAACTCCGGTTATACGCAACTACAGGGTCAGAGTCTGATACTCCACTGCCCGGTAAACCGTGGCTTAACGCCAGGTTGAGCATGGTTTGTGTACCCTGACCACCCAAAAAGTTTAAGCCGAATAATTGCGCTTGCGGTGCAACGCCACGTCCGCCTTCGTCGTTACCGGCGACCGCTGCAATCAAACCACCCACGGATGTACCGTGATCGCCAAATACGGAGGTACTGGTCGGATCCATTTTATTGCTGGCATCCGGAATGAAATTCAGTGATTTGTTCGGTGCGATATTCGCTTGTAAATCCGGGTGATTGATTTCCAGGCCTGAGTCGACTACAGCAACCATCATCCCCTGACCGTAGGCTCCCTGTGCATGGGCCTCGATCACGTTCATATCGTTGCCGGCCACCGAAACGCTGTCGTCAATAAAGTTTGCGCGCGCTTGCTCTTCGGGCCAGCCCAGAACGTTAACTAAAAATGCGATGAATTCTTCACTTTGCGCATAGGCTTTTTGCCCTGTGTTGCGCAAGTGCCACTGTTGGTAGGCCAGCGGGTCGCCGGCGATGCCAGAAACTTGTACCTGCGCTGTGGTCGTTTCCTGACCGTCACTGACTTGCACATTGATGGTTGCCGGCGCCGTGGTTAGTGGAATATATGAGAAGTGACCACTACCATCGATAGAAACCGTTCCGGGGGTTTCTCCTCCTTCAGAAGCCACGACACTTGCTGAAAAAGATAACGAATCATTGTTCGCATCGGTAGCGGTCACTTGACCGGTTACGGGGACCCATTGTAGGCCGCCGTCTATGTTCTGTGCGCTCACATCCGGAGCAAAGTTGGTATCTCCATCACCACCACAGGCGGTCAAGCCCATAAGTACTGCTGCTGACAGCGCGGTCAGCTTAAAGGTATTTCGCGCCATAATGCCCTCTTCTTGTTGTTATTAACGTGCGTCGGGACGCACGCTACAAATTACACAACCTGTACCGTGCGTCCTGACGCACGTATTGGTTTTTCAACAAGTTGTATAATCTCAAGGGCACATTCTATTAACTTTCTTTAACAAGTTGTAACGGAGAGTGTTACAAAGTGTTTCTAACATTTAACTTTTATGGATGTAAGCGATTTCAGGTCGGAGATGTTAACAGGTATGACCTGAATCTTAAAATGCCGTTAGTCGCTCGAATTGTACGATTGATCTCGTGTCGCGAACCTAAACCGAGCTCGGGTTTGGGACCTACGGTCGGTTTGGGCTCGCTTTGCTCGCGGTTTAAGGGCGTGCAATAAAGTACGGGTTCAAAAACGATTCTTTTTGATTGTAGAGCAACGGTTCACCATCCACTGTGGTCACCGACCCACCTGCGGCAGTCAAAACCGCGTGCGCAGCAGCGGTGTCCCATTCAGACGTGGGCCCTAAGCGGGGGTAAACATCGGCTTTGCCTTCCGCTACCAGACAAATTTTTAACGAACTGCCCATCGGCACCATTTCGTAGGGCTTGCCTAACTGCTCCAGCCAGTCGGTGGTTTCCTGCGAGGCATGGGAACGCGAACCGACGACTCGCAGCGTTTGCGGTGATTCATGACATACAGTAATAGCCTCACCGTTCAAGCGGGCGCCTTTATCACGCTCACCAATGTACATAGCATCTAAATCAGGCGCGTAAACCACACCCAGAATCGGTTGGCCTCGTTCGATCAAGGCAATATTGACAGTAAACTCGCCGTTGCGCTTGATAAACTCTTTAGTGCCATCCAGAGGGTCAACCAGCCAATAGCGATGCCAATGCTTGCGCAGCTCCCAGTCGATATCAGCGGATTCTTCAGAGATAATGGGATATTGAACATTCAGTTTACGCAAACCATCAACGATAACCTGGTGCGCGGCAAGGTCGGCTTTGGTCAGCGGGCTGTCGTCGCCCTTCAGCTGAACATCAAAGTCCTCACTTTGGTAAATCGCCATAATCGCCGCACCTGCGTCACGCGCGATTTTTTCTAGTTCCTTTAGCAATGTGTGCTCCATATCGGGTGTCTTCGTCGTACGTCGCGTCCTGACGCGACCGGTTCTTGCCGTGCGTCAGGACGCACGCTACGGATCTGCTTTTTTCCGTGCGTCAGGACGCGCGTTACCGCAATTTATTAATCCAATACGCCGTTGATTCGTCAATATTACTTAATTCGCTGCCGTTTTCTATGGCGTCATAAATCTCAGTGGCTATCTTCTTACCCTTCTCCACCCCGGGCTGGTCAAACGAGTTAATCTGCCATATAACGCCTTGCGTAAACACTTTATGCTCGTAGGCAGCAATCAGTGCGCCAAAACTTTCAGGTGTCAGTTCTTCCATCACCAGCGCGTTCGACGGATGTTTACCCGGGTATTCATTACGCGGCGTGCCATCCGACGAACCAAACCACATTAAACGCCGATGTGCTAGCGCATTGGCCACCGACAAGCGTTGCTGCGCCGCCAGCGCATCTGCAACGTTGGAAGAGAACCCCGGCGCATGTCGGGACAGAACAATGATGAAATCCGCAGCAAAATCATCATAGCCCTGATGCAAATGCTGGAAAAACGCATGCTGCCCATTTGGCCCATGCCCCCCCCAGATAATCGGACCGGTGGCATAATCAATAGCCTCGCCATCATACCGACACTGCTTACCGTTACTTTCCATATCGAGCTGCTGTAAATACGAAGGAAGCATTTGCAGCCGACCGTCATACGGCAAAATCGCTAAGTTATTGATGCCACGCTGTTCACGGTTATAGGCGCCATACAGAGCCATCAGAACCGGAATGTTCTGTTCAATCGGTGCTTCGACGAAGTGCTCGTCCATCGCCCGTGCGCCCGCCAGCATCTGCTCAAAAACATGAAGCCCTGTCGCTAACGCAATGCTTAACCCAATCGCGGACCATAACGAGTAACGGCCGCCGACGCCCTCGCCGAAAGTAAGTTGGTGCGCCGCCGGGATGCCATAATCCACCATACGCTGAGCGTTAGATGAAACCCCAATAACATGATGCGCCAGCCAACCATCATCATTCAGCACCGGCTTAACCCACTCGCGTACCGTTGCCACATTGGCCAGAGTATCGATGGTGCCAAAGGATTTCGACGCGATTATAAATAACGTCGTTTCGGCATCAAGCGTTGGCAATAACTTGTGCAACTGCCCACCGTCCATCGACGACACAAAATGCACATTTAAGTTATGCAGGGTCGCATCATCAGCAAATTCGTTAAGTGCGGCAGCCCCCATTAAAGGACCTAAGTCAGAGCCTCCGACGCCCAGGTTAACCACATCAGTTATCGGCTGGCCCGTTGAACCTAGCCAACGCCCCGAGCGCAATTTGCGCACAATGTCGCAAAAACGGGTCGATTTCTTTTTATCAACAACAGAATGAATGGAGCGAGCAAGGCAATGAGAAACCGGTCGGTTCTCGGTTGGGTTTCTGAACTCCCCCTTAACCAATTTTTGTTTTAATTGCGCAAAAGAATCGGGTAGCTGACTCGTCTTTGTCAGTTCAGAAATCGTAATATGCTGATAGCTGTAATCAAGTGATAAATGGGGACCCTTAATTAATGGCATAACCTTCCTTGTTTTTATTAATATTTCGTTTTTTCGGTGACTTCAGGTTCAATTCCCCGCCAGCGACGGAACCACTTTGATAACACCCAAATGTGCCGTAGCGATGCACAATAGCCCGCAAACAGCAGTAAAAACGTACCGAACATGACCCAGGCCGGCCAATTAAACAGCTCCCCCATAACACCGAAAGTTGCAAACAAAACACCGACGAAGCTGATGATAAGCAGACTCTGAATGGGGGTAAAACCTACCCGAAGAAAAATGTGATGGATATGTTCTCGATCTGGCTCAAACGGGCTGTGCCCTTTCCGCATACGGCGGAACATAATTGCCGTCATATCCATTAGCGGTAAGGCAATTAACCACAAACTCGTCACCGGCCTGAAGGTTGAATCCGGACCCTGCGTATTAATGACAAGTAGCCAGACAACGGTTAAACCAATCAGCATACTGCCGGCATCGCCCATAAAGACTTTTGGGAGTCGTCGGGCTGGCCAGCGCAAATTAAACATCAGGTAGGCGATAGTTGCCCCAACAAATGTCAGGACAACCACACTCCAATTCCCGCCTTGTACGCCGAGTGTTGCAATACCCAGGAAGGTGATAAGGGCCATACTCCCAGCCAAGCCATCAATACCATCGACCATATTGAAACAATTAATTGCCGCCAATACCGCGACAACGGTAATAAATGGGCCGGCAACGCCAAGCTCAATGACACCCAAGCCCATCAAATCGCCAAATTGTTGCAAGTGTAATTCAGCACCAAACACTAAAATTGAGGCGATGAGTACCTGCGCAACAACGCGTAAAGACACTTTCAGGTCATATTTGTCATCTAAAACGCCGATAAACACAATAAAACCACAGGATATCAGGTATAAAGACAACAGCTGGTTATACTGGGCGAACAAAAAACACGACAAAAGCAGCGCCCCGAACATCGCTATGCCACCGATAAGAGGCACATGCCCGGAATGCACTTTCCGTTTATTTGGTATGTCGACAAGCCCAATCTTTTCAGCTACCGGGCTTAACCAGGCCATAGCAGCAGCGCAGCCTACGAACGTAAGCAAAATGACCCCGAGGGTTGGCATAGACTCTCCGTGTATAAAAAGTCGACTTCTTACAAATGTCCGCAATAATAGCTTAAATTCAGCAACCTGTGAATGTTCTTTACTCAGCGAGATTAACATTTGCTTTACTTTTCTCAGTCCTTGGTTTGGGGTATGATTGCGCGGCTAAATTTCAGGAAGAAGACAGTGCAATGAAAGTTTCAGTATTTGGATGTGGATACGTGGGTTTAGTGCAGGCTGCGGTGATGGCAGAGTGTGGCCACAAAGTGACCTGCGTGGATATCAACGAGCAGCGCATCAACAACCTAAAGCAAGGGATTGTCGATATTTATGAGCCGGGCTTATCACCGGTCATTATCAACGAACAGAAAAAAGGTCATCTGACCTTTGCCACTGACGGTACGCTGGCGATAAAAGACCAGGACGCCATTTTTATTGCCGTCGGCACCCCGGAGTCAGCAACAGGCCAGGCCGACATGCGCGCGGTGTATGCCGTTGCCAAAGAAATCGGCCAAAAAATGACGCAGCCGGCTGCTGTGATCATCAAGTCAACGGTTCCGCTAAAAACCGCCGAAAAAGTTAAAGCGGTGATTCAGGAGCAGCTAAGCGAGCGCGGCGAAGACATCGCGTTCGATGTGATTTCCAATCCGGAATTCTTAAAAGAAGGCAGCGCCCTTAGTGACTGCCGCAAACCGGATCGTATTATCGTCGGCACCGATAAAGACAGTTCGCGCGAGCTGATGCTGGAGCTGTATGCGCCATTCAACCGCAATCACGACAAAATTATCTTCATGGATAACGTCAGTGCAGAGCTGACCAAGTATGCCGCCAACTGCATGCTGGCGACTAAAATTAGTTTCATGAACGAAATGGCCAACATTGCCGATTTATGCGGCGCAGATATCGAAGACGTGCGTCGCGGTATCGGTTCTGACCCGCGTATCGGCTATCACTTTATCTACCCCGGTTGTGGTTATGGCGGCTCGTGCTTCCCGAAAGACACCATTGCATTGCTCAGCTGTGCCAACGAGCTGGGCTATGACGCCGAAATGTTAAAATCTGTTCGTAGCGTCAATGCCAAGCAGAAAGAAAAGCTTGGCAACGCCGTGATTGATCAATTTGGCGACAACCTACAAGGCCAAACCTTTGCGTTATGGGGCATCGCCTTTAAACCGAATACCGATGATATTCGTGAAGCCCCCAGCCTGGAAATTCTTAAACTTCTACTAGCGGCGGGCGCCGATGTTAAGGTGTTTGACCCTCAAGCACTGGATAACCTTAAAAAAGAACAACTGGACACCGACACCAGCGGTAAAATCCACTACTGCGAGTGCGCCTATCAGGCCACCGAAAACGCCACCGCATTGATCTTATGCACCGAATGGAAAGAGTTTTGGGCGCCGGAGTGGGATACATTGAAACAAAACCTGAAAACGCCGATGATATTCGACGGTCGTAATTTATTCGACCCCGTCGATATGGCAGAACTCGGTTTTGTTTATCGTGGTATTGGGCGTCGGAATTAAGGATAACTCATGAAAGACGACGTAAGTATAATTGAGATCTGGCAAGTCCTGTGGCGCAAAAAGCTCTTCATCATTGGCTTTACGCTTGTTTTTGCCATACTGAGCGTCGTCATCGCGCTCTCGTTGCCTAATATTTACCGAGCAGAAATTACTGTCGGACAATCTGAAGAGTCGAAAAATGGTGGCCTGAGTGGGTTGGCTGGCCAACTCGGGGGGCTGGGCGCCATTGCGGGTCTGAACCTCAATGCTCAACAAAGTGATAAAGGGGCTATCGCGCTTGAAATCCTGACTTCACGTGCGTTTTTAAGCGACTTTATCGAAAAGTACGATATTTTGCCGCAAGTCATGGCGGCCGAAGAGTGGAACCCGGTATCCGGTAAGCTCAGCTACAATACGGATATCTATAACCCTGAAAGTAATGAATGGGTGCGCGACGTAGAACCACCCAAAACACCCAAACCGTCCTTATGGGAAGCCGTAAATACGTTCCGCGAAGACATATTGGTGATTGAAGAGGATACCGAGACAGGATTCGCGACTATCTCGGTTTTTCATCCATCCGCACCGGTTGCCGCCGAATGGGTCAGTAACTTACTCTTCGAACTTAACGAAAAAATGCGGGTTCGGGATGTAACCGAAGCCGAAAAAAGCATTGCTTACCTGGAAGAAAAACTACAAACCACGCAGCTAGCCAACATGCAGGAAGTGTTCGCAGAGCTTATCGAACGCCAACTACAGACTATGATGCTGGCTAACGCCCGCGACGAGTATATCTTCGAAACGCTTGATCCGGCTGTTATCCCGGAAGATAAAGCAAAACCGAATCGCCCTCTGATATGCATCGTTATCACGCTGCTTGGCGGCATTCTGAGCGTTCTTTTTGTTTTAACACGACACTACCTTAGACAGTCATAGACATTCATGAAACTTATCGAAATCAAAGGCGTTCAGTTCGTCAACAAAGGCGCTGAATTAATGCTTCACGCAGTCATTCAACAAATAAACAAGCGTTGGCCCGAGGCTGATATTGTTTTAGCGCCAAACCCGTTCTCACCCTATAGAAAGCGCTGTCAGGTAGACGCCTTTCAGAAATTATCATTGCGAAAAAACCGGCTTGATCTCAATGCACTCGCAGATAGATTACCCAAGTCCATAAAGCATTATTTAAAACATCAATGGGGTATAATAACCGAGGCTGACATCGATTTAGTGCTTGACGCCTCTGGCTTCGCGTACGGTGATCAATGGGGAGCACTTAAGGCCCCTCACCTCGCTGGAGAGTTAAAAAGAGCCAAGCGCAGGAATCAACCCTATGTATTCTTGCCACAGGCCTTCGGCCCGTTTACACGTAGCTCAGATCGAAAATATTTCAGCCAGAGTTTGCCGCTTGCCACATTTATTGCAGCGCGTGAGAAAACCAGTTTTGACCATTTAAAAGGCATGATTGGAGAATCAAATAATCTTCATCAATATCCGGATTTTACCAACCTAGTCGAAGGCGCTGTACCCGAACACTTATGCATAGCGGACGATACTGTACTGTTAATCCCTAACAGCAATATGATTAACGCAAAGAATACCCACATGCCCGAGTGGCGGAAACGCTATGTCGATGTATTTAAAAACGCGATCGACTCTATTCGCGAATTGGGACTAACACCTCTGTTTTTAAATCACGAGGGTGACGGTGACCAAGCCATTTGCGAAAAAATTAATTCGTTGCTTGAAAAGCCTGTTGAAATCATAAAGCTCGACCATCCTCTTGAAGTAAAGGGCGTAATCGGGGCGGCAAAAGCTGTCATTTGCTCACGTTTTCACGGCTGTGTAAGCGCATTATCTCAGGCAACGCCATGTTTAGGCACGAGCTGGAGTCATAAATACGAGCGTTTGTTTGAAGACTATCAGTTTTCAGAATTTCTACTTTCGCCTAAAGTTTCTCGTGAACAGTTTAAAGAAACGTTACAAGCTGCGATGACCGCAGATAAACAGCGGTCATTAAAGGCTAAAGCAGCAGAGCTAAAAGAGATTAGCCAGAGCATGTGGAACCATGTCGAAGCAGCCATTACCGGAACAGAATAACGCGCTATCTCAGCAACGCTTTTTGATGGGCAGGCTGCTGCTCATCACGGCGTTATGCGCACCGCTATTAGGCTTAGCTCAACTTAAGTTTTTTATTCTGGTAATCACTCTGGGGCTTACGCTCTACTACCTGACTGCACTAAAAACAAAGTTTATAACCCGCAGAACCTATCGCGTCGCGCTGCTTGTGTTTGCTTTTTTAAGCTTTTCCTTATTAAAGCATCTTTATTTTGGTGAGTTGAGCGCACGCTATTTTCTTTATTTGTCATATTTTATACTTACGCTGTTTATTTTTCTGTTTTCAATTGAAGTTTATAAACTGCTCGCAAGAGACGTTTTAGTCGCTATTTTCTTTTACAGTGCTGCTGCAACACTATTGCTCGCATGCATAGAATATGCTCTTGGATTTTCATTATTGGCGATGCTGCCTCTGACCGGAGAGGGTCACCAAGTCGGAGGCGGCATTTGGAGTAACGTAAATACGAACATTGTTACCGTACTTTTCGCTAGTATGAGCATCTTCTTATTGGGCTCAAAGACAAAGTTTTATGTCTTAACAGCTATCGCTCTACCCATCGCTTTCGTGCTTGATGCCAAAATCGCAATCCTGTGTATTTTATTGCAGTACATGTTTATTGCTCTGGTACAAAGTCGCTGGGCCAGAATTGGTGTACTGGCATTCATCTTCATCATCACACCCGTTCTTTACGCCATCTTTTTTGAACAAGTTAACGTTATTGGAAAAACTCTCGTTCAAGCCACTGATTTGATTGCCCAACCCGAACTGGTCAGGAGCTTAGCTGAAAGCGGTGAAATTTTCTCGTCGGCAATTCGCGTTTACGCATTACTTGTCATGTTTGACATGATGGCACTGTTTGGCCCCTTAGACTGGTTGTTTGGCGCTGGTTGGGGCTCTATTAATATTACGTTCAAGAACGTGAATTGGAGCGAGCCTGTTGAATACTTCTCTCCTCATTTTTTCTACGTTGAAGTGTTGGTCTACGCCGGCATTAGTTATTATCTATTTTACTACTTTCTCATTAAAAGTTACGTGAAACGTTTGCCCTGGAGCAAGTTTGTGTTTGCCGCGCCGGTTTTTATGTCTATTGTTGCGATAAGTTCGGCGGTCTATTACCCCCCTCTCTATCTATTTTTAGGTTTACTCATCTATCAGCGCGAGCAACAAGAAAAAGTACATTCAGGGAGCCCAATAAACCATGACTAAACTCGCTATCCTGGCTCCTGCTAATGTCAATCACACGCATAAATGGGCGCATGCTTTGGCTGCGCGTGGCTATGACGTCACCGTAATAACGCAACACGCGGCAACCGAGCCTTACGACCCCGCAATTACTATTAAGCAATTGCCACATGGCGGGTTTAAGGGGTATTTCCTTAACCGAAGCGCGTTAAAGCGGCTCATCTCGGCCATTGATCCCGATATTATTCATGTCCATTTTGCGAGCGGCTACGGAACCTTAGCCGCTTTAAGCTTAAAACGCCCCTACCTCTTATCGGTGTGGGGATCTGATGTATATGAATTCCCGTATCGCTCGGCTCTGCATAAAGCCTGGATCCGCTGGTCATTAAAGCGTGCCACAAAAATTGCCTCCACAAGTCACGATATGGCGAAACAGGTCAGGGGTCTGATAGGTGACGTCCCTGTCGACGTCACCCCATTTGGGGTGCAACTGGAAAACTATGCCGCGACACGGCCGGCCTTCAGCCATAATAGCCTGACGATCGGTACCGCCAAGAAACTCGACCATCGCTACGGCATCGATATTCTGATTAAAAGTTTTGCCGACTTATATCATGGTGCCAGCCCCGAATTACAGCAGCAGCTGCAATTAAGGCTAGTTGGTGACGGTCCGCAACGGGCAGAGCTTGAGGCATTGACGCAACAGCTGGGTATTAGCGAACAAGTCACCTTTGTCGGTGTCGTGCCCAGTTATCAGGTGCCCGCAGAAATTAATAAAATGGATATTGTTGTACTCAGCAGCCGTATCGAGAGCTTTGGTGTGTCGGCTATTGAAGCGCTGGCCGCGCAGCGCCCTACCATCGCCACCAGAGTCGGCGGTTTACCTGAGATCATCATGCATGAAAAAACCGGGCTACTGGTCTCGTCAGAGTCCACCGAGCAGCTGACTCAGGCCATGCAACGTTTCATTGCCAACACCCGGGAGGCACAACAGCTAGCGCAGGCCGGTTTTGAGTATGCGCATGAAAATTTCTCAATGGCGGCCACAACCGACCGCATGGTTGAGGTGCTGAAAACGATGAATGAATCCTCATGACACAACCGTTAGTTACCGTTTATATCGCGACCCATAACCGCCCGCAGATGCTGCACCGCGCTCTACAGTCGGTTTTTGCACAAAGCTATCCGAATATCGAGATCATCGTAGCCGATGATGGGTCAGCGCCACCAGCCGCAGATACGTTGGCAAAGACCTTAACCGATGAGCAGCGGGCTAAGATTAAAATTGTCCGTAACGAGACACCACAGGGCGCTTGTCACGCGCGTAACCTTGCCCTAGCCGCAGCAGACGGTGAATTTATTACCGGGCTCGATGACGACGACGCATTTGCTCCACAGCGCGTCGAAGAGCTGCTTGATGCGTTTATCGATAACGAAAAAAAACAACCATTAGCCTGTGTCGCTGCATGTATCACTGAAGTGACGGCTGAGGGTCAGATCACACGGCAGTTTGACCACGGTCGAATTACCCTGAACATGATGCGTCACTATAATTTTATAGGTAATCAGGTATTTACCCGTACAGACTACCTAAGACGTGTCGACGGCTTTGACCCAGAAATGCCCGCCATGCAGGACTACGACACCTGGTTGCGGCTGATGGAACGTTTCGGCCCGGCGATTAAATTAAAAAGCGCCAGTTACCTCTGGTATACCGACCACGAGCAAGGTCGCATCACCAAGAGCACCGCGAAACGCGCTCGTGCCTTTGACATTTTTTTGCAAAAGCATCGTCACACGATGAGCAAAAATCAGTTAAACTCTATGCGCATCATCGAGCTAAAAATGAAAGGCCAATCCCTAACCGGGTTTGAGGCCGTGCGCCGGGTTAATCGTTATAATTACCGCTCTGTTGTCGCCTTACTCTTACAGCAGTATTTTGGCGGCCTGAAACGTGCGCTTGGCAAAATTAGATACAAAGGATAAGCAGTTTATGAAAAACGTCGCAGTTATTGGCGGGTCAGGTTTTATTGGGACACGGTTGTGCCAACGATTGTCAGAGCAAGACAATGTCAGCTTTTCGATCCTCGATATTGCTCCCAGCGCTGGGTTCCCACAGCTGGTTATCCCTTGCGACGTGACACAACCCGCGCAGCTAAGCGACGCACTTAAGGGTAAAGACTGTATTATCAATTTATCAGCAGAACACAAGGATAACGTCCAGCCAATCCAACGCTATTATGACGTCAACGTTCAGGGCGCTGAAAATGTCTGCCAGGCGGCCCGGGACAACGATATCCAGCATATTATTTTCACGTCGAGCGTAGCGATTTACGGACTAGTTGAGCAAGAAACGTTTGAAGACGGTGATATCAATTATTTTAACCATTACGGTCAGTCCAAATACGAAGCTGAACAGGTTTACCTAAAATGGCTTGAGGAAGATAAAGATAATCGGACCTTAACGATTATCCGCCCGACCGTGGTATTTGGCGAGGGAAATCGCGGTAACGTCTATAACCTCCTAAAACAAATATCCTCGGGCAACTTTATCATGATTGGTGACGGCACCAACAAGAAGTCACTGGCCTACGTCGAGAATGTCGCCGCCTTTATTCAGCATCGACTGAGTTTTGACGGCTCGCTGGAAGTCTTTAACTATGCCGACAAGCCCGACCTGCCCGTTAATGAACTGGTGACGATTGCCAACCAGGCGTTGGATAAGAAACCCTCAAAACTGCGGCTGCCCTATGCGCTGGGCATGCTCGGTGGCTATGGCTTTGACCTACTGGCCAAAGTTACCGGCCGGGAGTTTCCTATCAGTTCGGTTCGGGTGAAAAAATTCTGCGCAACCACGCAGTTTGGCTCCAAATATCGTGACGCAACCGGGTTTACGCCTCCTGTCGATTTGCCCGCGGCACTCAGTAAAACTATTCAAAACGAATTTAAATAACCCATGAACGACCAGTTAGTCAGCATCATCATGCCGAGTTATAACTCGGCCCAGACCATAGCGGCCAGTATTGAGTCCGTTATGGCGCAAAGTTACCGCCACTGGGAGCTGCTGATTAGCGATGATGGCTCGAATGATGATACGGTCGCTGTAATACAAAAATATGCCGACAATGAGCCTCGTATAAAACTCGAAAAGCTGACTGAAAATGGCGGTGCAGGCAAAGCCCGTAATAGCGCCATTAAACGCGCTCAGGGGCGTTATATCGCGTTTTTGGACGCGGATGACTTGTGGTATCCGAATAAATTGGAAAAGCAACTGGCATTCATGCAAAATGAAACTGTCGCATTGTGTTACAGCGCTTACGACCGGTTTGACAGTAACGGCAAGCGCGAGAGCTTTTACCCGCCAGAAACAACTGACTACAACGAGTTGCTAAAGTCTAACGTTATTGGTTGCCTAACCGCCGTTTATGATCGCGCGCTTTGTGGCACCCGCTATATGCCCGCTATACGTAAACGTCAGGATATGGCACTTTGGCTAAACATACTCAAAGATGAGCACCGTGCCAAAGCCATTCTGGAGCCACTGGCCAATTATCGGTTAGATGGTGGCATTTCCCATAATAAGTTACGGGTACTCAGTTACCAGTGGCAGCTTTACCGTGATGTTGAAAAGTTGTCGCTACCGCGAACAATCCTTACGTTTATGCACTACGTTCGGCTTGGCCTAAAAAAGCATTCATGATGCGCCGCGCAATACCTAAACTGAATTCAGCAGCTCGCCAGCTTATGAGTTCAACGCTGATTAAAAGCATTCTGATTATGGTGTCAGGTACCGCCGGTGCGCAGGCGCTAACTATCGCATTTACACCATTAGTCACCCGCTTATACTCCCCCGAAACAATCGGTGAACTGGGGGCGTTTGTGGCACTACTTAACGTATTGCTGCCGTTAGCGGCACTTACCCTGCCTGCTGCCATTGTTTTACCGAGGCGCGACGAAACCGCCGTACGGCTTATGCAGTTGTGCCTTAGAGCAACCTATGCACTTGCGCTGACGGTATTTATTACGCTTGCACTGTTTCATTCCGCTATTGCTAATATCCTTAACTTTTCCAGCGCATCGGGATACTTGATGCTGTTACCGGTTGCAATGTTGTTTGCTGGTGTTTATCAGGTGTTACAGCAATGGCTCATCCGGCAGGGTGAGTTTAAACGTATTGCGCGCATTGCTATATTGCAGTCGTTTCTGGTTAACGGTAGTAAAGTGGGTGCGGGGCTCTTTGTTCCGCTGGCGCTCACGCTTATTGTCATTCAAACGTTGGGGCAGGCATTTTTTGTATTATTACTCAGTCGCTACCGTCCTTCGTTAAAATTAAGCGAAAAAGCACGTCTTAACGTTGGCTTTAAACTTTTACTGAGAAAGTTTCGCCAGTTCCCTTTGTTCCAAATGCCACAGCAGGCCCTCAATGCTGTGTCTATTAGTTTGCCAGTGCTTCTACTAAGCGCCTTGTTTAGTCCCGCCGTTGCTGGCTGGTATACGCTTTCGCGAACAATCATGAGCGCGCCGTCTGTTATGTTAGGTCGCGCCGTGGGCGATGTTTATTATCCCAAACTGGCAAAACTGCAGCACTCAGGCAAATCACTGACTGCTACCATTATTAAAGGAACACTCGCGTTACTGGCATTAGGCGCCGTGCCATTTGGTATTGTTGTTGTGTGGGGACCTGAACTTTTCTCTATCGCCTTCGGCAAGCAGTGGCAAACGGCCGGCGAGATGGCACAGTGGCTCGCGTTATGGGTGTGGGTAATGTTTGCCAACCCGCCCGCGTTAAAAGCCGTGATGGTATTACATGTGCAGCACTGGGCGCTGGTTATTAATATGGTTACATTAACCATGCGCATAGGCGCTTTGGTTTTAGGCGCTGAAATTTATGACTCAATGCTTGTTGCCATCGCGGGCTACTCGTTGGTCAGTTTATTGCACAACCTATTGATTATATCGCTGGCAATTATTACCAGTCGACGACGGCCTTAAGTAGTATTAATAACCAAGAGTATAAATCGCTATTTTGGCCAAATAGGAGATTCCGGCTTACCCAACCGATAACGGGCTAACATGACATCGGCAAGATAACCATACAAACTACCGTTCTTATTACTTAAATGGAGCTTATATTTTAACCAGCGCGAGAATGGCACGAGTTGTAGCAGATGGTTGTTATCAAAAAAGTAATCCAACCGATGCTTCCACTTTAACTGCCAGTCTGCCAGGTGAGTTTCTGCATGCCCAAGAGGCTCTTTCTCACCGGTGACGTCTTGCCAAAGTTGCTCGACAGCCTCAATCCACAGTTTTTTATCTTTGCGCTGCGAATACGGCACCTCGACCCAAAAATCGACGAAATTGTCTTCCCAGAGCGGCATAAACCAGTCAAGATTAAAAAATTCATAATACCGGTTCGAGTTAACAATAAACTTAGCCTGACGCTCCGAACATTCCCAGGCCTCAAACATCGTCGCCAGCGGATAGCCCTTACCCGCGTAATGTGTAAACCGTTCTCGTAACTGCGCCATTAAATACTCAGGAGTTTGTCCTGATTTACGCAACTTTCGGTCAAACTTAAAGTGCTTTTTAACAATGACGTTACCTAAGTGTTGAAGCTGCTCAACGTCGTCGTAGGAATACATCAGCTCGGCAGGGATATGTCCTCCGGATACAAAATCACCCGTGTGGCCGGGTAATACGATCGCATCCGGTTTAATAACACCCCGTTTCACCAGTTGCTCCAATGCCGGATAGACCTGCACGTTAGGCACCGAAATGCCCTTAGAGCAAAAGTGAAGATAACGATTAAATTCGGGGTCGTTTTTTAAGCGACGCCAGGTCGCCTTGGTGTAGGTAACGCAATGCCAATTGACACCAAGCTTTTTTGCTATCGAATGGCTTAGGGTGACTTCCGGGCTGGACGGGCGTCCAAAGGTAAACGTTAGAATATTTTTGTATCCTAATTTTACTAGCGCGAGAAGAATAGCGCGGCTGTCGTATCCGCCGCTCAATGGGACCACGATTTGGCGGTTTCGAAGCTGCTCACTATTTAAGGTCATTGCGTTTTCTAACTTTGAAATAACGTCTCTAATAGTAGCTCCCCTACTATTGTCCGCATTTCTCGGAAGAAACTGCCAATATACTTTTGTCGAATTGGATTTGTCCAAATCGACTTCACATCCAGCGGGCACCTGATAGCATCCATCAACAATCGTAAAGTGGCTTATAGCATAGCCGGCTGCAGTAAAAGAGTGAGTTCCCGGACTGCTATTCTCAAGTCCGAAAAAAGAAAAACAGCCAGAACTACATTCTCTTTCTGACTTGACTGGATAGCATTTCACCTCCGAGCGTAAACGATCAGTACGTATGAACCTTCCCACTTAAAGCTCTCCCGCTATCACAAACAACCTGGCAGCCTCACTTCGTGAGCTTCGGTATACTCCGAATAGCGCTTTGACTCTTCATACGATTGGATAGCACTGTCACAATCACCGTTTGCAGCGAATCTGATTGCGCGATTAATTAACAGGCGTGATTTGTTTATCGCTGTTAACTGACTGAAGTGTGGGATAATCATATTCTCTAATCGCTCCACAATAGCCCAACGTTCAAGCCCTGAAAAAGCAGCGACCGCATTTAGTAAGATGGCCTCATTATTCGGAACCGTCTTATCCTGAAGCAACTTTGTAAAAATTTCGGCTGCGCGTTGATATTGGCCTTTCTCCAAATACAGTGCACCCAACTGATTCTCTGTTCGCCAAAACTTTTGGTAGGAATTTTGTAGCTCCTGTTGATAAAACTGTTCTGGTTCACTCCACGCATCAATACGTTGATGAACCACATAGCCTTGCAGAAGAACAACGACAGTTAAAGTAGGGGCGACAACTTTTAGCCATTGTTTTGGAAGGAGCTTTATAATTTGAATACTCAAAAATATGGTGAAAAAAAGTGAAGGTAAGTACATTCGATGTTCAAGTTTAAAGTCCTGAATAGGCACAAAACTTGATTCAACTATATGCAAAATATAGAAGGATAACACCGCCAGTGTGAGAAACGGTAACTTACGTGCGACCAGTATCGCCCCGGAAATAACAAATAGATGAGCAATACTTGCTATGGCAACTTGAACATCAGAGAATATATTTTCCCTAATGCCATAGTCCAAAACTAAGGGGTCAGGCCAAAATACTAATTCCCAGTAGCTCCATAAAATCACCGATTGGGCTTTAATATACTCAAGCCGGGGCACAGCTAATGTTTCGCGAGTTATCTGATCAATCGTCGGAACCTGAATCGAAGCGATGATTAATAGCGTTACCCCCAACAGCAAACCCGCCAGTAGTAGCCGCATATGATCCGAAAATCGTTTGTGAAATATCAGCGTATAGCAAATATAAATTAAGGGTAAAAATAATGCCGTCTGTTTTGATTTTACTGCCAAAATCCAAAAAGTCAGCGTAAGAACTGTCATCAATATTCTTCGGTGGCCGTTGTATGCCTTAATGAGAGTAATTAGGGACAACAGGGAAAATAATGCACACCACAGCACATATTGCTGAGCGACGTATACTACAGCCTGTGAATTTATGGGTGACATCGCCCATAGGGCAATCATCAAAACTGCTGTAAAAGTTAAAAGCGCACCGGGGTTTTGGCGGTTACTGCCTTGCAACTGTGACAGAAGAACGCTGATGGCTAGAATAAATACCTTACCATGCAACACGACTGAAACAATGTGATAGCCGCTAGCTACATCACCAAAGAAGTTACGTTGCAACATAAAGCTTAGGTCGGCGACTGTCCTCGTCACCGGCGACCAAATTTCGGAAGCAATAATCTGTACGGTTTTTGAAAAAATGGTGACGTTATCGTCAAAGTAGAATGGAACTGAAATTACCTCACAATAAGCAATTGAGATAATTATTAAGCCTAATAATGAGTAAAAAAAAGGGTGGCAAAGCCACCCTTTTTTGTTCGCTATATTATACATCGTACAAATAAGCGATTATTGCTGTGCTGGAACGTAACCGCGGTCTGCACCACCTACGTTGTATGCACCATATACTTCAGCGCTTGAAGTATTAACAGTGATGCTTAACTTAAGTGCGCCACGACCAGAGAAGCCTTCCGCAAGCATTGCCTGTTCTACTTCACCAGTTACTTTTGTTACGCCACGTGCTGTAGCAACTTTATCAAGAGTTACTGGACCGTATTTGTTACCTGCTTCGTCCCAACCAGAAACAGTGATGCGACCATCATTGTAACCGTTGTTAGTTACGAACAAGATTTGGCTGATGCTAGGACCGTAAGGCATGTAGCTAAATGTAGTAGTTACACCTTGTAGTGCCCAGCTTGCTACCAATGCAGACTCTTCGAACGTACCACCACCGATTGCAGTGTTTGAAGGAAGAACTGTTTGATAGTTGAATGCCATGGTACCTGTAGCTGAAAGCTCAGGGATTTCGCGCTCGCCATCAAGCTCGATCTTAACGTCTTGGTTCACGTTTGAACCAGAACCAGAGATTGCAGCAGCACTGTTGGTTACTACGAAGCTGCTGAAGTCTTCTGCGAATTCGATATCACCAGTACCAGCTGTAACAGCAACGCCTTCGTCAAGCTCACCGTCGCCATCAGCATCTAAGAAACCAAAGTCGCCGGTAACAGTCATCGCGTATTCGCCGCCTGATACCGCTTCAACAGATGCGTAGTTAACACCACGGTCTTGCAAGCTCAAACCTAAAGTAGTTTCTAGTGCAGAACCAGTAGTGAACGATAAACGGTTAGTCGCGTTAATAGTTTCGCCTGAGTAACGGGTCGAAATAGAGGTGCCGGAGAACGTATTCAGACCTAACTGGCTTACCACTTCAGCAACTGTACCAGAAGCTTGGCTAACAGTAGTAAAGTTGTTTGTTCCAAGCAGTTTCTGTGCTTTGACAGTTACTTGAACGTTATCACCTAAACCTGCGCCATCAAGGTCAAGTTTAAGGTTACGCAATTCAACGTTAACCATTGAGTCGCCTGGTGTAGCTGTAGTGGTAAAGTTTTCACCAGCGTCGAAGCTCAGAGCTAAAGAGTTAAGAGTTTGCAGCTGAGGAGTAAACGAACCAACGGTTGCGCCATCTTTAGTCAAGTTACCTACTGCTTCATCACCGAAAATAGTGTCAGCATCAAGGGTAAATTGAGCACCAGAAACTTCAATCAAGATGCGGTCAATGTCATCCATACCGGTGACACCAGCATCAATAACAAAGTCAAAACCATTGTGGGTAATTACGTCGTTACCCAACGCAAGACCTTCGGCACCTACTGATGCACAGTAATAAGTACCTTCGTCCCAACAGCCATCATTAGCACCAGGAACAGTAATTTTTTCACCAGCAGCAAACGCGCCAGCAGAAGCTGAAGCAACAAACGCTGCTAATAGAGTTTTATTGAAAGTTTTCATATTTTCCTTTCTCCAAGTTTCATGAAACTGGAACTTTGGGTCTTCTCGCCCGTTCCAATATTTTAAAAACACGCGAAGGCGGAGAACCTCCACGACAGGTAACAGTCTATTCATTCACTTGAATAGCTGTCAACACTTCTTTTACAAACTCAGTAAAATAATTTACTGAATTCATTGTTATTGTGCGATTCAACAATATAAAAATCATCATCAGTTTTCAATAACATTATTGTTAAGATCAAGTTGGTTAAACTGACGTTGAAATTGATCCTTTAAACTCTTCCACTGGTCACTTCGCTCGACGATACGCGGAGTCACCAGAACAACAAGTTCTGTCTTTTCCGTTGAATCGGTATCAGCCCGAAACAAGTTACCTATTATTGGCAAGTTTCCTAACCCGGGCACTTTGGTATCCGACTTTGTCTTGTTCTCGCTGATCAAACCACCCAGGATAACAGTTTGTCCACTATCCGCTACCACCTCTGTGTTAATGCTTCGCTCAAAAATAGAGGGTGACCCGCCAACACTCACGCCACCGTCGGTCGTGTTACTAATACTTTGGTCAATCGTCATTATGACTACGCCCTTTGAATTCACCGTTGGTGTCACGCTGAGTTCAATACCGGTTTTCCTGTATTCAATCTGAGTCGTTTGTCTCTCTCCCGCGATAGGGTCGGATGTTGTTTGACCCACAGTCGGGATATCAGTCCCCACACTAATGCTTGCAGTAACGCCATCTCTAACCACTACGCTCGGTCTAGATAACACATTGACGAGACTTGAATCCTGAAAAAGCTTAAACCGTAAGTCACCATCAACACCCGTTAACGCATAGGTCAGACCACCGATGCCGTCGAGTCCGAAGCTTCCTTCAGTAGTCACAACCTGGTCATTACCGCGCAGCGTAAACTCAACGCCCTTTTCAAAGCTGTCACTTAACGTGACCTCTGCAATGATAACTTCTAACATCACCTGTTTTGGTTGCGTATCTAATCGCCTGATTAACGGTAGCAGCTTGTTATATATTTCACCTGTGGTGAAAAATACTAAAGAGTTGGTGCGCTCATCGACAATCATTTTTAGATTTTCAGACTCCGCGGAAGCTGAGCTTCCTCCCTGTGCACGGCGCGGTTCATTCGCACTGGTGCCGGCGCTGGATTGTTCACTGCGATTGTTACCCGCGGGACTGACCTGACCGATTAACGGCCCAAGGCTATCACCTAAGTCCGAAGCCCTGGCGAATTCAGGCTGAAATACGAAATACCGGCTTCCTGACGAGTTATCTGCCTTATCCAAGCGATTTGCCCAGTATTGGGCGCGCTGAAGGAATTTTTCGTCGCGCGCAAACAACACGACCTGCGAAGTCGTCTCGATTGGAGTCAGAATAATCGAGGCTGATGGATTCGCACGAGTATCAACCATTATCCCCTCATTTCCCATTACGCGCTGTAGCTGGTCCACAAGCTCTTGTGGGCTCAGGAAAACAAGTTCAAGAATGCCGATATTTCTTGACAACGGGCTTGGATTATCGACTAAGTTTATAAAATCAATCGCTTTTAAAATCTCTGTGCGGCGGCCAGTCAAAAACAAAACGCCTTGCTTGTCATCTTCCCTGATCTGCACGTCGGCCATGGTTTGTAAAACCAATCCCATTTTGCTGTTATAACCGTAGTCAAGACTCAGAATCTGAGTGATTTGCTGATCCGTCTGAGGGACATTCTGGGGCTCCCTACCAATACCAACAATCATGTTTTGTGATATGGAGTCACTTAACGTCGTTATATAGAAGACATTGTCTTTAAGGCTAATCTGATAGCCGTTACGCTCTAAAATACTGCGGGAGATATTGAACAATTCACGCTCATTAACTTGATTCTGAAGATTCAGAGTAACAACTTTTTTGTCAGACGCCGCTTTAGTGTCAACAATGTAGTTTATTTCGAGTACATCACCCATCACGTAATGGATGAATTCATTGACCGGCATTTGGTTTGACGTGACATTAACCGCCGTTGCGGTAGAGAATCGGTCTGACAGGCTTGCGACATCCGTCTCGCCTACTTCTTGCAACCGCATCACTTCCAAGCGTTCAAATCGCTCCGAAGGAGTCAACAAAGAGGTGGCTTTTTCATCTTCACTGGTTGCGCTTGTTTCATCCACTATGCGTTCGGAAAGCTCGCCACCCTCGATAGCTGACTTCTGTACCGTGACTTTTTCGTTAGTCACTTCTCTTGTTTGTAGGACCGAGCAGCCGGAAAGTGCGACTGCCAATGCTATAACGATGGTTTTCTTTAAATACATGCGCACCTCAATTGTCCGACCCGCTCTGCGGGTAAAGGTCTATTCTTTTATCTTGGGCCGAGCCACCACGATTTAAGCTCAAAACGATATATTTAGGCCACACCTCAGAGACTAAGACTTCTCCCATATTTTCACCTTGCGTAACAGCCTTAACCCTTCGCTGGCCATCTTCGTATGAATAACTTTGTAAAACTGCAGTTCGTGTCTCATCGATAAAAACACCAGCCAAGCGATATTTGAAGTTGCCCAGAACGATTCCCTCGTCTTTCCATGGGTCGTTCTGCTTAATTCTCTCGGCCTCACTCAGTTCAGGTTTGCTATCCGCCCCATCACTCGTATCATTGCTTTCATCTTTACCACCATATGATTGATAATATGAGAGCAGTTGTTCAGGATTAAATTGTGCTTTCGCGCCGTTCTTCGAAGACGCCACTTCGGTTTTCGAACTATCAGACGACTCGTGTGAATTAGGCAGGCTTAACCGGCTGACGAAATCCCACCCGGCGACAAGTAACGCCAAGACCAAGATAAAGATATCAAGCTTAGAGGGTTTAAGTGACATTAATTGCATTACAGCCCCCCTTCCGGTTCCATGAAAAAGGACACTGTGGCCTGGCCTCTGACCGTACCCAAACTGAACTGCAGGTGTCGGGTTATGACAAAGTTGTATTCCGTCAATACCATTGCGTTTTCGTTTTCCAACTCCAGTTGAGCTTGTAATGCAATAATATCCTCTGTGTCGCCAATCAAAGTCACATCTAAACGATGCTCTAAAATCCCGTTATCCATAGTTTGCATCGGAGACCATGACGCAGACTCAACTGTAATATTGTGTTGGGACGCTATGTTTTCGAATGCTGTTTGCTGCTCTAACTGAAAGGCATTGGCTCCCACGAAACTCATAAGCCCGCCCTTAGAATTCGACAACTCTTGCCCTAACTGGATTGCTTTCAGCTCGTATTCGTCACTTTTTTCTATAGCATCTAGCCCCGACTCTAGCCGCCGTTCACTTACCGCGATGTTATCTAACGTTTCGTTTTGCCATTCTAATATCGGCTGTACAACGAATTTGATTATGACCAGAACTGCTACAATCGATAAGAGCTGGTATTGCCTTGTTTTAGTCATTACCGCCTCCCGAGAGCTGAGGCGAGTAGCTCAATTCGATGCTAAATATTTCTTCAGCTCGCCTTTTGGACACTGGCCGATTAAAGGAGGCGGTCACGCCATCCAACTGTGACAAGGTCCTCAAAACATCAGTCGCACGTTCAGCGCTGCCAAAAATTTCAAAACTACCATCAATGTATGTAATTCTTCGGAAGCTTACGTCCTTTTGTTCAAACAGAGGTTTTAACAAAGACCAAATATAAAACGAAGATGCAGTGGTCTGATCGATTTCTTGATATGTTTGCAAGGAACGTTCAAGCTGCCTGACTCGGTCTTGCTTTTCCAATGCCGCGGTGAGCTCATCCTGACGCGATTCGTAACTTTCTTGCACTGAATTAAGCTTTATCGAGAGATAGGCACTCGACCCGGCAAGGTACAGCAGTGCTACAATAATGGCCGGTAGCGCGACTCGCCATAAGGGCGGTAAGGTTCGCTGCTGTTGACTCAAGAACGAACCCGCATTAGGGATTACTCTCAAAAACCCTTCCTCGATAAGGGTCGCTAGTTCGTACTGACGCTGCGATTTAGGTTCAGAAAGGCCAATACTGACAGCAAACTGCTCAGCCGAGGTCATTAGTTGAGTCTCTTTCGCAGAGCGAGACAGACCTTGCTGATTTGCAACAAACAATCGACCGTCAGGTGTAATTATCGTTGCTACTTCATTTTTCTTTAACGATTTTCCAATCAGATAAGACTCGGGAATGAAAACACTCCCAGATGGCAGTTTAGACGTGTCGAAACGCCAAAAAACGACATCATAGCCACCTGTATCTGACTTTACCAAAATATGGGCATGACTCTCAGACGCATCGAGTTTCAGCGCTTTTTTAACCAACTTTTTTTCGTTCATGGGGTAATGCTTTACCCATTCACGATAGTGCTTTCTACCTATCACCCAAACTGGTCTTTTACCCACCTTTTTAGTCGAGCCAAGAGGGATAAGGTCAGCGCTGTGCACTCGTGTACTGAAATAGCCAATCAATGGTGATATCGCGCCATTCACGAGATGTGTCAGTTTTTCTAATAATCGCGAACTACTCATTATCTTCTAACTTCTCATTAATTAGGCCTTTATCGCCCCAGTTGATTGACAGTACTTTTAGGGTATTCTGTGCGCTATCGCTATATGGGTCGATCACCACTTGCATCTGCTTGGCCATCGTGGACTGCCCTACCGTTACCGCAATTTTGTATGCTAAATGTTTGCTGGTAAAAAAATACACACCTTCATCAGTCTCTAATTGACTCACGTCCTTAAAATCTTTAGTGGATGAACGCCCAAGTCTAAACTCTTTTACAGGGTCGGACAGCTTACCAACATCTAACGTCGCTGCAAGTAATTTATCGGGCGCGTTAGCTGGATTAAAATAGCCTGGGCTAAATATTGTGACATAATCTTGTAACGTTTCACGTAATTCAAAAGGCACCTGTGGCAACCAATTGATTTCAGACAGTTCAGGCATCGGTTTGTTCCGAGGCCCAAACTGATAAGCCTGTCGCTCTGCACCTCGAGGTAGGGTATCATTATCACTGTCTTGCCAATCAATTAACGAATGAGCCACCTCAGCTGCTTTTGCTTTGTCATAACCCAGCCGTTCAATCAGTTCAATGAGTTCTCGTTCTGCGAGCTGATGTAGATTAAGTAAACCGGCTTGATCCTGTATCGAAACGACCGCAGTTTCATCCATATTAAAAGGCTTACCCCAAAAGTACCAACGCCCCTTCGCATACTCACCGCTGACATGCTCGTTGGTGAACAAATCGTAAAGCAACTGCGCCTCGGTACTATATAAGTCAACAAGCGCCTGATTCTTGTCTTGTAACGTTTGCGCGGCCTCAACGTTTTTTTTCGCCGATGTATTAAGAAACAACAATATAATACTGAGTACCGCACTTAAAACTATGGCCTGTATAAGTGCAACGCCTGTCTGGGTTCCGCCTTTGTTTCTACTAAAAACCACTGGCTTCATCCTCATCATTGAAATAGCGACCCATAATGACATCGGCACCGTTGGCAACATTGTATATCAAGCGTGTGGGTGAACTTTCATTAATTCGTATATTCAACTCAATTTTTTCTGGTAGTAACCCTGTTTCTGAACTCAAGTATCTATCAAACCAGCGACGACTGTCCGATCCGTTACCTGATAAAAATTCGAGTTTGTCATCATAACTGGGCCAGCCATAATAGCGGTAAGTAATCTCCGAGACGTCAGATATAAGCCGTAACTGCCGGTCGTAAGTGAATTCTTGCTGCGCCTGCTCCAACAAAACATCTGCGGTGGAGCGTTCAAAGTAAGTTAGCGTATCGCCTTTTAATTCTAACTTAAAAATACCGGCGTTAGCGTTATTGAATATACCAGTACCAACCACCCCTTCGACTAAGTTTTTTTCACCAAAAAAGAAAGGTGCTACAGCACCGTTCTCACCTGAGGTCACGATGAAGGGATAGACGCTTTGTAGAGCTTGGTTTACCAACATACGACTGCGCACGTCATGAAGCGTTGAGTCGAAATCTCCAAGATTTTCTTGCCAGCGATCGAGATATGTTGTGTAGGCGAAGCCCGCCAGAGTCACGAGCGAACTTAAAATCACCAGTGAAATCAATAGTTCTATCAAAGTAAAACCACGAGCGGCAACTCTTCGTCTCACCAAGTCACCTCATTTAACTCAAAAGTTCGTGTTTTACCTTGATATTGCACGTTGAGGGTCACAAGCCATAGTGAAAATTTCTCTTCGTACCTAACCATCCTTCGTTCATCAACATCAAACTGCGGAGGAGGTGCCGCCTTCTCAACCAATTCTTTTGTCCATTGGTAACTGAGACCAAATACTTGCCCTGAACCATTGCTTTTGGTGGGGGCTTCACGAACCTCCCTGCGCACATTCGCCAACACTATCGGCAGGTTTTTATTAAGCTCCAGGGCAGCTCTTGATTTTAGTGTTGCTTCAACTGCATTGCTGTAAACCGCATTCGCTACAGCAATCGCTCCCATCAGGATGACGGAAGCAACAAGCACCTCAATAAGCGTGAACCCTCGGTTACAACTCACTCCCCGACCTCCGCGGTCTGATTGACCAAGGCTTCTTCAAAGTCAACTTGCCGGACAGAGCCATCGTAGTTGTATGACAATCGAGTAACGTCTGTAAATCCTGAGCTGGAAAACTTGATAACTTGATGCGGAAAGCTGATGTATTCGTGTGTTATGCGTTCAGAGAAATCACACCCTTCTGACGAGATAGTTATTACACTCTCGGCTAAATCTAATGATATCGGGCACCCTCTGGAAAACGCCATAAACGACCACCTGCCGATTTGATCATTTAATCGTGAGGCCTCAGCGCGAGCCTCCATCTTACTCACTTGTTCCACCGCAAGGGGCGCAACAAGCGCCATCGCTGTGCCAGCGATAGCAAGGGTTGTCAGCAATTCGAGAAGCGTAAAGCCAAAACCTGCTTTAAAACGATACGTCATTTACGGACACCATACTCATTAGCATCACAACGACAACGCCACCAACAATGACCCCCATAAATAAAATTAGTAACGGTTCGATAAGCGTTGTCAACCGTTGGGTCCAACTCTCAAAGTCCTGTCTACTGCGGTTTGCGATTTCTTCGAAAATAGTGGGTAAGTTACCCGATGCTTCACCCACCTCTAGCAGTGAGACATAGAATTCAGGGTACAATGACGTCTGCTGCAAAGCCTCACTTAACACGCCTCCCCGTTGAATTTTTTCTTTTGCCACCGTCAGTTCACGCACGATAGGTTCGGACTTTAAGTTACCGATGGCCAGTGTTAACGCTCGGTCAATCTGTATACCTGCTTTTAGCATTAGCGCTAAACCCGAATTAAAACGAATGCGTTCAGTGGATATCAGCGCTGTTTTTAAACCCGGGACAGTTAGCAGAAACCGCTGAAACTTTTCCCGATTGTTATGATCCCGAAGCGAGCTAATACCAATAGCGACTGCACCGACAACGCCGAACACTAAAAACCATTGATAATTTTGCATCCAGTCTGCCGTACTCAACATTGCCTGTGTATACCAAGGTAGTGAATCCTGTTGACTGAATAAGTCGGCCATTTGCGGCACGATAAAATTGAAGATCAAAAAGATAGAGGCAATACACACAAAGAAGATGACCGCAGGATAGGTCAAGGCAGAAACAAGCTTCCGATTTAAATCTCGCTTATATTTCAGATCTTTTGCCAAACCATCAAAAATGTCCGACAACTCACCCGACGCTTCGCCGAGTTCAACTAAATTTACATATAACTTGTCAAATACGTTGGGGTGCTCTTTCAGGGCAGCAGAGAGTGACCCCCCACGTTTCAAACTTTGGCTAATGTCGCTAAGCAGCGATGCTAATGCGGGCTTTGATTTAGAACGCCTGATAATATCAATGCCCTTATCAATACGCACCCCGCTTTGCAACAATAAGCTCAGCTCTGATGTAAAAAACTCCAGATCAGACAACGTTACTCGTGAACTCAGACCGTCAAACAAGCTTTTGTTGCTCGTTTGTTCGCTAACGGATATCGGTATCAATTTTTGCGCCTTCAACTCGGCGAGCGCACCTTTCTCATCCACAGCGTTTATTGCGCCACTCATTCTGGCACCGGACTGATCGTAGGCTTCGTACTTATAATTTGGCATCAGCCTGCTACCCGCAACACTTCTTCTATCGTTGTAATCCCCTGGGCGGCTTTATATAACCCATCTTGTAACAGATTTCGCCGTCCCAGCTCTTGGTTTAAGCGACGCGCTTTGGTTAAAAACTCGCTGTCTTTTGGCAGAGTCACGATATCGTCATCACACCGCAGGTATTCGGTTACTGCTACCCGTCCTGAGTAACCGGTATGACCGCACTGCTCACAGCCTTTTGCTTGCCGAATATCAAGTTTTTCGATACCGAACCTTTCAGCAATGGCATGTATCTTGTTACGCGCAACCAAGTGTTCGGCCTCAGGGTGGGGCTCTGAACAATGTGGGCAAACCTTTCTTGCAAGACGCTGTGCTACGATAGATACCAAGGCAGCATTTAGCAGAAATTCTTCTACGCCGAGATCCAGCAAACGCGTATAGGCGCTGGCCGCATCGTTAGTATGCACGGTTGAAAACACTAAGTGTCCTGTTAAAGCCGACTGCATAGCAATGCGCGCGGTTTCCTGGTCACGGATTTCACCTAACATAATGATGTCGGGATCCTGACGTACAATAGAACGTAGGCCTGACGCAAAGTCATAACCGATATCACGATTAACCTGAACTTGATTCACGCCGGGAAGCTGATATTCGACCGGGTCTTCGAGTGTTACTATTTTTACTTCGTCATCATTAAGCTGATTAAGAAAAGTATACAAGCTTGTGGTCTTACCAGAGCCCGTCGGGCCAGTCAGCAAAATAACACCTGAGGTCTTTTGCAGATCCTCGTTTATCCACTGACGAACATCAGGAGCCAGACCTAAAACTTCCATGTCATAACGCACAGATTCTTTTAACAAGAAGCGCATTACGACACTCTCGCCCTTGGCGAGCGGCATCGAAGACACACGGATGTCGAGTTCCTTGTTGGCTATTTTCATTTCAATTTTGCCATCTTGGGGACGACGCTTTTCAGCAATGTCCATACCCGACAATATCTTCAAGCGCGTTACAATCGGAAGTTGCATACGTGGCGGCAAAGTCTCGATATCGTGCAAGACACCGTCGATGCGGAAACGAACTCGGTATGCCCCTTGGAAAGGCTCTAGGTGCATATCAGACGCTCCGCGCCGAAGCGCGCGACTTATTAGCGAGTTTAACAAGTTTACTGTGGGAGCCTCCGACGCCAACTCGCGCAGTCGCTCTTCTTCATCCCCCGAGAGTTCATCAAAGGACAGGCCATCACTATCATTTTCATTCAACAACGATTTAAAGTGGCTAATGTCTTGTTCACTAGCTATAAACAGCGTCAAATCAACCTCATTGGACTCTAGCCATTCGTTAACTGCCAAGTTTAGCGGATACTTAACAGCAAAAGTCCAATTGTCATCTCGGACTTGCAATGGGATCCAGTCTTGCTCCACAAAGAAATCAAGCAGCCCCGGATCTAACTCGGGTGCTGTCCATTCTTCCCACTGTCGGATATCAAACGTTGGCAACTGAAAACTTTGCGCATACAGTTGTGGTAGCTGGTCTTCAGGTAAAGACCCCATATTGACTAAAATCTGCTCTAGCCGGCCGCCATATTTGTCTTGGTACTGTATGGCTTTGTCTAGGTCCCCCGAAGATACACTAAACTCAGCCTGAAGCTGTTCAACCAGTGTTTGCTGAATCATTGATGCACGATATCCGCGTTGTCTTCCTCGCCACCTTCTTGACCATCAGCGCCCATTGACGCCATGTAATAGGGCTGGCCATTCTCACCCGGTGTACGGTAAACATAATCGTTACCCCAAGGGTCTTTGGGTAATGCCTTGGGAAGATAAGGCCCGTCCCAGTTCGGTGCATCCGACTCGCGTACTTCTTCCAGTTTTTCCGGGTAACGGCCGACATCGAGGCGGTAAGTGTCTAATGCTGTCTCAAACATTTGCATTTGTGTTGCCGCAGTGTCGCGCTGTGACGACGTGACCTTAGAAAACATCGTCGGCGCAACCAAGGACGCAAGTAAGCCCAAAATCACGATAACAATCAGGAGCTCGATCAAAGTAAAGCCACGGACATTTTGTCGACGCGTGGTGTGCTGGTTCATTCGTTTATTCCACATAACGTATTAACTGCTCTGGTAGTTTTTTCTGAGAAAAGGCAATGCCCCCCTCTTCTTGCGCATAGCCTATGGCCATGCACATGATGGGGCGTTGCCAAGCATCGAGTTTCAGTAATTTTGCCATCCGTCGCTCGCGGATTTCAATATCAGGCCAGTTTATCGGACAACTGGCTAAACCTAAAGTTTCTAATGCCAACATAAAGTTCATCGCGGCTAGCGATGCGTCAATATACGGGACATGACGGTCGCGGGCTGCTTCAAAACAGGAAAAATCACCGACAAAGACAGCCAGCATCGGAATATTATGCTCCCAGCCTGCGGTGCCCATCGGCTGTTTAACGGCTCGCTTTAATGCGTCGTCCTCGTCAATAATATACACATTAAACGGCTGTCGATTACACGCGCTTGGCGCCAGTGTCGCGGCCTGCATCGCCCGTTCAACTAATGACCGAGGTACGCGCTCATCGGTAAACCAACGCACTGAGCGGCGTTGCATCGCCAGCTTTTTAAATTCGTCAAATTCAACCCGGCTCTGTAACGACGTTTGCCGCTCATAAGGGCTGTAATTTTGCTGGTTACCAACATAGCCACAGGCCAAAAAACGGGCCCGGGCACGTTTTATCGCCGGCTCGCTCTCATCTGCGAACGAGAAATATTCGGTTAAAACGCTATTGGCCCACTGCAGCTCTTCCTGACACGCATTGCCCTTGCTCGCCTGAGACCGAAAGTCATCAACCAGTTGCCCCAAATATGCTAACCCGAAGACCTCACGACGCGGCTGCATGGTCAGGCCTTTTTCTAGTCGATGGGTATTTCGCCGTAACCGCGCATGCGACTGCTGGGTCGGTTCTTTATCTAATTGGTGATGGCGCCGGATCCCGGCTGCCGTCACATAATTTTCACGCGAGAAAAGCGATGATAATACTCCATAACCCAACTTAGCCAGCCAGCGCGAGCGACCCATAAGTTGCGTCAATGCGGTCGCGGTCGCCTCTTTCTGTTTTTTGACTGTCCCCAGCAGGGCGCTGGGGATCAGACGTTTAATGAGCTGTTTCATACGGCACTATTCAACCCATTACAATCCGGCAATGGCAGCAATCGCGACCGAGATCTGGTAAACAATCTGCGTTGCGGATGTCCACAAGTTCAGATTGTCGATGTACTGAGCATCCAGTGGCACCACAATGGTATCACCCGGTTCAAGCTGGCTGTGGGTAACCGCAAACCAACTGCTCTCGCGTTGTTGCACCGAGCCATCCGCCTTAATCACATAAATCCGCTCTTCATCTGCTTTGCCCTTCAGGCCGCCACTCATACGGATGTAATCATCCACCGTCATACCATCTTTGTAACGGTGCGCTGAGGCGAACTGAACCTCGCCGATAATATTAATTGAGTTCTGCTGCGTGGGTACATGCAGGTAGTCGCCGTCACGTAGCTGTATATCCTGATCGGCACGGTTAGCCAGGATGCTCGGCAGATCAATAACCATTCGTCCCACCGGATCCACACTGGTCAGGTCGCGTAATAAGTTACGCATCTCGTTATAACTCAGGTTATTAGCCTGGGTCGTATTGGTAATACTATTGGTAACGACTTCGTGTTGAAGATCGCGAGCTAACCGACGCATCCGCTCACGCTCTTGCTCTTTAATCACCTCGCGGGTAAACACCGCCCCTTCAACCATGGCGTAATCCGTTAATCCGCCGGCGCGCTCAATCAGCTCACTGAGCGTATCGCCCCGACGTATCGAGTAGGAGCCCGGGAAGCGAACTTCGCCGCCAATTTCGACCTGATAATTTTCCTGCCATTGCGGGATACGCAAAATATTAAGCCGATCGCGTCCCTGCAACGCCTGGTCGATATCGCCGGCCATCGCATTAGCCAAATTAAAGGTGACATAATCAACGTCGGCTTCTTCACCCATAATTTCGACACGACTGATTTCCGCGCGCTTCAGGTAGGCCGACTCTTTTAGGCCACCCGCCGCTAACACCAAATCTTTAACATTACCGTTTATCGGCAGGGGATAGATGCCGGGGTAACGGACCTCGCCATCCACAAATACTAACTGGGCCGTTGAGCCCAGCCGGCTTTGGCTACGCAGCTTCATCAAAATAGGTTCGAGCAAACGATGACGAGAGAACTCAGTGTATTCGACTTCTTCCTGCTCGTTTTGCTCACCCTGAACAAATAACGATGACAGGCTTTCACGCTGACGTTCCAGCTCGGCCTGACGCTCAGCTTCGCTTTGCTCGTCAACCATCAACTGCTGCACGAAATGCATTTCGTATTGCTTCATCAGTTCCAGGCGTTTTTCCTGCTCACGCTCTTCTTCAGTCAGTGTCAGCTTGTTAATGGTCAGCTCACTCTCTGACTGCTGTTCATACGAACTAAACACCACCACAAAGTCGCGTGGGCTTAGCGCAATATCCGCGTCAGAGTTTGGTTGGCTGATGGCCTTGGCCAAATCGAATTGTAAAACCTCGATATCGCGCTGCGCGTTAGACTCGCGTACAACAATGCCGTAACTCAAGTCAGCTTCGGGTAATAAATCCATATTAACCGAGCGAATCAAGTCATTAATCGAAAATCCGTCATACCAGGCATAATTACCGGGTCGCGTCACCGCTCCGACCAACGTAACACTATTGGACGGTACGCCCGCTGTGGTTTTGACGTCGATAATATCACCGTCCATCACCGCCTGATTGCGGCCAGCTTCGGTTGCATAGTTAGCGGTGAGTAATTGTCGATCGCTTTGCGCGACACGCTCAATAATCACCTGCTCTTTAAAGGCCGATGCTTTCATGCCCCCAGCCAGCGCTAACACCTGCTGTAAACTTTTCTCGCCTTTTAATTCGTAAATGGCCGGACGAACAACATCACCCTTTACCGTCACCAGTTGATCCACGGGCGGAATATGAACAACATCACCTGACTGTAATACCAAATCATCAACCGCATTGCCGTCGATCAATAAATCGTATAGATCGAAGCTGACAACCGTTTTTCCAGCTCGCTTAATTTGAATATCGCGAACCGAACCAATTTCAGACACACCACCGGCGGCAACCAGAGCCTGCGTAATAGTCGACAGCGAGCTTATGGTATACGAGCCCGGACGATAAGCTTCACCTACCACAAACACTTGTATTGCGCGCAACTCGCCCAGACTAACGGCAGCTTCAACCCCTATCATCTGTTCCTTGATCCGCGCGCGCACCACGTCTTTGGTTTCGGTGTAGGTTAAACCCGCGACCTGAACGGGACCCAGTTTTGGAATTAAGATACTGCCATCCTGGGTGACCTCAAGCTCGTATTTGTTGTCCTGCTTACCAAACAACACGACATTGATGACATCGCCGGGCCCCACTAAATAATGCGCGGGGATTGGGATATCTTTAACCGGTGTATAAGAGCGCGGCTCATTCGCGAATAAATCAGCGCCGAAGCGCTTCAGTTCTTGGTCTTCCTGCTCAAATAAGTTTTTTATCTCAGTCGGAAAAATCGGGTTCCCCATCTCATCAAACTGGGTTCCGCGCGGGTAAATATTGGTCTGCGTGTCTTCTTGCTGCTGCTGTTGCTGCATTTGCTGCTGCCGCAGTTGCTCGAGATCAATACCATACTGGCGGGCAATTAATTGTTGCTGCGCAGGGGGTAAATTTTGAAATTGCTCAATTTGCTCAGGCGTTAAATTCGGCATACTCTGCGCAAAGGCAAGCGCAGAGCTGAGCAGAAGCCCAGCGGCTGTTATCGTTTTTATGAATGTTGCTTTTATACCCGCCATGAAGATCCCTCAAAAACCGTGCGCTTAACCCGCGATAGCTTACTGACTATGGCCTGTACTATCAAGCAAGATATCGATTGCCATAATCGTTAAAAAATAATGATTAAAATTTGAACTCTATGTAAAGATGTAGTCTAATAATTCGTGATAGCTGGTAAGGACACGCGGCTCTGTGACTCCCTAATGTTGGCAAGCGGGAAAGTCTCAGATGTTCCGGAGAGCTTTCTCCAAGTTCATTTGGCCCCACCTTGTGTGGGGCTTTTTTTATGATCGGAAAAAATACCGACCCAGCTTTAACGCCTGCCAAACCTGCCCACGCAAAAGACGGCTCAACATTTCTTTGCCCACGTGCAACTTTAATATGGTCGCCCGCTCTGCCGCCTGCTCCGCTCGCCACCAGCCCTCGAGTTCATAACACGGCAGCATTTGTCGGTACAAAGCAAACTCTTCTTCAAAGCGCAGCCCGGTTGCCTGGTATTTTGCGGTCGCCTGCGCTTGGTGGCGACGATAAAGCATCCCCACCTTTTTACTGCCGGCCAGCATGTGTCCCTTAAACAACAAATGCAGATAAAGCGCCAGGTCAGGCACCATTTTCCAACGCTCATTAAATCCATGCAAACCGAGCATGTCGCGGTTAAAACATACCGCGGGGCAAAAGATAAAGTTACCGCGCAATAAGGTCGCGGAGCCTTCATCACCAGCGAGTGTATACCGCGTTCCCTCTATTTTTTTCAGTAAACGCTGTTTTACCCGGTCAGCCAACGTGCTCGCCGGTCGTCCATTTTCATCAATAATACGGGCGTGGCTAAACACCGCCGATGCTCTGGGGTAGGTATCAATCAATTCAGCAATAATTTGCGTGTAGTCCGCATGCAGCATGTCATCCTGATGCAGCACACTCACCCAGCGACTGCGCGCCTCACGAACGGCAAAATTCCAGTTACCGGACAGGCCATGGGCATTACTGTTATGACGGATATAGCGCGCATTCAAAGCATCGGGTATCTTGATATCTGACTGAGCTACAGGCGAGTCATCAATAATATCCAGATAAAACGGTTCAGATTGCTTCAGTAACGATTCAAATAAATCATCAAGGTAGGCGCGGTCAGGGTTATGTACCAATACCGCAAGAGTTAGCCAGGGTACCTTGTCAGTCGTTGTTTTTGTTGCGCTCATCTTCTAATTCGCGCTCAAGTAACGCCATCCGCTGTACTAAACGTTCAATATCAACCCGCATACGGGCGCGTTCAATATCTGATAACAGCATTTTTATCAGCACCACGCCAAAGCCCAGTAACACCGGAATAATCGGCGGGTAACTGATACCCAGCGCCAGGCCAATGGCATCATTCAATTTAGGGAAAAAGCTATACAGAACAATTAACACCGCCAGCAATAGCCAGCGTGCGCCGTCTTTACTCACCAGATGATCGCGGCGAACCAGCCATACGATCATAATGCCGATGGCCAGGCCAATAATGGATGAAATAATTTGCGGGTTAGTCAGCATGTGTTAATCGTTTTTCTAATTTGGCACTTTTTTGCGGGAACGCTTTTGCCGCACATAGTAGCAAGGTTGTTATCATATAGTAAATGACTTTACCCCAGGAGCTGAATATTCGCGATTTATCGCCCACACGCTCGCGCATCGGCACTTGCACTTCACGAATATCCAACGCCAGATGACTCATCAACAACAATACACCGACATCCTGGTATTCCAACATCGACGCCTGCCGTGACACGGCGGCATGCAGCGCTTTACCCGAATACAACCGTAACCCGGAGGTAATATCGCCCACTTTCAGGCCGGTTAAACGCCGGAACATCCACCAGGCCGTGTGCCGCAACCGCGAACCCCGTGCCGGGCAGGACCCGATCAGTAGCGCATCCGCTTTTACCGTGGTGTTCAGCAAGGTCTGCGCAGACTCTGCGGTATGCTGGCCATCGGCATCCATGGTCAATACACGGGTGTAGCCGCGCTTAACGGCATAACGCATCCCGGTTTGCATGGCTAACCATGCCGAGCGCGACGACACGTGCGATAACACCGTAACACCCTGGCGCTTAGCAATACGTGCGGTATCGTCGTCGCTGCCGTCATCCACCACAATAATCTCGTCGACAGCGAGTTGCTTAGCCGATGCTAGTACAGCAGCAATGGTACGCGCTTCGTTTAAGGCCGGTATGACAATGGCGGTTTGCGTCATTTTTTATGTCCCTTTTTATGCTCGCGGGGCAACATTAAAAACACCACGGTCAAATATAAACGTTCACCGAGGCTTTTTTGTCGGGTTTGCAACAAACGGTGTCCCTCTTGTACGCGCCTAAACACACCGAGTTGCGCGAAGGCGGCAAACCGGCTCAGCAATTCACACTTTGACGGCTCCAGCTCAAAGCGTTCGAGTAACGCTTTGGCCTGCCTCTGGCTGGCAGCCAGGTTACCCGGGAACCGCCACAACATTTGATACAGAAACTTTTTAAAATAACTGCGCTGGTCATCAAAGGATACCGAGCCAATTGAATTCGCGCCATGCTGACGGTAAGCCAACAAGGGCTTGTCGATAAATGTCACTTTGCCGATGGCTTCTGCCACCAGCGCAAACCAGTAGTCATGCACAACGGCTTGGTTAGGTACCGGCGTCGCCGCATTTAACAGCGCACGATTAAATAAACAGGCGCAGCCGGTGACCACGTTCTGATACATCAGTTTATCCAAACGATGCTGCCCCGGATCCGGTAACCCTTGATAGCGCCAGTACGATTCTGACAGTGGTTGCAAGTCGGCGTCCACCACCTGCAAGTCACAGTGCACCAACGCCGGAGTTTGCCCTGCGTCCTCGATTTCGCGTATTGCATCGACCAGCGTCACCAATTTGTCTGCAAACCATATATCATCCTGGTCACAAAACGCGTAGTAGTCGCTGTTGGTATGCGCCTTCGCATGTTCACAAAGCGCCGAAAAATTCGCTAAGTGGCCGTAATCAGGCTCAAGTTCAGTGCGCTGGATTACCGTGACACGTGAACCGAAAGACTGTGCCTTAACCACCGTGTCGTCAGTGGAACCATCATCTCGCACCACCACGTTAACCGTGACACCTTCGCTTGCCAAAACGCTGGCCAGCTGCTCCTGTATATAGGCGCCGCCGTTGTAACTGGCGAGTAACACGGTAACGGACGGCAAACTCATTGCAGACACTCGTTGATCAGCTTATTCAAATTACCGAGTTGCGCTGCAGCGGCATTAAAGTTTTGTGCATTTAACGCGCCTTCAAACGCCGGTAATGCAGCCACCAACATCAGATCGCAGACACGCACATGCTTTGCGTCTTTGCGCCCCTCATGTATCGCTGACAACAGTTCATCCGCGTCCATTTTTGCAATTTCGGCCGGGCTTGCGCCCATGCCAATCGGCTCTGCAATCACATTTTGCCAGTGCAACAGGTTCAGCTTATCGTCCGTTTTACGGATGTTCGCCGGCGCGATGTTTCTGTTCCATATAAACAACGGGAGTTGATCAATATGCGTTACCAGTTCCGGCAGACGTTGCTCAAATTCGGACAACGCCTCAGTATCAATATCATCGGCAATGGCCAACAGTGCCACTTTATCCGCGTCAAGGCGCTCATGCACCATGGGTGCGCTGCGCGACAATCGATCGAGTAAACTGTCATCGGGCTCATAAGCCCAGCTTTTTAAACGCACCTCATTAACCACCTGAGCACGCTCTGCGCCAGGCACAAGCTCGCCAACCGGTCCTTCCGCAATTAAATACAGCACACCAAAGGTTTCGCCGTGCGCCAGCATGTTCATTGCCAATGGGTGGCTATCCGCCAGCTCCTGCAGCATGAGCTGATCCGATAAAAAATTCTTCTCTTGTTTGACCGGGTAAATTTTTAACAGTAATTCGTTGCCGTCGCGCTGACCAATAAAGCTGGCGACATTACGAATACCGGTATCATTCCACTGCCAGGCATATTGCGCCAGCGGCAAGCCGGTATCACGTTCAATGGCACTAAAAACTTGGCCCCGCTGCGCCGGCAGTAACAACTCAATAAAGGATTTGTCCTCATGCCCGACTTGCTGCTGTAATTTCACCTCACTGAAAAACAGCGCACTGATTTTCGCTTCCTGCTGGAATAAAAAGAAGCCGTCACTAATAGCAAGATTAAAGCGGATCATCACCTGGCGGGTGAGCAGAATAATGGCAATGGCGATGAGAAAGTTATAATCCTCGGTCAAAAAGAAGTACACCATCATTAAAAACACCACAGCGAAATTTATCGCTGATAAGGTGCTCAGTAAAAACGGGCGCCGCGTGATAAATTCTGCCCGTTTGGCAATGTTCTCAGGGCGCTGTAACCGCTGCCAAACCAACCCCACCCCGACATACTGCAAGACCATTAACACGGTCAGTACCAAATACAAACGCCAATCCAGCAAAAAGCCCAGCGCCATGCCCCCAACGACCATGATATAACCGCCCCAGCTGCGAGCGACACGCGTAAAAACGTCTTTGGTAAAGTCTTCTTGTTTATCAAACAACGAGACTTTGTTGGCATGGCGAATGATGTGTTTACCGGCAGCCGCCGCGCGGCGCGTGAGTATCACATCACTGACAATATACAGGAAGTACACCAGCCCCGCGCCCAGTGCCAGGTAGGTGATCATATCCTCGTAGGTGAGCGTCGGTACAAACTGTTGAATAAATCCCGGAACGCTGCCCGAGCCAATAATCACCAGGAGTTTTAATGGCACAAAAACGACCAGGACCTGAGTTACCTGGTTAATCAGAAACAAAAAAATCGAGGCGTAAAGATCCCAAAAACACAGTTTCTGCACTTTGCCGGTTAAGGTACTGAGCCAGCTGATGTAACGTCCTGTTAGCTGATTAAGGTGCATAATCCGCGGCGCTTCCTGTTCTTATTGACTTATCGGTTAGCCAGCAACCGGTGCAAAACCCGAATATCGCTATCGTCTGGGTGCTTTTGCTGTTGTTGCTGTGACTTTTGCAAGAGTGTAGCACGAGCTGAGACGGTTTCGGCACGCAGTTTTTGCTGCATTAGCTTTTTAACGGATACGCCAACCTTGGGTGCACGTATGACAAAACGGGCATTGGTCTGGCTTACCACAAAATCACCACCAAGCGTTTGTAATAGCTGTTTATCCACATTACCGGCCGAGTGAACGAATATAATGCGTTTAAATACGCGGTAAAGATAGTGCAGCATCGAGTAACCCGATGACGAGGCAAACATCACCAACTTGTGATCACTGTTGGCATCCGGATTATCAACAATCAGCGCACGGCCAAAGTTCGGTAACTGATTATCATAAACCACTTGGGGATGATAGTTAGCACCCTTCAGGCTCACCTCGGCCGACAGCGCCGACGGATACAATTTATTACCTAAGTCACCAATAACATCGCGCTCGACGTAGGTGTCGTTAGCAAATACTCGCGAATGCTCGCCCAACCCGAGCGTCACCAATAATTGATGACTGGCAACAGAGGCACCGGGTAAACTCCAGTGAGTATCGTTTTTACGAAATGTGCGCATGGCTGCGTTCGCCAGGGCGCTAACGGGGTAAACGACAGGATAATCAGCCGGTGCCAGCGCCAGCATCTGCTCTATAGGCGCTTGACCGGCTTTGACTATCGGATAAAACTGTGGATAGACCGTTTCTTTAGAAGGCGCAATCATCAGCGCGAAGGGCTGCGCTAACTGCTGCGTTTGCTTAAAAAACCGTTGCCAGCCCCAACGTGATAACAGCCCTAAGGCCATTTTACCCGTGTGCTGTGCCACACTGTCATTGGCGTCATTATCCAAAAACAACCAACCGTCTTTGCCTTCCAGTACCTTTAAACTGCCTTCGACTGACAGGGTAAACAGCGTGTGTTCTTGGTCATTGCTCACAACACACAACTCCGCGCTATCCGCGGTCAACTGCAGGTAGTGGTCGAAGCCACAGGTTAACTGGGGATGTGCTTGGGCGTGCTGCCCCAACACAGTGTTGATGACATCCGGACGTTCGGTATTCAATGGCAGCGGGTGACGCTGACCGGCCTCTTTGATATACACGGATGGCACTGCACCGTCTTCGTCCGCTAATACCCAGCCAAAAAACCGCAAGCGGCCGCCGCTTAATTCAACGTCAGTTATGGTCTGCGAAGTTTGCGGCTGGTCGAGTGCAAAGCCGTGCAGTCCGTCAACCTGCTTCGCCGCTCGCGTTATACTTAATTTATAATTCGACGCCATTTACCGCAATACACTGTTTACTGTTAATGGTTTCAGCCAATGCTTGATAAATCACATCATGCCCGGCGTTCGTGACATGCACCGTGTCGTGGTCGTATTCCGGTACGAGCTTGCCGTCTGTGCCATGCAGTTTATCGTAGACATTAACAAAACACGGGCCCATGGCTTCATTGAGTAGCGTATCAAAGCCCAACAAGGCCTCTTGTCCGTCCGCACTGAGCGGCCGCGGTTGCGCGGAAATGACGACCAGCGGAATATTCTTGTCAGCCAGCTTTTGACGCATCAACAAGACATTGGCCGCGGCTTCGCGCGCGGTATAGCCGCTGGCTGCGTCATTGCTGGGGTACGACATAACGACAACGCGAGGCTCGTAAGATAAGGCTTTATCCAGGTTGTGCTCGGGATCGGGTTGTTTGCGGTAAAACGGTACATCGCAGCTGGCCGGCAAGGCATGGTAGGTGGTGTAGCCGCCTTTTGAGGTATTCTCGACCGCTACGCCATGTTGACCCAGTTTATCGGTTAATTGCCCGGCCCAGCTCTCGCTATAACTACTTGCTCCCGCGCCAAAGGCAGACGAGGAGCCCATAATCGCCCAGGCACCTTCAGCTTTAACGGGTATGGGTAAGTTATTGGGCACCGTAGTGGCGTAGTCACCACAGTCAATACGCGGATTATCGAACTTGCTGCCTTGGTATTCGGCGCAGGCGCTGAGTGTGATTACACAGGTTATGATTTGAACGTGTTTTAGCATATCAACTGTAAGTCTTTATTATTTTTGTATGTTTAACTCTATCACTTATTCCGCTCAACTCTTAATTTTCCCAATAGTTTTTTTACGAGAACAACTGGGTTCACTAAACCGAATAAAGACTGAATTCCAAGCCTAAATTCCTTTCTTGCTAAGATCTGCTCGTGATACATTTCACCCAAAGCAAGATAATGACCTACTCCAATCTGGCCATCCACTAAATCCTTTCGAATCATTTTATTTCTGTAAGAAGCGAGAGTTTGCTCGTGCAGCTGTTGCATAGATGTTGTGCTATTCGCGTAAGAGCTACCATCTTTTTCCGAGACACGAACGTGAAATCGAGACAAGACTTTAGGAATCACATAAACATCGTACTTCAACATAGCTCTTATGAAAAAGTCATAGTCCTCGAGCAAATCCATAGACTCGTCAAATCCGCCGATATCATCAAAAACAGACTTTTTGAACACCACGCTATTTAGTGCCAACCGGTTAAAGGCGCACATCCCTAAAAACGAAATTTTTTCACTGTTAAACTCCGCATTTTCACGACGCTGCTGAAAGATCTCACCACCTATAAGCTCCTCTTCAACCCGCTCAGAGTGTGTCGATATAATACTGAGTGAATTATTCTCCCGAAAGACGGCAGCTACCTCCTCCAAAAACGTGTCATGCCAGGAGTCATCATCATCTAACAACACCAACAGCTCGCCAGAGGAAGCCTCGCATCCAATATTAGCAGCACTTGCACGACCAACAGACTGTTCAAGATGAATAATATTCGTTTTTAAATTGCTTTTTTCGCCATTAAGTGCCCCAACAACCGTGTCAACCTCATGCTTGCCTCCACCGTCATTTACGATTATCCATTCCAAATCATCAGTGATAGACTGACTGAATATAGTTTGCATGCACCGTCCTAAAAGTAGGTTCCGATTTTTTGTTCGGGTTACTATTGATATCTTAGGAATTAAGATTGTCATAATTTGTTGAATGAACCTCTGGCCTTTTAGGTTTATCGTAAACGCGTTTCGAGACAAAAATGCACTTTGATTTTAATAAATTGGTTATCGCTTTCTTGCCGCACAAGCCATACCACTTAGATATATTGCAAGGTTTGCTAAGTTTAGAAAACTTACCCTACAAATTAATTCTAATCGATTCAGCAAGCTACTACATCGACCCGAGTGTGAAAGATCGTCTATCTTTCATACAAGAGCATGAAATTTCGAAGCATTTAAATGTTGTTCGTCTCGAAGAGCTTATCGCTAAAGGCGACTTACCTGCAATGCTTTGTGTTTTTAATGACTGGGAGCGCTCAGCTCGAGTGCTTGTCGAAGCCTATAATGACGCCAAATTACCATCCATTGCTATAGCTGAAGGAGTCCAGGATTATTACGATGAACTTAGCCCAACCCCTAGGTTTCCTTATCAATGCGCAAAACACATCCTACTACCTTGCCCATACGACAAACGCTTTTTTCACGATTCGAGACAGTCGGTTAATGTTGTCGGCAATCCGAGAATTTCTACACTGAGACCGATCAGCACGAGTACAGACCAAAATACTTCTGAAGCTCTTATAAATTACAACTTTAGCTATGGCGCACTTGCTCACTGTAAGACGAAGTGGCTGAACGACGCATTTCAGGCCATACAGTCCGCAGGCATGAAGCCAGTTATTGCGGTCCACCCAAGCGAAGATACTCCGAGTCGCTTCATGAAATACGTTTCATCAATGCCGCTTCATGAGACTATTTCTCGATGCGCGTGCGTTGTTTCTAGATTCAGTACCGTGATACTCGAGTCACTAGCATTGAATGTACCTGTAGTTTACTTCCCTCCGCGCGAAGAGTCGGTTGATAAATTCAAAACGATAGCTGAGATATCGTCCATTGCCAATGGACCCGATCAACTTGAAGCCATTTTAAAAAATAAAATTTTTTTGAAATTTTCCCAAAAAGATGTAACCGAATATCTTAAGGTCCACGCAGGCACGCATATCGACCATAAGTCCAAATTTACACGCCTATTAGATCTCATTTTGGAGAGCTCATTTGTTTGTGACGATAAGCGCAATGACTTAGCCAAGCTCTTACAGTTAAGGCTCGCTACACAAGAGCATAGAAATAACTATTACATGAAGTCACAACTTCGACTAAGAGCAAATCAAACTAACTAACGTTATATCAAAAATCTCCGAATACAAATGTAATGGATGGTGTAATGTCAGCTTGTAACTATTCATACCCCTCGGGGTTATTCACCTGCCAATTCCATGCGTCACGACACATTTGAATCAAATCCCGAGTTGCTTTCCATCCGAGTTCTAATTCTGATTTACTGGGATCCGCCCAACACTTTGCAACATCGCCCGGCCTGCGTTTCACTATTTCGTATGGAATCTTTTTACCAGAAGCCCTACTGAATGCTTCAATGACTTCCAGAACACTATACCCCCGACCCGTCCCCAGATTGTAGATCTTTATATTACGGGAGCTACCGCGTTGATCACTATTTTGCTTTTCCAATGCCTTAACATGCCCAAGAGCCAAGTCTTCTATATGAATATAGTCTCTAACACCGGTTCCATCCGGGGTATCATAGTCGTTACCAAACACAGACACCTTGTCTCGCTTCCCTACGGCAACTTGGGACACAAATGGCATCAAATTATTCGGTATTCCATTTGGGTCTTCTCCAATTAGCCCACTTGAATGAGCCCCAACAGGATTAAAATATCGCAATACCGTGATATCCCAAGATGGATCGGACTTTGCCAGATCTGTCAGAATCTGTTCCATCATTAATTTTGTTCTGCCATAAGGATTGGTTGGATCTTGAACACACGAAGATTCAGTGAGCGGCATTTGAACACCGTCGCCATAAACAGTAGCTGAAGAGCTAAATATTAAACGCTTGACCCCAAAATTTTTCATAGCACGAGACAATACAAGAGTCCCAACGACATTGTTCTCATAGTATTTCAACGGATTTGTAGAGGACTCACCCACGGCTTTAAATGCTGCCAGATGTATGACGCTATCAAATGATTCGTTTGCAAAAAGGTAAGATAACAACGCGCCATCTAGTATTGAACCTTTCGTAAAGCGGATAAATTTGCCGGTAATATTTTTAACACGTTTTAATGCCTTTTCGGATGAGTTAGAAAAATCATCAAGGACATGAACATCATGCCCCCTTTCCAGAAGACATACTATTATGTGAGTTCCAATAAAGCCCGCACCTCCAGTTACGAGTACCTTCATAGCAGCCCCGGTACAACCGACTTTCGAGAAAATCTAAACGAGTGAATAGCCATCAATCTAACCATGCCTTTTTTTAATCATTAAAATATCTTGAAACATTCAACTTAAATAGTTAAAAATCACGTCGTTAATAGAACCGGCTCACATTTCTACTAAGATATTTTCTAGTGAAGCGTCATACTTCACACGAGCGTCAGTCATTATAAGCTTCCTAAGAAGTAGGTTTTGTCTATATTGATTATGATATCCTGCTTTTTCCATGTATTCTAAAACCTCGTTCTCGTTTTGCCTTCTGTAAGAAAAGTCATAACCACCTTGGAAAAAGGTATATCCCTTTAAATACAGCTCACTAATATCATATTGAAGAAGATCCAATATCCCCAAAACCCCGGTGTTTGGACGGCAATCCATAAAATATTCTAGCCACTCAAACCACTCGCGCGAAAACTCAGATGTACGTTTGGGAGCTTTATTAAACGACTCGAACGAATAATTATCATAGGTGGCGCCTGCTCTAAAATCTAAATCAAAGGAAAACCGCCCGGTCCAATTCAAATTTGGATAAGCTTTCGCTACCCATGCTCCCGAATCAACAACAAACTCGTTATAAGTCTCAGCAATCATATTACCAGACTCGGGACTCCTGTTTATGCAACTATATAAAAGGTCGGTTCGGGACCCGTGTTTCATTGGCTCAATGTTTTCAAGTGCCCGGTTAAAACGAACTATACAGTCAAAAGAATCAATAAACTTACCATCCCCCTCTTCTAGAGCTGGGCTATGAACTACATTAACCACCCGTTTCCCATTCAGATACTCATTAAACGCCGACGAATTTCGATATCTCTTATGTCTAAAACCTATCTTTGAAAAAATAGACCTGAAGAAAAAATAATTTTCCATGTAATTTTTCAAAAGAAAATCGTTGAAAATCTTGTCGCACTTTTCCGGTTCATCATCAAACAGCTTTTGATTACAGCTAATCTTATCTTTAATCAAACTTGCCATAAGCTTTGAATCTTGGCACTCTTTATCACTTAAAAACAAGCTAAGTTCTTTTAGTCTAGAACCTTTAAGCACTTCCTTATATGTGTCGATATCTCTTAAAATCGCGGGAGTTTTGGAGTTTATAGCCTCTAAGAGCACAGAGCTACAGCTATGATGTTCAGATAAATCAATCAAAAACTTACTTTCTCTTAAAACCTCGATTATTTCGTCGGCTTTAACATCATAGTATAAAGTGACATTATGAAAGTTTTTAACCTTGTCGGTCATATCATTCGCTGAATTGGTTAAAATCGCAAGTTTTAAACCATAAATCTCATCTAGTAAGGAGACGATTTTATCAAATCCTTTAAGTAGTTGGGGGCGGCCGACGAAGCATAAATCAAAGCTTCTGTCTGAATATGAAATTAATTTATTGTAGCTGTCATTTACATAATTTGTAATTATGGAACTCTCATATTCAACAAAAGATTTACCTATATCTGAATAAAAATCCTTTTGCTTTTTATCATGATACAGCGTAGGACTGATAACGAAATCCGCACTTCTAATATTATCTATTTCACTTTTCAATATGGCATTAAGACCTTTACTAAGTGGTAGAGCTAACTTTTTATCCAACTTAGCAGCAAGAAGCGCGCTACAATGAGTTACCAAAATTTTTGTAAAACATGAATCTAAATAAAATCCAGGATAATGAGCCTCTGAATCCCAGAAAACCATATTGCCTTCGTACTTTCGATACTTATTGAAAGTATCAGCAACATATTCTCTAAATAACTCTCTATTATTAGCCAAAGAAGATTCAAAAGGATTTTTGAAATAGATTATATTCTCAACAAGCCGACTTAACTTCAGAAATTTGTACATATTTATCAAATACGTGGATATGCCAGACTTTTGGTCTAAACATGTAGGGTCAAGAAGAATAACAACTTGCTGATTCTTAAAGTCAAATTGATCGTTTAAGAGCAGTTCCAAGTTATGACTTATATCTTCAGCCACAAGGTTTCTGTTGATATCAAGCTTATCGAAATAGTTGTAGACTTCGCTCTTACTCTTAGAGTAAAAAAAGTTATCATTATAAAATTTGTTTTTTAAATAAATTTGACTATTTTCCTTAGGGAAATCAAACCCATTAGTATCGCTTCGGAACGAGATCCTATTCGTTGAGTAAAAGTTATTTACCCTAACATTCCTTCTAATTAAATTCTTTACTTTGGCATCATGCAGAAATGGGACTTTTAGATTTACCGTCTTTTTACGCAAGTCAGCTATGCTTAACCCTTCGTCGAATGTGGATAATGTAAAAGTGCTAACACCGCCAACTTTAGCTCCCTTTGAGTTTTCATACGGAAATAAATCATTCAAAAACAAGAGATATAAGTTAGGGAAAACATTTGAAATCCAATTTGCTGTATGCCTAAATTCGTCACGAAATACTTCTTCGCTTATAACTTGAATAACTGGTGTGTCGTAGTTAATAATATATTCCCTTATATAATCGAAAGCGGTAATATCCCTGCCCGTAATTATAAAGTCAAACTTCTCGTCTTTAGTAAATGACACTCGTGGTATTATGTTAACGTCATGTTTTCTGAAATAAGAGGCAACATCACTAAGCATATTGTCTTCGCCGGTAATAATTTCACTTGTTAAGAAAACAGCTTTTTTTATTTCTGAGAATACTCCGCCATCCTTAATTGGGTCGTATAATTTATCTAAATTACTATCTGAAATAGCAGCATCACAGGAGTGGTTGTATCGGTTTTGATGAGGCAGCCGCATTATTATACACTTATCATTCTGCGCGTGAGAACCGTTTAGAATCCTATAACCATGCTGAATGAGTTTTTGCTTTACATGTACATCTATAGCCACATTATGCTTGCAAAAATCGGCCTGATTAGTGCATATTAAAAACATATCACGATTTAGCAACCAAAAGTATCCTTCTGGAGTCCCTGCACCGGCGAGTCGCCCTCCTCGCTTATGGACATGAGTCTCAAAACAATTGAAGGCCAAAGCTGTTTCAGCTAAAGATGAGTTTTCAACACGTTCCGCTAATTTTCTTACAAAATCTCCTTCGAAAATATAGTCGACGTCACAAATGGCTAGTATATCACCGGAGGAAACATGAAAAGCATGATTTAACATTTCTAGCTTGTTGACTTCTCTATTGGAAAAATCTAGCCTTTCATATTTTACAAAATCAGCCTTATCACTAAAAAAATTATAAGCTTGGTCATAAGAACTTTGTTCGACTAGGACTATCTCGAATTTAAATGTTTTTTTAACTTTTTCAAAATTTTTAATACTATCAACTAGGCTTTTAAAAGATATTTTTGCTCTTGAAGCCCTATTCTTAAATGCAAATAAAAAAGAAATAGTGACGTCTGCCGAATCATTCTTTTTGCCTTTTAAGCGGGGAAATTCAGTTAAATAGCGATTCGGATATTCTGAAAATTTGTAGTTTAATATTTTTTCATAAATATCTAATCGTGCCTCTATCTTTTGTTTTTTCTCTTCTAAAAATTTGTCAAATTCTCCTTTAATTATTTTTTGCTCATCAAAAGCTATATTCCGGATTGCCTCTTCATGGTCGTATTCTAAATATTCTTTTATCAGTCGATAAATCTCTTCTTCCGGGATGATTTCGCCAGACAACGACGTTAGACTTTTATCTACTGTTTGAGCTAATACAGAGTCTAAGATAGGGTTGGAGTCTAATTTCAATGACTCAATACCATTACCTAGAAGTTGATTACAGAGTATTTTCAATCTTTTATTTTGGCCCTCTATTTGTGTAACTTTACCATCAGACAAAAGATCTAACGCCAATTGATACTGCTTTTCTCTAAGTAGCTTATAAAACTTCTTAATTTCCATTTTTTTAACCATTAATCAGGATCATGAAGGCAGTTTCCAATACCTCCATTTATTTCTAAAATCTCTCCATTTAAGAAGCGCGTGTTGCTGTTCGCAAGAAATAAAGCCGTAGTTGCAACTTCTCGGGGCTCACCAATTGTTCCTGTTGGGTGATAATCATTTAATTTAGCTAGTCCTTCTCGGTTCTCACTAAATCCACTTATAAGCATCTCCGTCTCGATAGCTGCTGGCGCAACTCCATTCACTTTAACTTTCGCTCCAAGGTCAACTGACATAGCTTTAGTCATACCGCTCAAAGCAGACTTACTGGTTGCATAGGCTACGAAATTCCTCTTCGTCAGTTTTGCATGGATACTACTAATGTTTACTATAGAGCCTCTGCACGCCTCTAGTTCATTTTTTAACGTTTGCACTAAAAAGAATGGTGCCTGCAAATTAACATTTAGAGTTTGGTTCCAGTCTGCTCTGGTGAGAGAGTCTACTCCCCCCAAAATCTGTATTGCCGCATTATTGATTAGCGCGTGTAGTTCTCTGTTCGGTAAGAGCGACTTTATTTCATTCGTTCTGTCAGTGGCATAAGATTCGCTTTCGACTAACTTATTTAAGTCAATGGAGACGTAACGACTGAAGATTAAAGATTCTGTAGGCTGTTCGTGCACGTCAGTTGCGATAACCTCGTAGCCTTCCTCCGTAAAAGTTTTACAAAGTGCCTGACCGATACCACCGTTCGCACCGGTGATAAGCGCAAACTTTTGTTCGTTTTTTGTCATAGTGTTTCTTCTAAAAATTTTTTCATTTCTTCAAGCGCCTTGTAACTCGCTCTAATTACACCTTCATTGGTGTTACTCCCATTATGAGAGCCAAAGATACACTGGGGCATATCTCTAAGTGGCGAGCTTTTGGGTAGTGGTTCTACTTCAAATACATCCAGTGCAGCCGCTTTAATGTGGTTCGATTCTAGTGCTGTAATCAAATCACTTTCGTTAATCAATGGTCCACGCGCGACATTGATAACCTGGGCTCCTTGTTTTAACTGACTCAACGTCTCTTTATTCAACATATGGTGGTTGTGCTTATTGAGAGCGCAGGTAAAAATCAGAAAATCAAGTTCACTGAGGTTTTCTGGCCAAGGGCAACGCTCTACGTATTCAAGCCCCCGAGAGCCTTCAACGCCTGGGTCATAAGCAATCACGTTTACATCAAAGCCCATAAGGCGTTTCGCTACGTTATAGCCAATATCACCGTAACCAACAACACCTATTGTTTTGCCTGTCAGGCTCATACCCGCCGGTTTAGGCCAACCATTGTTAGTGCGAATTTCTCTATCAATAAAAAAAGTCTGACGTGCTAAACCTAGTAAATACCCAACGGCAACATCAGCGACTTCAGTACCAAACATATTGGGCGTATTAGTGATCGTAATGTTTAGGTCTTTACACGCCGCAAAATCGACGTTATCTACGCCAATCCCCCACTTTACGGCCGCCTTCAACTTACCCGCTTTAGCGGCTTCGAATACCTGTCGCGTTGCGGGGTCATCCCCAATAATCCAGCCGTCGTATTCTGGTAACAACTCCATCAATTCTTGCTCGGTTAACACTTGCGTTGTTTTCGCAGGCACAAGTTCAATCCCAAGCTCTTTGGCAGGTTCCACGAAATGCTCAAACATTCCTAACATTGGCGGGCATGTGACTAGCACTTTAAACATTGTTCACAATTCCTTTATTAATGAAGTACTGAGCCGCAATCACCGCCATATCCCAATCATCGGGCGTATCGATATCCGATGATTCAAGTGCGGGGGTTTGCATCATTTTCGGGTTAGCACCAATCCGCGCGTTCGTTTTGGCGAAACTTTCTCGGGTAAATAAATACAGATTAGAGTTTTCTTCATACCACGGCTCAAGGTCTTGAGTTGGTATCAAGTTATTTGGGTCATGGTTTACGGGTGTCATGTCTTCTTTATAAAAGCGCGTCTGCACTTTGTTAACCGTAAACAGTGAATCAGCTTCACGCTTTTCTTTGAGGTTATTAAAACGCGTTATGGCTTTTTTGATAGTCTCAGGCTGCAGCAAAGGGTTTGTCGTGTGTGTCATCAAATAAAGATCAGCTTCGACATTTTCAACATCATCAGCAAGTACACGATTCATGGACACTTCATCACCACAGAGTTCTTCTTTGCGATCTCTTATCAGCACTCTGTCAGAAGGTGTTAACCCTTTGTCTTCGAGAATATCGCGGGCATCGGTATTGATAATGACTTGATCAATTTCTGCTACTGCAAGCAAATTATCTAATATCCAACGGAATAGCGGTTTACCACAAAAATCTTTAAAGTTTTTACCCGGTACACGGCTGCTATTTGCTTTCATTGGTAGCAGAGCTACGACTCGCTGCTTGCTCATATGAATCCTTCTCGCTTGAATTTTTATCTGTTGGATAGAAATATCGATGTTTCATAGACTGAGATAATCGCCGAACTTCATGGTTACCTCGATATGTTCCCCAGTAAAGCATTAGCCGAAACATGAAAATCTCTTTCGCTTTCCGTAAAAACATTTTATCTTTTATTGCAACGCTAAAATCATTTAACAATGATGATACAAAAAAGCGAAAAAAGTCACTTTTGTTAAAGTGAACTTCGGGCATAATCTTCTGCAACGCATAAGCTTCTCGTTCATAGCGTGTGCGAACCTGTTTCCAACTTTCATCGTGAATATGATAAACAGGCGCGCTGGCCACATAAGCCACTTTTCCACCGTCATTGACAAGTTGTTTCGCCAAATACATATCTTCTAAGCCAGTTAAGCTTTCATCAAACTTATATTGGCGCCAGGCTTTACGGGTAATCGCTGCATTTGCGTTATTACAAAAGTATCCCTGTTGAGGAACCTGAGAGCAATCAGGGAAAAACTTCTTAAAATGTTGATATTCCGAATACTTTGTAGTCTCTGCGCCCTCTTGTTTGCCATAGCTATAATCGGCTTTTCCCTCAACTAGAGGCTTGACCAACTCATGTATCCAGTCGTTATTTACGGGAAAACAATGCCCGCTAACGAACACTAAGAAGTCACCATTCGCGAACTCACATCCCTCGTTCAAACTTCGCCCGAAAGTAAAGTCTTGCTTGCGTATGTGCGTTATTCTGCAATTGTGTTTATTGGCTATTTCTAAGGTTTTATCGGTAGAACCAGAGTCAATAATGACGGCCTCGATATCCACTAGACTGCTTTTTTGTGCCATGATACCGGTCAGAAGGCGGTCGAGATATCTTTCTTCGTTATATGTTCTTATAACTACACTAGCTAACATGACGCTGCACCTTCATAGCAAATCCCAGTGGCGTACGGCCGTTGATTTCTTTGTCGTTGTTCAACAGGAAGGTAAAACCGGATTGGGGATAAGCTTCTCTCTGACTTTCATTAAGGCCTTCCGTTGCCGTAGTTACTAACAATTTATCACGATTCTTATCGCCGAAACAGACGGATGTCACATGAGGCACGTCGATATCCAATTTACGAGTGATACGCCCCAGTTGATGACTTATTACACGTTTTAATCCCCAATTCGCATTCCAAAAACCGCCACCCTGATCTAGTGCGCCACCGTCAGGAGTGCCGTCAGTATCGGCCAAGTCCAATACTACCGGGTATTCATTTATTCTTGCTTCATCGGGCGGGTTCTTTACCAAGAAAGTTTTCTGCTGAAAAGAATCTGACACTAGCATTGCGTTTTGTTCATCACTCCAACAAAATGTATTCGGTATGCCAATTTTGTTAATACCTTTCTTAATATTGCCCACTTGATCCACAGTAAAAATATAGCCGTTCAGCCCGGACGGTTGTTTTTCCATGACACCCACCCATAGATTCCCAGATTCGTCCACACCCGCGTCATTTGTTCTGAAGTTTTCATCTAACTCAAAATCTATGTGTTTTTGCGCGACGCCTGTCTGTGGCTCGAAAATAAACAACCCTTTGTCAGCAACAACCCAAATAGTCTTATCTTCCAAACTATTATCGATTAAAGCTGTGGGTATAAAATCGACAGGCCAGCATTTATCAAAGTATTCGTTGTTTGATAAAAGCGACTTTGCATAAATTTTTTGTTCAATAATATCTACCCAAAAGAACTGCTGATAATAATCAGACCACAATGGGCCTTCACCAAGGGTACATGCTTGTTTAGAGAATACTTCCATAAGTTAACTCACGCTCTGCGGTGTGCTTTCCCTAGCCAACAAAACAGCACGGTTACGTGCTTCAATTACTTTAAATCCATTTTCCAAAAGATATGGGACGGCAAGCGTACCTTTTGCTGTCCAATAACCTTTTTCGTCCTGCCAGGTGTCATCGACGCAAACAACACCTTCAGGGCTAAGCTTTTTGGCCAAAGTTTTTGCACAATCTAAATGCATTTTGTGGCATTGCACTTCATCAATATTACTGCCTAAATATTTCTGGTAACGCTGCTGGCGCAGATCACTGTGGTTACCATGGTCAAAATCGTATGCATCCAAAAAAACGTATTCAATTGGGCCCGGAAATTCAGCCAAAAAATCTTCACCCTTTTGATTGACCGTCTCGCCCGGTAGTTGCATCAACTCCATATTAAACTTAGCCCAACGAGAATTGTGCGGATCCATGTCAACACTAATAAATTGGATACTCTGCTCATGTGCCAAAGCTGCTAGCTGCAAAGTGGAGCCCTGACCCGGTACATTCTCACGGGTAGTCCCTACTTCGATCAGTACCGGTTTCTTTTTGCTATTCCGGCTATCTTTCTTGTGAGGGTTGGCTTTTAGATAGTCAATCAGCAAATCATGTCCATGTTGTTGTATTTTTTCATTAGGCGCACGCAAGTTTCTGTAGGTTTCTTTTAACTTTTCCTTTTGATCGCTCTCGATGGATGGACTTAACAGGTTTGACTCAACACTCAAGTCAATTACTAAAGCAGGTTGTTCTATGCGCGCAGCTAACTCTGTCAATTCACGATATTTCACCTCAGTATTGTCCATCTTAGTTGAGGTTAAAAACAACCGAGCTTGGTTAATCCAGCTTATTGCTTGGAGCCGATCTTGATGGCTATTCATCTTCTCCGCTATTGCAATGCAAAGATAAAATTTATCCTCATTAGTCCAATCTTCTTTTAATAATTGCTGATCAATAGCGTCTTGCACATCTGGGCTATCAAAACACTTATCAACAACTTGCCAAAGTCGTGCCAAATCTGTTGTGGTAACAACTGCTGTTCTATCAGCGAGCTCCAACCGCTTCTGCGCTGCTCTTATTTCTGATTGCATACGCTTTATTGCGGTCTGTGTATTTCTTTGATGGAAAGCCACTGAGCCTAACATCTCGTCTGTTATGTCGATCGCTAAATCTATCAGACCAAGACTTGTCACTTCTTTTACGGCACGTATTTTGTCGGCATCAGGAGACTTCCTGATATTCGTACTTGCCACAGATAACTGGAAATGCTGAATTGCTTTCTGAGTGTCACCCTGCAAAGCGTAAAGCCGTGCTAATGAGTTATTTACATTACAATACAGTAATTGAGCTAGCTGCTGTTTATCGCTACTCAATTCCGTGGCAACAACAGACCAAGTCTGTGCATTACCCTCATCACCAATTTGCGCATAGCCACTGGTGATAAAGGCCGCTAATTGCGCTTTTTCTGTGTTCGGAGGTAAGCCCTCGGCTTTGGTCGCTAAAGCAACTAATTTATACCATTCACCCTCGAGCCAGAACTGTTGAGCCTCATAAAGAAGTGGAGAGCCTTCATTTCCCTTTCGCGCTCCAGCGACCTTCTTTTGGCTAGGTTGCTTGTTTTGTAATAGCGTATTGATCAGTTCAATCTGGTAACCAACTTTTGCTAACTCTTTAATTATATTTCTGCTGGTAAACTCGTTATCTTTCTTTAACGACTCAAACTGCCTACTATTTTGTTCTAATTCTCTTTGCGCTATAACTAATTGATCTTTAACATCATCGGAAAGGACCTGGAACGTATCACGTTCTTTTTTTACTTTTTTGAGATCCTCTTGAATACAAGAGAAACGTTCTAAAAATTCGTCACGCTCCGTTTCTGTTTGTTCACGTCTCTCATTCATGGAAGAAGCATGAGCCACCGCTTCATCGCGTTCGTTTCGCAGTTGCTCTAGTTCGTTACTAAAGTCAGATGCCTGAGCAACCGCTTCATCCCGTTCAGCAATCAATGCACTAATCTGCAGTTGTTTTTTATCGACCTGCCACGTTTGCTCAAGTAGTGAGAACTCTTTAGTTTCGCTTTGTGAGAGTTCGTAACCTTGTTGTTCAAGCCAGGTTCCTAGCTCGTCGCTGGTGTTGCCCTGCTCGTATAACCGCTGTTCGCTGGTGGTTATCGTTAGCTTATCGATAATGTTAAAGCTGTCGGGGTCATGGTCTTTTAGTGCTTGCAGTAAGTCTAACTCTTGACCGGGTAGCTCCAGGTTCAGCTGCAATACTTTTGCATGGGGTAAATCGCTGATTAGCTGACTTAGCGTTATACCGCTAACGAACTCATTACCTGTCACTGTCAAACCGGGTAAATAACGCGTGAACTCACCAAGCTTGAGTGTGCTGCTAAATTCCGGCAGAGAGTAATGGTAAAACGACGATCGGCCCGATTCGGGAGTTAGGCAGACTTGTCTTGTTGTGATCTGCTCATTGTTGCCGAATTGCTCATTGAGTGAATGGATGGCATCAGACCGGGCGTCAACCAGTACATAATGCTGGTTATTATCACTTAAATCACAGTTACAGCTTTCACCCGCGCCTACAACAACGGTTAGTGTATTGATTTTATTATTTTTATCAGCTTGTTCGTTCATTTTTGACTCTCGAACTTTGGCGCTTGCAAGAAGCTTTTTCCGCCTTGGTCTTTACCGCTTAGGGTTGGGTTAAGATTTTGTAAAGGCCATTGTATACGTAGCGTTGCATCATTCCAAGCGATAACATATTGATCGTCGGGAGCGTAGTAGTCGGTGCACTTATATTCGAAGTCGGCGGTGTCGCTAAGTACCATAAAACCATGGGCAAAACCGGGTGGTACCCAGAGTAACTGTTTGTTCTCGGCTGACAGTGTCACACCATGCCATTGGCCGTAAGTTGGGGAATCTGTTCGGCAGTCGACTACTACGTCGTACACTTCCCCTTGTGTGACGCGGATCAGTTTGCCCTGGGGATTATTGAGTTGATAGTGCAGGCCACGCAATGTGCCTTTTTCGCTGCGGCTGTGGTTGTCCTGCACGAAGTTATAGGCGCCGCAGTGTTTTTGGAATTCGTCGAGGCGGAAGGTTTCCATAAAAAAACCGCGATGGTCCTGGTGGACTTTGGGGGTGATCAGGACGACGTCTTTTAGTTTTTGGGGTTGGTAGTGCATTTTAAGATCCGGTTCGGGTTCCATTTTGTCGCGTCAGGACGCGACTTACGATTAAGCGTAGCTTGCGTCCTGACGCAAGAAACAATAAACGGGTAGCTTGCGTCCTGACGCAAGTTACAGATAAGTTCCGAGGTCGCGTCAGGACGCGACGTACGATTATGCGTAGCAAGTCACAATAGCCTCTGTAAATATTGCCCGTAATCGGTTTTTGCCAGGGCGTCGGCTTGTGCTTTTAGCGTGGCCTCGTCTATCCAGCCGTGTCGCCAAGCGATTTCTTCTAAGCAGGCGACTTTTAGCCCTTGTCGGTGCTCGATGGTTTGTACGTACTGACTTGCTTCAATTAAGCTGTCGTGGGTGCCGGTATCTAACCAGGCAAAACCTCGACCAAACTTTTCTACACGCAGTTTGCCCTGCTCTAAATACGCGTTATTAATACTGGTAATTTCCAGCTCGCCCCGAGCCGACGGCCTAACGGACTTAGCGATATCGACCACGTTATTATCGTAAAAATACAAGCCGGTGACCGCGTAATTGGATTTAGGTTGTGCCGGCTTCTCTTCTATTGAAGTGGCCACTCCGTCATTATCAAAGTCGATAACACCAAAGCGCTGTGCATCCTGCACCCAATAACCAAAAACGGTGGCGCCGTCGGTGTTACTCGCCGCCTCTTTTAACTTGCCGGTAAAACCCTGACCATGGAAGATATTATCACCCAGGACTAAACACACCGGGCTGTCGCCAATAAAGTCCTCGCCGATAATAAACGCCTGTGCTAAGCCATCAGGACTGGGTTGTTCGGCATAGTCGAGCGATACACCAAACTGCGAGCCATCGCCGAGCAGTTTTTGGAAGCTGGCTTTATCTTCGGGGGTAGTGATAATGAGAATGTCGCGGATGCCGGCCAGCATCAGTACCGACAACGGATAATAGATCATCGGCTTGTCGTAGATGGGTAATAACTGTTTCGATACCCCCAGTGTGATGGGGTGCAGTCGAGTGCCGGCGCCGCCGGCTAGAATAATGCCTTTATACGCTGACATGCTTAACATCCTGTTGCTTTAAGCGATTCATCTCGTTGGTTAAACCGGAGCGCCAATGCGGCCAGTCAGCGATGCCTAAAGCGTCTTGTAATGCACTGCAGTCTAAGCGCGAGTTAAGCGGCCGCTTGGCCGGTGTCGGGTAGTCGGCGGTAGGGATGGGTGTGACCGACGGTACCTTTGTCAGCAATCCAAGGGCATGCGCTTCGCTAAAAATCGCTTGTGCGAAGCCATACCAGCTAGTCTCTCCCCCATGCGCCAGGTTATAAATGCCGGTTAATTTTTTATCCAGTACCGCCCGGCTTATTTGCGCGATGAAGCTGGCACTGGTCGGCGCACCTATTTGGTCATTGACAATACGCAGTGCACCGCGCTGCTGCGCCAGCGTTAGCATGGTGTTCATAAAATTGTGCCCGCGTGCACTGTATACCCAACAGGTGCGCAATATGGCGGCATGCTCGGTGCGGGCTCGTATTGCTTTTTCACCCGCCCGTTTGGTTTTAGCATAAACCGACTGCGGGTTCAGTGGCGCATCTTCTGCTTGTGCGTGGTCGCCCTGCCCGGCATAGACATAATCAGTGGAGTAATGCAGCAGGTAGGCGTCGTGCTGTTGGATATAGTCCGCCAGTACTGCGGGTAACTGATGGTTGAGTAATTCAGCCAGAGCAGGTTCCGATTCGGCTTTATCCACCTGGGTATACGCGGCTGCGTTGATTATCACTTGCGGTTGATGTTGTTGCAGGTAAGTGCTTACCTTTTTTAAATCAGTTAGATCAAGCTGCTCGCGCTTAGGTGTCAGCAATCGGTCGTGCGCAATACCTGCAGCTTTTAGCTGCTGCGTTAACTCGAAGCCGACCTGACCATTACTCCCTAACACTAAAATCATAATAAATCCCGCCACCAGAATTGGTTCTGCAGATACCATGCCACGGTTTCGCGCAGACCCGATTTTAGGTCGTGCGCAGGCCGCCAGCCGAGTTCGTTGTGGATCTTACTGCTGTCGATGGCATACCGAAAATCGTGGCCGGGACGGTCAGTGACAAAGGTAATTAACGCGCGGTAGTCAACGTCGTTATTGTGCTGCTCTTGCAACAGGTCGCACAGCGTCTGTACCAACGTGAGATTGGTGATCTCTTCATCTTTATGCTGAGCGCCGCCAATAGCGTAGGTTTCGCCGATTGTTCCGGCCTCTGCGACGGTTATTAATGCTTCTGCATGATCGTCAACATAAAGCCAGTCGCGAATTTGTTGGCCTTGCCCGTATACGGGGATCGGTTGCTCGGCTAACGCCTTGGCAATGACCGTCGGAATTAATTTCTCCGGATATTGGTATGGCCCGTAATTATTTGAGCAGTTGGTGATGATGACCGGCAAACCGTACGTGCGGTACCAGGCTCTGACCAGATGATCGGAGCTTGCTTTACTCGCCGAATAGGGCGAGCTCGGCTGATACGGTGTGGATTCAGTAAATGCCGGATCGTCAGGCTGCAAGTCGCCGAAGACTTCGTCGGTGGAGATGTGCTGAAAGTGGAAATGCGCGGCTTTTTCCGGCTGCTTTTGTTGCAGGCGTTGCCAATACGCACGCGCTTGCTCGAGCAGTGTATACGTACCCACGATATTGGTCTGAATAAACTCTGCCGGGCCGCTTATCGATCGGTCAACGTGACTTTCAGCCGCCAAATGCAAAATAACATCGGGCTGATGCTGCTCCAGTATCGTCGCCACCGTTTCGGCATCGTTGATATCGGCCTTGACGAAGGTGTAGTTGGGGTTGTGCGCAACCGCTTGTAAGGTACTTAAATTACCGGCATAGGTGAGTTTGTCGATAGTAATGACGCGGTCGTTGGTATTGGCCAATAACCGCCGAATAACCGCGGAGCCAATAAAACCCGCGCCGCCGGTGACCAACCATGTTTTACCCTGTTGCATAACCTGCTTCCCGGCTGCGTTTAGTAATACCGGCCTTCGTTTTTGCCGAATAGCTCGTAATGCACCAATGGATTTGTGCCCTTCTCGGCAACATCCGGATTCATTGCCCAATAGCGCTCGCTAGAGAACTCCGGGCCCGGATCACGTCCTTCGGCCGCGCCATGGGCGACATAATGCAACGCCGCACCGCCTTTAAAGGCCTTAACATCCTGGTAGGTTTGCGCGTACCACTTTTTGTCGAACAGCTTGGACTTCTTCACCACCTTCGCCTGACGTTTAAATATCAGGTGGCGGATTAATTTATCCAGCTTGGTGTAAAACGGTTCGATATAACGCCACGCCGGTGAATCCGTCACATCCGCTTGTTTCGGGGTAGCGATATTCGGTTGTGTGTACGTCGTTGGCGTTGACTGCGACGCAGAAGAACCACCCGCCTCCAGCTCCTTGCACCGAATAAAGTAATGCTCTAACTCTTCCTGCACCTGCTGCAATTGCAGTAACAACAGTTCGTTTTCTTCAGTTAAGTCGTCGAGTTGTTGCTCATTAGGGGCTGACTTAGCAATAACCTGTTGTTGTTCTTCTGCGTTAATCAATTCGCTACGCAGTGTCTCAACCGCTGCCACGAGTAGCTGCTCGCCCTCCTCATTGTTATTGAGTTCAGTCGCATTTTGAGCGCAGGCGCGCAACCATTCGGAGGTTTTCTGGATTGATGCATTGCTGTGGGATAACAGCCTTGCCATGGCGTGATGGTGTTCTGACAGTGCGATATCAGGCGTCTCATTAACCAGTAAAACTTTTGTGGATGAGTAACGTTTTTTATAGAGCGCAAGTACCGCCGACGCAAGCTCCTGCCATGAGGACAAGGCTTCGCGAGCCGAGTTGGACTGGGCTAATAATGTTGCAATTCCGATGGTTGCCGTCGGCATCTCAATTTCACACTCATCCCCCGACGAGCTTAATTGCTCCAATTCGGACAGCTGTGCTCTGGTTGCACCGATTAAGTTTAACTTTTTAATGGTCACTGCTTTCTCTCAAATAATATCGTTTTAATTTTTTCGGGTCTTTTAGTCTCAAAGAACCTAGCCTTAACGAAACTAGCCTCAGCGAATCAATCCCAATCCGTATAATAACGACTACGTGCATCGGTTAAGCCGTCTAGCGTATTACGTCGACCCAACATTTGTCCACCATCGCGGGTTAATGGTGTCCAGCCAATTGTGGCGCGCTTGCCGCTGTGACGCATTTGGAACAGATCAAACGGTATACTGATGTAAAAGCCCTTAGTAAAACTACCTTCGCCAAACTCTTCTGCAGAAAGGTTAGTTTTAGCTGCGTAGGCGCCGACAATCATGCCGCTGTCGAACTTTTTCTCCATTTGTACCTGCACACCTTTGTCTTTCGCCAGGAATCGGCCCACTGCAATCTTAAACCGCGTTTCCGGCCAAAACTCAGGTTCATAATAACCGGTGACATGGCCGGTGATGACATCATAATCTCTGAAGCCAAAATGTGTCTCAAAACTGCGCTGTCTGGCGTAGTTAATATCAACACCCACGGCCCAGTTGCTGTCCAGTTCGCGGTACATCCACTCGGTACCGATACCGCCGAACATGCGCTCAAGATACCCCCCGTAAACCGACGCGTAGACATCCTGATTAATCTGTGTCGCGTAGGTAGCCTGCAGGTTGCTTAACCATACATCGGACATGGTCGCATACTCGCGCACATAGGTTCGTACGCGCGGCACACCGGTATCGTTGCCATCCACTAAATAGCGAAAATCATCGTAGTTGGTGAGTAAACTGGCACTCACGACGCTGTCCAAACGGAAGTTTTCGGTTGGCATCCAGTCAATGTAGGTATCCAGCCGTAACTGATACATATAAAAGTTCTCGGGCCCACCGAATGACTGCTCCAGGAACGGCCGAGCGCCAAAGTGGGGCCAGCCGGCTTTGTAATTTCGCTCCCACATCGCCGTTTCAGGGCCGCGATCGACGTCGACTAAGCGATAGCTATCTTCGTAACGGGTGGTTATATCGGCACGATAGTGCGCGCGTTTGTAGGTTTGCGCATCAACGCTAATTTGCGCCAGCTCCATCTGCCGTGCGGTATCAATAAAGCGATATTCGGTCACGCTCGGCGGTAACGTATTCGCAAGGACAGCCGTGGCTCGGTCAATACTCATTTGATGGTCCAGGTACATGGCCTGATAACCGTACACGCTAACCGTCCGCCCATCATCGCTCTGCGTGATTCTAAATACACCAAAGCCACTGTTTTTGTATATATCAATGGCCAGTTGGCGCGTATCGACATCGTCCAGGCTGGTGTACGCTGGATTTGTGGGCGCACTGATTGGCGGGGTAACTTTTACCTGGCTAATATCGTTAAAGTTGGTGCGCAGGTTAAAGCCAAACATCCAGGTATTACCGCGCTCATAACTGAGCTGCAGGTTCAGGTTATTCGCAACCCGATAGTGTAAGCCGTAGTTCCAGTTCGAGTCTTGAATAATCGGCGTGCCTGAATAGTCCGTTTTATAATCGTTGCCATCGTACTCTATTTTGACACTTAACGGCTGCCACGGGGTTTGGTATTCAACGCCACCAAACAACGCCGCCGGCCCACTAAACCAGTCATCAACCTGAAAGTCGCCACCTTCACCAAAGTCGGTATTACGGTCGCAAAAGCGCTCTGCGGCTTCACAGAACGGGTTGTCAATATTGTCTTCGCGACCCAGGTACCCAAAGCCAAGACCCAGAGTAAAGTCGAGAGGGCCGAGGCGTTTTGATGCGGCCAGATATTCTCCGGCAAAGCGACCGGTTCCGGCGATATCGCGCATGCCAAGGCTAAATTCCGGTAACCATTGTGATTCTTCCAGCAACCGGAATTTTACGTCAACGCCACGATCTTTATAGGTTTGGTCGCCACTGAAGTTAGGGAACGGGCTATAACGCCGCGTTCTGACGTCATTGTAGCGCAACGTTGCTTCCATCCAGGGGAATAGTTGAATCGACAAGCCCATGCGCCGGTACTCGTCGTTATCATAATAAAATGCGGTGAACTCACCCTCGCGGTTCATGCGCGCAGTCGGCATTTGCATGAGTCCAACACCGCCGACGTCAGACTGCGAAGGTTGTTGGGCAACGGCAGTTGTTGCGGTTAGCAGTAGCGCGTAGCTTGCGCCTCGGGTGCACGAAAAGAACTTGCGCAACAAACGCAAGCTACTCATGTCCGTCATTGCGCGTCTCCAATAGCAAATTTGAGTATTTCAGCAATGCGTTGATTAAGGTCTTGATAACCCTGGGGTAACGCGTGCTGATGCAGAAGATAAAATTGTTCGGTGTTTATCGCGTTTTTACACCGTTCACCTGCTTGGTTTTGTAACGGCTGATGCGCGCTATGATAAAAGCAGACGGGCGTTTCATGTCGGTTATAAAGTGCGACAGGGATGCGCGCGATGTCGCCATTTTTGGCGACTGAATAGGCGAAACTGGCACTACTGGCTGCGCTTGCTTCGTCCAGCCCGATATCCAATCGCGTCGCCGCCCCGGCCGGCAACCGCAAGTAAAATGTGTTGCCATCGGCCTGGCTCAAAATGGGGTTACTCTGTAATCGCAGTTTAGTCCGGTCGTAATCCAGGCCCATGTAATACGCAGGCGAATATTGCAGCTCGTTTAGCTGGCGACGCAGGTAATTAACACCACTGCGATAGTTATGATAGCCCCGTTGTTGCCAAAACAGTTCAAGATCATTGAGTCGCTGTTCGAGTTCCCGATGGCGCTGATTAAATTTATCGGTCAGTTTATCGCTGCCCAAACGCCCGAGTGACCAATTAATTGCGCTAAATTGCTCCGCGCTAAGGTCATGGGTGGCATCTTGTAAAACCGTGTTCAAGCGAACCGGCTGTGGGTAGTTCAGGGTAAGGGCTTGTTGCTGCATGCCGGGGTACTCGACCTGAACCTTTACTGCGCTTTGCGCCAAAGCGGCGAAGCTTGCGGTAAGGCTGCATAACGCAAGCACAGTGATAATAGCGAGTTGCTTCATTGCGAACCTCCGCTATTAAGATCGCCCGAGTAAGGTTTGATCTCTTCTGTCACGGTCAACGGAAAGGCCGGACTGATGGTTTGCTCGCTTTTTACGACTCGCCGCGTCTCTTTTTCCAGCCAGTAATGATTAACCCATTGTTCGCCGGCTGCAGTAGTGATGGTTTCGCGCCAGTGAATCACTTGCATGGGATCAGTGTGTGTTAAGTTAAGGGTTTGCTGACCTTGTTGTTCAAATCGACTCTGTATTGTTGTCTCTGCCATATCCAGCCCGTTACCCACTTGTGCTGTTGTGCGCCAGTTAAGTTGGCAATGACTGCCCCCCTTGGTCAGGCACACGAGCGGATCGGCAGCCAGGTTGTCGACCCAAGCCAAGTCGTTTTTAAGGCCTTGCGTTTGAACAATACGTCCATGATGTGTCACCAGCACTTCTTGCGACTGTGATAACCATTTATAAAGGCCTTTATCGTTAAACGCTAACCCCAGTGCGACACGAGGTTGCTGTCCCAGCGTGACGTATTGCAACGGAAACCGCCGTTCGTCAATTTGCTCGGCAGTCAGGGTTAGGTCAGGCCGTCCGAATAATGCATAGGTTGCGGTGTCCTGGATCGCGTCAATACGCGTTCCACAACCGCTTATCAGGGCCGATACCAGTGCGGCAGTTATTAAGGCGAAGCTCTGTTTATTCACAATGGCTGGTCTATTGGTTTTATTTTGCATGCAGTATAAACGAAAAAGCCGCCCTTAAGTAAGGGCGGCTTTTAATACTTTACAACCGAACTTAGTTAGTTGCAGTTGTTGTGCTGGTGCTTGTGCTAGTGCTGGTATCCGGATCCGGATCTGGATCTGGATCCGGGCCTGGACCTGGATCAACACCGCCATCGTCTGAACCGCCGTCAGCGATTACAGCGATCGCAACAGCAACACCTACAGCAGCAATACCTAACGCTGCAGGGTCCATATCACCGATACCCATTGCAGCCGCGCCACCTTCGTCTTCCGACTGTGGTGCCGCCATTGCTGGCGCTGTAGCTAGCATTGCTGCAGCAGCTAAAGCTGTTAGTTTTTTCATATCTACACCTCTATGTGCATTCGTTTTCTAGATTGGCCAATCAGTCCACGGTCTCTGTGGATGATTACTGAGTACGTTAGCTGGGAAGCTTCGGATTTGCAAGTGAATTTTTGTAAGGTGGTTGCGCTGAGAAGCGAGATGGTCATACTCTGTAATTAAACAAATAAATGACAGAAATTAACCATGAAATTTAATCGAATTAGTCTCGCAGTATTCACCACGTTCGCCCTCTCTGCTTGCGGCGGTGGTTCCGGTAGTGACAACTCACCCTCTTCTTCGACCCCTCCGCCGCCGGAGCCGGTAGCACTCGAGTCGATTAATGATATTGAGGCGACAGAAACTACGCAGACATCGTTAACGATTAACTGGAGCTCAGATGATGAGTTCGATGTTACCGTTACTCAGAGCTCGGGGCCTGAAATTGGTCTTTCACAACAAGACAATGTCATCACGTTGACGTTACCTGAAGTCACAACTGACGTCAGTGCAGATTTTTCGGTCAGCTTACGAAAAGATGATGAAGAGCTTGACTCAACGTCATTCAACGTGCTCATAAAGAACGATAACTCCCGTCTTTATGCCGACGGATACAGCGGCCTTAGACTGAACCAAGAGGCGGTGCATGAAACCGACACGTGGCGAGCTGCTCAAGTTGGGCTTTATGTGTACGATTTAGAGCACTTCGATACACCGCGCTCGAACTGCTACCCGACGCGTGATAACTGCAACGAGTTTGATAGTTTTCAAATGATGGTGGGTGACAATGTACGCGGCGACTTTAATAATGATGGGCTGGAGGACCTTGCCGTATCAATTAGCTTTTCACCACACCGAGCCGAGCGTGATTTAGACCGGTTTCCGGGAACTGTCCATATCTATACAGGCCATCCTGAAAAAGGGCTGGTGCTTAATAACGACGTGATTGTTGATCACGCAAGCCTTAAGCGTCACCAGCCTTATCGCATGACGGTCGCGGACTTTAACGGCGATGGCGCTGATGACATCGTTGTAAGTGGTGGCGCTATACCCGCCAGCGAGGAACAGCAGGCAGAGGGCATTTTATTTATCCGCGAAGAGCGGCCCATCATGTTGCTGAGTAATGGCGAAGGGCGTCTTGTTGATGCCAGTGATAACGTTGATATTACTGTGGGCGATGGCTCGTCTGCCTTTGGCCATAACCTGGCTGTAGGCGATGTAAATAACGATAGCTTTATGGATTTCTTTACCGGCACATCCGTGGTGTTAAATAACGGTGACGGTACCTTTACTGAACAAAGTGATCGGTATTTTAGTGCCTGGTCGCAATGGTCCTCGGCGCTGGCATCGGCGATGGGTGACATGAATGATGACGGATTAACAGACTTAGCCATTCTTGACTATACCGTACTTCAAGACGGCGACTTAGCCCGCAGTCAGGTGATTTTGAGTAATAACCCGGGCGACTCGCTGGCGATGTCAAACAGTCCGCGCGCACAGTTACTGCCGGAGGGTTATTGGGGCGATGATATCACTCATACCAACTATGCCTTGATGGCTGACTTTGTTCCTGAACACCCCGGTGATGAGCTAATAGTCGCTCAAACGCGCCTGGATAAATACTATGACGGTCGCTATTTACGGCTTTTTGCAATTAACGCTGACGGCGATTTTATTGAGGAAACCGAACGCCTTATTAATAACGAGCAACGTATAGGTCAGCGCGCCGACAGTAATGGCGATGGGGAAGGAACGTTCTACTTTATCGACTTTGATAAAGACGGCCACAAAGATATTGTCGATATCACCGGCGGTGAAAGTAACTGTGACGACCTAGCCCTTTGTGCTCCGGGTTTTTCGGTTTTCTATGGCGATGGCGACGGCAACTATGTGTATCGACGCTTAGAAAATGTGCCATATTTTATGTACAACGACTTGGCCGGCTATAACGATGGCTCGTCACGCAGTCGTACCCTTAAAACGGCCATGCCCTGGGATAGTGGTAATCCGACAGGCTATGATTTACTAACTTGGTTTGGCACGTTACCTCAAGAATATATGCAACAAGGGGATGAACAAGTCAATATCTGGTACTTGCTGGAGCAAAAAGAAAATGGGCTGTAACCGCATAACACTGTAACTTGCGCCTTTGGCGCAAGTCTTCTCTGTTGAACATCGTCGCGCAAAATGCGCGGCCTACACATTGCACCCGGCCGGGTTAAATGTTTAAATCGTGTTAATTTAAACAGAACGGCATTTTTTTATGACCCTAAAACCGCTAGTGCTGGCAGCCCTGCTGTCGGCTTCGTTTCCGTTGTCAGCATTGGCTGATACCGCGCCTGTGAATTCAGACTACCCTGACGTGCATTCCATGATGACCGCTGGAAATTTAATTGTCGGCTCGACGCTGGATGTTGCCGGTCAGACGCTGCGCATTGCTAATAATAGTAAGCCCGAACGCGGCTTCTTAGTTTTGGAGTCACTGCGCCAGGTTAATGGACGCAATGCGTATCGTGGTTTTATCCAGCAGGGCCCGGATGTGACGCTGACGGTATTGCAGCATAACGATGGCTCGATGACCAAGATTTATCAGTCAGAGAAAGGGGTCGAGATTAAGCAGCTCGATGGGGTTCGTAAAGAGCCGCTGAAGCCGGACCTAGCAGAGGTAGCTCGTGCCCCTGGCACGAGTATGGTTTGGACTTCTAATGGTCCTCGTGCCGAGGGCACGAGCTACGACAACGCCGTTCAACTATCCCCGCCCTACGTCGACAGTGGCCTGAATTCTGTGGATACGTTGGTGCTGTTCGATCCGCGTTTGCCGGCACGGGTGAATATGGTGGGGCGTCAGTTCGAGACCGATCTTGACGGTGCGATGAACCTGACACAAACGATTTTTGAAAACTCTGAGCTGGCGTTTTCGCACAATTTAGCCGCAACCCATGCGATTAGTCTGCCCAGCACCACTGAGCGTTACATTAATTCTCCCAGCGAGGACATCCTCGATGAATTAGTCGCCAGCGGCGAAGTGCAACGTTTAAAAGATATTTATGATGCCGACGTGGTGCACTATATCGGCATTACCGATGACGTCTGCGGGCAGGCGTTTGTGGCCAGCGAAGTGGATTTAGATAATGAATTCAATTCGACGTCGTTAGATTTTCATGCAGCTTACACCAACTATGGCTGCTTAGGTAACGGTACCTTTGCCCATGAGTTGGGGCATAATTTGGCGCTCTATCACGACCGCTATACGCTAGCTAACAACGAAGACGGTGCGGGTGAATCGTTTGATAACCATATTCCTTATGGTTACATCGAACCCGAAGGGCAGTTTTATACCACCATGGCGTATCAAAGCAGCTGTACCGATGTGTTTGAAGGCGCCGCGTGTGATATCGCCCCGATTTATTCGAACCCGGACGTGCTTTTGGAAGGTTCCCCGGCGGGCGCCAGCGATGCGGTGGTTGACTCGGCTAATGCCAGCCGCGCACTGGGTCTGACCCTGCCCTGGGCCGTTGGCTACTCCACTTTGCAGGACTACGTGACCTTGAGTCTTGAGCCTAACGGTGACGGTAGTGCCGACCTGACCTGGGTTGAAAACAGCGGTGCCAGCTATGTGCTGTTAAATCGCTCATGCTACGAAAATCGCTTTTTTACCGCCGCACAAATTGCTGCCGGGACTGAAGTGAGCGGTGGTACGGCTGAAGGTTCATTAATTGATACCACCTCGTTGCGCGCCTGCTTGTTAGAGTCGCAGGACGGCAGTGGCGATGGCTACCGAGCCGTTGGCGAATACCAGGCTAACATTGACCAGTCAGGTAATGAGCCAGCGTATGTTTTGGCGCGCGCCAACTCGGTGTGGGTTTATAACAGCAGCCTGACCCAGGGTATCGATTTTTGGGTGTCAGACGAGAACATCGCCAACAGTGATATTGCGGTGGCTGTTTATACCGATGCCAACGGTGGTCGGCCGGCGCTGAGCGATGGTATTGCCCAGGCTAATGAGTGGATTGATGCGACCATCAGCGGCTCTGGCCCTGAGCGCACGTTAACCTTTGATTTTGTTAAAACGCCGGCGGAAATCGCTGCCGAACTGGGGCAAGATGATCTGCGCAACCCGTTTAATTTGCCCATGGCGATTGTCGATACACGCTTTAACGAGTACCGCGTGTCATCGGTCTTTTGGCTTAACGATGATCCCGAGCAACCCAATAAAGGTCTGCCATACGGCTTTTTCGAAAGTGGTGAGTTTTTGCTGGACGAACAGCCCTATGATATTGCTGTACTGTTAAACAACATCCCTGACGATGCTTCAGTTAGCGTTGAGCAGACCGGTGATATTACCTTGCCGAATTTTTCTTACAGCATTAGTTCTGGTGATACGCCGAGCCAACGTGTAATTGAGGTCGAAGGTGACCCGGTGACGATTGAGTCGAACGGCGTTTGGGAGTTAACTGCCAGCTGGGGAGCTCGCGCGGATCAACAAGTTACGCTGAGTCTGCCGGGCTATGCCGAGGACGGCAACCGCGTGCGGGATGTGCGTGTGTTATCTGACTTGGTTGAAGGCGAAGATATTTTGTTAGAGGTGACGCTTGCTGACCTTGAAGATAATTCGTTCTGGGACACGCTGGAGATCCGTCGCCTGGTGCCCGGTGAGGACGACGTGGTGTTTGATACACCGCAGTCGCAGGATGGCAATGTGTTTGTGTTTAACTTAGGTCAGTTAGATGCGGGTGACTATGAGTTCCAGATTGTTTTGGACTACGTCGACGGTGGCCAGGTTGCTTATTCGCTGGAGTTAACTGTTACTGAGGGTAATGGTGGTGGTGGCGGTGACGTCAATCAGCCACCGACTGTTTCGGTTAGCGGGCCTTCTGGCAATGTCGAAGTCGATGAGAGCTTTACCGTATCCGCATCAGGTTCTGACCCGGACGGCGATTCGCTGACTTACGCGTGGGAGCAAACCGGCGGTTCAGACTTGACCTTATCCGGTGTCGATTCTGACTCGTTGACGGTAACGGCTACGGCTGAAGGTTCGTATACCGTTGCAGTGACGGTAACCGATACCTCGGGTGCAACGGCCACGGCCTCGTTTGACTTTACCGCCGAGGTAACTCCGGTAGCGCCACCTCCGGTGCCAGAGCCGGAATCTGGCGGCTCCAGCGGCGGCAGCACCGGCTGGCTGGTGATTTTGCTGGGATTGATGGGCTTAGCCCGCAGGTACCGTGCGTCCTGACGCACGTTTATTGTGTCGCGTCAGGACGCGACCTACGATCACACGCAGGGGCTTGCCCGCTAATCCGTACCGTGCGTCCTGACGCACGTTTATTGTGTCGCGTCAGGACGCGACCTACGTTACAAGTCTTAAATCGCCTATCGCCGCTATCGGCTTCAGCATGTGGTCAAACTACCCTTTATTGCCGAATCTTGAGTCTTCATTGTCGGCAATAAAAGGATTTTCGCAAAATGCTAAATTTAAAAGCCCTCTCCCTGACCACGTTAATCACCCTGACCCTAACCGGCTGTATGAGCACCGACCCTAAACTAGGTGGTAGCGGCGGTATGACGACCACCGGAGGTGCGGGCGGTAGCTCTGCAAGTGGTGCTAACAGTCAACTCGAAAAGTGCGACACACCTCTCGGTACGCTCTCTGTTTTCGAAGATACCGATGACAACTGGTGGCGAGATTACCAAAGCCGTTACCCCAAACTAGGCTCAACCCTGCCGGTGGTACGTGTGATGATCCAACAATCCAACTGTTTTGTGATTGTCGAACGCGGCAAGGCCATAGCAGCCATGCAAGCCGAACGAGCACTAATGAATAGCGGCGAATTACGCGCTGGTAGTGATTTTGGCTCAGGGCAAATGGTATCAGCTGACTACACCGTTAGCCCATCGATACAATTTTCAGAGAAAGGCACGCAGAAAGCCGGCGGCTTAATTGGCGGCTGGGTTGGATTGGTCGCCGGCGGGCTATCAGCAAACGAAGCATCCACCACCTTAATGCTGATTGATAACCGCTCCGGTGTACAGGTCTCCGCTGCTACCGGCAGTGCGAAAAACTATGACTTCGGCGGCTTTGCCGGTATCTGGGGGTTGGGATTGGGCGCTGGTGGCTACACCGACACCCCAGAGGGTAAGGTTATCTCCGCCTCGTTTTTAGATTCGTACAACAACATGGTGCGCGCCCTGCGCAACTATAAAGCCCAGCAAATCACCGGCCGGAAACTGATGGTTCAGTAGCGTGCGTCCTGACGCACGTTTGGCTTGTGCGCTATTCGTACCGTGCGTCCTGACGCACGTTTATTTTGTCGCGTCAGGACGCGACTTACGATTAGACGCGCTATGCCTTTGTCGCGTCAGGACGCGACCTACTAGAATTTGTAGGTTATACCAACCCGGAATTCGTTGTCGATGTCGTCAAAGTTACCACGGAAGCCGACGTCGGCAGCGAAGTTTTGGTCGAAGTTATAACGTACTGACGCACCAACCGATGCATAACCATCCAGCGCTGTGTCATAGCTGGCATCGAACATCGCGGTTGCCTGCGTGCTTAACGGCAGCACGGTACCTACACCGGCATAAGCGCCGGTATCATCAGTGCGACCGAAGTCATAATGGCTGACACCGCCACGGATAAATACCGGTGAGTTATTGAACAAATACTGACCACCGGCTCGCAAACCGACATCACCGATATCAAAGGCTTCGGCTTCAATAACCCAGTTGCGATCCAACTGGCGCGAAGCCTTGATAAAGAAGTCCGAATCGCCGAAATCGTTGTAGCCACCGCTGACATAGGTGCGGTCTTGCGCCTCTGCTGTCGCTGCAATGCTAACGGCCAAAATAGCGGTTAATCCAATTAACTTTTTCATGGTACTGCCTCCTTTTAAATACGTCTTTGTATTATGGCGTTTATTGCTGCCACGACTAGGGTTGAAGGCGTAAAGGTTTTGCAAAAGAGGGCGTCGTTTTGTCGCGTCAGGACGCGACCTACAGGGTTTCGTGGTTTTGTCGCGTCCTGACGCACGTAAAGGGTTTCGTAGCGTGCGTCCTGACGCACGTAAAAAGTTTCGTAGCGTGCGTCCTGACGCACGTACAGCAAGGAGGAATTGAATATGAAAAATGTGCGGCGTCACTTTAACGAGAGTTGCTATTGCTTTATCACGGTATCGACGCAAAATCGACGCCCTGTGTTGACCAGGCCAGAGGTAATACAGGCGCTTCGCGCTGCAGTTAAAAGGACGATGAGTACACACCCCTTCAAAATTCAGGCGTGGGTTGTTTTACCAGATCATATGCATTTTATTATCCGTGTTGATGATAACCAGTTTGATGAGCGGGTAAAACGCATAAAGTCCTTTACAACCCGGGCTCTACCAGATTTTAGTGCCAAGAGCCAACGCAATGCGTCTAAATACAAGCGCGTGCAGGGCACGCTTTGGCACAACCGGTTTTATGACCATATGATCAGGAGTGAAAAAGAATTGTACATGTACTCGTTGTACTGTTGCTTTAACCCGGTAAAGCATGGATACGTTAAAAACGCGATAGATTGGCGCTATTCGACGTTACGAAACGGTATTGCCAGCGGCCGGTATCCCGACAGCTGGCAATTTATCAATGAAACCTGGACAGTCGACTGCTTCGCATCCTATGACGAGTAGCGTGCGTCCTGACGCACGTGGCACGCACGCGGTTTCGTACCGTGCGTCCTGACGCACGGTTGGCGACTTCTGTCGCGTCAGGACGCGACCTAAAATACGTCGGTTTGTCTTTGTCGCGTCAGGACGCGACCTACAGTTCGGCTTCTTTTACCTCGATATAGGTTTGGTTGCGCCAGATGCCTTCGACTTCGATGATGCTGCCGACTTCTAAAGCGGCGAGAAAGTCTTCAAGGCTGACTTCTTCATCGTCAATCTCGAGTTCGCTGTCGCTGCTAAAACGCAACTCATAGCCGTTGACGATAACTGACTCACCATCGATAGATTCAACTGCGCCTTCAAACTCGGCTTTGCCGCGCTTGTCATTGGCGTTGTCGTCATCTCCGTCATCGTTGTCATCATCGTCGTCTTCGTCATCTTCACGTTCAATTTCGACTTCGCTGGCGATGAGAATATCACCGTCATAGTCACCTTCGACCTCAACCTGCAGTTCGGTATCGTCACTGAACAGCGCAACGAACTCGTCGATGCTCAGGTCGTCTTCATCTTCAAATTCGGTTTGCTCGTTAAAGCTGACCTGAACACCAGCGACGGTCATACCTTCCAGACTAACGTCACTGGCGACGCCTTTAATTTCACCGTCGCGATCGTCTTCGTCAGTGCGTTTAATTTTCAATGCGACGTAATCACCATTGTAGTCGATTACCGCAATGACCTTAAGCCAATCATTAACCGCGATGTCTTCATAATTGAACGTCCGCGCGCCCTGTCCTGAAGTATCCAGGTAACTGGTGTCATCATCGACCACGAAGGTGATGCCATTGACGGTAAAGCTTTGCGCTTCAGCATCGACTGCCGTGACCTGGCCTTCGCTGACATTACGCGCACTTTTCGCGATAAACTCGATTTCTTCCGCAACCAGTTGCTCACCATCATACTCTGCTTCGACTTTTACCCGCGCCCCGTTCACCAAACGCGAGGCGGAGCCATCTTCAAACTCTGTATCGTCGTTAACAGTAAAGCTGTATTGATTGACATCAAAGGTACCGGTCGCTTCATCGTAGTTGCTGACGATACCCGCAATTTTGATTTCGTCAGCGTCGTCATAGTCATCCACGTTGTTGTCTTTGTTTTCAACATCCGTCGCGACCAGCGTCAGCGTCTCGGCATCAAACTCGGTACCCTCGACTTTTACATATAAACCATCTTCCAGATCGGCTGCGCTCATATCGTCAAATTCAGCGCTGCTGTAGTCGATGGTCAGTTCGTTAATCATAAATGTTTGCGCGCTGGTATCGAGCGCCGTGACATCGCCTTTCAACTTAAATTCTTCTTCATCGTTTTCTAGCTCGATGCGGGTGGCGTAAAAGTCACCTTCTTCATTGATGTAACCACTCACTTCGATGATATCGCCAATGGTTAGGTCTGCTAACGCCACTTCGTCAAATTCAGTTAAGTCGTTATAAACCACTCGTTGACCTAATATTTCGATAACTTCTGCTTCGGTATCGATAAAACTAATAGGCCCTTGCAGGTGTTCCTCGTAGCGGATGTTAGTTGCTTCGGGGTCGTCACCGTTGTTTGACTCTGACGCCGCAAGTGATACGACCATACCCACTTTCAGGTCGCCTTCGGTGGCAGCGGGATTGTTGGCTAATGCAATGTCGGCATTTTCGGAGCGATAACGCTGACCATTAACGTAGACGCTGCCAAAGCCGGTGATCACACCTTCAGTGTATACCGTGGTTGTGGTGCTGCCGGTATTGTCATCGCCCGGTGGCGGGTTAGAAACGTTAGTGTCTGATGAGTCAGAGCCACCACACGCGGTTAGTGCCGTTGTTACGGTCAGTGCAATTAGGGATTTAGCAAAACGCATGATTGCCTCCTGTCTTCGGGATTGGAATATGTAACAAAGTATTACGGGGGATCGGAGGCGAACGCAAGCTCTTTACTAAAGCTTTACCTTCGTGGGCTTCGCGGGGTAGGCGCTACGCGCGGTCTAGGCTTCGCGGTATAGACTCGCTGCGCTCGTGGGTAGGCGCTGCGCGCGGTTTAGGCTTCGCGGTGTAGACTCGCTGCGCTCGTGGTTTACGCGAGCGAAGCGAGCCTAAACCGGCGCAGCCCTACACCGCGAGTGCGAAGCACGAGCCCGAACCGCGAAGCCCGCAGGGCGAGCCTAAACCGGCGCAGCCCTACACCGCGAGCGAAGCGAGCCCATCCCGCGGAGGCGAAGCCGAAGCCTAAAAACGTGTGCGGGCGTTGCGGAACAGGCGCATCCAGGGGCTGTCTTCGCCCCACTGATCGGGGTGCCAGCTGTTGGCTACGGTGCGGAACACGCGCTCGGGATGCGGCATCATGGCGGTAAAGCGACCGTCATCATTGGTCACCGCGGTAATACCGTTAGGGCTACCGTTCGGATTACACGGATAACTCTCGGTCACCTCGCCCCAATTGTTGATATAGCGTAGTGCTACCTGACCGGCGTTTTGTAACTGGCTTTGCTGCACCGCGTTAGCAAATTCCGCGCGGCCTTCGCCGTGCGAGACCGCGATTGGCATGCGCGAACCGGCCATACCGGCAAAGAAGGCAGAGTTAGACTCGGGCACTTCGACCAGGCTAAAGCGCGCTTCAAAACGCTCACTGCGGTTAGTCACAAACCGCGGCCAGTGTTCGGTGCCCGGGATTAGCTCCTTCAGTGCCGTCAACATCTGGCAGCCGTTACACACACCTAATGCCAGCGTGTCATCGCGGTTAAAGAAAGCTTCGAACTGATCGCGGGCGCGGCTATTGAACAAAATAGATTTTGCCCAGCCTTCACCGGCGCCCAGTACGTCACCGTATGAGAACCCGCCACATGCTGCCAGCGCCTGCATGTCGGCTAAATCAATGCGTCCGGCCAGAATGTCGCTCATGTGCACATCGATGGCCTCAAAACCGGCACGGTCCCAGGCTGCTGCCATTTCGTAGTGCGAGTTAACGCCCTGCTCACGCAAAATCGCAACTCGCGGTGCCGCCCCTGACGCACTTTTTGCGATGTAAGGAGCTGCAATATCTTCGTGCACGTCAAAGCTCAGGTCAGCTAGTAAGCCGGGGTTATCTGCACGTTGCTTAAGCTGGAACTCCTCGTCAGCGCATACCGGGTTATCACGTAAACGCTGCATCTGGTGCGTGGTTTCCGCCCACAGCGTGCGGAAGTGTGTGCGCGATCCAGTAAGCACTTGCTTACCGTCCAGGCTAAAGTTTAATTCGTCTTTGTCGGTTGGCTGGCCAATGTTGTAGACCAAGTGGCCGACCCCGGCCATGTCGTAAGCTTTGATGACGTGCTGTAACTGCTCATCGGTGACTTGCAGGACTGCGCCGAGTTCTTCGGCGAACAGAACGGCCATGGTTTCTTCTGCTGTCGTGCCAAAGGCACGACCTACTACATCATCAAGCTGAATATCCACACCACAATGCCCGGCAAAGGCCATTTCGGCGAGGGTGGTAAATAGGCCACCATCAGAGCGGTCGTGATAGGCCAACAAGCGCCCTTCGGCGATTAATTGCTGGGTGGTTTCGAAAAACGCTTTGAATTCAGCGGCATCATCAAGATCCGGCGTATCGGTACCAAACTGCTGGAACACCTGCGCCAGCGCCGAGGCACCCAGGCGGTTTTTGCCATGACCGAGGTCTGCCAGTAACAGATGCGTACGGCCTTTATCCAGGCGCAACTGCGGTGTTAGAGTGTTGCGCACATCGTTAGCGCGCGCAAAGGCGGTAATAACCAGTGACATCGGCGCCGTTACTGCTTTGTCCTCGCCGTTATCCTGCCACTGGGTTTTCATCGACATCGAATCTTTACCCACCGGAATACTGATACCCAGCGCCGGGCAAAGCTCTTCGCCGACCGCTTTTACCGCTTCGTATAAACCGGCATCTTCCCCCGGATGTCCGGCTGCCGCCATCCAGTTTGCCGACATTTTAATGCGTTTTAGTTCACCAACATCAGCAGCTGCCAGGTTAGTGAGTGCTTCCCCCACGGCCATGCGTGCCGACGCGCCATAGTTTAACAGTGCCAGCGGCGTGCGCTCACCCATGGCCATAGCTTCGCCGTGATACGTATCGTAACTAGCCGCTGTCACTGCCACGTCAGCCACCGGGATCTGCCACGGGCCGACCATTTGGTCACGGTTCACCAGACCGGTGACACTGCGGTCACCGATGGTAATTAAGAACGTTTTCTCGGCAATGCTTGGCAGGCGCATTAAACGCTCGGCAGCTTCCAAAGGCGTGACGCCTTTAAACTGTAGAGGCTCGCCTTCGGCTTTTAATGTAGCAACATCGCGATGCATCTTCGGTGGCTTACCCAGCAACACATCCAGCGGCAAATCAATCGGCTGATTCTGGAACTTGGCATCGTTAAGCAAAATGGTCAGCTCTTCGGTGGCTTCACCGATAACCGCATACTCTGCTCGCTCGCGGGCACAAATATCTTCAAACCGTGCCAGGTTCTCCGGCGCAATTGCCATCACGTAGCGTTCCTGCGATTCGTTACACCAGATTTCCAGTGGCGTCATGCCAGGTTCGTCATTAGGGATATCACGCAGCTCGAATTTACCGCCACGGCCACCATCGCTGACTAACTCCGGCATAGCGTTGGATAAACCGCCCGCGCCCACATCATGGATAAAAGCGATGGGGTTTTCAGCGCCCAGCTGCCAACAGCGATCGATCACTTCCTGGCAGCGGCGTTCCATTTCTGGGTTTTCTCGCTGCACTGACGCGAAATCCAAATCCTCGTTAGATTCGCCCGATGCCATTGACGAAGCGGCACCACCGCCTAAGCCAATGTTCATCGCCGGGCCGCCTAGCACGACCAGCTTCGCGCCAACCGGGATATCGCCCTTTTGCACGTGCGCTTCGCGAATATTGCCTAAGCCGCCGGCGATCATGATCGGTTTATGATAACCACGCATTTCGCGGCCGTTATGACTGTTTACGGTTTGCTCAAAAGTACGGAAGTACCCCGTTAATGCCGGCCGCCCGAACTCATTGTTAAACGCCGCGCCGCCTAACGGCCCTTCCAGCATAATATCCAGCGCGGTAACAATACGCGCCGGTTTGCCGTAGTCTTCTTCCCACGGTTGTTTAAAGCCCGGAATATTCAGGTTCGACACGCTAAAGCCGACTAAGCCCGCTTTCGGTTTAGAGCCGACACCGGTAGCGCCTTCGTCGCGGATCTCACCACCGGAACCGGTCGCAGCCCCCGGGTATGGCGAAATGGCCGTGGGGTGGTTATGGGTTTCGACCTTCATCAAAATGTGGATGGGTTCGTGGTGGTATGTGTAGGCTCCGGCTGCGCCGTCGCGGTTTCGGCTCGCGCTTTGCGCTTGCGGCTTAGGCTCGTGCTGCGCACTCGCGGGATAAAAGCGCCCGCCTTCGTGCCCTTCCATTACCGCGGCGTTGTCTTTATAGGCCGACAACACGTAATCCGGAGTGACTTCGTAGGTATTTTTGATCATTTTAAACAGCGATTTCTGCTGCTCGATACCATCGATAGTCCAGTCGGCGTTGAAAATTTTGTGGCGGCAGTGCTCTGAGTTGGCCTGCGCGAACATATAGAGTTCGATGTCGTTAGGGTTACGGCCCAACTTTTCGAAGTTCTCGACCAGGTAGTCGATTTCGTCATCCGCCAGCGCCAGCCCTAAATTAATATTGGCGTCGGCTAAGGCCGCGCGGCCACCGGCCAGAATATCCACATTCGACAACGGCTTGGGTTGGTGTTTTTCAAACAGTTTTTCAGCGTCTTGCTCGTGATAAAGCACCGATTCGGTCATGCGGTCATGCAACAACGCCGCAGCCTGTTTAAGCTCTTCGCCGGATAAGTCCCCTTCAATAAAGTAAGCGATACCGCGCTCTATGCGATGAATGTTGTTTAAATCGCAGTTATGGGCAATGTCGGTAGCTTTTGACGCCCAGGGACTGATGGTGCCAAGGCGTGGGGTTATTAGTACGTAGCGTGCGTCCTGACGCTCGTCATCTGACTCATTTTTACGTGCGTCAGGACGCACGCTACTGTCGGCGGTTGGGCCATAGGTCAGTAATTTAGTCAGCGTCTCGCGCTGCGCGTCGGAGAGTGGTGAGTCGAGATTAACAAAGTGTCGATATTCGGCGTAAAGCCCGGTGACGGGGAGCCCCGCCTGCTTAAGTTGTGCCAATTTCTTGGTAATTTTAAAGGCGGATAAGGCTGGTGCGCCACGAAATATTTCCACGTTGCTGTCTCCAAACGCTGGGGAATTTTTGCGTGCGAAGTATACAGGAAAGCCAGGGGTAATGGAATGCGTTTAGGCTCGCTGCGCTCGCGGGATAGGCTCCGGCTGCGCCGTCGCGGTATAGACTCGCTACGCTCGTGGTTTGCGCGAACGCAGGGAGCCTACACCCATGCGCCGCAGGCGGCATGCTATACCGCGACGGAGCAGCCGGAGCCTAAACCGCGCGAAGCGCCTACCCCGCGAGCGAAGCGAGCCTACTCGATTTTGGCACTACCGTCTTTTTGCACGATGCGGAACCATTTTTCGCGACGTTCGGTGATGCGTTTGCGACGTTTGCGGATGACAGCGCGGCGGCGGGCGTCATTGGCGGTTTTACGGATTTTACGCATAGCAGGCTCCAGCGGTGAGTGCATTTTTTATTGTGCCTTATCTAGTGCCGAAGGCGCAAGCTACGTCATTAAAATCGCAAAGGAATTGACGTCATAAAACGTCATGCTGACGCGTTCGACTCAATTTAAACGATTAATCATCTGATCATCAGTGCCAATTCTTTATAGTCAGTTGTTAAATTCATTCGAATGTTATGGAGTTGACCGAATGGAAGCGCTTACCTCTGATGCATGGTACGTTTTAAAAACCAAGCCACGCCAGGATGAACGGGCAATTCAAAGTCTGGATAACCAGGGTTTTGAGGTGTTTGGGCCAAAACTTACCGTTAAGAAAGTGCGTCGCGGTAAACGAACGAGTAGCGTCGAGCCAATGTTTCCCGGCTATGTGTTTGTGCGCCCGGATAACTTAATTGAGCAATTTTATAAGTTGCGCAATACCTTTGGCGTTAATAACGTGCTTAAATTTGGCGACTCCATTCCAACTATTCCGCAGTCATGGATTGACGATTTGAGGAGCATGGACGCTGCCGCGGAGTCTGACGCCCCGCAAGTTGGCGACTCGGTAGAAATAAAAGAAGGCCCGTTCCGCGGCTATATGGCTAAAATCGTCGAGCTCGACGGCGAGTCTCGTTGCTTTGTGTTACTCGAATGGATGCAAAAGAAAGTCCGCGCTAACTTCAGTTACAGCGAACTTACGCTATGACTTGCGCCAGAGGCGCGACCTACAGCCTGCCTTGTTCATCCAACCACTTTAGGGTGTCGTAAAAGCGGCGGATATTACCGACGTAGGTTACCGGCTCATCGCCGCGGGCAAAGCCAAATTTGGTTTGCCGATAAAATTCTTTTTTACGTAATAACGGTAAGCGTTGTTTCACGTCCAGCCAGCGATCGGGGTTGCCGCCCTGCACTTCGGTCAGTACTCGCGCGTCTTCTAGATGGCCAAAGCCAATATTATAGGCGGCCAGTGCGAACCAGGTTCTGTCCGGCTCCGGTATCCGAGCCGGTACTCGGCGCAGCATACGTTCAAGGTAACGCGCACCACCGCGAATGCTTTGTTCTGCGTTCAGCCGGCTTTTAACACCCATTGCCTTAGCGGTGGGAAGCGTCAGCATCATCATGCCGCGCACCCCGGTAGGCGACACAGCACGCGGATTCCACAATGATTCCTGGTACGAAATGGCAGCCAGCAAGCGCCAATCCAGTGTGCCCGCGTGTTCTTTAAACATGTCGATATACTGAGGCAGGTCGCTTTTTACGGCTTCGATAAACAAGCTGGTGGTTACATAGTTGAACTGCTTTACATGCCCAAAGTGCTGCTCTTTGATGTAAGCCAGCCGGCCACTGCTGCGGATTTCACCAAAATATTGAATGACCGCGCTATAAAGCGAATCATCAGTACCTGCCGACAGCGCCCAGGCCACGGGTTGTTCTTGTTTTACCGTAAAAGCAATGCTTAAGCCCGGGTAAGCGCGACGCTGAACTTCCAGCTGATTGCTATCGGCGATGGTGTAATCGATTTCATCTCTGGCGACCATTCGCAGCAGCTCTACCGCGTCATGATCGCGGGTGGCGCGCCAATTTAATGTCGGCACGCTATCGCCCAGACTTTTTAAATATTCGTGGTGTGAACTACCTGCAACCACCACGATTTCGCCGTCGGTGACTTGCTCCAGATCGCGCGGGCGCTGACGTGAACCTTGTTTAAAGACTAGTTTTTGGCTGATGATGTCGTACGGCGGGCCAAAACGATAAAGCGTATCGCGCGACGCCGTGCGATCAAGCCCGGCGGCAACCAGGTCAACATCCCCTCGGCGCAACAAGGTAAATAAGTCGTTGACGTCAAAACGCGGCACCATTTGCAATTCCACGCCCATGCGCGCCGCAAATCGCTTCGCCAGGTCATACTCAAAACCCTGCTCGCGGTCGTGGTCAAAGTAGTAGCTGGTCGGGTTCATAAGGGTACCCACCCGCAACACCTGACGTTCTTTGACGACAGTTAATTGGTCGGGTTTCTGCTGCGGGCTACACGCCGAAAGCAGCATCAGCCCCAATAAAATCAATACCTTACGAGCAAGCAAAATAAAGTTAATCTCGTGTTATCGCAATAACTTCATTCTACGTAGCTTGCGCCTGAGGCGCAAGAAACATAAATCCGTACCGTGCGTCCTGACGCACGTTGGGTGTTGTCGCGTCAGGACGCGACGTACGTTCAACCGATTACGCGGCGTGGTGTGCTTCCCAAAACTGCACGGTTAACTTGTCCAGTTGGTTGGCTACGTCGACAGTTCTGTGGCTCACCTGTCGGCTAAGCTGCACGGCTTGCTGGTTTTCCTGTGCGTTAGTCCGGATACCGGTAATGCTATATTGCACGCTTTCGCAAGCTTGTTGCTGCTGCTCCACCGCACTGACCACCTGCTCGCTTAATGCCGCTACGCATTCGATGGAGGCGACGATGTCATTGAGGTACTGCGCCGCCTGTTGACTACTTTCCGAGCTGCCTTGTGCCATGCTTTCGCCCTGTTGCATCACGCTAACGGCCTGCTGTACCGACTGCTGCAACTGCTCAATAACTTCGCGAATATCTTCGGTTGATTGTTGAGTACGGTTTGCCAGCGAGCGAACTTCGTCAGCCACCACGGCAAAACCGCGACCGGATTCTCCCGCACGAGCCGCTTCGATGGCAGCATTAAGCGCCAGCAAATTAGTTTGCTCGGCAATACTTAAAATGACATCGAGAATTTTTTCGATGTCGGTGCTGCGTTGCGACACCGTCGAGATTACCTGCGACGCCTCTTGTAATTGAGTACTCAATTGACTGATAGACTGCTCGGTTTGGCCAATTAATTGTTTGCCTTGTTGCGCTGTCGCCAGTCCATCGCGGGTAGCCGCTGCAGTTTCCCGGGTACTGTTGGCCACTTCGTCAACACCCTCCCGCATTTGCGTGACCGCAGTCATAACGCTTTCGGTTTGCTGTAACTGGCTGTCGGTTCCTGCTTCGGACTGCATTACCGCTGAGCTTAAACTCGAGGCGCTATCAGATAACTTAAGCGAGGTATCGTGAATTCGTCCGATAAGCGCTGAGTTTTCTGATTCGAGTTTTTTCATCGCCACTAGCAAGGCGCCGGCGTCATTATTTTTACCGGTATAAACATAACGTGCCACGGGGTCATCGGTTACCCGCCTGGCTTTGTCAACAGCCTGCTGGTATGGCGCCCAGGTGAGAGTGACTAGTACCATCGAGATGATTACTGCTAATGCGACACACAAACTAAATATGAATAATGAGGGTGAAACTACCAGGCTAGCGGCGGGAAGTAGATAAGGCAGCACTATGTTCAGCAGCAATTGCCATCGTGTTGAAAGTGCATTTTTTATTTTTCGGCATGGCCGTTGCTGATTGAGAGCTTGGTAAACTTGTTCTGCGCGTTTTATAAATTCGGGTTTGGCCTTGCGTCTTACGGACTGGTATTCGTTGACTTTGCCGTCCGTTTTTATCGGGGTTACGTAGGCATCGACCCAGTAGTGATCACCGTTTTTACAGCGGTTTTTCACCATGCCCATCCAGGGCTTTTCTTGTTTTAGGTTATTCCACAGTTGTTTGAAGGCTTGTTTGGGCATATCGGGATGACGCACGATGTTGTGCCCGTGGCCGATCAACTCTTCGCTGGAAAAACCACTGATATCAATAAAATCCCGGTTAACGTAAGTAATTCGGCCTTTGGTATCAGTGGTCGACAGTATATTAGCCTGATCCGAAAAGATCTGCTCAACCCCGGTAACCCTCGCTTGTTTGCGCATTAACATTAACCCCCCAAGTAATCCCTACAAAATGTATGGAGATGTTAATTTACTTGAGTAATTAGGTTAAAAAAACGTTAAGCAAGACAATATTCGTTACCAACTTGACTTAGATCAGCGGTTTGTCGCGTCAATCGCCGTACCGTGCGTCCTGACGCACGTTTAGGTTTGTCGCGTCAGGACGCGACGTACGAATATCGCCGTAGCGTGCGTCCTGACGCACGTGGGGTTACATAGACTCGAGTGCCCAGTTCACGTACAGATCGACGCCGGTGCGCAAGGCATCTTCGTCGGCATAGAAGTAAGGCGAGTGGTTAGATGGTGCTTCGTCCATGTCCTGATCCGGCGGGGTTACGCCCAGGAACACGAACATACCCGGCACTTCCAGCGCATAGTAGGAAAAGTCCTCGGCACCAGTAACCAACGGCACTTCTTTAACCTTATCTGCACCAGCAATACGCTGTGTAATGGGTAGCATTTCCTCAACCAGTTCAGGATTGTTAACCGTCACCGGGTAACCCAGGTCAATATTAACTTCCGCTTCGGCACCGTTAGCCTGGGCAACATGCTTAGCGGTATGTTCCAGTTTATCGTGGATATCTGCACGAATATCCATATCAAAGTTACGGATAGTACCAATTAGCGTGACTTCGTCCGGAATAATGTTATTACGCACGCCGCCTTCGACGATACCATAGCTGAGCACCGCCGGCGCTTTGGTAATATTAGTCTGACGGCTGATGATGGTTTGCGAGCTGTTAATGATTTGCGCTGACGTCACGATAGGATCAACACCACCCCAAGGCCGCGAACCGTGGGTTTGCACGCCTTTGACCTTAATTTCGAACTGATCTGAAGAAGCCATTAACGGACCTTTACGGTAGCCGATATGCCCGGTCGGGAAGCCGCCCCAAACGTGGATACCGAATACACGCTCCGGTTTGTAGCCCGGGAATACATTAGTGAACAGGCCTTCTTCGAGCATGAGTTCTGCGCCGCCCTCTTCACCTTCCGGTGCGCCCTCTTCTGCCGGCTGAAAGATAAATAGCACGTTTCCGTTAAGCTGCTCTTTCATCGCCACCAGTTTTTCTGCCGCGCCCATCAGCATAGCAACATGGGTATCGTGGCCGCAGGCATGCATAACGCCAACTTCGTTACCACGGTAAGTCGATTTGACCGTTGACGCGAACGGCACATCAGTTTTTTCGGTTACCGGCAGGGCATCCATATCGGCTCGCAACGCGATCGTCGGACCATCGCCGTTACCCTTTAGTAACGCAGCAACACCGGTATGTGCGATGCCGGTTTTTACTTCCAGCCCCAGTGATTCGAGGTGTTGCGTAATATATTTTGCAGTTTCGTACTCGCGGTTGCTAAGTTCCGGGTTGGCATGCAAGTGACGACGCCACTCGATAACTTTGGCCTCCAGATTGTCATCAATGGCAATTGGTGACTGCTGAGCTGCAACCTGCGGCACAGCAAATGCGGCGGCACTGACCGCAGCGGCTAATAAGAACTTTTTCATTGTTATTCTCCCTGGATGGTTTTCTTCATCATAGGGCGGATGCTGTTGCAGCGCAAATACTCGTATTACGCGTCTTCACCGTACCGTGCGTCCTGACGCACGTTATGTTTGTCGCGTCAGGGCCCGACCTATAAGATTTATGTTTTCACGGCTTACACCATACTCAGTAGCAAGCTGTGGCCAGCGAGAAATACTGGCTCTGGTTTGGTCAATAATTTCCTCAGCCGCACCCCGCTTTAGCCCGGCCTCGGCAGCCAGACTAAATAAATGCTCACGTGCTGGCGTCTTGCCTTCCCCCATAACGGTGGTGCTTTGTTCGCCGCCCGGACCGGAGGAAAACGTCAAGTCATAAGCAGGCGACAAGCGCCATTCACCGGTAGCATCCATCAGGTAAGTAAAATTTTTACTATGATCATCGCGGTTATGCGCCAGTACGTTAAATACGGCAACGCGAAATAACTTTTCAACTTCTCTGATATCACGCGTCAGCGTGCTGGTTAAGGCAACGAGATCTTCATAATCAAGTGCCGGAAAACGAAAATCTGAATGCAATAATCCACACGCGGTATGCATATGTAAGCGTTGATGATGGTTGCGGTCAAACCGTTTAATGGCAAAGTAGCCAGCCCCATCTCTCGCTTCAAATAGATGAGTAGAGGGCATCTCAATGCCGGCACCCCGTGCCATCAACGAGTAGACATACTCAATAGCTCCGGCATCAGCACCATCCTGCCTGTTAGCGAATTTAACCAGCCAGTAGTCGTGCGTCGATGGCAGGTCATTGACACCATATATGAGATCCTGTGTTTGGTTGTTATAACCAATCAACGCTTTTGGGCGCGCACCCGCGGAGGAGCCATTGAGGATAACTAATTCATCTAAAACAGCCTCGGAATTTCCGCTAATAGGTGTTTCAGTCAATATCTGCTGTGAGTAATCGGCCAGCTCATCAAGAAAAATTGGCCCGGGCGTCGCTTCGTGATCAATAACCGGCTCATAGGTCAATGCACCTAATCCATTAATCCCTACATGTGCCAGTCGGTCAAGCGGTGTGAGGCGTGCCGGGTTAATGCTTTGTTGACGCATAAGGCGGTCGAACAGCAGTCTACCCCAGCCGTCAGGCAGACTGTCGTTGAACACACCGAACAATCCGTCAAAGAGTCCTCGTTCACCGCGTTTTAAGCCAGGACCTCGTGCTAAATTGAACGGTGATATCTCCAGCTCCGTTGTTAAAAACTCGCTATCATACTCAAAATAAATCTCACCGCTGCGGTGGGCCAAACGCCCGACCGGCAATCGCGCACCACGACCAAAATCAAGCGCAACGTTGATGTGATTTATTGGTTCAACAGTGTTTTTCTTCATTGCCGTTTACCCCTCTGCCGAGGAACCCTATTCGACTCTTCGAGCACCTCGTTTATAGAAGTAAATTCGTTTTTTTCCGCTGTTGTCGCCGCAATTACATCGCTCAAATCGCCAACTACTGAATAGAGTTTTAGGAATGACTCCAATGAAATCGTGCCCTGTTGTTCAAACTTACGCAGCGTTGGCAAAGGCACGCCTGAGCGTTTTGCCAACCCGGCTTGCGTTAGTTCTAACTGCAGGCGCCGCTCGCGAACATTACGGGCGATTTTTTTAGCAGCTTTGGCAGGCGTTGCAAGTGACACCATAATATTACTATCGATATTATCTTGAGTTTAATTGATACTATTATATTACATAACCGAAGTTTTGCGAAGGAATTATCCGTACCGTGCGTCCTGACGCACGTGTGGAAGTTGTCGCGTCAGGACGCGACCTACTTCTTGCGGCGGGCGCGGAAGAATTGGCGCAGGATGTCGCCGCACTCGTCGGCGAGCACGCCGGCCTGGATCTCGACTTTGTGGTTCATGGAGCTGTGGTTGAGAACTTCGATGGCGGTGCCGGTGGCGCCGGTGCGGGGATCGGGTGCACCAAACACCAGCCGTTTAACCCGCGCATGAGTAATCAGCCCGGCGCACATGGCACAGGGTTCAAGCGTGACATACAGAGTAGAGTTAACCAGACGGTAATTATCTATCGCCTGACCGGCAGCGCGAATGGCCTGAGCTTCGGCATGGGCGGACGGGTCGGATAAGGTAATGACCTGATTGTAGCCTTCGCCGACAATCTCGTCGTCCATAACCAACACAGCCCCCACCGGCACCTCGTCCTCTGCTGCTGCTTTAGCCGCCAGCTCCAACGCCCGCCGCATGTATGTTTCATCTTGGTTCTGTTGCATATTATGGTTTCTTTAAAAATAAATGCTGAACCACGGAGGGCACGGAGTACACAGAGAAAAGATTTTAAAGGGAAAAACCGTGGCTGATAATGGGTTTTCCGCTTAAATATGTTTTCTCCGTGCTCTCTGTGTCCTCCGTGGTAAATCTTTAGCCTTAAGCCTACATCATTGCGCCGGTGATGGCGTAGGCGATGGTGGCGCCGACGCCGGCGAGCAGCGCGTAAGGCAGCTGCGTGCGCACGTGGTCGATATGCTCAGTGCCGCTGGCCATGGACGCGATAATCGTCGTATCAGATATCGGCGAGGCATGGTCACCAAAGATCCCGCCCGAAATCGCTGCAGCAATAAAAGGCGCAGCCGGCAGCCCCAGTGTCATCGCAATCGGGATCGCCAGCGGTAGCATAATTGCGAACGTGCCCCAACTTGAGCCAATCGAAAATCCGGTAATGGCCGACAGCACAAATATCAATGGCAACAGCATCCACAGACTAACACTGCCATCCAGTGCTGCCGCTAAAAATTCACCGGTACCGAGGTCGCGCGTCAGACCACCCAGGGTAATCGATAACCACAAAATGACCGCCAGCGGCAGTATGTTCCAGGCGCCTTTTAGTGCGCTTTGAATAACCTTGGGCAAACCCGCCGAGCCGGTAAATAAGGTACCTAACATGGCAATACCCAGGGCAATATAAATAGCCACAAACACACTCAGGGTACCGTCACCCTCGACCAGGACCCCATCGCCGGTTATCAACAACATTACCGGCACCATCACCACCAGCGAGATTAAACTTGATAGCACCACCGCCGTGCCTTTGCCAAATGACACTGACTCATCCGGCCCGTCCGCCCAGGTATGCTGCGTCACCCGATTCGGCTTAGCATTATTTTCAAACGCTTTCATCGGCCCGATATTCCAGTCAAACCAAGCCACGAATAAGGCCAACAGCACCGCAAATATCGCGTAAAAGTTAAACGCTATGGACTGAATAAACACCAGCAAGGGCTGCTCCACGCCTTGATTGCTGATCAACGTTAAGTTAAACGCGCCCCAGGCATTAAGCGGGATCAGAATACAAATCGCCGCACAGGTCGAGTCGACAATATACGCCAGCTTCTCGCGGGAAATTCCCAGCCGGTCATAAATCGGGCGTGACGTGGTACCTGAAATCATGATGGTGACATTAGACTCGATAAATACGATAACGCCCAGGATCCAAGTCATCAGCCGCGCCCGGCGCTTGGACTCAACCCATTGCTTTTGTTCGAGCTTTAACACGAACTGCTTAAAGGTACCGCCTTTTTCCAGCACCCCGAATAAGGCACCGATACCCAATGTAAAGAACCACACCAACATATTGCTGGAGTCGACCAGCGTACTCCAGGAACTTAAAAAGACGCCTTCGCCAATATCGGCGCTGCGCGGCCAAAATAACAGCACATTGGCAAGGATGATGCCGCCGATAAGGGCCAGCAATACTTTGCGGGTAATGATGGCGAACAGGATCGCGAGTATTGAGGGGAGCAGGCTGGTCCAGCTGAGTTCCATGGGTGTTCGTCTGTTATTTGTGATTGGCCAAGGTTAGCGGACTTTTGGTTTTTTTTCTAGCGCTAGGCGGCAAGAGACGCTAGGCGCCGCCTTTCGGCGGCTTGCTTGGCGGCACCTGCTTCGCGGTGCCTTGCTGGGCGTTCGCTTCGCTCACTTGCTTGGCGCGGCTTCGCCGCTTGCTGCTGGGTGCGGCGCTGCCTGCGGCAGCACCGCGTTGCGCCTCCGTCGTCAATGGCGACGGAGGCGCACTGCCCTCGTCGCTTCGCGACTTGGGCGCTTTTTCGGCTTCTATTGTCGCTTCGCGACTTGGGCTTGCCTTGTGCCTTCGGCACTCGGCACTCGGCACTCGGCACTCGGCTATACTTTTTTGGTTTGCTACGGAGGGTGATTGATGAGTTATAAGAAGCTTCGGGTTTGGCAGGGGGCGATGGAGATTGCGGTGGAAGTGTTGCGTTTAGCCGAACCTTGCCGCAATTTTGCTTTGGTCGACCAAATTCGACGGTCGGCAATTTCGGTTCCCTCGAATATTGCCGAGGGCATAACGAGAGAGAGTGAAAAGGAGAAGAACCACTTTTTGAATATTGCTAAAGCATCTAATGCCGAATTAGAGACACAGTTACTGATTGCAATGGAGCTAGGATATTTCGAACAAGACGTGTGTAAAAGGCTCCTTCAACAGCAACAAAAAGTAAACTTCCAACTCCACCACCTAAAAAACAAAGTCGCGCTAAAAGCGCGACCTACATAAAACAGCGAGCCGCGGAAGCGGCAAGCGCAAACGTGTTGCGGCGTGCCGAAGGCACAACGCAACACGCACAAAAAAAGTGCCCAAGCCGCGAAGCGGCGAGGGCACCATCATTATCCAACAAGCGGCGAAGCCGCGCCTAGCAAGTTCGCGAAGCGAACGCCAAGCAAGCTACCGAAGGTAGCGCCCGGCAAGCGAGCAACGCGAGCGCCTAGCGCCTGAATTCGCCGGGGCGAAAGCCCCAGCGAATTCAGGTGTTAGAACTTGTATTCGAAACCGATGCGCGCAGACCATAGTGATGGTCCTGATACACGGCTTTGAATGCCCGGGTCGAGGAACTGGTCAAACACGTACTGACCGCTGGCATTGCGATACGCAGAAACTACCTCTGTGTATTGCGGGAAGCCGGCTTGATACAGCACGCCCCAATCGTCGTTGATCAGGTTAGTCAGGTTATCTACGGTAAAGAACAAGCTGGCTTTGTGGCCATCCATCAAGCCCGGCAACTCTTGCGAGATATGCAGGTCAAGCTTGTGCCACCAAGAGCTGTACAGTGAGTTACGCTCGGCAGTACCGCCCGCGTATTTGCCTAAGCCTGATTCGCCCAACCAGTTGAAGAAGGCTTCCTGGTCGAAGTTTGAACCAAATACGACGTTCGGATCGTTGGCACCGTCTGGTACATACAACAATTGACGGTCGTCAGCGATATCCAGGCCACCAATCGCCGGCTGGTCAGCTGCAGTTTGGAACACGTAGCTGTACGGACGACCTTTGTTAGCCGAACCAAACAACGAGAAGGTGGTGTTTAAACCATCAAAGAATTCTTTTTGATAGGTTAAACGCAACGTAAAGCGATGCGGGATCTCGTAGTTTGAAGTCGCTGCTGACGGGGTATTGAAGTTATCAGTAGCAAAGTTAGCGTAGTTTGAGTAAGCAACCGAACTAGTCATCGGGTTACCGTCTTCAGACTCAGTAAAGGCATAGGCCAATGAGCCGCTCAGACCAAAGTCAAACTTCTTGCTGATTGCGGTAGAGAACGAGAACGCTTTAGTATCGTCTTCTAAGTTAGTCAGCATCAGGTCTTCTGAACGACCCGCTTCACGCTCGCCGTAAACAGGACGGCCATCTGCCATGGTATCGACTTGCTCAACTGCGATATTCTGAATGCGCGCTTCGTTTTTACGTACGGTGTACATGAAGTCCGTCATTAAGATGTAGTTGTCAGGGAACGTATAAGTTGCACCTAACGCGTACTTCCATTCAGACGGGATTTCGAAGTCAGGGTCCAGTACGTTAACCGCTGAGTCGTTGGTTGCGTTAGCAACGGCATCAACTAATTCCGCCGGAGGGTTGTAACCCGGACGGCCTTCGCCGCTTAATGGGACGTCGAACAGGTTAAAGTTAGATAAACGAACCTGAGTCTGACTAATACCGTTTTGCTGGTAGTTGTTTGCCAACCAAACGTTCGGGTTACCGCCAGAGTACAAGCCGATACCACCACGAACTTCTAATTCCGGACTAACGTTCCAGTTAATACCGAAACGAGGTTGGAATAAACCTTCGCCGTCTAAGTTAGACGCGTTAGTGAAGCCATAACGGTTGATGAAATTCTGGTTCTCTACCGGATAGTCATCACTGGTGTACCAGTCATAACGGAAGCCGGCGGTAATGGTCATGTCCATGGGCGCGTAATAATACTCGTCCTGCAAGTAGGCGGTATTGGTCGCGTATTTGAATGCACCAGCGGCATCGCGTGGATTGTTAGTTCCGGTACCAGAACCATAGTAATAAGTACCTACATCGCCATTAATAAAGTCTTCCAGCGAGTTGAAGTCGATCTCACCGCCGCGTGAGTGCTGCACGAACATGTTGAAAATGTCCAGCTGCTCGCGCTCGTAACCACCAAAAATAACGTGGTCACCGATAAAGTAAGTACCCGCTAACTTAACAAAGGTGGTGTCGTAATACAGGTCGTTGGCCTGACGCGAATCGTCAGCGCCAAAATAAACCGTTGCAGACGATGGCGTGCCGTCACCGTCATGGTCAAACTGAGTGCGAATTTGGAAGTCACCGATGTCTTTAGGACCAATGGTCTCCTGGGTGTTATCCAACTCTGAATAACCAACGCGTAGCTCGGTAGAAAAACGGTCAGTCCAGTCTGAGTAAAGTTGACCAACGTAAGAAGTAAATTCTGCGCCACGGTTATAGAAGTGATTCGAGAATTCATACTCGAACGCGTTTCCACCGTCAGATGGGGTAATGGATGCGCCTTCGTTGTAGTTGTAAGTCACTGACGCACGGTGTGCATCGCTGATCTGCCAATCTAACTTCAGCAACATTTTTTCGTCTTCAACCGGCGACGACAAAATCGGCTCACCGACTTCGTAACCGTAAACGTCACGTGCGATTTGTGCGATTTGATCAAGTTGCTGTTGGCTGACGCCGTTAACAACAGTCGCGGAGTTTGTATTGGCCGGGCCAAAGTCAAAGTTATCTGCGCCTTCAAACTTCTCGTAAGAAGCGAAGAAGAACAAGGTATCAGCAATAATCGGACCGCCAAGGGTGAAGCCATAACGATCTTCCTCGAAGTCCGCCTGTTCTAGCTTGGTACCTTCGAGCTCATCGCCTTGCAGTGATTCGTTGGTGTAGTCATAAAAGAAACTACCGTGGAATTCGTTTGAACCAGACTTGGTTACAGCGTTGATGTTACACGCCGTAAAACCGCCGTATTGTACGTCAAACGGTGCGAACTCAACCGCAACCTGCTCGATGGCATCATAAGAGAATGGCATACGTTCGGTCGGGTAACCGTTTGAGTTAAGACCGAAGTTGTCGTTCATGCGAACGCCGTCAACGGTCAAACTGTTAAAGCGTGGACTTGCGCCTACACACTGGATGCCATCACCAAAGCTACGGTCGATATAAACGCGCGGGTCGACACGCACGATGTCTTTTAAGTCACGGTTAATCGCCGGCAGATTTTCTAAATCGCTCAGGCTAAAGTTCGCTGCCGGGCTATTGCTGCCATAGAGCGAATTTGCTGTGGCGGTACCGGTAACCGCGATGGTTTCCATATCTGACTCAAGCACAACCCGCACTGACTCAGAATCACCCAACGTCAGGTAGATATTCTCGATAACGTCACGACGACCACCCGGGCCTTCAGCAACTATCGTGTATGGTCCACCAACGTTCAAACCACGGGCCGAAAAAGCCCCCTGATCGTTAGTCGTGTAAGTCCGCGTCGTGCCGGTACGTTCATCGCGTAACTGAATCGTTGCATTAGCAACAATCTCACCTGATTCGCTGGCTACGGTACCGCGTAAATTAGAAGAGGTGTCTTGTGCAAGCGCAGCACCCGACAAGGTCATCGCGACAGCGGCCGCTAATGCCGTGCGCTTGAACGTTGAATTAAACATGGTTTGTTCTTCCCCGAGTTATTTTTTTATTTGCCGTAAAAAGGTATAGCGTATTTGTGACAGTTGTGTGAATAAATTGACTAATTTTTATAAAAAAAGCCGAACCTCAATAAAGGCTCGGCTTTTATCGCTATAAATCAATTTGCGACTTTTAGAAGGTGTACTTAACACCCAATTTCAAACGCCAGGTTGATTCTTCAGCTTCGAAGATACTCCAGTCGTCATAACCGAAGAATGACGTGTCGTACATGTAACGACCCTGGTCATCTAAGCCGGCAAAGTCAACAACTGTCTGGTTGGTGTATTGCTGACGCAACACCTGACCTTTCGAGCTATCGATAAGGTTCAACAAGTTGTTGACCGTAACGTAGAAGATACCTTTGTGGTCTTCGCTAAAGCCAGGTACTTCTTGCTGGAACTGGAAGTCCAGATTAGTAACCCAAGGCGAACGACCGGTACCTTTAGGTGCAAAACCACCTGCGTACTGGTCCAAACCAGTATCGCGGAAGTATTCCATAACTTCTTCGTACGATAATGGGCTGTCCGGGCTAAAGGCTGGGTCATCAGCACCTGTCGGAATGTACGGCAAGTATGAACCACCGCCCTGGAAGTAGGTTTGGTCACCGAAGTCGCCATCGCGGTACAAGCCCATGGTGTAACTGAATGCTGTACCTGAACGGCGGTTGAAGAACAAGTTGAACTTAGACGCATAGCCGTCAAAGAACTCTTTGCTGTAGCCCAGAGCAATTTTCAGGCTGTGCTCAACTTGATAATCAGCCGTGCCCAATAAAGCCTGGTTGCGGTCACGAACGATGTTGTACTGGTAGTTCGATGTAGCAGTAGACGACGTACCCGGGTTACCTTCTTCAATATCCTGGAAGGTGTAAGCCGCGTAGGCATTAAAGCCGCTATCCCAGTTTTTCGACAATGACAAGGTACCCAACCAGGCTTTACCGGTCATATCTTCGTTAGTCAGTTGCAGGTCGTAGTGGCCTGTCGGTGCTGTTGGGTCACACGGTTCATAGATATTTATGCCTGCTGCTGTTTGGTCTGCCACACAGCGCGAAATATCAACCCACTGGCTGTTGTCTGTCATCCACTTACGGGTTACTTCAGCAGTTGCCTGGAAGTTGTCACCTACGTTCGGGATGTCAAAACGATAGTCAACGCCAACGCGCGCGATCCAGTCAGACGGGATGTCATAGTTTGGATCGATGCTGTTAGTGTCGCCGTCGCCCGCTTCCATGCTGTCTAAAACAGCTTGCGGAATTTGCGCCGGGTTCTGGTCGGTCAAATATGCGTCTTCAGAAACTTCATCACGGTCAAACTGTACCAGGGTAAAACCATCGTTCGAGAATGAGTTTGAGATCCAAACATTCGGACGACCACCTGAGAAACGACCTAAACCAGCGCGCACTACTACGTCGTCCGCTGCAAACCATTTAAAGTCGATACGCGGCAGGATGATGCTCTTACCGTCAAGGTTTTCCTGGTTGCTGTAACCATAGCGGTCAACGAAGTTTTGGTTCAGGGTTGGTTTGTCGTCAACCATGTAAGTTTCGTAACGTACACCTAAGCCCAGTTCCATCGAATCGTTCAGGTACCAGTTGTCCTGCACATACAGGTTCAGCATACCCAATTCGAAGTTTGCTGCAGCATCGGTAGAGTCGTTAGTGTACGCGTTCTCGTAAAAGAAACGGCTGGCAGTGCCTGCTTCAAAGTCATCGATTGAATCGTAAGACCAAGAGCCCAGCGAGTTCCGCACGAATACGTTGTATACGTCAACGCTGTCGTACTCACCACCAAATTCGATTTCGTGGTCGCCGACCAGGTAGTCGAATTTAACACCGAACTTCAGGTTGTCGTTTTCCAGCTGGTTGGCATGACGGTTTGAATCAGGGCCAAAGTTTAAGGTACCGCTTTCGGTACGAACACTAACGTCACCAAAATCTTTAGTGACCAGGCCGGAAATCGCTTCAACGGCTTTGTGGCTCACGTAGATTTCGCTGGATAAGTCACCGCTCCAGTCGGCATACCAGGACAAGCGGAATAGATCCATGTTTTGCTGGTAGTTATACCAGTTGGTGTCCAGGTTTAATGAGTTTTGGCTACCACTAACGCCACGTAAGTTGTTACCTTCGGTACGGTTATAGGTTAACGCAACACGGTGATCGTAGTTAATGTTCCAGTCTAACTTAACCAACAGGTTGTCGTTTTCGGTATCGCGGACCGTGTCCCAGTTACCGATGTCGAAACCGTACTGGTTCTGCGCGATTTGCTTAACACGCTCGTATTCCGCCTGGGTGACATTGCTGTCATTTGGTGCGCCAGCGCCGGCCGGACCATATTCGATTTGTGCAGGTTCTTGTGCATTTTCGTAGTTTACGAAAAAGAACAATTTATCTTTAATGATTGGGCCACCAACAGCGATACTATAAGTGTCGCGTTCATAGTCCAATGGCACTTCGCGGCCAGTTTCTGGGTTTTCAGGGTCGCCCGCCCAGGCATCGCTCATGCGCTCGTATGTCAATGAGCCTTCGAATTCATTTGAGCCTGATTTAGTAACGGCGTTGATACGGCCGCCCGAGAAACCACCTTGTGACGCATCAAACGGTGCCATATCGACAGCAACCTGCTCCACCGCATCGATAGAGATTGGCGAACGCTGTGTTGGGTAACCGTTACCATTTAGACCGAAGTCATCGTTAACGCCTACGCCGTCGATAGTGACCGAGTTAAAGCGCGGGTTTGAGCCACCGATGCTCATTGGTGCTTCGTTGCCTGACAACAGGTTAACGTATGGGTTCAAGCGCGCGACTTCTTTTAAGTCACGGTTAAAGGTCGGTGTATTTGAAATATCGTCTTCACCGAAGAAGCTACTGCTACCACGGTTTGCGCCACCCAAAATCGCAGATCCAGAAACTGCGATACGTTCCATGTCGGTCGGCTCAAGTTCCGCATTAATACGGAATGACTCGCCTAAGGTCAGGTAAACGTCTTCATAGACTTTACGACCATTCTCACCTTCGATAACAATCAGATAAGGACCGCCAACACGCAAACCTGAATTAGAGAATGAACCTGATTCGTTAGTGGTTGCGATAGAACGTGTACCGGTAGGAATGTGAATGATTTCAACGCGTGCATTGGCAGCAACATCGCCAGACGCAGTGACAACGCTACCACGTACAACCGATGTAGTATCCTGCGCCATAGCGCTGGTCGACAACCCGACAGCAATAGCTAGAGCTGCTGACAGGCGACTCACTTTAAAATTTAAAGCCATGTGATATTTCCTGGTTTTCGATTGAGGGTTAAAACAAAAAGCAACGAGCGATAGGTTATATCGCGTAAAGATGACAATTTGATGAAGACTTGTGAAAAAGCCCGGAAAAGCGAAACAGTTTTTCTAAATACGGCGGGAGAGATAGAAACAGCAAACGGTAACTTGAAATAGTGCCAATATCGCTTTTCGATAAATGACGATGAACCGCGGCATAGCAGCTGATTAGCAACAGGAAAGCTGACAACGAGACAAGCTTCGCGCGTGCTGGATGAGGTCCGAGCTGTTAAGTTTGCGGTTGCAATCATTACACTTTTCTGACGATTATGTGTCATTTGTGTGGCGCATTTTAATTAAATATTGAGCGCTTGCCTAGTGTGTGTTGAACCTTTATTGTAAAAAACTGTCTCAGCGGTTCTTCACAAGGCGTGGTTATGGGCTTTATGCGTTTTCACTTTTTTTTAATTGCGACTCTTTTCATGGTTTCTTCCTCTGTTTTCGCTTCCGATCGCATCCGAATTGCGACATTTAACGTCAGTATGGATGCCAGTAATTATGTTGATTATGAGCAGTTGCCAACAGTGACTGAGTCGCCGATTCCCGGGCAATTAAGTGCGGGTAACAAACAAATTGCCGGTATTGCGGAAATACTGCAACAGGTGCGGCCCGACATTGTCCTGTTGAATGAATTTGACTACGTTGAACGTGAACGCGGTGTGGCCGTGTTTTTGCGCGACTATCTGGGCCAGTCGCAAAACGGTTTAGAGCCGCTGAATTATGACCATATTTATATGGCACCTGTTAACACCGGTGTGCCGTCGCCGTTTGATTTGAATCGTGACGGCAAAGCAACTGGTCGCGGTAACGATGCCTGGGGCTTTGGCTGGTATCCCGGCCAGTACGGCATGGTGATTTTGTCAAAATATCCGCTAGCCGCTGACAGCGCACGCACCTTCCAGCATTTTTTATGGCAGGACATGCCGGGTCATCATGTACCCATGGTGCCGGACGCCGACGGCCAGTTGACCGAGCAAACCTGGTACTCGCCGGAGGTTATGGCGCAGTTCCCGCTAAGCTCTAAGTCGCACTGGGACGTGCCGGTCATGATTGGCGAGCGTGTTGTGCATTTGCTTGCTGCGCACCCGACACCGCCGAGCTTTGATGGGCCGGAAAACCGCAATGGTATGAAGAATTATGACGAAATCCGTTTAATCCGTGACTACATTACCCCGGGTGCGGATAACTACATTTATGACGACAACGGTCAACGCGGCGGTTTAGGTGCTGACGCCTCGTTTGTGGTGCTGGGTGATTTAAATGCCGGACCGGGCCGCGGTGGCGTTGAAGGTGCTATCGAACAGCTACTGGATCACCCACGCGTGAATGACGTTTGGCCGATGAGTAAAGGCGGCAAGCGCCATTCGCCTGACGTTGATGGCTCGGAGTACCACACCGCTGCGTGGCGCAACCGCGTAGATTATGTGCTACCTTCAAGCGACTTGATTGTTAAGGACGCCGGCGTGTTTTGGCCTATTAAAGGTCAGCAAGGCTATCGATTGATGGCCGAGCGCGGCGCTTCTTCTGATCACCGATTGGTTTGGATCGATATTGCGCTGTAGGCTCAGGCTGGGCCTTCGCGGGCTGGGCTCGTGCTGCGCACTCACGGTTTAGGCTCGCTGCGCTCGCGGTGTAGGCGCTTCGCGCGGTTTAAGGCTTTCGGCCGGTATACCGCGAGTGAAGCGAGCCTAAACCGCGCGTAGCGCCCACACCGCGAGCAGAGCGAGCCTATCCCACGCCAAGCGTCTACACCGCGAGCGCAGCGAGCCGACAACGCGAACAAAGTGAGCATGATGGATATTTACTCGGTATCAAAACTTAACAACGACATTCGCGCGGCGCTGGAACAGCAGTTTGGCAATGTCTGGCTGGTGGGTGAGGTGTCTAACTTTGCTGCGCCGGGCTCGGGCCATTGGTACTTTACCCTTAAAGACGATAAAGCGCAGATCCGCTGTGCCATGTTCCGCGGCAATAACCAGCGCGCTAAGATACGCCCGCAAAACGGCGTGCAGGTTTTAGTGCGTGCGCGGGTGACCGTTTATGCCCCGCGCGGCGATTATCAGCTGATTGTCGAGCACATTGAAGATGCCGGCCAGGGTTTACTGCAGCAGCAGTTTGAGCAGCTTAAAGCCAAATTGTCCGCCGAAGGGCTGTTTGCTAACGAACGTAAACGCCCGCTTCCTGAGTCTATCCGCCGTGTTGGCGTGGTGACCTCCCCTACCGGCGCTGCTATTCAGGATATTTTAGCGGTAATCAAACGTCGCGATCCACAACTGGAAGTCATTATTTACCCCAGCAGTGTGCAGGGCGAAGCCGCTATTCCGCAGCTAAAACACATGCTGCAAAGCGCGTTTAACCGCAACGAAGTTGATGTTTTGATTGTCGGCCGGGGTGGAGGTTCGATTGAGGATTTGTGGTGCTTTAATGACGAAGGCGTGGCACGGATGTTAATTGATGCACCGATGCCCGTGATCAGCGCCGTCGGCCACGAAATTGACTTTACCATTTGCGACTTTATCGCCGACCTGCGTGCGCCAACGCCGTCGGCTGCAGCCGAGGTGGTCAGTAAAGACCGTAGCCAGAGTCGGGAACAGTTGAGAGCACTGCATCAGCGACTGATGTTGGCGCAACAGCGTAAAATTACCCAAAGCCAGCAGCAGTTCCGCCATTTACAAATCCGTTTACAGCAACAGCATCCGCAGCGTCAGTTACAGCAGCAAGCGCAACGCGCCGATGAGCTACAGGCACGTGCAACCCGTGCGATGCAGTCGCAATTACAACGGTTGCTGCAGCGTGAAAGCTATTTCCAGAGCCGGCTACAGGCGCTACACCCACAAAAAGATCTGGCGCGTTACCAAAGCCGTTTGAGTGACCTGCAACAGCGCTTAAGCCCCGCCATTACCCGATTGCTTAAACAAAAAACCGAGCAGCAACGCAGCATCTTTCAAGCACTGAATATCGTCAGCCCGCTAAACACCCTCGAACGCGGCTACGCCATTGTGCGCGATGAGCAAGGCAAGGTTATTCGGGATAGCCAGCAGGCTCCGGCAGGCACGGAATTGAACATCCGATTAGCCAAAGGCGAACTCAAAGCCCGAACGGAATGATAGGCGCTTCGCGCGGTTTAGGGCTGCGCCGGTTTAGGCTCGTGCTGCGCACTCGCGGTATAGAGCCTACGGCCGTTAAACCGCGAGCGAAGCAAGCCTATACCGCGAGTGCGAAGCACGAGCCCAAACCGGCCGTAGGCCCTACTCCCATTCAATAGTGGCTGGGGGTTTACCGGAAATATCGTAAGTTACCCGCGAGATGCCGTTGACCTCGTTGATAATACGGTTAGAGACCTTTTCCAGCAGCTCGTAAGGCAGATGTGCCCAGCGTGCGGTCATAAAGTCGATAGTCTCGACGGCGCGGATGGCGATAACCCAGTCATATTTACGCTGATCACCCATCACGCCCACTGAACGCACCGGCAGGAATACCGCAAAAGCCTGGCTGACTTTGTGATACCAGTCCGCATTGTGCAGCTCTTCGATAAAGATCGCATCGGCACGGCGCAGTAAGTCGCAGTACTCTTTTTTGATCTCGCCCAGTACGCGCACACCCAGACCCGGTCCCGGGAACGGATGGCGATAAAGCATGTTATACGGCAGACCCAGTTCCAGACCGATTTTACGCACTTCGTCTTTAAATAATTCACGTAGTGGCTCAACCAAGCCCAGTTTCATGTCCTCCGGTAAGCCACCCACGTTATGGTGTGATTTAATCACATGCGCCTTACCGGTTTTTGAACCAGCTGATTCGATCACATCCGGGTAAATAGTACCCTGCGCCAACCAGTCAACCTCGGTCAACTTAGCCGCTTCTTCGTCGAAAATCTCGATAAAGGTATTGCCGATAATTTTACGCTTCTTCTCGGGATCGTTCTCGCCTTTCAGCGCATCCAGAAAGCGATCTTCAGCAGCGATCGGCATAATATTCAGGCCATAATGGTCACCAAACATTTCCATCACCTGCTCGGCTTCATTCAAGCGCAGCAAACCATTATCAACGAAAATACAGGTTAGCTGCTCGCCAATTGCGCGGTGTAGCAACATGGCGGTGACCGATGAATCAACGCCACCTGACAGGCCTAAAATGACTTTGTCGCTGCCCACTTGTTCGCGGATACGCTCAATCGCATCATCAATAATCTGCGCCGGCGTCCAGTTCTTCTCACAGCCACAAATGCCGCTGACAAAATGCTCCAGCATGCGCATGCCCTGACGGGTATGAGTTACTTCCGGGTGGAATTGCACGCCGTAAAAACGGCGTTGTTCATCCGCCATCGCAGCGAACGGACAGTAAGACGTCTTGGCAACGGTGTGGAAGCCTTCCGGAATGGCATCGACTTTATCGCCATGGCTCATCCAAACGTCCAGCAACGGCGCACCGGATTCGCTAACCGCGTCTTCGATAGCTTCAAATAATGGGCTTTTTTCCACCAGTTCGATTTGCGCGTAGCCAAATTCACGCTCTAACGATCCCTGTACTGAACCACCCAGCTGATGCGCCATGGTCTGCATGCCATAGCATACACCCAGCACCGGTACACCGGCCTCAAACACATAGTCAGGCGCCCGCGGCGAGTCTTTTTCGGTAACGCTTTCCGGCCCACCCGACAAAATAATGCCTTTGGGCGCAAAATCTTTGATGTCCTGGTCGTCGACATCCCACGCCCATAGTTCACAGTAAACGCCAATTTCACGAATACGGCGGGCAATCAACTGCGTGTATTGCGAGCCGAAATCTAAAATCAGTATGCGATGATCATGAATATCTTGAGTCATTCTATAGTCCAGTTTTTTTACGCGTTAACTTAAGAGCTACGGTAGTTCGGCGCTTCTTTGGTAATTTGTACGTCGTGCACGTGCGATTCACCCATGCCCGCTGCAGTCACTTTGACAAACTGCGGCTTGGTGCGTAATTCATCAATATCGGCAGAGCCGGTCAGGCCCATCGCTGAGCGAATGCCGCCCATTTGTTGATGAATAATCGCAGAAATCGGGCCTTTGTAGGCGATGCGTCCTTCGATACCTTCCGGTACTAATTTCTCGGCTTCGTCCGACTTCTGGAAGTAACGATCAGATGAACCATTACGTTGGTTCATTGCACCTAAGCTGCCCATGCCGCGATAGGATTTGTAATAACGACCCTGATAGAGTTCGACTTCGCCCGGCGATTCTTCGGTACCCGCCAGCATGCTACCGACCATTACACAGTGCGCGCCGGCAACGAGTGCTTTGGCGATATCACCGGAAAAACGAATACCGCCGTCCGCGATAACCGGAATACCAGTGCCTTTTAACGCATCGACAGCGTCAGAAATTGCGGTAATTTGCGGCACGCCACAACCGGTTACGATACGGGTAGTACAAATAGAGCCAGGGCCAATACCCACTTTTACCGCATCCACGCCTGCTTCAGCTAACGCTTTTGCGCCCGCTGCGGTGGCTACATTACCGGCGATAATTTGTAAATTCGGATACTCTTTACGGGTTTGTGCAACGCGGTCAATAACGCCTTGCGAATGACCGTGTGAGGTATCAATCAGCAGCACGTCGACACCCGCTTCGACCAGCAGTTTAATTCGCTCCTCGGTACCCGGACCAACGCCAACCGCAGCGCCCACACGTAGTGAACCTAGTTCGTCTTTACAGGCGTTGGGCTTGTTTTCGGCTTTCTCGAAGTCTTTTAAGGTGATCATGCCTTTGAGTTTATAGGCATCATCCACCACCAGGATTTTCTCGATACGGTGCACATGCATCAGCTGCAGAATTTCTTCGCTTTCGGCGGTTTCGTGCACGGTGACCAAGCGGTCTTTACCGGTCATGATGTGCTTAACGGTTTTGCTGTCATCATCTTCAAAACGCGTGTCGCGACCGGTTACGATACCGACCAAGTCGCCGTTTTTCTCAACCACAGGGAAGCCTTGAAAGCCGTGCTCGGCAGTCAGCGCTTTAATCTCTCCGATAGTGGTATCAGGCTGGATTGTCACCGGGTCGGTAACCATACCGCTTTCGTATTTTTTAACTTTACGAACGTGTGCAGCTTGTTGCTCGGCGGTCATGTTTTTGTGAATAAAACCCACGCCCCCTTCTTGCGCCAGCGCAATCGCCAGCGGTGCTTCCGTGACGGTATCCATTGCGGCCGAAACCAGTGGGATATTCAGGGTAATTCCGCGCGTTAATTTCGTGCGCAGGTCGGCTTGATGGGGCAGGACAGTGGAATGTCCGGGAACGAGTAAGACGTCGTCAAAGGTCAGGGCTTCTTGGGCGATTCGCAGCATTGCAACACTCCGTAACGGGATTCATGTTGCGCGTGGATTATACATATCTGTGCGATTTCGCGCAAGCTTTTATGCTCGCTGCTTGGAGCCTGTCGCGGGTATAGGCGCTTCGCGCGGTGTGGGCTCGTGCTTCGCACTCGCGGTGTAGCGTGCTGCCTTCGGCGCACGGGTTGAGGGTAAAAAAATAGAGCAACAACAACCTTAGGTTTGAGGACGAGCGTAGCGAGTCTAAAACCGTGCGCCGAAGGCAGCACGCTAAACCGCGAGCGACGCGAGCCTAAACCGGCGAAGCCCCAAACCGTGAGCGAAGCGAACCTATAGACGTCTAAACATCTTGACAGCTGGAATGCTATTTGCGATTGTGCAGTTTCAGATAGGAGGTGGTTATGGTGTTACCTGTTGGTCGTTCGTTTTATGTCGAGACCCGCTTTGGTCGGGTTAAAGGCTTTCGCTATGCTGCGGACAGTGGTCGTGCAGATGCGCCCGTGGTTGTAGTGCAAGGCGGGATAAGCGGCTCGGGGCAACTGTGGAAGCTTGACGGCAGTGGCTGGTGGCAGTCGTTGTATTCGGTATTTGCGCCTGCAGATGACGTACAGGTAATTAGTTTTGATTATCTTGGTGGTATTGGAGGTTCTGATACGCCTGATCAGCCGTTGACTGTTGCTCAGCATGCGCAGGCTTATGCTGACACGTTAGTTAAACTAGGGTTAACTGATATCAGCGCCTGGCTGGGTGGTTCTTTTGGCGGGGTGCTCGGTTTGCAGCTGGCAGCAACGAATAACCAGCTTGATCTTAAACGCTTAGCAATATTGGGAGCTGCGCATAAACCCTCGATTCAATCTGCACTACTGCGATCATTTCAGCAGTTGTTGCTACAACACGCCGAAAACGAACAGCAAGGCGTAATTTTAGCCCGCGCGCTGGCGATGCTGACCTATCGCAGCGCAGACGAGTTTGAACAGCGCTTTAGCCACGCGGACGACGCCCTGCAGTACATTTTAGCGCAGGGTGAGCGCTTACTTCGTAATCACGGTAAACAGGCAAATACACTGTTTACCCATTTAACCCCTGCCCTGAATGACTATGCGATTGACCCGGCACAGGTTAGCTGCCCGGTACAGATAGTCAGTTTTAGTTCGGACAGCATTGCGCCTGCAGCCCTTACCTCGCAATTAGAAGCGTTATTACCTAATTGCCACAGTTATATCAGCATCGAAACGCCTTATGGCCATGATGGTTTTATTAAGAACGTGGCCGACTATGCGCGGCCGCTTGCTCATTTTATACCTGAATTAAACAGCGAAATTGAATTACCGGAGATTATACTATGACAACCCGTTTTAAAGACGAAACCCTGGCAATCCATCATGGTTACCAGACTGACCCCACCACCAAGTCAGTGGCAACGCCGATCTATCAATCGGTAGCTTTTGAATTTGATAACGCCCAACATGGCGCTGACTTATTTGATTTAGCCGTACCCGGTAATATTTATTCACGCATTATGAACCCCACTAATGACGTGTTAGAACAGCGTGTAGCGGAGCTGGAGCATGGCATCGCCGCGTTAGCTGTGGCATCCGGCATGGCTGCTATTGAATATGCGTTAATTACTCTGGCTAAACAGGGCGACAACATTGTTACCACGCCGCAACTTTATGGCGGTACCTTTACCTTGTTTCAACACATGCTGCCGTCGTTTGGCATTGACGTGCGCTTTGCCGAAAGTGACCAGCCTGAGGATATTGCTAAAGTAATCGACGGCAATACCAAAGCCGTTTATTGCGAATCCATCGGCAACCCGGCGGGCAATATTGCTGATATCGAGGGCTTAGCGAAGGTCGCGCACGACGCCGGCGTACCGCTGGTCGTGGATAATACCGTTGCAACGCCGGTGCTATGTAAACCGATTGAGTTTGGTGCCGATATCGTGGTGCACTCGTTAACCAAGTATATCGGTGGCCATGGTAACTCGGTAGGTGGCTTAATCGTTGACTCCGGTCGTTTTGACTGGCTTAAGCACAAGGACCGTTTCCCTCAGTTCAGCAGCCCTGAGCCCGCGTATCACGGTATTGTGTATACCGATGCTTTTGAGGCTGCTGCTTTTATTGCCCGCGTGCGCACCGTTGCGCTGCGTAATACCGGCGCTGCGTTATCGCCGTTTAACGCTTTTTTACTACTGCAGGGATTAGAGACATTGTCGCTGCGGATGGAGCGTCATTGCGAAAATGCCGTTCGGGTAGTGGAATTCCTGCAACAACACCCGCAGGTAGAGTGGGTTAATTTTGCCGGCAGCGCGGATCATCCGCATAATGAGCTGGTGCAAAAGTATATTAGTGGCGGTGTACCGGCATCGTTGCTGACGTTCGGTATTCAAGGTGGTTTTGAAGCCGGTGTGAGTTTTTATGACAAGCTGGCACTGTTTAAGCGCTTGGTTAACATTGGCGATGCGAAAAGCCTGGCATGCCACCCGGCATCAACCACACACCGCCAGCTAAGCGCCGAAGAACAAGTCAAAGTAGGTGTAAAACCCGAAGCCATTCGCCTCTGCATCGGCATCGAGCACATCGACGACATCATCGCCGACCTGGATAACGCTCTGTAGGCTCGCTGCGCTCGCGGGTCGGGCTTGTGCTTCGCACTCGCGGTGTAGCGTGCCGCCTTCGGCGCACGGGGTTTAGGCTCGCTGCGCTCGCGGGGTAGGGCCTTTGGCCGGTATAGCGCGAGCGTAGCGAGCCCAAACCAGCGAAGCTCTATACCGCGAGTGCGAAGCACAAGCCTAACCCGCGACGGCGAAGCCGGAGCCTACTACTGGTTTTTGTGCATATGCACATCCATTTGTGGGAATGGGATGCCGATGCCTTCTTCGTCTAAGCGGTCTTTGATGCGTTCCAGCAGGTCCCAACGGGTCGGCCAGTGATCTTCGGTTTTAGTCCATGGACGCACGTTAAAGTCTACCGACGAGCTATTTAACGCGGTTACTGTTACAACCGGCGCCGGGTCTTCCAGGATACGCTCGTCTTTTTCCAGCTCTTCCATTAACACCTTTTTGGTGTGCTGAAGGTTAGCGCTGTAGCTTACACCGATAACCAGATCGATGCGGCGAATATCTTCGCGATTGTAGTTAACGATAGCACTGCCAATAACCTGTGAATTTGGTACGTAAACCACTTTACGGTCCGGTGTTTTCAGAATGGTCTGGAAGATATTAATTTCTTCGACTGTACCCGCAGTACCGCCGCACTCAACATATTCGCCTGCACGCATCGGTCGGAACATGATCAGTAATACGCCCGAAGCAATGTTGGATAGTGACCCTTGCAGTGCTAAACCAATCGCTAAACCGGCCGCACCTAAGATGGCGATAAATGACGTAGTTTCTACGCCGACTTGATTCAACGCTACCATCAATGCAGCGATAAAAATCAGTGACTTGATAATAGCAGACAAGAAACCAATAACTGCGCCATCAACTTCGCGCTTGGTCATGCCTTTGCGCATCACACCAGTTAATACACGCGAAGCAATGCTCGCTACCACCATAATAATAATGGCGATAATCACCTTGATGCTGTATTCAATCAGCATACCCTGATTGTTATTAATCCAATCAATAATAGCCTGCATAGGGTTACTTCCTTATGTAACAGAATGTTTCGATAAACTACCACAGCCGCGAATTTCGTCAAACACAAAAGCCAAACAGCAAAACGAGCTTACACCGGCCGAAGGCCCTAAGCCGCGACGGCGCAGCCGGAGCCTAAACCGCGAGTGCGAAGCACGAGCCCAAACCGCGCGAAGCGCCTGCCCCGCGAGCGCCAACGAGCCTAAAGCGAGAACCGATAGCGGCCCTGACTATCCGGCTGGCCGAGGTACTGGAACATTTGTGCCAGCCCTTCCGGGGTTCGTGGGTTGGGGCGGACGGTGCCACTGATATTAATATCCTGACTGTTGATGTCACCCTGCATCGCCAGACCGAGGCTGTTTTCGCCGTTCATCGTCAGTGTCACCGCTCCCGATTCAGCGCAACCCAAGGCAACCGGAAAGTCACCAAGACTTTGCCAGGCGCCGTTTACTAATACCTGAATATTGCGGCCATTGGCGCTGCCTGTCAGTTGATTACACCATTTTGCCGGACTTGGATCGCTAACAACGAAGGTATCAATACTAAGATTCCAGTTACCCTGTGTCTTTAACGGTAAGCGCGTATTCGCGAGCTGCAATAAGGTTGCAAGATCGCCGCTGGCACGCAGGTCAGTTGCTGCCAGCTCAGTTAAGCCAGCGCTAATGCGGCCATTAACGGCTAACGGATTGTTTTGCGGCGGCACCCTTACATCTACCGCCACTTCTCCGGTAAATAACTGCAACAGTTGCCAATCCCATTGCATGTCATTAAGTGTTACACCCTGGACTTGTAAGCTACCGATGCGCCCCTGCCACAAACTACCGGACACCTGACTTATCGAAACCTGCGCAGGGATCGGCAACCAATAAATAATTTTAGCCGGTAACATGACCAGCAGTGCCAGCAAATAAACCGCAATCAACCACCAACGCTTCATGAAGACTCCGTGACCAACAGTTGCCTTACCCGAACTTGCCCCGGTGTATCTAACCGCGCCACGTCCAGCGTGCTAATTTGCAGTTGATATTGCTGCTCCAGCTGGGCAACAAAGGCTAATACGCGATCAAAATTAGCTTCGTCCACGCTAATCACAACCCCCTCACCCTGCGGCTGGATGCGCGCCAGTCTAATGTCATTAGCGTCAGCCGCCTGGTTTAGCCGCTGAGTCAGCGAGCCCGAAGCCTGCGGTGCGGAAGCCTCACTGCTTTGTACACGCGCCTGATAACGCCCAAGGTTTTGCTTAACCCATTGTAATTGCTGTTGCTGCCCCTGCAGGCGTTGCTCTGCATTCAAGCGCGCCTGATAACTGGGTTGCCAAATAACGAAATACAACACGGCGATAGCTAACACAACCGCCAGCGCGCTCAATAACCGCTGCTCGCGAGGTGCAAATTGTGCCCAGCGCTGTTGCAGGGTGACTGCCAGCGGATGCGTACGAACTTTTTCCATAACTGCGCTCATACTCATGCCCCCCCTGCACTGCTGTGTTGTATGGTTATCGAACCCGCGACCTGGTTACCGCGGTTATTTAACGCACCTTGTTGTACCGATAACCCTGCCTGCTCGGCGGCACGCTGAAACTGCTCGAACTGCGCAAAGCTTTGCGCTAACGCCTGCAGCCGTAACTCGCCATCCTGATAGCGCATTAATTCGAGGCTCATGCCCTGCTGACCGGCAAACGCCGGCTGCAGACTATCCAGTAATGCTAACGCCGACTGCTGTTCAGCTCCGTCAGCGCCCAGCGCGCGCAGCTCTTGTTGTAGTTGTGCGCGCAAATTAACAATGCGGGTTTTATTCGGGAAGGCCTCTAAAAAGAGTTGCTCGGCCTGGGTTTGCAGTTGTTCGGCCTGACCGGATAACTGATAGGCCCGCACCAAATTGCCGCCAACAGCTAATACAAAGGCAACCGAGGCCGCCACGGCCAGTGGCTTCCAGTGCAGCTGATGTTGAGTTTTTCGTTTAACAGCAAATTCACCTCGGCGCAGCTCCAGTGATTGCTGGCCTTGTGCCAGCGCACTAATAGGCACCTCGATATCCGCGGCCTGCAAAGGCGCCGGCGGTTGCGGCCAGTTAACATCCCCAAAATGCGTAATGGCGGTCAGCTCCGGGGCATCGCCCAGTAGCTGCGCCACCACCATCGGTAACACGTCATCAACCTGTGTTTGCTCCAGCGTAAAGCCCTGCCATGGCCCCGTGCGCACAACCAGAGCATCTGCAATCGACAGCGCACTCCAGTGATTCTCGCTGTAAGGCAGTAACAACGGTTCGGGCAACCAGTGGTCGGCTTCGATTCCGGCTTCCTGACACCAGGCTGACCAGCTTCGCATACGCTCGCGTGCAACCACCGCAACCGGTATCACGGCAGTCGATTTACTGACATTTGCCGGCCAGCTAAAGTGCAAATCATCAATATCTGTCGCCAGCTCTTCCTCTAATGCATAGGGAATAACCCGCTCCAGATGGCGTCGACTGCCAGCGGGAAGCTCCAGCTGCTTTAGCAAAACATCCTGCCCTGGTAACACTAACGTTGTTTCGCAACGGCGGGCTTGTTGTTGTAACTGGTTCAGTTCGTCGGGATGATTTAATTCACCACTGGCGATAACCTCGTGCTGACTGGCGTTCCAGATAAACCAGACAACCTTACCCTGAGCACTATTCTGAGCACTAGCCTTAGTACTATCCTGACCAGCATGCTCGGCAGCGGCGTCACTGGCCGGTAATCTGATATACAGCCGTTCCTGCATTGCTATTCTCCCATCGCCCGATAAATCACGTTTGCCCGTTCCGGGGTTACGTTAATTACCGAGCGCGCTCGTGTCTCGACCTCGCCCCATTGAATAAAGGCAAGTAATTGAAAATATTCACTACTAACAACCAGCTCATCCAGCGAGTTGCCTTCTTGATCTTTAATACCCGCCAGCGGCCCTTCGTTCAGTGCCTGCTCGCGATCATCATAACCATCCTGTGGTCGCCCCGCTAACACCTGCTGCGCGGTACTGACATCAATCGCACCGTTACTAAGAGCAACCAACAACGCGGCATGCTCCGGGTCAATGGTATTGATATTGAGCTTAAGCTCGTTGTTACCGGGTATAACGCATACCTGCGGTTTAATTTGCGCAATAATCGCCGCGCTGTAGCCTCGCACCTGGCGTAATTCGCTGATATCCAGCATCGCACTGTTAGCGGCCTGGTAGGGATGCGACAACGATTCGTAATCCGGGTCTTCTGCGCCGTTTTCGCTTAACCGGGTATCTTCGTCAAGCCAGTCAATTAAAGCATCAGTTAACTGCTGTGCCTGGTAACTATCCAGCTCATTAGCCATTAACAGCTGCCGGAATTGTTGCCGGCGACGCTCACCCTGAAGCTCTTGTTCGCCACCAGGCACCAAACTATTAAGGTTAAAGCAGCTGCGCAAATCCCGCACCCGTGCAGCAATTTGTCCGCCGGCCACGGGAAACGGCCCCTGTCGGGTTGCCCAATTCTGTTCAGCATGCACGATGCCGTCACTTTGTTCCAGCTCCAGTTGCAATACTTCTGCCAGCACCGCCTCGGCACTTAACCACATCCAGTAGCTTTGTTCCGCTTGATATAAATTTGCACTGCGGCTGACCTGGCGCTGCAAACTGCTGCCGAGGTTAACCGCGATAACGGACACTATCGCAATAACCAACATGACCGTTATAAGAGCGGCGCCGCGATTAGTCCTCATTCTGGTTGGCATTCTCGCCACCCTCTCTGTCGTTGCTACTTACAGCAGACGGCGTACCGGTTAAGAACTGCCGTCTAATCTCGCCATAGGCTTTGCTAACCACGGTTATTTCGATGGCCAGCGGCATATCTCCCTCGGTATCCCAGCTGCCCTGCCAGCCACTATTAATACCCTGATTTTGCAGGCTGTCGCCGGCGGATTGCTGAGCGCGAAAAAAACGCACATTAAATTCTTCTACACCGGTCATTAGCGGCTGCGCTGCCGGTTCGTCTGAGCGGTCATTGACATAGGCATAACTAATACGCTCCAGCACGCCTTCACGTACACGGTAAATTACCGGCTGTAATTCAGCTCTGGGCAGCAATAAACCCGGGTTGTCGTAACCACTTTTGACCAGCGCCAGCAAGCCACTATCCGACTCGGCCAGACGCTCGTCACTGGAGACATAACGGCGCACCACGTCAGTGCCGTTGGGGCGGGTCGGTTTGCCAACTGCCTGGCGCAAGTCCTGTTCAATCATCAACCAGCTAAACTGCATCGACTGCAGCTGTTCGCGCGCATCCTCTGACTGCGTTTTAGTCTTGCTCATCTGGTCCAGCACGGTAAAACTGACAATGCCGATTAACGCGAAGATCGCCATAGTGACCAGCACTTCTACCAGGGTAAAGCCGCGGGCGTCTCTACTGCCTGCCATCACAAACTTACCCCATTATTATCTCTGCCCGCCGCGCCGCTATCTGGTCGCCGCACGTAGCGCGTTAATGCGATAATCTCTCCGTCCTGGTTGGGTTTGCTGACTGACACTGTAACCGCCACTACATCGGGCGTTACCGTTCCTACCACTTGTTGTTGCCACTGCCAATCCTGCTCAGCCATTTGCATTCGGCCACTGGCGTTATCTTCGATAGGCCATTGCGATGCCAGGGTTAGTTCGACCAGGCGATTGGAAGCGACATATTGAGCAAAGGTCTTTTGTTGTATCTGACTAATACTGGTTAGGTGACTGCTGGCTGCATTGACCGCCGCTAATGCCGCGGTGCCAAAAATCGCCATGGCAACCATCACTTCGATTAGGGTAAAACCACGCGCAGAGCCCTTAATAACGTTCATAAGGCTGCTCCTGCACCAGTATCTGCCAGGCGTTTTGGGCAATTAACCAGCGCTGCTGTTGGCGTGCCAGGTTACGGTTATCGAGTGCCAGACTAAAACCGGTCATTTCGCCGCTGGGCAAAATTAAAATCTGCGGTTGTGGTGGTTGCTCTTGCTCTTCTTCTGCAGCAGCCTCCTGGTCCTCATCAGGCTGAAATAACAATTGCCGGGCAGATTCGTCCTGTGCCATTAAATTACCTTCTGTCAGCTCCAGTTCCCAGCGCAGCGTGTCGCTCCAGCGAACTTCTTTTAGCCCCCTGGCATCGAGCGTCTGCCATTGGCCATCGTACCAGCGTAAAAATCGATAACCTTGGTTGTCTACATGCAAACCCAACGGCTGTTGCCTGACCATGGCATGCTCACGGGCATATTGCAGTTGTTCCTTTAAGGTAATAGCGAGATCCTGAGGCGAGCGCTCAGAGGGCGAAGAAGATGGCAACGTTAGCGCAACCGCACCTGCGATCATGCCGATAATCGCCATCACCAACAGCACTTCTACTAACGTAAAGCCGCGGCTCCTGCGGGCGATGCTGCCCCTTATCACGACGTTAGTACTGAGCTTCTTGTTCGGCACCAATCATCCAGCTACCAAAATCGTCATCAGTACCTGGTTGACCGTCCGGTCCGGCCGAAAAGATATCAACATCGTCATATTCGCCCGGATTAAGCAATAGATAGTCGTTACCGTACGGGTCTTGCGGCAATCGTTTGATGTAACCGCCGTTACGGTAATTACGTGGTTGTGGGTCGCTATTCGGACGATTAACCAGGGCTTGCAGGCCCTGCTCGGTGGTTGGGAACATACCGTTATCCAGATGATATTGTGCCAATGCGTTTTCCAACGCTACAATATCAGCAGTGACTTTTTGTTGGTTTGCCTGTTCCTGCGAGCCCAACACGTTAGGCAGGATCATAGTGGCTAAAATACCGATAATGGCAATAACTACCATTACTTCGACCAATGAAAAACCACGCTGGGCTTTTGCTTTATACATCATAGTTACAGTCCTACACTCTGGTTTAATTGCAATATTGGCTGAATAATTGCCAGTACAATAAAGAATACAATGCCGGCCATGGTGACAATCAATACCGGCTCAAACACTTTTAAGCTCACCTGCACCAGTGATTCAAATTCGCGGTCCTGGTTGTCAGCCGTGCGCCGCAGCATTTGCTCGAGTTCACCGGATTTTTCGCCGGCAGCAATCATATGCAACATCATCGGCGGAAATAGTTTGGTTTCCTGTAGTGCGGCACGCAATGACGAGCCTTCACGTACCCGCGTCGCTGCCTCGTCAATGGCGTCACGAATAGCCAGGTTACCGATCACCGTTGAGGTGATGCGCAAGCCGTCGAGTAATGGCACTGCGGACGAGGTAAGAATACTTAACGTACGTGCAAAGCGGGCGGTGCTGACGCCACGAATAACCTTACCGATCATCGGTAGTTTTAACAGCTGGCGATGATAACGTCGCTTGTTGTTGTCATTTCGCAGCCATTGCTTAAACGCCACCACAGCGCCAATAACTAAGACCAGTAACCACAGTCCCCAGTTCTGCAAAAACTCAGAAATTGTGATCATAAATAGCGTCGTGCCGGGCAGGGTCTGACCCATGTCGGCAAAGTTTTCGACAATCTGCGGTACAATCGACACCAGCAAAAACACCACGATACCGATAGCCACCAGGGTTAACATCAGCGGGTAAATCAGCGCCTGTGTCAGCTGACTCTTCATGTGCTGACGTTGCTCGGTGTAATCAGCCAGCTCGTTAAGTACCTGGTCGAGATGACCGGACTTTTCACCGGCTGCCACCATCGCGGTATACAACGAATCGAATACGCCGGGAAAGTCGGCCATGGCCTCAGCCAGCGAATAGCCCTCGACCACTTTGCTGCGCACCGACATCAGCAATTTTTTCAGGCGTGGCTTTTCGGTTTGGTCAGCGACCGCCAGCAGGCACTGCTCAATCGGCAACGCTGAGCTGACCAGGGTTGATAATTGGCGGGTGATTAACGCCAGATCCTGCGCTTTGACGCGCTTAACCGGGCGCCAGCGTGATACCTGCTGACCGGCTTTTTGTTCATTATCGGCCGCCGGCTCTACCTCAACCGGCATCAGACCCATTTCACGCAGCTGCTGGCGTACCTGGCGCATGGTGTCAGCTTCGAGTACCCCGCGCTTTTTACGGCCGTTGGCGTCCAGTGCCTGATATGAAAATGCTGCCACGCTAGCTTACTCCTCGCGCGTTACGCGCAGCACTTCTTCTAACGTGGTCTGGCCTTCCAGCACCTTATCAATGCCGTCGCGACGAATCCCCGGCGTTGATTGACGCACGTACTTTTCAATCGCCTGCTCGCCGTGACCGTTGTGAATCAATTCACGAATGTGGTCATCAATAACGATTAATTCATGAATGCCGGTACGACCGCGATAGCCTGTCTGGTTACAGTGTTCACAGCCCTGCGCTCGATAAATAGTGACCTCTTCAGCGGTTCTGTTCTCTGCCGCTAACATTCTGAATTCCTCGGCATCGGGCTTATGCGGCTGCTTGCATTGTGAGCACAGTGTGCGCACCAATCGCTGCGATAACACCCCCAGTAAACTCGACGATAATAAAAACGGCTCGACACCCATGTCCTCTAACCGCGTTATCGCGCCCGCGGCGGTATTGGTGTGCAGAGTCGACATCACTAAGTGCCCGGTCAACGACGCCTGCACGGCAATTTGTGCAGTTTCGACGTCACGGATCTCACCGACCATGACCACGTCCGGGTCCTGCCGCAAAATCGCCCGCAAGCCGCGCGCAAAGGTCATATCGACTTTCGGGTTGACCTGCGTTTGGCCAATGCCTTCAATGGCATATTCAATCGGATCTTCGACCGTCAGAATGTTGCGATCTTTAGAGTTAATCTCGGTAATGCCGGCATACAGCGTGGTGGACTTACCGGAACCGGTCGGCCCGGTCACCAGAATAATGCCATGCGGTTTATGAATCAGCTCAGCAAAAATTTGCCGATTTTTATCGGTCATGCCGAGCTGCTTTAAGTTTAGCCGGGCATTGTTTTTATCCAGTAATCGCAATACCACGCGCTCGCCGTGGTTAGACGGCATAGTCGATACCCGCACATCCACTGCCCGTCCGGCAATCAGCAGCGAAATTCGGCCATCCTGCGGCACTCGTTTTTCGGCGATATCCAACTGCGCCATAACTTTTATGCGCGAAATCAGTAACGACGACAGTTTACGGTTGGGCTTAAGCACCTCGCGCAACACGCCGTCAATGCGAAAACGAATGGTCAGCTGCTTTTCGAAGGTTTCGATATGAATATCTGAAGCGCCTTCTTTGATCGCCTCGCTAAGCATAGCGTTAATCAATTTGATAATGGGCGCGTCGTCTTCGCTTTCCAGCAGATCTTCGGTTTGCGGCAGCTCATCGGCCAACGAAAATAAATCCGACTCGTTGCCAATGTCTTCCATGAGCTGTTTGGCTTCGGATGAATCACGCTGATAGGCTTTGGTTAGCAATGTCTCGAAGTCTGACGCCGGGTGTTCTTTAACGCTAAACGATTGTTGCAGCGCGCGCCTGACTTCCAAAAGTGCCTGTGCCGAAATCCCGGCGCGGCAATGTACGGTCGGATGTTCACCCTGCTCGACCACCACGCCAAACCGTTTAGCAAAGCTAAATGGCAGACGCTTAGTGGCAATAGCACTGGCATCAGTCATTGTTGTTACCCTTCGCTTCCTGCGATTTTTTGTCCATGTAGTCATCAAAACTTGGCGGTAAGGTCAACTCACCATCCCACTCCGGCATCACCGGGGTGTCTTTAGTCGGCATTAAGTCCACACCCTCGGCACGACGTTTTAACTGCTCGGCACGCATGAAGTTATATTTTTCGCGGCTAATTTCCGCCAGCTTACTGCCATCACGCACAATGGTAGGCCGTATAAATACCATCAGATTGCGCTTTTGCGTCGACGTCGAGGTTGAACTGAATAGTTTTCCAAGGAACGGGATATCGCCCAGCAGAGGAATTTTAGACACCGACTCCTGTACGTCTTCGTCGATAAGACCGCCCAGTACGATAGTTTCGCCGTCGTTCGCCATCACCGTGGTTTTTAGTTCGCGCTTGTTGACGATAACGTCCACTGAGGTTGCGCCACTTAAACTCGATACTTCCTGCTCGATAAGCATTTGTACCGCGTCACCTTCGTTAATTTGCGGGGTAACTTTTAACTTGATACCGACTTCTTTGCGATCGACTGTCTGGAATGGGTTTTCGTTGTCGCCACCCAGCGTTGAACCGGTAATGGTCGGCACTTCCTGACCCACCAGGAAGCTGGCTTCTTCGTTATCCACCGTCACAATACTGGGCGTTGCCAGGATATTTGAATTGGTGTCCTGCGACACCGCCTGCACAACGGCCGCCCAGTCATTTTTAACCGTGCCGATCATCATGCCATTAACGCTGCCAAGCAGCTCGGCTAACAAACTAATATCGCCCCGTTGGTCCGGGTTTTGGGTTACCGCGCCACCTTCAGAAATGACCGTGGTACCTTCCTGCCCCTGCGCCTGATAGGCACCGGCTGCGATGGCGCCAATAGGCACCTGGTTACCGGTATTATATTGCACCAGTCCACCGTCTTCGCTGATCCACTGAATACCGAAGTCAACATTATCGCCTTCCAGAATCTCGACGATAATCGCTTCCACCTGCACCTGCGCGCGGCGAATGTCCAAATCCCGGATCACGTTTTCCAGTGACGCCAGCATATCCGGCTCCGCGGTAATAACGACCGCGTTGGTGGGCGCATGTGGGCTAATACTGACGGTATTGTTGTCACTGCGCATACGGCGCACGCCGCTGTTGGTGCCGCCGCCCTGCTGCTGTTCCACCTCTGCCTGAATGGAACGGCTGACATTATCCAGCACTTCGACCATTTCTTCGGCGCGGGCATACTTGAGGTAATAAACCCGGGTGTTACCCTCGGTTTTTAAATCTTGATCAAGCTGGCGAATCAATTTGACCACGCGTGAACGCGCTCGCGGCTCACCGCTAACAATCACGCTATTACTGCGCTCGTCCGCGACGATCTTGGGGATAAGTAATGAAGGCGTTCCATCCTGCGCCGTTTTCTCAAACAAATTTTGCGCAATACGAACTAATTCGTTGGCCGAAGCATACTCCAGGTCGATAATATCAACATCCTGGTCACCGGCCTGGTCAACGCGTTCGATAATATCAACTAAACGACCAATGGTTTCTGCGCGGCCGGTCATCATGATCACATTCGACGGGTCATAACTGACCACCATACCGCCACCGGTCTGGTCGTTTAATTGACGCAGAAGAGGCGCCAACTCGCGAACCGACACATTTTCTACCGCCACCACGCGGGTAATCATCATATCGCCTTGCTGGCTCTGCTCGCCGGAAACGACCGGCAGCGGCGCGTGCTGGGCATCTTTATCACGAATAACTTTAAGTACGCCGGAGTCCATTTCCACTACGGCGAAGCCATACACCTCGAGCACGTTGAGGAAAAACTGGTAATACTGCTTTTCGTTCATGACATCGTAACTGCGCACGTCAATTTTTCCGCGCACGTTAGGGTCAATAATGATGGTCTTGCCCAGGTTACGACCCACTACTTGTATAAATTCGTTGATATCGGTGTTTTTAAAGCTGGCCGCGTACTCATCGGCCTTAACCGTGGTAGCCGGGATCACCAGTGCCGATGCAATGCCCAACGCCAGTGCGCTTAACCAAACTTTGGGGCCGTGGGTATGAACTGCCATATTCGTGTCCTATTCGTTCGTCAGCTCGATGCTTAGCTGCATCGGTTGACCATCGCGCAAAATTGAAATATCCGCGCGGGTCAGCGTGGTTAACTCGTTGCTCAATTCCATTGCCTGCTGCATGTCGGTTAAATCATAACCGTTGATGGCAACGGCAAGATCGCCATTTTGAAAGCCGGTTTGGCGAAATAACTCGGGGTTCTGGCCTGCTTGTAAGCGGTAACCGATCAGCTCCCCGTTTTCCATAGCCGGACTGATACTGACAAAGTCAGTAATTGACAGAGGGTCAGCACTGACTTGCTCTAACGCGTCCCCCACTTGCCTCGCTTGTGACTCTGTCAATGCAAGGTCAGGCTCATCAACGATAAGCGATAAAGCCGGCCGATCCTCGCCAATATCTTCCAGCTGCAGGGTTTCTATACGGCCGTTGTTGTCTAACAGTACACGGTCCGCGTAAATTTCTTCGACCACAACACCACTACGGCCTAATTCATCGCCCACGATATAGGTTTGCTGCTGACCCGATTGCTCGATAATCGCCGCGGAACGTAGCGGATTAGAACTGGCGGACACACCGACCAGGCGAATATTAAGTGACGTTTTCGGCGCCTCACGGCGGTTGCTGCTAGAAGATTTCTCAGGTTCGCCAAATAGATTCAGCCGCTCTATTCCGTCCAAATCCAAAACTTTGCTTGTCGTGGTTGATACGGAGACATTATCAACTGAGGTAATCTTTTGGACTTCTCCTTGCGTTGGTTCAATTGACCACCAGGTTAGCCTCGCAACAATTACAGCAACTAAAGCCCATAATAGGTAAGTCGCCACTTTGACTACAAAGGAGCCATTCAATGATGTAATTAATTTCGAAAAATTTGAAGACAAGAGAGCGTCACTTCTATTTTTATTATTTGATAGACTACTATAACGAGCAATAGTTTAGCTTACTTACTTTTAACCAACAATCGATTAACACAGTTTATGGTAATTTGATTGCAATCTTATGACAACAGCAAACACCGTACGTTTAGATAAATGGCTATGGGCGGCACGCTTTTACAAAACCCGTGCTATTGCCCGGCAAATGATACAGTCGGGTAAAGTTCACTATAATGGCCAACGCACCAAACCCTCGAAGTTAGTCGAGCTGGGCGCCATGCTGAGACTGCGCCAGGGGTTTGACAGCAAAGAAGTCGAGGTGTTGCAGCTGAATGACCAGCGCCGCGGGGCGCCCGAAGCGCAGCTGATGTACCGCGAAACCGAGGCCAGTATTACTAAACGCGAGGAAAATGCGCAAGCGCGTAAGCTTAATGCCATGTATAATCCTCACCCGCAGGGTCGGCCGGATAAAAAACAGCGCCGACAACTGATCCAGATGAAAGACAGCCAACGAAAAGATGATGGTGCGCAATGACCGAACACGCGATTGATTACCCGACTGACCAACTGATTCGCTATACCTTTGCCGGACACGATGTGCGTGGCGAGCTGGTGCAACTGACCAGCAGTTATCAAAGCCTGATCCGCGGACACCAGTACCCACCTGCCGTGCAGCAAGCCTTGGGCGAAATGATGGCAGCGGTGTCGTTACTAACAGCCACGCTGAAATTTGAGGGACACATTGCGGTGCAGCTGCAGGGCAACGGTCCGCTTAACTTTATCGCGGTTAATGGTAATCATCATCAGCAATTGCGCGGTATCGCCCGTGTCCGGGGTGAGATCACGGCTACCGACATCCGCAGTATGATTGGTAAGGGTGAATTAGTGATAACCCTGGATCCGGAGCAGGGCGAGCGCTATCAGGGTGTGACCAGCGCCGATGCCGACTCCATTGCACAGATGCTGGAAAATTACTTTATGCAATCGGAGCAGTTGGCGACCAAACTGTGGCTACACGCTGATGGAGAGCACGCGGCAGGGATGTTTTTGCAACGTATGCCAGCCTCAGGTCAGGATATGACCGGATTTGACCACTTAACCACATTGACCGAGACCATCACCGAGCAAGAACTTTATACGCTGCCGGCAGAGCAGTTACTGCATCGGTTGTATCATGAGGAAACGGTGCATCTATATCCTCCGCAACCCGTCAGCTTCGTCTGCGGCTGTTCGCGCGAACGCACGTTGGAAGCCTTAGCCAGTGTGCCAGTGGAAGAGTTACGCGAGATTCTGCACGCCGACGGTGAAATCGTCATGACCTGCGACTACTGCCTGACCGAATACCGCTTCGCGGAAGAGGATTTTTCGTAGCTTGCGCCCTGGCGCAAGTTCGCGTCGCGTCAGGACGCGACCTACGCTAAACGGGTTCGTGTCGCGCCAAAGGCGCGACCTACTTTTTCTTGATGAACTTCATCAGGCGGCGGCGTTTACGCTGCTGCGACAGGGTCAGTTGGTTCTTTTTGCCTTCGTACGGGTTCAGCGGTTCGCGGAATTCCATTTTTATCGGTGTACCCATTACGCCCAGAGCCTTGCGGAAGTAGTTAGTAAGGTACCGCTGATATGAGCCCGGTAGTCTGGTCACCTGGTTACCGTGAATCACAATACGTGGCGGGTTATAACCGCCTGCATGCGCGTACTTGAGTTTGACCCGCCGACCGCTGACCAACGGAGGTTGATGTTCGTCCTGCGCCATCCCCATAATCTTGGTCAACTTAGACGTACTTACCCGACGTGTCGCACTCTTGTAAGCTTCTTCCACGCTTTCGAACAAATGCCCGACGCCGGTGCCATGCAGCGCAGAAATAAAGTGCAGGCGGGCAAAGTCGACAAAGCCTAAACGCCGGTCAAGCTCGCGCTTAATTTCTTCTTTGTGGTCGCTTTCCAGGCCATCCCACTTATTCACCGCAATAACAATAGAGCGACCGGCATTTAAGGCAAAGCCAATCAGGTTTAAGTCCTGATCAGAAATGGTTTCGCGCGCGTCGATAACCACCAACACCACGTTAGCCTCTTCAATGGCCTGCAGTGTTTTTACCACCGAAAACTTCTCGATAGCTTCGTCAATACGACCGCGGCGGCGAACCCCTGCGGTATCGATTAAAATATATTCGCGATCGTCGCGCTGCATTGGTATATAAACAGAATCGCGAGTGGTGCCCGGCATATCGTAAACCACCACGCGCTCTTCGCCGAGTATGCGGTTAGTCAGTGTTGACTTACCCACATTGGGTCGGCCAACAATAGCCAGTTTAAGTGGCAGCGCATCGTAGTCAATTTCGTCGTGGTCCAGATCTTCCGGCGCTTCCTGGTCGCGAATTAGCACGTCAGGGTAGTCATCGGCCAGCGGCCTGAAACAGCTATCCAACAGATTTTCTACGCCGCGTCCATGGGCCGCAGCGATACCATATAACTCACCCAATGCCAGCGAGTAAAAATCTGCCATCGCGGCCTGCGCGTCAATACCGTCGATCTTATTACAGACCATGTAGACTTTCTTTTGCTGCTGCTTTTTGCGCAAGTGCTCAGCAATCGCCTGATCACCGACGGTAACGCCGTCGCGCGCATCGACCAAAAATAAAACGACATCGGCTTCTTCAATAGCCTGCAGCGATTGCTTCGCCATGACTTCGTCAATGCCTTCTTCATCGCCATGGATACCACCGGTATCCACCACAATAAATTGATAACCGTCGTAATTGGCCTGGCCGTATTTACGGTCACGGGTCAGGCCCGGAAAGTCTGCTACCAGTGCATCCCGGCTGCGGGTTAATCGATTAAATAATGTGGATTTGCCCACATTCGGGCGCCCTACCAGGGCGACAACAGGTAACATGTAATATTAACTTCCTGAATTAATTTCAATCGCCACAAGCTCGCCATCGCGAGTTTGGGTGTATAAGGTGGTACCGTCAACGACAGGTTGTGCATAAATACCGTCACCACCCACTTCGTAACGGCCTTCGATTTGGCCATTAGTCGGGTTTAACCAGTGCAGGTAGCCTTCAAAATCGCCAACCACGATAAAGCCGTCATGCCATGCAGCACCGGTAAGTTTGCGGCCAAACATAGCGTTGTTGCTCCACAACTCGATGCCGCCGTCCTGGTTCAGGCCATAAACGTGGCTTTGATGATCGGTAAGGTAAATGCGCCCACCGCGCACTAACAGATTCTCGAACGCGCTGTAATCACGCTTCCAGCGAACTTCGCCACTACGCAATTCCAGTGCGACCAGCTCGCCATTGTATGCGATCATGTAAATCACACCACCAACAACAACGGGGTTGGCATCGATATCAGCCAGCGCTTCAAGCTCAGTCGCACCACTTGGCGTACCCACGTTTTGGGTCCAGGCCTGCTGGCCATTATTTGCGATTAAGATAGATGCTGTGCCGTTGCCGTCACCCAGTATTACACCACCACTCGCTATAGTCGGTGCTGACGAGCCTCGCAACGTTAATGTTGGTGTTTGGTACTCATACTGCCATTGCTGTTCGCCATTTTCGGCATCATAGCTAATCACCTGACCGCCGCCTGTGTGGACGACGACTCGTCCTTCACCTACGGCCGGATCGGCATTAACTTCATTACCCACTTCAACGTGCCAGACTAGCTCGCCGGTGTGGGCGTCAAGGGCAACTAAATCGCCGTTCTCAGTGCCCAAAAATATTTTGTCGTAGGCAGCTACCAAACCACCGGAAATACGAGCCGGAAACGGTGAAGAAAATATTCCGCTAAACCAGCCTTCGTCGTCCGCTTCGTTGATGTCGATAAGGTCGTGCAATTCTACCGACCAAACTTTCTCGCCCGATTCTTTGTTAAATGCCATAACGGCGCCCTGGCGATCGGCGGCATAAACATTGCCATAATCGACAACCGGATTAAGACGCGAGAAAAACTCATCAACGCCATCGCCAACGCTACGATCCCATTTTACCTTAGCGGTTAACGTGCTGTTGATCGGCTGTAACGGCGCAACTTTTATTTCTTCGTCATCATCACCAAATAACGAGCAACCACTAAGCAGCGTTGCAAAAGCGACAACACTGAGTAGTGTGCGTGATTTTTTAAACGTTTGTAACAATTGCATTATGAAGCAGCCAAACTGTTGAGTTTAAGTTCCAGCGCGGGAGTTAACGATTCACCCTCTGATGCCAGTGCGCGTTGATACGCTTCGCGCGCCTGCTCGTTTTGACCCTGGTCGGCATAAATATCACCTTCCAGTTCCGCCGCCGCGGCCTGATAAGCCGATGGCATTTGTGCCTGCACTGCGGCTAACGCAGCATCATATTGTTGTTGCGCCAGTAACACACGCGCCAGGCGAATATTCGCCAATGCCTGTAGATTGCTGTCGTCGGCGTCAGTTGCAACTGTCTGCAATGCAGTAACCGCAGTAGCTAAATCGCCATTTGTGGCAGCATGTTGGGCAAGCTGCAGCGACGCTAAATGGGCATATTGAGAACCGGCGTTGTCATTAATAAACTGCTGTGCATTAGCAACTGCATTGTCGGCGTCCTGTTGCAGTTGGTTAGCTACCTGCTGATAACCAGCGGACGCTGCGTTAGCCGCATCAATTTGTGCCTTGTCGTAATAGCGCCAGCCAAAAAACAGGCCAAAACCGATAACCGCACCGGCGATAATCCCTTTGCCGTGTTCAGCCCAAAATTCCTTAATTCGTTCAACTTGTTGTTCTTCGTTCTGATCCACAGGATCACCTCTTATGCTTGCGTCAATGGCCGCAGAAACTCCACCAGCTCTGCGTGACTTAAGGTCGTTTGTTCAGCATCGCTGCGCAGCGGTTTTACCGTTACTTGTTGCTCTGCCAGCTCGTTTTCACCAACAATCAGAGCCACTTCGGCGCCTGACTTATCGGCCTTTTTAATTTGTTTTTTCATTGCACCGCCACCGCAGTGAGTGACTAACCGCAATTCGGGTAGCGCATCTCTCAGCTGTTCGGCAATCGCCGGCGCTTTTAGTTCCGCTTGTTCGCCTAATGGCATCAGGTAGGCATCAACCGCGCGGCGCGGGTTTAATTTGTCCTGTTCTTGCAGCAATAGCACCAAACGTTCCATGCCCATGGCAAAGCCAACGGCCGGCGTTGCTTTACCGCCCAGTTGTTCAACTAAGCCATCGTAACGACCACCTGCACAGACCGTGCCCTGTGCACCCAGCGCGGTAGTTACCCACTCAAACACGGTGCGATTGTAATAATCTAAACCGCGTACCAGCCTTTCGTTCAACGTATAGTTGATACCTGCTTCGTCCAGCCGCGCGCGTAACTGTGCAAAATGCTCCCGCGATTCGTCGTCCCAATAATCCGATAGACGCGGTGCGTCTGCCAATAACGATTGAGTGGTTTCGTCTTTGCTGTCAAGGATCCGCAGCGGGTTTGAATCCAGCCGCCGTTTACTGTCCTCGTCGAGCTGCTCCTGATACTGCGCCAAATAGTCGCGCAACGCGTCGCGGTAGCGTGCTCTGGCTTCGTTAGAACCCAGTGAGTTTAATTGCAATTCGACCTGATCAGCTATCCCGAACGCTTTCCATAGCCGTGCTGACAACAGAATGACTTCGGCATCGGCATCGGCTCCCGATAAACCAAAGGTTTCGATACCAAATTGATGAAACTGACGGTAGCGTCCTTTTTGCGGGCGCTCGTAGCGGAACATCGGCCCAATGTACCATAGCCGCTGGATTTGGTTATACAGCAGGCCATGCTGGTTGCCGGCGCGTACGCAGCTTGCAGTACCTTCAGGGCGCAAGGTCAGACTTTCGCCATTGCGGTCATCAAAGGTATACATTTCTTTTTCGACGATATCCGTTACTTCGCCAATCGAACGCTTGAACAAGGCGGTGTTTTCTAACACCGGCATGCGGATTTCGCTATAGCCATAGCTGGCGGCGACTCGTCGAATCGTGGACTCAACTTGTTGCCAGGCCGGACTCTGGTCTGGCAGCAAGTCATTCATACCGCGGATTGCCTGAATGGATTTCGCCACAGGTAATGCTTCCCTTTAAATCAGTGGTTAAAACTCGATAGCCTAAAAATCAAGCGCGTATTATAAGGACTTTAATGCGGCGGGTAAAATAGCTTAGCCGATTTCTTTTACGTCAATTTTGTGCTTTTGCACGTAATCAACGCGGTCACGGATTTGACGCTCTAACTGGTCAATCAAATCGTTGTTATCTAAACGCAGTTTTTGACGCTCGCCGCCAATATACAAGCCGCTTTTGTTTTTAGCTCCTGCCAGCCCTACTTCAGCAACCAGTGCCTCGCCGGGACCGTTCACCACGCAGCCAATAACTGAAACGTCCATCGGCACCGTAATGTCTTCTAAGCGTTGTTCTAACTCATTAACAGTAGCAATGACATCAAATTCCTGGCGCGAACAGCTCGGACAAGCGATAAAGTTAATACCACGCGAGCGAATTCGCAGCGATTTTAAAATATCAAAACCGACTTTAATTTCTTCCACCGGGTCCGCGGCTAACGATACCCGTAGCGTATCACCGATGCCTTCAGCCAACAGCATGCCCAAACCAACGGAGGATTTTACTGCACCACTGCGCTTACCACCGGCTTCGGTAATCCCCAGGTGCAACGGCTGGTCAATCTGTTTAGCTAGTAACCGGTACGAATCTACCGCAAGGAATACGTCTGATGCTTTTACACTGACTTTAAAGTCTTGAAAATCTAACCGATCAAGGATATCGACGTGACGCATGGCGGACTCCACCAACGCCTCCGGCGTTGGTTCGCCGTATTTTTCCTGCAGGTCTTTTTCCAGCGAGCCACCATTAACACCGATGCGGATCGGGATATTTTTATCTCGCGCTGCATCTACAACTGCACGAATACGATCTTCACGGCCGATATTACCTGGGTTGATACGCAAGCAGTCGGCACCGTATTCAGCCACTTTTAACGCGATACGGTAGTCAAAGTGAATGTCGGTTACCAGTGGTACCGGACTCTGTGCTTTAATCGCTTTAAAGGATTCGGCGGCATCCATAGTCGGCACCGAAACCCGCACAATATCAGCACCGGCAGCTGCCAACGCATTAATCTGTGCAACGGTCGCTGCCACATCGGTTGTCTCGGTGTTGGTCATTGATTGCACTGCAATCGGCGCACCATCGCCAATAGGCACATCGCCAACATAGATGCGACGTGATGGCCTGCGCTTAATGGGACTTTCATGCATCATAATGAGACTTCCTACTACCTATTAACGCAATCAATAAACTGAAGATTAATTATCTGACGGAGCTTAGTTATCTAAAGGAACGTCGAAACGAGCCACCCGCGCTTGACGGAAGTTACTCAGATCCAGCGTTTGCCCCTGATAGCTAATGGTAACCGCTTCGGGTTTGCAAATGGTAACAGAAAACGGCGCTTCACCCGGAACCGGCATGGTGTAACCGGCCGCTTTTATACCGACGGCCTGCGTTTCACCCGTTGCATCATCGACTTTGACCCAACACTCTTCGCTAAACTCAAACACTAAACTGGCCTGCAGCTGCTCGGTTTGCTCTGACTGTGCAGTTGTTTCAGTATCACCAGTAGCCGCTTGCGTATCGTTATCAGCGACCGGTTCTGTGGCTGATTCCGCACTGGTGTCGTTATTAGCGTCAGAATTTACGTCGCTTAACTCACTATCATTGTCAGCGTCATTAGTGACTGTTTGCGGCTGCTCCGCCGCATCGGCTGTGCTCTCGGGCTCTGCTTCTGATTGGTCTGGCGACGAGCTATTAACCTCCGCCAAAACAGTATCAGCAGATTCAGTATCGGTCACCGTCTGTGGTGGTTCTTGTTCGTCAACAGGTGCACTCGGGTCACTCGCCGTTAATGAGGTACTGGTATCCTCGGCACTCACCTCAGACTCCAATACCTGGTCTGGCTCATTTTGTTCTGGCGAAGCTGTCGGTTGCATAGACTCTTCTTGCACCGCCTGCTGCACGTCACTGCTAATATCGTTAAAGCTAATGTCGCTATCCTGCCACCACCAAATAACCAGACCAATCACCACAATAATGACCGCGTAGGTGATGAGCATTAGTCGGTTATCGTTTTCCTGGTGTTTTACCCGACGAGAAAAGCTTTGCATGGCCGTCGTGTCCGGCTCTTTAATACCGAGTTTTTTGTAGGCCGCGAAAACTTCATCTTCGTTCGCATCTAATAATTTAGCGTACGAACGCAGATAGCCTTTGATAAAGGTCGGGGTAGAAAACGACTCGTAGTCGTCAGCCTCGAGCAGCTCGATAATTTGTAAACGCAACCGTAACCGATCGGCAACGTCGCGCGGCGTCAAGTTTTTAGCTTCTCTGGCCTCTTTAAGTAACTGCCCGGGCCCTTTTACAGGTTCCTTCTGCTGCTCAGCGGTATGTTCTACGTCGTTGTTATTTACCGCGTTTTTCTCAGTATCATTCGATTGATTATCAGCAGTCATGGTGTTCTGGATGATCCCTATTAGTACGCTATTGGCTCGCCTCGGCATAGCGATGCCTTGTCTTAAGCAAGGAACACTGTTTGCGGTTTGCTGCCACCTGTTGCTGCAGGCTCTCTGCCTGATCAAACATCAACATGGCTTGCTGCCGGTAGCCAGCGACACACAGTGCAATAGCGTAGTTGTTATACATTGCGCCGCTCTTAGGTTGCCATGATAACGCTTGCTGGTAAAGTAGCAACGCTGAATTGACCTTTTCTTTGCGCAAATACCACTGTCCCAGCGCAATGATCACCGCTTCTGAGCGTGGCGCATCGTTATAGGCTTTGTCCAGATGCGGCCGCGCGCGCTCTAATTGATCGCGCTGCATGTATTCCAGCCCCAGTTGTAAGCGGGTCTTGCCGGCGTCGCTAAGCTCTGCGTTTGGGGTTAGGCTGCAGCCTGCGATAAAAGCCAGGCTCAGCGTTATAGCTAATTTCATAGATGCATTCCTTTGCACTAAACAGCCTTCGGCTGTGCACGGCGCAGCCGAAGGCTGCTTGCTTGGCGACGCAGACTTCGCTGCGTCTTGCTTGGCGTTCGCTCCGCGAACTTGCCTGGCGCCCCTTGCGGGGCTTGCAGTAAAAACTTTACTGCGTGTATTGCTGATTAGGCGGTTTTTACGCCGATTTCGTCGCCGCGGGCGGCTTGTTGTCTTTTTAAGATGCGTTTGGTGCGGTCGATTACGTCACCGACTAGCTGACCGCAGGCTGCATCAATATCATCGCCGCGGGTCTTCCTGACCATAACGACGAAGCCATATTCCATTAACACTTTTGCAAAGCGGTCGATGCGCGAGTTACTGGAGCGCCCGTAATCGGAACCCGGAAATGGGTTAAACGGAATTAAGTTAATTTTACTTGGCGTGTCTTTTAGCGTTTTTGCCAAAGCGTGTGCTTGATCCGTAGAATCATTAACATGATCCAGCATCACGTACTCAACGGTCACTTTGTGTTGAGCTTTTGACTGCTCGACATAGCGGCGACTTGAGGCCAGGAACTGCTCGATATTGTACTTTTTATTAATGGGTACAATTTCGTTGCGCAATTCATCGTCTGGCGCATGCAGTGAAATCGCCAGCATTACGTCGATTTGTTCAGCGAGCTTGTCTAATGCCGGGACAACGCCTGAGGTACTGAGAGTAACCCGACGCTTCGACAGGCCGAAGCCATAGTCATCCAGCATTAATTCCATGGCCGGTACTACGTTATTCATGTTAAGCAGGGGTTCACCCATGCCCATCATGACCACGTTAGTGACCGGTTTAATACCGGTTTTACCGTAGGCGCCGAGTAATTGGTTAACCCGCCAAACCTGACCGATTATTTCAGCAACGTTCAGATTGCGGTTAAAGCCCTGCGCTCCGGTTGAACAGAAGGTACATTCTAACGCGCAGCCAACCTGCGAAGACACGCATAAAGTGGCTCGGTCGCGCTCCGGGATCCACACCGTTTCTACGTCCTGACCATCGAATAAGGTCATCGCGAATTTGATGGTGCCATCCGAAGATTGTTGCTGGGTACGCACTTCCGGCGCGCGGATTTCAGCTACCTGCTTGAGTTTTTCGCGCAACTTTTTGTTGAGATTGGTCATCTCATCAAAGTCATCAACACAAAAATGATAAAGCCACTTCATCACCTGGTCGGCACGAAATGGTTTTTCCCCCAGCTCGCTGAAGAACTCTCGAAGGCCTTCGCGATTGAGGTTAAGCAAGTTCACTTTTTTGTCGATGGCGTTGGTCATAAAACTCCTGTTTTGGCTCGCTACGCTCGCGTTTTTGGCGCTGCGCGCGGTTTAGGGCTTCGCCTGTTTAGGCTCGCTGCGCTCGCGGGGTGGTATTGCGCCCGAAGGGCCTAAACCGCGAGTGCGAAGCACGAGCCTACACCGCGCGCAGCGCCTATCCCGCGAAGCCTAAATTAGCGTGTACGTGGGCAGATTTCTTCATCGCTGAAGAAGTATGCGATTTCGCGCGCTGCAGATTCTACTGCATCTGAACCGTGTACCGCATTTTCGTCGATAGTTTCAGCATAGTCGGCACGCAGAGTTCCCGCCAGTGCTTCAGCTGGGTTAGTTGCACCCATGATTTCGCGGTTCTTCAATACTGCGTTTTCGCCTTCCAGAACTTGTACAACGATTGGACCAGAAGTCATGAATTCAACCAATGCACCAAAGAAAGGACGTTCTTTGTGCTCAGCGTAAAAGCCTTCTGCCTGTTCTTTGCTCAAGTGCATCATTTTTGCTGCAACAATGCGCAGACCTGAGGTTTCGAAACGATTGTAAATAGCACCAACTAAGTTTTTAGCAACTGCGTCGGGCTTGATGATTGATAAAGTGCGCTCTAAAGCCATCTATTTTACTCCAAAAAGGGTATTAACTAAGTGATTAAAATTTCCGCGCGAATTATACGGGAGATTCGCTAAAAAATCGAATAACCTTTAATTGTTTTTGTAGAAATTCTACGTTAGGATGCAAAAACATATAGCCATTTAGACGTCTAAAAGACGAAAGGAGTATCTTTAATGTCAAACAATCTGGCACAGGCAACTATAGGTGGTGGCTGTTTTTGGTGCGTGGAGTCGGCTTTTTTACAAGTCAAAGGCGTTGAAAAAGTTCAGTCCGGCTATACCGGCGGACACACCGAAAATCCGACTTACGAACAGGTTTGCCGTGGCGATACCGGACATGCAGAAGTGGCACAGTTGACGTACAACCCTGAGATAATTTCTTACCGTCAAATTTTAGAAATCTTCTTTACCCTGCATGACCCAACCCAGGTCAATCGTCAGGGCAACGATGTCGGTACACAATATCGTACCTCGATTTTCTATCATAGTGACGAACAAAAGCAGCAGGCGGAGCAAATCATCGCTGAGCTGGAAGCGGAAGATGCGTTTGCGGCGCCTATTGTGACGGAAGTATCGCCACTGGGTAAATTTTATCGGGCTGAGGATTACCACGAGAATTACTTCGCCCGCAACCCGGAGAATCCGTATTGCCAGGCGGTGATTTCGCCGAAACTGGCTAAGTTCCGCAAGACGTTTTCGGGACTGCTTAAATAGGCTCGCGCTGCGCGCTCGCGGTATAGAGCTGCGCTGATTTGGCCTCGCTACGCTCGCGGTTTAACGGGCAAAGCACCTACCCCGCGAGCGCAGCGAGCCTAAACCGCGCGAAGCGCCCAAGCCGTGAAATAAGTGCGCCTAGCGTTATGTCCGCAGAGCGCTGTAAACATCCAGAATATGCTGCGCCGCGTGCTCGACTTCTGCTTCCGTCGTCTCGCGGCCGAAGCTGAAGCGCAGAGATGCGTGGGCTAGCTCATCCGGTAAACCCAGTGCGCGCAGTACATAGGATGGTTCGACACTTGCTGAGGTACAGGCAGAACCTGAAGAAATCGCCAAATCTTTCAGCGACATCAGTAAGATTTCACCTTCGACACCAGCAAAACTCAGATTGATAATATGCGGTACGCGGAATTGGTCGCTACCGTTTAGCGCAATGCCATCTTGCGCTAACAGCGGTTGCAGGAACTTTGTGCGTAGGTTTTCAAAGCGCTCGGCATCTGCTTGCAAACGGCCTGCTGCAACCTCTGCTGCTTCACCCAAGCCAACAATTTGATGGGTTGCCAGCGTACCAGAACGCATACCTCGTTCATGCCCACCGCCATGCATTTGTGCCAGTAAGCGTACCCGCGGTTGGCGCCGCACATAGAGTGCGCCAATGCCTTTGGGGCCATACATTTTGTGAGCAGAAATTGATAATAGGTCTACCGGTAGTACTGCCATATCCAGCGGCAGTTTGCCGGTGCTCTGGGCGGCGTCGACATGCAACAAGGTGCCATTATCACGACAAAGTTCGCCAATGGCGTTGATATCCTGAATCACGCCAATTTCGTTGTTTACATGCATCACACTGACCAGCACCGTATCTTCACGCAACGCCGAGCGTAGCTCGTCAAGATCAACGCGGCCATCCGCCTGCACATCCAGATAGGTCACTTCGAAACCGTCTTTTTGTAACTGCTCTGCCGGATCAAGCACCGCTTTGTGCTCGGTTCGCACGGTAATCAGGTGTTTACCCTTGTCCTGTAAAAAATGTGCGACGCCTTTCAGGGCGAGGTTATCGGATTCGGTAGCTCCGGAAGTAAACACGATTTCGCGGGCGTCGGCATTGATTAGGTCAGCAACCTGGTGGCGCGCAATATCTACAGCCTCTTCTGCCTGCCAGCCATACCGATGCGAACGCGACGCCGGGTTTGCGTATATGCCGTCGACGGTCAGAAATTGCATCATTTTTTCAGCGACCTGCTTATCCACAGGCGTGGTGGCCGCATAATCCATATAGATGGGCAACTTCACTAGCTCACAGCTCCTTTCTGGTGCGACATCTACTAAATGACGTTAAGCTCGATTTTGTCAGAACTTTTATCTGAACTTTTGTCGTAATTCTGGCGTTGACCAACCTCGGCAACATCGCGTGATGCCATCAGTTCAGCCAGGGTAATACCATCTAAAAAGTCCGCTATGCGATCACTCAGGCCTTCCCACAATGAATGTGTAAGGCAACGCTCGCCACCCTGACAATTGCCTTTGCCGTGACAGCGGGTTGCATCGATGGATTCGTCAACCGCATCGATAACAGCACCAACAGAGATGTCATCTGCTGTTTTGCCCAGCTGATAACCACCACCGGGACCGCGAACGCTGTGCACCAGGCCGCGTTTGCGCAGGCGGGCAAATAATTGCTCCAGATAGGATAACGAAATCCCCTGTCGCTCAGAAATATCCGCCAGCGGAACCGGGGATTGTTTGGCGAACATGGCGACGTCGAGCATCGCGGTAACGGCGTAACGGCCTTTGGATGTCAGGCGCATGATGGTATTCCTCTTCGCTTTGCTTAAGCGACAAGTTTACTTACCCGACTAAAATAGTCAAGTATTAGCACAACGCTCGTTGTGCGTTGCGCTAGGCGCCACCTTCGGCGGCTTGCTCGGCGACGCCTGCTACGCGGCGTCTTGCCAGGCGTGGGCTTCGCCCACTTGCTTGGCGGCGCTGCGCGCTTGTTAAAGACTGAGCACGCGCCTTTGGCGCGGCGAACCGCCTTGCGCCTACGGCGCAAGTAACGGTGTTAACGACAAGCGCGTAGCGCGCCTGGCAAGGTGGTCGCGCAGCGGCCACCGCCAAGCAAGGCACGGCGAAGCGCGTGCCGCCCAGCAAGCGCCCGCAGGGCGCGCCTAGCACTCGAATTCACCCTCGATCTTTGCCAATTGAGGCCAGTATGCCGCGGAGGATGTTTATCTCGCTCTCTTCCGGCCGTGCGCGGTTGAAGAGTCGGCGTAACTTGGTCATCACCTGGCCCGGATGCTGCTTAACGATAAAGCCCGTGTCGTACAGCGTTTGTTCCAGATGTTGATAAAACTGTTCTAACTGTTCGCCACGCGGATAATCAGCAACCTCGCCACTGTGGCTATAACGCTGTGCGTTTTCCTCGGCTTCTAAAAACTGCATACGCAATTCATAGCACACCGTTTGTACTGCCATGGCCAGGTTTAACGAGCCATAATCGGGGTTGGTCGGAATATGCAGGTGGTACTGGCTTAACTGTAGCTCTTCGTTGGTTAAGCCGTTGTTTTCGCGCCCGAAAACTAGGGCGACCTTATGTTTAGGTGCTTCGGCCAGCACTTTGGCTGCGGCATCGCGTGGGCCAAGTAAGGGCCAGTCCAGGGTGCGGTTACGGGCGCTGGTAGCCAGCACCAACTCGCAGTCGGCGACGGCTTCCTGCAGGGTATCAACCGTGCTGGCGTTAGCTAAAATATCAGTCGCCCCCGCTGCTAATGCCGAGGCATGACTATCGGGTGCGTTTACCGGATCAACTAACGTCAGCTCCGATAAGCCCATGGTTTTCATGGCACGAGCGACAGAACCGATATTGCCCGTGTGCGAGGTATTTACAAGTACTATACGAATAGAATCTAGCATGATGACGTAAAACTATGCCTGAATAAAAGTTGTGCATGATACCGCAATACTGGTATTATCCGCGACCAGATTTTTGTGATTCACATTTTTGTTAAACACAAAGCGTTCTTTGACAGCACAGGTAATTTGATTATGCATCCGATGTTAAACATTGCGGTGCGCGCAGCGCGTGCAGCCGGCAAGATTTTAATTAAAGAGTTTGACCAAGGTCAACCGATTGACGCAACGTCTAAGGGCCCGAACGACTGGGTTTCTGAGATGGACAGAGCGGCAGAAAAAGCGATTATCGATACGATTCGTAAATCGTACCCGGAGCATGGCATTATTGCCGAAGAAAGTGGTCAGCAGCAAGGCACTGACAATGACTTTCAATGGGTTATCGACCCGCTCGATGGCACCACAAATTACCTGCGCGGTATTCCTCATTTTTGTATTTCTATTGCGCTATTACACAAAGGCTCGGTTCAGCAGGGCGTGGTTTACGATCCTGTGCGTGAAGAGCTATTCACCGCGTCGCGTGGTGCCGGCGCGCAATTAAATGGTCGCCGTTTACGTATTGACCCTAAGGTTGAGCTTAAAGGTGCGTTACTGGCGACGGGTTTCCCGTTTAAAGCCAAGCACAAAATGCCTGAATATCAGCAAATGTTTAATAACTTGTTTGAGCATTGTGCCGACATGCGTCGTGCAGGCGCGGCAGCACTTGACTTAGCCTATGTTGCGGCGGGTCGTTTTGATGGTTTCTTCGAGATGGGCCTGAAGCCTTGGGATATGCTGGCCGGCGAATTGATGATCCGCGAAGCAGGCGGCATTGTGTGTGACCTTGATGGCGGCCACAACTATATCCAAAGCGGCAACATTACTGCCGGTGCACCTAAGGTACTTAAGCAAATGCTACCGGTAATGCGCAAGTAGCGTCGCGCCAAAGGCGCGACCTACATTAGGTTGTAGCTTGCGCCTTCGGCGCAAGATCAAGTCGCGCCAAAGGCGCGACCTACCGGCGCAAGTTACGTTAGATCTAGCTCTTCGAGATCGAGGTCGTAAGAGTAATCCATTTCGGCGAGTTCTTCCTTCAGCCGATACTTTTCTTTGAGTTGTTCTATTTCACGCCATTTTCGTTTGGCTGCGCGTCCCTTAGATGATTTTTCACTGACTTTCTGAAGCTCTTCTGAATGATCCATACTTGCCTCTCAGTTTCTTTATAATTATGGTTTTAGCGCACGCGAATCAATTTATAACAATTAATTCACAATTACTTTAATACCACAGAGAGCCTCAGAATAAAAGCTAAATGTTACATCCGTGTTACCAAGTGATGGGATTTTTACCACCTTTTATTAGATAGTCATTGGCTGTACGAAAGTGCTGCGCGTCGAAAAAGCCCCGGTGTGCCGATAACGGTGATGGATGCACCGTTTTTAGCACGCAATGCTTATTCCCATCAATCAATGCCGCCTTCTTCTGCGCATGAGCCCCCCAGAGCATAAATACAATGCCCTCATAACTGTCTGCTAAGCGGGCAATCACCGTATCGGTGAAGGTTTCCCAACCCCAGTTGGCGTGGCTATGAGCCTTACCCTGCTCTACGGTTAAGACCGTATTCAGCAACAGTACACCCTGCTCTGCCCAGCGGCTTAGGTCGCCATTTTCAGGTGCTGGTGTGTCCGGGTAATCTAGTTGAATCGCTTTAAGCATATTGCGCAAAGACGGCGGCAGTTTAATTCCATCCGGCACCGAAAAGCTCAGCCCGTGCGCCTGTCCCGGCCCGTGATAGGGGTCTTGACCGAGAATAACCACTTTTACCTCATCAGGTGCGGTTAGTTTTAGCGCGTTAAAAACATCCTCTTGCTTAGGAAATACGGTGGTCTGCTGGCGAGCGGCTGCTACCTTTGCCAGTAGCTCGTTAAAGTACGGCTTGGTTTTTTCTTCTGCAAGTAATGCACTCCAGTCGCTCATGGTTACTCCGGCTAGCTGATTATTCTGTCGAATTGATGCGATATGATAGTAAAAAATATATCATAGCCTTTATCAGCATAGACGGGAAACCACCATGGCAGACACACCCAAAATCAGCGTGTATTTAATTACCAAAAACGAGGGACGCCACCTGGATGAGGTATTGTCCAGCGTAAAGGGCGCCGATGAGATTGTGTTAGTCGATTCAGGCTCTACCGACGATACCCTGACAATAGCAGAACAGCATGACGCCCGAATTATTCATCAGGATTGGCTGGGTTATGCCAAACAAAAAGCCTTTGCTCTTGAGCAATGCAGAAACGATTGGGTGATTAATTTAGATGGCGATGAGGTTCTGCCAGACGGTGCTTTTGAGCAAATACAACAACGAGTGGCTGAAGACGACATTAACGGTATTTATCTGGCCCATGACGATATTTTTATGGGTCACTCGTTGCCCGGTCACCGCCATCACCGTTTTCGTCGCGTTTACCGCAAATCAAAATCGCGCTGGAATACCTCGCTAAAAGTGCATGAGCATATCGAGGTGGATGAACCCTTAACGCACTTACCAATCGACGTTAAGCACTACGGCTATGACTCAGCTCACGGTTACATGGATAAGTTAAATAAATATTCTTTGCTTAAAGCCAAGCAGCGCGAAGAACAGGGGCGTACCTGTAACCTCGCCCGGGTACTACTGATTTTCCCGTTGATGTTCATCAAGTTTTATATCATTCGGCGCATGTTTCTGGCGGGCTGGCGTGGCTTTATCAAAGCTAACATTGATGCTTTTCATTTTTTCCTTACCGAAGCAAAACTGTACGAACGCGAATACCGCCGTAAGCGCGGTGATAACGTTGAAAAATCTGAGCGATAAATGATGTTACCTGTCTATGTGATTAATCTCGACCGTTCAATTGAACGCCTAAAGCATGCTAGTCAGCAACTGCAAGGCGTGGGTATTGATTTTACCCGCATTGTCGCGGTTGACGGGCGTAAGCTAAGCGATAATGACATTAACAGTGTCTATGATGCGCAACAGAATCGAGAGCGCTTTTACGCTCCACTGACACGTGGGGAAATCGCCTGCTATATGAGTCACCGTAAGGCCTGGCAGCAACTACTCGACAGCGATGCTGAAGCCGCGGTTATCGTTGAAGACGATATCATCGTCAGCTCCGATTTCGCACAACTCAGTACGACCGTTGCATCCTTGTCCGGCGATTGGGATCTGCTTAAATTAGCGCAGCCATTTAAGCCAAAGCAAAGTAATAAGCTCGCTGATCTTGGTACATTTACGTTAGTGGACTACCGTACCGATAAGCCGCCGATGGGTGCCTGTGGCTATGTTATAAGCCGTTCTGGTGCGACTAAGTTATTAGCTCGCAAGTGCTTTTTCCGGCCAGTCGATGTTGATTTTCAATGGCAATGGGAGACCGGTTGCTACGTGCAGGGCTTATTACCCTATTGTGTCGATAATACCCATCAACATGGTAGTGACATTTTGGACGTGGAAGATCGACACTTAAAAGAAAAAAGCGCCTGGCGGCGCTTTAAAGAGCAATGGCGGTTTTTTTGGCAAAACCGCCGCTTCAACCAAACCCTGGATTAGTCTTTATTTTTAAATTTATCGAACCAGTGCAGGATGTATGCAACTTTATTCATCAGGTTACTGGGGCGGGCATAAATACCGTGGCCTGAGTCCTGAATCCGCACCATCGCTGTCTCGACTCCCTCAAGTTTAAGCGCTTGATAGTATTGCTCAGTTTCTGACATTGGTGTGCGGTAGTCATTTTCGCCGGTCAGCAACATGGTTGGCGTGGTCACGTTACCCACGTAGCTGATCGGTGAATACTTCATGTAATGTTCCAGGTTTTCCCATGGCAGACCCGGGAACCAATACTGGTAGAAGTAGTTGTACATATCCGCGGTCAACACAAAGCTGTACCAATTAATTACTGGTTTAGCCACTACTGCAGCTTTAAAGCGATCGGTATGGCCGACAATCCACGCCGTTAACACACCACCGCCGCTGCCGCCGGTAACATAGAGTTCGTCTTCGTCAATAAAGCCTTTCTCGATGACAGCGTCAACGCCGTCCATCAAATCATCGTAGTCGTTACTGGGATAGTTCTTGCTGATGGTATTGGCAAACTCATCACCGTAACTGGTGCTTCCGCGTGGGTTGGTGTAGAGGACGACGTAACCCGCTGCCGCAAACAATTGAATCTCCGCCGCAAAACGCGGTCCGTAGTTAGTGTGGGGGCCACCGTGAATTTCCAGCATCAGCGGGTAGTCTTTGCTCGAATCAAAGTTTGGAGGGTAAGCAATCCAGCCTTGCAGATCGCGACCGTCAACGCTCGATTTGTAATTTATCTCCTCAACTTTGGCTAGTTGCTTATGCGCCAGAGCGTCTTCGTTTAACTGAGTAAGCTGACGGCTATCGCCATCATCCCAGAGAGCTAAATCAGCCGGGCGTTGTGGATTGGAGATAGTGTAAAGTACCTGGTCATCCTCGGCGACCGAAAAGTCACCGCCGCCATAAGGGCGACTATAAGATAAACCTCCAACACGATCTGCCAGTTGCTCGCGATCGCCGTCCAGATCCGTGCGTGCCAGATAGCCAATGCCATGGTCATCATAGCTAAAATAAATACCATCGCTGTCGTGGTCCCACTCAAACCCGGTAACACCGCGGTCCAGGTCTGCGGTTAGTACGCGGCTGTCTGTGCCGTCAGCAGACATCACATATAAGCGGGTAATCTGAAAACTTTGGCCGTTATCGTCGTTCCCCAGGTAAGCGATATACTCACCGTCCGGTGACACTGCAGGCGAACGGTCAGGACCAACGCGGTCGGTCACCTGTTTAATTTCGCCGGTTGTTACCATCACCTGGTATAACTCGCTATTAGTCGGCTGACGGAAAGCGTCCTCTCGGCGATTACCCGAAAAGAAAATAGACTCACCATCTGCAGCCCAGGCTAAATCGCCACCATGATTGTAATCGCCGGAAGTTAATTTACGCGGCGTACCTCCCTCGCTGGGTACCACGTAAATATGCTGATAACCGTCGCGGGCATAGCCACCACCGTCGTAGCGGTAATTATCTTTATCAATATACTTAGGTGCCTCCGTCCATTCAGCGCCCTTTGGTTTGCCGGGTAACGACACAGGAGCGGGCTTGGCATCCGGGGTAAACATGGAAAACGCAATATGCTTGCCATCCGGCGACCAACTCAAACTGGCAGGAGACTGGGTTAGGTCGGTTATCGCAGCATGCTCGCCGCTATCGACCCAGTAAATATGAATTTGAGCACTACCCGTGGCAGTCGAAACAAACGCCAGACGTTTGCCGTCAGGAGACCATACCGGCTGGCTTTCGCTGGTTTTATCCCCGGTTAAGGGGCGTAATTCGCCGTTTTCATGGATTTTCCATAGTGAGCCAACTTTGCTGTCACTGTTGATATCCATTGATTGACGTACAAATACACTGTAATCACCACTCGGGTGAATGGTCGGTGACGATGCATATTCCAGCGTAAAAACATCTTCCAGTTGCAGGGTATTGTGGTCGTCTGCCAATGCTCCGGCGGAAACCAACAACGCCGCTATAGCCGTTAACGTTCGTTTCATCATGCTCTCCTGGTTACAAGCTTGCGCCTAAGGCGCAAGTTACAATTTACTCACCTGACTCAAAGTAGCTTGCGCCTTAGGCGCAAGTAACAAAAAAGTCGCGCCAAAGGCACGACTTTCCATTTAGCTTAGTTACAGTCTAACCAAGTTAGAATGCATACGAGAAGCTGATTGACGCAAAATCACGGTCAGTGGTCGCATCATAGTCACTGCCACTATAGGTGGTGTAACCCAGGTTCACTTTATAGGTTGATAGGTAATCCGCGGTCAGATTAATACCTAACGATTTACGACCTTCAATAAAGTTACTGTTAGACGAGTAACCGTCTACGTCGTGGTTAAACTGAATGACCGGCGTCAAACCCCAGCCCTGCCATACGTTTGAGTACTCAAACTGGAACCGGGTGCGATAGCCCCATGAATTTTCAGTAACAAAGCCTTCACAGTTACCTGCCGCAGCGGGCCCTACCTCTGATGGCAGTAAGCACTTACCAAACAGTGGCAAGCGGCCGTAGCGTTGTTCCGCTAAGCTCGGTAAATCATGTACCTGGTTCATCGCCACTTCACCAACAAAGGTCATGCGGTCAGAACCCCATAAGCGGTCGACAAAGCGCACAAAACTTGCCTGAGCCTGACTCACGTCAAAACGATCATAACCATTGGCTAAGCCACCCAGGTCTGTTGTTTGTACACGATCAGCGAAAGTACTTGGTACGTTCGGACGTAAACCGGCGGTAAGGATTTCGGTCGTGTTAATTTGCACAGGCGCATCCTGGCGGAAGCTGTATTCACCAGCAACAGACCATAAACCTAAGTTAGTGCTAAAGCTTGCACCCAACACTTTATAATCTTCCGGATACTCGAGCACCAGACGCGGGCCGTCAATCGGGTAGCCATTTGGTGTGGCATAAGTGTAACCCGGATTCATGCGGTCTTCGGCCGTCATGTACTGCTCTGGATCAACGGTCCAGTTATACGCCGAAATGATTGGCGTATTATTGTGCAGATTCAGGTAGTACAAACCAAATTCAGTATCCAGATCCAGTGAGTAGTAACGAAAGTTAACACCCCACTGGCCGCTATCAGATGCTTCCAGACGCGGATTAGAACCAATATATGCCCCTGCCATAACCGATTCACGGTCACTCAGGTAACTGCTTGGATCGCCCGGCACTAATTGCGGGTTAAGGGTTACTTTGCCACAACCCGGCCCGCCGATAATATCAACACTGGAGAAGTAGGTACCACAACCGTCGAGTTTGGTGTTATCCCACTCGTATTGATAAAACGCTTCCATGTTCAGGCTTTGAGTCAACCCCATGTTAACGCTGACCATGCCCACCGGCAGTAGCGCTTCTTTAATTTCTGCGCCCGGACGGCGAGCTGCGTTCACGTCCAACGGGTTGATATCATTGATACCATTAAAAACGAAGGTGCTCTCACCCCAGCTCAATACCTGACGACCAACACGTAAACTGGTTGGAATATCGCCCATACTGAAGTTTGCCCATACGAACGCATCAAGTAATTCGAAGCCGCTACCTTGTGAGTAGTCATCGAAAATATCATCGTTCAGGGTAGTGTTAGGGACGTAATTATTGCCCGGATGACCGTGTGGCATTTCTTCTTCAGAAATCACATAGTCATACCAATAGTTAAAACGGAAAAACGCACCATAGTCACCGCCATCGATACTCAGGTCGTGAACACCTTTAAATACCGAGCTGACCAGGTCACCTTTCTCGAAGTTCAGGTTACCATCATCTCCGACACTAGAGCCGGCCGTTCCGCCCGGACGATTACCCGGGTGGATAAGGTGCATTGCCGGATCTTCCATCCGCCATGCTGCACCATAGGAAAGAATAGAGTCGAACTTGATGTCGAAATCACCAACTTCAAAATCAGCAGCCTGACTCGGCAACGCAAAAGCCAGCGCAATGGCTGACGCTAGAGGTAATTTTTTTAGCATAGTTGTTCTTCTTTTCATTGTGAGCCACCTAATATTTTTAACTTTTACGGCGGTTATGTCTGAATCATGTCCGATGAGTTAAAAATATGCAAGTGTATCGAGGCGAAAAGTGAGGAAAATGACGCCACCTTTCATCAACTTGTTGATTCAGGCGGCGTCAGAAGCGCTGTTAGTGCGGGTTAACGCAGTTACAGCTTTTTGCTTAATTCGGGTAACACATCGAACAGATCCGCGACCAGACCGTAGTCAGCAACCTGAAAAATTGGCGCTTCTTCGTCTTTATTGATCGCAACAATGACCTTCGAGTCTTTCATACCCGCTAAGTGCTGGATTGCACCGCTAATACCTACAGCGATATACAGTTGTGGCGCAACAATTTTACCGGTTTGACCCACTTGCATGTCGTTAGGCACAAAACCGGCGTCTACGGCAGCCCGCGAAGCGCCAACCGCTGCGCCGAGTTTATCAGCGATATCTTCAATCAGTTTGAAGTTGTCGCCGTTTTGCATGCCACGGCCACCTGAAATAACGATTTCTGCAGCCGTCAAATCAGGACGCTCAGACTCTGCGAGTTGCTCGCCAACGAACGCTGAGCGATCGTTATCGATAACTGTATCAAGCGCTTCAACGTTACCGCTGCCGCCTTCCGCTGCAACCGCGTCAAATGCTGTGGTGCGCACGGTGATCACTTTAATTGCGTCTTCTGACTGCACCGTGGCGATAGCGTTACCAGCGTATATAGGACGCTTAAAGGTATCATCGCTTTCTACACTGATGATGTCAGAGATCTGTGCCACATCCAGCAGTGCAGCCACGCGCGGCATAAAGTTTTTACCGGTCGTTGTCGCCGGCGCTAACACGTGGCTGTAATCTTTACCCAACTCGGCAACCAAAGCACCGATATTCTCAGCTAACTGGTGCTCGTACACACCATTATCGGCTAAAAACACCTTGCTTACGCCGTCAGCTTTAGCGACGTCATCGGCAACCGTTGAGCAGCCTTTGCCGGCAACCAAAACATGAATGTCGCCGCCAAGTTTTTGTGCAGCGGCCAAAGTTTTTAGCGTTGACGGATCAACCGCATTATTGTCGTGTTCTGCTACTACTAAAATGCTCATAGTACTTTGGCCTCGTTTTTCAGTTTTTCGACTAACTCGTCCACATCGGCAACTTTGATACCCGCACTGCGCTCGGCAGGTGGCTCAACCTTCAACAATTTAACGGTGCGTTTAACGTCAACACCCAGGTCATCCGTACTAACGGTTTCCAGCGGCTTACGCTTGGCTTTCATGATGTTAGGCAGTGACGCATAACGTGGTTCGTTTAAGCGTAGGTCAGTCGTCACGATCGCAGGAAGGTTGAGTTTTACCGTTTGCAAACCACCATCAATTTCGCGAGTTACGTTAACAAAGCCATCACCGATTTCGACTTTAGACGCAAAAGTACCCTGCGGCATACCGGTTAACGCACCTAGCATTTGGCCGGTTTGGTTGTTGTCCGAGTCGATGGACTGTTTACCCAGAATCACCATATCCGGGCTCTCTTTCTCAACCACGCCTTTAAGGATTTTGGCGACTGACAGCGAATCCGGCATATCATCGGTTTCTACCTGAATGGCGCGATCAGCGCCTAACGCCAATGCCGTACGTAACTGTTCCTGAACCGCTTTCGGGCCAATGGATACCACCACCACTTCGTCCGCCGTGCCGGCTTCTTTTAAGCGCACAGCTTCTTCAACGGCGATCTCGCAAAACGGGTTAAGCGCCATTTTGACATTGGCCAAATCGACGTCTGACTGATCTGGCTTAACGCGGACTTTGACGTTGTAGTCAATGACGCGCTTTACCGCGACAAGTATCTTCATGTTAACTTCCTTATGTTGGAACTTTTAAAAAGTTACTCTTGTGATTTGCTGTTAATTGGGCGTTATTATCCTCAACTAGCGTCCTTCTAACAAGTTATGCGACAATTTAGTTTATTTTTTGTAAGGCAGAGTTTACGCAGTGAACTGGGAACAACAATACCGCCGCTTAGTACAATTATCACGTACGCTCCCCGCCTACCCCGAGCAGGCGCGCGACGACGCACACCTGGTCAGTGGTTGTGAGGCTAAGGTTTGGTTATACGTGGATAGTTCCGATCCGGATGCCGTAGTGGTGCGTTTTGACAGTGGTTCACGCATTGTTAAAGGGCTGCTAGCGCTGGTTCAGCAGCAGGTTGACGGGCAATCATTAACTGCGATTCAAGCGTTCGATATCGACACCCTTTTCCGCGCCGAGGGCCTGGAGGGACACCTAACTCCGTCGCGCGCTAACGGCCTGCGTAATGTAGCTAAGTCTCTGCATGAACTCACCGGCTAGGCACGGCCTGCGGCCGCTTGCTGGGCAGCGCGAGCTTCGCCGCGCTTTGCTAGGCGGCGGCCGCAGGCCGCGCCAGGCAAGCCCCGAAAGGGGCGCCTAGCGCGAAGGCGCGCAGCGCCGTAGCAATAAGGCGACTGCGTGCGTAGCGAAGGTGCAGGTAACGACCATGGCGGCGCCGAAGCCGCTGGAGCAATTCATTTGCATGCTGCCGCTGCCCGGTTTTTGCAAGGTCACTTCGCCTTCTTGCTCACCGCTTATAATGGGATAACGCAATTGCTCTTCAGAATAAATGCAATCAATTCCCCATTTACGCTTAGGGTTCTTAGAAAAGCCGTAATTACGACGCAAATCGGAACGCACTTTGGCTAATAACGGATCTTGCTTGGCTTTGGCCAGATCGGCGCTGCGGATCTGGCTTGGATCTATTTGCCCTCCTGCGCCGCCACAGCAAACTAAACGCACCTTGCGACGCTTACACCAGGCCACCAACGCAGCTTTGGTTTTAACGCTATCAATGGCATCCAGTACCGCATCTACCCCCGCCAGATACTGGTCAAAGTTGTCCGCTAACAGAAAATCATCGACCACGGTGACTTCACAATCCGGGTTAATCGCTTTTACCCGCGCTGCCAGAGCCTCGGTCTTTAGCTCGCCAACACTGTCAAAGGTGGCCGGTAATTGACGGTTGATATTAGTGACACAAATGTCATCCAGGTCGATTAACGTCAGTTTGCCAATGCCTGTGCGCGCCAGTGCTTCCACCGCCCAGGAGCCAACGCCGCCTAAACCGGCGACGGCCACATGCAACTGCTTAAATTGCTTCAGCGCACTGCGCCCGTATACCCGCTCAACGCCGTTTTGGGCTTGTTGTAAAGATTCATTGCTCGGACTACTCACCAACCTGCTCACTCACGTCATAAATTATTAAACACACCTGATAGACCTCGCCACGGGTATTGTGCAGCGGTATGGCGGTCATATTCTGGTACATCCATTCGCTACTGCCGGTAATGGGCCGGCTATTGCGAAAGCGAAATACATAAGGCCGTTGCTCCCAGCTAATAAAGACCCGCGCATCTAACTGCCACACCCGTTCGACTTTGCGTTTTAACCAGGCTTCGTCAACGTCGTTACAGACCTTAAACAAATTCTTATCACGCACCTGACTCGGGCGCAGACCACTGTGGTTTTGCATAAATTCATTCCACAGCTGAATGTTGTAATCATGGTCCAATACCACGATGCCGACATCGATGGCGCCGAGTATACTCATTTTTGCGTGCAACTCATCCATTTCAGTCATATTAGTCCTCCTGCCCGGCCAACCAGTGTGCCAGCTGCTGATCGAGCACTTTAACCGCATCAGCAGGGAACAACAGCAACAAATCAAAGTCGATTTGGTGTTCTTTTAGGCTGTAGCCGATTTCAACCGCAAGGAGGTTTTGCCAGCGCTGTTCGGACTCCGCCAGCAGTTCCCGCACCGCTTTTTGTTCGCCCAGCAAAATCGGTTGTGACGCGGTAAATTCCACATGTAATTGCTGCCCGAGGCCATTAAGGCAGGCCGAGGTAATAATCGAAGCAATGTCCATTAACGCTTCGATACGTTGTTGCCGCACCGAGCCGGTTAACTGATGGCCTAACAGTCGGCAAACGTCGTCGATGGAGGTATCACTAAATAACGTCAGCGCTTCGCCCAATATGCCACTACCGGCAAAACCCTGGCTAATCGCCGATACGCGTTCGGTATTGTCGATAGTTTGCAGGGCCATGTGCAATTCAGACGGCGCGATAAAATTAACATTCGGTACCGGCAAATCAATAAAGGTATCCAGTACCCGCGCCAAGTGGTCGCCGGCCTGTCCCATCGCGACATTACTGACTTCACGGTAAACATCCAGTGCGTTTTCCGGCTGCGATTGCCGCTCGTCAACGAGTTGCAGATGTCCGGAAGCAGGCTGATACAGACCGAACTGTTGTAATAGCTCACGTAGTTCGTCGCCGGACATCGGCTTTTTAACAAAAGCCATTGCGCCCAGCCGTGTAACCCGCTGGTACGCTTCCGGCTGAATATCACCGGACACCACGATAACCAGACATTCCAGCTGTTGCTGTTGGATCGCGTGCAGCGTTTGGTAGCCATCCATTACCGGCATATTCAGATCCAGGAACAACACCTCGGCCTGTCCCTGCTGCACACAAGTAAGCGCTTGCTCACCGTCAGCCGCCTGATAGACCTTGGCATCCCAATCCTGAGGAAGGGTGCGTAATAATTGTTTGCGTGCCATCCCTGAGTCATCGCAAATGGTGACTTTTAATGACATAAGCTTTCCTAGACGGCGAACGGGTACTTAATCGCCGGATGTGACTGATAACCGTCGACTTTAAAATCGTCTTTACTAACCCAGCTTTCGATGTCCTCTAACGAGCGGATATCGGGGTTAATATGTAGCGAGGGCGCGGCAAAGGGCTGACGGGTTAATTGCACGTCACGCATCAGCTCGAGCTGGTTTTCGTAGATATGCGCATTAACAATTTTGTGATAGGCCTTGCCGGGCTTATGGCCGGTAATTTGTGCCACCAGCGCCAGCAGCACAAAACACTGGATCTGATTAAAATTAAGGCCCAGTGGCACGTCGCAGCTACGCTGATAGGAAGTTAAATATAATCTATCACCTAACAGCGAGAAGGTGTGCGTGTGCATACAAGGGCGCAGGCAACCAAGCTCAAACTCACCGGGATTGTAAAAAGTGACAATCTCGCCACGGTCATCAATACTCTTGCTTAAATTGTTAATAACCTTACGCAGTTGATCTAACGTGCTACCGTCCGGTTTTTGCCAGGCGCGACCCTGCACACCGTATACACGCCCCATGTCGTCTTCGCCTCGCCGATGCGGGTTGTTTAACCAGGCCTGGTTTTCGTTGGCATTTGCATTCCAGGTGTTACAGCCGATGGCACGAAAGTCCGCCGCACTGCTGTAACCACGCAGGTATCCCAACAGCTCGGCAATAGCTGCTTTATAAAAACTTTTGCGGGTGGTAATCAGCGGGAATTCATTATTGCCCACGTCATAATCCAGATCGGCATTGATGACTGTTAAGCAATTAATACCGGTGCGCTGATTGTGCACCCACTCGCCCTCATCAACGATACGCTGACACAGTTGCAAATATTGTTGTTCCGGTCGGTTAATCATGGTTGCGCCACCTTTTGCTGCTGACTGGCACGGTATAACAGACCAATACCCAGTAGAATCATCGGAATGGTTAGCCACTGCCCCATCGACATCCCCAATGACAGCAGCCCCAAATGCGCATCGGGCTCGCGGAAAAACTCAACCACAAACCGCGCCACGCCATAGCCTAACAAGAACAGACCACTGATGGCACCGCGACCGCGTGGTTGCTTTTGGAACCACCAGATAATGAAAAATAGCAGTAACCCTTCCAGTAGTGCTTCGTACAGTTGTGATGGATGGCGTGGTACCGGCCCGCCTGACGGGAACACGATGGCCCAGGGCACATCGGTAACCCGTCCCCACAGTTCGCCGTTAATAAAGTTGCCTAAACGACCAAAGAACAGCCCCATGGGTACTAACGGCGCGATAAAGTCGCCGACTTGCAACACCGGTCGTTGCTTTGCTTTGGCATAAGCAAACATTGCGACAATAACGCCCAGCAAGCCGCCATGAAACGACATACCGCCATCGAACACCTGAAACAGAAACAGCGGGTTATCGATAAAGCTACCGAATTTGTAGAACAGCACATAGCCGATGCGACCACCCAGCACAACACCTAAAAAACACCAGAATAGTAGGTCTGAAAACTGATCTTTAGTCCAATGGTCGCTGCGTTTAGCCTGGCGATTACCCCACCAAAAAGCAAACGCAAAGCCGGCGATATAAGCCAGACCGTACCAGCGGATAGCGATAGGTCCCCAGATGTGTAAAATCACCGGGTCGATGGTGGGAAATTGCCAGAAATCAGTCGGTGGCACGATTCACTCCTACTTCATTAATAAATTGATAGCGACGATAATTAAAAACGCGGCAAACACCCGTCGTAACAGCTTAACCGGTAACCGATGAGCTAGCTTTGCGCCAAACGGAGCTAAGCTGACCGATGCAATCGATATAGCAATCCAGGCGGGTACATAAATTAACCCCAGGGCGCCGTCAGCCTTGTCGCTGAGCCAGCCGTTAACAACAAACATCAGCACCGAACTACAGCCAATCACAAAGCTACCCAACGAGGATATCGCTATCGCCTGCCTTACCGGCAATCGCATCCGTTGTAAAAAGGGTACCGTTAACGCACCACCGCCGATTCCGACTAACCCGGAGATTGTCCCAATTACTGCGGCGCCCAGTGCCACGAGTCGTTTCGACACCGTTGTTTTCGGTTCTCCTTCGGGCACCGGTAGCAGCATACGAATGGACAATAAAACCAGTACCGTCGCGAAAATAAATTTCAACCAATGAGGATTAACAACGGTGACCAAAAATGCCCCGATGAGAGCGCCCGCTGACAACCCGGGCAAAACCCGCAGCAGCCAAAATGACTCCAGATAGCCGCTACGCGAATGCGTTAATGCGGCGGATGCGGTGGTCATACAAATGGTAGCCAAACTGGTTGCTATGGCACTGGGCACCACAATGTCGGGCGCGACGCCCAGAATGGGCAACAAATAAATCAGCAGCGGCACCACCACCAGCCCGCCGCCAATACCCAACAGCCCAGCCAATAAACCGGCTAGTGCACCGCCGCCCAGGCACCACAGCCAAATACTCAGCTCCATGCTATTTACCAGCCCGCACGAAGCCGCCCAGCCCCATGCTTTCCATCTTATTGGCAATCATTTTGCGTATTTGTTCAGGATGTCTTGCCTGTAATGCCTTCGCTAACATCACTTGCAGTGTTGCCGAGCGCACGTTACGTAATATCCAACGCACCCGGTCAATGTTGTAGCTGTTCATACTCAGTTGTCGGTAACCCATTGCCACTAACAGTAGTGCGCCACCCGGGTCACCGGCAAGCTCGCCACAAACGCTTACCGGTTTGCCTAACTCTTCACAGCGACGAGCAATATCGTCAAGACTGGCTAGTACGGCCGGGTGATAGGCATCATACAAGTGCGCGACGCGGCGATTATTGCGGTCCACGGCGAGTAAGTACTGAGTTAAATCGTTAGAGCCGACCGAGAAAAAGTCGACTTTGTTGGCCAGCGCAGATAACTGATAGATAATCGCCGGCACCTCGATCATTACCCCCAGCTGCGGCTGGATCAAGTTAACGCCCACAGCACAACCTTGCTCTTCGGCTACCTCAAAGTAAGCCTGCTTAATCAGCCGCGAAGCTTCTTCGACTTCGCTGATACTGGTCACCATCGGCAATAAAATACGTAAATTGGTGCGCCCGATACTGGCTCGTAACATAGCCCGTACCTGCACCAGAAAGATTTCCGGGTGGTCCAAAGTTAAGCGAATACCGCGCCAGCCTAAAAACGGGTTATCTTCTTTTAGTGGCAAATAGGGCAACGGTTTATCTCCGCCCACATCTAAAGTACGCATTACGACTGGCTTGTCAGGGAAGTGATCAAGCACCTCTTTATACATTTCGACCTGCTCGTCTTCCGTTGGCAGCTGATCGCGCATCATGAACGGGATCTCGGAGCGATACAGGCCGATACCGTCGATATTTAAGTTAGCAAGATGAGGCTGTTTTACATCTAAACCCAAATTAAGGTGCAGGCTGACACGCTGCCCATCCTGAGTTTCTGCCGGCAAATGCGCATGCTCGGCAACAATTAATTTAAGTTCTTCTTCTTCCTCCGCCAAGTGCCGATACTGTTCGCGCACCTGTGGCGGTGGATTAATATAGATTTCACCGGTGTAGCCATCGACGATGAGTTTTTTCTCTGTAAAAAAGTGTAACTCGATATCGTCAATGCCCAATACCGCAGGTATGCCCATACTCCGCGCCATAATCGCCGCATGCGAGTTGTTCGAACCATTCAGAGAGATAATACCGGCAATATCATCCTGCGGTAATTCAGCCAGCATCGAAGCGGTTACTTCCTCGGCTATCAAAATACCGTCGGTAGGGAACTGGCGAGGCTTACGTTGCCGTTGTTGCAAGTGCATCAGCACCCGCTGACCGATATCCCGCACATCGGTAGCACGCTCGCGTAAGTACGAGTCATCGAGGGCTTCAAACTGGTCGACAAATTGTTCTACTACATGTTTGAGTGCGGTTTGAGCGCGCCAGCCTTCGTTGATCATCGATTCAACCGCGTTACCCAGACTAGCTGCATCGAGCATGCCCTGATACACATCAAAAATCGCCAGCGTATCGTCGGGTACCTGCCCCAACATTCGCTCGGACAATTTTTTTAGATCAGCCCGGGTTCGCGCCACCGCTTGTCTGAATTTACGTACTTCGTGCTGCGGCCGGTCTGTGCGTTGCGGCGATACCTCTTTTAGCGATACCTCGGGGCGCGCCACAAAAGCATCGCCAATGGCAACCCCCGGCGAACCCGGCAAGCCCTGCAAACTATGTATCCAGGGCGAGTTTTCGTTCGCCAATAAGCCTTTAGCGCTGGCATGTGCAATCACCACTGATAACTGCGCCGCCAGAGTGACAACAAAAGCCTCTTCTTCGCGGGTAAAGCTGCGCGCCTGGCTTTGATGAACAACGATGATACCAAGCACGCGACGGCGGTGGATAATCGGCGCAGCCAGCAGCCCCCGATACTCAGATTCGTTGGTTTGGGTAATTTTTTTATTGGCCGGATGCTGACTCGCATCGGCGATATTCAGGGGTTCTTCGCGTTGCGCCGCTAACGAGATAATACCTTCGCCAAAATCCACCCGCAGTGGTTCGTTTTTATGGGTGCTTAGGCCATCACTGGCAGCCATCACGAATTGCTGCGACTCATCATCGGCAAGAAAAACACTGCAGCTGTCGGTTTCGAGTGCTTCACGCACCTGACTAACCATCGCCTTTAGAGCAAGGTTAAAATCAGGTGACTTATTCACCGTCTCAACTATTCGCTGCAGAGTTACAAGCATAATTTACCGTTTTCGTTTGCCGCCACGGGGATGACGGTTCGGCCGCCCTCCGTTAAACGGCATGGCATGGGCAGCAAATTCTTTCATCACGCGGCGGTACACATCGCGTTTAAACGACACCACCTGGCGCACCGGATACCAAAAGCTAACCCACCGCCAACCATCAAATTCCGGATGTCCTGACTGCAACACATCGACATCTTCTTCGCGGCATTTAAGCCGCAACAGAAACCATTTTTGTTTCTGACCAACACACATGGGCCGTTGCTCACGCCGGATCAGCCGTTTAGGCAATCGATAGCGCAACCAGTGACGGCTGGTGTACAGAATTTCGACCTGCTCTGGCTTTAGACCGACTTCTTCCCAAAGTTCGCGGTACATTGCCTGCTCAGGTGTCTCACCGTCATCAATTCCGCCTTGCGGGAATTGCCAGCTGTGCTGATTAATTCGGCGAGCCCAAAATACCTGCCCATGCCCGTTGCAGATGACGATTCCTACATTTGCCCGGAATCCTTCTGCATCTATCACTCGAGCATCCTCAATTATTCTCTGTTAGCATTGATTCTTCCATAAAGGCCCGGTTTGGGCAAACGATTAACGAGTAAATATGGCCTTAAAACCCCCTCGTCCGAGCAGCGTCGATGAATTGTTTGAGCGCGCCAGCCAACTAGCCGGTCAGCGATTTGCTGATCTGGCAGCGTGCGCTGAGCTGGCAATACCAGCGGATTTACGCCGAGATAAAGGCTGGGTAGGCATGATGCTGGAACACTATTTGGGTGCGACAGCGGGCTCTAAACCTACCCAGGACTTTCCCGAACTGGGCATTGAATTAAAAACCTTGCCGGTTGATGCCGCGGGCAAACCGCTGGAGACAACCTTTGTCTGTGTCGCACCCTTGTTAAATATCGCCGGAGTGAACTGGCAGACCAGTAACGTACGTAATAAATTGCAATGTGTCTTGTGGCTACCCATTGATGGCCGACGTGAAATACCGCTTGCCGATCGCGTCGTTGGCAGCGCCTTTATCTGGCAGCCCACACCGCAACAGCAAGCTATTCTACAGCGTGACTGGGAAGAACATATGGATCGCATCGCCCTGGGGCAGGTTGAACATATCACCGCGCGCCAGGGAGAAGCTTTGCAAATTCGCCCGAAAGCCGCCGACGGTTCGGCGCTGACCGATGCCATCGGGCCTGACGGAAGTATTATTCAGGTGCGCCCACGCGGTTTTTATTTAAAAAAGAACTTTACCGAACAAATCATTCAGCAGGTTTTTAATGCAGTTTAACGTGACCCCCTATGCCAAACGCAATGCCCTTGCCTTTTGTGGCCTGTCTCTGTTGTTGTTTGTGCTGCTGGTATTTGCGCATTTAGTGCGCGACGATATTCCTGTCGGTGTTACCGTGGTGATAGGCGCAACCTCCGGCGTATTGCTGTTGCTGGGCATAGGTAAACTGATTGAGCCGCCGGTATCACTGGCCATTACGCCCGAACACATCACTTACCTGCATCGTCGCGGCAGTTGGCAAATCAGTTGGGATAATATCATTCGTTACGATGTACCACGGGTGAGTCGTCTGCTCGATCTCGAAGATGCGCCATTTTTAGGATTTCGGCTGCACGATATCGATGAGGTGTTGCAGTCCATTTCGCCACGTCTGGCATCAGCGCTGTTATTTGAGCAACGACAATTACTGACCATGGCTCTGCGCCATCAACGTCCGGATAAAAACGATTACTCCGAGTATTTCGAAATTCCGGATAAATATGTGAGTCCGGAAGGTATTGTCTACAAGGGGTTGATTGCATCGTTTGCCGTCCGAATGCAGCAATTACGCGAGTTGTTAGGGTATGATTTGTACGTGAGTGCCACGGCACTTGACCGTGATGTTTATGAGTTTATTGCTCACTTACAGAAACTTCAGGCCAGCCGCAACGAGGCGGCCAGCCAAAGCGACGATTAGTTAGTCAAACTTCGGTATCGTGTAGGCTTCGATTTCTGGTCGTTGAAAGTAAAAACCTTGCATTAACTCAACGCCATTGTATTTCAGATACAAGTATTCATCGTGTGTTTCCACACCCTCGGCAACGAGCATGATGCCTAACTCTTCACAGGCACGTTGTACCGCCGAAAATAACGCTTTTTTGATGCGATCTTCGTGAATATTCCGCACCAGCTTCATATCCACTTTAAGGATATCCGGCTGGAAGTCAGCCAGCAGGTTCAAGCCTGCATAGCCCTCACCAAAATCATCAATAGCAGTCAAAAAGCCGTGTTCGCGATAGGTTTTAAACACGTCAACCAATAGGTTGTGATTTTCGACTTTTTCATGCTCAGTGACTTCAAAAATAATATTTTCGCGCGGGAAGCCAGTTTTACGTGCAGTCTTTAACGTTTTAGCCAAACACGTTTCAGGTTCGTAAATCGCATTAGGCATAAAGTTAATGCTGACCTTCGACGGCAAGTTAATGGACGCTGCTGTTTCTATCGCCGCCATCCGGCACGTTTGGTCAAAAGTATACTTGTTGGCTTCTGTTACCCGCGATAACACCTCGCCGGCTCCTTCGCCATTACCACCGCGAACCAAGGCTTCAAACGCAAAAACATCCTTTGTCTGAACATTTACAATTGGCTGAAAAGCCATTTTAATGTTGAAACCCAACGGGGTTTCGCAATCACATGATGGGCACGCCGCCATGGGTTCCTCCTTTTAAACGTGACGTCGTTGTTACGCACGTTGAGTGTAAAACGTAAAGTGTAACGGATGGGATCAATCTGCTAGCGTAACAAAAATTAATTGCGCTAATCTGAAAATAGTGTATCTAGCATGTTCACCAACAACGTGTTGCAATAGAGCGTAAGATCGACAAGGAGAAGCCATGCAAGTTTTGGGCTGGAAGGAATGGGGAAGCCTCCCCGATATCGGTATTGAGCGGATTCACATGAAAGTGGACACAGGCGCCAAAACGTCCTGCTTGCATGCCTTTAAACTCGAACCCTTTGAGCGGGATGGTAAGGCGTGGCTGACCATTTATATGCATCCAAAACAAGACTCATTGCAAGAGCATTGCTTTGAGGCGCCCATTTTTGAAAAACGCGAGGTGACCGATTCTGGCGGTCACACCGAATTACGCTATGTTATTAGAACCAGGTTAGTGCTGGGACAGTTTGACCACGTTGTTGAGCTAACCTTAACCAACCGGGATACCATGAAATTTAGGATGCTGTTGGGCCGTCAGGCCATGCGCCATCATTTTACCGTTGATCCAGCGGCCGCCCACTTACTAGGAGAGTAACTATGCGAATTGCTATCTTGTCGCGTAACAGCAACTTATATTCGACCCGTCGATTGGTCGAAGCCGCGCGTGAGCGTGGGCACGAGGTTGATGTATTAAACCCGCTCAGTTGCTATATGAATATCAACGCGCGAGAAAATTCAATTCACCGCCACGGCAAAGAGCTGCCGTACTATGATTGTGTCATTCCCCGTATTGGCGCATCAGTGACCTTTTACGGTACCGCCGTACTGCGTCAGTTTGAAATGATGGGCACCTATCCACTAAACGAATCGGTTGCTATCTCTCGCAGCCGCGACAAACTGCGCTCGTTGCAGTTACTTTCACGTAAAGGCATTGGCTTGCCGACTACCGGTTTTGCCGATCAGCCTCAGGATATCCCTGACTTAATCGATATGGTCGGTGGCGCACCGCTGGTCATTAAATTATTAGAGGGTACCCAGGGTATCGGCGTGGTGTTAGCCGAAACCGCGCAGGCCGCGGAAAGTGTTATCGAGGCCTTTATGGGCATGAAATCAAACATCATGGTGCAGGAATATATTCGCGAAGCCGGCGGTGCGGACATCCGTTGTTTTGTGCTGGGTGACAAAGTCGTGGCGTCGATGAAACGTCAAGCTAAAGAAGGCGAATTCCGTTCTAACCTGCACCGCGGTGGCAGTGCCAGCTTGATTAAACTGACACCAGCAGAACGCCAGACCGCGATTAAGGCAGCTAAAACCATGGGCCTGAACGTTGCTGGTGTGGACATTCTGCGCTCTAACCACGGTCCATTGGTAATGGAAGTAAACTCATCACCTGGCCTTGAAGGTATTGAAACGGCATCCGATAAGGATATTGCCGGACAAATTATTACGTTTTTGGAAAAGAACGCCAAAGCGCATAAAACCCGCACCAAGGGGAGTCGTGGCTAATGGCGGCGTCACGCACTTCGCGTAAATCGGTAATGGCGGCGTTTGAGTTAGCCGGCACGCGTATCGAACCAGGTTCGCATCAGCACATTTTGATTCCGGCGGTGCGGCTTTATAACGACGCACCACTGGACCTGAGAGTGGACGTTTTTCACGGTACCAAGCCGGGCCCGGTAATGCTGTTGTGCGCTGCTATCCATGGCGATGAGTTAAACGGCATTGAAGTATGTCGGCAGATTATTAGCCAAACCGATGCGTTACGCTTGCACGGTACGCTGATTGTGGTGCCTATCGTCAACTTATTTGGTTTTGTGCAGCAATCACGTTATTTGCCGGATCGACGTGACTTAAACCGCTGCTTCCCGGGGTCAGAGCGTGGAGCCCTGGGGTCGCGCATGGCGTTTTTATTTAGCGAAGAGTTAGTTAAAAAGTCGACGCACGTGGTGGACTTACACACCGGTGCAATTCATCGCAGTAATTTGCCGCAGATTCGTGTGGATGTGGAAAACAACGCGGCACTGGATATGGCCAAGGCATTTGGCAGCCCGGTTATTTTGCACTCGAAAGAGCGCGATGGCTCGCTCCGTGCTCTCGCTAACGAATTAGGTATTCCCTTGATCCTGTACGAAGCTGGTGAGGCATTACGTTTTGATGACGCCTCGATCAATGCCGGCGTACAAGGTGTACAAAACGTCATGAAGCACCTGAAAATGTTGAAAGGACGACGCCGGGGCAAACGCATTTCGCCGGTTATTGCGCGCCGTTCGACCTGGGTGCGTGCGGAAAAAGACGGCTTGGTGCTACGTAAAGTGGAACTGGGTCAGACCATCCAGAAAAATCAAGTGCTTGCGCATACCGTAAACCCACACGCTGATGAGGCCGATATTATTTCATCGCCGGTTGCCGGGGTGGTTATCGGCTGTAGTAATATACCCGTTGCCAACGAAGGCGAGGCGTTATTTAACGTCGCGCAGTTCGAAAAAGAAACTATTAGCGAAGCCACCGAAGTGGTCGGTTCTTTTACCGAAACATACGACAATAGAACACTCTGATGACTGGCGTGCTGGATATTAACCAAGGTCTGCGCCACTGCAATAATGACCCCGCAATATACACTGCGGTACTGCAACAATTCCTGTTGCAGTACCGTGACGGGATTAATACAACAGCCTGGCTGGCCAATCCGGAACAGGCAAAAATCGAGTTACACACGTTAAAAGGTTTGTGTGCGACTATTGGCGCGTTACCACTCAGCACGCTGGCGGCCCACAGCTATCAACACTGGGCTGAGTTAACCGCTAACGATGCCAAGGACGAACTGCAACAACTCAGTCTGCAGCTACAGCATCTTATACAAGCTATCGATAACTACCTGAGCAACATAAATTAATTAGGTTTTTGATAAATTATTGACCACAACCCCGTTAATTTTCGCTACACTGAGCCGATATAACAATAACTATAAACTTCGTTAACGGGTGTTATGTCGGGCAAACCGTTAGATAATGTTCGCTTTCAGCGTGACGGCAGCGATGTATATGTGTTTATTCCTGCATCTCAAGACACCGTCAAAGCTGAGCATCTCAAACAGGCTTTTCAACTGTCTGAGTTTGCGAGTGCGCAACTGTTCGACCGCAGTGGTTTTGAACTGATTGCCAAACACTTTAACGAATGGCGCAAACAACGAGAACGTGACGATACCAGCAATTACAGCGAAGCTGTCGCCCAGCTAATTGATGCGCAAATTAGCATTACAATTGATGACGACGACATGCAGGCAGTGGCCGAAGTAACCTCTGCCTGGGGCGGAGAGCCTATTACACGCCCCAAACTTCTGGCCGAGTTGAAGCAGCATGGCATTTCCACTGGTATTCAGCGACCCGCTATCAATCAAATTTTACAACACTGTATCGAAGCACCGCCCGGCACGACCGTAGAAGTAGTTGTTGCGCGCGGTAAACTCCCCAAAAATGGTCGTAACGCGCGTTTTCAGCAACTGGTAGAAGATGCCCGACAACGCATTCTGCGCCCGCAGGAACGCGATGACGGTACCGTTGATATGCGCGATCTTGGCAAACAAATTACCGTTAACGAAGGCGATGAGCTAATGCGCCGCCTGCCACCCGAAGGCGGCCGCGAAGGCATTACGGTCAAAGGCGTAAAACTGCCTGCCGAGGGTGGTGAGGACCAACAGTTGACGCCCGGCGAAGGCAGTCAGATATCCGACTCTGATCCGGATTTGTTAATAGCCACAAAAGTAGGCATGCCCTGGTTTACTCATAACTCGGCTAATGTCGATGACGTTTTAACGCTTAAGTCGGTTGATGTATCCACCGGCCATGTTGACTTCAAAGGTTCGGTTATTGTTTCCGGTAGCGTTACCGAGGGTATGCGTGTTACCGCCAGCGGCGACATTACAGTGGCTGGGTATGTCGACTCGGCTGAGCTTAATGCCGGTGGCAATATTACCGTGCGCAAGGGCTGCATTGGCCACATATCTAAAGAAGACGAGCAGCTAGTGCTGGATAACGAGCACTTTATCCCGACCTTATCCAGTAAATTATCGGCCGCCGGTAATATTTGGTGTGCCTATGCTCAGTATGCCTATTTAGAGAGCGGTTTAGGTATTATTGTTGATAAACAGCTCACTCATTGCCATGTCATCACATCCGGTCCGGCGGAAATAGGCGGCGATGACAAGCAGGCGCGGGGCAAGATCATCGGTGGCACCTTCGAAACCTGCGCGCCAATATTTGCCGGGCAATTAGGAGCTCGTGCGGGGACCCGCACACGGTTTATTTTATCGCCGCCGCCACCGGACGACAGCACCCTCGACGCACTCGATTCGTTGACTGAGAACTTTAAAGCCACCATGGCAAAAATGAAACGGTTAAAAGTTGGGTTGGGACGCTGCAATGCGCTTGAAGACGAGCAAATGCGTATTAAGCACAGCCGCACGTTAATTAATGCCATCCGCGTTGAGCACAATAAGCTACAAGCCATAAAAGACGATATTGCCGTTATTAAGGCGTCGGTTGATAACCACCCAACACTGCGTGTCATTGCTGCAAAAGAGGTTTTTCCTGGTGTTAAGTTTGTTCATCAAAATAAAAATCTGCAGATGAAAGAGCACCGGGGTGGTACACTATTCATGCTGCAAGATCATCAACTCAGAATGGATATATTACGTTAACTTATGCCGCAAAACAGTACCTCTGAAGCCGTGGCCAAACTGCTTCAACGCCAGCCTCAGCACCCCTGGAACACACTCGATAACGACAAAAAACTACTGGTTGTTAACCCCGACGGTAACGCGCTGACATTTTTGACTGCAGATGCCTGGTGTTTTCATGCAGGTCATGCAAGCTATTGGCCGCAGGCATTCTGCCAGGCGCTTCCGCCACGCCTCGAAGCATACGGGGGCGTTATGTTGGTGGTCGCCAAAGAACAGGCATTGAATCAGTATATTCTTCGTTGTTTGGCCGCGTTACCCGCAACTACACCAATATGGCTGGTTGGGGAAAAACGCGGTGGCATTAATTCTTTAGTCAAACGCCTTCCGGAAAGCTTCAGCAGCGCAACTAAGCTGGCGGTAGGCAACCACTGCCAATTATTCCAAACAGAGGTAGTGGCATCATTACCACCGTTAACCGACGATACCGAGCTACTAGCACTGGCCGATGACATCACTGTTATCCTGCCGGAGCGACAGTTTTCGCTTAAGAGTCTGCCGGGCGTGTTTAGTCGGCAACGCGTGGATGCGGGCACTCAACTGCTGTTAGAGGCACTACCACAACAACTGCCAACGCCGATTTTGGACTTTGCCTGTGGTAACGGGGTTATTGCAAAAACATTACATGAGCGGCAACAGCCGCAGTTGTATGCGTGCGACGTTAATCCGTTAGCTATCGTGGCAACGGCGATAAACCTCAGCGGTGCCAATGCAGAAATATTTTTAGCTGACGGGTTGCCGGAACTACCGCAGGCGGTTGGCTGTATTGTCAGTAACCCTCCTTTCCACACCGGCCTGAAGACAGATTATACCATTGCCCGCGAGTTTATCACTGCCGCCTATAGTAGGTTAAAGCGCCATGGTGAACTGTATCTGGTTGCCAACAGTTTTTTACCCTGGCCCGAGGTTATCGAGCGTACCTTTGGTCATTGTCGGCAAATTACGCACAACAATCGTTTTACCGTTTATTACGCTAAACGCAATTAAACGTAAATTAATCGATTGACGTCACTTAACGACTGTACAAATTTTAACGATTTGATAACATATAGATATTCAGTCTTCAGCGAGTTGTTGTGACGCGCATGCAATCGATTTCCCTAAAACGCGGTCTTATCGTTGTGGTTTTGTTAGTGACCGCGATAGCCCTAGGTATCGGTTTTACCATCAACGTTTTTAGCCAGGTTAATCAATATCAGGAGTCGATGTTAGCGCGGGTTACCTCCTATGCAAAAATCGTCGCTGGTAATGCGCGTGAAAGCGTTGCGCTGGATGATAACAGTAACGAAACACGCCGATTAGCTACTCTGGCTAACAGCCAGTTTGTGCAACACGTTCATATTTACCGGCTGGAACCGACAAGCGGCGAACTGAGCTTTTTTGCCAGTTATAATAAAGAGGGATTAGCCCCAATCCCGGCCAAGTTTTCCAAAATAGAGCAGCTGAGCCAGGCTCAAATCAATGCCGACTTTATGGAAGTAGCCGAACCGATTTTGTTGGATAATTCGGTAATCGGTTACGTGTATTTGCGTGGTTCTACCAACGAAATCCGCTTATTTATGTGGCGTTCAATAGGCGTAGCGGTGCTGGTTTTTCTGGTCACCCTAATCGCCTGTTGGATTGCTACCATCCGTTTAAGGCGCGGTATTACTCAACCACTAGAGCATATCGTTGATATTGCCAGCCAAATAGCCCGGGATAAAAACTACACACTAAGGATTCCCGACTCCCGCGTCGATGAGTTTAACGATCTGGGGCAATCTCTTAATATCATGTTGGATCGGGTACAGCACCAAATCGAACGCCAGCGTCGCGCAGAGCAAGAGGCCAGCCAATTAAACGCAGAACTCGAGCAGCAAGTAACACAACGCACCAAAGCACTGCGGGAATCTAATCAGGAGTTACTCGCGACTCTGGAACAGCTACACCAGTACCAGGGACAACTGGTCGAGTCCGAGAAGATGGCGTCGCTCGGCGATATGGTTGCCGGTATAGCACACGAAGTTAACACCCCCATCGGCTTATCCGTAACTGCATCGACACTGTTACAGGACAAGCTCGCCGTTATGCAGGAAAAGTTTAACGAGAAACGCATATCAACCAATGAGTTTGCGCGTTTTTTGGGAGACTGCGACGAAAACCTTGCCATCATTTACCGCAACGTTAATCGCGCTGCTGAACTTATTACCAGCTTTAAGCAGGTTGCCGTCGACCAATCTTCAGAAGTTGACCGAACCATTGAAATTCACAACTTTATGCGTGATGTATTGACCTCGGTTAAGCCGCGTCGTCTGGATATTGAGAAGTTCCCGATTCAGGTGCATGCCGCAGATAATTTAGAGGTGATGACTAAGCCCGGTCCATTAAACCAAATCCTGATTAATTTGATCGTAAATTCGATGGTACATGGCTTTGACGGCAAAACATCGGGCCATATCGAAATCAATTTTGAGCTTATTGATGATGATTTGGAAATTACCTACCGCGACGATGGTAATGGTGTGCCCTTCGATATTCGTAAAAAGATTTTCGACCCCTTTGTAACTACTAAACGTGGCGCAGGCGGCAGTGGCCTTGGTTTGCATTTAGCTTATAACCTGGTGACGCAGGTATTAGGGGGTAACATTCACTTCTTTAGCGAAGAACAACAGGGCGTCGAGTTTATCGTGCGTTTTCCGGTAACCGTAGTTAATGCGCCGGCAAGCTTGAAAAATTTTGAACAAAAGTCATAATATAGCGTCAATATTTGTACATCTTTTCTTATAAGCGCTGAATTATAATAATTTGCCAGGAACGCGGAACGCTATGAACGCCAGACTATTGATTGTGGAAGATGAGGTTGTTACCCGCCAGACGTTAACCCGCCTTTTCCAACAGGAAGATTACGAAGTATTTGATGCAGCCGATGGCTTGCAAATGGAAAACATCATGCGTCAGGAACGCATCGATGTCGTTATTATGGATGTTAACTTACCCGGCAAAAATGGCCTGGAGTTAGCAGAGTCATTGCGTGAACGTGATAATATCGGGCTAATATTTTTGACCGGTCGGGATAGCGAAGACGACCGCTTATTAGCACTGGAATTAGGCGCCGACGATTACTTGATTAAACCTTATAATCCGAAAGAGCTGACCATTCGGGTGCGCAATCTATGTCGACGCATCGAAGCATCACGGAACAGCAATCCAGTCGAAACCAACAGCGTGCAGTTTCACTTTCATGGTTGGCGCCTGAATAGCGACAGTCGTTGTCTTTATTCTCCCGAGAACCAAATGTTCCGGTTGCCAAAAAGCGAATACCGCGCGCTCGAGCTGTTTTTAACTAATCCGGGTCGAATTCTGGATCGTGAAACCTTGGTTAAGCGTATGTTGGACCGTGAATTACGACCCAACGATCGTACTGTCGATGTAGCAATCCGTCGCATTCGTCGCCATTTCGAGTCACATCCGGATACACCTAACCTAATCACCACCATTCATGGTGAAGGTTACCGCTTTATTGGCGAGGTTTCTCAGGAAGCTCAGTGAGCTTCCTGTTCTATCCACTGTTGCAGTTGTTGCCGGTGCGGAATAACCGAATCGGCCCATTCAATCAGTAAACGTTCAGCCTGTGGCCACTCCCAGCTTTCCTTTTCCAGCTGTTCCATCAATTTGGCAAGCTGGACTAAACCAACCGAATTACACGCACCCTTGACCTTGTGTGCCTGACTTCGTAATTGCTCTTCATTCTTTTCTTTAGCCGCCTGATGCAACAAATTGGCATAGCTCTGAATGATCTGATCAAAGGTCGTCAGCGTCGCGTTAAGGCCATCTGTGCCTAAGCTATCGTGATATTGTGTTAGTAATTGTGTGTCGAGGACGCTGTCCTGTGTCATTTGATTCGCTCCGTTACAATCCAAAACTCTATCGTGTGCGTAATCCTTGATTCAGTCAACCGATACTGTTAATCGGTTAAATCTGATTAAATTTTGTGTTCGGGAATGAAATGATCCCAGCATCTACGATATACTAGCGGATTCGACATTTATGCTTGATACAGTTAAAAACAATCGGAGTTCTAAACGAATGCCTAATAGCATGCCCGACGTAGCCAATCACAGCCAGGCACAAACAGAAGGAACCCTGGACTGGGTTGGCATGAGCAACATTGAAGTGCCTCTTATGGTCGCTGCTTCTGACGCCGCCGAGCGTCCGGTGGCCGCGCACGTAGAGGCATTCGTTAATTTAAAAGATCCGAAGACCAAAGGCATTCACATGTCGCGGCTGTATTTGCTGCTGGATCAATTATCAACTGAAGGTGAGTTAAGTCACGCATCGTTAAAGCAGTTACTGCGCGACTTTATCGACAGCCACAGCGATATTAGCGACCAGGCGTTTATTAAGTTTGATTTTGAATATCACTTGCGCCGTGAGTCACTTATCAGTCGCAAGAAGGGCTGGAAGGCTTACCCGGTAAGTTTAACCGGCCGTTACGATGCCGGCCGCTTGTCGCTGGAACTGTCGGTAGACGTACCCTATTCATCGACTTGCCCCTGTTCAGCTGCGCTCGCACGCCAGCTCATTCAGGAAGCCTTCGTCGATAAGTTTGCCGATAAAGAAGTGATCGACAAAGCCACCATGCATGAATGGCTGGGTTCAACCGAAGGTATCGTGGCTACGCCGCATAGCCAGCGGTCAACGGCTGAAGTTAAAGTTAAACTGGCGGAAGATCTGGAAGAGTTCCCGATAGTAGCTTTGATTGACGCGGTAGAAGGCGCCCTCAAAACACCTGTGCAAGCAGCGGTTAAACGCGAAGACGAGCAGGAATTTGCACGCCTCAACGGCCAGAACCTGATGTTCTGCGAAGATGCCTCGCGTCGGCTTAAACACCAGTTGAACCAAATGGCGATCTTTAAAGATTTCTGGTTGCGGGTAAATCACTACGAATCGTTGCACGCCCACGACGCCGTTGCTATTGCCACTAAAGGCGTTGATAGCGGTTATCGGGCGTAGCAGGCGCTTCGCGCGGGATAGGGCCTGCGGCCGGGATAGGCTCGCTGCGCTCGCGGTGTAGCTTGCTGCCTACACCGGCCGCAGGCCCCAAACCGCGAGGGCGCAGCCCGAAGCCTAAACCCGCCGAAGGCGCTCAACCGCGAGCGCAGCGAGCCCAATTGGCACATCCTTTGCATTAGTTTTGACACGAAGTTTGTTGTGTCAATTTTTTGCCGAGGTGAGTTATGGAAATCGTGTTGTTACTCTTTGTCGTGGTCTTAATTGCGGTGGCAATGATCGCCAGCCGTATGTCAGAGAACTACGCCCCCTACCCCTATAAACTCAAAGATGTCAGCTTGTGCACGCCGCAGGAAGCACAATTTATGACACTCCTCACTAAAGCCGTAGGTGATGACTTTCGAATATTTACCAAAGTCCGCCTGAGCGATATTGTCGCCGTTAAAAAAGGCGTTTCGGGTAGTGTGCAAAAAGATGCACAGAACAAAGCCAACCAACGTATTTTGGATTATGTTTTGTGTGACGTTGACACCATGACCGTCAAAGCCGTTATCGAATTAGAACCAGCCAGCAGTAATCTACAGCAGCAAAAGCGTAATCTGTTTTTGAAAAACACACTGGCAGCCGCCGGGCTTCCGTTTTTACGCTTTAAAGCCAAGCCTGGATATCGTGTGGCTGACTTGCATGATTACATTCATGGCAAAATTCGCCAGGCAGAACATATCCGCGCGGCCGTGCCTAAAACGCAGCAGAGCCCCGACAGCGGCAGTGAACAGGGTAATAAACAACACTCGCCTATTGCCGCCTAACGTTAGCTTGGGCAAACTAAGGTCATGAACACGCATGACCTTTACACATTACTAATCTCCAGCCCCATACTAGCGCTCATTGCGCTAGCGCTTGAACGCTGGTTACCCTGGCCGGAGCAATGGCACCCGCTGCCAATGTTCCGGCTATTTGCACAATATCTGCAAACTAAAGTCAATAAACCAGGCTACTCCCCGGAGCAACAGCGCTTTGCCGGCGCCATGGCCGTGGTGATGCTGTTATTTATCAGTCTGGTGCCTACTGCAATTGTGGTGTATGCCGCCGATTTTTCAGAAATCCTCGGCGCCTTGGTGTTGCTGGCTTGTTTGCGCCGTCAGCACTACCTGAAACTACTGAACAAAGTCGACGCATTAGCGTTAAAACAACAAAAACGAGCGGCGCGCGCACTGCTTGCGCGCATCGATTACCGCGACACCGATCAGTTAAGTGTGCATGGGTTAGTCAAAGCAACCGCAGAGCTTCGCGCAGTCAGTATTATTCACCATCGATGGGCGCCGATCCTAGCTTGGCTACTGGGCGGTCCGATATTGGCGTTGGCTCTGCGCCTGATTAGTGAACTCTACACCTTATGGCCTATCAGTGTTTCGCGCTACCGCACTTTTGGTTTGCCGGCACGCGCTGCCTACGTGCTGTTGATTGGTCCGGTTACGTTGTTACTCACTGTTACTGCGCTATTGATAGCCGCCTTTAGCAACGCTCGTCCAGCTGAGCCGATTAAAAACAGCCGCGCCTGGGTTTGGCCAACCGGCAAATGGCTGGACAGCCTGAGTCGTTGTCACGATATTGCCTTAGGTGGGCCAATTAAGGTGCAGGGTACCCGCATAGAACGGCAACGCTTTGCCGGGCGCGCACCTGAGCAACACAACGCACAATTTAGACGCGCTATAGCTCGCTGGCACGGCTATCTAATACTGCTACTAATTGTCGCCGTATTGCTGTTGTTCATTTATCGACCCTGAGCCTGACTTCGTATATACTGTGCGCCCTAATTAGCAACCACAATTCGTTATGAAAACCATTGACGTAATCGGCATTGGAAATGCCTTGGTAGATCAAGAGTTTGAAGTCTCTGACGCCTTTTTAAAACAACACAGTCTGGAAAAGGGCATGATGGCCCTAATCGAAGAAGACGACCAAAATAAGCTAATTGCCGAGCTCAGCAAACTGGGTGAGCTCAAAAAACAATGCGGCGGTGGCTCAGCAGCAAATTCGTTGGTGGCTTTCGCCCAGTTTGGCGGTAGTGCCTTTTATTGTTGTAAAGTAGCTGACGACGAAGCGGGTCAATTTTATCGCCAAGATCTAGAACAGGTCGGCATTCGTACTAACCTCGAAACGCAGCAAAACCCGGGTACCACGGGTCGATGCCTGGTGATGGTAACGCCGGATGCCGAGCGCACCATGCGCACGCATCTCGGTATTACCGCGGATTTATCCGTCGACGAACTGGATGAAGAAGCCATTGCAGCGTCAGAGTATCTGTATATTGAAGGTTATCTGATTACCTCTGAGATCGCGCGTGGTGCGATTAAACGGGCTAAGCAGATAGCACGGGAAAATAATACCAAGTTGGTAATGACCTGTTCTGACCCAGCCATGGTTAAGTATTTTCGCGACGGTATCGAAGATATCCTCGACGGTGGCGTCGACTTAATGTTCTGTAATCGCGAAGAAGCTGAGTTACTAACCGGCGAAAGCGATGCAGAAGCTGCTGCTAAAGCCTTGTTGGCACAGGCAAAAACCGTTGCCATTACGTTAGGTAAAGATGGTGCGTTGATTATGGATCAGCAGCGCCAGGTACATATTCCCGGGGTAGAAGTTAAAGCAATTGACACAAACGGTGCCGGTGACATGTTTGCAGGTGCGATGTTATATGGCCTGACCAAAGGTCTGTCGCTGGCAGACGCTGGCCGTTTGGCAAGTCATGCCGCGGCAGAGCTGGTGACCGAGTTTGGTGCGCGATTAAGTAAAGCTCGCCAGCAACAATTGCTTGAACGCTTATTTTAACCGGACACATTACAGAGTGAGATGACACTATGAGTTTGAATGATCCGAAGCACACTGATTTTAAAGTAGCTGACATTAATTTGGCTGAGTACGGACGCAAAGAGATCGCTATCGCCGAGTCAGAAATGCCGGCACTAATGACGATTCGTCGCAAGTATGCCGATAGCAAGCCGTTGCAAGGCGCGCGCATCATTGGTTGTATTCACATGACCATTCAAACCGCGGTGCTTATCGAGACGCTACTGGAACTGGGCGCAGAAGTGCGCTGGTCTTCCTGCAATATCTTTTCGACTCAGGATCACGCCGCCGCTGCCATGGCTGCCCGCGGTGTTCCTGTGTTTGCCTGGAAAGGTGAAACCGAGGAAGAATATGAATGGTGCCTGGAGCAAACCTGTCATAAAGATGGCGAGCTATGGGACGCTAACATGATTTTGGATGACGGCGGTGACTTAACCCTGATGATCCATGAGAAATTTCCGCAAATGCTGGAAAAAATCCATGGTATTACCGAAGAAACCACGACCGGTGTGCATCGCCTATTAGACATGCTGGAAAAAGGCACATTGCGGGTTCCGGCTATTAACGTTAATGATTCAGTCACTAAGTCTAAAAACGACAACAAGTACGGTTGCCGTCACTCACTGAATGATGCCATTAAACGTTCTACTGACCACCTGATGTCGGGTAAAAAAGCCTTAGTCATTGGCTATGGCGACGTCGGTAAAGGCTCTGCCGCGAGCTTGCGTCAGGAAGGTATGATTGTAAAAGTTACCGAAATCGATCCAATTTGCGCGATGCAGGCATGCATGGACGGCTATGAGGTTGTCTCACCTTACCTGGATGGTGTTAATAAAGGCGACGGCAGCAATATTAATACCGCACTGTTGCAAAACACCGATTTGCTGGTCACTACCACTGGTAATATGAACGTCTGTGACCGCTATATGCTGGCGGCGCTTAAATCATCAGCGGTAGTATGTAATATCGGTCACTTTGATAACGAAATTGATACTAAATACATGCGCGATAACTGGCGCTGGGAAGAAATCAAACCGCAGGTACACAAAATCTACCGTTCAGATGACGATGCAGATTATCTGCTATTGTTAGCTGAAGGCCGTTTGGTCAACCTGGGTAACGCAACCGGGCATCCGAGTCGCATCATGGATGGTTCATTTGCTAACCAAGTATTAGCTCAACTGCATTTGTTTGGTCAAAAATATGCTGACATGAGTCTGGAACAGCAAAAAGAATACCTGCGCGTTGAAGTACTACCGAAGCAGCTGGACGAAGAAGTTGCGCGCTACATGGTGCAAGGCTTTGGCGGCGTAGTAACGCGTTTAACAGCAGACCAGGCCGATTATATTCACGTGAATGTAGACGGTCCGTTTAAAACTGACGAGTACCGCTACTAATGGCGGGTGACGTCATTTATCGCACAATAACGGCTGCCGATTCGGCGGCCGTTATTGATTTAGCGAACCAAGTTCACGGTGATAACTACCTTAGCGAAGAGTCACTAGCCGCTTTATTAGCTGGTGGTACGGTAGCCGATGTTAAATTAAACTGGCTTGCCGAACGTGACGGCGAGGTGCTTGGCGTTCGACTAACCCTGGCTCCCGGTAACTGGCCCGTTGACGACGCCTGCACGACAACAAAATGGCCCTTTTCAGCTACACAAATGTGTTACTTCAAGTGCGCTGCGGTGAGTGAGCGCGCACGTGGCCTGGGTATTGGTAAGCAGCTACTGCAATGCAGTATAGACGCCGCTAAACAACTTGGCTGTAAGGCCGGATTAGCCCATATTTGGCTGCAAAGCCCGCAAAACAGTGCCTATGAATACTTTAGCCGCTGCGGTGGTGTGTTGATTTCTACCCACCCTGACCGCTGGTTGCAAGCCTCGTTAGAGGACGGTTACTACTGCCCGGTTTGCGACGGCACCTGCCGTTGTGAAGCGGGTGAGATGATTTTAGTATTTGAGGGTCAGTAGTATGTATGATCCGCTTGCCGACCAACAGTTACGCACCCATCAGCCCCGTGTTGACAGTTACTGGCAAGCGCATACCCCCGTTGAATGGCCGCAATGCGGCGAGCTACCCGCGCATACCGATGTCTTAGTGATTGGCGCTGGCTATACCGGCCTCAATGCCGCTCAGACTATAGCCGGTAAATACCAGCGTGAGGTGACGGTTATCGATGCTAATGCATTGGCATGGGGATGCTCCAGTCGTAATGCCGGCTTTGTAATGAAAAGCACCGGTCGCTTAGGGCTATCCCAGTGGGCAAATAAGTTCGGTACCGCTATGGCGGAAAACATTGCCGCAGAACATGAGCTTGCTCATCAGCGTATCCGTCAGCACATTGATGCAACACCCTCGCGCTGCGATCAGCAATCGGGCGGCTACATTAAACTTGCCCACCGCGCGCAGGCGGTACCGGCCTTAGACCAGCAATACCAAACGCTGACCGCCTTTAAGCAACCAGTCAGTTGGTTAACAGCTGAAGAATTACCGCAGCTGGTCAACAGCCAACACGCCTTTGCCGGCCTTAAGTTTGACGACTGTTTTACGGTAAATCCGTTAAAGCTGGCAGCGGCGTCAGCAAAGGCTGCGGCTGATGCGGGTGCAACACTGGTTGAAAATTGCAGTGCCGAATCTATTACACGACTGGCGGCTGGCTGGCGGGTAAAAACCTCGATGGGCGTGGTAGAGTGTAATAAATTATTAGTCTGCACCAATGCTTACACGGCCAATACCTTGTTCGGCCCGTTAACCGGTCGTTCTTTGCCGGTTTTGTCGAGTATTATCACTACCCCGCCATTAACCGAAGAACAATTGCAGCAAACCCATCTAACCCCGCAACACGCCTTTATGGATACGCGTACCCTCAAGTATTACTTTAGGCTGTTACCGGATAACCGCTTATTAATGGGCGGGCGCGGTGCTATTCGTGGCCGCAATGCCAATGACCCGTTTTATGCACAACACCTGCTCAATGCGTTAAAAAGCTCATTCCCTGCTTTGGCAGATATTAAACAATGGCAACATTTTTGGAGTGGTTGGGTCAGTGTGTCGCTGGATGACTACCCGCGAGTTGGGGCCGTCGCCGACAATGCCTATGCAGCCATGGGCTACTGCGGTGCCGGCGTTAGCTTCTCGGCACTTGCAGGGCAACGCCTGGCAGAAGCTGCAATGGGCGATAAGTTACCGGACCTGCCCTATTACAAAACCCCGCTTAAGCGCTTCCCCTTTGCACCGTTGCGCCGCATAGGACAATGGGCGTTCTACCATTATGCCCGGATGACCGAGTAGCGTGCGCACAATGCGCACGTTACAACCCCAGCTCTGGTAGCGTGCGCATTATGCGCACGTTAACAGGTTAAAGCCCGAACACCGTTTTTTCACTTTTCAGCATGCGCGCAATGGCCTGGCCAATAACTAACGCCAATGCAATGGTCGCTAATGCGCTAACACCGGTGCCTAACCAATTAATCGCCTCGCCGCGGATGAGCGATAAAAATGTTTGATGCTGTCCCGTAAGCGGCAAGTAATAAAGTATTGGCGTTTTTAAACGCGCAAATTCAACGCCAAAAGAAGCCGCCATGGGAATAATCAACAAAAAGCTAATATAGGTTTGTGCCTCTTTAAAGTTCTTCGCCCTAAACGATACAAAAAGCTGTAAGGTCGTTGCCAGCAATGCAAGCGGGATCAATAAAACGAACATCAACAGCATCATTGGTAGGCCAAAGCTGACACTCATGCCAATGTCCTGCAGCGGCACAAAATTAAAAATAATGGGGATCAGTATTAATGACAATGCGGCGCCGAAGATCGCGAAGCTAGCTGCCGCAAGAGTTTTACCCCAGACAATGGATTGTGTACTTAACGGCTGTGAAAGCAGGAACTCGAGCGAGTTACGCTCCCGCTCGCCGGCGCTGATATCGATAGCCACATTCATACCGGACCAGAACACCGATAAAATAATAAAAACCAGCACACTACCCAGTATTAACGCCGCTTTTGAGCCACGCGTAGCCAGGTCGTTTTTATTCAGCTGAATGGGTTGTATGACGCGCGGGTCAATCCCACGCAAAACCAGTCGATAATGCGTGATCTGCGCGGCATAACCCTGAATTGCGCGTTCTACGCGTTTAATATCACTTTGCTGCTTCTGTGCTGACCAATCGGCTTTTAATACCAAGTCGATGGGCTCTGCACGCTGCATTTTCTCATCCCATTGCGCAGGAATCGTTAACGAAATCGGCGTAACCGTATCCGGCCAGGGGCTGGCCCGTTCGGTAATCCCCATCCGTTGCAAGTGTTGTATCAACTCGGGCGCATTGTCTTTGCCTTCAATGCTAATCTCAACGTCAGAAGGGTCGGTCAATTGATTAATCAAAAAGAAAAACGCAACCGCCATCAACATGGGTCCGAAGAACGCGTATGACATAGCCGCCAATACAGACCGCTTATCGCGTAGCGCATCTTTAAATTCTTTGCGCCATATGAGTGTCGTCATCGTCATTACGCTGCAATCCCCTCATCGCTACCGATAATTTTTACAAACGCCTCTTCCAGAGCGCTCTCGCCGGTTAATTCACATAGTTCGTCAGGCGTTCCTTCAGCGGCCACCTTACCTTTTGCCATAACCACCACCCGGTCGCATAATGCGGCCACTTCTTGCATGACGTGGCTGGAGAATAAAATGCAGGTGCCTTGCGCGCGTTGTTCGCGCAGGATATCGCGCAGGATGCGGGTACTCATTACATCCAGACCGCGGCTGGGTTCATCGAGAATAAGGTGTTTAGGATCGTGAACCAATGCCTGCGCCAATGCCACTTTCATACGCTGACCCTGCGAGAAACCTGCTGACTTACGGTTGGCCAATTCAACAATATCCAGTTGCTCAATCACTTGCGCTACCCGCTGCTCCAGCTTTTCACCGGCTAAGCCATGTAGTTGCGCAAAGTAAGCAATCTGTTCGCGCACGGTCAGGCGTTCGTAGAGACCAAATTTATCGGGGAATATACCGATCTGTCGACGAGCCTGAATCGGCTGTTGATTAGCATCGATGCCGTTAATCAACGCCTGTCCCTGTTGCGCCTGTAACAGTCCATAGATAATTCTCAGACAGGTGGTTTTACCGGCGCCGTTAGGGCCGAGCAGCCCGGTAATTTGGCCATCAGGAGCACTGAATGTAAGCGAGTTAAGTGCGTTTACGTCCTTAAAGCTTTTACTTAATTGCTTTACCTCAATCATTACAGTCCCTCGCCATTAACGTTAAGTACAAATGGCTGGGCGACGCGTTTTTTCAGGCACTCACCCGATAAGTCCTGCACGCTACCGGCTTCAATAAAGTCAGCAATAATTTTGTTCGCACAGGTATGGCTGGCGATAGTGTGGCTGGCATGTTCAGCAACAAAATGCGCGCTGTTAGTTAAGGTACGGGCTGCGATATCTCCCCAGCGCGGCGGTGTAACAGGATCCTGAGTCCCTGACAGTAACAATACCGGCTTGTCGGACTCAACCGGTGCTGCCCATTCTGCTGCTACAGCATCAGCTGGCCAGGCTTTACACAATGCCTGAAACGCTTCGCCGGTGCGTCCACCGATAAAGTCGTTGTTGGCGTCCTGTGCCAGTAGCTGGGCATCGGCGCGTGGTAAGTCTTCGCTACATAACACAGACAACATTAAGCCCAGGTAAATTGAATTTTGCGCAGCAACAGTCGTGCTGCCCATTAGCCCCAGAACCGGCTGAAAATTTCCGGCAGCGGCCTCATTAATAGTAAAAGGCAATAACTGACGCGTCATCGGGCTATATAGCGCTAAGCGAATAATCGAGCTAAAGCGGCCAGATGACAGCAGGATATCCGTAGGTTGGTTAGTTAGCGGGTCGTTGATCTGTAACCGCTGCGGCTGTTCGTCTAACGCTTGCATCACCTGCTGGTAGTCGTTTTTAACGTTAGGGAAGCGTTGCTCACAGCGCAGTTGTTGATTGCAGTCTTCAACTAACTTGTTAAATGCCAGGCTCGCATGCAGTCCAAACGGGCCTATAACGACTTGTGGCGGCGCCACCGCATCCAGGGTTGCTGTGCGCACAGAGTCGGGATAGTGCTGCAGGTACTTTAAGCCGACGCGCGTGCCGTAAGAGCCGCCGTATAAATTAAACTGTTTGATGCCCAGATGTTCGCGTACCCGCTCAAAATCTTTAATGCTGTTTAGCGTGGTGTACTGTAAGGTGTCGGTATCTTCAAATTTTTGCAGACATCCAGCTGCCAGTTTTGTCAGGCTCTGCGCATCATCGGTTTGTAGCAGCTCATCGGCATGATCAACTTCACACTGTAATGGATTACTTTTGCCCGTACCGCGCTGATCAATCAACACAATATCGCGCGTTTTGCGCACCGGCTCAAAAATTTTCGCGATCATTGGCGTTAATTCAGTCGCAGCCTGCCCTGGCCCGCCTGCAAGAATTAACAACGGATCGCTCCGCTTACCCTCTGATATCGCCGGTAACACCGCGTAATGAATAGCTATCTGCTTACCATCAGCTTGGTTATAGTTTTCAGGAACCTTTACAAAACCGCAGTTTAAACGCTCATCAACACCGTTGATAAAACAAGGTTCGGCTGTTTCCTGAGAGGTTTCCTGGTTGGCTGAGGCCGTTACTGGAGTAACGCTGATGAGTAGCCCTAGTGCCACTAACCCCAGCGTCTCTAAATAGTGCCAAGCTGATCGCATTGTCATTCCCTGCTGTTACGCGTAAGAAACCTATGTTACTGCCCTTGTTGGGTTTAGCAATCAGTTTTATCCAGAAAAGTGTTAACAGATATTAATTTTTTAAAGATACAAAAAAGGGCTGCATGAGCAGCCCCTTTAATGCTTCTGGTGTGCTTTAGAATTAAAGGCCGGCGCGCTCTTTAATTGCTTGTGCGATAGGTGAACCACCGTGACCATTTGACTGTGCCCACTCGTAGTCACCTGAGTTTTTCAAATCATCAACAGCCAGACGACCAACCATAAACGTGCCTACGTCATTAGCGCCGTTTGACATAGCAAACTGCAACAAGCTTTGACCATTACATTGAATACCGGTGTATACGTCACGAATACGAACGCGCGAATCACGCAGTTTTTTACGCATACGCATGGTGTCATCACCCTGTACGTAAGTACAAAGACTTAAAGCCAATTCGTTAGCTTCTGCGTTCTTAGAAAATGTAACTCCGGTTGCCGCTACCGCTGCCATCACCGAGCCTAATAACAATGCTTTCATTTATGTGACCCCTATCACTAAACTGCTCAAATTTTCACCAGAATAATACTACGAATCAGTAGCTCTATCAACGGCAGATTTTTAACTAACCTGTTGATTTATTAACATTTAGTTAACGTTGTTTATCGAGAATTCGCGTAGTATAAGCCGGTATTTGAGTACTCTCAGCGGCAACTTCATGCCGCTCAACCTCACTCCACTCAGCTAATTGCTGGTAATCGGGGAAGTAAGTATCGCCAGCAACATTCAATTCGATTTCGGTAACATAAAGCCGATCGGCAAGCGGTAAAAAAGTTTCATAAATTTTTCCGCCACCAATCACCATCAGTTCATCAACTGGCTCCGCCGCGGCGATAGCCTGCTTAACTCCGGCCACCCAAACCACCTGTTCGTTCGGGTTTTGCGGCGGGTTTGTTCGACTCGATAGAATGATATTTTTGCGACCCGGCAACGGACGCCCCAACGACTCAAAAGTTTTACGACCCATAACAATTGGCTTACCCAGCGTAATTTTTTTGAAATATTTTAGCTCGCTGGGAATGTGCCAGGGCATTTTATTATCCTTGCCAATGACGCGGTTATTCGCCATGGCGGCCACTAAAGATATTTTCATTACCGCTCCTTTTAGACTCGCTGCGCTCGCGATTCAGGGCTTCGCCGGTGTGGGCTCGCTGCGCTCGCGGTTTAGGGCCTACGGCCGGGGTAGCGTGCTGCCTTCGACGCACGGGTTTCGGCTTCGCCGGTATGGGCTCGCTACGCTCGCGGTTTAAGGCCTACGGCCGGGGTAGCGTGCTGCCTTCGGCGCACGGGGTTAAGCTCGCGCCAAAGGCAGCGAGCTACACCGCGAGTGCGCAGCACGAGCCTACACCGCCCGCAGGGCCTACACCGCGAGCGCAGCGAGCCGCTGTTACCGCTCGTAAATCACTTCGACGTCGTAGTCGTCATCATCAAAGTCATCGTCGTCATCTTCGTCTTCTGCATCCTGCATCGCCTGTTCGTGGTAGGTATCCCACTTAAAGTCGACCGGGTCAGTCTCGGTTGCCTTTTCAGCTTCCTCGTGAGGTGACGGCATGGTTTCGATAAACGCCATAACGTCGCGGCACAGTTTATCCGTGTCGCGCCCTTCGAGCGCCGCAATTTGATATACCGGGCCGTCCCAATTGAGCTCTTTGACAAGTTCATCAACTAACTGCTGACGTTCTTCTTCTAATACCAGATCAATCTTATTAATTACCAGCCAGCGAGGTTTTTCTGCCAGTTTGGGACTGTACTTTTCCAGCTCATCGATAATGATGCGCGCTTGCTCGGCAGGATCACTCTCATCAAATGGCGCCAGATCCACCAGGTGCAATAACAAGCGGCAGCGTTCCAGATGCTTCAAAAATTGAATACCCAGCCCGGCACCTTCAGCAGCACCTTCAATTAAGCCGGGAATATCTGCGATAACGAAGCTTTGATGATTTGCAGGTCGCACCACGCCCAGATTTGGCACCAGGGTAGTAAATGGATAGTCAGCAACCTTGGGTTTAGCCGCCGAAACCGATCGAATAAAGGTCGATTTACCGGCATTAGGCATACCCAGCAGGCCGACATCGGCTAACAACATCAGTTCCAGCTTGAGCTGACGTACTTCGCCCGGTGTGCCATCGGTTTTTTGCCTTGGCGCACGATTAACGCTGCTTTTAAAGCGCGTGTTGCCGAGGCCGTGAAAGCCGCCTTTTGCAACCATCAGGCGCTGACCATGACGAGTAAGGTCGCCAAGTACCTCGCCGGTATCTTCATCGACAGCCCGGGTACCAGGCGGCACATACAAGGTAATGTCTTCACCGCGTTTGCCGGTGCAGTTTTTACCCATGCCATTTTGACCACGTTGCGCCCGGTGAAAACGCTCAAATCGATAATCGATGAGCGTGTTCAAGTTCTCATCGGCTTCCAGGTAAACGTCGCCCCCGTCGCCGCCGTCACCGCCGTCGGGACCACCTTTAGGGATATATTTTTCGCGGCGGAAGCTGATACAGCCATTACCACCGTCGCCCGCTTCAACGCGGATTTCTGCTTCATCGACAAATTTCATGAATACACTTACTTTGCTTGAATGCCCGGATAAAATCTTAGCACATATGAAAAAGCCCCGCCTGATATAGGCGGGGCTTAAAAATCAGACGCTCGCGCTGCAAGCGACTAGGCAACCTGCAAATTAATCAGAGATAACGCTGATAAATTTACGGTTTTTGTTACCTTTAGTTTCGAAAGAAACTTTACCTTCTGCAGTCGCGAACAAGGTGTGGTCTTTACCCATACCTACGTTGTCGCCTGCGTGGAATTTAGTACCACGTTGACGAACCAGGATGTTGCCTGCTAATACAGACTCACCACCGAAACGCTTAACACCGAGACGTTTACTCTCTGAGTCGCGACCGTTTTTAGTAGAACCACCAGCCTTTTTATGTGCCATGTCGTTACTCCTTAATTAGCTGTTGATACCAGTGATTTTCACTTCTGTGAACCACTGACGGTGACCTTGCTGACGACGCGAGTGCTTACGACGACGGAACTTGACGATTTTAACTTTATCGCCACGACCGTGATCGACAATCTCTGCCTTCACTTTGCCACCTGATACGAATGGCGCACCGATTTTTACATCGTTGTTACCATCTGAAACCATCAAAACCTGGTCGAACTCAACTACGTCTCCGGTAGCTGCTTCCAGTTTTTCCAGGCGGACGATTTGGCCTTCAGTCACACGGTGCTGCTTACCGCCACTTTGGAATACTGCGTACATAGTAATCTCCACTACCCTATTGGGTATCCAAATTTAAATCAGGGCGCGAATTGTACTTAAAACCAGAAATTAACGCAAGCGTTAATTTCCGCTTGTCGCGGCCTGCGGCCGCTCGCTGGGCAGCGCTTGCTTCGCCGCGCTTTGCTTGGCGGCCGTGCTCCGCACGCGCCTGCGGCGCGGCGAACCTCCTTGCGCCGCAGGCGCAAGTAACGGTGTTTAGCTGCAAGGCGCGGAGCGCCGCCAGGCAAGCGGGCGTAGCCCGCGCCAAGCAAGGCACGGCTTGCTCGTGCCGCCGAGCAAGCCGCCGCAGGCGGCGCCAAGCACTCCATTTTGCTCAGGAAATTCGGTTGACCGACAGATCCGCTAAAGAGAAGAGCGCTTGTTTGTAGTCAGACTCCGGAATACCTGCTAAAGCATCCTTTGCCTGTTGCACCGCCTCTAGTGCTTTTTCTTGGGTGTAGGTTAACGCGCCGGTTCTATGCATTGCCGTTAGCACGGTTTGCAAGTGCTCACGTCCGTCACCGTTTTCGATGGCTGCGCGAATCAGCTGCTGCTCGGTATCATTGCCATGCCACATGGCATAGAGAAGTGGTAAGGTTGGTTTGCCTTCAGCCAGGTCATCGCCGGCATTTTTGCCCATGGTTTCGGTTTCAGCCGTATAGTCCAGCAGGTCATCAACCAATTGGAATGCCGTGCCCAAGTAACGACCGTAATCGGCCATTGCTGCGGTAACATCGTCTGTTTGCCCGGTTAGTATTGCCGCGGTCTGTGTTGCCGCTTCAAATAGCTTCGCTGTCTTGCCGTAAATGACGTTAAAGTAGCGTTCTTCGGTGGTATCGGGATCGTTGCAATTCATCAACTGCAGAACCTCACCCTCGGCAATGATATTGGTCGCATCGGCCAGAATCTGCAAAATCGGCATCGATTCAACCTGAACCATCATCTGAAATGCGCGGGTATAAAGGAAGTCACCGACTAATACCGAGGCCTCGTTACCAAACACCGCATTAGCGGTTTTACGCCCGCGGCGTAACTCGGAATCATCCACAACATCATCGTGTAACAGAGTCGCTGTGTGAATAAACTCGATAATTGCAGCCAGTTTGAGGTGTTTATTACCGTTGTAATTCAGAGCTCGCGCGGCCAAAACGGTCAGTAAGGGACGCAGTCGTTTACCGCCGCTGTTGACGATATATAGACCGAGTTGATTAATGAGTGCGACGTCCGAGGTTAACTGTTCACCGATCAGCGCGTTGACGCCAAGCATATCGCTTTTGGCTAACGCGTTAATGGACTGCATATCCATCATAGCTATCTGTTTTTACATAATTTAACGGAAATGCCATGGTACAGGAAATTTTAACTTTGCGGTAGCCGGGCATAAAAAAACCGCGCATCAGCGCTAATGCTTGTCAGTTAAGCTAATGGCTAGCGGCTTTATAAGGCGACCGCATCGGATAACGTTGCGGTCGCCTTTTTATTGCACGAGGATAATGCC
>NZ_SNXI01000001.1 GCF_004362895.1 Idiomarina aquatica | reverse complement strand
GTCTTTTTCTTTGTTATAGACAAAGTCTTCTTTGGTAAACAGTCCTTTTTTTCGATTAGCCGAAGTACGGATCTTCGGAACAATTGCAGTAACGCTTGCCTGATGAACAGTCTTAAAGCTCGTGCTATCGTCATAACCTCTATCAGCAAGAATGGTAATGTCTTGTTTACCTAACGCTTGTTGCACATGCTGGCTCATCGGGACAAGCTGATGTCTGTCACTTGGGTTATTAGTCACGTAATGGGCAAGTATCAAGTGATGTTTGGTGTCGACAGCCGCTTGAACATTGTAGCCGACTAATACGCCTTTATGCTTGAGTGCCATTCGCCTGCTATCGGGGTCGGTATAAGAAATCTGTTTATCGGGTAAAGTTTCCAGTTCTTGCTGCATCGCTTTTTCGCTTTCAAGGCGCGCTTGCAGTTTCACCAGCTTACCTTTCACTTTTTCCATGTCGTCAGTGCGGGACTGGCGGTCTGCTCTATCGAGTTCCATAAGATAATTCGCAATATCTTTTTCGGTCGTTTCGATACAGGTCTTAATCAAACCGCGAGAGTAGTTCTTAGCGATATTGTTAACCGCTTTGAATTTGGTACCGTCAATAGCCACGATGGCATACGTAAACATATTGAGTTCGCGGCATATCAACACAAAACGCTTACAGACTTGTTGTATCGCGTTGCCGTTGTCACGTCTGAAATCGGCAATCGTTTTAAAATCTGGGGTAAGACGCTCAACCAGCCACATCAACTCGACATTACGCTGAGTTTCTTTTTCTAAACGTCTGCTTGATTGAATGCGATTAAGATAACCATAAAGGTAAATCTTGAGCATGGTTGCCGGAGAATAGCTTGGCCTACCTGTGTTGGCTGGTTGGCAACGTGCAAAACCCAAGTCAGATAAACCTAATGAATTGATAAACATATCGACTGCACGAACCGGATTATCTTCATGGATGTAGTCATCTAAAACTTCGGGAAACAGCGTGCTTTGTGTTCGGCTTTGGCCTTCGATAAATCTCGACATGTGATTGAAACCTATCAATTTTTTGATAGTTTTATTGTACCAATTCAGATATCAATTGAGGACCGATACTTAAGACCGATTGATCATATAAAAAGTCTTCTTAGACCAAAAGGTGATCAATAGTTTTCACACAGCCTGCGCTCATAGCGGACGAACCCTAGCGACAGTTCAACCCTTTATTTTAACCATTCAGTCAGAAACACAGTGACACTCAGTTTCAGGGCTTTAATAATGTCTGCATAATCAAAAGCAGCGGACACACCGATGCCAGAAATCACTAAAAAAGAACTGTTTATTGCATTACTCGGGTTAAGTTTTATCAGTGCCACGATTACCTTTCTCGACTGGTGGCAACGAGGGCAGGCAGGAACCAATGACGCTCTGTTAGCTGGGGCTGTTGCGATTGTCTTCCTATTTTGGGTACCTATTTCTTCGGCCATATTCGCTATCAAAAGGCTCGCCATCAACAATATTTTCTATGAGTTGCTTCTATGGTTTGGTTGCTTTTATATCGGCTATCGAATCTGGGGCTTTGCTCTAGCAGGCATTTACTCAGCTGTTAACTTTGGTTGGCTTGATGTCTTTTTCATGTCAATTCCCTGGGCTATTGGAACCTATATTCTTTATCGTGCCTATAGAGCCTACAAAGCATTACAAATCGAACGTTTGCTGCGCCAGCATGCTGAGTTGAATCAACTAAAGCATGCCTTGCATCCTCATTTCTTGTTTAACAGCCTTAATACGTTAACGGCTTTCATTACTTCGAATCCGAAAAAGGCAGAGCGGCTGACTCACGATTTAGCCTCCGTACTACGACATATCCTTGATACCAATAATGTCGATACCATAAGCCTCAAACATGAATTAATGATCCTACAAAAGTGGCTGAATATAGAGCGTGCTAGGCTCGGTGATGATTTGAAAATAGATATAGACATTGATGAAGCAACTCTAGACGTGAAAATTCCACCATTTTTGTTGCAACCAATACTGGAAAACTCAATTAAACATGCCACGCGGTTTCCAATTAAATTAACGTTAGTGTGTAAAGCTCGTGGAAGTGCTCTACAGGTTACTATCCGCGACAATGGTCCCGGTTTTCCTGACACCGTGCTGGCTACTCAACCTGAAGATTTAAAACATTCGGGACTCGGTTTGAGCACGACAATCCGACGGATTGGCCTTATGCGCCATGCCAATATCCAGCTGTCGAATGACCCAGAGTCTAAGGGAGCGGTTGTCAACATCAGCCTGGAGTCCAATCATGATTAATACTCTTTTTATCGTTGACGATGAATACGCAAGTAGACTGAAGCTGAATCAGCTTATAAGTGCATTACCCGAGTGGCGTATTGAAGCCGAGCTAAGGTCCGGAGAGGAGCTTTTTCAGCATCTTTCAGAGTCACAACCCGATGTCATTTTACTCGACATTAATATGCCAGGACTGAATGGAATCGATGTGCTGTCGCAATTAAACCGGCAACACTGCAATAGCGAAGTTATCTTCACAACGGCACACAGCCGTTATGCCGTTGAAGCCTTCAACGGTGCCGCCGCTGATTACGTTCTCAAACCGATTAGCCTACAACGACTTCAGCTCGCACTTGAACGAGTCGCTGAGCGGCTGCGACTAAAACGAGCCCAAACGCTGCCACAAACATTGATTAGTCAGGTGGGGCAACGTATGAGAAACGTAGGAATTGAGGATATCGATGCCATTATTATCGACAACGGGACGCAAGTGGCCCATTGCGGTTCGCAGACTTACCCTCTAGACAAGACATTAACTGAGCTGGAGCAACAACTGCCAGCACACTTTCTCCGTGTCCATCGTGGCGCAATCATTAATCGGCTTCGATTGAGCGAAGCCGAGCGCTGGCTTAATGGGCGCTTGCTCTTAAGATTTATTCACTCCGAGCTGGAAGTATTAACCAGCCGTAATGGCGCACGCCAACTAAAAAGGCACTTAACGATGTAGTGCTTAACCCTAAAAAAGGAATAACAATGAAAAAATTAATAACACCATTTTTACTGGTGGGGGCTCTTGCGTCCTGCGAGAACGCACCAGGACCTGATCTATACACCAATTACATTAGCGACGGCGAAGCACACCCGTTAGTCATTCTGGTAGGAGGAAGTGACGGTGGTAATTACTTTGCCAATCCAAATATGAAGCCGTTGATGGATAGATATCACGATTATGGATTCTCTGTTGCATCAATGGGTTACTTTGATACGTTGGGAACGCCCGATAGCCCTATTGAGCTGTCTTTAAACGAAATTGACGCGCGTATTAAGGCAATAACTGAAGACTCGAGCATTAAAGGTCAGTGTGTTGCACTTCTCGGTTTCTCAAAAGGTGCGGAATTATCTTTGTTGCTTGGCAGCCATTTTAATACGGTTAATCACATTGTTGCTGCATACCCGAGTCATGTTGTCTGGAATGCAGTGAAAACACCAATGAGCTATTCAAGCTGGAGCATCGACGGACAGCCACTACCTTACATTGAGGCCCCTTTATTATCTTTTGACATGCTATCCGGAATTTTTACCGGTGAGTACCGAAATGCCTTTACTGACGCTTTATCTGAAGCTTCCCCAAAAGAGTTAAACGATGCTGCAATTCCTGTCGAGAAGATCAAAGGCTCGGTTACGCTGGTCTCAGCAAGGCAAGACCAAATTTGGCCTTCATTCGAAATGGCTAATAAAATTGAACAAAGGTTGTCAGATAATAGCTATGAGAACCCCGTTCTGCATGTCGCTTTGGAGGGAGACCATTACAGTTATAACAAGGAAACAATGGATACTGTCTTGACTCACCTGCAGCGTGTCATGGGCCCGGAATGTAACTAGGTATAAAGCCAGCGTGTTTGCTGGCTTGCACTGACTAAGAATAAATTGCCAGATAATACTAGTAGTGTCCGCTAAGAGCGACCAGCGGACCCTCTGACTTTCAGCCTGCTCCAACTAGTGAATAGCCGTCCCGTTACTAATAATTGTGGGCATTCTTAGCGATGCACGGCACATTCACTTCGGTAATATTCCGTATTTTGTTGTTGTGCTGTGTATTTAAGTCGTTTAATGTCAATTACATAACAAAAAATAAAGGTTAGATATTGTGCGCCGGTAGAGTGTAACTGAGCATGCTCAAATTGCCTTTGCTAACTCGGAACCTTTCAAGTCAGGAATGCTGCTTTATCATAAGTTAAGAACCGAAAACTATTAATTAGACGAGGTTCTAAATGCGCACGCACAATATACAACTGTTACGTGTCAGCACATTGAGGATTTTTAGTTAATGAAAATTGGAGCAGCAGCAATCTCGAAAATTGCTGAAATGATATGTGGCGATCAACCATTTCAGTTTTTCCCGTATAGAAGCTCGTCTTACCTTACGCGATTTTTTGTCGATTTAGACCTTGATTATGTTCATGATGGATCAACTAGACGAGTATGGGTTAGGGAAGTTCTTGATGAACTTAATAGACGGCAATCTCCAGATAATATGCCATCACCAGAAATGGTTAAGGTCATTGAGTATCTCTTACATCCAGATCACTTTCTTTTTGATGATAACGTTGACCGTGATAAGGCTTTAGAAGCTATCACTTCATCGTTAAAAACAAATGATTTAACGATTTCTGTTCAGGCGAACGGAACAGTTCGGTTACTTCCTGCGAATGGCGAGTTCGTTTCAACATCTTTTGAAGAAATCCCAACCGAGAGAGTAATAACGTTTAAACCCAGCGTATTTCAAGTTCCTACTAAAAAATTAAACGAAAAGCTAATTTCCGTGATGATGCCATTTAATGCCGGATTTAATGGCACTTACTCAGCTGTAACGAGAGTGGCTGATTATATGAGTTTGGAATGCAAGCGAGCTGATGACATATGGGATAATTCCACCTTTATACAAGATATCTTTGATTTGATATTTTGCTCTAAGGTAGTGGTGGTTGATTTCACTGGTAAAAATCCTAATGTCATGTATGAAACGGGAATAGCACATACTCTTGGAAAAACTGTTATTCCAATTACTCAGTCCCTTGACGATATACCTTCTGATTTAGGGCATCATAGGGCATTAAAATACTACCCAAATGAAGAAGGATTAAGGAATCTAAGTAATGATTTATACAAACGCCTTCAATTTATCTATAAGCAAAACACGTAACAAGCGCATGTTGCAGGACTGGTTTTCCGCTGCGTTTCAAACCAGCCGCAAATGCGGGTGTTATGCCCTACTAGCATTCATGGAGAAAATTGATCATGTACGAAAAAACAATATCAGAGCTTAAGGAACTTCGAACGGTTGCGTCTCACATTACTAATCTTGGGAAGGTAATGAATAAGACAGAGGATGAAAAGCTGAAAGAACTTATTGGCAATGTAATTACTCCATTACAAAGATCTCATGCAAATCCAAAAGTTAAGGGAAAGTCTACTCCAGGCAGTCTGTACAATGCCAATGACGCCAATATAAAGAGCCTTATTCAGTACTGTAAGGGCTATATAACTATCAAGAAGCCGGAGTGGCAGGTTCTGGCAGAGCGCCATGGCTGGGCACCAAAAGCATAACTAAGTGCTTCAACACGCCCCTGAAACTCAGGAGATTTTCATTTGAGATTGCCTTTTACTTGCATGAAGTGCACTTTCGGTGAGGATGCCAATAGTCATCCGCCATATCCGAAGTACGTGGAGCTCAGAGATGATGGCCGCTATGAATTTACCTGTGAAAAAGGCCACACCACAGTAACGGTCTTGCAAGAGCAGAAGTTCGAGGTGCTTTTTGATCTGGGAGCTTACGCAGTCCTTGATGGTTACTATCGAGAGGCTGTTGCCTCTTTCACCTCAAGTCTCGAACGATTCAATGAATTCTTTATAAAGGCATGTCTGTTTGAGGACGGATTAGAAGAAAGTTTAATCACTGAATCTTGGAAAAAGGTTTCGTCTCAGTCAGAACGTCAACTCGGTGCTTTCATTTTCCTTTATCTAAAATGTTTTTCCGAGAGCCCATCTCTACTCCGGCAGAAGCAGATCCAGTTCCGTAACGAGGTAATTCACAAAGGTAAAATTCCATCGCGCGAAGAAGCCGTCAAATATGGTCAGGAAGTATTAGATACAATTAGGCCAATATTGCGGCGGGTAAAGGCTGACCTCCCATCAGGAGTTGAGAAAACAGTCCTTCACCATCTCATGAACAGCCGCAAAGCTGACGAATCTCAGCCGGTTGGTACGATGAGTATTGCCACTATAGTGAGCCTAAATGATGGTACGGGGAAAGAGCCTACGTTAGAGGAGGCGTTGTCTGAAAAACGGTGGTGGCGGGACCGATGGTAATATCCGTGTAACCAGTCGGTGAAGCCGACTGGTACTACGCTGCGCTCCGTATCGGCGGCTTACCAAGACGTTAACGTCCGCTGTTGGCACATAGCAGACATTTAGTTTATAAAGGTGAGAAGCGCAATCGGTAAATCGGCTTCTCATTGGGGACACATCAGGCTAGTCGACAGTACTCTAATTGACCAAGCCTTGCTAGGTTCTGGTGAGTTGAGGCGGACGCAAATGCGGCGTTTTCATTACCGAATTCGGCACTAATTCTATCTGCCGTTGCAACGACATGTCCGATTGCAAATTTAGTAGGGCGGCCATAACGAGACCCTGGTGATGAACACGTCCAAATATGGCGTAGTGTTTCAGCCAAATTGTAGTTGTCGGAGTCCAGCTCTTTTAGTGCTTCGGCACAAATTTCTAGCGTTTGAGCATTGTGGTCGGTTAATTTCCCATTAAGGCTCATACTTCCGTAGTTATTGTAACTTCGGACCTTTCCAATATCGTGCAGAAGACCGCCTACAATAGCCAGCTCTTTCTCATTAGGACTACGGTAAAGTTCAATATTATTTATAATACAAGCAACTTCAACGGAATGCTCTAAAAGACCACCTGGGTAAGAATGATGATACTTAGTACTGGCAGGTGCTTGTAAGAACCTTTGAAATACTTGATCTTGATTGAGAACGCGACAAACAAATCGTTTCAACGGCGGGCTTTCTAGTTCTCTGGCGGTACTGATTAACTTATCGAATACATCTTTATTTGGGCAATATAACCGGGGTAAAGTAGTTAACGCTGGCGCTTCATGAAGTTCATTTTCTGTTGCTAAACGAATTTCGTCAATAACGATAGTTGGTTTCTTTTCAGCAGGATTTTTATTACATGAAGTAAAATAATTAACAGAGCCCGAGGCATAAACACAAGTGTTCATTGAATTTCTGTAGGGCGGGTTCCAATCAAGTGGTTTTCGCTCAGGCCATATAACGGCATGGACGTCACCTGTTGAATCACTCAGTCGGATGCTTACGTATGGCTCACCGTTTTTGGCGATTTTAACTATGACACCGGTAATGCGATACAAACCCGTGAGATAGCCATCGTTAATGCTTTGTGCAATAGTTTTAACGTGCACGTTTTCATTTTTTTGATTGACGGGCGAGGGATTATCACCCCCGTTAGTGATGTTATGATTATTAACGTAACTTGCCTTTGCTACTGAATTTAACATTGTATTAATCCTCCGACTTATTTAAGTCATTTAAATGTTCAGTAAGTACCTTGTCTAAAAGAGAGCCGTCTTTGCGTGTAAGGTTTGGAACATAACGAGAGTAAACTTTGAAGAGCATCTGGGTATTTGCGTGACCCAATTGCCGGGCAATCCACTCTGCATTTTCGCCAGCAGCGAGCCATAAAGAAGCTGCTGTATGCCTTGTTTGATAGGGTTTGCGTTTGGTAAGCCCAAGGTACTCTAGGGTTGGATACCAAACACGTTTTGTCACATTGTTGTGCTGGAGGGGGGAACCGTTCGGCGAACAAAACACAAAGTCGGATTTTCCGTATGTGATTTTCATTTGTGATTTTAGTGCGTCAAAAACAGTTTGGCTCATGTCAATTTGCCGAAATGAACCGTCAGTTTTGGTGTCAACAAGCTCATCCATGACTTTAGAGTGACGCACTAAAACCTGACGCTTGTTAAAATCAATATTATCCCAATGGAGCCCATCTATTTCGCCTGTTCTCATGCCGGTAAAGAAACGAACGATGTAGTAATTTTTGAAATCCGGCCGAACAGCATTGATAAAACGTTTGATTTCCTCTAGCGAAAACGGGTTTACATCTGTGCGTTTAATTTTAAGTGGTTTGATATTTAGCCACGGGTTGGGGAAGTCAAATCGGTCAGATGCTTCCACTAAGATCATTCTAGCGATGCTCATGATTTTATTGATGCGAGCGTTACTTAAGTTGGTACCAAGATGCGAGGTGGTCTTGAGTAACGACGCTCGAAACTCCATAATCACCGCTTTAGTGATTTCATTTACTTTAGACTTGCCTAGCTGCGGGATCAAATATGAATCGAGCGTATACCGAACTGTTTGTATATAGCTTTTTCTCCATTCGCCTTCGCGCTCCCGAAACCAAAGCTCTGAGAAATCTGAAAAAAGTGGCGCGCTGTTGGTTTGTGAAGCCGCTCTTAATTGGTTTAACTGAGATAACTTTTGACCACGTTCGGAGTTTGGAAAGTATTCGTCATATTTAAACGTACCGAGGACAAGCTCAGCTTCCATACGCTCTACTATTTTTCTGAGCTTTTTTCTGTTGCCTGGGGTATCAGCATAAACAGTTCTTTCTCTACATCGCTGTTTTTCATACCTGAAATCTACGACTAGCTTCCCATTTCTCGAGTTAATTGACGCCATAATAAGATCTCCTTATCCAATTGCCTTACTATCCATGAAGGTATCTCTCATCATTTCAGATTCGACTTTTTCCCAGATATAAAGAATCTTTCGGCCACCAAAAGGGTGGAAGTAATGGATTCCTTCAAGAAGCACAGAGTCTTTAAGGTAGTTACGAATAGTGCGAGGCTCATATTTAATGCGTTTAGCAAGCTCATCAGTTGTCAGATATGTGCGACTCATAGTAATATCTCCAATCAACAAAAAGTATTTTTAGTAGATTAAAATTGTCTACAGGAGATAATTTAGCACAAGTAAAATCCCCTGCAAGCATTTTTTGTCTATAGAAGATAAAAAAGGTCTATTGGATGATAAAATCAAACATTGCTGTTCTTTTAGCCGAGAGAAAGTTAAAGATGTCAGATCTTGCCAAAGCGACAGGAATTAATAGGGGCACGATCCAGCGGATTTACCACGATGAAGCAGCCCGAATTGAAATAGAAGTCATGAACAAAATGTGTGAATTTTTTGAGTGTACGCCTGGGGATCTATTTATTTACAGCCCTGATGAGTAATGATTTTTAACGCTTATCGATAAAGTTTGTATAGGTTCGTATTCATAAAACTGAATAATTAGTCAGATCAATCTTTGAGTGCATATTGCAAAAGGTTTTGAAACAATCGGGTGATAAAATAGGCTAGGGCACTGAATGGTCACCGTTTGGTCACCAATAAAATATGTGGCTGAGATAGTGGATTTATCTTGGCTACTAACTTGTTGAATAATTGAGGTTTTTCTTGATAATAGAGTGGTGCGTCCTAGTAGACTCGAACTACCGACCTCTGCCATGTCAAGGCAGCGCTCTAACCAACTGAGCTAAGGACGCACATTTTGGGGTGCTGTGTCGTGAAGACGGGCGCTATATTATTCATTTAGTACGTGCGGTGCAAGTGTTTTTTAACCCGCAACCGCCTGACTGGCGATGTTTTAGGCAAATGATCGTTCAATAATGCCTTCGACGTTAACTGAAGCGGGCAAAGTGCCGTAATTCATCGCCTGGCAGGCGCTTAATCGCGCGTTACAAAATGCCTCGCCGATATAATCCGGTGCATGTTGTAATAACAGTGCGCCTTGCAGTGCTAACGCCATACGGTCAGCAAAACTCCGCGCATGGTATTGCCAGTCGTCTTTGGGTGTTTGTTTAAAGTCATTGTGCAGTGCATTAACAAAGTTATCTAAAAGCGGGTGTTTGCCGGCAGCTTTGCTCACTTCGTTAAAATACGCTTCAAGTACCTTTGGCTCCTTTTGAACGGCACGTAAAATATCTAAGCATTGTACGTTGCCGCTGCCCTCCCAAATGCTGTTAACCGGCGCCTCGCGCAACAGCCGCGGCATGATGGTATTTTCCATTAAGCCCATGCCGCCGATAACTTCCATCGCCTCGTAGGCGTGCTGCGTTGTTCTTTTACAGATCCAGTATTTACCAATCGGTGTGGCTATACGGGCGAACAATTTTTCGCGTTCGTCATTTTGCTGATCAAAGGCACGCGACATGCGCAGGGTTAAGGTCATTGCCGCTTCGCTTTCGAGTGCTAAGTCGGCCAGTAAGTTTTGCATCAACGGTTGTTTATCTAGCGTGCTACCAAATGCCCGACGGTGACGGCAATGATGAATGGCCTGCACGGTAGCCTGGCGCATACCCGAAGACGAACCGATCATACAGTCGTAGCGGGTCATGGCGACCATTTCGATAATGGTACGCACGCCACGGCCGGGTTCACCGACCATCCAGCCTAATGCGCCCCGCAGTTCACACTCGCTGGAGGCATTGGCGACATTGCCCATTTTGTTTTTCAGCTGCTGGATTTGGAGCGCGTTCTTAGTGCCGTCGGGTCGCCAGCGAGGCACCAAAAAGCAGGATAAGCCACCGGGCGTTTGTGCGAGCACTAAAAACAAATCACACATGGGGGCGGACACGAACCATTTGTGACCGACCAATTCATAGGCTTGTGCCGGGCCTTCTGCACCGATGGGGTAAGCGGTTGTGCTATTAGCACGAACATCAGAGCCGCCTTGCTTTTCGGTCATGGCCATACCGACGGTCAGGCCATTTTTGCGGTTGTCGGGTATGTTGTTAGGGTCGTAGTAAGGCGCCATGATCTTATCGGCAAACTGTTGGTACAACTCGGGTTGGTGTTGGAGCGCTGGGATAGCAGCAAAGGTCATGGTAACCGGGCAACCATGCGCGGCTTCAACCTGGGTATGCAGATAGTATTTGGCCGCCCGTGCAACCTGCGCGCCTTTGCCCGGCTGGCGCCAGGGGCTCGAATGCAATCCCTCAGTGATGGCGATATCCATCAACTGATGATAAGCCGGATGATAATCGATCTGATCAATACGGTGACCAAAGCGGTCGTGGGTTTGCAGTTGCGGCTTATTGGCGTTGGCGTCAAAGCCCAGTTTAATCCGTTCACTGAAGCCACACTCGGCGCCAAAACGGGCGATGTCGGTTTCGGCCCAGCCGGCACCTTCGCGTACAACAGCTTCTTGTAGCGCGATGTCTGCAGCGTACAGATTATAATCCTCTAACGCCGGCGGTTGGTTAGTCACCTCATGGGTTTGTGCGAAATAGTTGTCTTTGTTGCTCATGATGGCAAGGCTCCGGTCAGACCAGTTGCTTATTAACCCAGCTTAGGATTAATCGGCGCCGGGTGTAAAGCCACAGTCAGCAAATAATTGTTGCCAGGGCTGCACAAAGGCTTTACTCGCTTCGGTCAGTTGTTCGCCTTGTAAACTTAATTCAGTTAAATATAGCTTCAAAGCCGTCTGCGGCGTTTGATCTGCAAGGTTTTCTAACACGGGTTTTAGTTGCTGGTATTGGGTTGTCAGTGCCGCCAGCGTGACTTGTACCTCGCTGATAAAAAACTGCATAAAAACGTTTTGTAGAATACTCGCGCGCTCGGGTACGCCCCTGGCATTGCAACCGGCCGCCCGGGTTAGTGATGGCAATTGTTGCTGCAGTTGTTGTAGTTTTAACCGCATTTCGATGGTCGAACGCATAAGCCGGGGTAGGTAGTCTGATTGCGCTAATTGCTGCCGCCAGTTGGCTAATTGTGCATCGGCGGTTGGCTGTTGTAACCACTCAGTCAGCTGTTTAAGGGCATTAAGGGGCGGTTCAAAGCGGCTATCGCTAATAACAGAGAGTGGCGTGTTGCTTACTGTCAGTGCATGCCGCAGCGCCTTATCAGTCGCAAAACCTTGTGCTTTGTCGTACGCCAGTTGTTGCCGTTTATCTGCGATGGCCTGTTCTAGTTCTGTTTTGATCGGCGCTGAGTCGGAGTGTTCTGCACAAGATTTAAGTGCGGTTAACAATGCCAGGTCGTCCTGATAGCGCATTAAGCCATCTTCCAGGCGCCCCAGCGAGCTATTGCGCTCGGCAATGAGTTGACCAGCGCTGCAGTGGCCTAACTGCAGGCTGATTAAAAAGCTCATGCCGGCGGGCTCGCCAATCGGTTTTAGTTCACGCACCGCTGGCATTGGCTCAGGCCGCGGCGTGTAGTTCAGCGTAGCGGGCGGGGTGTTTAATGTACTGGCAATACGTTGGTTAAGTGTATCCACTGAGCTGACGACATTATCCGGCTGCGAACAGCCCGGTAGCGATACATTAATGCAGATCAAACCCAAGGCGAAACCGAGACGCCATAAAGGCTGGCATCTTTTAATGAACCTCAGTAAACTGCCTCGCATGATTGACCCTTTAGCTGTTTAGGAACGCATATGTTCACTGGTATTGTACAAACTCAGGCGCAAGTTGCTCATATTAAGGATTCCGATGAGTTTCGCCACATCACGTTGCAAGTTGCACCGCAGTTTTTGCGCGAGCTGGAAATTGGCGCCAGTATTGCTATAAACGGTTGTTGCTTAACGGTGGTTCACTATACCGAAGATACGGTTGAGTTCGATGTTATCGATGAAACCCTACGATTAACTAATTTAGGCGATTTAGGCAAAGGTAGCCTGGTTAACCTGGAGCGGTCGTTAAAGGTCGGTGACGAAATTGGTGGGCATCACGTGTCCGGACATATTCACTGTCAGGGCTCGCTGGTGGAAGTAGAGCAAAGCGAAACGAATTGGGCTGGCTGGGTTGAAGTGCCGGAACAGTTTATGCCGTATCTGTTTGCTAAAGGCTTCATTGCGGTTAACGGTGCCAGCTTAACCATTGGTGAGGTGCTGGATAACCGTTTTAGCCTGCATTTAATCCCGGAAACACTGCGGTTGACCAACTTGGCGCAAGCGCAACCGGGTACGCAGCTCAATATTGAGTTTGATCAGCAAACCATCACAATTGTCGAAACGGTAGAGCGGGTGCTGCAACAGCGCGGAAAACAGACGAGCTAATAAAACTGCTCGTCGTTGCCGTCAATGCGCACGCGGGTTTTCTGATTCATTTCGTCAACCTGCAACTGCACATGAATTAAATCACCACAGGCTGCGCATTCGTCCTGATAATCCTGATTACCCGCCGAGGTATCAATATCCAGTGCTGTGGTTTTCCCGCAATGCGGGCAGCGCACCACCACGCTGTTAAGATCTTCTTCGTGCATGATCATTTCCTCTAGAAGGACTGTGTCTGCAAAGCGCTTCGGGATTATTCGCTTGGAGCTTGGTGGGGGGCTAACACAGACACGCTACAAGTTCATCCATGAACGCTTATCTCAGGCCATCCCTGGCCTTCGATAGTCTGTGTTAGCCCCCACCAAACTCCTTAGCGCGAATAACACCGAAGCGCTTTGCAAGCTCAGTTTTACTATAGGAAAAGAATCGCTATTCCAGCCAGTGAGATCAGTGCGCCGATGACCGAACGGGGCGTAATCTTTTGTTTTTTCAGCAAAGATATCGGGATTAAAAATAGCGGGGCGGTTGATAGCAAGGTTTGTGTTAGGCCCGGGTTGATATTAGCGATGGAAATCTGTTGTAGCCAAATCGCCAGGAAGGTCCCAAAAACGATGGCACCAAGTAAAGGAAGCGGATTAATCGAACGCAGCTGGCTAACAATAGCTCCGTAGGCTTTGCGCTGTGATAAGCCGACGATAATAGCCAATAATACCGAGCCTGCTGCTAAGCGCACAAAAGCGGCGTCAATGGCATTGACCGACTCGGTTTGCAGTACCGAAAATGCCATCACCAAGCCGCTGGCCTGGCAGACGGCCGCGCCACAGCCGAATAAAATACCGGCTAACGACAGTGCCGGCTGTTTGTCAGGGGCTTTTTCGGTCACTACAACCAATACGCCGCTTAAGGTAATGACTGCACCAGCGACTTCGATAGCGGTTAAGCCGTCAGCTAAAAATACCCAGGCCATAAACGCGGCTAGCGGCGGGGCAAGGTACTCTAAAAGCATCGCATGCCAGGGGCCAAGCCGTCGTAACGCGGCAAAATGGCAGCTATCGCCAATGGTGATGCCGATAACGCCGCTTAACGCCAGTAACCAAAGGCCACTGGTTAGCGTTAACGAGTTGCCCAGCAGCAAGCTGACGATTAATAATAACGGTGTCGCAATAACACCTTTAACCAGGTTCATTTGCAGTGGCGAGAAATGGCTGCCTGCGCGGTGATAGAGCACCGTTGCTACTGCCCAAAAGCTAGCGGCCAATAATGCCGCCATTTGACCTATCGTCTCTGATATCAAAACAGGCTCTGAGGTTGCTCAAATGTAAGCGGTCGATTATAGTAGCGTCTTGCGTTCGATGGTACCGAACGCCCAATATTTCGTAAGGTTTTTTGCACACTTATAACAGCGTTGCATTGAGCCAAAATAGAGCACGTGGCACTTGGTAGGTGTCACCACTGGTTGCAAAGGAAGTTTCATGCCTGTAATTACTCTCCCTGACGGAAGTCAACGCGAATTTGATAAACCCGTTTCAATTTATGATATCGCTATGGATATCGGGCCTGGTCTGGCGAAAGCGACGGTAGCAGGCCGCATCGACGGCGAGTTGGCCGATGCCTGCGATATGATTGAACACGACGCGAAAGTCGAGATCGTAACGCCTAAAGATGAGGACGGTGTACATATTATCCGCCACTCGTGTGCACATTTGATGGGCCACGCGGTTAAGCAACTGTGGCCGGATGCGAAAATGGCGATTGGTCCGGTTATCGACAATGGCTTTTATTACGATATCGACGTTGACCACACCTTCACCCAGGAAGATCTGGAGAAGATCGAAAAGCGGATGAAGGAGTTGGCTAAAACTGACTATAAAGTGATTAAGAAAAACGTCAGCTGGAAAGAAGCGCGTGAGACCTTTGTTGACCGCCACGAACCCTACAAAATAGAGATCCTGGACGAGAATATCCCAACCGATTCTTATCCTGCGCTTTATCATCACGAAGAATATATCGATATGTGTCGCGGCCCGCATGTGCCTAGCATGAAGTTCTGCGAACACTTTAAAGTGATGAAAATGGCCGGTGCCTATTGGCGCGGTGATTCCGACAATAAAATGCTGCAACGGCTATACGGCACGGCATGGTCGGATAAAAAGCAGCTAAAAGCCTACCTAAAGCGTTTAGAAGAAGCGGAAAAGCGCGATCACCGTAAAATTGGCAAAAACCAGGACCTGTTCCACTGGCAGGAAGAAGCGCCGGGCATGGTTTTCTGGCATCACAATGGCTGGACCATTTTCCGTGAGTTAGAAGAGTATGTGCGTGAAAAACTGCGTGAATACGATTACCAGGAAGTAAAAGGTCCGATGATGATGGACCGTGTGCTTTGGGAGAAATCCGGTCACTGGGAGAAATTCTCTGACTTGATGTTTACCACCGCTTCTGAGAACCGGGAGTACGCGGTTAAGCCGATGAACTGTCCGGGTCACGTGCAGATCTTTAACCAGGGTCTAAAATCTTACCGCGACTTGCCACTGCGCATGGCTGAGTTTGGCTCTTGTCACCGTAATGAGCCATCAGGTGCCTTGCATGGCTTGATGCGTGTACGCGGCTTTACCCAGGATGATGCGCACGTATTTTGTACCGAAGATCAGGTGCAGCCGGAAGTAGCAGCCTGTATCAAAATGGTTTATGAAACCTATGAAACTTTCGGTTTTGACAAGATTGACGTGAAGCTGTCGACACGTCCGGAAAAACGCTTAGGCGACGATGCTACCTGGGATCGCAGCGAAAAAGCATTGGCGGATGCGTTAAAAGCGCACGATATTGATTTTGATTATTTACCGGGTGAGGGCGCGTTTTATGGTCCTAAGATTGAATTTACCCTGTTTGACTGTTTAGGTCGTGCCTGGCAGTGTGGCACTATCCAGCTGGACTTTGCACTGCCGGGGCGCTTAGGCGCAACCTATGTAGGCGAAGATAACGAGCGCCATACGCCGGTGATGATTCACCGCGCAATTTTAGGCTCGCTGGAACGTTTCATGGGTATTCTAATCGAAGAATACGCAGGTCACTTCCCGCTTTGGCTGGCGCCGACGCAGGTTGTTTTAATGAATATCACGGATAATCAGAGCGATTATGTCAAAAACGTGGTAAAATCTTTGAATGAAAAGGGAATTCGTGCCTCAGCCGACTTGAGAAATGAGAAGATTGGCTTTAAAATCCGAGAGCATACTCTTAAACGAGTTCCTTATTTACTGGTTGTCGGCGATAAAGAAGTCGAAGCTGGTGAGGTTGCGGTTCGTACCCGTGGCGGTGAAGACCTGGGTAAAATGCCTTTGGAAGACTTCATTGCTAAAGTTGAAGACGAAGTATGTACACGCAAAATTTAATAATTACTTGGAGGAATAAACCATTAAAGGCGGAAAAAGAACTCAAAAAGCTGCAGATAAAAACCGTATCAATGACCAAATTACCGGCGTTGATGAAGTTCGCTTAATCGGTACCGATGGTGAACAAGCAGGTGTCGTCAGTATTAACGAGGCTCTTGACGCAGCAGCGGAAGCTGGTGTCGATTTGGTGGAGATGAGCCCTAACGCGGAACCACCGGTCTGCCGCTTGATGGATTACGGCAAGTTCCTCTTTGAGAAGAGCAAAGAACAAAAAGAGCAAAAGAAAAAGCAGAAACAGATTCAGGTTAAGGAAGTTAAGTTCCGACCTGGCACTGATGAGGGCGACTACCAGGTAAAACTGCGCAACCTGCGTCGCTTCCTCGAGGGAGGTGACAAAACTAAAGTCACTATCCGTTTCCGTGGCCGGGAAATGGCACACCAAGAGTTGGGTATTGAATTGCTAAACCGTGTAAAAGCGGATTTAGAAGAAATCTCAACTGTTGAGTCGTTCCCTAGAAGGGCTGAAGGTCGCCAGATGATTATGGTTCTGGCGCCATCTAAGAAGTGATCGTGGTCTACAAGTAGGCAGCTTGGCTGTCTCACCCTTTCACACTTTCAATCAACAATGCGGAGTTTAATTTCATGCCAAAAATGAAATCAAACAAAGGCGCTTCTAAGCGCTTTAAAAAGACTGCTTCAGGCGGTTATAAGTGCAAGCAATCTCACTTGCGTCACATTCTGACTAAAAAAACTCCTAAGCGTAAGCGTCAGCTGCGTGCTAAGAGCATGGTCCACGAAGCGGACATTAAATTAGTCGATCGTATGTTACCGTACGCATAAGGGGAGATTAGCAAATGGCACGAGTAAAACGTGGTGTAATCGCGAGAGCGCGTCACAAGAAAGTCCTGAAGCAGGCGAAAGGTTATTATGGTGCTCGTAGTCGCGTTTATCGCGTCGCGGTACAGGCAGTCACTAAAGCAGGTCAATATGCATACCGTGACCGTCGCAACAAGAAACGTCAATTCCGTCAACTGTGGATTGTTCGTATCAACGCTGCGGCACGTCAAAACGGTTTGTCTTACAGCCGCTTTATCAACGGCCTGAAAAAAGCATCAGTAGAAATCGATCGCAAGATCCTTGCTGATATCGCAGTTCACGATCAAAACGGCTTTGCTGCTTTGGTTGAGAAAGCGAAAGGCGCACTGTAATAACGACTTTTTAAGTTCGTTTAAACAGATTTCAAAGGGAGCCAATTGGCTCCCTTTTTTGATCGTTTTTCTGCTAGAATAGCGCCTTTAAAATTTTTGCTTTGTAAGCATGTCGTGAGTGTTGAGGGAAACAATGCAATTACAAGAAATCGTTGCACAAGCCGAAGCGGCTATCGCCAATGCGGATAATCCGCAGGCGCTGGACGACGTTCGTGTTCAGTACATGGGTAAAAAAGGCCAGTTAACTGATTTGTTAAAGGGCTTAGGAAAACTTGACCCGTCCGAGCGTCGCGAAGCGGGGCAGAAAATTAACGAAGCTAAGCAACAGGTGCAAAGCAGTATTAATGCACGTAAAGAGCTGCTGAAAGCCGAAGAGTTGAAAGCCAAGTTAGAAGCAGAACGTTTAGACGTGAGTCTACCTGGCCGTGACAGCGCTGTAGGCGGTGTACACCCGGTAACGCAAACGATTCGTCGGATAGAGCAGTTCTTTGGTGACCTGGGCTTTAGTGTTAAAGAAGGCCCCGAAGTCGAAGACGGTTTTCATAACTTCGATGCGCTGAACATTCCGGCTAACCATCCGGCGCGTGCCGATCACGATACTTTCTATTTTACTCCCTCAACGATGCTGCGTACGCAGACGTCGGGCGTTCAAATTCGTACCATGGAAGTTGAGAAGCCGCCTTTACGTATTATTTCGCCAGGCCGCGTTTACCGTAATGATTACGATCAGACTCATACGCCAATGTTCCATCAGGTCGAGGGTTTGATGGTCGATACCGACGTGTCGTTTACTCAGCTTAAAGGCATTTTAGAAGATTTCCTCACTCACTTTTTTGAAGAGTCATTGCAAGTGCGTTTCCGCCCTTCGTATTTTCCGTTTACCGAGCCCTCGGCAGAAGTCGATGTGATGGGTAAAGACGGTAAATGGTTAGAAGTACTGGGTTGCGGAATGGTGCACCCCAATGTGTTGAAAGCGGTTGGCATTGATCCGGAAAAATACACCGGCTTTGCCTTTGGTATGGGCGTTGAGCGTCTAACCATGTTGCGTTATGGCGTAACCGATCTGCGCGCGTTTTTCGAAAACGACTTACGTTTCTTAAAACAATTCAACTAATTACAGTATTTTAAGGGCATTGGCATCATGAAATTAAGTGAACAGTGGTTACGCGAGTGGGTTAATCCGGCCGTAGACAGCAATGAATTAAGTGAACAGCTCAGCATGGCGGGTCTGGAAGTTGACGGTGTTGAACCTGTCGCCGCAGAATTCCATACCGTCGTTGTCGGTGAAGTCGTTGAATGCGGTCCGCATCCCGACGCTGACAAGCTGCAAGTCACTAAAGTTAATACCAACGACGGTGAGCTTTTAGATATTGTTTGCGGCGCACCCAACTGTCGCCAGGGCATTAAAGTGGTGGTCGCAAAAGTCGGCGCTGTTTTACCCGGTGATTTTAAAATCAAAAAAGCCAAACTGCGCGGACATCCGTCGCACGGCATGCTTTGCTCATTTAAAGAGCTGGGCTTAATTGATGATCACGACGGTATTATTGAATTACCGCAAGACGCTCCCGTCGGTACCGATTATCGCGAATACCTCGGTTTAGACGATCACAGCATCGATATCGATCTAACGCCTAACCGCGGTGATTGCTTAAGTGTTCGTGGTATTGCCCGTGAACTTGGCGTGTTAAACCGTCTGGACGTCAATGAGCCGGAAATTAATGACGTAGCAGCTAAAATTGACGAGCAAAAGGCGATTCATCTAGATGCGCCGGCGCAATGCCCGCGCTACTTAGGTCGTGTGGTTAAAGGCATTGATGTGTCACGTCCAACGCCTATTTGGATGAGTGAAAAACTACGTCGTAGTGGTATTCGCAGTATTGATCCGGTGGTGGATATTACCAACTACGTATTGCTTGAGTTGGGCCACCCAATGCATGCGTTTGACTTAGATACGTTGCAAGGCGATATTCACGTGCGCCTGGCGGCGGCCAAAGAGAAACTGACGTTACTCGATGGCGAAGAGGTTGAGCTTGATGACGATGTTCTGGTTATTGCTGATGAGCAAAAAGCCTTAGCAATGGCGGGTGTCTACGGTGGTAAAAATAGTGGTGTGACCGTCGAAAGCAAAAACATTTTCTTAGAAAGCGCGTTTTTTGCGCCTGATGCCATTTTAGGTAAAGCTCGTCGTTTTGGTCTGCATACGGATGCGTCACATCGTTATGAGCGCGGTGTGGATCCACAATTGCAACGCAAAGCAATGGAGCGTGCAACACAGTTATTGCTGGATATTTGTGGTGGCGAAGCCGGGCCGATTACTGAAGCAGTTTCTGAGCAACATCTGCCAGCGCGCGCTAAGGTGACATTACGCAGTGTGCGTTTGACCAAAGTGCTGGGCGTACACATCGCCGATGAAGAAGTCACAGAGATTCTTCGGCGTCTGGGTCTGGAAGTGACCTACAACAATGGCGAGTGGCAGGTTCAGGTGCCTTCTTATCGTTTTGATATTGCGATTGAAGAAGATCTTATTGAAGAAGTCGCGCGAGTATACGGCTACAACGCGATTCAGGCGGCTGCACCAGCGGCACAACTGCGAATGACCGACCGCAAAGAGGCCGCAGTAAGTCGTCATACGTTAACCAATGCCTTGGTCGAGCGCGGTTATCAAGAAGCGATTACCTATAGCTTTGTTGACCCTAAACACCAAGCCATGTTGTTTAACGAAACGGCTGCGTTAACCTTACCACATCCGATTTCTATCGAAATGTCCTCAATGCGCGTTAGCCTGTGGCCGGGTTTAGCGGCTGCGGTTGCGCACAACCAAAAGCGTCAACAGGCAGTTTTAGCTTTTGTCGAAACGGGACTACGTTTTATTCCTGATGAAACCGCGGAGAATGGCGTGCGTCAGGAGCCGGTCTTAGGCGGTATTCGAGCCGGCAAAGCTCACACGGAGCACTGGTCTGAAGGTGAACGAGCGGTTGATTTTTACGATGTTAAAGGCGATGTCGAGGCCTTGCTGCAAAAAACCGGCGAGGCGCATTTATTCCGTTTTGTCGCTGACCAGCATGATGCGTTGCATCCGGGCCAGTCGGCTGCTATCTATAAAGGTGAACGTAAAGTTGGCTTTATTGGCGCACTGCATCCGCAACACGAGAAGGCGCTTGGCTTAAATCAGCGCGCATTTGTGTTCGAAATTGAGCTTGATGCCATTGCGGTTCGACGCATTCCGGTGGCTCAGCCGATTTCTCGTTATCCGAGCATTCGACGCGACCTGGCGATTGTTTTAGATGAGCAAATTGCGGCAGGTGAAGTGTTAGCTGCGTTGGAAAATGTTGGCGTAAAACAGTTAGTTGGCCTAAACTTATTTGATGTTTACCAAGGCGAGAATCTGGCGCAAGGTAAACGCAGTCTGGCGTTAAGTATCACGTTACAAGATGCTGATAAGACGCTGGAAGAGGCCGAAGTTAACGAGCTTATTGAACAGTTTGTAACGACGCTAAAAGACGAGTTTAATGCAACCTTGAGGGATTAAACCATGGCGCTGACTAAAGCAGAATTGGCGGAAATGCTCTTTGAAAAGCACGGCATCAATAAGCAGGATGCAAAAACGCTGGTAGAGGACTTTTTCGAGGAGATACGTTCTGTTTTAGAAGCCGGTGACCAGGTTAAGTTGTCAGGTTTTGGCAACTTCGAGTTACGTACCAAAAGTCAACGACCCGGCCGCAATCCAAAAACGGGGGAAGATATTCCCATTAAGGCGCGGCGGGTGGTTACGTTTAAACCCGGCCAAAAATTTAAAAGCCGTGTAGAAAATGCAAAACCCGAGGATTAACCTCGGGTTTTTTGTTTCTTTGTCTTCTAAAGTGTTGTCGTCACGCCGACGCCCTAAAGAATAAACTACTAAATGGATTCAACAAACGACTGATACCCGACGTAAAGTAAAGTGGGGCATCCAGGGTAGCCAATGTCAGACAATCCTGCGCCGATGTTTGCGGCGTGTGAGTACGATCCGCATCTAACAAGATAAAGTCGCCGTTATAGTAAACGTCTTTCTCGTCATTAAATACGCCATCAACCACTAGCGTTGCTTCCTGTCCCTTGTGCGTATGCTCAGGTACCTGTGTACCGGGCTCCATATAGATAAGGTTAGTGTGGCCACGGTCACCGACATCAATGGGCGCACGCCATAGCTTACCAACCAAATTAGTCCAGTCGCCGATACGAGCACGATTGTGTGCCAACGTACGGGGTAACACAAAACGACGGCCTTCAAGGCAAATTAGCTCGTCTGGCTGAACTGCAGGCTTAGCCTCCGACGAAAAGATCTTTTCCAGCATCTTATCGGTATCGGTTTTGCTCAGGCCACTATAGCCATGACTCGGTGTGTTTAAGGTCTGCACAACAGTGTCAAGATGCTTAGAGCACAAGTCGTGTTCTATCTCACAAACGGTTTGCTGACAAACCGAGCACATATCAACATGGGTGCCAACCACTAATGTCATAGCCGCACTCAAGTCACCTGACGCGTACTGATACAGGATAGCTTCGCTAGGATGGGATTTAATCATGTTCTACAATCAGCTCTTTTAACTTTTTCAATGCCAGTCGGGTACGAGACTTCACAGTACCTAACGGAATGCCTAACGAATCCGATACTTCTTGCTGTGACTTGCCTTCGATGTAAATTTTTTCAACCACCACCCGTTGTGGGTCAGGTAATTGAGCGTAATAATGAGCGATTTCTTGCATTAGTACATCGTTATCTAAGGCATAACCGTCATCTAAATTATCATTCTGTTCAGCAAGGATAGGCCAAAGTTCGTCGGCACTGATATCGTCCTTGCGCTTTTTATTCTTACGTAACAAATCGAAACGAATGTTGCGCGCGATCGTGAATATCCAAGTGGACGGAGAACCACGGTCTGGTTTAAACAAATGTGCTTTGTGCCAGACATTAGTCATCGTTTCTTGTACCAAATCCATCGCGGTTTGCTCGTTGCCAAACTGACGTGTGCCATAGGCCTGCAGCTTGGGAGCAAAATGGCTAAACAACTCACTAAATGCAGCTCTGCTACGAGTCTCTGCTACTTTAGCAAGAAGCTCAGCTGCCTTCTCGGCAGTGTCTTGTTGGGTTGTATTCATAACGCCCCGTTGCGAAGTTCTCTCTGACGTCACTTGCATAATTAGACCTGCATATTTTTGTTGCGTGTTGTCTTAGTATGAACGTAATCCTGTAGTCACTGGATCACCAACGTCAGAAAAAATGGTAACTACGAGACTAATTGTAGCAGATATTCAGAAACCTCAAGAGGATTATCTGCCTTTATAAGTTGTTGCTTGGCGTGTACATCCAGCGGCAATATCTCAAGCCAGCGTTGGCAAAGCCAACTAAGCTCGTCAAAACGTTCGTCCTGATATAGGTTAGCCAGTTCCGGATAGACCTGAAAGATCTCTTCCAGCCGCTCTTTTAGAACAATTTTGTCTGAAGAAAGCGCTTTATTTGGCCAGGCAGGCAGGCGCTCAACGTGACCCAGGTTTAAACCATCACTTTCGACGTGGTGGTCGTGTATATGAACTCGGTCTTTACCTTCAACGGTTATGCCCAGAAAGCCATCGTCCAGCATTTCAAAATCAATGATTTGGACAGCCGTCCCGAACGGCAAAATGTAATTTTCCGTTTCTTTACTTTGGTTTGGGTCAAACATACAAATGACGAAGTCGGATTGCTCCGACATACAGCGTTTCACCAGACGGGTATAACGTGGCTCGAAAATGCGCAAGCGTAAACGACCTTCCGGCAGCACATGAGCTGTCAAAGGAAATAGCGGTAGTTCTTCGTACTGCGTCATATTACCTAACTGCCATTGTTTTGATTGAGTTGTAAAGTGTTACGCAATGCACAATTAGTTGGATCTGAATAATTTGTTAATCGGCAAACTTTTCTTCACTGTAATACGTTATAAAGGACAGGTTTATTGGAGCAGTAAATACTGGACGTAACTGATGAATACAAAAAAATTAACCGTGGGTATTAGCGCCTGTTTATTAGGCGATGAAGTGCGTTTTGATGGCGGCCATAAACGTTCGGCCTTTTGCGATGACGAATTGTCGCGTCATGTCGAGTTTGTACGTTTTTGCCCTGAAGTTGGGATCGGCTTACCGATTCCACGGCCAACCATCCGTCTGGAAAAGCACGATAACGACGTCCATGCGGTAATTCCGAAAACGGGTGCCAACGTTACCCAGAAGTTAAGCGATTTTGCGGATAAAATTCAACTCAAAGCACAACAGTTGAGCGGTTACGTATTGTGCGCAAAGTCACCGAGTTGCGGCATGGAGCGGGTAAAACTCTATGACCCGGATACAGGACATGCCCAAAAAGAGGCGATGGGTATTTTTGCTGCGCGTTTGCGCGAGCTTAATCCGGCATTGCCGCTGGAAGAAGACGGCCGGCTAAACGACCCGCACTTGCGTGAAAACTTTATCCTGCGCGTTTGGGTTTATGGTCATTGGCAAGCGTTGCCAAAGCCGATAACCAAAAAAGCACTACTGGATTTTCATACCCGCTGTAAGCTGCTGCTTTTAGCGCATGATCAGCCGGCTTATCGCGAGCTTGGTAAACGTTTGGGTGAGGCTGAAAAAATAGACGAAGCCTTCGCTCAACAGTACATTATTGACGTAATGCAGGCACTGTCGGAGCCTGCTTCTAAGCGCAACCATACTAATACGTTGCAGCATATTCAGGGCTATTTTAAAGGCCAGCTTAGCGCACAACAAAAACAGGAATTGTCAGAGATGATATTGCAGTATCACGATGGCATCTTGCCGATTATGGCGCCGCTGACGTTAATCCGCCATTATTTGCGCGAGTTTCCCAACGACTATCTAGCCCAGCAGTGGTATATCCAGCCATACCCTGAAGATTTAAAGCTACGTTACGGACTGTAAAGGAGTCATTATGGCAGCATTGGTATGGTTTCGTAATGACTTGCGAATTCAGGATAATCCGGCGTTAGCGCAAGCCTGTGCGGAGCACGACAAAGTTTACGCACTATATCTATTCCCCAAAACAACCTTTGTCGATACGCATTTTTGGTCACCCCGGAAAACCGATTTGCTATGGCGTCACCTGCAGCAATTACAGCAAGATTTAGCGGCAAGCGGGGTATTACTAAAAGTTAAGTGTCATGATACATTTTCTCAATCAGGCTCTATTATTTCTGATTTCTGCGCTGAAAATGGAGTTAACGAAGTCTATTTTAACGCCGAATACCCGGTCCATGAGGCGCGTCGTGATAAGGCTGTTGAAGTTGCTTTAAAACATCACAATGTCACGACAATAATAAAGCACGGATTATTATTGGTTCCGCCGGGTCAGGTGAAAACCCAGCAGGGCGATTACTACAAAGTGTTTACGCCGTTTAATAAAGCCTGGCGCAAGGTATTAGCAGAGCATACCGATTGGCAACTGACTCAACCAACAGCAAAGCAAACAACGGTTAGCGATACGCCACAAATCCCGGACTGTCCTGCACCTTGCACCGACACCAGTAGCGATTGGCCGGTGGGCGAGCAGAGCGTGCTGAGTAAGTTTGGTCAGTTTGTCGGTCATAGCCTCGCTGACTACCACGAGCAACGTGACAAACCCGCAATCGAGGGCACGTCAAAACTGTCGGCTTACCTTGAGCTTGGCGTGGTTTCGCCTAAAACGCTGGCACGCAATCTACAGTCGCTTTCGCCGTCTTTTCCTCACGGCTTAGAAAAGGGAGCAGATACCTGGCTAACTGAACTCGCGTGGCGCGAATTTTACCAACACCTGATGTTTTTTGAACCGCGCCTGAGCCGTGGAGAAAATTATCAGAAGCAAACCCAGGGCGTGCCCTGGCGTGATGCTGAAGATGATTTTAAACGCTGGTGTGAGGGACGTACGGGTTATCCGATTGTCGACGCGGGTATGCGGCAGCTTAATCAGACCGGCTGGATGCATAATCGATTGCGCATGATTACGGCAAACTTTTTGGTTAAAGATCTGCTTATCGATTGGCGCAAAGGCGAACAGTATTTTATGCAAAACCTGATCGATGGCAGCTTTCCAGCGAATAACGGTGGCTGGCAGTGGAGTGCATCGGTAGGTACTGATGCGGTGCCTTATTTTCGGGTGTTTAATCCCATTCGGCAAAGCGAGAAGTTTGATCCCGACGGTAGCTACATCCGTAAATGGATAGACGAGTTAAAAGATGTCCCGACCAAACACATTTATTGGCCGCATTCTTGGTTAAAGCAGCGCAATCAACAGGATTATGCCGCACCTATCGTGGACCATAGTGCTGCTCGGGAACGGTTTTTAACAACTTTTAAGCAGGTGAAAAATGGATAACCAAGAACTAGTCGATAAATTGAAGTCGTTTTATGACGAGTTTAAAACAGACAATCTGGACCAGCTGGATGACATGTATCACGATAACGCCAGCTTAACCGATCCCATCCATCAGGTGGTGGGTCTGGACGATCTCAAAAAGTATTTCGAACACACCATGGAAAACGTGGAATACTGTCATTTTGCCTTTGACGATGAGTGTGTCGGAGAAGACAAAGCTTTTTTGCTGTGGCAGATGCGTTTTGCGCATCCCAAACTGGGAAATGGCATGGAGATCGTGCTGCCGGGCGTCTCATATTTAACGTTTGAGGACGGAAAAATTCGCGAACAACAGGATCATTACGACTTAGGGGCAATGTTGTATGAACACGTGCCTTTAGTAGGCTACGTGATCGACAAAATCAAAAACCGATTAGTGGCGGACTCATGAAGATATTAATAACAGGGGCCACCTCCGGGATCGGTTACCAACTGGCGCAAGATTATGCCAAACAAGGGCATACGGTGATTGCTTGTGGACGCAATCAAGAGGCATTGGATGAGTTAGCCGATATTGATCGGGATAGTATCAAAACGCTGCGCTTCGACATTACTGATATCGAAAACACAAAACAGGCACTTGCCGATATCGAACGTGTCGACTTAGCCATTTTGAGTGCCGGTATGTGTGAATACCTTGACGTAAAACAGTTTGATGCAGGTATGTTTGAGCGTGTATTTCGTGTAAACGTGTTTGGCACCATGAATACTGTGGAAGCATTGTTGCCGATCATGCCTGAGGGCAGTAAGTTGGTCATTGTCGGTAGCCTGGCACGGCTATTGCCGTTTACCAAAGCACAGGCATATGGTGGTTCGAAAGCCGCTATTCAATATATTACCCGCACCTTAGAAGTCGATTTAAAAGAAGCCTATGGCATTGACGTACTTGGCGTGTCGCCGGGTTTTGTAAAAACACCCATGACTGACGCCAATGATTTTGAAATGCCAATGCGGGTGAGTGTCGAATTTGCCTCCAAGGCTATTCGCAAGGGTATTGAAAAAGGCAAACGGGATATTGGTTTTCCCGCGTTATTTAGTGGCATGTTACGGGTTATGTCGTTGTTGCCGCAAGGAATGCAAATCGCCTTATCACGGCGTATGGCAAAGAACTCTTAGCAAGGAAAATTGAGCGAATGAAAATTGCAGTTGTTGGTAGTGGTATCGCGGGCCTGACCGCGGCGTATTATTTGAGTAAAAAGCACGACGTTACGGTTTTTGACAAGAACGATTACATCGGCGGTCACACTGCCACCGTCGATATTAAGGTTGGCAACCAGACAGTGCCCGTTGATACTGGCTTTATCGTATTTAACGATAAAACCTATCCGCGCTTTAAACGCCTGTTGCGTGAATTGCAGGTTAACTGGCGTGACACAGAGATGAGCTTTAGTGTTACTGACCCACGTTCGGGTCTTGAATACAACGGCCATACTCTTAACACCTTGTTTGCGCAGCGCAGCAATCTGCTGAAGCCGCGCTTTTACAAATTGTTGAGCGGTATCGTTAAGTTTAATAATGCCGCTAAAGCCGCGTTAGAGAACGGCGAAGACGTTGATCAGAAAACACTGGGTGAATTTTTAGGCGAGCTTAAGGTGTCAGACGAAGTTGCGCGTCTGTATTTGTTACCCATGATTTCAGCAATCTGGTCGTCCAGTATCGAGGATGCAGAGCAGTTTCCGTTAGGTTTCTTCTTACGTTTTTTCCAAAACCACGGCTTGTTGAATATCGCCGACCGTCCTCAATGGCATACCATTAACGGGGGCTCTAAGTCTTATATTCCGGCGCTAACTAAACCTTATGCCGAACGTGTGCATCTTTCTACCGACATTAGCCAAATCTGTCGTCAACAAGAACAGGTGCAGATTAAATTTAGTGATGGTAAAAGCGAATATTTTGACGAAGTCGTGATTGCTGCGCACAGTGATCAGGCACTGCGGCTATTGGGTGATGCCAGTGATGATGAGCAGGAGATACTCGGCGCTATCGATTATCAGCCCAATGACGTTGTGCTGCACACTGACACCCGACTACTACCGAAAAAACGGCTGGCCTGGGCAAGTTGGAATTACTTGCTGCGCACGGAGGGTGACGCGGCGAGCAAACCCAGTTCAGTTACTTACAACATGAATATTCTGCAGGGTTTGCGTACCGAGCAGACATTGTGCGTTACGCTTAATAATACTGCAGCGATTGATCCGGCAAAGGTTATTCGCCGGTTTAGTTACGATCATCCGCAATATTCGATTCCGTCGCTACGTGCACGTGAACAAAGAGATAAGATTTGTGGTCAAAGACATACGCATTATTGTGGTGCGTACTGGTATAACGGTTTTCACGAGGATGGTGTTCGCAGTGCCATCGACGTGGTTAATCGTATTGACCCCAGTTTAGCGATCAATAACGAGTACGAAGATGGCGTTGAGTAGCGGTATCTACTGGGGCGATGTGTTTCATCAGCGCTATCGCCCCACGCAACACACCTTTAACTACCGCTTTATGCAGTGGTTTATTGCACTGGATGAGCTAGAGCAAGCTCACAGCGAGTCGCGTTGGTTTTCGACTCAAGGTTTCGCACCGCTGTGGTTTAGGCGCAAAGACTACCTGAAAGACGAAACCGGCGATTTACAGCAGGCGGCATTAAGTAAAATGTCTAAGCTTGCCGGGCAGACGTTGCAGGGGCGAGTGTTCTTTATGGGCAACATTCGCACATTCGGGCTGTTTTTCAGTCCGGTTAACTTTTATTTTCTGCAACAAGATGGTGAGTACACCATGATGTTAGCTGAAGTCAGTAACACGCCCTGGTTAGAACGCCATTATTATCTGGTGGATCTCGCCAAACCAGACGCAACCACGCAAAAAGCATTTCACGTTTCACCTTTTAACCCGCTTGATATGACCTACCGCTGGAAGATCAATCCGCCGCAAGACGATTGTTTTATACAACTAGCGGCAGAAACCGAGCAAAAAGACTTTGTCGCCGGTATGAAATTATCGCGTTCGCCGTTAAACCGAGAACAGATTAAGCGCGTAATTAAAACAACACCGGTGATGGCAGCAAAAATTATCGGCGGTATTTACTGGCAGGCACTTAAGCTGTTTGTAAAACGCACACCATTTTATGGCCATCCCTAAACACTTTATTTAAAACGATACGTGTTTTAACACGAGCTGTTATACAAGAGGAAAAAACCATGGCAAATGGTGAGAGTGCGCTAACGGCACCTTTTGAATTTAAAGGCATGGACAAGTTATTTCGCAGCCTGGCGATGAAAATACTGAGCCATCTGCAGTACGGTACGCTGGTTTTAACAGAACAAGGGCGCATGGTTGCCCAGTTTGGTCAAAAACATAGCGACCTGCGTGCAGAGATCGACGTTAAAAAGCCGGGCTTTTATCGTGGACTGTTAGTGGGCGGCAGTATTGGCGCTGCTGAACTTTACATTGATAAAACCTGGGATACCAACGACCTAACCGCGGTCATTCAGATCTTTGCCCGCAATTTACCGGCTTTAGACAAGCTTGAGTCACGTATTGCCTGGCTAACCTTTCCAATTAATAAGATTAATCATTGGGCCAATCGCAATCACAAGCAACAAGCAAAAAAGAATATTTCCGCGCACTACGACTTGGGTAACGAACTGTATAAACGGTTTTTAGATCCGCACATGCAGTATTCGAGCGCGTTGTTTTTGTCAGAAGACGACAGCTTGCAGCAAGCGCAGGAGCAAAAACTTGATCGTTTGTGTCGTGAATTGGATCTGCAGCCCACCGATAGCCTGTTAGAAATTGGCACCGGGTGGGGGGGCTTGGCTATTTATGCCGCAAAACACTATGGCTGCCACGTGACCACCACGACCATTTCTGAAGAGCAATATCAGTATGCTCAGCAACGGGTAAAAGCCGAAGGGCTGGAAAACCGTATTACTCTGTTGAAAGAGGATTATCGGGACTTAACCGGTCAGTATGACAAGCTGGTATCAGTCGAAATGATAGAGGCTGTGGGCAAACAATATTTACCGACGTTTTTTAAGACCTGTAACGACAGGTTGAAACCGGGTGGCATCATGGCATTACAGGCTATAACCATCGCCGATCAGCGCTATAACAGTTATTCACGCTCGGTTGATTTTATTCAAAAACATATATTCCCTGGTGGCTTTTTGCCGTCGATACAGCTGATGTCGCAGCTCTATAAGACGCAAACACAGATGGTTGTTCGTAACGTTCAGGATATGGGGAAGAGTTACGCCGAAACCCTCAAGCGTTGGCAAATAGCCTTTAACAGCAAGCGAGCTGAGTTGGAGCCCCTGGGCTATGACGAACGTTTCTCGCGTTTGTGGAACTACTACTTTAGTTATTGCCAGGGCGGATTTTTAGAAGAGTCCGTTTCGGTTGTTCAGTTAACAGCAAGTAAAGGGCGTTATGAGTGATTCATTGAAGCACAAGATTGCCGCATTCGTCATTTTTAACGTGTTGTGGATGTCCGCGGTTGCAGGACGAGCGGATTACATTTGGCTGACCGCTGCTTTGGTTGTTGTGCAAATTGTTTACAGCTTATTTGTCGCCAAAATCCGGTTACGGCTTATTTTACAACTGCTGGCGGTGGGACTTTTACTCGAAGCTATAGCGACGGGGCTGGGCACCATAGACTTTACTGGCGGTTTGTTCCCGCTATGGCTGGCGTTCTTATGGGTCGGCTTTGCTGCAATGGCACCGCTGTCGTTAGACTGGCTTGCCGAAAAACCGGCAATAGCGGCGTTGGCGGGAGCTATATCCGGCCCTTTCAGTTACTGGGTTGGCGTCAGTTTTGGTGCCGGCACCAGTGATTCGGTTATTCAGCTGATAGTGACCTATGCCATTGTCTGGGCGTTGTTTATGTTGTTTTTTTGTCGTGCGCTGAAAGCCGGTGACAACGAGAGGTTAGTGTTATGAATCGATTGATTAAATCAAGTCTTGCAATAGCGTTGGCTCTGGCGTTTACACCGTCGCTGGCGTTTGCCAGTGATTGCGATAGTGCGGTGCCCAAAGATCAAAATAGAGTAGGCGAAACTCGACTGAGCGTGCTGTTTTGGGATGTTTACGATGCCCGCTTGTTTACGAACAGTGGCGACTTTGACTGGCAGCAAAGAAAACAGCAGCGCAAAACATTGGTGTTAGATTATCTACGCGACATCAAGGTCGCGGACTTGGTTGATAAGACAGCCGAAGAATGGCAACGCCTCGGATTTGCTCACCAAGATCAGCAACAGTGGTTAGATACGCTTAACCAAATTTGGCCCAATATAAAAGAAGGGGATTGTCTGGCATTGGTTGAAAACGAAGACGGCCATGCAGACTTTTACCAGGGCGATAAGTTGCTGGGAACGATCGAGAATTCCACCTTTACCGAACAGTTTTTAGCGATTTGGTTATCGCCCGAGTCGCGCTATGAAGACGAGCGTGATGAGCTAACAGGAGCATCCTCATGAGTCAGTTATTCAAACGTTTTGCTGTTATTTTTGTAACCACGCTTGGGCTTACAGCTTGCTCTACCAGCATCGATGATTACCAGGGGCGGGAACCCAAGTTGCAACTGGAAGAATTTTTTAGTGGTGAACTGGTTGCCTATGGTACGGTACAAGACTATTCGGATGATGTTATTCAACGCTTTCGGGTCGAGATGGTCGGCACCTGGGATGGCAACGAAGGTACGTTGGACGAGCAATTCTATTACGCTGACGGCAGCACTCAGGAACGGATATGGAAACTAACCAAAACCGGTCCCAATACCTACGAAGGGCGAGCTAGCGACGTTGAAGGCGTAGCGGTTGGCACAACAGCGGGTAATGCACTTAACTGGCAATATGTGCTTAACGTGACCATGGACGACGGTAGCACGATGGCATTGAGCCTGGATGACTGGATGTACTTGATCGACGAAGACAACATGATCAACCGCACCAAAATGTACAAATTCGGTATTCCAGTGGGTGAAATAACGCTCTACATCGGAAAACGCTAGGCCGACAAACGTTAAGATCCGCTGTTCACTGCCGATAACCTGAGTATAATGGCGCAGCAGTCTGTACCCAGAGGAATAGCAGAGAACATGAGCGGACCTACATTTTCTTATAACAACCCCAGAATTAACGGGCAAACCGTGTTTGTAAAACGCGGAGAACATGCGGGAAAGCTGGGTATTGTAAAAGAAGAGCTTAATGACGGGCGCTACCTTGTGAGCCAGGCAGACTTTGGTACTGAGAAAGTGTACCTAAAGCGTAATCAATTTCTGGTGTATCGCTACCGCAAAATTAAGGTCCCTATTGACAAGGTCGCCGGGAAAAATCCCGACGTCCTTTAGGTTGTGCTCACGGCACGATCCTTTATTTATTAGGCTGAGCCCCTCGGCAGGCGACACTCGGTTGCATCTTGCTCGAGTTTTTGACGCCACAATTCTTTTGCCGTTAAGCCACCATTAGCTGATGACTTTTTAGCTGCCGACTTTTTCGCCGGGGCTTTTTTTGCGGCTGGTTTCTTAGCCGTTGAGGCTTTAGACGCAGGCTTCTTGCTCTCGGTTTTCTTCGCAGGTGCCTTTTTCTCTGCAGTCTTTCCGCCGGCTAAGGTTTTGGCTTCTTCCGCTAACTGCGCCAGGCGCACATTTTTGCCACCATCGACACTATACCAACCGTTACTTGCCTCGATAGTCGGCTTTTTACCATGGGCCTTCTTGTACGCTTCTTCGTACTCGGCAAGTACTTTATCTTTGTCCAGTTTGCTCATTCAACGATTCCTATTCGGTCTCAAATTAAATAACATTTTCGTGCAAAAATTACGCTACACCACTGTTTATACCGTTTTTTCGGATTATTGTCTAATTTCGGGTAGAATTTATCGGATGACCGTATTAACTCGATACAACAACTAGCGGGAGTTCGCCTTATGGCAGTAAATCGTGATGAATTAGTGGCCTATTTAAATCAGCAGTTGAACACTGATAAAATCCGCGACTTTTGTCCTAATGGCCTTCAGGTCGAGGGCAGTGACCGGATTGAGCGTATTGTTTGCGGCGTTACTGCAAGTCAGGCACTTATTGAACATGCTGTTAGCTCAAACGCGGACGCACTGTTGGTTCATCATGGCTACTTTTGGAAGAATGAGCCCCAGGCTATTGTTGGTATGAAACAACGGCGCATTAAACGTTTACTGCAGCACGAGATTAACTTGTTAGCCTATCACTTGCCTTTAGATGTTCATCCGGATTGGGGCAATAACACGCAGCTTGCTAAACTCATGGATTGGCAGATTGAAGGACCCGCTGATGCGTATGATCCTGCTTGTGCGCTGGTTATTGGTCGTTGTGCTCCGCAATCAAGCGATGCAATGGCTGAGGCGTTAGCGCAACGATTACAACGGCCATTGACCTGTTATGTGCCGGTGGACCGTCAGATTACGCGGTTAGCATGGTGCACTGGGGGTGGGCAGGGCTTTATTGATCAAGCTGCGGCATTGGGTGTTGATGCGTTTATTACCGGCGAGGTATCAGAACAGACAGTTCATAGTGCCCGAGAGCAGGGTATCGCCTTTTATGCTGCCGGACATCACGCTACCGAGCGATACGGCGCAAAGGCTTTGGGCGAGTACTTGCAACAGCAGTTTGATTTAGATGTCGAATTCATTGACGTGGATAACCCCGCGTGAGTCAGGCCAAAAATAAAAAGCACGGCCAGCCGAAAGCGCAGCGTGGTGACTTTACCGGGATCAGTAAAAAATTCGCCCGCAATATTTATGACAGTACCAAAGGCCGACTGCGCATGGCGGTGCTTAAGCGAGACCTGCTACCTTTAATTGACGGGCCTAAACGTACTGTTTTGGATGTTGGAGCAGGGCTGGGGCAGGTAAACGAATGGTTTTTGGCGCAAGGGCATCACCTCATTCACACCGATATATCGCTGGAAATGGTGCAAGAGGCTCAGCAACGGCACGAGCAACTCAGTTTAGGGCGTTTTGCGCAATACATTGCTGCACCGCTTAACGAGTTACCGAGTCAATTACCCGGACAACAGTTCAGCTTGATTTTATGCCATGCCATGCTTGAGTGGGTAGAGGATGGACAAAAGGCAATCCGGCAATTATCAGAGCTGCTGAAGCCCGGCGGGGTGCTGTCGTTGATGTTTTATAATCGTAATGCACAACTGATGGCAAATGCGGTATATGGTAACTTTGATTACATTGCTCGCGGCTTAAAAGTAAAGAAAACCGTGCGTTTGAGCCCGCAAACGCCGCATGATCCTGAGCAAGTTTTAAGCTGGTTAAAGCAGGCCGGCCTGAACGTAACACAACAAACCGGTGTGCGCTGTTTTCATGATTATTTACGCGATATCGAAGATCAGCAGCGTTTTGACGAACTACTGGAGCTGGAACTTAAATACAATCAGCAATCGCCGTTTAAAGAATTAGGTCGTTACCAACACTGGCTGATCGAGAAGTCCGTATGACGATCTTGTTAATCGAACATGGCGGCAGTCGACGCGCTCGTCATTGGCAGCCCCGCTATCAAAATTGGTTGCAGCAGCAAGGGCATGATGTGCTAACGCTTAAGACGCAGGCAGATGAAACCATTGATATATTAAATCTGCACCGTTTGCTGGAACGCGCTAACGAGGTGATTTTGCTGGCCGGAGACGGCACGGCTCACTGGTTAGTTAACCAATTAACCGAGGAGCAGGCTCAGCGTTTATTGATTTCTGTCATCCCGTGTGGCACCGGTAACGACTTTGCCCGCGATATTGGTCTTTATAGAGCCGATTGGAGAATGCAGCCAGACGAGTTACTAAGTCAACGACAACTGGACATAGCCGAAATTAACGGTATACGTTTTTTGAATGCAGCGAGTGATGGCTTGCCGGTAGATTTAATACGACAACACTCGGCGGGTGTGAAGCGCTGGCTGGGCAAATTTAGTTACCTCACAGGCGTGCTTGGCTGGTGGTTGAGATACCGCTATACAGGTCAGTCTGCGCCGGTGTTACGCTCGGTGCTAGTCGGCCGTTACCTTGGCGGCGGAATACAGTTGGCACCCACAGCCAAACGGCGGGATGGTCAATTAACGCAGGTTGTTGTTGCGGCTGCGTCAAAGCGAAAATTACTCGGTGTGTTATGGTCGGTATTACGTGGCAAACATATGCGCCACCCCTTGGTTAAAGTAACCCGCGATAACGAATTTACGTTTACTGCATCGGCTTTGGAAATTGATGGCGAGCTTTACCCGTTGCCGAATGCCGGCAAAGCCACCACTCTCAAGAGCTTTATAAAAGTCAGAGTACCTAGTAAGGAGATACAACCATGAAGTGTACGTTTATCGGACTTGGCGTGATGGGTTACCCCATGGCGCGGCATTTACAACATGCCGGTTTTGACGTTTGTGTGTATAACCGCACAGCCAGCAAAGCTGAACAATGGGTTAGCGAATACCAGGGACGAATGGGTACAACACCAGCAGATGCTGCAAAAGACAGCGATTTTGTGATGGTTTGCGTGGGCAACGATGATGACGTGCGCAGCGTATTTTATGGCGATGATGGCTTGTTAGCACAACTAAAGCCGGGCGCTATTGTTATCGATCACACTACCGCCTCGGCAGAGTTGGCCAAAGAGCTGGATCAAGCTGTTCGTGAGAAAGAAGGTACGTTTTTGGATGCGCCTGTTTCCGGCGGCCAGGCGGGTGCGGAAAATGGTGTTATGACGACCATGGTCGGCGGCGAGCAGGAAACCTTTGATAAAGCGCAACAGGTATTGGAGTGTTATGCCAAGACTCGGGTATTGATGGGCCCGGCCGGCAGCGGTCAACTCGCTAAAATGGTTAATCAAATATGTATTGCTAATGCGGTTCAGGGGGTAGCAGAGGGCTTGCATCTGGCTCGTAAAGTGGGTCTGGACCCGGATAAATTAGTTGAAGCAGTGAGTGCCGGCTCAGCCGGTTCCTGGCAGTTGGTCAATCGCTACCGCACCATGTGGGATCAAGAGTACGAACATGGCTTTGCGGTCGACTGGATGCGCAAAGACTTGGGTATTGCGTTAAAAGAAGCCCAGCGCCGAGGTGCAGCTTTACCAGTAACGGCGTTGCTCGATCAGTTTTATGGCGAAGTGCAGGCCATGGGCGGAAGCCGTTGGGATACCTCAAGCCTGATGGCACGCCTGGACAAGCTAGCGGGTGACTGGAAGGATTAACACCTTACACCGCGCGAAGCGCCAAAGCCGGCCGCAGGCCCCAAACCGCGCGAAGCGCCCAAACCAAGGGTTTAGGGCTTCGCCGGGATAGAAAAAAGGCCTCTTTCGAGGCCTTTTTTGGTTTGGTGTGGCTAAAGCCAAATTCTGATTAACGAATACCCGCACGACGCAAGGCGTTAGTCGAGAAATCGCTACGTTCTGGTTCGATATCCCAGTCCATGTAGTCACTTTCTTCGTTACCTAAACCAAGCGAAATATAACGGCCTGAATCAAGGTCATAGAGCGCTTCAGCCGCCATCCACGGCACATTCACGTTATAGAACTGTGTATTCAGTGCTTCACCAACACGCCACAGTTCACCGCGGCCATCGTAATGGTCAACCAATGATGCTGTCCAAGTATCTTCATCTAAGTACAAAGTACGTTTAGAGTAGATATGGCGCTCACCGTCTTTAAGTGTACCTTCGACAACCCAAACACGGTGTTTCTCGTAGCGGATTAGGTCCTGGTTCATGTGACCAGCTTGAATAATATCTTCGTAATCAAGCTCAGGATCCATGATCTGGAAGTTGTTGTAAGGAATATAAACTTCTTCTTTACCTTTCAGCTCCCAGTTGTACTTATCCGGCGCACCGTTGTACATATCCAGGTTATCTGAGGTACGTAAACCATCAGCAGCTGTACCCGGACCATCATAAGCAACGTTCGGTGCACGACGGACACGACGCTGACCGGCGTTGTAGATCCAGGCGCGGCGGCCTTCTTTTACCTGGTTAATGGTTTCGTGAACCAGCAATACTGTTCCGGTTAAACGCGCAGGCGCTTCAACTTCTTGCAAGAAGTAAAACAGCACGTTGTCGTCTTCGGCTTCGCGACCGGTTGCCAAATATTCCGGGAATACCAACGTCTCTTTCAGTTCGACCGGTACATAATCGCCATTAGAAAGCACAGGGAATTGCGCAACGTTACGCGCTACCGCGCCACCGCGGTAGCGCGTAATATGGTTCCATACCGCCTCTACACCATTTTCAGGGATCGGAAACGGAACCGTGGTAGTTGAATAATTTTGAATACCGTTACCACCAGCTACCAACTCCGCATTTTCAGCATTTTCCTGAATCTGCGGCCACAAGGTATCAGGGTAGGTCGCTGAACGACGTGTCTGGTACACATTCATTTTGTAACTTGGATACTTCTCGAACATCGCAATCTGACCAGGAGTCAGGTTTTCTTTGTACTGATCGAGGTTGTCATGAGTGATTGTAAAAAGGATTTCATCAGAGGCAAACGGATTGGTACCGCGCACTTCCTCAACACTTTCGTCGGTGTAACCACCGTTCCATGCTGGGATTGAGCCATCCGCGTTACCCGCCTTTTCTGCGCCGATTGGCGTTAAGTCTTGGCCTAAGCGAGCCGCTTGTTCCGGACTGACTTTTGCGGCAACGCTAGCGGAGATGACCGAGAGGGCAAAAACACCAGCTTTGAGCATCAGTTTGTTCATTATAATTTTCCTTGTTGTTCTACTTTCGTACATCACTTTGCCAGAGGTTCGACCTGTCAGGCAATAGTTTAATTAAAAAAAGCAGGAAAATGGACAAAAAAGGTTTTCAAATATTCTTAACCTTATACAATCCTATGACATTTTAGGTAAGCAGGAGGTTCCATGCGTTTGTCCCCAACCCATGTCGGGTTGTTGCTTGCAGGTACGCTAAGCATGAATGCAATCGCACAGGAAGGCAGTACGGACTCTGGGTCTGCCGCCGAGTATGAAGTGATTGAAGCACCGGCACTAACATCAAATAAAATTAAAGAATCGATTTTAATCGAAGTCGCGCGCGCAGGCGAAAGTTTGGTCGCTGTAGGCGCACATGGCAACATTATCGTATCTGACTCACAAGATATTAACACATGGCAACAGGCGTCTGTTCCGACCAGTGTATTGTTAACCAGTGTCGACTTTAGTGATGCGCAACACGGTTGGGCAACGGGTCACCATGGTGTCATTATTAAATCGACTGACGGCGGCGACAGCTGGCAACGTGTGCTGGATGGCTTCAAACTATTGGAGCTTGAGGCAGATTTTTATCAGCAGCAAATCACCAAACTCGAAGCGGCAATTGAGCAAGCCGATGATGCTGAAGTGGGTGATTTAGAGTGGGATCTCGATACGGCTAAGTTTCAATTAGAAAACGTGCAACAGGCGCAGCAGGAAAGTGGCCCCAGCAAACCCTTTTTGGATATCGTTGCGTTGAGCAATGACATTGCGATTGCGATTGGCGCTTATGGCACCTTGGTCAAAACCACGGACGGTGGCGCTAACTGGGACTTGTTGAACGATAAATTGGATAACCCCAACGGCTTTCATTTAAACGCGATCAGCCAGAACGGCGTACAGCTTTTTATCGCGGGGGAAGCGGGTACGGCATACAGTAGTGACGATAACGGCGAAACCTGGCAGGCAGTTCCTCCTCCGTACCCGGGATCATTCTTTGGCGCGCATTTTGATAACCAGGGTCGTTTATGGACCTATGGGTTGCGGGGCAATATTTTTTACAGTGATGATTTAGGCGCGTCCTACACTCAAGTTGAAAGTGAAGCCAATGCCAATTTATCAGCTGGCTATACTGACGCTGAAGGGAATCAGTGGTTAGTGGGTAACTCAGGTACGTTGGTAAAAATCGATGCTGAGCTAACCGCGAAAGAGTATTCCCACCCCAGTAACGCCGTCATCACTGACATTATTCAGGTTGGCGATGAAAAAGTCTTAACCGGGCGTAGCGGGCTTTTGTATTGGCCAGCACGCATCAGTAAAGAAGAGGCTGTGTTAACAGCTCAGGGAGCGCAGTAACGTGGATAAACAAGTTTTTGAAAAAAAGCCCTCGCTGCTGGAAAACTTACTTTTTAATTTTCGCTGGTTGTGGTTAGTCATCTTTGCGCTACTCACTGCGTTTTTAGGTTATAACGCGTCGCAGGTTCGCCCTGATGCCTCGTTTACTAAAATGATCCCGACCGAACATCCGTTTATTCAAAATTACTTTGAATACCAACGTGATTTATCCAGCTTGGGTAATGTCGTGCGCATCGCGGTAGAAAATACCGAGGGTGACATTTTTGATGCGGAGTTCCAGGAAACCGTAAAGAATATTACTGACGAGGTGTTTTTCATCCCGGGTGTGAACCGCTCGGGATTGCGCAGTTTGTGGACGCCAAACGTCCGCTGGATGGAAGTCACCGAAGAGGGTTTTGTGGGTGGTCCGGTTATTCCGGATGGCTACGATGGCTCGGAGCAATCGGTTGAGCAATTGCGCGAGAACGTGTTGCGCTCGGGCGAAGTCGGCAACCTAGTCGCCAATAACTTTGAATCGACCATCATTTATGTGCCGCTTGATGAGGTTAATCCGGACACCGGCGAAAAGCTTGATTACGCCGATTTCTCGCAAAAACTCGAAGAGTTGGTGCGTGATAAGTACCAATCCGACTCAGTTAAACTACACATTACCGGGTTTGCAAAGTTAATCGGCGATCTTATCGAGGGAGCCTATCAGGTGGGCCTCTTCTTTTTGTTGGCTATCGCCATTACGCTGGTGATGTTGTACATCTACAGTCGTTGTTGGCGTAGCACCTTTGCTGTGCTGGCATGTTCGATTATCGCCGTGGTGTGGCAGCTTGGCATCATTGATTTAATTGGCAGTGGCATTAATCCGTATTCGATGCTGGTGCCGTTTTTGGTGTTTGCCATTGGCGTATCTCATGGTGTGCAGATTATCAATGCCATTGGCTATAACCGGACCCACGGTTACGACAAAATGCAGTCGTCGCGGTTGGCTTTCCGTGGCCTTTATATTGCAGGCCTAACCGCACTGGTATCTGATGCCATTGGTTTTACCACGCTGATGGTTATCGATATCGAAGTCATCAAAGAGTTAGCCATTGCAGCGAGTATTGGCGTGGCCGTGGTGGTATTAACGAATCTCGGGTTATTGCCGATTTTGATGTCGTTTTTTGGTATCTCTAAAAACGGTGTCGACTATCAACAAAAAGCGCAACAGCAAAAGCATCCGATCGTGCACTTTTTCGAACAGTTTGCTAAGCCCAAGTGGGCTTACAGTGCATTGGTCGTTGCGCTTGCTATGCTGAGCTGGGGTTTGTACCAAGGCCAGCAATTACAAATCGGCGACCTTGATAAAGGGGCTCCGGAATTGCGTCCTGATAGTCGCTACAATCAGGATAATGCCTTTATTGTTGATAACTACAGCTCCAGCACGGATATTTTTGTGGTGATGGCAGCAACCGAGCCACAGCAATGTATTGCCTATCAAAACTTGGAGTTGATGGAACGCTTTAGCTGGCATATGGAAAACACCGCCGGTGTGCAGGACGTTAAGTCGATAGTTTATGTGTCGAAAATGGGCATGTTTGCGATTAACGAAGGTAACTTAAAATGGTCCAGTTTAAATCGTAACCAGTTTGTTACTAACGCTTCGTTAAGTCGAATTCCTGACGGACTCATTAATAATGACTGTTCTATGGCGCCAATCATCATCTACCTGGATGATCACAAGGCCGAGACACTGAAAAACGTCGTCGCTTCGGTGGAGGAGTTTAACGGCCAGTATCAGCAAGAAGGTTTGGATCTGTTGATGGCGGCCGGTAACTCCGGTATCGAAGCGGCAACCAACTCGGTAATCGAAGGCGCGCAAACCAAAATGCTACTGTGGGTTTATGGCGTCGTTATAGCGCTGTGCCTGATCACCTTCCGCAGCTTGCGCACAGTCGCCTGTATCGTGTTACCGTTGATGTTAACGACTATCATGAGTCAGGGTCTGATGGCGGTACTGGGTATTGGCATCAAGGTGGCAACCTTACCGGTTATCGCACTCGGTGTTGGTATCGGTGTTGATTACGGGATTTATATCTACAGTAAAGTGAAAGAAGGCCTGGAGCAGGGTATGGATCTGCAACAGACCTATCACTATGCATTAGAAAATACCGGCAAAGCGGTCGCGTTTACCGGCCTGACATTGGCCATTGGTGTGGCAACCTGGATCTTCTCACCAATTAAGTTCCAGGCGGACATGGGCATATTGCTCACCTTCATGTTCTTGTGGAATATGTTGGGTGCATTAATCCTTATTCCGGCATTGTCACGGCTACTGCGAGTGGGGAAAGTGCATAAATCGTAAGTTGTTACGAAGCAACTTTTGTCGCGCCTAAGGCGCGACCTACTAGGCGCCGGCTTTAATCAGGTCGGCGCCTTTTTCTGCAATAGCAATAGTCGGTGCATTGGTATTGCCGCTAATCACTGTTGGCATAATTGACGCATCAACCACCCTTAATTTTTTAACACCGCGCACCCGTAACTGTGGGTCAACAACGGACTGCTCGTCTGCACCCATCCGACAGGTACTGGTCGGGTGATAGATTAATCCACATTGATGACGAATTTGTGCCAAAAGTTCGTTGTCATCATCCACCGGGCGAGGGAACAATACCCCACCATTGTGCGCTGCCAGGCTCGGTTGCTGAATAATAGCCAGGGCTTTGCGGATACCATTAATCAGATCGGTTTGATCAGCTTTATCAGTTAAAAAGCCATAGTTAATCAGTGGTGCTTTTAGTGGGTTATCGGGATTTAACGTCACCTCACCGCGTGAGCGAGGCCGTAACAAGCAGGCATGACAGGTAAAGCCATGCTTAAGCGTAGGCCACCAATCATAGCCACTGTTGTTAAACATAACGGGTAACAAATGCAATTGAATATCCGGCTCGCTAACTGCATCCGAAGAGCGAATAAAGGCACCTACTTCTGCCAGCGAACGCGCCAACTGACCGTCTTTTTTAAGCAAATATCGAATAAATGCCGGTGCCATTTTCAACAGCCCAAAGGGCGTTAACGTCATGCCGTCGCGGCGAGCGTTCTTAACATGAATAGAGATATCAACGTGTTCCTGCAGGTTTTTACCAACGTTCGGGCTGTCAACCATCACTTCGATATTATGCGGCGCCAGTTCGGCGGCAGGGCCGATGCCGGAGCGCAATAATAGTTGTGGAGAGTTAAACGCACCGGATGCAAGAATGACCTCTTTACTGGCGCTGGCCACATAGCGATGGCCGGCACGTCGGTAACAAACACCATTGGCGGTATGGTCAGAGAACAATACACGCTCGGTAAGACATTCGTTTAAGATAACCAGGTTGCGGCGGTCTTTAATGGGCTTTAAATAAGCGTCGTAAGCGCCACAGCGTTTACCGTTAGCGATGGTAAATTGGTAGGCTCCGTAGCCTTCAAGTTGCTCGCCGTTAAAGTCAGGGTTGAACGGTAGTCCGTAATCCGCGCAGGCGGCTAAAAATTGTTTCGATACCTTGTACCATGGGGGGACGTCAGAAACCTTTAGCGGCCCGGAATCGTTGTGATAGGCATCTGAGCCGCGCTGATTGCCTTCAGCTTTTTTAAAATAGGGCAATAAATCTTTGTAGGACCAACCATCACATCCGTTAGCAGCCCAACCATCGTAATCAGATGCCAGTCCGCGGGTGTAGATCATGGCATTAATACCACTACTACCACCGAGCATTTTGCCGCGCGGGGTGTACAAACCCTGGCTATTACGCAGTGCCGGCGTGGGTTGACTACGATAGAGCCAGTTAAATTTACGCGAATGCATAAAGCGCGCAAACCCTGACGGCATAGACGAGAAGAAGCCTCCTGAACCCGGACCTGCCTCTAATAATAAAACTCGATGTTTGCCGTTTTCGGAAAGACGATTAGCCAGCACACAGCCGGCGGAGCCAGCGCCAACGATAATATAATCGTAGTGGTGCTGGCGATAATGGGTGGTCATAGTTGTTATGTTGTTTTTTTAACCATAACAATTTTGTATCACATCACAGCGAGGCCGCATAGTCATAAAGCGACTTTAACAGGCGCAAATTGTGGGTGTTTTCGTTTTGCTGACCGGCCAGTTCCTCTAAGCGCTGCATAAAGGCCTCGGCAGATAAAAAGCCCTCCGGTGGCGCCAACATACGTTGTTGGCAAAACTGACGCCAACGCTCAAGTTCTTTGTCGGTTAAGGTCGCCGGAAAATTGCGGGCGCGATAGCGAAATAACAATTCCGGCAAACGCTTGTCGGCGGTATTTAACTGCATCCCGGCTAATTGATGTGGATTGGCCTCGCGGATCATGGCCATGTTATTGCGATCCTGATCACTAAAGAATCCCTGGTAGATCTGCAGGTCAACATCGTCTTTAGCCGCGAACTCCCGTTCCTGTTCGTAAACGGTAGTGAGTTTATCCCGCACACTAGCTTGTTGGTTTAGCCATTGTACACGTTGATTAACTTGCTCGACGTTTAGCTGGGCAGCATCGGCAGCTTCCGCAGAAATAGTATTGATGGGGGCGAGAAACGGGCAGCGGCTTAAGTTGATTAACTGCAGCCCTAACTGCGGCAGGCCTTTAGCCGCTAACTCATGCTTACTGGTGTAGGTGTATTCAATAATTTGTTCGACCGTTAACTCGTTAAGCACGCTGGGGTCACAGCGTAAATCCCAAACAATGACCGCGTTATTCTGCCGCGGATGAAAAGCAATGGGTAACACGGCACTTAAATAGCGGTTATCACTTCCATAAAAGCCACTAACGTGGGCCAGAGGCTGCGGTTGCTGCCAATTAAATAAATCCAGCAATGCCGCTTTGCGACGGATTTTATAGGCCCACTGCCACAGTTTAGGTTGTTTTTCACGAATCAGTTGAGCCAGTCCAATCGTTGCATAAACATCGGACATTGCGTCGTGCGCCTGGCCATGATCAATATTGTTGGCCTTTGATAAATGCTCAAGCCGCAAACTCACGCGTCCCTCAGCGTTGTCGGGCCAGGTGATGCCCTCGGGGCGCAGTGCGTAACAAGCGCGGGTTACGTCGATTAAATCCCAGCGTGAATTATTGTTTTGCCAGGCATAGGCATAAGGGTCATAAAAGTTACGATAAAACAAGGTGCGGGTGACTTCATCGTCAAAACGAACATTGTTATACCCGATCACCGTTGTATTAGGTTGCGAAAATTGTTCATTAATCGCACGACTAAAATCTGCTTCGTTAACACCCTGATTTAGCGCCAGTTGCGGCGTTATACCAGTGACTAAAACCGCTTCCGGGTTGGGCAGAAAGTCCGGTGTTGGCTGGGCATACAGTTTAAGTGCGCGGCCAACGGGTTTTAACTCCGCATCGGTACGGATACCGGCAAACTGCGCCGGGCGATCCACATGCGGATTCGCACCCCAGGTCTCGTAGTCATGGAAGTAAAAGGTTGGCTGATTATCGTTTTTGATTTTAGTGTCTGAATGTGGCTGCATGTCTTATACCGCGCGGCTTAAATCCAATTATTTACTGGTGTCATGTTTCACCGATTGATGTTTCTTACTTTGTTGCTAACTAAAGCACTTTACGAACGATATCATTTTAGCTTCGATTTACGCATTTTATTTTATGTAACTTGAGTATTTTCTTACTCACCAGAAAAGGCAATGCATTTGCATTACCTCTTTATTCATACTAAAATCAATTAAACAAGTAAAAGTTAGAGGTTGTTATGGCACAAGTTGCTTTAGAAACTGAATCAACACTTACAGACCGTTTTCAAACTACCGTGCCAAGTTCTGTTCGCCAGGCGTTGCACTTGGGCAAGAAAGACAAAATTAAATACGCTATACAGGCTGATGGTAGCGTTGTTATCTCGCGTGCAGAAACGCCGAAAAATGACCCTGTACTTGGCGAGTTTTTATCATTCATAGCACGTGATATGCAGGTTCACCCGGAAAGACTAGAGCCGTTATCAGCAAGTATGCGAGATAGTGTTAATGCGTTGGTTGAAGGTGTTGAAATTGATTTAGATGCCCCGTTATTGGATGAGGACGAGTAGGCTTGCAAAAAACGATACCAATGATCGTAAACGGTTGGACACTTTACACTCATCCATTGTTTAAAGAGCAATATCTAAGTCTGAAAACACAAGTTGAGGCTATACGCAAAAAAGATCCAAAGGGCTACCTTAAAAAAAATGCTACAAAACGATTAGCCGCAATTCAAAAACTAATCTTTGAATTAATACCGCATGATCCCACTAGCGCTGAATTTCGCCAAGGGAGTACATTAGGTGATGATAACAAGCATTGGTTTCGGGCAAAATTTTTCCAGCAGTATCGCTTATTTTTCCGTTACCACTTAGATGCAAAAATCATCGTTTATGCTTGGGTAAATGATGAAAAGAACAAACGTGCATACGGTAGTAAAAAAGATGCTTATAAAGTATTCGAAAAGATGTTAAGCACTGGTCATCCTCCCGGAGAATGGGAGGATCTTCTACAAGCAGCGAAAGACGAAACATTCTCTGTATAAGCGATTTACACGAAGTCTGTTACTGTCTCCACCATTCAATTGTGTGGTGGTTAATCCTTTAGTTTGTTAAACGCGTTCATAGTCCTGAATAATCAGGTCATAGGCTTTTTCGAGTTTTTGCATGTAAGTTAGATCGTCTTCGTGACGGAAGGCGAGTTCTGCATGAGGTAAGATACGCTCACCGACGCGTTTCGCGATCGTGTCTTCTAATTGCCGTTGGTCGCCTGCGGCGGCATCGGTTGGTACTTCGACGGTAATTGTTCCGTTTGAACCAATGTGTTCATAATTAACACGATAAGTTGGCATAAACCCTCCATCAGTCGCATTGCCAAATCCACTTTTATCCTCTGTAATAAGGTTAGCTCAAAAATAACAAAACACAGGGGACTGCAATATGAAAATCAAAACAACAAAATCTAAGCTTCTGTTATCGGTACTGGCAACGGCCATGCTGGGATCAACGACAGTGTTAGCTGATGACCACAAGCCTAACGATATCGCCATAGCGATCCATGGCGGTGCGGGCACCATTACCCGTGCTAACTTAACCGCAGAGCAAGAGCAGGCCTATAAAGACAAATTACAGGAGGCGTTGCAGGCAGGATATGCAGTGCTTGATGACGGCGGTGACAGCACCAGCGCTGTCATAGCTGCGATTCAGATTATGGAAGCGTCGCCACTGTTTAACTCTGGTGTTGGCGCGGTATACACCTGGGATGGCGAGCACGAACTCGATGCCTCGTTGATGGAAGGCAAGACAGGTAACGCCGGCGCAGTTGCCGGGGTAAAAACGGTTAAAAGCCCGATCGCGTTGACCCGGGAAGTGATGGAAAAATCGGTGCACGTGATGCTGAGCGGCGAGGGAGCCGAAACCTTCGCACAAAAGCAGGGCCTGGAGCTGGTCGACAACAGTTATTTTAATACCGATCATCGTTATCAGCAGCTGCTGCGCGCGAAAGAAAAAATAAAAGCGAGTGAGCAACCCGAGCAGCAAGCCTGGGAGTACCTGGATTTAGACTACAAATACGGCACCGTGGGTGCAGTAGCGGTGGATAAAGAGGGTAATATTAGTGCGGGTACCTCAACAGGCGGCATGACGGCTAAACGTTATGGTAGAATTGGCGACTCGCCGATTATTGGCGCTGGCACCTGGGCTGACAATGATAGTTGCGCGGTTTCGGCAACCGGGCATGGCGAATATTTTATTCGTTATCATGTTGCTGCTGATATTTGTTCACGGGTTAAGTACCAGAACAAAAGCGTTGCCGAAGCGGGCGATGAAGTCATTCACGGTGTGTTGCAGGAAGCTGGCGGTACCGGTGGCGTGATTATTATCGATGCAGACGGTAACATCGCCATGCCGTTTAATACCGAGGGCATGTATCGCGGATATATGAAGGCCGATGGTAAGGCACATATTGCCATTTACCGCGAGGACGACTAACACAACGGAGCAATATGGATCCTAAAGCACTGATTAAGCAGTATCAGGCACAGCTGGAACAATGCACACTACAACAGGCCGCGCAATTGCGCGGCCGTTTACGTGGTCTGCACAAAGTTAAGAAAGCAGAGCGGCAGCAACAGATACTGGAGAAAATAAAACAGGATATTGAAGCAGCCGAACTTGCCTATTTAGCCCGCAGTGAGCAGCGTTTTAGTATTGATTATCCGCAGCAACTGCCGGTTGCGCAGCAGCGTGACGAGATCAAATCGGCGATAAAAAATAACCAAGTTGTCGTTATTGCCGGTGAAACAGGTTCAGGTAAAACGACGCAGTTACCAAAAATGTTGTTGGAACTCGGTTATGGTCGGCGTGGTGTCATTGGTCACACGCAACCGCGTCGATTAGCAGCGCGCAGTGTTGCTGCCCGTATCGGTGAAGAGCTCAAGGATACGCAAAAACAGCAGGTCGGCTATAAAATCCGCTTTCAGGATCAAACCGCTGAGACCACCGCCATTAAATTGATGACCGATGGTATGTTGCTGTCGGAATTGCAAAATGATCCGCTGCTACTGCAATATGACGCTATTATCATCGATGAAGCGCATGAACGCAGTCTTAACATCGATTTTTTGTTGGGTGTCCTGCATCAATTGCTCCCTAAGCGCCGTGATTTAAAAGTCGTTATTACTTCAGCAACCATCGAAACCGAACGGTTCTCTCAGCATTTTAATGATGCACCGGTACTGACCGTGAGTGGCAGAACCTACCCGGTCGAGCTGCGCTATCGGCCGCCAGGTGACGGCAAAGCATCAGAGACCGATGTACTGCAAGGGCTGCTTGATGCCGTACAGGAACTTCAGGCAGAGGGTCCTGGCGATATATTGGTCTTTGCCAGCGGTGAACGCGAAATTCGCGATTATGCTGATGCGATTAACGAGCTGCAGCTGCGCGATACCGAAGTACTGCCTTTGTATGCGCGACTGTCTTCACACGAACAGAATCGGGTGTTTCAGCCGCATGGCGGGCGTCGTATCGTCATTGCGACCAACGTGGCAGAAACCTCACTGACTGTACCGGGCATTCGTTACGTGATTGACCCGGGTACGGTGCGCATTAGCCGCTACTCCTATCGCACCAAAGTACAGCGTTTACCCATTGAACCCATTTCTCAGGCCAGCGCCAACCAACGCAAAGGACGTTGCGGCCGTATTGGTCCGGGGATCTGTATTCGGTTATATAGCGAAGATGACTTTATTAATCGGCCGGAGTACACCGACCCGGAAATTCTTCGGACTAATCTGGCGGCCGTTATTCTGCAGATGTCGTCTTTACGGTTAGGTGATATTCGTGAGTTTCCGTTTGTACAAAAACCGGATGAACGTTTTGTCAAAGACGGTCTTAACTTATTAGAAGAAATTCATGCCATCGAGGCGGGGCGCAAGCAGCAACAGCCGAGATTAACCGAAACCGGCCGGCAATTATCACGATTACCTTTGGATCCGCGTTTAGCGCGCATGGTATTAGCCGGGCAACAACACGGCTGCATGCGCGAGATGTTGATCATAACTTCTGCTTTGAGCATACAGGATCCACGCGAACGCCCACATGACGCAAAGCAAAAGGCTGATGAGTGGCACCAGCGATTTGCTGATAAGAGTTCCGATTTTAACGCCTACTTAAATCTATGGAATTACCTGCAGCAAAAGCAAAAGGAGCTCAGTGGTAATCAGTTTCGTAAACAGATTGCACGCGAATTCCTGCACTTTATGCGTGTTCGGGAATGGCAGGATATCTATACGCAAAGTCGTCAAAGCGTACGTGAGATGGGACTGCGCATTAACGAGGAACCGGCCACGTACGAGCAAATCCACTGCGCTATTTTAACGGGGTTAATTTCGCAGGTCGGCTTAAAAGAGCAAAAACACGAATACCAGGGTACCCGACAAACGCGTTTTCATATATTCCCGGGGTCGCATCTTTTTGGTAAGCCGCCTAAGTGGGTGGTGAGTGCAGAGCTGGTAGAGACATCACGTTTGTTTGCCCGGGTTAACGCGGCTATCGAGCCGGAATGGATAGAGCAGGCGGCATCACATTTAGTTAAACGTCAGTACCTGGAACCACATTTTGAAGCAAAACAAGGTTCGGTCGTTGCCGATGAGCAGGTCACCTTACTGGGGCTGATTTTAGTAGGCCGCCGCCGCGTTCAATACGGGCCGGTTGCGCCGCTTAAGGCGCGCGAGTTGTTTATTCGCGAAGCCTTAGTGCAGGGTCAAATAAAGCGCCAACTCCCTTTTATTAAGCACAATATTACACTGATTGAGAGTGTGCAGGAGCTTGAGGCCAAGTCTCGCCGGCGCGATATTCTGGTGGATGAGCAAGAGCTGTATGATGCTTACGACCGTCATGTGCCGGCAGGTATTTATACGGAAAAATTGCTGGCCGGTTGGTGGCACAAAGCCGCGAAGAAAAATCCGCAGTTACTGTTTTTTGAACGCGAAGATTTAATTGGCACCGATACCTCGCATATTACTGAACACGAATACCCTGAGTTCTGGCGTCAGGATAACCTGCGGTTGCCGCTGAGTTATCACTTTGAGCCGAATGCAGAAGATGATGGCGTCAGTGTTAATATTCAGTTGGCTATCCTCAACCAGGTTAGCGAGCAGGGTTTCGACTGGCACATTCCGGCTTTGCGCGAAGATCGTATTGCTGCGTTAATCAAGTCTTTACCTAAGCCTATTCGCCGTAACTTTGTACCGGCTCCCAATTACGCGTCGGCGGTAATGGCGGATATTGAGCCAATGCAGGGCGCGCTGCTCGATGCAATGGCAACTAAGCTACGGCGCATGAGCGGGGTAACGGTTGAACCTGAATCCTGGAACGAAGATGCGGTGCCGCCACACCTGCGCATGAACTTTAAAGTCTTTGATGGCAAAAAGCTGGTTAAGCAGGGGCGCAATTTAACCGCTTTAAAAGAACAGCTTTCCGGCCGTGTACAACAGCGTCTTGATAAATCAGCAGGCGACTCGGTAAAACGTACCGACGTTGAAGCCTGGGATTTTAATACCTTGCCCCGCGTTGTTACCGAGAAACAACAGGGCTTTGAGATTAAAGCCTACCCGGCGCTGACCCATGCCGACGGAAAATTATCGGTACAAATGTATGACACCGCAGCGGAGGCAGAGCAGAAGCACCTGCGTGGTGTACGTGAACTGGTGCTAAAGCAAGTACCGTCACCGATAAAACATCTGCAGAAATGCCTGTCGAATAAAGCCAAGTTGGCAATGTATTTTAATCCCTGGGGTAAAGTGGATGTGCTGATCCAGGATTGTATTGCCGCTGCGGTCGATGAAATTATCGCCGAGCATAAGCAGCAGGGTGAACTTATTCGTGACGAGAAAGCCTTTAATGCGGTTAAAGAGCAGGTTAGGGCGGAATTAAACGAGCGCGTGGAAGCCATCGCCGGTTCCGTTGAGCGCTGTTTGCTGCAAAGCCAGGCTATTCGTAAACAGCTAAAAGGCAAAATCCCGCTGGATCAAATCCAATCACGTGGCGACGTGCAAAAGCAATTAGATGAACTGGTATTTAAGGGCTTTGTCAGCCGCCTGGGTGCTCAGCGATTAAAAGACGTAGAGCGATACTTAAACGCGTTGCAAAAACGCTTAGAAAAACTGCCTGTGGATCCCAACAAAGACCGTTTGTTAACGTTGACGCTGGATAGCCTGGAGCAAGACTATAAGAAATTATTGAAGAAATATTCCAGCGTAGTGCCGGATGAGGTCAGTGAAATATACTGGATGCTACAGGAACTGCGTGTTTCGTTTTTTGCGCAGACACTGGGAACAAAGTATCCGGTATCTGAAAAGCGGGTAAAAAATGCAATGGAAGAAGCTCGCGCTTGATGCGCGAGCTTGTATTCTTAACTAAGCCGCGTACAGGCCCAGGTGTTCTTTAGCGTAGGCTTCAAATTCGGTAAAGCCGCCGACATGATTCTCATCGACAAAAATCTGCGGTACGGTGTGCACCGGTTTACCCACGGTTTTTTCCAGGTCAGCTTTAGTAATGCCTTCGGCTTGAATATCAACGTAGCGATAATCAAAGTCATCACGGTCTGATTTTAACTGGTCGGCAACATCTTTTGCACGAACACAAAACGGACAGCCTGGACGGCCAAAAATAACGGTAAACATAATAATCCCTCTCTCCACAACGTCGGGTATTTTAAAACTAGCGTTTAAACTTTGTGCACATTATCCATTTTTAATGCCACTTTCACAATGCATGATTGCGATTAGTCTTATCGAAAAAACAGATAGATTCGAGATAACACTACGTTAATGATCTAAATCAAGATCGCTGGTAGGCACACAGCAGCACGGTAAAATGTCGCCTTTACGAACGTACGCCAGTGGTTCATTGATATAACGGACACTGCCACTTTTTAAGGTAGAACGGCAGGCACCACAAAAGCCACTTTTACAATGGTAATGAACCTCTAGCTGATGCGCTTCAAGGGCCTCAAGTAAGGTGCCTTCAGATGCATCAACGGAGAGCTCGTGCTCTCCGTTAACTTTTACCTTAAAGATAGTTTGACTCATGGTGTGGTTAACTTATAAGTCAAAATCACCTAAGTCTGAGGCATCAACGCTACTATCAATCTGACCCACCAGGTAAGAGCTGATTTCCGCCTCTTGTGGTGCAACCTGCACGTTATCGGATACCAGGTATTTATTCATCCACGGTAGTGGGTTGGAACGCTGTTCAGGGAATGGCGCATCAAAGCCAATCGCCTGCATGCGCAAGTTAGCAATGTACTCGACGTACTGACACAACATGCTTTCGTTAAGACCAATCATAGAGCCATCTTTAAACAGATAATGCGCCCATTGTTTTTCTTGTTTAACGGCGGTCATGAAAATGTTGTACGCATCGTCGCGCAATTCTTCGGCAATTTCCTGCATTTCAGGATCGTCTTCACCGTATTGCCACAGGTTGATCATATGCTGAGTCGAGGTCAGATGAACGTTTTCGTCGCGTGCAATCAGTCGAATGATTTTGGCATTGCCTTCCATCAATTCACGCTCAGCAAAAGCAAAGGTACAAGCAAAACTAACGTAAAAACGAACCGCTTCTAGCGCGTTAACGGAGTTAATACACAGGAACAGTTTTTTCTTAAGCTCGCGCTTAGTCACGTTATGCACGGTACCGTCGATCTCAACTTCACCCTCGCCATGAGTCTGCCAAAGCTGCGTGTAAAAAATCAGGTCATCGTAGTATTGCGAAATATCGTTAGCGCGCATTTTTATCTGCTCGTTAATAACGATATCCTCAAATACTTCGCTCGGGTCACTGAATAAGTTACGCAGTATGTGCGTATACGAGCGTGAGTGAATGGTCTCGAAAAATGACCAGGTTTCTATCCAGGTCTCCAATTCAGGAATCGAAACAATAGGCAGCAGCGCGATGTTAGGGCTACGGCCTTGAATCGAGTCCAGCAGCGTCTGGTACTTTAAGTTGGAGATAAATACATGCCGTTCACTGGCGGTTAACTTGTTAAAATCAACACGGTCACGGCTCACATCGACTTCTTCCGGGCGCCAGAAAAAGCTAATTTGTTTTTCGATAAGCTTTTCGAAAATACTGTGTTTTTGCTGGTCATAGCGGGCAACGTTAACCGAATGCCCGAAAAACATTGGTTCGGTTAACGGGTTGCTTTGTTCTTGACTAAAGGTTGAATACGACACGAAACAAACTCCTTTGCTTAAATCTTACAAGCGCCACCGGCACAGTCATCGTCTTCTTCGATAATGACTTCGGCAGGGCTCTGCGCTTGTGGTTTATTGGCTTGCTTGCGACCTTCAGCAATATCTGCCTGATTATCTGCGGCGCCATCACGGGTATTGTGGTAATACAATGTTTTAACGCCCATCTTGTATGCTGTTAACAAGTCCTGTAGCAATTGCTTCATAGGTACTTTGCCGGCATCAAACTTACTCGGGTCATAGTTAGTGTTCGCCGAGATAGTCTGATCAACGAACTTTTGCATAATTCCGACTAATTGCAGGTAACCCTTGTTATCCGGGATCTGCCACAGCAGTTCGTACTTGTCTTTTAGATTTTCGTAATCCGGCACCACTTGTTTGGTTACGCCATCTTTAGAGGCTTTAACGCTGACGAAGCCGCGTGGAGGCTCAATACCATTGGTGGCATTGGAAATTTGCGATGAGGTTTCTGATGGCATCAATGCTGACAAGGTCGAGTTACGCATACCATATTGCTGAATATCTTTACGCAACTGATCCCAGTCCAGGTGCAGGGGTTCGTTACAGAATGCATCCAGATCCTTTTTATAGGTATCGGTTGGCATAATCCCCTTGGAATATGTCGTCTCGTTAAATTTAGGACATTGGCCTTTTTCTTTGGCTAAATTCATCGATGCTTTCATCAGATAAAACTGGATTGCTTCAAAGGTTTGGTGCACCAGAGAATTAGCCGAACCATCAGAGTACTTAACGCCGTGCTTAGCCAGGTAGTAGGCAAAGTTAATAACGCCGATACCCAGAGTGCGGCGATTCATGGTGGCGTTGTATGCTGCCGGTACCGGATACTCTTGATAATCGAGTAAGCTATCAAGCGCACGTACCGCCAAATCAGATAGCTCTTCAAAGTCTTCTAGCTTTTCGATCTTGCCCAGGTTAAATGCTGACAAGGTACATAGTGCTATTTCGCCTTCTTCGTCATTAACGTGGCTCAATGGCTTAGTTGGCAACGCGATTTCTAAGCACAGGTTGCTTTGGCGAATAGGTGCCACTTTAGAGTCAAACGGACTGTGCGTATTGCAGTGATCAACGTTTTGCACATAAATGCGGCCGGTGCTGGCACGTTCCTGCATGAATAAGCTGAACAACTCAATCGCTTTAATGCGTTTTTTACGAATGCTGTCGTCTTGTTCGTACTTAACATACAGACGCTCGAACTCGTCCTGATCTTCAAAGAATGCATCGTAAAGCCCCGGTACGTCGGATGGGCTGAATAAGGTGATGAAATCGTCCTTGATCAGGCGCTGGTACATAACGCGGTTAAATTGCACACCATAATCCAGGTGGCGAACTCGGTTTTCTTCGACCCCGCGGTTATTTTTTAATACCAGTAGGTTCTCGACCTCCAGATGCCACAAGGGGTAGAAGAGGGTAGCAGCGCCGCCCCGAACACCACCTTGCGAGCAGCTCTTAACCGCCGTCTGAAAGTATTTATAGAAGGGAATACAACCGGTATGGAATGCTTCGCCGTTGCGAATAGGGCTGCCTAAAGCGCGGATTCGACCCGCATTGATACCGATACCTGCGCGTTGCGATACATATTTAACGATCGCGCTGGCAGTGGCGTTAATAGAATCCAGGCTGTCGCCGGTTTCGATTAATACGCACGACGAAAACTGACGAGTTGGTGTACGAACACCCGACATAATAGGCGTCGGCAACGAAATTTTGAATGTCGAGGTGGCATCATAGAAGCGCTTAATGTAGTCCATGCGAGTTGCTTTTGGATAATTAGCAAACAAGCATGCTGCAACCAGAATATATAAGAACTGCGCACTTTCATAGATATCGCCGGTGACGCGGTTTTGCACCAGATATTTGTTTTCGAGCTGTTTTACTGCCGCGTAAGAGAAGTTCATATCACGCCAATGGTCGATAATCTCGTCCATTTGGTCGAACTCTTGTTCACTGAAGTCAGTTAACAGATGTTCGTCATAGCGATGCTCGGCCACCATTTTTTTTACGTGGTCATACAAGCGTGGCGGTTCAAACTTGCCATAGGCACGTTTACGCAAATGGAAGATAGCCAGACGCGCGGCCATGTATTGATAGTCAGGTGCTTCTTCCGAAATTAAATCAGCAGCCGCCTTGATAATCGTCTCATGAATATCTTCGGTTTTTATCCCATCATAAAACTGGATATGAGACTTAATTTCTACCTGAGAGGCTGACACATTGTGAAGGCCTTCGGCAGCCCACATGATGACACGGTGAATCTTATCGAGGTTTAATGGTTCGCGTTCACCATTACGTTTAGTGACGAATAGTTGATCGTTCATTTTAGCGCCGACTCTTATCTATTTGTTATGTTGTTGTAACCACAAGATATTGTGTAAATTCCTCACTGATTAACGAATGAACACAATATCTAGGGGTGTTGGGATATTCAGTATGCTAGAAGTAACGCACCCAACGATCAAGTCAAATTAGATGAAATTATGTGTAAATATTGGTTGCAAATTACGATAGGTTGTCGAAACGCTTAAGCCACTTGCGTTTGCGTATTTATAATTTTTTTATCTTTTAAAATTCTTTCTTAGAAAGCGATATTCTAAGCAAAACGCTTTACCTTACTAATTAAGTCGCTAAGGCGGTGATAGATAAGATATCTAATAGTTCTGCCGGTGTTTGAATAACGTAATCCGCACCCCAGCGTTGTGGCTGGTCGTCATCACTAATATAACCGTAAGCGGCCAGAACCGTCGCCATGCCGGCGTTAATACCGGCTTGAATATCACGTTCGGCATCGCCTACGTATAGACACCGGCTGGCATCTACCTGCAAGGCATTAGCCGCGTGTAGCAAGGGCTCAGGGTGCGGTTTTGCTACGTCCAGGGTATCGCCGCCCACAACGACTTCGATATGATCAAATGCGTCAAAGTAAGGGAGCAGACGTTGGGTTAGTGCTTCTGGTTTATTGGTGACGATAGCCGTTTTTATGCCTGCGCTATCGAGCGCGTTTAACAGGTTCTCGATACCATCGAACGGGCGCGTATGAACCGCGATATTATCGTTGTAATAGCTCAGGAACTGCTCCCTTAATTGAGGCAGCTTAGTTTCGTCGCCGGCAATATCCTGGTCAAAGACTAAATTCAGCAGGCCACGGGAACCATGCGAGGCAAACGGGGTAAAATGCTCTGCACTGACTTGCGGCCGTTGATGTAATCTGCACACGTGATTAAGTGCCGCACCCAGGTCAGGAGCGGTATCTAATAGTGTGCCATCGAGGTCGAACAGCACCGCGTTAACTGCGTTAGTCATGTTTGCCCTTTTAGTTTCGCTATCGTTTAAGCGCCTGGCTTAGTCAGCGCAACGATATAATTAACGTCAACGTCTTGCTGGCTTAGCTTAAAGCCCTGTAACGGATGGTAAACGATGCCATTGATTGCGTTTGCCTGCAATCCATAACGGTCGGTCATAGCCAGTAGCTCAGATGGTTTGATAAAACGCTGATGGTCGTGGGTCCCTGTGGGCACCCATTTAAGCACGTGTTCGGCAGCGAAAATACCTAACAGCCAGCTTTTAACGTTACGGTTCAGGGTAGAGAAAAACACCTTACCGCCGGGTTTAACCAAACGACTTACCGCACCAACAATCGATGCGGGATCGGGCACATGCTCGAGCATTTCCAGACACGTGACGACGTCAAATTGAGCCCTGTGTTGTTCAGCAAAGTCTTCCGCGGCAATACAGTCGTAGGGTATGTCTAACTCGCTTTCGAGCGCATGTAAGCGCGCAACTTGCAGTGATTGCTCAGCTAAGTCGATACCGCGTACCTTCGCGCCGCGTTGAGCCATTCCCTCAGTCAGTAAACCACCGCCACAGCCTATATCAACAACCTGCTTGCCAAATAGACCACCAACATGCTGTTCGATAAAGTCTAAACGCAAGGGATTGATTTTATGCAGGGGCTTAAATTCGCCTTCAGTATCCCACCAGCGTGAAGCTATCGCTGAAAACTTTTCGATTTCTGCCGGATCGACGTTTTGATTGACGTTTTTTTGGTCATTTTGAATCATTTCTATACCGGCTTAACGCCGCCTTCGGTCGGTCATTGTGCCGCATAGCATACCGCAGCAAAGGAATGTTAAAAAGAGGGTGCGATCATGCATGCGGATGGGTACAATGGCTAGATCAATATAAAAACAGAATAGTTAGCCATTTTGTTAGGGATTTAGGGACAACAGTATGAGCGATCTTGCCAGAGAAGTGTCACCCATTAATATCGAGGACGAACTCAAGAGTTCTTATCTTGATTATGCGATGAGTGTCATTGTCGGCCGTGCGTTACCGGATGTGCGCGATGGTCTAAAACCGGTTCACCGACGCGTTTTGTTCGCGATGAACGAATTGCGTAATGACTTTAACAAGCCCTATAAAAAATCAGCGCGTGTGGTCGGTGATGTTATCGGTAAATATCACCCGCACGGCGATTCGGCGGTCTACGATACGATTGTTCGTATGGCACAGCCATTTTCATTGCGTTACACCTTGGTCGATGGTCAGGGTAACTTCGGTTCAGTCGACGGCGACTCTGCTGCGGCGATGCGTTATACCGAAATTCGAATGGAAAAAATTGCGCATCAGCTGTTAGCGGACCTTGATAAAGAAACCGTTGATTTTGTTGATAACTATGACGGTACCGAGCGCATTCCTGATGTATTGCCGACACGTATTCCGAATCTTTTAGTTAATGGTTCCTCAGGTATTGCGGTTGGTATGGCCACCAATATTCCGCCGCATAACCTTAACGAAGTGATTAACGGTACCTTGGCGTTAATTGAAAACCCGGACATCACTATCGATGAGCTGATGGAATTCATTCCGGGTCCTGACTTCCCGACTGCAGCGAGTATTTCTGGTCGCTCGGGCATTATTGAAGCGTATAAAACGGGGCGCGGACGTATTCACTTGCGCGCCACGGCCGAAGTTGAAGTAGACGAGAAATCTGGCCGCGAAAGCATTATCGTAACGGAAATACCGTACCAGGTTAACAAAGCACGTTTAATTGAGAAGATCGCCGAGTTAGTCAAAGAAAAACGACTCGAGGGTATCAGCGGTCTGCGTGACGAGTCAGATAAAGACGGCATGCGCATCGTTATCGAAATTCGGCGTGGGGATGTTGCTGAAGTGGTATTGAATCACTTGTATGCCAATACCCAGATGCAGGTTGTTTTCGGCATTAACATGGTGGCGCTGGATAAAGGCCAGCCAAAACTGTTTAATCTGTATGACATGCTCAACGCATTCGTGCGTCATCGTCGCGAGGTTGTTACCCGCCGCTCGGTTTATGAGTTACGCAAAGCCCGTGAGCGTGCGCACATATTAGAAGGCCTGGCTATTGCGCTGGCTAATATCGATGAAGTTATTGAATTAATTCGTCACTCACCGACGCCGGCAGAAGCTAAGCAGGGATTAACCTCGCGCAGCTGGCAGTTGGGTCATGTGGCAGCGATGCTCGAGGGTGCTGGCGTTGATGCGGCACGTCCTGATCATTTACCGGAAGAATACGGTATTCGTGACGGCAACTATTACCTGACTGAAGAACAGGCTCAGGCCATTCTTGACTTGCGCTTGCATAAACTAACCGGTCTCGAGCACGAAAAAATTCTCGAAGAATATAAAGGCATTCTTGATCAAATCGCGGAGCTATTGCACATCTTGCGCTCCAGCGAACGGTTAATGGAAGTTATTACCGAAGAGTTGGTCGAAGTACGGGCCAACTTTGGTGACGAGCGTAAAACCGAGATAACAGCGGCGGCGCACGACATCAGTATGGAAGACCTGATTAACGAAGAAGACGTTGTGGTGACACTGTCGCACGAAGGCTATGTCAAGTATCAGCCGTTGACCGAATACGAAGCACAACGCCGTGGCGGCAAAGGCAAAGCGGCCACTAAAATGAAGGACGAAGACTTCATTGAGCGACTATGGGTAGCAAACACCCACGATACGATTTTGTGCTTCTCAACCTATGGTCGCATTTACTGGATGAAGGTTTACCAGTTGCCATTGGCAAGTCGCGCGTCTCGCGGTAAGCCGATTGTAAACTTGTTACCGCTGGAGTCGGATGAACGCATTACCGCTATTCTGCCGACCCGGGATTATCCGGAAGACAAGTTCGTCATTATGGCGACCAAAAACGGCACCGTTAAGAAAACGCCATTACCTGAATATTCGCGCCCACGTAACGGCGGCATTATTGCACTAAATTTAAATGATGGTGATGAGCTCATTGGTGTTGATATCACCGATGGCGAACAAGAAATTATGTTGTTCTCGGATGCCGGCAAAGTCGTTCGCTTTAAAGAAGATCAAGTGCGTTCGATGGGTCGTACTGCTACCGGTGTTCGTGGTATTCGGTTAGAGGATGGACAGCGGGTTGTCTCGCTGATTGTTCCGCGTACTTACGAAGAAGCCGAGGCTGCAATTCTTACGGTAACCGAAAACGGCTATGGTAAACGCACACCAGTTGGTGATTATCCGACTAAATCGCGCGCTACCAAGGGCGTGGTATCGATAAAAGTCAGTGAGCGCAACGGCATTGTAGTCGGTGCTATGGAAGTTATTGATGGCAACGAAATTATGCTGATCAGTAACAAAGGCACGCTGGTGCGCACTCGTGTTAACGAAGTGTCTACCGTGGGTCGTAACACCCAGGGTGTACGCTTAATTCGCACAGGCGATGACGAACAAGTGGTTGGTTTACAACGTATCGATGAAATTGACGAGGACGAAGTGCTGACCGAGGCTATTGACGGTGAACAGCCTAATAGCGAAGAGCATGATGCGGGAGACAGCGACGCGGAAGCCGGACAGGAAAGTGCTGATGAGTAATAGTGTTTTTAATTTCTCTGCCGGCCCTGCCATGCTCCCTAAAGTGGTCATGGAGCAGGCGCAGTCTGAGTTATTAAACTGGAATAATACCGGCGTTTCGGTGATGGAGTTTTCACACCGGGACCCGGCTTACGTAGCAATGGCTAAACAAGCAGAACACGATCTGCGCGACTTGCTAAATGTACCTGATGGCTACGAAGTGCTGTTTCTGCAAGGGGGCGGACGTGGTCAATTTTCCGCCGTACCGCAAAATATCGCCTCTAAAACATCTACGGTAGACTATCTGGACAGTGGTATTTGGTCAGGTTATGCCATACGCGAAGCGCAAAAGTATGTGGGCGCTGTAAACGTTGTCGCAGGTAACCAGGAAACCGGACAGGGCAAGGCCATTGCTCCGCGCGATCAATGGAAGCTGTCAGACAACGCTGCCTACTTTCATTATTGTCCTAATGAAACGGTTGACGGTATCGCATTGCATGATATCCCTGATGTAGATGCTCCCATTGTAGCGGATATGTCATCGAATATTTTGGCCGAACCGCTGGATGTTAGCCGCTTCGGGGTTATCTATGCCGGCGCACAAAAGAATATTGGGCCGTCCGGGTTCGCTATTGCGATTGTAAAAAAAGACCTGCTCGGTAACCCGCAACCTGAACTGAGTTCTATCATGGACTACCAGTTGCAGGCGAAAGATAACTCAATGTATAACACACCAAACACCTTTGCCTGGTATCTATCCGGGTTGGTGTTTAAATGGCTAAAAGAGCAGGGTGGCCTGACGGCGATGGGTCAAACCAATCACCAAAAAGCGAGCACCTTGTATAGCTACATCGATGGGTCAGATTTCTATCGTAATCAGGTTAACCCGGATTACCGCTCGATAATGAATATTCCTTTCCAGCTAGCGGATGAGCGCCTTGATGAGCGCTTTTTAGCCGAGGCGAAAGAAGCTGGCTTAATGGGGCTGAAGGGACACCGCTTTGTCGGTGGCATGCGAGCCAGCCTCTATAATGCGATGCCGTTGGAAGGCGTTAAGGTGCTTATCGATTTTATGGATGAGTTTGCACGTAAAGCTTAAAAAAACAATAAAGGTAATGATGACTATGGCACGTTTTGATGCAACCGCAGCAGCTAACCCGGGCGTTCGTCAGTTACAGCCTTACCAGGCCGGTAAACCGATGGACGAACTGCAACGAGAACTGGGTTTGTCACACGTGGTGAAACTGGCGTCTAATGAAAACCCGCTCGGTTTAAGTGAAAAAGTTCGCACTGCATTGCAGGGCGAGTTGTCGGACTTGATTCGTTATCCCGACGCTAATGGTTTTTACTTAAAAAGTAAGCTGGCCGAATTGCATGGCGTGGATACTCATCAAATCACCTTAGGTAATGGCTCTAACGATGTGTTAGAGATTTTAGCGCGTACCTTTGTTAACGCTGATAACGAAGTCATTTTTTCGCAACATGCCTTTGTGGTCTACCCACTGGTTACTCAGGCAATTGGCGCTAAAGCGGTAGCGGTGCCTGCCAGTGATTATGGCCACGATTTGGACGCTATGGCGGGGGCGATTACGGATCGTACTAAAATGATCTTTATCGCCAATCCGAATAACCCGACGGGCACGTTTTTATCGACTGAATCCATAAAAACCTTTCTGGATAAGGTGCCGTCGAACGTTTTGGTGGTGCTGGATGAGGCCTACTACGAGTATGTTGCAGAACATGAACGTGCGCCCTCAATTGCATGGTTGAAAGACTATCCTAACCTGGTGGTCTCACGAACCTTTTCAAAGGCCTACGGGTTAGCCGGCCTGCGAGCCGGTTACGCAGTAACTAGTGCTGAAATCGCTGATTTACTTAATCGCATTCGTCAGCCGTTTAATGTTAATTCGTTGTCATTAAAAGCTGCCGAAGTGGTATTGGATGATCATGATTATCTACAGCAGGCCATTAAGGTTAATGCGGCCGGTATGCAACAGCTGATTGAGTTTTGCCAACAGGATGGGTTCGGCTACATTCCATCGCACGGCAACTTTTTAACCATCGAAGTTGGCCCTAAAGCTGCTGATATTTATCAAAAGCTATTACATGAAGGGGTGATTGTGCGTCCTGTAGCAGGCTATGAACTACCAAATCATTTACGGGTGAGTATTGGGCTGGCGGATGAAAACCAAGCCTTCATTGATGCGATGCGCCGCATAAGCTACTAATGCAAGAACTTCCACAAACCTTGACGGTAAGCGGTCTTAAGCATTGCCGCGGCGAAGTGACACTGCCGGGTTCAAAAAGCATCGCTAACCGCGCATTGCTCATAGCCGCGCTCGCGGACAAGCCGGTTGTGCTTAAGAACTTGTTGCGCAGCGACGATACGGCGCGCATGTTAGAGGCATTAAACGCATTGGGTGTAGAGGTAGAGGAAGTTACCCCTACGCAGGTGGTTGTGCATGGCTGTAGCGGGCAGTGGACGACTGTGCCGGAGCGTTTACTGCTTGGCAATGCGGGTACAGCAATGCGCCCGTTGGTCGCGGTTTTGGCGGCAACGTTAACTGGTAAACAATCGGTTACTCTTGACGGTGACCCCCGCATGCGGGAACGACCGCTGGGTGACCTTATTGATAGTTTAGTTGAGCGTGGCGCGGCGCTTGATTGTTTGCAAAACCAGGGATATCCGCCTTTAGCCGTGAGCAGCGGTCTGCAAGCTGGTGATTTTACCATTGATGGCAGTGTTTCCAGTCAATATGTTAGTGCCTTGCTGATGGCACTACCGCTGTTAGCTGAAGACTCAACGCTAACGCTAACCGGTGACGTCGTATCACGCCCTTATATTGATCTCACCATTGCTATGGTGGGTAGTTTCGGCATTACTATCAAGCCTATTTCTGAACGACAGTACGCTATTACCGGAGGCCAGCAGTATCGGTCGCCGGGCGAATATTTTATTGAAGGAGACGCCAGCGGAGCCAGCTATTGGATGGCAGCCGCAGCTATCGCCGGTGGCCCGATAACCATACAGGGCGTCGGTCAGCACTCTATTCAGGGCGATATTGGTTTTGCTGACGTCGTACAACGCATGGGCGCAACCGTTGAGTGGGGTGAAAACTCGGTAACGGTGAGTGGTTCCGGCGCGTTACAGCCCATTGATTTTGATGGTAACCAAATTCCTGACGCGGCTATGACCATCGTACCTTTGGCGTTGTTTGCAAAAGGTCGAACGTCAATATGTAACGTGGCAAATTGGCGGGTAAAAGAGACCGACCGCCTGGCAGCTATGGCTACTGAGGCGCGCAAATTTGGTGCAACGGTAGAAGAGGGCGCGGACTACCTGATCATTGACCCGCCGGCAGTGCTTAAGCAAGCGACTGTTGATACTTACGACGACCATCGCATTGCCATGTGTTTTGCATTGCTTGGTTTTTCTGCAAATGGGGTGAACGTAAATGACCCTGGATGTTGTAAAAAAACCTACCCGCAATTTTTCAATGAGCTTTCACGCCTCTGTCATATCGATCTTTTACCTTAGCGCTGGCGTATTGAGGGTGCAAAATTTTGATAAATGCGTATAATTGCGCCGCTTAATACTGCAATTGGCAGGGCAATCAGAGGACTTTATGGCAACACCCACCCCAGTTATTACCATTGATGGACCTAGTGGTTCGGGCAAAGGAACCGTTAGTCGTATTTTGGCAGAAAAAATGGGCTGGCATCTATTGGATAGTGGCGCTATCTACCGTGTGCTGGCACTGGCAGCACTGCATCACAATTTTAGTGAGGCAGATGAAGAAAGCCTGGTTACCCTGGCCGCACACCTCGATGTTAAATTTGAAGCGCAGGAAGATGATGGTTTAACTCATATTATCCTCGAGGGTGAGGACGTGACCATGACTATCCGCACTGAAAAGGTCGGCAACATGGCCTCTAAGGTAGCGGCATTGCCACGTGTCCGCGAAGCGCTGTTACGCCGCCAGCGTGGCTTTAAAGACTTGCCTGGGCTGGTTGCCGACGGACGTGATATGGGAACCGTCGTGTTTCCCGAGGCCGATGCAAAAATCTTTCTGACAGCATCCGCGCAGGAACGCGCACAAAGGCGTTACAAGCAATTGCTCGAAAAGGGCTTTGATGCTAATATTGACCAATTAATAACCGAAATTCAAGAGCGTGACGAACGTGACACATCGCGTAGCGTGGCGCCGTTAAAACCAGCTGATGATGCGCTGTACATTGATAGTACAGAACTAAGCATCGATCAGGTGGTAGAAGATATTTTGACGTTTGCTCACAGCAAACTGTCACATGACTAGCTAGCTTGCCCGGCAAATTGGCCGGGTGGGTTATTTAGGCGTCTGCCGTAAGGATACATGCAGACTTTATTCATAACCCCGCTGACTACGGAATTTCAGTGGACGTCATTTAAAAGCGAAGATATTTAATATGTCAGAAAATTTTGCACAGCTGTTTGAAGAAAGCCTGAAGGAAGTCGAAACTCGCCCGGGCTCCATCGTAAAAGGCACCATCGTTGCTATCCAGAAAGATTTGGTATTAGTTGACGCTGGCCTTAAATCTGAAAGTGCTATCCCGGCAGAACAATTCCGTAACGCGGAAGGTGAACTGGAAGTTAGCGTTGGCGATGAAGTCGACGTAGCACTTGATGCTGTTGAAGATGGTTTCGGCGAAACGATTCTTTCACGCGAAAAAGCTAAGCGCTATGAAGCTTGGCTGCAGCTGGAAAAAGCGCACGAAGAAAACGCAACAGTTACCGGTTACATTTCTGGTAAGGTTAAGGGTGGCTTCACTGTGGACTTAGGCGGCGTTCGCGCGTTCTTGCCAGGTTCATTGGTTGACGTACGTCCAGTACGTGAAACTACACACCTTGAAAACAAAGACCTTGAATTCAAAGTTATTAAGCTTGACCAGAAGCGCAACAACGTTGTTGTTTCTCGCCGTGCTGTTATCGAGAAAGAGAACAGTGCAGAACGCGAAGAGCTGCTTGAGAACCTGCAAGAAGGTCAAGAAGTTCAAGGTATCGTTAAAAACCTTACTGACTACGGTGCGTTCGTTGATTTGGGTGGTGTTGATGGCCTATTGCACATCACTGACATGGCTTGGAAGCGTGTTAAGCACCCAAGCGAAATCGTCAATGTTGGCGACGAAATCACTGTTAAAGTATTGAAGTTTGACCGTGAGCGTACTCGCGTATCATTGGGTCTTAAGCAATTAGGCGAAGATCCATGGGCGGATATCGCTAACCGTTACCCAGAAGGTACTCGCCTAACCGGTCGTGTTACGAACTTGACTGATTACGGCTGCTTCGTCGAAATCGAAGAAGGTGTTGAAGGTCTGGTACACGTATCTGAAATGGATTGGACTAACAAAAACGTTCACCCATCTAAGGTTGTAAACCTGGACGACACGGTTGAAGTTATGGTTCTGGAAATCGACGAAGAGCGTCGTCGTATTTCTCTTGGCCTTAAACAATGCAAGCCTAACCCTTGGGAAGAGTTTGCTAAGAACCACAACAAGGGCGAGAAAGTTACTGGTAAGATCAAGTCAATCACTGACTTCGGTATCTTTATCGGCTTGGATGGCGGTATTGATGGCCTGGTTCACTTGTCAGACATCAGCTGGAACGCAACTGGCGAAGAAGCCGTTCGCGATTACAAGAAAGGCGAAGAAGTTACTGCCGTTGTAATGCAGGTTGACGCAGAACGTGAGCGCATCTCTTTAGGTATTAAGCAACTTGAAGAAGATCCGTTCAACAACTACTTGGCAGCTAACAAGAAAGGTTCTATTGTTACTGGTACCGTCACTGAAGTTGACGCGAAAGGTGCAAAAGTTGAACTGGCTGACAGCGTAGAAGGTTACGTTCGTGCTGCAGACATTTCTCGTGAACGTGTAGAAGATGCATCAACTGAATTATCTGTTGGTGACGCTATCGAAGCGCGCTTCATGGGTGTTGATCGCAAAAACCGTACTCTGAGCTTGTCTATCCGCGCGAAAGACGAAGTTGAAGAGAAAGAAGCGGTTGAGCAAGTCAACAAGCAGCAAGACAGCTCTGGCATTAACAGTGCAATGGCTGACGCGTTTAAAGCGGCTAAAACTGACGACTAAGATTGATGTAACGTGCGTCTTCGGCGCACGTTTTATTAATAAGGAGGAGGTAGCATGACCAAATCAGAACTGATTGACCGGTTAACCCTGAAGTATCAGGACTTACCTCCTACGGTCGTTGAAGCGAGTGTTAAGGATATCCTTGAGCAGATGGTTCAAAGTCTGGCTCACGGAAAACGCATCGAAATACGAGGCTTCGGCAGTTTTTCGTTGCATTATCGCGCGCCGCGTATCGGCCGTAATCCAAAGACTGGTGAAAAAGTCGAGCTGGATGCAAAATATGTCCCTCACTTTAAAGCAGGCAAGGAATTACGAGAACGCGTTGATAATTTTAGTTAATCTTTGTACTCGAATGATAAAAACGGCATGCTATACTGGCATGCCGTTTTTTTATGGGTAGCAGCTGAGGATGCACATGCTTAAAAAATTGTTAGTCGTGATCCCAATCCTGGTGATATTTTTCGTTGCATTAGCGTTTGGCGCGCAGAATGCCGGCCAGGTGCAAGTAAACTTTCTGGCGTTTAGCGCAGAGCTATCCATTGCCGCCGTTGCCGGCATTTTTATGGGCTTCGGTTTTTTAATTTCGTTAATTTTTTATTTTCTTTCGACATTACGTTGGAAGCTACGCTACCAGCGCCTGCTTAGAAAGTTTAACAAGCTGCGCCAACAGAACGAGTCAGAAGCAAAACCAGATGCCGAGGCGTAATAGCTAATGCTTGAGTTACTGTTCCTTTTATTACCTGTTGCCGCCGCTTATGGCTGGTTTATGGGGCGGAACAGTGTACGTAGTGAAGAGCGCAAAGAACAACAACGGTTTTCAAAACAGTATGCCACCGGCTTAAATCTGCTACTGTCAGATCAGCCGGACAAGGCGGTTGATTTATTTGTTGAGCTATTAGATGTAGATAGTGAAACCCTCGAAACTCACTGGACGCTGGGTAAGCTTTTTCGCCGCCGCGGCGAAGTTGAGCGTGCCATAAAGATCCACCAGAATTTAACCTCACGTCCAAATATCACCGAAAATGACCGTCTAACTGCCATGTACGAGCTCGGCAAAGATTATCTCGCTGCGGGTATTTACGACCGCGCTGAGCAAATGTTTTCCGGCTTACAACGGCATAAGTATTTTCGTGAGCGCAGCCGCAAAAATTTGTTAGAGCTGTATCAAGCAACCCATGAGTGGGATAAAGCGATAAAAACAGCACTTCGGTTAACTCGGGATGACCGACATATCGAGATAGTTGTAGCTCAGCTTTACTGTGAATTAGCGCAAATGGAGCAAGGCAGCGAAGCGGTAAAACATTATAAAAAGGCGCTTAAGCACGACGACAACTGTGTGCGGGCAAGTATTGCTTTGGGACTATTGTACCAACAAGATAATCAAACAGAGTTGGCAACAAGTTACCTGCAACGAGTTTTGCAGCAAGATAAAAGTTTTGTCAGTGAAGTATTAAAACCACTAGAAAGCATTTATAAAAAACAGGGCGATCAAACACCCTATATTGAGTTTTTACACCATTGTGTAGAAAAAAATGCGGGTACCAGTGCTACGATTGCATTGTCCGAATATATCTTCGCAACTCAGGGTGGCGATGCTGCCGAGCAGTTTATACGTAGCTCTATGGAGCAGCACCCAACCATGCGAGGCTTCCATCAGCTAATGGACTTTCATATTCGCGCAGCCGACGTGGGAAGTGCGCGTGAAAGCCTAAAAATACTGCAGCGAATGGTAGCGGAACATATCGCCCAACGACCCAAGTATAGTTGTAGGCATTGTGGATTTTCGGGGCACACCCTGTATTGGCAATGCCCAAGTTGCAAAAGCTGGAGCACAACTAAACCCATTTTTGGTATTGACGGTGAATAGGTGAAATAATAATGAGCTTACCAAGCGTTTACATTGCATTGGATTATCATAACCGAATACAAGCTGATGCTATGGTGTCACAACTTGATCCTGGCAAGGTCGGTATAAAAGTCGGTAAAGAGCTGTTTACGACAGAAGGGCCGGACTGGGTTAGTGAGCAGGTAGAAAAAGGCTTTTCTGTGTTTTTGGACTTAAAATTCCATGATATTCCTAATACCGTTGCCAAAGCCGTTACTGCTGCTGCCAAGCTGGGCGTCGACGTGGTTAACGTGCATGCCAGTGGCGGTCTAAAAATGATGCAGGCTGCCAACGCGGCATTACAGGAATTACCAACGGACAAGAGGCCCTTGCTTATTGCTGTGACGGTGCTTACATCAATGGATGAAAGTGACCTTGCGGATATTGGCATCATCGTGCCGGTACGTGAGCAGGTATTACGATTGGCAAAACTAACGCAACGTGCAGGTTTAGATGGCGTTGTCTGTTCAGCGCAGGAAGCAAAAATGTTGCACGATGAACTTGGCGCCGCGTTTAAGTTAATGACGCCGGGAATACGGCCGGCAGCAGCGCAACAGGATGATCAAAAGCGCACCTTAACGCCGCGTCAGGCGCAACAGGCCGGTGTAGACTTTATGGTGATTGGGCGTCCTGTCACTCAGGCAGACAACCCACACCAGGCCGTGCTTGAGATATTGGCTGAATTAAGTTAGCGCATTATCGTATATGGTTAGACGTTGCTATGGCTGAACTATAGTTAGTTTGCTGTTTTTCTTAATAAGACAAGCGTAAACAAACTAACGATGAGGAAGCCTTATGTTACGGAAAACTTATTTATCTGCAATTGCATCACTCGCTTTTACTGTAACTGCCAGCGGAGCAGTGAGTGCCGCTCCGTTAACCAGTGCAGCCGCACCTGAGCCCATGGCTGTTTATACTCAGGCGGCAGAAACGCCCGCAAAGGAAACACTGTTAGATATTAATACAGCCACGGCGGCGGAGTTGTCCGCAGTAATGATTGGCGTGGGTGTAAAACGGGCCGAAGAAATTATTAAGCTACGCGAGCAATTGGGCGGTTACACCGAGCTTGAGCAGTTGCTGGATGTAAAAGGCATCGGCTTAAAAACCCTAGAAAAGAACAAAGCACTCATTCGAATTAATTAATCTGCCTAACTGACTATTAAAAACCCCGCAATCCTGTTTAGGACTGCGGGGTTTTGTTTATCCGCGTTTAACTGCTATGACGCGTTAGGAGAACACTTCGCCATATCGGCATACGCCGAAGATGCCGGCTGTGTGACCGAGGTAATTTTCTGCGGTTGGGCATAGCCGTGACGCGCTGTAGCCGGTGCCACCGGGAATGGCGTAAACTCACCTTCACGAGGGCTCGGGCTAGCTTTAGTCATATCGGCAAAAGCCTTACTTTTAGCGCTGCTGGGGTAGATTGGGCTGACTACCGCGTTGGCCGCCTGGTCATTACCCGCTTCCTGCTTCTCACGTTTGCGCTTCTGTCCGGCTGCACGTTGGTGACGTGGCGACCGGCGCGAGCGGTTGCGTTCAGTCTTAGCCGGTTTTTCAGGCTCATTGTCTTCAATTGTTGGCTCAGTTTCACCAGCATTACTGTGCGTTTGAGTCTTAGGCTCAGCTGTTTCTACTTCTTCAGCCGCAGTTTCTGCCTGGGGGCTCGCGTCAGCTTCAGCGTCAGATTCAGCAGGGCGCTGCTCAGTCGCTTCTACAGACGTTGAATCAGCCTTAGCTTCCGGCTGCTCTGCAGTGGCAGGTTCAGGTGTCGAAGGCTCAGATTCAGGCTGCTGCACGGGTTCCTGTTCAGCCTGCTGTTGCTCAGGAGCTGGCTGTTGCTCCGCCTGAACTAACTCGGCTGCCGCTTGTAAACGTGGGTCATTCACTTTAGAAGCCAATACTTTCGGAGACGGCTCGCGGGGCTCGCGTGCTTGCTCCACAGCTGAATTCTCTTGTGCAGGTTTATCGTTAGCGACAGACTCTGGTTTAGCCGAGGTGTCAGCCGCAGGTTTAGCGTCCTGCTTTTTCTCAGTCTTAGCCGCTACCGACGATTCAGTCGCAGCGCTGTCGGTTGCTGCGCCTTTAACACGAACAGAGCGTTCCAGGTTCTTTTGTGAACGACGTTTTTTCGGTGTCCGCGGCTGTTCCTGCTCATTAGCCGGAGCTGGCTTTTGCTCGCGCTCGACTTTTTCTGCTTCCTGCGCAGCTGTTTGATTGTTCTGCTCTTGCTCAGGTTTACGATTTTGGTTGCGATTGCGACCACGTCCGCGACGGTTATTATTACTGCGACGCGAGTTATTCGAGCGCGAATCACCTGAACGATTGTCCTGGCGATCATCCTGACGCTCTTCTTGCGCTTTGTTGTCTGTCTTCGAGTCGTCAGTTGCTTTACGATTGTCATTACGCGGGCGCTGACGCGAACGGCGATTGCCACCGCGCTGATTGCGGCCACCACGGTTATTGTTATTGCGCTGTCCGCGATTATTGCGGTCGTTGTTCTGGCTTTGCTGTTGTTGCTCATCGTCGCTGGCGAACAAGCTGGCCAACCACTTACCTAACCGCGCAAACAATGAGGGACCAGAAGCCGCTGTTGCTGCCGGAGTTGGAGCTGCTGCAGCCGGTGCTGGCGGTGGTGCAGCTGCAGGCGCCTGCAGACCCTTCAACGCCGGTTCTTCTAACTGTTGACGATCTTTGGTTAGTGTTATTGCTACTGATTCGTCCTTTTCCTGTTTATTTACCAACTGGAAGCTGGCAGCTTCAGGGACTTCGTCATCACGAATGCGGATGACTTCAAAGTGCGGTGTATCCAAATGATGATTGGGAATAATAACCGCTTTAACGTTGTGACGTTCTTCAACTTTGTTAACCGCTGACCGTTTTTCGTTTAATAAGTAAGTCGCCACAGGTACCGGCACTTGAGCCTGCACTTGTACGGTATTGTCTTTTATCGCTTCTTCTTCGATTAAGCGCAGAATCGACAAAGCCAACGATTCGCTGGAACGAATAGTGCCCTGGCCATCACAGCGGGGGCAAACACTGTTGGCTGATTCGCCCAGTGAAGGACGCAGTCGTTGCCGCGACATTTCCAGCAAACCAAAGCGGGAAATTCGTGCCACCTGAATACGTGCCCGATCCTGAGCCAGGCTGTCACGCAACCGGTTTTCTACTTCGCGTTGATGACGGGCAGGGGTCATATCGATAAAGTCAATGACTACCAAACCGCCTAAATCCCGCAAACGTAACTGGCGTGCAATCTCTTCAGCCGCTTCCAGGTTGGTTTGTAACGCAGTTTCCTCGATATCACCGCCTTTGGTAGCGCGTGATGAGTTAATATCTATCGAGGTCAATGCTTCGGTCGGATCTATAACAATAGAACCGCCTGATGGCAGCCGAACTTCACGCTGGAATGCAGACTCTATCTGGCTCTCAATTTGGTAATGGCTGAACAGCGGTACATCGCCGTCATAAAGCTTAACCCGATTAACAAAGTCAGGACGGATCAACTGAATATGATTGCGGACTTGTTCGAAAACTTTTTTACTGTCTATCAGTACTTCGCCGATGTCACGGCGTAAGTAATCACGCAGCGCTCGGAAGATAACGTTGCTTTCCTGATGGATTAAAAACGGAGCAGGGCGGTCACTAGCTGCATCACTGATGGCAGACCAATGATGCAGTAGAACATTTAAATCCCACTCCAGTTCTTCTTTTGATTTGCCCACACCGGCAGTACGAACAATAAGCCCCATTTCTTTGGGCACGTTAAGTTCACTCAAGGCCTCTTTTAACGCTGAGCGCTCATCGCCCTCGATGCGACGCGAGATACCGCCAGCGCGAGGGTTGTTTGGCATCAATACCAAATAACTACCGGCAAGAGAGATGAAGGTCGTTAAGGCTGCGCCTTTTTGGCCGCGTTCTTCTTTGTCAATTTGGACAATGACTTCCTGGCCTTCTTTTACAACATCTTTAATGTTGGGACGACCCTGGAACGTGTAACCCTCGGGGAAGTAGGTTTTTGCAATTTCTTTTAAGGGGAGGAATCCGTGTCGCTCGGCGCCGTAATCGACGAAAGCAGCTTCTAGACTTGGCTCGATGCGAGTAATTTTGCCTTTATATATGTTGGCTTTTTTCTGCTCGTGGCCGGGACTCTCAATATCGAGATCATATAAGCGTTGGCCGTCTACCAGCGCTACACGCAGCTCTTCTAACTGCGTGGCATTAATTAACATTCTTTTCATTACTGTGACTCAATCTTGCTACGCCACAGCATGACGCGCTGTTAAAGCAGCACTAATGCACTATCGTTAAATTGTTTGTTTGCAGCGTTACAATGCTGCGTTACCCGTCATTAATTCAATAACGTGTAACAAAAATTGGCTTGACTGTGCTTGGTAACTCAGCGCTTTCGCTTAACGTTACGCGTCATGCTGTCGCTATTAGGTTAATCAGCAACTGAACCTGCATTCTGCCTCTTTACGTTATCAGCTCCGTGCATTCCTCATCTCGACGCTACATTACACAACACGTGTAGTTGGTCGTATGAGGACGTGGAGGACTCCGGCAAAATGTGTCAATTGCGCGAAACTCAAATTATATGTGTCGCTTTCACCTGTGGGGCGGCCAGCTCATCTGGCACTTTTTATACCTTCTTGTCCCGTCACAGGATATTTTTTGACACTTCATTATTTCACATAAACAACCCCTAATACAAGCGACAATTTGCATGCATGTTGTTGAGCTTAGTGATAAAATCCGCGCCATGAAAATGATTCAGCATGAAGTTACCTTTCATCGGGTAAGCCAGGACGAAACCGGACAGCGCATCGATAACTTTCTTATGACGAAACTTAAGGGAGTGCCGAAGTCGTTGGTGTACCGTATTGTCCGTAAAGGCGAGGTTCGGGTTAACAAGAAGCGGATTAAACCCGATTACAAGTTACAACCCGACGATACCATCCGTATTCCACCGGTTAAGCTGTCGGAACGTCCTGAGTTACCGTCGGCGAAACTGGAACAAGTGCAGGCACTGGCGGACGCCATTATCTATGAAGATGATCACTTGATGGTGGTTAACAAGCCTTCAGGTATTGCGGTGCACGGTGGTTCAGGGCTTAAATTCGGACTAATCGAAGCATTGCGGGCGTTGCGACCTAACGATAAAAATCTGGAACTGGTACACCGTTTGGATCGGGATACCAGTGGCCTATTAATGGTGGCCAAAAAGCGCTCGGTACTTAAAGCACTGCATGAACAGTTAAGAGAAAAATCGGTCAACAAGCAATACTTAGCCCTGGTTAGAGGGCAATGGCAGAAAAGTTGCCGTCAGGTAGAAGCACCGTTACAAAAAAATACGCTGCAGTCAGGTGAGCGTATGGTTCGGGTTGATGCCGAAGGCAAGCCGTCGTTGACTCGTTTTAGAATCCAGCAACGTTATCAACAGGCAACCCTGGTGGAAGCCTCTCCGGTAACCGGCCGCACCCATCAAATTCGAGTGCATGCCTTACATGCCGGTCACCCGATTGCTGGCGATCCCAAATACGGCGACCGCGAGTTTGATGAACAGATGCAGCAGCTGGGCTTGCGGCGGTTGTTTTTGCATGCCTGGCAGCTGACGTTTACGCATCCAAAAACCGAACGGCAATGTCACTTCGAAGCGCCACTTGAGCCCGCATTGAGCGACTTACTAACACGATTAACGGCGATATAAATGCAGTCACGTTTAGTTATTTTTGATTGGGACGGCACGCTGATGGACTCGATTGACCGCATCGTGTCGTCTATGCAGGTTACGGCAAAGCATATGCGTCTACCAGTGCCGGAGGTACAGGCCGTTAAAGATATTATCGGACTGAGTCTGGAACCTGCGATTGAGCGTTTGTTCGGGGTGTTACCCAGTAGTCAGTATGATGCGTTTTTAGCCCGCTACCGTGACGAGTATGTCGATTTAAATGTAACCCCAACGCCATTATTTCCAACTGCGCTTGCAGTGCTTGAAGAGTTGAAAAGGCGTCAGCACATTATTGCTGTGGCAACGGGTAAGGCAAGGAAGGGGCTTGACCGTGTGTGGCGTGAGGTTGCCATGAGTGACTTTTTTGACGCCTCGCGCTGCGCTGACGAAACACGCGGCAAACCGCACCCGCAGATGTTGCACGAATTAATGGAGCAACTGCAATTTGAGCCGCACCAGACGGTAATGGTCGGTGACTCTGAACACGACATGAGAATGGCTAAAGCGGCAGGGACCTATGCTATCGGTGTTGACTTTGGTGTGCATGATGCAGCCAGGCTAACAGCTGCCGGGGCGGATATTGTGATTAGCGATTTGAATCAGTTACCAACTCTTATTTAAACGAACGCTGAAGAGATATTATGAGTAAGCGAACCTTAGTACTGGGCTCATCGTCCCCGTTTAGACGGGCTATTCTGGATAAACTACATTTAGATTATCAGGTCGCAAAACCTGAAATCGACGAAACGCCGCTCGCCGATGAAGCGCCGCAGACGCTCGTCGCCAGATTGGCAGAGCAAAAGGCGCGTGCGGTGGCCAAGCAAAACCCCGATTTTGCGAACGCGATCATTATTGGTTCGGACCAGGTCGCTGTGTGTGACGGTGACATTTTAGGCAAGCCTCACAGCACTGCAAAAGCGGTGGCACAATTACAGCGTTTTGTCGGTAAAACCGTCGTTTTTTTAACCGGGCTTTGTGTATATGATGCCCGGACCGATAAGGCAGATGTTATTTGTGTGCCTTTTTCGGTGAAATTCCGTAATGATTTAACAACTGCTGAATTACAGCAGTATGTTGAGCTGGAGCAACCGCTGAATTGTGCGGGTAGCTTTAAAAGCGAAGGATTAGGTATTAGCTTGTTCGATTCGCTCATAGGTGATGACCCTAACACCCTGATTGGATTGCCCTGTATTGAATTGCTGAGGATGTTACGTAAGCACCAGATTAACCCGCTGGCTGGCGATAATTCGCTTGCCTAGACCCAACGACTAAGGTAGACTGCGCCCGCTATGCAAAAGGTAAGAATTCCCGTAACGGTTGATCCCGTTAAAAGTGCGAATAAAAAGCAAACGTTTGATGGTTTAGTTCCGGTAAAAACGCTGTCGCGTTTTCAAAGCTTACTGGCGGAAGTCAGTGAACATGATCCGGACGTTAACGTCGAGTTTGGTATTGACGAACAAGGTGTAAGTTATTTCGCCGGTTCGGCAAAAACTGCAGTCAAGTTAACCTGTCAGCGTTGTAATGAGCCTTTTGCGGTTGATATCTCGGCGCAATTTGCGTATGCTCCTGTTTCTTCTAAGCAGAGCTCAGACGAATTACCTGAACGCTACGAAGCGGTCGAAGTAAATGAGTTTGGCGAGATTAACCTGCACGGTTTAGTCGAAGATGAATTAATTCTGGCGATGCCTTTGGTGGCCAAGCATGACCCTAAAGATTGTCAGGTAGATCGCGACGCGATGACGTGGGGCGAAATCGAAGAGCCGTCAGAAGATGACTCGGAGAACCCGTTTTCGGTGTTGCAAGAATTAAAGCGTAAATAACTAGGAGATAGCGTAAATGGCTGTTCAAAAAAGCAAGAAAAGTCGTTCAAGACGCGACATGCGTCGTTCACACGATGCAATCAGCGGCCCTACACTGTCGGTTGATTCTACCTCTGGTGAGACACATCGTCGCCACCACGTAACAGCTGACGGTTTTTACAAAGGTCGTAAGGTCGTTAATAAGTAATTTCCAGGCCATGCCTGAAATTAAATTAGCGATTGATGCAATGGGGGGCGATAACGGCCCCTCTATTGTAATTGACGCATTGTGCCAATTAATCAATGAGGGCACACCTCATCACTTCCTCGTCGTGGGTCAACACGATAGCGTAACGCCGTTACTTTCCCAATATAATCTTGACGAACATCCCCAAGTCACCTTCGTGCACGCCGAACAAGTCGTCGAAATGGACGAGAAACCAGGCCAGGCACTACGTGCTAAACCTCACTCATCGATGAGTATCGCGCTGGAACTGCTGGCGAAAGGCGAAGCTGATGGCGTAGTCAGTGGCGGAAACACTGGCGCATTAATGGCCAAGGCCTATTTTCAGCTAAAAACATTGCCCGGGGTACTTCGTCCTGCGTTAATGGCGGCGTTACCCAATCAATTGGGTGGCCGATCTTATCTTCTTGATTTAGGTGCTAACGCAAGCTGCGATTCAGAAACGTTATTTCAATTTGGCGTAATGGGTAGTGTTGCCGCGCAAATATTGGAAGATATCAGTAGTCCAAACGTTTCTTTACTGAACATGGGTGAGGAAGAAATTAAAGGTAACGACGTGGTTAAAAATGCCGCGTTGCGGTTGGCTAGCTCCGAACATGTCAATTACACCGGTTTTGTCGAAGGCAATCATTTGTTTAGTGGTAAAGCCGATGTCATCGTGTGTGACGGGTTTGTTGGCAATATTGCACTTAAAAGTTGTGAAGGCCTGGCAACATTGATTGTCGATCAGCTTAAGTCCGCGTTAATGTCTCACTGGATGTACCGCTTATTCTTTCGTTTTTTACAAAAACGCACACAAAAATCCTGGGATCGGTTGAAGCCCGACCACTATAACGGTGCGAGTTTGATAGGATTGCGCGGTGTGGTTATTAAAAGCCATGGTAGTGCCAATGCAAAAGCATTCGGTAGTGCAATAAGGCAAGCGATAACAGAAGCACAAGCACAACTCCCCGAGCGGATAAAAGATCGGGTTGAGTCGGTCCTGTTAGAACAACATTAAGCACAGTTATGAGCTATTCAACTATCGCAGGCACAGGTCACTATTTACCTGAGCAACGCCTGACGAACGATGATTTATCACAGCGAGTCGACACCTCAGACGCGTGGATTACAGAACGAACAGGAATAAAAGAGCGACGCATCGCAAACGCAGATGAAAGTGCCGCAACCTTAGGTTTTGAGGCGGCAAAACGTGCGCTAGATGCCGCTGGTTGCAGTGCCACTGAGGTGGACATGATCGTCGTCGCGACAACCTCTGCTGAGCACGCATTCCCAAGTGCAGCCTGTGAAATTCAGCAAATGTTGGGAGTGAGTTCGATTCCGGCATTTGACGTTGGTGCCGCTTGCTCAGGCTTTATTTATGCACTCAGTGTTGCTGACCAATTCATACGTACGGGTCAGCATCAAAAGATTTTAGTCATAGGCACCGATGTATTAGCGCGACTCTGTGATCCGGATGACCGAAACACCGTGGTATTATTTGGTGATGGTGCCGGGGCGGTGTTACTGGAAGCTGGTGAAAGCGCAGGTATTATTTCAACTCACCTTTATAGCGCTGGTGAATATGGCCATTTACTGGGCGCTAAACAACCGGTTCGAACTACGCGCGGTATAAGTGCTGAGGGAACGCCGGAAAGCAGCTGGATGTATATGAAAGGAAACGAAGTTTTTCGGGTTGCGGTGGCAAAACTTAGTGAGTTAGTGACTAAAACCTTGCAGGCTAACCAGATGACTTCAGCCGATTTAGACTGGCTGATTCCGCATCAGGCAAACTTACGTATTATTAAGGCGACGGCAAAAAAATTATCCATGCCGATGGAGCAGGTTGTAGTAACCCTGGATAAAACCGGCAACACCTCTGCAGCGTCAGTGCCCATTGCGTTAGACTGGGCGGTACGTGATGGTCGCGTAAAACGTGGACAAACCTTATTATTAGAAGCTTTCGGTGGCGGTTTTGCCTGGGGCTCCGCACTGGTTAAGTATTAAGAGGGCAATATGACAACAACAGCATTATTATTTCCGGGGCAAGGCTCACAGACCGTTGGTATGTTAGCCGATGTCGCCGCTCAGTACCCGCAGATTCAAGCCACTTTTGACGAGGCGAGTAAGGTGTTGGGGTATGATTTATGGGAATTAGTTCAGAATGGCCCCGAAGAGCAGCTCAATGATACCCGCAAAACACAGCCGGCACTATTAACGGCCAGTGTCGCGCTATTTCGTGTCGCAAAAGAAAACGGTTTAGGCGATGTAAACGCCATGGCGGGTCACAGTTTGGGCGAATACTCGGCATTAGTTTGTGCCGGCGTCATTAACTTTGCTGACGCCGTACGTTTGGTTGCCTTACGCGGCGAGGCCATGCAGGGAGCTGTAGCGCCCGGTGTTGGCGCAATGGCAGCGGTGATCGGCTTAGACGATGATCAAATTGCTGAAATTTGCCAACAACAGGCAGAAGACGAGGTGGTTACACCGGTCAATTATAATTCCCCCGGTCAGGTGGTGATTGCCGGCCATAAAGACGCCGTTGCCCGCGCCGCTGAAGCATTAAAGGCGGCCGGAGCCAAACGCGTGTTACCGTTACCGGTAAGCGTCCCGTCACATTGTGAACTCATGAAGCCGGCGGCCGAGCAATTGCGTGCTGCGTTAAAAAACGTCGATTTTAATACACCGACTGTGGCAGTTATTAATAATGTCGATGTCAGTGCCAACAGCGATGAAGAAGCGATTAAAGATGCGTTGGTAAGGCAGTTGTACTATCCGGTACGCTGGACCGAAACAATTGAAAAGCTAGCCACCATGGATATTGAAGCAGCCTACGAGATCGGACCGGGCAAGGTTCTGACCGGGCTTAATAAACGCATAACCAAAGCATTTGGCTGTACAGCACTTAACAGTCCGGATGCGTTTGAACAATTATAACGGGAGATAAATTTATGCAATCTCTAGCAGAACAGGTGGCGCTGGTCACCGGCGCAAGCCGCGGCATTGGTAAAGCCATTGCTGAGTCATTAGTTGCTCAGGGTGCTTTTGTTATTGGCACCGCAACTTCTGAACAAGGGGCTAGTGCGATTAGTGATTATTTAGGCGAAAAGGGTAAAGGTATTGCGCTCAACGTGACCGATGCTGAGCAGACAGCCGAAACCGTGAAGGGACTGGAAAAAGAGTTTGGCAAAATTGATATTCTGGTCAACAACGCTGGTATCACCCGTGATAATTTAATGATGCGAATGAAGGATGATGAGTGGGATTCAGTGATTAATACCAATTTGTCAGCTGTTTTCCGAGTTTGTAAAACCGTGATTCGCGGCATGATGAAACGTCGCAATGGGCGCATCATAAACATCAGCTCGGTGGTCGGAACCACGGGCAATCCGGGCCAGGTTAACTATTGTGCGGCAAAAGCCGGGTTGGTGGGTTTTAGTAAGTCCCTTGCAAAAGAAGTGGCGGCGCGCGGCATTACCGTCAACTGCGTTGCGCCGGGCTTTATTGATACCGATATGACGAAATCCTTGACTGATGATCAGAAACAAGCGATTTTTGCCAATATTCCAACAGAACGTCTGGGCAAACCCGAAGAAGTCGCAGCAGCAGTTGCCTTTTTGGCTTCGCCCGGGGCAGCTTATATTACCGGTGAAACAATTCATGTAAACGGCGGAATGGCAATGGTTTAACCCTCAAGGGGTACGACCTGTTTATTTTAAGCTAATTTTTACTTTATTATTGTGGCTGCATTCACTACACTACAGCCAAATTTGACACTCGTGACGACTATTGAAGGATTTTAATATCATGAGCACTATCGAAGAACGCGTAAAGAAAATCATCATCGAGCAGTTGGGCGTTAAAGAAGAAGAAGTTAAACCAGAAGCTTCTTTTGAAAACGACCTGGGCGCTGACTCACTGGATACTGTTGAACTAGTGATGGCACTGGAAGAAGAATTTGAAACAGAAATTCCAGATGAAGAAGCTGAGAAAATTAAAACTGTTCAAGCAGCTATTGATTACGTATCGGCTCACTCTGACGATTAATCGTCAACCGCTACGTTTTTTGGCGAAAGGCAGTCCTTAGGGCTGCCTTTTTTGTTTGTGGAGCGACATGCGCTGACGATAAATCATGATTTTTTGCAACGGAAAACAACATCACCAGCCGCTGGATCGTGGCTTACAGTTTGGCGATGGCCATTTTACAACTCTGCGTTTGCATAATGGTAAGCCTCTATGGTGGGATTACCATTGGCAGCGGTTAGTAATAGCTAGCCAACGCTTGGCACTGCCGGTGCCTGAGCGGCAACAAGTTGAGGCCTGGTTGGCAGACTTGACCGCAGGCCAGCCAGACGGCGTGGCAAAAATTATCGTTACCCGCGGATTTGGTGGTCGTGGATATATGCCTCCGGCGGCGGTAGAGTCAAATACCTATATGCAAGTTAGTCCGTTACCGCCGGTTGCAGCAACTATCAACACGGTTGCCGTGGCTGAGCTACAACTGGCACGTCAGCCGGTATTAGCCGGCTTAAAAACACTGAACCGGTTGGAGCAGGTGTTGCTTGCCCGGGAACGTGAAGAGAAGGGCGTTGATGACCTTTTGGTACTCGATCATCACAATGCGTTGACCGAGTGCTGCCAGGGTAATATCTTTTGGCGCAGTAGTGACCAGTGGTTTACGCCGTCATTACAACAGGCCGGGGTAGCAGGCGTTGCGCGACAAGTCATAATCGACCAGCAATGGCTGGGAAGGGTAAACCAGGGCGTGTTTACACTTGAGGATTTATACCAGGCAGATCAAGCATTTGTTTGCAATAGTGTGCGTGGAGCCGTGCCAATTAAACAATTAAATGGTAAAGTTTTGAGTACTGATTTACCTGAGCTGTTAAAGCAATTGACTGCATGCTAAAAAAACTCATCATTAGTGTCGTTGTGTTAGTCATTACCGTGGCTATTGCCGGGCTGGCAGTGCGCAGTATGGCTCTTGCATACCTTGAAAAGCCCTTAGCCAACTCGACACACGAACAAATGTTACTGCAAGTAAAGCGAGGCGATACAGCCCGCTCGATTAGTGCCAGAGTTAATCAGCATTTTGCTCGCACCAGTAACACCCTCGATTATCGTTTAGCACAATTTTTTATTGGCGTTGATCGCATACAAGCAGGGCTTTATGAAATATCTCCTGCTGACTCCTGGCAGCAATTCTGGCAAAAACTAGCGCGTGGCGACGAAAAGCAGTTTAAGGTGACATTAATCGAAGGACTGCGTTTTAGTGAGTGGCTGCAGCAGCTTAAACAGCAGCCTTATTTGAGTGCTGAACTAACAACTGACAGTTTGTCTGAACAACTACCTTTTTTGCAGGACTACCCCAGCCCGGAGGGTTTGTTTTTACCCGAAACATACAGCTACCGCGCGCACACCAGTGATCTTGAGTTACTAACCCAGGCGCACGAAGCACTTGAAAGAGAACTTGACGATGCGTGGCGCGCTCGTAACCGCGAGTGTCCGGTATCAACCCCTTATGAGTTGCTGATACTGGCTTCTATCATCGAAAAAGAAACAGGTATCGACGGTGAGCGGGAAACCGTAGCCAGTGTATTTTGTAACAGGCTCAATAACGGCATGCGGCTGCAGTCAGACCCGACAACGATCTATGGAATTGATGATTTTGATGGCAATTTAACGCGTCAGCACCTGCGTACGAAAACGCCTTATAACACATATCGCATCGACGGTTTACCGCCAACACCCATTGCCATGGTATCGGCCGAATCATTAGCTGCGGCGGCTCAGCCGGCACAAACGGACTACTTTTATTTTGTTGCGGACAATAGCGGCGGTCATGTTTTCTCTAAAACGCTTGAGGAGCATAACCGAGCGGTTTATAAGTATCAGATCAAGCCGCATCAGCAGGACAAGGAATAATATGAACGGCAAGTTTATTGTTATAGAGGGCCTTGAAGGAGCCGGTAAAAGTACGGCTATTGCAAGTATCGTGAGCCATCTGCAGGCCAAGGGCATAAGGGCAGAAACTGTTCGAGAACCCGGTGGCACACCGATGGCTGAAGCGTTGAGAGACTTAGTAAAGAAGCAGTGGCAGGAACAAGTGAGTGCAATGACAGAGTTATTGCTCATGTATGCCAGCCGCGTTCAGCTTGTCGATAACGTGATTAAACCGGCACTGGATAAAGGTCGCTGGGTCATCGGCGACCGCCATGACTTGTCGTCACAGGCCTATCAGGGTGGCGGCCGACAATTGGGTAGTGAAAAACTACAGCAACTAAAGCAGCTTACGCTGGGTGAGTTTAAGCCGGATCTTACTCTGTATCTGGATATCGATGCTGAGGCCGGCCTGGAGCGCGCAAAGGGGCGGGGCGAACTGGATCGTATCGAACAAGAAGATCTAGCGTTTTTTGAACGCACCCGGGCGCGTTACCAGCAACTGGTGGCTGCAGACCCTTCAATAGTCGCTATCGATGCCTCGCAACCCATGCAACAGGTGCACAAAGATATACTCCGCGCTATCGAAGAGAAATTATTTGTATGAGTTATCCCTGGTTACGTGAGCCTTGGCTTCGTCTTATCGACAGTGCTAAACAGCAACGTTTAGCACACGCATATTATTTGCGGCATGCGCCGGAACAGGGTAGTGACCAGTTCTTGCAGACATTGGCCAATTTTTTGTTGTGCCAGCAGCCCGATAAAAGCGCCTGCGGGCAGTGTAAATCATGCAAGCTATACCAGGCCGGCAGTCATCCTGATTTTTGGCATATCGACGCGCGGGAAGAAACCAGTATTGGCATCGACGAAGTGCGTAAACTGCAAAATAAACTGCTACAGACTGCAAACCAGGGCGGTGCCAGAGTTGCCATAATAACACCCGCAGATAAACTGACTGAGCAGGCCAGTAACGCCATACTAAAGGTGTTGGAAGAGCCACCCGCTAATATGTTTTGGCTAATTTCGGTACAGCAGCCCGAACAGCTGCTACCAACGTTACGAAGCCGCATGCAATGGATTAATTTGCAATTACCTGCGCTAGCCGGCAACGACGATCACGAGTCAGCCAACAGTTTATTAAGCACCTTGTTTGCCGGGGCCCTGCCGCCGGTTATCAAAGACAAGAGCAAAGCTACTGAATGGCTTGACATAACAGAACGCTTGTTACTTGATCTGTCAGCGGCGACACAAAGCATCGCCAGTGCGCGCTTTAATTACACCGAGTTACAACCGCGCTATAGGGATCTGACAAACCAGCATAACCTGCATACAGAGCGACTGCTTAAAGCTGTCGATGAATGCCGACAATTGCGTCAGCGCTATCGTCAGTCAAAAGGATTAAATTTACCGCTATTGTTAAGTCTTTGTTGGCAACAATGGACTTATCATGGCTTCAATACCACAACTTAGCCATCGTTTTAATGATGCTCTGGAGCTTGCTCAAAGCACCTTAGCCCGGTTCGAACAACTATTAATTTTTGTCCCCCTGCCGGCAACCGTCGATATACCGCCGCTGCATAGTACAATCCATATCGATATTAATTTGCCGGATAGTGGCGAATATAATCCGAATATCACTGCTAGTGTTACGTGCATGTTGCGCCAACCGGGCGGCAGCTGTTGGATTGGGCTGGCTATTGTCGACGATCAGGATACCGACATTGAGCAACGAATACGGCGCCTGACACACACGTTAAGCCATGAATATGGTAGACTGATCGCAAAAATATATGCTTAGCAGGAGTTTTAATGTACGTCGATTCGCATTGTCATTTAGATAAAATAGATCCGCAAAAAATTGGCCTGGAACTACCTCAGATTATCGAAAATGCGCGTAATAATGACGTGCAGCACATGCTGTGTGTCTGTGTAACCTTAGAAGACTACGCTGCCATGCAGGCCGCCGTAGCGGAATATGCTGATGTCTCGGTTTCGTGCGGCGTACATCCGTTGTACGTCCAAGACAGTCAGACCCCCGTTGATGAAGTCGCATCGTCCTTGCGGCAGCTGGCTAGCGATAGTCGAGTCGTCGCTATCGGTGAAACTGGCCTCGACTATTTCTATCATCCCGAAAGCAAACAGCTGCAGCAACAGAACTTCGCCGCCCATATTGAGGTAGCACAAGAGCTGGACAAACCGCTGATCATTCATACCCGCGATGCACGTGAAGATACTATTAGCTTACTAAAAGAGGGCGGCGCTGAGAAATCGGGCGGGGTACTGCACTGCTTTACAGAGTCTTTGGAGATGGCAAAGCAAGCTATCGATGAACTGGATTTCTATATCTCGATATCGGGTATCGCGTCGTTTGCTAACGCTAAATCGTTACGCGAGGTAGTCAAGGCGTTGCCGTTGGAACGGTTACTTATCGAAACGGACAGCCCATGGCTCGCGCCAGTGCCGCATCGGGGCAAACAAAACCAACCTGCCTATGTGGTAGACGTTGCAAAATGCGTCGCTGATGTTAAAGGACTGACGCTTAATGAGGTTGCAGAAACCACAACGTCCAACTTTTATAAGCTGTTTAAAGACGTTGCGTAAGCTGTGGATAAGCTGGGCATAGGGGTAATAAAGCGTTTATAATTTATTAACTTAAAAATTTTAAAAAAAATTATGTATTTCTCTAAAATTTGGCTAGACTAAAAATTAACCGCTTTTTTTAGAGTTAGCGCACGGCTCATCCCATGAGCCATTCCCCTATACCCGGAACAATCTGGATTGGTTCCGGGTTTTTTTTATCTGTCGATCGCTTCCTGTCGATTCTGCGTAGCTATACTAACAACAGTTATTCCAATCGTTCGAGAGGATACTATGACTATTGCAGAGCGGACAGACCGTCCTGATTATGATGCAGAGATACAGCGTATAGCCGATTACGTGATTAACTATCAGGTCACCTCGGAACAAGCGTGGGAAACCGCGCGACATTGCCTGGCTGACACCATCGGCTGCGGCATTCTGGCATTACGTTTTCCGGAATGTACCAAACATTTAGGGCCGCTTGTTGCCAATACGCAGGTGCCGAACGGAGCGCGTGTGCCCGGCACGTCGTATTGCCTGGATCCGGTTAAAGCGGCATGGGATATCGGTTGTATTGTACGTTGGCTTGATTTTAACGACACCTGGCTGGCAGCCGAGTGGGGTCACCCATCGGACAACTTAGGTGCGATTCTGGCGCTAGCTGATTTCATCTCGCAACAGCGCGTCGCAAGAGGGGATAAACCGCTTACCATTAAGGATGTACTGGAAGGGATGATTAAGGCTCATGAGATACAGGGAAACCTGGCCCTAGAGAATAGCTTTAATCGAGTCGGCCTGGATCACGTTGTGCTGGTTAAAGTAGCCTCTACCGCCGTCGCTACCTGGCTGTGGGGAGGTAACCGTGAGCAGGTGATGGCAGCTGTTTCGCAAGCCTGGGTTGATGGACAGTCACTACGGACCTATCGGCATGCGCCAAATGCGGGCTCACGCAAATCATGGGCCGCTGGTGATGCAACCTCTCGTGCAGTGCGCCTGGCGGATATTAGCCTGCGCGGAGAAATGGGCATCCCCGGTGCACTGAGCGCACCGCAATGGGGCTTTTATGATGTGCTGTTCAGTAAAACAAATAAAGATCAGCAAATTAAGCCAGAATCCGAACAAAAATTTTCATTTCAACGAGAGTACGGCAGCTACGTGATGGAAAACATTTTGTTTAAGCTGTCATTTCCTGCTGAGTTTCATGCCCAAACGGCGTGCGAAGCTGCGGTTACATTACACCCGCAGGTTAAGGATAAACTAGACCAGATTGAACGTATCGAAATAACAACCCACGAGTCCGCCATTCGTATTATCTCTAAGCAGGGAGAGCTGGCTAACCCCGCTGATCGCGATCACTGTTTACAGTATATGACGGCAGTACCGTTGATCTTCGGTGAGCTGACCGCTGATCACTATGAAGATGAGTTCCACCAGGCTAATCCGTTAATCGATACATTGCGTGAAAAAATGGTTGTCAGTGAAGACAAACGTTACAGCGAGGAGTACCACCAACCGGACAAACGCTCTATCGCTAATGCGGTACAAGTGTTTTTTAATGATGGCAGCGCAACCGATAAGGTTGAGGTTGAATATCCAATCGGGCATCGCCGTCGCCGTGAAGAGGGCTTCAAGGTGCTGGAGCAGAAGTTTGAAAACAATCTTCGTACGCGTTTTGCGCGTCAGCGGGTGGAGCAGATTATGCGTTTGTATCGCGACCCTCAGCAACTGGTTAACACGCCGGTTAACCAGTTTATGGACTTATTGGTCACCTGAGTAACGTAACCACACTTGATTTGGCGTGGTACCTATCAGCTTAACTGCTGAGTTAACCGCGCCAGATCACCAGCAGTATTAACACCGGGCAAATAAACTTGACGTACCATGGCCAGATTTTCCAGAACAGGCTCTGACTAATTTGCGGTGAACCTTGTTGCAGTGCTTTAAGCAAACGATGCTGGCGTAGCACCCAGGTCAACATAACACCAAAGATGAGCGCCATTATCGGCTGCATATAGACCGTACTTAGGGTAATCACAAAGCTGAATAAGGTCTCAAAGTGGTAAATGATAATGGTTGAAAGTATAGTCACTACAAATGCTACCAACCACACGCCGCTATGGCGGTTGCAGGCCGTTTCTTCACGTAACGCATTAACCGGTGCTTCCAGCATGGAGATGGACGAGGTAATAGCGGCAATGACCATCAGCAGGAAAAAGCCGATAGCCACGAACGGGCCGACACTGCCCAGCGTATCAAACATCGCCGGTAGAACCGTGAACACCAGGGTATCAGCAGATAGTAGCGAGCCGTCATCAGCATATATAGCCACGCCATTGTTCTGAGCTACGAACATAGCCGGCAGAATTAAAAGGCCTGCTAAGAAAGCGACAGAAGTGTCTATGCCCGCCACCCAGGCTGCAGTTTTTGGAATATTTTCTTTCTCAGACAGGTACGCGCCATAAGTCATCATTACGCAGACACCGAGTGACAATGAGAAAAACGCCTGGCCCATGGCTCGCACAATCAAGTTGGGATCGGAAATCGCTGAAAAGTCCGGCACTAAATACATTTTTAATCCGTCAATCGCACCATCCAGCGTCAGGATGTAAGCAGCCATGGCAATCAGCAAAACAAATAACAATGGCATTAACCGCCGTGACCACCGTTCGATACCATCGTTGACGCCGGAGCGCACGACGTAGATGGTTAACAGCATAAAGAACAACATCGTAATCAGGTTGCGCTCTAACGAAAACGTCAATAGCCATTCTGCGGTACTTGCCAGCCCCAAAAGCTCCATTAAAGGCGCCAGCATGTAGGCAATTAACCAGCCCGATACGATCGCATAAAAGCTAAGAATGAGACTTAACACGACCAGTCCGACAATACCGCTTAACAGACCAAAGCCACGCCAAAAAGGGCGCTCTGACATATTTCGCAACGCTTCGATGGGGTTCTGCCGACGAATACGACCAATAGTTATCTCTGCTACCAACATGGGATAGGCCAGCAGCGCTATCATAATAAGATAAACAAGCAGAAAAGCACCGCCGCCGTTACTGGCAGCTTGTGTTGGAAAACCCCAAATATTGCCAACTCCGACGGCGGAACCGGCAGCGGCTAAAATAAACCCTAAGCGTGAAGCAAAAGCGGGTGAACGTGTTGTCATAAGGTTGTCATTATCTTTATTATTATAAATTATCGATTGTCTAACGATTTTACGCGGTGGTCAGTTCGCCGCGCAAGTTATCGGTTAAACGTTCCGCAATAACTTCGTTGGACAGATCTTGCGAAAGTAAATAGTGTAATTTGGTTAATGCCGCTTCAATCGTCATGTCTGAGCCTGAAACAACGCCGATTTCGGCCAACGCATTACCGGTAGCATAGCCACCCATGTTAACGCGGCCGCGGAAACATTGGGTACAATTTACAATCGTAATACCTTGTTCGATACCGCGTTTAAAGCTCGCCAGCAAGGCAGGATCCTGAGGTGCATTGCCGACCCCGTAACTTTGGATAATCATTGCTTTAACGGGTTGTTGTAACAGATTATCAATCAATTGGGCCGAAATACCGGGGTAAAGCATTACTACGCCAATCGGCTGCGGTGTCATTTCGACCACGTGTAACTCGTTGTCTTTTACTTCACGCAGTTTACCTGCATTCAGGCTAATCTGAATACCAGCCTCGAGTAAAGACGGGTAGTTAGGCGAGGCAAACGCATTAAAACCATTAGCGTCGGCTTTGGTTGAGCGATTGCCACGAAACAGCGTGTTGTTAAAAAACAGGCCAACTTCATGAATAGGGTAGTTTGCGGCAATATACAGAGCATTGAGTAGGTTTGTCTGACCATCGCTGCGCAGCGCTGACAAAGGAATTTGCGAACCGGTTACGATGACAGGTTTAGCCAAGTTTTGCAGCATAAAAGACAATGCCGATGCGGTATAGGCCATGGTATCGGTGCCGTGCAAAATAACGAAACCATCATAGTCGTTATAGTTGGCTTCGATATCACGGGCTATGGTCACCCAGTCCGATGGGGTCATATCCGACGAGTCCATCAACGGCTGATATTCATGAATCTGAAATTCGGGCATTTCTTCGCGATAGAATTCAGGCATGCGCTCGACGCATTGGCTCAGGTGTCCCGCGACCGGAACATACCCCTGAGCTGATTTTTGCATACCAATAGTACCGCCAGTGTAGGCGACGTAGATTCTTTTACGCTTTACGGCCATCAAATATCCAAAATTGAGTAGGTGATGGCCGTTATTTTATCGCGGTTGAACGCAGAGTGCACAGTAGGAATAGATATTTTTAGGATCGTTAAAGTTCTGCAATGCTTTACTTTGCTGCAATACCGTATTAACCGTACCCATTAGCCAGTGCTGTGGCTCTGGTGAAGAACTGCTTAACAGCGCACCAACGGTAGCATCGCCCATGAGTTCAGCAAAGAACTGCTGTTGCGGACTCAGCGATTGTTTTACCGTATTCACTTCGTAACTTTCTAAACCGGCAGCTTCTGCGGCGGCTGTCACGGCATCGTCGAAATTGCCCAAAAAGTCGACTAAGCCACGCTGCTGTGCCTGAGTTCCGGTCCAGATACGACCTTGTGCGACAGCATCGACTTGATCCTTGGTCATGTCACGCGCATTGGCAACAACCTCAAGGAAATAATCATAGAATTGCTCGGTGGAGCGCTGAAGTAAATCTTTTTGCGCGTCAGTAATGCCTTCCAGCGCATTAATTGACGGCAGCTCCGTGGTACTAAACGAATCACTATAGATACCGAGTGCTTCTGCGCTATCCTCAGCTGTCACCATTAGACCAAATACGCCGATAGAGCCGGTAATGGTGCTGGGCGCGGCCCAAATTTGATCCGCGTCCGCGGCTATCCAGTAACCACCAGAAGCAGCAACACTGCTCATAGAGGCGATGACCGGAAGGCCTTGAGCTTTAGCCTGTAACACTTCCTGGCGGATAATTTCTGAAGCAAAGCCGCTACCACCGGGGCTATCGATACGCAACACGATAGCTTTGGTGTTCTCGTCTTCGCGCGCTTTGCGAATGAGTTCAGCGGTACTGTCACCACCAATCATTCCCGCTTGGCGGCTACCATTGACGATTTGCCCACGTGCCACGACAACCGCTACCTGCGGTTTATCCTTACCCGGCATTGAAGCAGACTGTTCACCATTACCTTCGCGAACATAGTTAGCAAAAGCGACATGGCGATAGGTGTCTTTGTCTACGTCAAGCCCTGCTAAATTGATCAGCTCGTTACGCACCTCGGCGCGAGTTTTTAATGCATCAACGAAATTGACATCCAATGCCATTCTAGCCATATTGGCATCGGCAGCTTCAAATGCAGCCATGTAAGGGTCGAGTTTACCGTCAATAACGGCATTATCGATATCGCGCTGGTTGACCACCGTTTGTTTAAATTGCTGCCACAATTCATCGTATAAAAATGCATTCGCTTCGCGTGCTTCGTCAGACATACTATTACGAATAAATGGCTCAACGGCAGATTTATAAGAGCCGACTTTAAATACATGTGGCTTTAGTTTGAGCTTAGTCAGCATGTCATTAAAGTAGATGCCACCATATTCAAAGCCGTCAAACGCGACTGAACCCAGTGGATTCAGGTAAACCGTATCCGCGTGTGATGCCAGGAAATATTGATATTGCGCATAGTAATCGGCAGCAGCGATGACTGGTTTATTAGTAGTTTTAAACTCTTCCAGCGCTGTAGCAACCCGTTGTAATTTATTGATACCGCTGGGGAACAGACCCGAAACATCAAGAAAAACAGCACCAATACGCTCGTCAGTCTTGGCTTTTTCAAGCGCATCAACGACATCACTCAGGAGCACTTCAGGAACAGGATCCTCTGCGCCAAAAGCTTTATTGAAAAACTGATCAACAGGGTCGATATAGGTTTTTTCTTCAACCAGAATACCCTGCGGGTTAAGTACCAAAATGCCGTTATCCGGTACCTCTACAGGATCTTCCTCTTGCATAAGTACGGCGATAAAACCGATTAACAACGCAAAAAAGACAATATTGAGTAAAATAACCCGAATAGCGTTGATAAAACGCCACAAATACCGGAACATTGAGCCTAGAAACCGCATAACATCTCGCTTTTTACTATTTATTATGTTTTAGCTTATACAATCCATCTTATCAGTACCATCGTAATAATGTAACGAAGCGTGACAAATGTATAAGAATTTTAAGGACTGACATGGACGCATTAGAATTACTGACAACGCGCTCTTCGATGCCGCGTTTAATTGAGCCTGCGCCAACGCCGCAACAGCTGCAAATGATCCGAAAAGCAGCCATTCGGGTGCCTGATCACATGAACTTGTCGCCGTTTCGGTTCGTCGAGTTCCTTGGCCGCGACCGCCAGCTATTGGCTGATATTGAGGGTTAGCCGGGATCTGTACAGGATTCGCCAGAATACAGTTATATCATTGAAATATATAACTTTAATCAAGGGCGGTAATCTCTTGTCGATTTATTTAGGGCGCTAACAGCTCGCCAAACAACTCACGTGCCTTCTCTTTAGCTAAGCTAAGTGCTCGTCGTCCATCTGCAGTACTGCGATAGTATTTGCGTATTTTTCCATTGACCTCACGCTTTTCGCTCACTAGGTATCCATTCACTTCCATCTTATGGAGTATTGGATAGATAGTTCCTGGACTGAGTTTATATCCGTGATTACCGAGCTCTTCAATCATCCCTGTGCCGAATATGTCCTCATGGGCGGCATGATGCAATATATGTAACTTAATAAAACCAGAAAACAAATCTCTATCTTGCATTATATCCTCGGCAATACTATTGTTATCGAAAATCGATATCGAAAATCGATATTAAATTATTAAAAACGCCAAACCTTTATTATTCAAGGAGAGAGCATGAGAAATTTATCACGCCCTTTGCTTGTGGCTTATGCACTAATGTTTAGTACGGTGAGTTTAGCACAAGCAGAAAACCCGAAAGGCTGGATTTTAAATGCGGAGTCTAATGAAGAACGTTTTCAACTTATTCAAGGTTATTTACGTGGCTTTGACCAACCCATGTGGGAAGTTGGAGAGCGGTACGAAAAGGTTTATGAAGCTTTGACGCGAGAGAATTATAAACTTGCCGGTTATCACTGGCGAAAAATAAAGACCACCATCCAAAATGGATACTTAAAGCGCCCTAAACGTCAGCCTAATGCGGATAGCATTTTCTTCAATGGTACTTGGAAAAGCGTAAAAGAAGCGTTTGACAGCGCTGATAAAAAGAAGGCATGGAAAGCCTTCGAAGAAGGAAAAGGTGCATGCATGGCCTGCCATCGAGCCGAAGGCGTCGGCTATATGAACGATCAATCGTTATTTGAACTTAAGTAAAACGAGGAGTTACTGACGTGTCGAACAAGTTAGTTAGGGAAACAGGTTTATCTGGCGCACTTGTCATCGGGCTGGGTTCAATCATTGGTACAGGTGCCTATGTAAGCGTGGGACTGAGTGCTGAAATTGCTGGCTCAGGTATAGTGTTCGCAATCTTAATAGCCGCGGCGACGGCATTAATGAACGGTCTATCATCGGCACAGCTTGCCGCTGCTCACCCCGTCAGCGGTGGAACGTACGAATACGGCTACCAGTTCTTGAATCCGTTAAGTGGCCGTATTGCCGGCATACTTTTTGTCGTAGCTAAAAGCGCATCTGCAGCGACCGCAGCGCTCGCGGTTGCCTGGTATATCAGTCTAAGTATCAGCGTGCCCTTCTGGGTCGTTAACTTTATCGCTGTCGGTCTTTTGCTCATGTTCACGGTCCTTGTGTTAGCTGGTGTACGTCGGACGAACTGGCTCAATTCATTATTGGTCTTAGTAAGCTTGCTGGGTTTAGTAACATTTATTGCTGCGGGCTTTAGCGAGCGTGACGCACAAGAAATAGTCGTGAGCGTATCGTCACCACTATCACTATTTCATGCGGCTGCTTTGATGTTTGTTGCTTTCACAGGGTACGGGCGAATTGCGACCATGGGTGAGGAAATCAGAGCGCCTCGTCAAAATATCCCCAAGGCCGTGATTATTACGCTTGCCTTTATTAGTGCGATTTATATTTCGGTTGGCCTGACGATCTTGCATTTGGGTGGGATCTCATCTTTTGAACAAAGTAACTTCAATATCGCGCACCTAATCGCTGACTCAAATTGGCGCTGGGTCGTGATTATTGGAGGCGTGGTCGCAATGAGCAGCGTTGTTTTAAATCTAATACTAGGCGTATCAAGGGTTATTCTTGCCATGGCTCGTCGAGGCGACTTACCTAATCGGATAGCGGTGTTGAGTAGTGACCGTAAGTCTGCACCAACTGCTACATGGATAACGTTCGTTGTAATGTCATTGATCGCGACGCTTGGCGGTGTTAAAACCGCTTGGACATTGAGTGCGTTCACGGTATTGATATATTACGGAATAACCAATATCGCGGCATTGAAAGTCCCTCCAGCACAGCGGTTCATACCTAAATGGGTCTCTATTCTTGGGCTCTTGAGTTGCTTCGGACTCGTGCTTTTAGCCGCAATCGCTTGACTGGAAATCTTATAGCCGACCGACGGGCTCTTTGCGATCGGCACTTGCAAAGTTAATATCGTCACTTCCTGAGCCCTCCCTGCGTTTAGATAAAGCAGTGATGTGGAAATCGGGTCTCAACGTTTGCCGATCTATATCGAGTATATAGTCACTAAAACGATTAATGTGTGCAGTCCGGTAAGGCGATAGCCTGGAGACAATGTCGGCAGTAATTTCGGTACGGTCTTCTGACCGCTGGGCGTCCACTGTCCGTTTGATATACTTGCAGCGCTTATCACAATCTTCAATGGCGACGTTGATAACTGGGCTGTTGGCTATATGCACGATAAATAATGGAGAATTTAGCCGGGTCACACAATGACATGTATACTGTTGGTAACAGATCAGATTGTAACGTTTTTCATGCTTTCTAAATATACTTGTTTGGCATTATTTTTTGGTGGATTTATTGCCATCTCGGCGATTTCCGCGATGAATTCTTTACATGGTTGGCCGAGTGAAGTTACTGGAGTTTGAAGTCCAACCTAACGAAAACGTACGCTAAGGACGACACCACGGCATTGTAGAAATGGCACTGATAATGTGCTCGATGCATGTTGTCTTGGTGGCAATAGTCAACGGCATTGTCCGGGTTGCCAACGTTCGGTATGATAGCTGTGACTAGGAGATGACATACCTCCTTTAACCGCCACTGCATATTCGCAGTAGCTGATGATGCCTACGCGGGTAACCCAGTTCGAGCGCGTAGGTTATTGCCCTTTCGCCAGTCCGGGTATTCATTCCATGTAATACTTCAGGTCGGGATCGCACTAATGTACTCAATCCTTGCAATCTGCGCCGGAGCCTCGGCCGGTGCCTTATTCCCCTGGTTGCTTGGCCTACAACTCAATGCCATGTCTTCCACCATACCTCTAGGCACCCTTGCCGCAAATCTGTTGGGTGGCTTTTTTATCGGCATGGCTTTGAATTTTTTCAGCACACAGGCTGCGGTGGCAACGGAGTGGCGGCTGATAGTCATTACCGGGTTTCTCGGTGGATTTACCACGTTCTCAACATTTTCCGCTGAGGTCGTCACGTTACTGCAACAGAGGCGGTTTGCCTTAGCAATCGGTGCCGTATCCATCCACATGCTGGGCTCACTGCTCATGACGATCTTGGGTATGTTAACACTCGGCTGGATTCGTAATGTGTAATGTGTTTTGGTTGACGGCGGTCGCGGCCCGGGAATCGCTGCCTAGCACTCGATTTTTAGGAGAAACCGAATGAAAGGCCGTTATCTTCCACGTTTATAGCTTCAATATTGAGCGTGTATTAAGGAGTCTTAGTTGGGGTTGTAAGAATAAAATATTCGATCTATCATATATATGTAGATTCATATGTATGGAGCTGAGATGATAAGCAATTCATCAATATCGGTTTTGTTTCTTTGTACAGCGAATTCTGCCCGTTCGTTAATGGCTGAATCGATTTTTCGCCAGTTTGCCGGGGCCGACTTTGCGGTTGCCAGTGCCGGCACTGAGCCTACCCAACCTGAGCCAGCTGCTTTAGCAGCCCTAAAGCAGCTGGGCGTCGCAACTGAGGGACTGCGTTCAAAAGCAATTAGTGACATTGAGTTCAATAACTACGACTACGTGATCAGCCTCTGTGATCGCGCCCGTACAGAGTGTCAGACGCTGTGCGGTGACCAGCATTTCATTGCCTGGGACTTTCCTGATCCGGTAACCAGCAAAAAAACCGATGCATTTAGAAAAACGGCGCATGAATTAAGTGAGCGTATAAAGATGCTGTTACTTATTTTACGCAAGAAAAGTGACCGCCCGCAGCTGTTTGATGCACCTCACGAGTTCTTCAAAATTATGGCTGACCCACTGCGACTACAAATGATTTTGATGTTGCAACACTATGGCGAATTATGTGTTTGTCAGTTTGTCGATGCCACCGAGATGTCGCAACCTAAGGTTTCGCGGCATCTAGCGCAATTGCGAGAATACGGGCTGCTGGCCGATCGAAAAAATCAGCGCTGGGTGTACTATCGAATTAATCCTGCCTTGCAGGACTGGATGGCAACTATCATTAAAACCACAGCAACTTACCACGCGTCGTTAATTCCTCAACAGGTTAAGGATGTCGATAATGGGTGTGTTTGAACGTTTCTTATCCGTCTGGGTGGCCTTGGCAATTATTGCAGGAACGCTACTAGGCAATGTATTCCCGTCAATTTTTGAAGTCATGTCAGGTATCGAGTTTGCACAAGTTAACCTGATAATAGCGGTACTAATATGGCTGATGATTTATCCGGTTATGGTGCAGGTAAATTTCGAGTCAATTACACAAATAGCCAAAGAGCCCAAAGGACTTATTCTAACGGTCGCCATTAACTGGTTGGTAAAACCCTTTACTATGGCGCTGGTTGGTTGGCTGTTTTTCAAGGGAGTTTTTGCCGATTTTATCCATCCCGAAACTGCCAATGAGTATCTGGCGGGTGTGATTTTACTGGGGGTTGCGCCCTGTACAGCCATGGTGTTTATCTGGAGCCAGCTGACCAAAGGCGATGCCAGTTATACACTGGTACAAGTGTCGGTCAACGATGTCATTATGATTTTCGCCTTCGCTCCCATTGCGGCGCTGCTACTTGGCATTACCGACATTGTCGTACCCTGGCAAACTCTGCTGTTAAGTGTTGCCCTATACGTCGTTGCGCCCCTTGTTGCCGGGTTGTTAACGCGCAAAAAGCTTAAACGCAAAGCCACGAGGCAGCAGCATAATGTCGAATCGGCACTACAGGCCTTTGATGCTCGCTTGAAGCCTTGGTCCATTGTCGGGTTACTGCTCACCGTGGTGTTGTTGTTTGGCTTTCAGGCAGAAGTGTTACTAACGCGTCCCTTAGACATCGCCATGATAGCAACGCCGTTGCTGATACAAACTTATGGCATTTTTGCCGTTACGTTTCTCATTGCGTTGTTGATTAAATTACCTCACCGCATCGCGGCACCAGCCTGTTTAATTGGTACCTCGAACTTCTTCGAGCTGGCTGTTGCCGTAGCCATTTCTCTGTTTGGACTGCAATCCGGCGCCGCATTAGCCACAGTGGTGGGGGTGTTAGTCGAAGTGCCGGTGATGCTCTCGTTAGTTTGGTTTGCTAACCGCACACGCCACTGGTTCAGTCAAAATTAAGGAGTCATTTATGACGATTAAAGTTGGAATTAATGGGTTAGGACGTATTGGACGTTTAGCGTTACGTGCGGCGTGGGATAATCCTGAACTGACGGTTGTTCAGGTCAATGATCCCGGTGCCGATGCGGCTACATTTGCGCACTTGCTGAATTTTGACTCTGTGCATGGTCGCTGGGGCTATGAGGCCGAGGGCACAGAACATGCTATTCAAATTGGTGATGAACGCATTGTATTCAGTCAGCACAAAGCCATTGCAGAAACTGATTGGAGCGGGTGTGACGTGGTGTTAGAAGCTTCCGGTAAAATGAAAACCGTAAAGGTGCTCAATGACTATCTGGCACAGGGTGTAAAACGTGTCGTCGTATCGGCACCGGTTAAAGAATCCGGTGCTTTAAACATAGTCATGGGCGTTAACGATCATCTCTATGACCCGAACAAGCATCAAATCGTCACAGCCGCCTCCTGCACCACTAACTGTCTGGCTCCGGTGGTGAAAGTGTTACAGGACAAAATAGGCATCAAACACGCATCGATCACGACCATTCATGACTTAACCAATACCCAGAGTATTTTGGATACACCGCACAAGGATTTACGCCGGGCGCGCGCCTGTGGCATGAGCTTAATCCCAACGTCCACTGGCTCAGCGACAGCTATTGTCGAAATCTTCCCGGAACTTAAGGACAAAATTGACGGCCACGCTGTGCGTGTACCGCTTGCCAATGCATCATTAACTGACTGTGCCTTTGAGGTCGAGAATGCGACATCGGTTGATGAAATTAATGGCTGGCTGCGAGATGCCGCAGAGGGTTATTTGGCGGGCATTCTTGGTTACGAAGAGCGTCCGTTGGTATCCATCGATTATAAAACTGACCCGCGCTCGAGTATTGTTGATGCGATGTCGACCAAGGTTATTAATGGCACGCATGTAAAAATTTATGCGTGGTACGACAACGAGTGGGGCTATGCTAACCGGGCGGTCGAACTGGTCAAGAAGGTCGGCTAATGCTCAGTAATCTATCGCCTGCGATCCGCCAGTACCTCATTGTTACAGGCAATTATTGGGCGTTTACCCTGACTGACGGTGCACTACGTATGCTGGTGGTGCTGCACTTCCACCAGCTCGGTTACAGTGCGCTGGAAGTGGCAATGTTGTTCTTGTTCTACGAGTTTTTCGGCATTGTCACTAACCTCTTTGGTGGTTGGCTAGGCGCCCGTTGGGGTTTAAACCGCACGATGAACATTGGGCTGGGCATCCAAATTGTGGCGCTCGCCATGCTGCTGGTGCCGGCGTCAATGCTCACCGTCATTTGGGTCATGGCAGCTCAGGCATTATCCGGTATTGCTAAAGATCTCAATAAAATGAGCGCCAAAAGCACGATTAAGTTACTGGTACCAGACGACCAGCAAAGTCAGCTGTATAAGTGGGTTGCGATACTCACCGGATCGAAAAACACACTAAAAGGCGTTGGTTTCTTTCTCGGTGGTTTGTTGCTAACGTTAATCGGCTTTCAGGGCGCAGTGTTGGCGATGGCAGTCATGCTGTTCGTGGTTTGGGTCGCCAGTTTGGTTTTCCTGAACAAGGAATCGGGCAAGGCAAAGTTCAAGCCGAAATTTAGCTACATGTTGTCCAAAAGCCGCCCGATTAATATTTTATCGGGCGCACGCTTTCTACTCTTCGGCGCTCGCGATGTCTGGTTTGTGGTGGCGTTACCCGTATTTTTGGCCAGCCAACTGGACTGGAATCAGTGGCAAATCGGCAGCTTTTTAGCCCTGTGGGTTATTGGCTACGGGGTTGTGCAGAGCATTGCGCCAAAGCTCACCAGAAGTAGCAAGGAAGTTCCTAAAACTCAAACCGTAATATGGAATGCATTATTGACCCTGAGTCCGCTTGCGCTAGGGCTGGCACTATGGCAAAACTTACCGGTTGCCCAGAGCATTATGATTGGCTTGGGACTGTTTGGCATTCTATTTGCCATTAATTCATCGTTGCACAGCTATCTTATCGTCTCATACTCACGCGCCGATGGTGTGTCTTTGGACGTTGGTTTTTACTACATGGCCAATGCCGCAGGACGTCTCTTGGGCACCATTTTATCCGGCTGGGTGTATCAGCAATGGGGACTCATTGCGTGTTTAATGATATCAACGTTGTTGTTGCTATTATCCACTGCCGCTATCAGTAAGCTACCCGAACGAAATATGGGGAGGAATTCTTAGATAATTGAGAGTCTACTCGCTTAGTCTAGGCTCAGCCATCAGTAACTTAAGATGATAATCGGGGAGCAGCCCAGTAAGGCGATAGCTGGGCAATAATGTCGGCAAATTGACTTTTTCCTTGAACTAACACAATTTTATCGATGAAATTTCAATTATATGACAGATCCAAACTCATCGGTCTTGTGGATTTTTTTCGTGGGGAGCCGTCACCCCCCCCCCCAAATCACGGGTTTCCTTGCACAGCTATCCAAAATGGGAAACGACCATTTATTGGCTGCTCTCGCACTACGGTTAAGGTTGTGCTGTCGATAATCGTGATCTTGTTTTCGCCAGTTACTGATACAAAAATAAATCGACCATCAGCGCTTGCTCTCACACCATGTGGTCCCGCACCAACTTCTATCGTATTAACCAGTTTAAGTTTCTCTGTATCAATTATCGATATAATAGAATCTGAAATTGCCCCAGTTACTACTAAGTGGCTATTTGGAATTACGTCAATCCCTCCATGTCCTGTACCGACTTTGAATACTTTAAGCATTTTCTCTGATGCGATATCTAATACACCAACCTTTCCTGTAAAATCTCTAAGCCACAACCTTTTATCATCTCGGCTTATATCAATGTTATGCGGTGTTTTTATACCAGGTGTCGATATCTCATTTTCTTTTATTAAGTGTTGCATATTAATGACAGCAATAGCCCCCGCTCCCTGCAGAGTAACGAAAGCCTTGCTCCCATCAGCGTTGAAAACTGTGTTGTGAGGCTCCTTGCCAACTTTTATTTGTTTTATAACCGTCATTTTTTCCATATCAATCACTGTTACAGAATGCTTTTTAGGAACAACCGCAAACCCTAGTTTTCCATTTGGTGAAATTTTAACACCTTGTGCTATATCTCCTGCTGCCAGATTGGCCAAGATTTTACCAGAACCAGTATCAACTATATAAACTTGACCTGTCTTAAAACCCGAGACTAATAGACGACTTCCATCGGGCGTGATCGCATCATAATGTGCGCCTTTCACTCCCTCCCATACTTGTAGTGATGGGAGTCTTTCTATTTGGCTACTGTTTTGAGCTGCTATGTAGATGGGTGATGACAGCGCTTCATCTAACGTTAGTGCATCGGATTTATCAGAAACTTTATTAGCGGGGTTCGGTGGTTTTTGCCCGATCATACTTAATCGTAGCCTGTAAACATCAGTTCCTGATATGTCTTCGTTTGCTATTGCGTTGATTTCATTAGCAGTATACGGCAAGAACGGTTTTTGAAGTTGGTTATCATTTCCAAACGACGTGACAATAAAATTTAACACATCGGCAATTTGCTGATCGCTTAATGCTCCTTTCCAAGCCGGCATGTTACCACTGTAGTCTATGCCATTTACCTCAATCGAGCCAGTCAATCCATAATTGACAACTTTGACTAAATATTGTCTTCCTGTGATACCTGTTTCTAAATTAAACATTTCGACAGCATGACCCTTTTGGGGAGGAAATGAACCCGGAACACCTGATCCATCCATTTGATGACAGGCTGCGCAATAACTTTTATAAACTTGCGCTCCGTCGTCGAAATTTTGACTATTATCTTGCTCAGCATGCGTTACATTTGCCTGCAAACCCAACAGAATGGCAATGGCAATGGCTAACGGCTTCAAAAAAATAGTCGGTTTTTGGTAGCACATTTTTTTATTCCTTAATGATGCAAACGTGGTTACTACTCAAATGAATGATATAGTCGAGAGAACGCCATTAAAAAGGATTCTCAGTTGAGTAACACTTCTCGAGAAGTATATGCCAAACTGAAGCGTTCTACTTCCATAATGCAGTTATTCAGATTGCTTATAGCTAGATTTGTAGTAATTACCAGACTAAACTATTCTGTCGATCCAAGCCAACTCGGAGTGCCGCTCCTTATGCTTCACAATAAACAAAGAGCGATAACAATTGTTATTTATAGGTATCTCCTTTACCAGAGCGGCCTCCAATAGAAGAGGTGTCGTGATCCGAGGAACATAAGCGATACCGACACCTGATGCCACAGAATGGATGATGCTTTCATTGGTATTGAATTGTGTCACATCTTTTGGTTCGATGACTAATTCAGCCCATAGTTGTTCGGTATATTTTCGCGTTGCAGAGCCTCGTTCCCGGATCAGCCAAGGCGCAGTTTGCAGTGACTCAAATTCGTTGTCTGATGGCGCGATAAGCACGAGACTATCTTTTTTAAAGCATCGGCTCTTCAATGCACTATGGTGATTTGGACCTTCCACTAGGGCAATATCGTCACGAAATGTTTGTACACGGTCTAAAGCCTCATCAGTGTTACCGATAAAAACGTTGATTTGGCAGCATGGATAGCGTTGCTTGATGTCCCGAATATAACGGGGCAGCCAATAATTTCCAACGGTCTGACTCGCGCCAATGTTCAGCACTGTCGGCTCCGTTTGCTGTCGCTGTTTAAAATACATTTGAGTGCTTTTTTCAAGCGCTAAGATATCTTGCGCTCTTTGCTTCAACCAGACTCCTTCTGATGTCAACAAGATAGTTTTGTCTGTACTCTTTCTGCCCGGCGCTCGCTGAAGTAGACGAGTATTCAGTTGATGCTCTAACCCCTTTAGACTTAACGAGACGGCTGCAGCCGTCATATTCAATTGCTCACTGGCTGACGCCAGGCTATTAGACTCTGCGACCACCGAAAAAATGTATAGTTGCCTCAAATTAATCATAAATAATACTTATCTTTATCGATTAATAATTTGTTTTATTCAATATTATTTGAAATATAATTTTAATACTAGGAAAAAATAATGATGAGGATCGCATGAAAAATATAATTCCCGGGCTACTCGCATCAATGGGCATAGCCGCCACTGTATTATGGGGAAAGCATCAAGTTTTCTTTTTAGAAACGATATCTCCGCTTCTAATAAGTATTGCGTTAGGCATAGTGATAAGCCACGCTTTACCCAACGTTTGGAAATCTCGGTTAACGTCTGGGTTGAACGTAGCAAAAGGCACTATCTTGCGAACTGCGATCGTCTTATACGGCTTTAATATTACGTTTCAAGCGTTTGCCGATATTGGATTATATGGTGTACTCAGTGCGGTCATCATGGTAGCAACGATTCTATGTGTAGGTGTGTGGCTCGGAAGACGACTGTTTGGTTTGGATACCGAGCAATCCTTATTGGTTGCAGCTGGAAGTGCCATTTGTGGTGCGGCAGCTGTCGCCGCATTCGAACCGATCATTAATGCAAAGCCGCACAAAGTTTTGACAGCCATTAGCACAGTGGTCGTCTTTGGCACACTATCAATGCTTCTGCTTCCAATGTTGTTGGAATTAGCGCCGTTGACGCATCACCAGTATGGTCTTTGGGCTGGCGTATCCATTCATGAGGTCGCTCAAGTGGTTGTTGCAGGAGATGCAATAAGTGAATCAGCAGCACATATTGCTGTTTTAGAAAAGATGTTCCGCGTCGTATTGCTGGTCCCCGTACTACTGATTGTTGCTATCTGGTCAAAGTCTCGTTTTCAAGGCTCGAACGTATCTGCTGTTGAGAAACGGATAACGGTTCCTTGGTTCGCGTTTTTATTCATTGGCGTCATTGTAATTAATTCGCTTGAAATATTACCGTCATCATTCATCGATATTTTATCAAGCGTGGCAACGTATTTGCTATGTGTGGCGATGGCTGCTTTGGGTATGCTTACTCACATTAGTGTAATCAAACAAGGAGGTCTTCAAGCGTTTGGTTTGGCGGCCATATTATTTGTGCTATTGCTTGTTGTAGGATTTGGAGTAGCAACATTTGGGTGACATCGCATAACGAAAATATAGGCGCCTTATATACGCGATAGCGGTAGCGGGCCATTGACACAAGTAAATGGATTTGTTATTGCTCAAATTTACTGGTTAGCTCGATATTTTTGGTATAGTATTAAAAAGTATTACCCAGTATTACTTCGAGAGGTCAGAAATGGCAACATCCGTAAAACTCAATGACGATATGAAAAAACGCGTGCAGCACCTAGCCGATGCTCGTCATCGCTCAGCGCATTGGATCATGCGGCAGGCGATCCAGGATTATGTTGAACGTGAAGAAAAACGTGAAGTGTTTAAGCAAGATGCGCGTCGTGCCTGGGAAGAATACCAACGTAATGGTTTGCATTTGACGGCAGCGGAAGCCGATGAATGGTTAGCCAAACTTGAATTGGGTGACAATGCTGAGTTGCCGACGTGTCACAAGTAATTTGGTCCCCGGCCGCTTTAGCGGATGTGCAACGTCTGCATGATTTTTTGCGAGATAAAGATCCGATAGTGGCCCGTGAGGCCGTCAAAAGCATTCGCCAGAACGTCCTTATTTTGGCTGGCCAACCCGAAATTGGCCGCCCGCTGGATGATATGCCCATTGAATTCAGAGAATGGCTCATTGATTTTGGCCAAAGCGGTTATGTCGCACTCTACCGTTACGATGGCGTTAAAGCGATCATCCTTGCAGTGCGACATCAAAAGCAAGTTGGCTATTCGTGATCTTTTGGCTTAGTCAGTACCTCAATACGATAATCCGGGCGCAGTGCTTGCCGACTCATATCCAGTATGTAATCACCAAAACGATTAATGTGTGCGGTCCGGTAAGGCGATAGCCCGGCAATAATGTCCGCAGTAATTTCTGTACCGTCCTCCATGAGCTGCTTCAGAATTCGCGTCATACGCTCCGTGTTGTAGAGTACGACCATGTTGGCCACCAGATGATTGTATTTCACTATTTTGCTCTGCTCATGACGAATGTTTTGCGCGATCACACCGTCACCACCGAAGAACAACCATTTTATAAAACCATTAAACTCTTCGGATTTGTTGGTCTCGGACTGTATAACTTGCCGTAAGTCGACATTATCAATGTAATTCAGGAGAAACAGCGTTCGGACCACTTTACCCAGCTCGCGGAAGGCAAAGTACAGTTTATTCTTCCGACTGTATGTGCCGAGCCGGCGTAACAACGATGATGCAGGCATCCGTCCCAGTTTGATGGATAAAATGATTTTCAGCATGTCGGGAAGCAGCTGCTCAATCAACGCAAAATCAATGCTACCGGAGAACAGTTGATCGATGTGCTCATAGCGGCAGGTTTTGTCGGGGCGAAATAAATTTAAATCATGGATGTTTCGGATCCGCGGCATCAATTGAATACCCAACAAGTACGAGAGTCCGAAAACTGGATAACTTTGCGACTGAGTATCGCCATGTAAAAATTCTGGCTGGATCTCGGATTGGTTCTTCAGCAGACCATCAATTAAGTAGTTGCCCTCGTAAGCTCCGCAGGACAGGAAGTGACTGTATAACGCGATGTAGGTATCGGATACGTGGTAATAGCCGATTCCCCCGTAGCCACCATAGCGAATATGGTACTCGGACATCAGGTTCTGCTCATAGAGCTCCCACTTCGTTCCGTCCACTGATGCGTGTTGTCCGCTGCCCCAGAACCTCGGCAGATCGAATTGATTGTAGGCATTGATGACGTTGGCAATGGCTTTATCCAGACGAACATCCGTCACTTGCTTTAAGTTCAACCAGGCAACCTGCTTCGGGCTGATCCCCTTGATAGAGCGCGCTGTTTGTGTGGGGCCTAAGTTGCATCCGTAACAAAACAGTGTGGTAACGAAACGTCTGGCCGGATCGTCCACTTTACTTTGTTGGCCGGACAAAGGATAAAATAGGTCGCTGAGGTTTAACCAACGTTCGCTGTCCACCAGGATGTCGACGATACTGGTCGGCTCCAGTTGCTGACTGATGGCATCGTCCACGCGTTGAATGGCCGCTCCGGGTCGCTGTGTTGATAATCGCTTTAAACTGATCCGGCCCTCTTTGATCTGAGCGTAGGTATTCTCCGGAAAACGCTCATCCACTCGCTGTGCCAGACGCTCCAGCTTAGATTTCAAATGCTGAATGAGTTCGCCGGGTTTCTCCAGCGGTAATTCGACCTGCTGCGCATAGCGTGGTAATTCACGGGCGTAGGTCGCATCATCAACCAGCCCCTCGCGATAGTCCTTGTATTGCTCACTGTTGACCACATACAGATCCACAGACGCCAGTTCCTGTTTAATGTGGAGCAAAATACACAGCTCCAGATATTTGCGGTGAAATGTAATAAAATCGTCTTCCCGCTTCGGTGGCCCCAGTACCAGCTTTTGCCAAGCGGTCGATAACCATTTACTGCCTTTGATACCATCAAAGGCATCCAGTACATAGCGCTTATCAATGTGCTCCTGACGGACATCGCGCAACGATAACAAGCAACGTATCAGACGTTCGGTGGTTTTGTCGCTGGAGGTGCTGCGTAACGTCAGTATGGACAGGCAATTGAATAACAGCGACCGCTTAGTACGATAGGGTCGCAAAAGAAAGGGGTAGTAATTATTGCCGGAGTAAGCCAAGTGCTCATCGCATTTTGCCACCAGCGCTTCTTTATCCGGGCCCGCGCGGTCATCGAGACGTTTAAGGCGCTCTGCGGCGCTGCCGGGCGTATCCATTTCCAGTAGCATATCGCGCAGGGTACCAATCAGCTCGTTCGTCTGTGCCTGTTGCTGCAAGATGTAACTTTGCAAGTTGTCTTGGGCCTGTCTCTCCAGCCCTCGTATAAGCTTAATAAATAGCTCAGCTACATCATCCAGCGCCTGCCCGTGTTGACTGCGGATCAAGATCACGGCCAGCGCGTATCGTTTGTTGGGCCTTAAGTCGCGCATTTCTTTGGCGTCTAATGCCCGGGCTTCCAACATAAATTGCCGGTACTTGGCGGTAGGTAATGACAAAGTTGGCATTTGGGTTTCCAGCGCCCGCAGCCATTTCACGTGATGTAAATAACTCCGGATGGCTTTGTTGGTGGGCTTTTTAGGCTCTCGTTTAAGTCGTTGCCAGTCACTATAGGTACCTGAGGAGGCTTGCGTCGATAGCAACTGATCTAACTGCTTTTTGGCCGCGGTGTTCAGTTTTATCGTTATCCCCGTATACAACTGATCATTCACCTGATGACGACTCTGCTGTGCCTGTCGCTCAAGGACACTGAGCCCGGGTAACTCAAAACGGTGATGAACCAGCTCTTCGAGCATCACGTTGACAATGTCGGTAACGGCTTCTTTCGTAAACGCGGCGGTTTCGGCAATCTGACGTAACCAGTCATGCTCATGTTGGGTAAACCGTCGGATCCCATGATGTTGGCGGATCTGGGTAATGTGGCGTTGCCGGGTACCCGAGCGCTGGTAATTAGCCCACTGCTTAGAAGTGGGCTTTACGTGAATGTCGGCGACTTTTCGGATGTGCTCAATGATGGGGCTGGGTGCCTCCGAGGGTGACAGAAAGTAACCGAGTCGTTGTACCAGTTTCAGTTGCACCAGGAACCCTAAACGGGCGATGGGCTGTGAAATGCTCGCCGCCCATTGGCGTTCATTTTCCGTCGGGTGATACCGGGTCGATAAGATGGCGTAGGTAAAGTGCGCCTCCAGCTTCGGATATGCGGTTTGCTGTCGTTGTGTCATGGAACGGTATCGCCTGTCATTGTGTTATTCCCATTGGCGCTGCGTTTCCGGCTCGCGGATCATCGCTTCCAGATAATAACGCTCGTCACTGGCAATGCTATGCAGCCGATCCAGTAGCTCTTCGACCACCGTATCGAGCTCCGATTGATGCCCGGGTGCCAACTGTAATCGATAACCATGCGGCTCTATCTGCTCCACGTTCTCACTGAAGGCCTTTAAGCCGAACCGCTCGAGACGTTTTTGAACGGTTCGCTCTGCTCGTGTTTTGTGATCAAGTTTTAATAAGCGCAGTTCAACTGTAAGTACAATGGGAGTGGCTTCGGTCAGTCTCATATTCTGGTGCACAATTTCAGCATTGGATGGCATGGTTTCAAAGGGAGTAGAGGCCTCCAAATACCGCACGGCTGACTGAATATCACGCCACCCGACATACTCCATCAACTCATTCAGCGACCAACCTTGCTGGGTCGCCCAGTTGGCAAATCCGCGTCGCAGAGAATGGCTGCTGTACTGCTCGGCCTCTAACACACCCGCTTCTTTTAGGCGTTGCCGTAATACGGGTAAGACACTTGTCGGACTCAAGGGCAACGAAGCCATTTGCCCCCATCGATTGATCCCCCGAAACACAGGGCCTTCAGTGATCTCCGCATCGTTTAACCAATCCTGATAGGCTTGAACTGGACAGAGTTTCGACAACGCCGGTGTACGGTAGGCCTGACCCTGATTGTTTCTGTCGGATTTACTGCGGGGTAAGTAGATCGACAAGCCTTCACCCGGCGCCAAATCAATGTTCTCTATACGTAATCGGACGATCTCATCACTGCGGAAACCTCGCCAAAATCCAATGAGCAGCAGCGCTTTATCCCGGCTGGCCCGGAGAGCCGTGGCATTGATGGTTGATACTGCCTGGCGACAACGGTCTAACCAATCACAGGTTTGCTCCAGGGCTTCGAGTTGCATGGGCCGAGCCTGCTTAACACGAGCCGGATGCAATTCGCGGATCCCTTTTAACACCTTACGAACCAACGGCGACTTGGTGGGATCGACAAATCCCTGAGACTGATGCCATTGTCCCAGCGCGGCCAGCCGTAACTTCAGCGTATTGTGCGCCAACACACCGGCATGATCCGACAGATATCGGGCGATTTGGTCGCTCGTCGCCGGCAGCCGACCACCCCAGTGCGCCTCGAAGTGCTCTATGGCCGACTGATAACTGCGCCGGGTATTCTCCCGGGTTGCAGCGTGCAGATAGCGATCCAAATTACTCATGGCGTCCTCATTCGCTCAGTACAGTTGACGGCTCAGTTTGACCATCGGTGCTCTGTACTGCTTAGTCGCTTATTCTCGTTTATTACGTATCAGAATAGCCGATAAATCAATAAGAAACAGTCTAACCCATCATAATTTCAGATTATCTATTCTTAAAAACACTTAAAATTAGACAAAATAAAAATATCGTTTAGTATGTAAATACATAGTACATACTACAGTATGAAATTGCGGGGAAACTATAATGGCCAGAGGCGGTATTACGAAAAAGTCAGTAGAGCAGGCGCGCAATGCGTTAATCGCCCGGGGCGAATCAGTGTCGATTGATGCGGTACGTATTGAACTCGGCAACACCGGCTCAAAAACAACGATCCACCGTTACTTAAAAGAGTTGGAAACCGATGACGACAAAACGGCACTCTCAGCGTCGTTGAGTGATGAACTTATCGCGTTGGTCAACCAACTCTCCAGTCGCCTTAAAGCCGAGGCGAATCAGACACTGGAAGCGCAAGAGGAGCGGCACAGCGAGCAGGTGAATGCCTGGCAGGAGCGATTCGAGCAACAAAGTCAGGAGCTCCTGGCCACGCAAACGCATGTTGAGGAGCTAATGCAAACGTTGCAACAAGCCGAGCAGCACCAGCAGCAACTTCGAGAGATAAACCATCAGCTGGAAGTTGAGAATGAGCGACTCCAATCCGATCTGTCCTCACAGAAACAACGCCTGTCTGAAAAAGATGATCGTATTGCGTCTCTGGAAGAAAAACACACACAAGCCCGGGAAGCATTAAATCACTATCGCGATTCGGTCCGTGAGCAACGAGAGCACGAGCAGCGGCGCTACGAGCGAGACGTTCAGGGGCTGCAAAGTGAGGTCGCTGAGCTGGAGCAAACCTTGACTGCACGGCAGCACAGTTATTCAGAGCTGACGCAACGCAATACTCAACTCGAAACTCAATTGGCGGAGCTTAAGAGACACTACGATGCCGTATACCAGGAAAGTCGAAGTTCGGAAGCTCGGCTATCCGAGTTAAAACAACAGTACGACCGACTGGAAGCCCGGTTTGCAGGCGTAACGAGCGAACTACAAGGTGCCCACGACAAACAGGAGAGCTTACAAACGTCGCTCACGGAGCTCACAAAAGAAAAACAGGCATTAAAGCATGAGTCAGTGCAACTTAACGCGGTTATCGAGACGCAAAAAGCAATGATTGAACAGTGGTTCAATACCAAGACGCCGCAAAAACCGCGCCCGTCATAGCCCGGGTTTTGGAACAATATTGTTGTGAGTTGTCTTCGTAGATAGAGCGCCACCCACGTTTGGTTGTGAGCGGCCTTTAACTAAACCGTTCTGTCGATAATCGTTATTGAAGACTGGAGGTGAGCTTAATGGACGTGTCAATTTTCCCCATCATTTTTCGTAACGGCTCGCAATCAACATAAGACTCCGATAACCTTATTTTCAACGCTTGCAGCAGGTGAATAACCCCTTTCGACGAAGAGGCTTGCAAAACAAGCGGATCATCGTCATCGATACCACTATAGTAGAACAGCTCAAACGTATCAGTTATATCTTGTTCATATTCAGAAAAGAACCAATCTTCCAATTTACTTTTGATCGATGACAGCCGGCGATTAACATCAATGGGCTTTGCAGCAGACTGCTCAATAGCCTTTATCAGTCGTGCAACAAACTGATGAGACTCAATCGGCATAACGGCGTTTGGTCGTCGTTCGTTATGCGACGAGCCCCAACTTACCATGGGTCGCGTTTTACTCCCTGACGCTCGGTATATGGTACCTTTCGCGACGGCTCTTTTCTTATCCTGAGGGGTAATACAAAGGGGGCTGAAAAAGGTCTCATGGCCGTTGGCGGATGTACCGTCCCAATTGTCTTTCGTTAGTGGAGAGGGGATGTTGTCAATTTTCGCCATTAAGGCACTAATATCGTAGCCTGTCGATGCATCTGTTGCGATAAACAGGCTCGACATACCTGGATAATACAGGGTAACCGGAATATCTGGTTGATTTGTCAGGTGCATCGCGGCTCGATCTTGCTCCACACCGGAAGAACTGATTGCTTGAAAGGATTTCCTCTTGCAAACATACCGTCCGTACGGTATTGTTCGTTTTTTTTGACGAGAAAGATCAAATATGAATGAGTTAATGCTGTACTTGGGCGTATTCATAGGAGCTGCGACACCTGTACTTGAAGTATGGCTAGCCGTCCCGTTGGGTGTATTAGCTGGCTTACCTTGGTTGCCTGCGGCGTTAGTTGGCTTTGCGGGCAACCTTATTACCTTGTTGCCAGTGATTTATGCTGGAGAGAAAATAAAATCCTGGATTAAGCGCTGGCGCAAAAAAGCACCATCTGAGGGTGTTGATGATGTCGCGGATGAAAAATCTCGAAAGCGAGTGATTTTTGAGCGATTCGGCGTGCCTGGTTTAGCTTTCCTTGGGCCGTTCTTGATTGGAGTTCACGCTGCTTCGGCTTTTGCTATAGCTTCGGGAGCTAATAGAAGAAATGTTGTTATCTGGTTTTCGGCTTCGATATTAATATGCTCGCTTGTATTTGCCATATTAGCTAACTTGGGGCTTGCAAGTTTCGTCGAAGGTCGAGCATTGCCGTTTGTGAGTTGACACGAAGTTTTTGATTTTTTTAACCCAAAGTTTAAGCCAGAAGTATAGGTAAATCACAAATGAAATCATGTCATCGAATAAAGAAGCTAGAAGGGATAGGACGGCTTTTCGCTATCGTTTGCCTGTTTGAAGGATTGACATAGGCAGGCCTGCTGATCGGAATGTTCCTAAAGTACGCAACTGCGACCACCGAGCTCGGTGTATGGCTATTCGGGCGTTTGCATGGCGCCGCATTCCTGTTCTACGTAGTTATTGCAATCCTTTCTACCCGACGCCTGCTGCATAGACTGCCGCAGCAAACTGTGTAGGCAAGCGATCCCCATGTTTAACCAGCGGACGGGGCACGAGCTCTCCACATTTTCGTTAATTTTCGTATTAAGAAGAAAAAGTTAACAGATACCAAGAGGTGCCAATGGAATCCTATCGCAGGAAAAAACAGCCAGAACTTGTAAAAAAGCAACTTATAGAAGCAGGGGTTTCTATTGCGCTCAAGCGTGGTTTGGCCGCAGTGACAGTCCAGGGTGTATCTGAAATGGCTGGGGTTACAAAGGGCGGGTTCTTGCATCACTTCCCCTGTAAAAAAGATTTAATACTGGCAATGTTCAATGATTTACTTTTTTCAGTTGAAAGAGACTTAGAGCAACACATGGCTGAGGATCCTGAAGAGTACGGATCATTTACACGTGCATATATTGAATTTTCAATGGCTTCAGCGTGGGATGGAATGCATGACAGAAGGACGGCTTTAGCAGTACTTTCTATTGGTGAATCAGAACTTCGTTCGATTTGGGCAAGCTGGTTCAACAAGATGCAAAGAAAACATTTTCAGACAGATGGGGATGATCACTTAGCTATAACAAGATTAACTGTTGATGGATTATGGATGGCAACATTGTCTGATATAAATCTTCCAAATATAGGAAAGATACGAGAAAGTCTGCTCGATGCTACGCGCAAGAGGGGCTGACTGATTGTGATCGGTTCTGCCAACATAATCCACTTGTCAACATACCAAGTACTGGACTGCCGACACACCGACGAAGACATGCACTTCCAAGTGGACGCGCCTGATCCAATCGCCTGCGAGGACTGCGGCGTGATGGGTGAGCTCGTGCGGTTCGGTAAGCGTGATGTTCCTTATCGGGATCTGCCCATTCACGGCAAGCGGGTCACCCTTTGGGTGGTCCGCCGTCGGTACACCTGCCGGGCCTGCAAGACCACCTTCAGGCCCCAGCTACCGGAGATGGTGGATGGCTTCCGCATGACGCTGCGGCTGCATGAGTACGTGGAGAAGGAATCCTTCAACCACCCCTACACCTTCGTGGCGGCGCAGACCGGCTTGGACGAGAAGACGGTACGCGATATCTTTAACGCCCGCGTCGAGTTCCTGGGGCGCTGGCACCGCTTCGAGACGCCTCGCATTCTGGGCATCGATGAGCTGTACCTGAACAAGCGCTACCGCTGCATCCTGACCAACATCGAGGAGCGAACCCTGCTCGACCTGCTGGCCACCCGCCGTCAGGACGCGGTGACCAACTACCTGATGAAGCTCAAAGACCGGCAGAAGGTCGAGATCGTCAGCATGGACATGTGGAACCCCTACCGGGCAGCGGTCAAGGCGGTGCTGCCACAGGCCCGCATCGTGGTCGATAAGTTCCATGTGGTGCGTATGGCCAACGATGCGCTGGAGAAGGTGCGCAAGGGCCTCAGAAAGGAGCTGAAGCCCTCACAGAGCCGAACCCTTAAGGGAGACCGGAAAATCCTGCTGAAACGCGCTCACGAAGTCTCAGACCGGGAGCGCCTCATCATGGAGACCTGGACAGGCGCATTCCCGCAACTGCTGGCCGCCTACGAGCACAAGGAGCGCTTCTACGGCATCTGGAATGCTACCACACGGCCCCAGGCAGAAGCCGCCCTGGACGAATGGATAGCCACCATCCCGAAGGGCCAGAAGGAAGTCTGGAGCGATCTGGTCAGGGCGGTGTGTAACTGGCGCGAAGAGATCATGATCTACTTCGAGACGGATATTCCCGTCACCAACGCTTACACGGAGTCCATCAACCGATTGGCCAAGGACAAGAACCGTGAAGGGCGTGGTTATTCCTTTGAGGTGATGCGGGCACGAATGCTCTACACCACGAAGCACAAGAAGAAGGCCCCGACTGCGAAGGTCTCTCCGTTCTACAAGAAAACCATCGGTTACGGACTGCCGGACTTCGCAGAGGAACTCAACTACGGGGTCGATCTATCAACCATCTGAGGGAGGTATCAGGTTGGTGGGGTGAAGGTGCCCCATCAACCATTAAATCCGTATACCCATAATACATACCTGACCACTTTGAGGCCTTTAGGTACCAATTATGCTCTTTAGCCCATGCGGCTCGTTTACCATCAACGATTGCATCAATATAAGGCTCATCAACCAGGATAAACTGCCCGAGAGCAGGATCATACCAATGAGAGGCGTGATCAGATTGAGGCAGTCGGTTGTTATGCTCTCTATCCGGGTAAGCCGCGGTGTGATCCCTGCTCGGTTTTAACCCCGTGGCTTCGATAAACCTTAACACTCTGACCGCTTTACAAATCAGCTCTATTGCTTCGTCTTGTGAGGAGCAAACATCGTCATGGACAAAAAGATCCGGCGTAGCCAGCCTAAACCTTCCCAGCGAATTGGCAATTTTCAATTCATTTTTAGTGGCTAATTCGAGTAAAGGTATTGAAAGCTCAATTTCTAATACTTCTCGACCCGTTTTGCGGCGTTGCCGATCATACCAATAGCTAGTAAAAAATAATGGGTAGCCCGACTTGAGAGTCGATGAGCTTTCGAGCTGGTTACGTGCATGTGCAAAGTTTTCAAAAAAAGCATTTCGAGCAGCAATATCTAATGCTTCGTGATGAGGTACGCTTTTCGCTTTTTTTATTTGCTTGGCAAGACGCTTGATGCCACCAATGGTTGATGGGCGAATAGTTTCGTTCAACATTTTCTATCTCCCGGCTTGTCTACTAGCGTCGCTCGTCAACCGCTCAACAAGCCCGATATAAAATATTGAGCTAATGTGGTAACAGTAAAAATAAAGTAGTGCTTCATAAGCTTTGCAACGACGAGCGGCTGGCTCCTACCAAGAGCAACCTTTTATTTATAAGCCAAAGACAAAGATAATGCAACACGATCTATAGCCAACGTGTTTGTCAGATTAACGAATCAGAGCACGGTTCTTGGGTGATCAGTTCGCTTTATAGTTACTGCGGCAAACCATATGGTATATTCGTTACTAAGTGAATTTTAGCTGTTAACAAAAAATACAGGCTGATTGCATGCAATACATTGTAAAACATCGAGAGTTTTCAGACCTTCACGGTCGCTTTAATGTACAAACTATCAGCGCGCACGGACCATCAATCAGGCTCGGGTACCTAAACTGGACGATTGAAGACGGGGTTATGCACATTGATGATTTATTTATTAATGAAGCTCACCGTCAATACGGAATTGGGAGTGACCTGGTAGAGACTCTGCTTAATCTAGCTGATTTGAAAGGAGTGCATGAGGTCTGTGGGCTTGCTGATAGAGACAACGCCAGACTACGCAAATTTTATGAGCAGTTTGGTTTCCACTTTGATGAAGCTCCCAATAACCATGGACAATTGCCATTTAGATTGCATTTTGTTGACGCCGATGAAAGTTAGATTAGGCCGTATCTACCGCTTTCATCGCAAAGCATCGCAAAGCATCGCAAAGTGTCTTAAAATTCCCGGCTAATTCCATTTGAGATCGACTAATTTCCAAGAACACACCTTATAAAGTATAAACTCTTTAATTAACAATTAATTAAGCTGGATTTGGCGAATTCTGTACAAATCCCGGCTTACCCTCATATTTATCAACAGGCAGCAAGACTTAATAACTTTTCCAGTGAACGGGTCGAGCAGGCCGGACAAATTCCGTTTCGCGCGCCAATGATTATCGCCACTTGTCTACGTTATGTCGATAACGAAAAAGTACCCCGTCATGAACAATATGCGACTGTTGCCTGTGCCACCATGGCAATGCAGCAGGCATGTTTCGCGATGGGACTGGGTGCAATTTGGCGCACCGGCTGGTTGGCTGAAGATGACTATGTGCGGGAACAACTTGGCTGTGGTGTCGATGACGAGGTGGTTGGCTTTTTATATGTTGGCACGCCAGCTGTGCCAACGCCGGTCAAGCCAGAGCAGCAAGCCGAACCGTTTTTTATTAATGGCGCTGATATCGTACGCAGCGAATAGGTACAAAAAAAGCCGGCGTAGTTGCCGGCTTATAGCGAAAACCCGTGCTGTTAGAACTGTGCAGATTTAGGTGCTCGCGGGAACGGAATGACATCACGAATATTTTGCATTCCCGTTACATATGCTACCAGGCGTTCAAAGCCCAGACCAAAGCCGGCATGAGGGACGGTACCATAGCGACGTAAGTCACGGTAAAAGCCGTATTCCTCTTCTGGCAGATCCATTTCGGCAATGCGCTTATCAAGTACGTCCAGGCGCTCCTCACGTGCACTACCGCCAATAATTTCGCCAATACCCGGCGCTAATACGTCCATTGCGGCGACAGTTTTACCGTCTTCATTTTGGCGCATGTAGAACGCTTTAATATCACGCGGGTAGTTCTTCAGAATAATGGGTGCGCCAACGTGTTCCTCGGCCAGGTAACGTTCATGCTCTGACTGCAAGTCAACTCCCCATTCAACCGGGTACTCAAACTTCTTACCACAGTTTTTAAGGATCTCAATAGCGTCGGTGTAATCCATATGCACGAAGTCAGCATCAACCATCTGTTCCATGCGTTTAACCACGTCAGCGTTAATGCGTTGTTCAAAAAATGCCATGTCGTCAGGACGCTCTGCCAATACCGCTTTAAACACGTACTTCAGCATGTCTTCGGCTAAATGAGCGATATCATTGAGGTCGGCAAATGCAAGCTCGGGTTCAACCATCCAGAATTCAGACAGGTGACGGCTGGTATTTGAGTTTTCGGCACGGAAAGTCGGGCCAAAGGTATACACCTTGCTTAACGAGCAAGCATAAGATTCAACGTTCAGCTGCCCTGATACGGTCAAAAACGCTTCTTTGCCGAAAAAGTCCTGACTAAAATCAACCTCACCTTGCTCTGTTTTCGGCACGTTAAGCATGTCTAAGGTTGATACGCGGAACATTTCACCCGCGCCTTCGCAATCAGAGGTAGTGATGATAGGTGTGCTGACCCAAAGATAACCATTTTCATGGAAAAACCGATGAATAGCCTGCGACAGGGTGTTGCGAACCCGCATCACCGCGCCGGTTACATTAGTGCGCGGGCGCAGGTGCGCGTATTCACGCAGATATTCCATGCTGTGACGCTTCGGCGCCATTGGGTAAGTATCCGGATCATCAACCCAGCCATACACTTTTACACCAGTGGCCTGCAGTTCGTAGGACTGGCCTTTACCCTGTGATTCGACCACAACGCCGGTGATAGCAACCGAACAACCGGTTGTTAACTTCAGCACTTCATCAGTGTAATTGGGCAGTTCAGCAGGGACCACCGCCTGAATGGCGTCAAAACATGAACCATCGTGCAGGTTAATAAACGAAATACCTGCTTTTGAGTCGCGGCGGGTGCGCACCCAACCACGAACGGTTACGGTATCATCCACCGCAACTTTGCCTGCTAAAACGTCAACTACAGAAGCGTACGACATGAGCTACTATTCTCCGAAATACGAATTTTATGATACAAATTTGGCGATAAAGGTTGCTATGTTACCGCGCTTTGGCGCAGACTCAAGAACAACCTGATCTTAAAAGGGGCTGATATGCGCGTTGGTAGCTTACAGGAACTCAAACAGCTGTCGTTCTGGAGCCGGGTTTTAGGCTGGCTCTCGATTATCGGCTGGGCTGTTTTTATTGCTGCGCTAATTGTATATCATTACGCACGCCCCGAACATGACACCATTCTAACAGAAATTTTTGGTATTTCAGTACGCCAGCATTGGCATATCACACTGGGCGACTTATTTGTTTTGCTATTAATGCTTGGCCTGTTAATCAGCCTAGTCACCTTTACCATTAATATCGTGTTATTTAGCCAACACCGGCAGCACCTCTGGATTAACACAATGATCCTGATATGCACCTTCCTGGGTGGTTTGGCCATATACTTCTTTGCCTTTTAAATCGGCACGTTAACCATGCACATACGCGCTAATCGCTGTGGTTAACTGCGTTAGTTGCTCAGGCTCAATAATATAAGGTGGCATAATATACAGCAGCTTGCCGAACGGGCGGATCCAAACTCCGTGCGCAATAAATAATTGTTGTGCTTCGGCGACATTAATCGGCTGCCTCATTTCCACCACGCCAATGGCGCCCAACACCCGCACATCAGCGACTTTTTGATGCTGCGCCAGCGGCAGTAACTGCGTTTTTAACTGTGCCTCAATTGCGGCAACCTGAGCCGGCCAGTGATTTTCAGCGACCAGCCGCAATGACTCCGTGGCAACCGCACAGGCGAGTGGGTTGCCCATAAAGGTGGGGCCGTGCATAAGTGCTCCGCCGGCGTTCTCACTGCTGACGCCCTCGGCCACTTCGGTTGTTGTCACCGCCGCCGCTAATGTCATATAGCCACCGGTTAATGCCTTGCCCAAACACATAATATCAGGGCATACATCGGCGTGCTCTGAGGCAAATAATTTACCGGAACGACCAAATCCCGTGGCAATTTCATCACAAATTAACAACACCCCATAGGCATCGCATAGACGGCGTAATTCGCGCAAGTAATTAGGGTGATACATACGCATGCCACCAGCACCTTGCACAACCGGCTCTATGATAACAGCGGCAAGCTGCGTGTGATGTTGCTCAAATGCGTCACGCAAGCTATCGACCGCGTCATCGCGCCAGTCATCCCAATAACTCAACGCCGGGCGCTCGACAAAGCGCTGGTTGCACAATGCATGCTTGAACAAATGATGCATACCGTTTACCGGATCACACACCGACATCGCCGCAAACGTATCGCCGTGGTAACCACCGCGAACCGTCAGTAGCTGATTTTTTTGCGGCAGTTCGTGGCCAACCCAATATTGCAACGCCATTTTAATCGCGACTTCTACACTTACTGACCCCGAGTCAGCAATAAAAACACGATTTAACGGCCCCGGCGTTAATTCAACCAGCTGCTGAGCCAGCGTTACAGCTGGTTCGTGAGTTAAGCCCCCGAACATCACGTGAGCGACTTTATCGATTTGCTGATGGGCAGCAGCGTTCAGGCGAGGATGATTGTAGCCATGAATAGCTGCCCACCAGGACGACATCCCATCGATGAGATATTCTCCGCTGGATAATTCTATTGATACCCCGGCAGCTGATTTTACGTGATAGCAGGGCAGCGGGTGTGTCATTGACGTGTATGGATGCCATATGTGCTGCTGATCAAAGTCCAGTTGTTGTTGCCATAAAGGTTGTGCGCTGTCAGTGGATGTCATAGATTAATATTTAACCATTAGTAAAGTATAAACCCGTCAAATTAATTGACAGTTTACCTGTCTGAATTAGGCTAGTCGATATTTGTGGCGCACTAATGGCGACTCATGGCGCATTAGCGGCAACAACACGCTAGTAATTAACACCCAGGGCAAAATATGACATCAATAAGAACTGATTGGAGTATCGACGAGGTTGTCTCGTTACTTAAAAAACCACTGAATGACTTACTGTTCGAAGCGCAGCAGGTACATCGGCAACACTTTAATCCCAACCATGTACAAGTTAGCACTTTGCTGTCGATAAAAACCGGAGCTTGTCCGGAAGACTGTAAATATTGTCCACAAAGTGCACACTATCATACCGGTCTGGATCGCGAACGACTGATGGAAGTACAAAAAGTGCTCGCCGAAGCCGAAGCAGCAAAACAAAAAGGCGCGAGTCGTTTTTGTATGGGCGCTGCCTGGCGTAATCCTAAAGATCGCGACATGCCTTACTTAATCGAAATGATTCAAGGGGTAAAAGCATTGGGCTTAGAAACCTGTATGACACTGGGCATGCTGAGTGACGCACAGGCTAAGTTGTTACAACAATCGGGTCTCGATTATTACAATCATAACCTGGACACATCGCCGGAATTTTATGGTGACATTATCACCACGCGAACCTACCAGGATCGGCTGCAGACACTAAAAAATGTTCGGGATGCCGGTATGAAAGTGTGCGCTGGCGGCATCGTTGGCATGGGCGAATCGGTTAATGACCGCGCATCCTTGCTGGTACAGCTAGCTAACCTGCCTAAGCACCCTGAAAGTGTACCTATTAATATGCTGGTAAAAGTAAAAGGGACACCCTTTGAACAACTAGAAGATTTAGACCCAATAGAATTTGTGCGCACTATTGCTGTCGCTCGAATTTTAATGCCGCAATCGCATGTCCGTTTGTCGGCAGGTCGCGAGGATATGAGTGACGAAATGCAGGCAATGTGCTTTTTTGCTGGTGCAAACTCAATATTTTATGGCGAAAAGCTGCTGACCACGGCTAATCCGCAGGCGGATAAGGACTTACGTTTATTTCAGCGCCTGGGCATTGAACCTGAACCCCATCAAGGCTACGACGACGAAGTTCATAGTGCCGTTATCGAAGACGCCATACATGAACAGCAGCAACCGGCACGGTTTTATGACGCGTCTTGACGAGCGGCGTGAATCGTCACGTTTCCGTCGTCGTCAAACGCGTACAGCGACTGCCATAGAACAACAATTTGCCAGTAATGACTACCTCTCGTTAAGTCAGCATCCGCACGTGCTAAAAGCAGCTAAGGATGCGCTGGATCGTTGGGGGTTCGGTAGTGGCGGTTCGCCATTGTTAAGCGGTTACAGCAACGCACACCGTGAGCTGGAAGAAGCGCTGGCCGAGTGGCTGGATGTCGAGGCTGTGGTGCTGTTTAACAGCGGCTTTGCTGCTAACCATGGCACCATCAGCACACTCATTCAGACCGGGACTATTTACTTTGATCGGCTCAGTCATGCCTCGCTGATTGATGGCATACGGTCTACCAAACGACGCTTTAAGCGCTTTGAGCATAATCGTATTGCTGACTTGTCTGCTGAATTGACCCCGACAGCAGAAGACTGGGTTGTTTCTGAAGGTACCTTTAGTATGGATGGCGACCGTATTCCGGAGCAGGAGCTACGCGAACTTCAGCAGCACAGCAAGGTATCTGTTTTGCTGGATGATGCCCATGGCTTGGGCGTTTGGGGCGAGCAGGGGCTGGCAAGTTATGGGGCATTACGCGACAATATCCGTTTGCTGACCGGCACCTTCGGGAAAGCATTTGGCGCCAGTGGGGCGTTTGTTGCCGGCTCAGGCGACGATATTGAAGAGTTAATTCAGTTTTGTCGCGAATACATTTACTCCACTGCGTTTCCGCCCGCGCAAGCAGCTGCAATCCAGGCAGCTCTAACCGTTATCCGTAGCGATGAAGGCGCCGAACTACGAGCTCGGTTAGCGCACAACATTGATAACTTTAAAGGTCAGCTACAACAGCGGCAGTTAAACCTGATTGCATCAGATTCACCCATTCAATCCTGGGTTGTCGGCGATGATCAGCTGGTGATGTTGCTTAAACAACAATTACAGCAGGCTGGCTTTGCTGTTAGTGCAGTGCGCCCGCCGACTGTGCCTGAGGGCAGTGCCCGGATACGCTTTAGCCTGCAAGCGCAACATCAACCTCAGCACATTGACGCGCTGTGCCAACAACTGGATAAGTTGTCATGATGGAGGCTAATAATCTAAGCGCGCAGCGGCGCCACCAAATTGCCCGTCATTTTTCTCGTGCAGCGCATGCCTACACCAGCCACGACGAGATCCAACAGATTCTTGGGCAGCGTTTGATGCAGTATTTATCAGAACCTAGCGGACGCATCGCTGATATTGGTTGTGGTCCGGCGTCTCTGTATCAGCCGTTAAGAGCATTAGGCGATCATTATGTCGGCATTGATGTGGCGACAGAAATGGTCGCGGTTGCACGTCGCAAGTTACAGAGAACGGATACTGTGTTATTAGCCGATGCAGAATCGCTACCATTGCAAACAGCCTGCGTTGACGTCTGTTTTGCCAATATGAGCCTGCAATGGTGCGCAAACCTGATCCAGGCAATAACCGAGATGAAGCGCGTGTTGACACCCCAAGGGCAGGCTGCGTTTAACCTGCCTCTTGAGGGAAGCTTTAACGAGTTACAACAAAGTTGGCGGCAACTCGACGATATGCCACATACCCAACCGTTTAAATCACTCAACACGGTATTAAGTCAGATCGAACAGGCAGGCATTACCGGTTATCACTACGCAGTTATCGAACATACTCAGTGGTTTGCCGATTTAAAGTCGCTGATGCGCAGCATTAAGGGCGTCGGCGCTAACTTCGTTGGCCGCGATAATAATCCGGGCTTAATGACGCCGCGGCGATTCGCACGGCTTTCTGAGAACTACGAGCAATACCGAACAGAAAACGGATTACCATTAACCTGGCAAGTTGGGCAGTTCTATTTTCTAAGTAAAATTAACTAAAAATTAATGTGAATTAACCTTATGAAATCTTTTTTTGTAACCGGAACGGATACTGACGCAGGCAAAACTGTCGCGGCAAAAGCATTATTGGACTATTTTGCCGGGGAACGACTCAGTACCCTGGCAATGAAACCCGTTGCGTCAGGATGCTTTAACCAGCAGGGGCGTTGGGTTAATGACGATGCGTTAGCTTTGCGCGAAGCCATGACAATGGATTGCGATTACTCGTTAACCAATCCTTATTCGTTTGAACAGGCCATCGCACCACATATCGCAGCAACCGAAGAAAATATCGAAATAACCGAGCAGGTGTTAGTCGGGGCTTTTAATGATGTGCGTGCCTTGAAACCCGATGTCGTAGTTATCGAAGGTGCTGGTGGCTGGGAATTACCGCTCTCAGATACCCTGAGCATGCCTGCCTTTGTTAAACAAACCAATGCTGAGGTTGTGCTGGTGGTTGGCCTAAAACTGGGCTGTTTAAACCATGCGGTGATAACAGAACGGGCTATTCGCGCCGACGGTATGCGGGTAGCCGGCTGGGTAGCCGTCGATACGCAGTCTCGTGAAATGCCGTATCGAGAGCAGAATATTGCGACCTTAACTCGCCGCTTGACCTCACCGTGCCTGGGTATTCTGCCATACACGCCTGATTGGCGAGGTCGTGATCTGTCTACCTATATCAATGACTTTTGTCGGTAAATCACTTGTAAACTGAGCGCCAAGAGGGCATATAAGGGTCAGTTAGTTAACTTGATGAGGGTTGTATGCAACGCATCGCATTATTTTTAGCCACTAACCTCGCTATTTTACTGGTGGTTAGTTTTGTCTATAACATTATTAGCCGCGCCACCGGCGTTAGTTTGCAAAATGCCGGTGGATTATTAATTTTTTGTGCCTTGTTTGGTTTTGGTGGCGCCCTGGTGTCGTTATGGATATCTCGTTGGATGGCATTGCGCGCAACGGGCGCCCGTGTCATTGAACAGCCGCGCAACAGCACCGAACAATGGCTATTACAGACCGTAAAACAACAGGCGCAAAGAGCAGGGCTGCCTATGCCTCAAGTCGCTATTTATGCGTCACCTGAACCTAATGCATTTGCTACCGGACGGAGTAAAAAGCAGTCGCTGGTTGCGGTTTCGACCGGATTGATGGACGCCATGAGTCAGGAAGAAGTCGAGGCTGTATTGGCTCACGAGGTTAGCCATATTGCTAATGGTGACATGATTACGATGACGCTGATCCAGGGCGTGGTAAACACCTTTGTGATGTTCTTTGCCCGAATTATAGCGTCGATCATTAACAATGCGCTGCGCGGCAATAATCAACAGGGCGGGGGCCTGGGTCTATTTGCTTATTACGGCGTAGTGATGGTGTTAGAGGTAATATTCGGCATCTTTGCCAGCATTATTGTTATGTGGTTCTCGCGGCAGCGCGAATTTCGTGCCGATGCGGGCTCTGCGTCATTAGTCGGACCACAAAAAATGATTGCAGCGCTGGAGCGACTAAAACGTGCTCAGGAGTCGAAATTAGAGGGTTCGATGCTAGCCTTCGGCATTAACGACAAGCGTAGCGGTTTCAGTAAACTGTTTATGTCACACCCGCCATTGGATGAACGTATCCATGCGTTGCGTCAGCGCCGTTAATTAATTGCTAAGAAAAACCGGGGATGGCGTTGCTTTTAGCGACTATCCCCGTTAGATTTGAGTGTTCCTAATCATTCAACATCTGGGTATGCAGTTATGAGCCAGTGGCATGCACGTAGTTGGCGCGATAAGCCCATCCAACAACAACCGAATTACACCGATCCTGAACAACTTAAACTGGTTGAACAGGAACTCGGCCAATACCCGCCGTTAGTTTTTGCCGAAGAAATACGGGCCTTACGTTCGCAACTTACCGACGTTTGCCATGGCAACGGCTTTTTACTTCAGGGCGGTGATTGCGCCGAGTCATTCAGTGACTTCAATGCGCCGAAGATCCGTGACACCTTCAAAGTTATTTTGCAAATGGCGATTGTCATGACCTTTGCCGGCAACTGCCCGGTAACCAAGGTCGCGCGTATGGCGGGGCAATATGCTAAGCCACGCTCAAGCGACATAGAAACCATCAATGATGTCAGTCTGCCAAGTTACCGTGGCGATATTATTAACGGTATTGATTTTACCGACGCCGCGCGGCAACCGGATCCGCAAAGGATGTTAAAGGCTTACCACCATTCGGCGGCAACGCTTAATTTGCTGCGGGCATTTGCGCAAGGTGGTTTAGCTAACCTGCACAAAGTGCATAAATGGAACCTTGGCTTTTTGGCAGCTAATCCGCTAAAAGACCGCTACCAACAGATTGCCGAACAAATCCAGTCGGCTCTGCAGTTTATGGAAGTGCTGGGTATTAATGCAGACAATAATGCGACCCTGCATGAAACGCAGCTGTTCACCTCACACGAAGCGTTGCTACTGCCTTATGAACAAGCACTGACGCGTACTGACACGTTAACGGGGTTACCTTACGATTGTTCAGCTCACATGATCTGGATTGGCGAGCGCACCCGTCAACTTGACCACGCGCATGTAGAGTTTATGCGGGGCATTCACAACCCCATCGGCGTTAAGGTTGGGCCAACGATGCCGGAAGACGAGCTTATTCAGTTACTGGATGTGCTTAACCCGGATAATGAAGCGGGTCGTATCACCTTAATCTCGAGAATGGGCGCTGATAACCTGGCTAAGAACCTGCCTAAATTGGCACGTCGGGTTAAAGCGGAAGGGCGGCACGTGGTGTGGTCCAGCGATCCGATGCACGGCAATACCACTAAGGCTGACAACGGCTTAAAGACCCGTAATTTCGACGCCATCCATAAAGAGCTACGTCAATTCTTTGCCGTACACCAGGCAGAGGGAACCTATGCCGGCGGTATTCACTTAGAAATGACCGGCGAAGACGTTACTGAGTGTACTGGTGGCGCGTATCAGATAAGCGAAGCTGATTTATCCAGCCGTTACCGCACGCAATGCGACCCAAGACTTAATGCTGATCAAGTGTTAGAATTGGCGTTTTTGGTGGCTGAGTCATTACGTTCAGCGCGTAACGGACACGGCTAACATTTTCTCATTACTATGCAGTAAAGGATTTTATTGTCATGTCTCAGCAAGTTGAGCAGTTATTTGAGCGTTTATGGCAAGATTACATTTCGCGTACGCCATCAGCACCTAAGGTTCACGACGTATTAGGTAAAGGTCACGACATTGTTAATGACCACGTGGCGTTTCGTACTTTTGATATCGCCCCGGTGCGCTTAGAAGCACTGGCCGAGCACTTTTTAGCGCTAGGTTACAAAGAAGGCGGTGATTATCATTTTGAAGCGAAAAAATTACGCGCTAAACACTTCGAGCACGATGATCCGACGCTACCGAAGGTGTTTATCAGCGAATTAATGACGGAAGAGTTTAGTGATTCGCTGCAACAGAAAGTTAAGGCGATGGTTGCACAAGTCGACGCAGCTGCGGTTAAAGCTGATAACTTCCTGTATTCCGGCACACACTGGCAGGTTAGCCATGCTGACTACCTTGAGTTGCTGGAAGAAAGCGAGTATGCAGCGTGGATGGCGGCGTTCGGTTTTTGTGCCAACCACTTTACCGTGAGTGTTAATTATTTACCGGGCTTTGATTCGTTAGAGCAGGTCAATGAAACACTTAAACAGTCTGGTTTCACCTTGAATACATCGGGTGGCGAAATCAAAGGTTCGCCCGAAGTTTATCTGGAACAATCGTCAACGATGGCCAATCGTGTGCCGGTTGAATTTGCCGACCAAACTGTAGAGATTCCATCCTGCTTCTATGAGTTTGCAAAGCGTTATGAACTAGAAGACGGTAAACTTTACACGGGCTTTGTTGCCGCCTCTGCCGACAAGATATTTGAAAGCACTAACGCATCCTAACACTTAACTGCAGCGACGTCGGTTAGAACCGGCGTCGCTGCAGGTTTGTTTTAGCCAAGATTTTGGCTGCAATTTCCTCAACTGAAAAGTGCGTCGAATTAATAAACGGAATGGCTTCGCGCCGATAAAGCTTTTCAACTTCCTGCAATTCAAACCGGCATTGTTGCATCGATGCATAGTGACTGCCCTGGCGTCTGCCACTGCGGATTTCATGCAGGCGTTGTACGTTAAGCGTTAACCCAAACAATTTGTGCCGTTGCAATTTTAACTCGCGGGGTAAGTCCAGGTGTTCAAAGTCATCGTCATCAGTGATCGGGTAATTGGCCGCTTTTATACCGTACTGTAGCGCCAAATACAGGCTGGTGGGGGTTTTACCGGTTCGCGACACGCCAACCAAAATAATATCCGCATCATCCAGCTGATTGAGTTTTTTACCATCATCGTTGTCCAATGCGTAATTAATTGCATCAACGCGGAAATTATAATTTTTATGTGCGCCATGCGTACGGTGCGTTTTTGGCTGAGCCTTAACCTGCAGCTGTTGTTCTACTGAACCTTTAAACTGTTCTAAAAAGTCATAACCAATACCGCCGCAATTAACAATTTTGGACTTAAGCTTTTCGTTAACAAAAGTATGAAATATTAGCGGCGGCTCGCCATCGTCGTTAAGCGCCTGTTTGATTTGACGGCAAACATTTTCGGCTTTTTCCTGGGTATCAATAAAAGGCAATGTTTTGTGGTTTAATTCGACCGGAAACATCGATAACAATGCATGACCGAAGGCTTCAGCAGTCAGGGCGGTGCCGTCGGATATATAAAAGGCGGTGCGCATATTTACAGTTCTTATTTTAATAATATCTCCACAGATATTAACTTGTTGACCGCCAAAGTGTAAAATACTGAGCACTTTCACCTCCATCGACACAACTTTGAGGATAGTGACGTGCAAGAATACGTATTGTGGTATCAGCAATTAGGAATGCAGGACGTCAATCGAGTAGGGGGTAAAAACGCCTCCTTAGGCGAAATGATAAGCAACCTGGCCGGCGCCGGCGTCGAAGTGCCCGGCGGATTTGCCACCACCGCAGATGCTTACAACCAGTTCCTGGAGCAAAGCGGTCTGAACGATAAGATTCACGACTTACTTGATAGCCTTGATGTTGACGATGTGAGTGAGCTGGCTAAGGCGGGCCAGAAAATTCGCCAATGGATAATCGACACCCCGTTTCAGCCTGAATTTGAACAAGCCATCAAAGCGGCGTTTTCAGAACTCAGCGAAGACAATGACGAGTTCAGTTTTGCAGTGCGTAGCTCTGCAACAGCCGAAGATATGCCGGACGCATCTTTCGCCGGGCAACAAGAGACCTTCCTGAACGTACGTGGTTTAGATGCTGTAATGGAGGCAATAAAGCACGTATTTGCCTCGCTATTTAACGACCGTGCTATTTCTTACCGGGTTCACCAGGGGTATGACCATCGTGGTGTTGCCCTGTCAGCCGGTGTACAACGGATGGTGCGCAGTGATATCGCGTCTTCAGGTGTGATGTTTACCATCGATACCGAATCTGGCTTCGAAGATGTGGTGTTTGTGACCTCGTCTTATGGCTTAGGCGAAATGGTCGTGCAGGGCGCAGTCAATCCCGACGAATTCTATGTCCACAAGCCTACGTTGGCGGCAGGTCGTCCTGCAGTATTACGCCGTAATATCGGTAGTAAACAGATACAGATGGTGTTCTCTGAAGACCGTGCACACGGTAAACAGACATTGATCGAAGACATTGATCCGGCGAAATCAATGACCTTTTCGGTAGCCGACGACGAAGTTGAAGAGCTCGCTCGCCAGGCAGTTATTATCGAAAAGCATTACGGCCGCCCGATGGATATCGAATGGGCCAAAGACGGTATTGATGGCAAATTGTACATAGTGCAGGCACGCCCGGAAACCGTCCGCTCTAATCAAAAAGGTCAAGCCATTGAGCGCTTTGCATTAAAAGACAAAAGCGACGTTATCTGCGAAGGCCGGGCGATTGGCCAGCGTATCGGTGCAGGAGTTGCTAAAGTGCTTAATGACATTAGCGAAATGGATAAAGTCCAGCCCGGCGATGTGCTCGTCACCGATATGACCGACCCCGACTGGGAACCCATCATGAAGCGGGCTGCCGCTATTGTCACCAATCGTGGTGGACGTACCTGTCACGCAGCTATCATTGCGCGTGAACTGGGTATCCCTGCCGTGGTTGGCTGTGGCAATGCTGACGAGCTTATTAGTAACGGTCGTAAAGTGACTGTCTCGTGTGCAGAAGGCGATACCGGTTATATTTATGATGGCGAATTGGACTATGACGTCACCTCAACCGCGGTAGACAAGATGCCGCCTTTGCCGATGAAGATCATGATGAATGTGGGTAATCCTGACCGAGCCTTCGATTTCGCCAGCTTACCACATGCAGGTATTGGCCTGGCGCGGCTGGAGTTCATCATTAACCGGATGATTGGCGTGCATCCCAAAGCCTTGCTTAATTTTGACGAGCAAAGTGAGGAATTACAGGCTACCATTCGCGGCATGATTGCCGGCTATTCAAGCCCACGTGAATATTATATCGCTAAATTAGCCGAAGGTATTGCAACGCTGGGCGCTGCCTTCTCGCCGGAACGCGTGATCGTACGCATGAGTGATTTTAAATCTAACGAGTACGCTAACTTAATCGGCGGCAGCCAGTACGAGCCTGATGAAGAGAACCCCATGTTAGGCTTCCGTGGTGCTTCGCGTTATATCTCGGAAGAGTTTCGTGATTGCTTTGCGCTGGAGTGTGAGGCGATCAAGCGGGTACGTAACGATATGGGGCTGACCAACGTCGAAATTATGATCCCATTCGTACGTACTTTAGAAGAAGGCCGCAAAGTTATAGAGCTGCTGGAAGAACAGGGGCTAAAACAGGGCGAACAAGGCCTGCGCGTGATTATGATGTGTGAGCTCCCGTCGAACGCTGTTTTGGCTGACGAATTCCTTGATATTTTTGACGGCTTTTCTATTGGCTCTAATGATTTAACCCAATTGACCCTGGGTCTGGACCGCGATTCGGGTGTTATCGCACACTTGTTTGATGAGCGTAACGAAGCGGTTAAACGGTTGTTAGCGATGGCTATTACAACGGCCAAAAAGCGTGGCAAATATGTCGGAATTTGTGGGCAGGGGCCCTCCGACCATCCGGACTTTGCCGCATGGTTAGTCGAGCACGGTATCGACTCAGTATCGCTGAACCCGGATACCGTTGTGGAAACCTGGATGTATCTTGCCGATAACCTGTAATAACGCCTTTTTATACAATAAGTAAGGAGCGGTAAACCAACATGACACAACTCCCTAAACTGGTCGCCGAAAGCGGCCTACCGCAAGTGACGCGCGATTTTTTACGTGAGCTTAGCGACAGCAGTTACAGCGGAGATGTGGATGTGAGTTACTCGGGGCGGCTGATTGCCGCCACCGATAACAGCGTTTACCAACAAATCCCGCAAGGGGTTCTATACCCACGCAGTGCAGCTGACCTAGAGGTTATTTTAAAACTTGCCGGTCAGTCCCAGTATAATGAGATTCAGTTCTCTCCGCGTGGCGGTGGCACCGGCACCAACGGCCAGTCTTTGACACCGGGCTTAGTCGTCGATATGAGTCGGCACATGAACCAGGTGTTAGAAATCGATCCAGAGCAGGGCTGGGTCAGAGTTCAGGCCGGCGTAATAAAAGATCAGCTGAATGATGCCTTGCGTCCGCTGGGGTATTTCTTCTCGCCGGATCTGTCGACCAGTAACCGCGCAACCCTTGGCGGTATGATCAATACTGATGCGTCAGGGCAGGGTTCATTGGTTTATGGTAAAACCAGTGACCATATTTTAGCGTTATCTACCATCCTTGTTGGCGGTGAACGGCTGGATAGCGGTCCGGTTTCGCTACAGCAGGCACAGACCTTAAGCGAACAGGACAATGCTCGTGGGAGACTTTACAGACAGGCGTTAGATACCTGTATTGGTTATCGTGATGAGATTGAAGCCAAGTTCCCGCCATTGAATCGCTTTTTAACCGGCTATGATTTAAAGCACTGTTATGATCCCGAGCATAATACCCTTGATCTGTCGCGGCTAATTGCGGGCTCGGAAGGAACCCTAGGCTTCGTTGCCGAAGCTAAACTTAACATCACCCCAATCCCCAAGTACCGTACCCTGATTAACGTCAAGTACAGTGACTTTCAGGCGGCATTGCGGAATGCGCCTTTTTTAGTGCAGGCAAATGCCACATCGGTCGAAACCATCGACAGTAAAGTGCTGAACCTTGCCCGACAAGATATTATCTGGCACAGCGTTGAACCCTTGCTTACCGATGTCGAAGGCCAGACCATGGATGGTATTAACATGGTCGAATTTGCCAGCACCGACGAGCAGGACAACCAGACTAAAATCGATGCGCTGTGCAAGCGACTTGATCAGTTAATTAAGAGCAAAGATAACCAAGGGGTGATCGGGTATCAAATTTGCGATGACCTTGCCAGCATTCAGACGATTTACGCCATGCGTAAAAAGTCGGTTGGGCTGTTAGGCGCAACCAAGGGACGCCGCAAACCCGTTGCCTTTGCCGAAGACACCGCCGTGCCGCCGGAAAAACTAGCCGACTTCATTATGGAGTTCCGAGCTATTCTGGATGAAGCGCAACTGCATTACGGCATGTTTGGCCATGCTGATGCCGGTGTTCTGCACGTCCGTCCGGCATTAGACTTAACCGAGCCGGAAGACGAAACACTGTTGCGCCAAATTAGCGACAAGGTAGCTGCGTTGACCGAAAAGTATGGCGGTTTAATGTGGGGCGAACATGGTAAAGGCTATCGTTCCGAATATGCACCGGCATTTTTTGGTGAACAACTATTTACCGAGTTACGGAAGATAAAAACTGCCGTTGATCCATACAACCAGTTAAACCCCGGGAAAATTTGTACGCCGCTGCAGGGCGATCATAATTTAGTCTCGGTGGATGCGACTAAGCGTGGCTATTACGATCGTCAAATCCCGGTAACCACCCGCGACAGTTATCGCAACGCCATGGACTGTAATGGTAATGGCTTGTGTTTTAATTACGATGCCGCAGCGGTTATGTGTCCAAGCTACAAAGTTACCGGCGACCGACGTTATTCGCCTAAGGGACGTTCGTCGCTGATGCGGGAGTGGCTGCGCCTTAACAGCAACGCGGGTTATGATGCCACGCAAACAGCGACACCACTGCCGTGGTTTAAGCGCTGGCTAAATAGTTTTAGCAGCGGCGACGATTTTAGCGCCGAAGTTAAGCAGTCGATGGATAAGTGCCTGGCCTGTAAAGCCTGTACTAATCAATGCCCGGTTAGCGTTGATGTGCCTACATTTAAAGCAAGGTTTTTAGAGCACTACTACAGTCGCTACAGTCGCCCGCTTAAGGACAACTTAGTTAAAACGGTCGAAACCACAGCAAAGTGGGGGGCTAAGCTACCGCGTTTTAGTAACCTGTTGGTCAATAACCCGATAACAAAGTCTGTGTTAGCTAACGCGGTAGGTTATGTGGATACGCCCAGTTTTTCTGCTCCCAACCTGAGCAGCCGCTGGTCGAAAGCCGGCTATCTGCAGCTGACGACGGAACAAATTCTTGCAGCAGATGCACAGCAACGCTCAAATTATGTGGTTATCGTACAGGATCCTTTTACCAGTTTTTACGAAGCCGAGGTCGTCGAGGCATTCGCCCATGTGGTTAAGCGCCTGGGCTATACTCCGGTATTATTGCCGTTTAAAGGGCACGGCAAAGCGCAACACGTTAAAGGCTATTTGCAGGCCTTTGAACAAACAGCGCGACGGGTTGCGGAGCAATTATTGCCTTTGCATGAGGCGAGTGTTGATTTGGTTGGCGTTGACAGCTCTACGGCACTGGTATTTCGCGACGAATATCAACAAGTACTGGGCAGTGATGCCGCGCAGTTATGCGTCAAAACGGTAGTAGAGTGGTTTGATGGCAAGCCTTTGTCACCGATGGCAGAAATATCTAACCGAACCTATGGCTTATTGCTGCATTGTACTGAGCAAAGCTTTATTCCTGAGTCCGCAAAACATTGGCAACGGCTATTCAGTGCCTTCGGTTTAAAGCTGGATGTTGTCAGTGTTGGTTGCTGTGGTATGGCCGGGACCTTTGGTCATGAGAAGAATAATCAGCAAGACAGTAAAGCACTGTACAAAATGGGTTGGGAACAAGCTGTCGATGCCTATGGCAATATGGGCATTGTTGCGACAGGTTTTTCCTGCCGTTCGCAAATAAAACGGATGGAAAAAAAGCGGGTGAGACACCCGCTTGAAGTTATTCTTGCCTGCTTGAGTTAATCGCTTATTTAGCGTTAGCGATAATCTCACGAGCCATTTGGTCGGCCAGTTCACCGGTCGGCCGGTCTTCTTCCTTGGCGCGGGCAAAGAGCTTGTCCAGGGTGTTATAGATATCACGAACACGCTTGTCGGTCTCTTCGAGCGACATATCAGCGGCTTCTGAACAAACGTGAATAACACCACCGGCGTTTATCACGTAATCTGGTGCATACAAAATGCCCATATCCTTAACCACTTTGTCATGCTTAGGATTGGCCAACTGGTTATTGGCACTACCCGCTATGATCTTGCATTTAAGTTGTTTCAAGGTCTCATCGTTAATGGTAGCGCCCAGTGCACAGGGTGCATAGATGTCAGCGTCAACGCCATAGATTTCGTCTAAACCGACAACCGTTGCATCAAGCTCTGATTTTGCCCGCTCCAGCGTTTCTTCATTGATATCAGTAACGATGAGTTCAGCGCCATCGTCACGGCAATATTTGGCGAAAGCGTAACCCACAGCGCCCAGACCCTGCACAGCAATTTTAACACCGCTAAGATCTTCGCTGCCTAAGCGATGTTTAGCTGCGGCTTTAACACCTAAGTAAGTGCCTAACGCAGTATGTGGAGAAGGGTCGCCGGCTTTGTCTGCGGTTCCTGCAACGTGACGTGTTTCCTGCGCAACGATGTCGATATCTGAGGTGCGAATATTAACGTCTTCGGCAGTAATATATTTACCGCCCAGGCTATTAATGAAGCGACCATAAGCACGGAACAGGGCATCGCTTTTGATGCTCTTAGCATCACCAATGATAACCGCTTTACCACCACCGAGCGGCAGGCCTGCCATTGCACTCTTATAGGTCATACCGCGGGATAAACGCAGTACGTCAGTCAGCGCCTCGGCCGAAGAGCTGTAATTCCACAATCGGGTGCCGCCCAGGCTCGGGCCTAAGGTAGTGTCATGAACGGCGATGATAGCCTTTAGACCGGACTCTTCATCATGGCAAAATACGACTTCTTCGTGATGATCAAATTCAGGATGCTCGAACAGAGACATGAATTTCCTTCCTCATTGGTTCTCGAAATTGCGCGCACATTACCACTATGGTTTGGGGCGCGCTACTGTCTTGCATAATTAAAATCAGGATTTCAAACGGGTGTTTAGCAACTTGGGTTTACAGTTGACGTAAACTGCTAATCACTGTCCAAAAAAACCGCAAACGTACCCATATTCAATAATTCCGCAAACATGTCGGCGCAAGCTGCGTTATCACAAAGCTCGGCTATGCCAGATGCCGATTGCTCCTGTTGTATTGCGGCCAACGCCAGCGCAAAGGCTCTGACTTTAGAGTTCATTTCAAAACGCTCGCCATTGCTGTAAAAGCTGTCGGTAACCTTACAATGCAGCCAACGCGCCCCTGGTGCCCGACTAACCACGGCGTCCTGTTGCCTAAGCAGCTCCGGGACTTGTTCCGCCGTATAGGGCAGTTCTGGTTCAACGAGCGGCCGCTTGCTTTGCGAAAACACCCGCATTAGTAGATCATCCGCGGTGTTCGCACTCATGGCATCAGTCAGTAATTGTTTAGCTTGCTGTAGTTGTGCCTCGTCAACAACAAAATGCTTGTTATCAGCTGACAGCTCAGGATCTTGATAACGGCGGGTAAACACGTCGTGCTGTAAGGCTAGGTCTCCTACCTGCAGCAACAACTCCGCCTGAGAGGGCGCTCTGAATCCAACCGAATAGTTCAAGCTTGGCTCCAGCGCAATACCATCGTGCGGGCAACCTGCGGGAATATACAAAATATCGCCGGGCTCAAGCACTTCGTCGATAACCGCGGTAAAGTCCTGCTCAATCAACGTCAGATCAGCACAGGGCTGAAAGCTGTTGATGGCTTCGCGGTCGCCGACACGCCAACGACGGCGCCCCTGACCCTGAATGATAAACACGTCATACTGATCAAGATGAGGGCCAACTCCTCCGTCTTCGCAGGAAAAACTGACCATCACGTCATCAACGCGCCACTCGGGCAAAAAGTTGAACGCCGTCAGTAATTCACCAACATCCGGTAGCCACTCATTAACTGATTGCACCAGTAACGTCCAATGACTTTCGCCCAACGCTTCATAATCACTAAACGGACCATGAGTGACCTTCCAGCCAAGTGGGGCGTCTGGCTGCTGGCACTGAACGACACGCGCATCGACACCTTCTTCCATCGCCAGACCGGCCAGAATTTCCGGCGCTACCGGGTCAACGAAGTCGTCAAATCCCTGTTTTAAAACGACTGGACGTTGTTGCCAGTAAGACGTTAAAAACGCTTGCCGGTTAAAAACTGTCGGATTCAGTTTCACGATAACTCATCCACAAATGCTTCTGCGCGACCAATATAAGTGGCCGGCGATAAGGCTTTCATTTCTTCCTTGGCTTCATTCGGCAGCTCGAGGGCATCGATAAAGTTAGCCAAGTCCTGTGGAGTAATACGTTTTCCACGCGTTAACTCTTTCAATTTCTCATAAGGTTTTTCAATACCATAACGACGCATGACGGTTTGTACCGGCTCAGCCAGCAGCTCCCAGTTGGCATCCAGCTCGCGGGCTAATACCGCCTCGTTAACCTCAAGCTTGCTTAAGCCTTTAAGCGTTGCGTGGTAGGCGATAACAGCATGTGCAATACCAACACCCAGGTTACGCAGTACGGTGGAATCGGTCAGGTCGCGTTGCCAGCGCGAAATCGGTAATTTTTGCGCCAAATGTGACATCACTGCGTTGGCAATACCCAGGTTACCCTCAGAATTTTCAAAATCGATAGGGTTAACTTTATGTGGCATTGTCGAAGAGCCAACTTCACCGGCAATCGTCTTCTGTTTAAAGTGGTTAAGCGCAATATAGCCCCACACATCACGGTCAAAGTCGATTAATACCGTGTTAAAACGGGCAACAGCGTCAAATAGCTCTGCCACATAGTCGTGCGGTTCAATCTGTGTGGTGTAAGCATTCCAGTCCAAACCAAGCGAATTAACAAAACGCTCAGACAGGCCATGCCAGTCGACGTTAGGATAAGCTGCAAGGTGGGCATTATAGTTACCTACAGCACCATTTATTTTACCCATTATGCGAACCGCTTTAAGCTGGTCGAGTTGGCGCTGCAGGCGCACGGCGATATTGGCAAATTCTTTACCCATGGTCGTTGGTGTGGCGGGCTGACCGTGCGTGCGCGCCATCATGGCAACAGATTTATATTCTTTCGCTTTAGCTTTTACGGCATCGACAATCTGCTCCATAACCGGCACTAATACCTGCTCGCGGGCGCTTTCCAGCATCAACCCATGAGACAAATTGTTAATGTCTTCGGAGGTACAGGCAAAGTGAATGAATTCAGTAACTTTGGCCAATTCCGCGTGCGTCGCTACTTTTTCTTTTAACAAATACTCGACCGCTTTAACGTCATGATTCGTGGTGCTCTCAATGGCTTTCACACGCTCAGCATCGGCCACGTTAAATTCGTCTACAATCGCATCCAGCACCTTATTGGCATCGGCGCTTAGCGCCGGAACTTCTTTAATGCCAGCCTCGTTAGCTAACATTTGTAACCAGCGAACCTCTACCGTCACACGGTATTTTATCAGCCCGTACTCACTAAAGATCGGACGCAACGCCTCCACTTTATTGGCGTAGCGGCCATCAACAGGGGATAACGCAGTCAGAGTAGAAAAGGGCAGCATGGTGGGTTCTCCAGTGTTCATAATAAAAGTTCCAGGTAATTAATTAGCTTAGTTTTACCAATTGCTGAGCAGTCTCCAGCATCCGCTTACGCGATAGCAAAAAGTGGCGACGTTTGCCGCCAACCTGCTGCCACAGCACAGCACTGCGCACTCCGGCAAGCAACAGTGCGCGAATATGGTGTTGGTTAGATTCTATTTTTAAATGTACGGGATTGCCGTTGACCTTAATAGGTTGGCCTAACGGACTGATAACCTCGCGATAGATGCCGGCAAGGCTCTCTAAAATACGGTAGCGTTCAAAACCGAACTCGTGATATTGCCTGCTGACCTGTTCAAGACGTTGTCCTAACGTGTTCATGGCGTCATCATTAGCCAATAACCGTCGCGAGAGGTGGATCATGCCCACCATATAGCGCGTCAACTCTAAATCTTTTTGGCGGCTACTGCCCATTTGTTGGATCAGCGTACGTAGCCCGGGACGAACCTCATCAATCGAACCATATACCGCAAGGGTCGAGTCGGGGGTTAAATTTAGTGTGCTATTAAGCAGGGTTTCGGTAACGGTATCGTGCAGTACCTGACCAGAACGCGCCAGTTGTTGCACTGCGGCCGCGCTCAGCGCCATACCGGCAAGCGCTACGACGCGCTGCTGCCAGTCGTTCATAGTTTAACCTCAAAGTCGGTAAGTCGTTGTTCGATAATGCCGCCACCCAGACAAACTTCATCCAGATAAAAGACCGCTGACTGGCCCGGGGTTACTGCTGCGACAGGATTATCAAAGGTAACCTCTACGCTACCGTCGTTACGAGGCGTTAGCAGACACGGAATGTCCTGTTGCCGATAACGCGTTTTAACCGTGCAACGCAAAGGCTCAGCCAGTGATTGCCGATTAACCCAGTGTAATTGACCGGCAATTAAGCCGTTCGAAAAGAGGCGCGGATGTTTTTTGCCCTGCGCAACAATCAATACGTTACGTTCAGTGTCTTTATCGACCACATACCAGGGCTCATCGCTGGCTTCAGCCAGGCCACCGATATGCAGGCCCTTACGCTGGCCAATGGTGTGATACATCAAACCTTCGTGTTGACCCAGCGCATCGCCGTCTACTGATTCGATGGGACCCGGCTGAGCCGGTAAGTACTGCTGCAAAAAGTCTTTAAATTTACGTTCGCCGATAAAACAGATGCCGGTTGAATCTTTTTTATCGGCAGTCACTAAACCTTGCTCTTCAGCAATCCGGCGCACCTCAGGCTTTTCTAGTTCACCAACCGGAAACAATGTCTGCGCGACGTGTTCATGGCTTAGTGTATAGAGGAAATAACTTTGATCCTTGTTATTATCTACACCGCGCAATAACTGCCAGTGTTTGCCATCATAAGCCCGTCGCACATAATGCCCGGTGGCGATATAGTCTGCACCTAACGCATCTGCTGCAAACTCAAGAAACGCCTTAAATTTAATTTCTTTGTTGCACATGATGTCAGGGTTAGGGGTGCGGCCCGCCTTGTATTCTTCCAGGAAGTGTTCAAATACGTTATCCCAGTACTCGGCTGCGAAATTGACTGTGTGCAGCTCAATACCCAGTGTCTGACAAACTTTTTCAGCATCCGCTAAGTCATCAGCGGCCGCACAATACTCGTCAGAGTCATCTTCTTCCCAGTTTTTCATAAACAGACCCTCGACCTGGTAGCCTTGCTGAAGCAGCAGGTAAGCAGAAACTGAGGAATCTACACCGCCGGACATACCGACAATGACTTTTTTATTGGCGTTGGCTGTTACGTCTGTCATCAAAACACCGCATAAGTTAATTACATCATTAAATTGGCGCGTATTCTACCACACCGGTGGCTCTTCGCGCCATTCTCCCGGCTGTAATCGGGCCAGTTTGTAGGGACCAATTTGAGCCCGGATTAAACGCAATGTTGGTAAACCTACGTGTGCGGTCATACGCCGCACCTGACGATTTTTTCCCTCCCGGATCTTAATGCACAGCCAGGTGTCAGGTACTGATTTGCGTTCTCGTACCGGTGGGTTACGGGGCCACAGGTTCATTGGTTCGGCCATCACAAAAGCTTCAGCGGGGCGCGTCATGCCATCATTAAGTTCGACGCCTTGCTGAAGTTGCGTTAATTGCTCGCTGGTTGGCTCTCCCTCGACTTGAGCCCAGTAGGTTTTCCATACCTTATATTTAGGGTTAGACAGTCGCGCCTGATAAACGCCATCGTTGGTCAGTAGCATTAAACCCTCGCTGTCTTTGTCCAGGCGGCCGGCAGGATAAACATCGTTAAAAGGCACCCAGTCTTTTAGTGTGGCGTCACCGGGCTCGCCCGTAAACTGAGACAGAACCCCAAAAGGCTTGTTTAGTAACACCAGCTTGGGATTTGCCGGGCGGGGCCGCGAACTGTGATTTTTACGTTTTCGCTGCATGAATACGTCCTTTTGATTGTTAAGCAGGGGGCAGATCCTCTACTATATAGCGCTATCGTTTTAAGCCTATGGTAACTCATGCAAGAACATAATGACGAACAACAACCAATGATTATTGGCGGAAACCTAACAGAGGCGCTGGCTGGCAAATATCATTTAAGTTTAGGCGAGGTCTTTAAACAAACATTTACTGTCACCAAGAGTCATTGGGCACCCTTGTTTTTGGGGTTTTTAGCATTTTTTGGCATTTTATTGATTCTGACATTAGTCGCATTCAACCTACTGCCGGAAGCCTGGGTCAATCAGGTTATACCGACTGAATCCAACCCGCAGGTCGGGCAAAACGGACTATTAGTTTTATCATTGATAGGTTCAGCGGTTGGAGCCCCGTTCTGGGGTGGCTTAGTGCTTATGGGAATTCGTCATAGTGTTGATATTCCCACCAAAGCGGCTGACGTTTTTGATGGCTTTTCGCGAGCAGGTGCTTTAATTGTAACGCTGCTGACGACCAGTGTTATCACCCAACTGGCATTATTGCTTACCGGGCAGATACATTGGCTTATCAGCGTGCTAGCGCAAATCTACTTTAGCGTTATTTTTGCATTTGCATTACCCTTAGTTATCGAACGCGCTATTACGCCGCTTAATGCTATTTATTACTCAGTGCGGATCGTTCACTACAAATTACCGCTATTTGTGATCTTGTTATTCGTGGTTACAGGGCTGATTATCATTAGTTCGTTTGCCTTCTTTTTGCCGTTGATCATTGTCGTACCACTGATCTTTAACCTGGTGGGCGTCGTTTACAAAGAGGTTGTCGGGGTGACAATAAAACTCGACAAAACGCAATCTCTCGACGATGATCAAACTCCCTGGTCTGCATAATATTGAGGCTGACTATGCGCATTGCATTTATTGTATTTTTTATCATTGTAAGCTTGCTCGCTTTACTTCTGCCATTTACAACAGAGTTCGAACGACCTGAAGCCGGGCAAATTAGGGTTGAAGGACTACCGCCCGTGCCAAAGCTGGGCGTCTATGACGAGCTACCGGACTTTTCGCAATACACCGACGTGCAACAGAAAAAATCGGAATTCTTCGGCTATTTATTGCCGCTGATAGAGGCGGAAAACCTACGCATTTTACACATGCGCGCAAAGCTGTTTGAAATCGAAGAGAACTACAAGGCAAATATGATCTCGGACGCTGATCGTGCGCAGTTGGCGCAAATGGTGGGCTACTACGAAGTTGACCCGAGCTTGCCGGCCGAGGAACAGTTTGCGTTGCTTAAACGCCGTGTCGATATTGTGCCAGAAATGATGGTGTTAGTGCAGGCAGCCAATGAGTCTGCCTGGGGAACGTCACGCTTCGCCCAACAAGGATTAAATTTGTTTGGCCAATGGTGCTACCGCGAAGGCTGTGGGATTATTCCTGCTCAACGACCGGAAGACCAAATTTATGAAGTAGCAAAGTTTGACTCGGTAAATCAGTCAGTGCGCAGCTACATGCGTAACATTAACACCCATCCGCCTTACGCTGACCTGCGTCTATTACGCGAGCGTAAGCGACTTCGCGATCAAGAGCTAAGAGCGATTGAACTGGTTGAAGGCTTGGGCAGTTACTCTGAGCGCGGTGACGAATACATTGACGAACTACAGGCAATGATCCGTGTTAACCGACCCATCGTTAACGCGGTAAAACAAAGCCAGGAGCAAACCGCCAACTAGGCGATTTGCGTAATCTTAATGGTATTAACGGGGTCGCTTTGCGGCCCTTTTTTTGTTTCAGTAAATGGCGGCGCATCAAACGCCGTATCTCCATTCTCATCCGCCACGCCGGTTGCTTCCACTGCTTTAAAGTCAAATAGCGAGGCATCGGCTAGATGTGATGGAGTCACGTTTTGCATCGCTGTAAACAGGCTTTCGATGCGACCGGGAAAACGCTTGTCCCAGTCATTCAACATTTGCTTGATGTGTTTGCGCTGTAAATTTTCCTGTGAACCACAGAGGTTGCAGGGAATAATCGGAAAGGCCATGGCATCGGCATAGCGAGCAATGTCTTTTTCCCGGCAAAACGCCAGTGGTCGAATCACCACGTGTTCGCCATTGTCACTAACTAATTTCGGTGGCATCGACTTGAGCTTGCCACCATGAAACATATTTAAAAACAGTGTTTCGATCATGTCATCCCGGTGATGGCCTAGTGCTATCTTGGTTGCGCCTAAGCGTTTCGCGGTTTTGTATAGGATCCCGCGACGCAATCGCGAACACAACGAACAGGTGGTTTTGCCTTCCGGGATTTTGTCCTTAACAATGCTGTAGGTGTCTTCCTCAACGATTTCGTAGGCTACACCTAAGTCCTTTAAGTATTCCGGTAACACGTGTTCCGGAAAGCCAGGCTGTTTTTGATCAAGATTAACCGCCACCAGCTCAAATTGAATTGGCGCAACGCGTTGCAAATAGAGGAGGGTATCGAGCAGCGTGTAGCTATCTTTGCCGCCGGACAAACAAACCATGATTTTGTCACCGGCTTCAATCATGCCAAACTGCTCTATCGCTTTGCCGGTCTCCCGTCGAATACGTTTTTGCAGTTTATTAAATGCGTATTTTTGCTCTGCCGTTGCCGCCATCATTAACCCATTCGTTTGCTAATTGTTACTCACCTATAAAACAGCGCGGGATTATACCTGACAGCAAGCAGCTTAGGCTAGCGGACTAACAAAATCTTCCGGCTTAACGGCCAGCACATCGCAATTTAATTGCTCTAATACGTGCTCGGCGGTATTGCCCAGCAGTGCGGCGCTAATGCCGGTGCGTCCAATGGTTCCCATAACAACCAGTTCTGCATCCAGCTTTTCCGAGAACTCCGGAATAACTTGCTCCGGCAGGCCCTGCGCGACATGTTGTTGCTTTTCGCCGATTTGATAACGGCGCCCCAGCTCACGCATTTTATGTTGATGGTGATGCTGTAGCTCTTCGGTATATTGGGTAACGTCGAATTCGGGGATTTCGACTGCCACGTTAACGGGCGCGCCCGGATAGGCGTTGACCAAATGCACGCTGGCCTTTAATACGTGACTCATGGCTTCTGCATGTTCGATAACACGTTGGTTCAAACTTTCGTGATGAACTTCGTCAGAGCCGCTGTGTACCGCAGCAATAATCTGACCATGCTGGGGCCAGGCATGCTCTTTTACCAGTAATACTGCACAGGGCGCTTTGCGTAATAGATGCCAGTCCGTGGGTGTAAATAACAAATTTTGTAGACTGGACTTAACTTGCGACGCTTTAATGATAAGGTCGTGACCGTGTCTTATGACGGTTTCTATAATGGCTTCGAATGGACGATTATGCCAGACCACTTCAATGTCCATTCTCACTTCAGTGGTATCGTAGTCAGCAAGCACATCGGTGAGCCAGGCTTTTCGGTCTGCGATAAGATTAGCGCGCATGGTATCGCGCTCCTCCCGTGACAGCATGGTTGTCATTTCGTAAGAGAAATCGTAAATCGATAAAAACAAGGTCAGCCGCGCATCACTCAGGCGCGCCATATGCAGCGCACGATTAATGGCTTTGTGTTGCTCATCAGCGGGATCAACAACCACCAGAATATGACGGAAAGCATCCATAACGGTTACCTTTTACGATTAAGAGTCTAACCTAAAGATTAGCTTAGATAATGCGGACTACCTAGTGATCGCCGACAAAAAATCGTTAAAAATGAGGTCGGATTAGTGTAAGCGCGGTCCACAGCGCGTAAATCAACAATAAGACACCAATAGCCGTACGAAAACCCTGAGCTTGCAGTATCGTGCGTAATGAGTGGCTAAAATAACCGGCACCGATCATAGCGGGGAAGGTACCAATAGCAAAAGCGGCCATCAACAAGCCTCCCTGCACAGCGCTACCACTAACCGCGGCATAACTTAATGCACTATAAACCAGTCCGCACGGTAACCAGCCCCATACCGCGCCGGCAAAAAATACGCTCAGGGTGCCGCCGCGCTGCTGCGGTGCTAGTTTTTTAATGACTTGCCAAAGGGGTTTTGCTGCGCGCTCCAGTTGGCTTAATACCGGCCACCAACCGGTAAAGTAAAGCCCCAGCGCGAACAAAAACGCGACCGCAAGCCAGCGCAGGATGATTGTAGTATGCGGTGAGTCCGGGGCTATTAATGCAATCGCACCACCGACAATCACGCCCAACAGAATATAGGATGACATGCGGCCGAGGTTATACAGCACAATATTAAGCCCGCGCTGCTGCACACCAATGGCACTGGCAATACCGCCGCACATTGCCAAACAGTGGCCGGCTCCCGCCAATCCCATAATAAAGGCAGTTATTACGTCAATGTTTTGATTCATCATCCGCTTTTTTATTAGCTGATTGTTGCTGTTGCTGAGTTTGTTCTTCGTCGTCATCGAGCAGAATGCGCATGCCTTCGCGCTCAATATCTTCGAATTGATTGGACTTGACCGCCCAAAAGAAAATAACGACGGCCAGAATCACAAATAGAATTGCAACCGGAATTAATGCGTAAATTACACTCATTCGCGATATAACCTCAACGAGTTAGCAATGACCAACAGCGAACTTAATGACATGCCTAATGCTGCAGCCCAGGGCGCGATTAGACCTAATGCGGCGACCGGCAAAACCGATACATTGTAAAGTAACGCCCAACTAAAATTTTGCCGCATGATAACACGAGACTTTTGCGCACTTTCAATGACATCGTAAACGCTACCCAGTTTATTGGACAGTATGACCACATCGGCGGCGGTTTTCGCTAAATCAGAGGCGTTGGCAAAGGTCATCGACAAATGTGCCTGGGCCAGCACCGGACCATCATTTAAGCCATCACCAACCATCCACACGGTTTTGCCTTGTTGCTGCAACTGCTTGATTAAAGTCAGCTTGTCGTCGGGCTTTTGTTGCCCGTAATACTCGTGTATTCCGAGTTGTTCAGCAACCAGTTTGACCCGCGACATATCGTCGCCGCTAATCAATTGAGTTTGAACGCCAAGCCGATGAAGCTTGTTAATGGTCGCGGCCGCATCTTCGCGTAATTCATCTTCAACTTTAAGTTGTGCCAGTACCTGCGACTGGCTCGCTAAAATAACATTATAGCCGGGCTCAATGTCAGCCTCAGGCAACCACTGTCGGATAAACTCGGCGCTACCCAAGCGTAAATGTTCACCTTTATTGGTGACTGCTTCCAATCCCATTCCGGCTACCAGTTGTATTTGCTGCTCAAAACCGTAGGGCCGGTCACTAAGATGTTTAAGCGGTAACGCCAGAGGGTGTTCAGAAAATGCCTCCATGCCCGAGATCAACGCGTTGGTGTATTCAATATCAGCAACATCAATGCGATCAACCAATTTGAACTTGCCCTCGGTTAAGGTACCGGTTTTATCAAAGCAAACTACATCCAGTGATTTAACCGATTCAAGCACCTGCGCGCCTTTTACCAAAATACCCTGACGATTAAGCCGATGTATGGTGCCGGTAATCGCCGTCGGCGCAGCCAGTGACAGTGCACAAGGGCAGGTCGCAACCAACACCGCCAAGGTTACCCAAAGCGCGTGTTCGGGTTGAATCCACCACCAACTTAAAAAGGTGAGGGTGGCAATAACTAAGATACCACTGACAAAGTAACCAGCGACTTTATCAATGACTTGTTGCACCTGAGGCTTTTCGGCCAGTGCTGAGTCCTGCATGGCAACGATGCCGGCAAGTACCGTTTGTTGTGCCGCCGCAGTTACTCTTATTCGAATTGCTGATTGTTGATTGATACTACCGGCAACCACGGTCTGGCCTTTTATGCGCCGGTTAGGCAGACTTTCACCACTTAGCAGACTCTCGTCAACCCAGGCTTCTGCGGACAATAGTTCGCCGTCCGCTGCGATCGTTTCACCCGGATTAACGACAATAACATCGCCTTGCTGTAACTGCTTAACAGCAATTGATTCGTTACCTTGCTCGGTTTCACGCGTTGCTAACTGCGGCATTAAGGTAAGTCGGTTGGTGGCAAAACGCAGTGCCCGTTCTTTTGCTAACAGCTCAAGGTAGCGACCTGAAAGCAGGAAAAACGTAAACATCGATATGGATTCAAAGTATACCTCGCCGGTACCCTTAAATACCGCATAAACGCTGGCGGTATATGCGCCAAGCAGGGCAATGCTCACCGGCACGTCCATATTCAGCTGCTTGGCCTGCAGTGCACGCAATGCCCCCATATAAAAAGGCTGGGCACTGTATAAAATTACCGGTGTTGCAAATACCAGGCTTACCGCCCAGATATAATCGCGGGTCGTTTCGTCTAAGTCACTGACCACGCCAAAATAGAGCGCAAATGCCAGCATCATAACTTGCATCGTCGCCAGGCCGGCTAAACCAAGGCGTCGAATAAAACCTTTGCGCTGGCGGCTAAACTGTTGTTCTTGCTGGTTTGGCTGAAAGGGTAACGCCTGATATCCGATCCCGGCCAGGCGCTTGATCATTTCGCTCACCGATACCTGATTCGGGTCCCAGGTGACCTGTAGCCGTTGGCTGGATAAATTAACTACCGCTTTATCAACACCGGTAATTGCCTGTAACTCTCGTTCAATCAGCCAGGCACAAGCTGAGCAGGTGATATTGGATACGGTAAGCGCGGCCTGTTGCATGTCACCGTCGAGTACCCGCACAAACTCACGTTGTACATCGGGGTGATCATAAACATCAAGGTTGTTCAGTTCATCCGGGAGTATCGGTGTTTGCTGTGGCTTATCCAGATCACGGTGTTTGTAATAAGCGCTCAGGCCATGTTCAATAATCGTTTCGGCAACGGCCTGACAGCCAGCGCAGCATACCCGCCGGGGCTGCTGCTCATAATCAACGGTTAGCTCGACGCCACGCGGAATGGGCTGCAGACAATGAAAACATGCGTCTTTAGGGAGTTCCTGCATTAGTACAACCGAACCTTATTAAACGCCATACAGGAGGGGTTCTACCAGCGTCCAGTCTATCGCCGGTAAGGTATACTTCTGGCTCACTTTCCATTGTCTGTCGAAAGGTTCAATTGTAACCGTCCAACGACCATCGATGTTGGCCGGAATATCGGTACGATAAATGCCGTCCGCCGCTACCGTAACCCGTCGACTAAAATCTTTTGCAGCATCTGTTGCGTGCACGAATTTAACACTAAGTGCTGCTAACTGCTCGGGTGCACCACTTTTATAACGCAGTGCCAGTTGCTCATCATCAGCTTTAAATTCAAACGAAATATTCAGTTCCTGAGCTCGCTCAACGTGCTCAATAACGGCGTTAATGGTTTTACCCTTTTTATAGTAATCGTCAACAACCATCGAGAAGTTGCCTTGCGTCACCGCCAGGTAAATGATGATCGCGCATACAATCATTACTACCACCGGCACTGATATTAAAAACCACGGCCAAAACTGCTTATACCAAGGCTTCACCATAATAACTACCTCATACAAAAAACCCCGCCGTAGCGGGGTTTACACAACAATGAACAGTTAGTCGTTTGACAAGCTGTAAATGTAAGCCGATACCACATGGATTTTATCCTCTCCGAGAATATCTTTCCATGCCGGCATCACGCCATTTCGACCATGCTGCAGAGTTTCTTCAATTTTATTAATTGAACCACCATACAACCAGATATTATCGGTAAGGTTTGGTGCGCCCAATTGTTGGTTACCTTTACCATTCTGACCATGGCATGCCGCACATACGGCATAGTTCTGTTGTCCGGCTTCAGCAAGTGCAGGATCCACGTTGCGACCACTCAAGCTAGCTACGTAGTGTGCTAACTCGGTGATTTGCTGATCAGTGAATTGCTCGCCAAACGCCGGCATAGCACCTTGACGGCCCTGCAACAGACTCGTTTTGATATCGTTGGGTTCACCACCATATAACCAATCATCGTCGGTCAGGTTAGGGAAGCCCGGACCACCCATGGCATTAGAGCCATGACACTGAGCACAGTTTTGCAGGAATAAACGCTGACCTACGTCTAGTGCATCTTCGTTTTTAGCCAGTTGTGGAATTGGTTGCTCCGCAAAAGCTTCAAAGATAGGTCCGTACTTTTCTTCTGCATCGCGGACCGCACGGTCGTATTCGACCAGCATGCCGTCTTCATGCGCTTGCTGCATCGCCTGACGAGACTCTTCCAGTGAGCGCACGTCCTGGTTAGAGCTCTTCCAGCCCAACAAGCCTTGAAAATTACCTAAGCCAGGGTAGAGCGCTAAATACAGAAAGCCCCAGGCAAAGCAAGCCCAGAATAAATAGGTCCACCACTTAGGTAATGGGTTATTAATCTCTACAATTCCATCGAATTCATGGTCCATTTCCTGACCTTCTTCGATGTGGGTGTAGTTCTTCATGTTCCAGCGTAACAACCAGATCAATACGACCAGGGTTGCTAATGTCAGAACGATTATCCATGCACTCCAGAAGCTACTCATCTTTCTTCGACTCCGGTTTGTCGCTGTCCTTTACTGATGATTCTGCGTTTTCTTCTTCAAATATTGAATTAGCAGCTTCATCAAATTGTTTTTTTGCGCGGCGGCTAAAGAACGACCATCCTACAATGGCCAAAAATAAGACCAGTATGATAACCGTCCAAATGCCGTGCCATTCACCAAAACCCATTACTTATCAGCCTTTGATAACGCAGTACCTAATGATTGCAGGTAAGCAATGAGCGCTTCCATTTCAGTTTTGCCTTGTACTGCCTGTTTAGCGCCAGCAATGTCTTCTTCAGTGTAAGGAACACCAAGTCGTTTCATCACTTGAATCTTTTTAGCAGTATCTTCACCGGTTAGCGTGTTTTCCGCTAACCACGGAAAGGCCGGCATATTTGATTCCGGCACCACGTTACGCGGGTTCATTAAGTGTACGTAATGCCATTCGTCACTATAACGACCGCCAACACGAGCCAAATCAGGTCCGGTGCGCTTAGACCCCCAAAGGAACGGGAATTCCCAAACGTGCTCACCAGCTAACGAGTAATGACCATAACGCTCGGTTTCTGCCCGGAAAGGACGAATCATTTGACTATGGCACTGTACACAGCCTTCGCGGATGTAAATATCACGACCTTCCAGTTCGAGTGCTGTATAAGGCTCAAGACCCTTAATCGGCTCCTGAACCTGGCTTTGGAACAGCAGCGGCGTGATTTGTACGATACCACCGATGGATACCGCCAAAATCATCAAAACAGACAACCAACCCAGGTGCTTTTCGACAAATTCGTGTTTCATCTGTTAGTCTCCTTAGGCCGTTTGAATGACGTTACCGGCAGCAGTCTCGCGACGACCCGCCTGAATAGTTTGATAACAGTTGTACGCCATAAGCAACATACCAACCACGATGAATACACCACCGACGAAGCGTCCTGCCCAAAACGGGTAAGAAGCCTGTACACTCTCGACAAAACTGTACGTGAGCGTACCGTCGGCGTTGGTTGCACGCCACATCAAACCTTGCATAACACCCGAAATCCACATTGAGACGATATAGAAAACCACGCCAATGGTGTGCAACCAGAAGTGCACGTTGACGAGTTTAACGCTGTGGATCTGTTTTTGGTTGAACAAACGCGGTACTAGATAGTACATCGAACCAATGGTGATCATCGCAACCCAACCTAATGCGCCAGAGTGAACGTGACCCACAGTCCAGTCGGTGTAGTGCGAAAGCGCGTTAACCGATTTGATTGCCATCATCGGACCTTCGAAGGTCGACATACCGTAGAACGACAGCGACACAATCAGGAAGCGCAGAATCGGGTCGGTGCGCAGTTTATGCCAAGCACCAGACAGCGTCATGATACCGTTGATCATGCCGCCCCATGAAGGAACAAACAAGATAACTGACATCACCATACCCAGTGACTGAGTCCAGTCAGGCAGAGCAGTGTAGTGTAGATGGTGAGGACCAGCCCAGATGTAGAGCGAAATCAACGCCCAGAAATGCACCACTGATAGACGGTAAGAATAGACCGGACGCTCAGCTTGTTTCGGTACAAAGTAATACATCATACCCAGGAACCCAGCTGTCAGCAGGAAGCCAACCGCGTTGTGACCATACCACCATTGAATCATCGCATCGACGGCACCGGAGTACATCGAGTATGACTTGGTAAAAGTTACTGGCACGGCCATGCTGTTAACAATGTGCAGCATCGCGATAACCACGATAAAGCCACCATAGAACCAGTTCGCTACGTAGATGTGAGACGTTTTGCGAATAGCCAGCGTGCCAAAGAAAACAATGGCGTAGGCGATCCAGGTCACCGCAATCAAAATATCGATAGGCCACTCTAACTCAGCGTATTCTTTAGTGCTGGTCAGACCTAAGGGTAACGTAATGACTGCTGCGACGATAACAGCCTGCCAACCCCAGAAGGTAAACGAGGCTAATTTGTCCGAAAATAGACGTGTGCGACAGGTTTTTTGTACCACGTAGTAAGAGGTAGCAAAAAGGGCGCTGGTACCAAATGCGAATATTACTGCATTGGTATGCAACGGACGCAGCCGAGAGTACGTAAGCCAGGGCGTGTTGAAGTTTAATTCCGGCCAGACCAGCTGGGCCGCAATCAAAACACCCAACGCCATGCCGACGATACCCCAAATAATGGTCATGACAGTAAACTGTCGCACGACCTTCATATTATATTCGATCGGTTGTTGTGGAATTGTTTGACTCATCTTTTTATTCCGCGGTGATTGAGATCAGGAAAATGGTGACTTTTACCCGCTTAACTAAAAGTCAGCTTCCTTGTAAAAGTACTCGAATTTTACACCTTAAGTACGCAAAGGTACAGAGGGGATAATACTAATATCCCCATAATAATAAAGGCTATTCTGTCTTGAATCGCGACACCAATTGACCTAAATCAACACTGTTTTTAGTCAATTGCTGACTTACCTGAGCCACTTGTTGGTTGGCGTTTTGGTTTTCGTTAGAGAGGTCACTGATACCGGTGACGTTCTCACTTAAGTCACGAGTAACGCGGCTTTGCTCGTCAGTTGCCGAAGCAATTTGTACGTTCATGGAGGAAATGTTCGCCACCGATTCCTGAATTTGACTAATCGCTTGTTCAGCTTTTAGTGCACCGTCATTAGTGGTTTTAGAGCGATCTTCAACTCCCGCAATAATTTGTGTCACGTCTTTAATTGCACCCTGAATACTATCAACAATCGACGAAATTTCGTCCGTTGACTGCTGTGTCCGGGTAGCCAGTGTGCGCACTTCATCCGCGACAACTGCAAACCCGCGACCGGCTTCGCCTGCACGTGCCGCCTCAATGGCTGCGTTTAATGCCAGCAGATTAGTCTGTTCGGCGATAGCCACGATAACACCCAGAATGTTGCCGATTTTATCTGAACCATCCTGCAGCAAACGCGCTTGATCACCGGCTTTACGCAGCTCTTGCGTAAGCGCATCAATATTATTCACCGCTTCGCGCACGATAACGGCTGAACGTCCTGATTCCTCGTCAGCTGTGTTTGCCGACTCAGCAGCCTTGCGGGCGTGATCTGCAACTTCACCTGCTGACGAAGACAACTCATTAATAGCCGTAGCAACAGATTCGGTTTGCGCTCGTAGTTCATCACTTTGCGCACTACTTTGATTACTCAGTGATGACAAACGTTCAGCAGCAACTTCTTCCTCACGGGCGCTGTTTTGAACGCTTCTCACTAATTGCTGAATTTTACTGACAAATTCGTTAAATGACGTGGCCAGGCGCGACAATTCATCAGAACCCTCAGCACTTAAGCGACGCGTCAGATCGCCTTCGCCCTGGGCAATATCAACCATCGCCGCATTAATACGCTTAAGCGGGTGGGTGATGCTACGAATAATCAACACAAATAAAAGTAACAACGGAACCGAAAGTACCAGCGCCAGACCCGCCAGTTTAAAAAACTCCTGCCACAGCATGGCCTGAATATTATCGGTGTATTGACCCGTACCCATAATAATATTCCATGGCTCGAATACGCGGATACGACTAATCTTGGGCACTAAATTGTTACTATCGCTGCCTTTTTGCCAAATATATTCAACCGTAGCCCGATCACTGCTGCGCGCTTTAGTGACCATTTGCTGGAACAGTCGTGTGCCTTCCGGATCTTCATAGGACAGCACGTTTTTGCCAACCAACGACTTGGTAAACGGGTGTTGCACCATCACGCCATCGCGGTTCAGGGTAAACAGATACTCAGAACCCTCGTAGCGGATCTCATCCAACCGCGCAAAAGCTTGCTCCAGCGCTTGCTCCTCGTTCAACACGCCATCTTGTGCCTGCTGATAGTAATAATCGACTATGGTATGAGCCGAGTCCAGCACCGCATCCAGCTTGCGTTTTTCTTCGTCGACTAACAGTCCGTTAAGAATAAACATCATAAACGCAACCATCAGTGCCGTGCCGAACGCAGCAATTCCTAACAAAGCGATAAGTCGCTGAGTAATACTAAAACGCTGAATAACCCCCATCGTGTTCCCTTAAAGATGTCTGTTTTCTATTTTATCGTCCTAATTTACGCATTATTTACACTTTTAAAAGTAGACCATAGTCAAACTCCCTGCGTAATAGTTGATGCCCTAACATTATGAGGAGGCATTTTTATGTTTCGCAAACTAGCATTAAGCATGCACTAACGCGGCCTTTGACGCACTCCCTGAAGGCACGCTGGAAAGCCTGTTGGCAGAAAAAGAGCAGCTAAGTGCAGTACTGACGTATCACGTACTACCCGGCAAAGTAATGAGCGGTGACATTGCCGGCAAAACCCTGATGCCAGAAACCGTCCAGGGCAGCACCGTCAGCATCGACGCCACTGATGGCGTAACCATCGACGGCGCCACCGTGATCAAAGCTGACATCAATGCCAGCAACGGCGTAATTCACGTCATCGATCAAGTAATTACCCCGTAAACTAAAGAAGCTAATAGACGGGGATTGGGCTAAACGATTGGCTGGTGATTGACACTCCTTAGCCAAGGGACGCCCGCAAGTACATCCCTGTAGGGCTTGTCTAAGGAGCTGCTCAATCACTTAGCGCCAATCCTTTAACCCAATCCCTTTTTCTCACCTTTTATCAGTTCCACTCTTTAAGTCATCACTTTTATAAAGGCAGCACGTTAAGACAATCGGTCGTTACCCTTGGGGTGCAGTGGTATTAGGTATTGGGGTGGCTTGTCAAAGGGTGTTGGAGGCCATGGATGGCCGGAAACAAGCGTACAGGGATGTATTTACAGCGTCCCTTTGGCAAGCCACCCCAGTGCCTAATAAACCACTGCATCCCTTGGGTAAGGAGTGTCAATCACCCGCCATATGTTTATTGCCGAGCCGCGGTTTCAGCACCAGGGCGCTTAGGGCGGGTAGGGTTAGGATGGTGACGAGGGCGGCGCCGATTAGGCCGAACATGACGATAATGCCAACGCCACGATAGAGTTCGGTACCTTCGCCGGGGATAAACACCAGTGGGGCGATCCCGCACAAGGTGGTTAGTGTCGTGATAGTGATAGGGCGGACGCGTGAACGCAGACCTTCTTTTATAGCCTCTATTAATTCGTAGCCCTCTTTGTCGCGAAGATATACCGCACGTTCGACAACTAATATTGGGTTATTGATAACCGTACCCATTAAGATGAGAAAACCCAGCATCGTTACTACTGATAATCGAGCCTTTAGTCGCAAAAGCACGCATGCCCGGATACCGTTCGTATACGGTTGTTATGGCATCCATTAACTCTTCAATGCGATTAGGAACGCGTGTTTCAGCAATAATACGCATGTTACTGGGCGATACACTATAGCTAATGTAGCCTGACAATAACGGCACCAATGTGACTGATACCGCCATTGAGGCGATAATCGCAGAAGAGATGGCAATGGCAATGTCTGAATAAAACTGGCCGGCTTCCTGCACGATAAAGAGAATAGGCAAGAACACCATCACCGTCGTTAGTGTTGACGCCAACACTGCCGTCCATACTCGTTGCACGCCTAACACCGCGGCTCGCTTGGGGTCTGCACCTTTTTGTCGTTCTAACGCAATGCTCTCTAACACCACAATGGTATTGTCCAGCGTCATACCAATGGCGAATGCAATGCCGGCCAGTGTACAAATAGGAATACCGATCACCGCAATCATGGTAGCGCGCCCAGAGCGCATCAACCCGTACATGACTAAGGTCGCAAAAACGGCACCCAACGATAAATTGAATAACACATTGGAGATTGACGCTTCGACGTAACGGACATCATCGGAATTTAGTATAATTTGCATGCCAGCCGGTTTCAGCAAATCTTCATTGATCCGCTCAACCTCTTGCAGCATTGCATATTTAATGTCGATAACATTTGAACCGGACTCACGCTTTACCTGCAAGCTCAGTACCTGTTCGTCTTTAAACCAGGATTCGCTATTGGTTTCAAAATGGTCTAAATCGATCTCAGCTATATCATTAAGCCGAACAATGCGATCGCCATCACGTTTAATGATGGTGTTTTGCATTTGCTCCAGGCTGTCGTAGCGACCAACGGTGACGCCGGCCACCGATGACATACGTGGCCGAACGTTGTCCTCGATGTAGTCACGCATACGCACCATGTCGATATTCTTTGGATTATCGGGCAGGGGAGCGACCCGAAAATACATAAACGCGTTACTCGAGAAAGAAGCTGCAAATATTCTTGGCTGATCGACATTGTCTACGTAATTAGGAACTTGACTTAACGCATTGTTAACCAGAATTGATGTTTCGGTCACGTCAATTCCGAATGGTAAGTCCAGTTCGATAGCGGGTAACAGGTACCACGTCTACTTTGGTTGCCTCTGCCGACGAACTTTGTGCAGCCGCAGGAAATGACAAAGCCACTGTGGTAAACAGAACAAACAAAGCGACGGTGTAAAATAGCGTAATAAGCGACGTTCGTTTCATAAATAGACAGGTTAGTTGGGCACTTGTCTATCCACTACGTAATAACTATCGCGAAGGATTAAGGCGGGTTGTTATATACCCGCCTTAATAAAAAGTATAACCGGACTTTTAACTGAGTTCAGCAATGCGATCTTTGGCTTTGGACAAACCTTCGCTGCGCGCTTCGTCGCCCATGTTTAAGCCTTCTGCACGAACGATTTCGACATCCGTTATACCAATAAAGGCTAAAGCTGTTTTAAGATAGGCTTCCTGGTGGTCGAGTGCCGCGGCATCACCGACGGAGTAAACACCACCGCGGCCCGACGCAATAATGGCTTTTTTACCTTCCAGTAGACCAACCGGACCATTATCTGTATAGCGGAAGGTAACACCGGCTTGTAAGACGCGATCAAACCATGCCTTTAATTGGGTCGGAATTGTAAAATTATACATCGGTGCACCGATGACGATAACATCAGCGTCTTGCAACTCGGCAACCAATTCGTTAATTAGTGGCTTGTCTTCTGCCAATAACTCATCTGCCTGCAAATGTGGAATAGGGTCAACGACCAGATCCCGGTGAGTGACGCTTGCAGCCTTATCCTGACTGAGCTTTGCGACAACGTCTTTGCTGAGCTGACGACTAACAGAGCCATCGACAAAAATGCCTGAATCTAAATGTAATACCTTCATATTAACCTCCTGATTAATTCATTGAGGCTATTCTATTCGTTCCGCATTAAGCAAAAAAGTGTCTATAATGGGATTTATGGTTCCATATTTGGAACATAATTAATTTTAACCAGAGGCGTTATGGCATTACCTGACATCGCAAATTATTATCTCTTTGCTAAAGCCGTGCGCTGCGGCAGTATTAATGCGGCATCACGAGAGCTGGAGCTACCCAAATCAACGATTAGTCGACGTATAAGCCAGTTAGAAACAGAGCAGGGTGTTCGTCTGGTTCACCGGGGGCGACAGGGACTGCGACTGACCGATGTTGGCGAAGCATTTTTAGTGCATTGTGACGCATTGGTCGATGCAGCAGATTCTGCCACCCAGGTAACCCAGCATTTATTAGCCAAACCCAGAGGGCGCGTTAACGTCAGTTCGCCTTATGCTATTAGCCAAAGTTTGCTGACGCAGGTGCTACCCGAGTTTATGACGCGCTATCCCGAGATACAGCTAAACCTGATGGTCACCAATCGACCGGTCAATTTACTGGATGAGAATATTGACCTGGCACTGCGGGTAAGGCCCAGCATTGAAGACTCGTCGTTAATTGCACGACCGATAAGCGATGCACCGCAAACGCTATTTGCAGCCCCCAAACTGATCGGCGATTCCATCATAGCGGAGCCGACGGATTTACTGCATTACCCACAACTCAGTCTGCACTATACCAGTGGCCGTTACGGCTACGTGTTAACACATCAATCCGGCAACCGCACCCAACTCCAGTTTGAGCCTCGCCTTATCAGCGACGACATGATTTTGCTGCGCGAGGCAGCAATCGAAGGTCAGGGTGTGGTCGCATTACCTAACTATTTATGCCAACAGGCGGTTGCCGAAGGTCGTTTACAGCAACTACTACCGGACTGGAACTTGCCCGTCGGCATCATGCACATGACGTATCCACATCGACGCGGATTAAAGCCAGCTGTGCGTGTATTAATAGATTATCTGGCGGAAAAACTCCCAAAAGTAGCAGAGCGCGCATTTTAAATAGTTAGTACTAGCCGTTCTCTAATATCATTTATATAGCGCATTTAACATAATATACATTCTACGCAATTGGTGATTACTGCCTTTGCAGACGCTGACACGAACGCGCTAGTCGCTATCAGCGTGTTTAATAACTTTACCCAAATAGCCCGTTCTTTTTCTGTCTTTGCTGTTTCAATCTGTAGCTTTATCAGTTCTCGATCTGTATCCAGCCCAAGTTGTTCAGCTAGCTTGATTACCTGTTCTTCTGTAAGCCTTTTATTTTCTCGTTTTACTCTCGATACCCAAGGCTGACTACTTCCTATTATTTCGGCAATTTCTATTATTTTTAAGCCGCTTTTTTGGGCTTGTTCTATTAACTCTTGGCTGTAACTCATGGCGCTTATTCCTTTTAGTGATCAATAACAAAGTTTATATGTGAAATGATCATTTGCAAATTATAACCAGCTTGTTATATTTATAACTGTTAGGTAATATGACATTTTGTCATGTACCCGCAAAAAGCAACATCAACCAAACGTCAGGGGTAAATGTTATGTTTGTATCAGTTCCGTTTGCATACTCGAACCGCGAACCCGAAAAGAATACTTTTTGTGCTGATATTCTTTATCGTGTCGGCTATAACCGCATAGCCCGCCAATGTGCTAATGCTAAAAAACAACAGTTTTTAGTGTCGCTGACTTGGGGCGCAAAATGCGCCTTTACTCCTGAATCATCAGTTTTAGACTCGCGGGCGGTTCGCAATCTGTCCAGTGTTGTTGTTCCTGACGTACAACAGCGCAAAGTCCCGCGGGTCGCTTCTCTCTCTGGTATTACTGCCGCTGCACCGTCAATGGTTCAACCCTCTAGCGCTGGCATGGGCTTGTTTTAGGGGGTCACATGAGCGGCATTTCATCGGTGTTAATTGATCGCGCAATTCATGGTTTGGAAGAAAAACCCATGATTTCACTGCAAGGCTGTAAGGAAGATTTAGCCTATCATCGCTCCGTTGTTACCAAGCTATCAGCCGCCCGCCCTCTTACCGCTTCACAATCGGAGCGGTTAGTTCACCACAAGGCGCAAATTAACCGCCTGCAATCTATCGCTTCTTATTGGTTCGCGGTGACTTTATGAGCGTTATGATTGATTGGATCACGGCGGTTATTCCGATGAAGCATAAAATCATCAACTCTGGTCATTTCATCGAATTAACTCCTGATGGTGAGTGCCTTAATGAGTTCGCCAAGCGCAAGCGCGTTAAAGGTTCTTTTTGCTCGTCAATTTCAATTAAAACAAACAACGTTCGTTTCAATAAAGACGGTATCCACGAATACGGCGAGCAACTCTATATTGATGGTAACCCCGCCAAGTTCTTACAGGGTCATAACTGCTTTGGCTCGAATGATGTTTCTTTTTTACTATCTGAAATGGTCAGACAGGCGTTTAGCTCGCTTGATGTTGAGTTAACAGATATGGCGCTTGCTTCCATTTTACACGGTAATTTTGAAGTTAAACGCATCGACATAACCGCTATGTATGAGTTACCCAGCGCTTCTGATGTTGACGCCTGGATATATGCGTTATCCAACAGTGCAAAAAGTCGTCACGGCCTGCCCGAACTGACTGATAGAACCCTTTATTTCGGCAAGCGCTCACGCCGCTATGCCACAAAAATTTATTCCAAGTTTCGCGAACTGCAATCAGGTCGCAAGGAACACGCATTACCCAACCACTTAGTTAACACGCCACTACTCGGCTGGACTGCAAATAAAGTCCGAATTGAACACGTTTTACGAGCGCCGGAATTAAAAAAACAGGCGCAAAATTTATTTAATCGCGATGCATTATTTGGCAAGGATTTAAAGCCCGACCTTATCAATAAACTTTTTACTGAATACCTGGGGCGCATTGAAATGAGCGGACAAATGACAGCTACAGACAAGCAATTACACAGCATTGATACCAAACTACGCGGCACTTATGAACTATGGCGCCAAGGCTTAGACATCCGTTCTATGATGTCAAAGGCCACGTTTTACCGCCACCGCGCCGAACTTAAAGAGCAATTAAACATTGATATTGCGCTACCGCCCAAGCAAGCACAAAGCAACGTTATTCCACTACTCCGCCCACTAGAAGCAAAACCCGCTTCCGTACCAGCGGAATTATCACAATACCAACTAACCAACGAGGTTAAACAATATGCAACAGGGTAATAATCAATCACAAGTAAACAACGAGGGTTTATTTTTGCAAGGCCGTTTCGCGGGCTTTATTGAAAATCACCGCACCGGTAATGATGGCTCCCCCTGGGTACAACATTTCGCAGGCGTTGAAATGGTCAAGCCCAACGGGTTCCCCGGCGAAACAATCGTTGAGCGCTTACAGGTTCCGAAAGATTTAATATCCCAAGGCATTACAGGCAAGTTTAACGACCTGATGGGTAAACCCGTAAAAATTGAGTGCTGGATTCGTGCTTACTCTACCCGCGGCGGCGCTTCCTATTCCCTGCAACTAGCAAACCACATGGACGCTATCCGCTCTGCTGGCTCTGCTGAACTTAAAAAGGCGGTGTAGTGTGAAACTTATTCTACGTGTAAGCCCTGAACAATTATCTCTCTTGCGTGATTCTGTTTCCGAATCAATTTTAGCATTAGAGCGTTTATGTGAAGAATTTGAGGGTTCAGATGATCGCGCTCATGGCCTTATCGGATTTGAAGCGGAAAGTAAGTTGGCCGCATTTGAACATTTGGAACAAAATCTTTTGGTTCCCACGGCATTCGAGGGTCTAGCCTAATGCTCTTTATTCTTGCTCTCATTCTCAGGTTGCTACTTCCATGAATTTCGTTCAGGTCTGCCCCGTTGAAATTGTTAACGGTTCATGTCCTGAGCCAATGGTTTGGCGTGAAGTTGCTTCAACGTTACCACTTACGTTTGAGCAATTTTCGTCAATGGTTCCCGCGTTCGTTGCTGTCCTGCTTACGGCGTGGGGTTTTAAAAAGCTATTACAGCTATTCATTAAATAATAGGTGATTTTATGATTACTAAACTTCGTAATGTTGCGCTTGTCGCTTCTGTTCTCGTTGCTGGTCCAGTGATGGCTCAAACTGACCCGACCGCAATTGAAGCCGCGGCGACTGGTTTCCAGACTGATTTCGGTGCGGCTGCAACTGCTATCGGTGGCGCTTTATTGGCCGCTGGTTTCGGTGCGTTGGTCTTTAAATGGGCTAAAGGTATGTTGTTCTCATAAGGGGGCATCATGTTTACGGCCGACGATGTTCAAATCATTGTCGGCCTTATGACTCTGTACGTTTTGTTTGACTCATAAGGCTGATTCCTACCATGTTTACACGCTCAAAAGGTTTTTTACTCTCTCTTGTTGCCCTTTTGGGCGTTTTTTCTTCTTACGCTTCTGCTGATTCTCCGTATATTCTCGTTTATAAAAATTCTACTTCTATTTTTATTCCCGATTTCGATGGTCGTGATCGTTATGGTAATCTTGATGCTTACTGTGCGGCGGCTGGTTGGCCTTATACTGGCTCTACTTGGACTTCGTCTTCTACTGTTTGGAAAGAGATTTCGTGCGGTGGTGCTGGTCGCCTTGAATATCGTCAGACCTTACAGCCGAACGGTGATTTTCCTGTCGCACCTTATGACATTGATGAAAAATGCATTAATCCTGACTCGTCAGATTTTCAACTAGCATTTACTCCTTCCGAGTGTGCATTAGACGCTGACGAGGATTCGGACGGTACACCCAATGTCTTGGATTCGGATTCAAATTTATATGATCCCGACTATTGCACTGATAATCCCACTGCGTCTATTTGTCCTGATGATTCAGGCGGCGGCGATACTGGCGGCGGTGATGGTTCTGGCGGTGGCGATACTGGCGGCGGTGGTTCAGGTGGCGGCGGTTTACCTAGTTCCTGTGAGGGTTCGCCAACCTTTTCCGAATCCTGTTGCTTTGACCATGCCGAAGCCCAGTGTTTAGACGAGGGCGGGTTATATGATTGGGGTTATGTATCAGTTGGTACGCCTGCCTGTAACTTTACCTGTAATGATACCGTTAACCCGCCTGATAATGGCGGCGGTGATGGTTCTGGCGGCGATTCTGGCGGTTCAGGTGATGGTGGTTCAGGCTCGGACGATACGCCCACTGACAATACCGATTTAATCACTGCTGTTAATACCCTACAAACGGCCAATCAGACCGAATTTAACGCCATTCAGGACGATTTAAACACCTTAAATCAGACTAATCAGGCGGGTTTTAATGATGTCCGTTCGGCCATTGAAAATATACAAAATCCTGATTTAACGGCTTTAGAAAACAGCAATAATCAGATAGCTACAAATACTGCTCAAACAGCTAGCAATGCGGCTGATATTGCCACCAACCTTAACGCTCTTAACACCGCTAACCAGCAAGGTTTATCCTCTGTTAACGATGCTTTGACCCAGCTACGCTCTGATTTTAACGCTGTCGTTGATTCTGACTTTAATTCAGCGAATTTTGAGTCCCAACTTGATGGAACTGGAACACCTGACGACATTGTCAATGCTGGAATGGGTGATTTTGAAGCGGCCAACGGTATAGATAAGGACGGTGAATTAGAAACCGAAATTATTAATCTCGGTGATGAAATTAACAAGTATGACCCTATGCTGGGTGGTTCTTCCAGCGAATGCCCATCCGATTACTCGTTAACCGTTGCAGGTGCTCAATACAGTATTTCTTGGACGCCTGTTTGTGATGCGTTTGGCATTCTCTCTATTTTCGTTCAGGCGGCGGCGTGGTTCGCCGTTCCCTTTATTGTTCTTGGTGTGGGTAAAAAATAATGCCTTGGTTAATATCTCTTGTCGCTAACGCGCTTCGTTACTCCCTTACTTGGCTTGGCTCTTCTATTTTTAAAGCCTTTAGTTCTATTTGGGCGTGGATTCTTTTTTACTTGCCTGCTATTGCGGTTCACTTACTCAAGGCTTTAGGCGTTGGATTTATTGCATTCTCTCTTGGCGATTTTTCCATAGATTATATTTACAACACTGTTTCAACTGAGCTAGCTGGCCTGCCTACCCTTGCTATGGATTTTCTACGTTTATCGGGTTTCCTTGATGCCATTACTATTATTTTCGGCGCGTTATCTGCTCGCGTAACTTATGCCTTATCAGTTAACGGCTCCAAAAAAATGGCATTTCTCGCTTAAAAACAATCAGCCACACGCAGACGAGCGCAAGCCGGCTGTGTGGGGCTGTAAATCTTCAGGGGTTTTATTATGCTTTACTTACGTACTGGTTTACCTGGAGCCAGCAAAACGCTAAATACACTTAAAGAGATTTGCGAAGATAAGGCCACTAAAGGCCGCGATATTTTTTATAACAACATTAAATTACTTTTACTTGATTTAAACGTTGTTCAGTCCTTCCAAGGCTTTTTTTATGGTTATGTTTTACCGAGTTTCGATAAAAAAGACCGCGAGAAATACAATAAAATTTTGCTACGTGTACACGGTCAAGGTGAATTAATCTCTGAAACTGATGTCCCGCATTTACGGGTACACTTCGAACAATGGTTAGAATCTGGCGGCGCTGTTAACCTTTTTGTTGATTGGTGTCGGCGTGTTTACCCCTCCTCTAAATTGGTCGAGTTAGAGGATTATTTAAAAGTTGTCGATACACCCGGGGTTGATGATATACGGCAATTTAAACTTGATTGGAAAGACTTTCCCGACCCTACCCAATGGCCGCATCTGCCCCCGCATTCGATTATTGTTGTCGATGAGTGCCAGCGCTGGTTCCCGCCTCGCCCTGTTGGTGCAAAAGTTCCTAATCATGTGTCACAGTTTGAAACTCACAGGCACAAAGGCTTAGATATTCATCTGGTGACCCAAGATGCAAAACTATTGGATTCACACGTTCGGCGCTTGGTTGGCCGACATATTCATTTTCATAACCCGCTAGCTAGCAAACGTATTTCCCGCATGGAAAACGACAAGGCATTTGACCCTGCCGATTTCCATCAACGCAAGAACGCCACCAAGTCAGTTAAAAAACGGGATTCTTCTTTTTATGGTCTTTATTGGTCTGCTGATGTGCACACCCACAAACGCCGTTTTCCTAAGATTTTACTTCTTTTGATACCGACTATCGGTTTCCCGATTTATACCGCTTATTTTCTCGCTACGATGGGCGAACCTGATTCAAATGCTGAGGTTTTAAACAATGCCAGAACGCCACAACAAAAAACCGTTAATGTTTCTTCAACGACTGCTGAACAAAGCTCTGAATCGACTACGCAAGCAATTAAACATTTCGATGCTTTGGTTAGTTCTTCTAGTCCTTTGGCTGGCTTTTGTGATCGCGTTACCTATGCAGGAAACGAAATTATCCAATCAGATGGAAAAGTTGAGCAGCGTTTTTATTTACAGTGCATTAGAAATGTAAAATCAGAGTCTGACTCTGATTCGGATAATGGTGATGATGACTCTCAAGCTACCGCCAGCCGTGGTTATTTGCTTGATTCTCAATTTTTGGCCGCTCTCGGTTATGAATTATCTGTTTTACGTGGTATGCCTGTTTTAAAGTATGAAAATCAGGTTTTTGTTTTTCCTAAGCTTTAAAATAAAAAATCGAAAATTAGTAACTCTCACCGCTCGGCGCAGACTTTATTGAGCGCGGAGCGTAGCGAGCACTCAATCAAGTTGAGCAAGCGGAACGACTACCCAACCAGAAAAAACTGAGTACACACCGGACCAGAAAAAACAGAACCCAACGGGCGAAAGTGCAAGTAATACTGCACTTTTGTCTCATTTTGAGACTACCCTTTAACTATATATTCCTTTTTTATTGCTGTAAGCTATTGATTATTAACGGTTTAGTAGCAAATAAGGGAGTTTTGCACCGTGGATCACGATTTTCAGCTAGATTTTGTCACCGTTTTTGGCTTCAACTGGAACAAAGGAGCCGCCTTTTTTGGTGTTCATCGCCGTACTGTTTTTCGTTGGTATGAGGGCAACCCGCCGTTAGTCGTAAAACGTTTTATGTCGGTTGTTGCTCGTGGTTATCTTCCTGAATACGCACCTTTCGATACGTGGAAAATTGACGGCCAGTTGATTTATACCCCACAGGGTAAAATTACTGCAACTGATGTTGAACTGGCTAGGGCTTATAAATGGCAGGCTAGAGAATTACAACGGCGTTTTGATAATCGGTCAACAAATCAACGTGAACTTTTACAATCCATTGAGCGCATTTTACACGAATCTGAAAACCTTAAATCACGAGTTAAGAACGTGGTGTAACGCTCGCGTATTCACCCGCTGAATATGTTTAATAACTATACATTATACGCAATTCAATATTTAAGGCTTTTAGCGGGCTTTTTAGCAAATTCTGTTAGAATGCCTGCATTAGCACTTACTGCGCTTATCAAGGCGTTTTCGGTTTAAGGAACAAACAACGATGAAGTTATCGTCGCAGGCTCTTCGCCCCGACACCGGTGTTTGGTTGCAGCAGCGACCCAACGAATGTCAGGAGAAACTTTTAGTCGGCCAACAACGTGCGGTTAATGCCTTGACGCAATCGATGCGTCAGCGTGGCCGCTATTCAAATTCGTTTGCCATTATTCCCACCGGTTTACAAAAACATCAGGTTTTAAAGGCTTATTTTGCTGATAACCAATGGCATCACAGCCAGTGGTTTGATTGGTTGTACCTGGCAGATCCTGATGATGCGCTCCGGCCATTATGCGTTAACGTACCGTCGGGAACCGCAACGGATATAATGCAGGCGCTGTTACAGTTTATTCAGTCTGATAAGGACGCACGCCCGCAATTACAGCAGCAAATGATTGAACGCTTTGATACGCCGGCTCTACGTGATTATGTACAGCGGATTATGACGAAAACCGTTGATGACTTTGCCAGCGACCAATTAGCAACGGTTATCGTTGGACACGAGCACCCTGCACCTTATTATTTATGTGATCGGGTGACAGAAAACCGTTTGTTCGGCCAAATTGGTGTGCAATCAGTTGAAGGCACTGTGCGTTCAGACCTGCACTTAATAGAAGCCGGCTTAATTCATAAAGCCAATGGTGGCGTGTTAGCACTCGAAGTTAACCAGTTACTAGAGCAAATCGAGCTGTGGAAACGCCTTAAAGATACTTTGTTGAGTGGCCAATTCGAATGGCCTCAGCCATCGCCAGATAGCGGCGCCGCCTACTTTTACCGGCCACAACCGGTGCCAATTGATATCAAAATTGTGTTAGTTGGCAACCGCAACGAATACAGCCAGCTACGTGAATACGACGAAGATTTTGATCATTTGTTTCCGTTTTTGGCTGATTTTCACCGTGATTTTCCGCTTTACCGCGAACCTATCGCTGACTACTTTCATTATTTACAGCACGTCTGGCAACGCGCTGACGTATTACCACTGGATGACTCAGGGTACAGCGCCCTACTTTGCGCTAGCGCGCGGCGCACTGAGTTTCAACAGGAGCTCAGCCTGGATAGCGTGTTTTTATTGCAGCTGTTAAAAGAAGCACATGATATTGCGACGACTGCCTCTAAAACGTTAATTGATGGTGACTCGGTTGAGTTGGCGATTGCACAACAACGTAATCGTGAGGGCCAGATCGCTGAGCTGAGTCGTCGCAGCATCATCGAGAATCAGGTACGAATAGACACTACTGGCGAAGTCATTGGCCAACTTAATGGTTTAACCGTGATTACCATCGGCGGCGCAGAGTTTGGTGAACCCTCACGGATAACGGCCACGATCCACTATGGTGACGGCGACATTATTGATATCGAACGCAAATCAGAAATGTCAGGCAACATTCATACTAAAGGCGTAATGATCTTAAGTGCGTACCTTGCCAATCAGTTTGCCCGCCATGAACCCATGTCGGTATCAGCCACCGTGGTATTTGAGCAATCGTATTTTGAAGTTGATGGTGACAGCGCTTCAATGGCTGAATTGTGCTGTTTGATTTCGGCTTTGGCTGAAGAGCCGCTTAAGCAATCATTAGCCATAACCGGTGCGATGGATCAGTTTGGTAATGTGCAGGCCATTGGTGCTGTTAATGAGAAAATCGAAGGCTATTTTGAGCTCTGTCGGGAACGCGGTTTAGATGGTTCTCATGGGGTTATTATCCCTGCCGCCAATCAACCCCAGCTTAATTTAGCACCGGTTGTTATTGACGCAGTTGACCAGGGTTTGTTTCACATCCACACGGTTGAACACGTTGAAGAAGCATTAACACTACTTACTGACTTACCCAAGCAGCAGTTATTTGATGCTGTCAGGCAACGTATTCATGACGATATTGAACCGCACAAAAGCTGGTGGAAGCGTCTGTTCGACTAATCGGAGTTGTTTAGCGTACAGCTGTACGCTAAACTCGCCAACATCCTATTTTTTCACATAAATCTAAAGGTTGTTATGAATCAATCCAGTTTTTCGCGCCAGGATCTTCTTGACTGTAGTGAAGGTAAACTTTTCGGCGAAGGCAATAGCCGCTTGCCTGCCCCCAACATGCTAATGATGGACAGGATCGTTGAGATTAATGCCGATGGCGGCGAACACGGTAAAGGATTTATCCATGCCGAACTCGACATAAACCCTGACTTATGGTTTTTTGACTGCCATTTTAAAGGCGATCCGGTAATGCCTGGTTGTTTAGGTCTGGATGCTATGTGGCAATTAGTCGGCTTTTACCTGGGTTGGTCAGGTGGTCCGGGACGCGGTCGTGCTCTGGGTGTTGGCGAAGTTAAGTTTACCGGGCAGATTTTGCCGGAACACAAAAAGGTCAGCTACTACATCGACATGACTCGCGTCATCAAGCGCAAGTTATTTATGGGCGTTGGTAATGGCCGTGTAGAGGTTGATGGCCGCCCTATTTACACTGCCAAAGATCTTAAAGTTGGTTTATTTACCGATACCACAACTTTTTAGTCGTCGATAAAACGAAAAACGCCGACAGCGATTGCTGTCGGCGTCGTGTTCTAAAATTGTGTCAGAGACAAATTAGCGGAACAAGCCGGTATTTCTCGCCTCCATTGCGTCACGCCATCCACCTAGCCACTGCGAACGAATATCATCCTGCGTTTGATACGGACAATTCTCTTTTGAACGTCCAGATAATCCGGCTTTATAGCCTTGAGTATGGGCTCTTTCAAAGCGATCTCGCTTTTGTCTTTTCATAGAACTACCCCTTGTGCCTGTTTTCACAGATTGTTTTTAAAGATTATCGGAGGACATTACTAGCGTCCTCACTATTATTGATAGTCTTTATTGGTGATAGTTCAATGGTAAAAAGTAACACAGTGAACTTGCAAAACGATAACAAGTTGAATCTGTGTTACTTTTTGATGACGTTTTCTTTATGATTTTTTGATATTTTGACGACGATTGCGACGCACAAAAGTTATAAGTGAACCCAGCAGGGCTAGTCCAGCTAAGCCCCCTGAGCCAAATGCCGCGCCACTGCGCTCGACGCGATTTTCTTCTTCACGACAGCTATTAACTTCACCGTCTATCGGATTCATTTTAATCGCAACCGCCACCTCACGGGTTTGAGTATCGCCATTACTATCGACGTACTCCTGAGTTTTAAGCGCAGTCGCTAACACTTCACCGGACTCGGTAACGTCATTAGCTTCGACAATAAAATACGGGCTGTCACAGGAAACCGCGTCATTCAAATTAATGAACTCGGGCGTCTCGGCTGTTGTGTCGTACCAAAAACCGACCCGACGGCGGACTGACGATAAGGTTGCTTCGATTTCACCAGTACCGACAACAATGCCGTTTTCGTTAATCGCATTAGGCACGGTTGATGAACCAGAGAAGAACCCGGGTAACAAGGTTAACGGTTGTTCGTCAGATGTCGCATCAACATCATAGATAAAAGCTGTATTGCGAAGGTTACCGGCACGGCTCTCCACTAAATAACCAACAGCCTGATTGTTATCGTTAATATCCGTTGCTGCGCCCCAGAAAAAGTCTTCATTTTCCGTCACTGGTATAGCGTCAGCATTTTGGAAAATTGCCGGCATACGAATGGCACCGCGTTCAGGATGGTAAGTCCAGCTTTGACCGGCAGCAATACCATTGTTATTAACCGCGAAGGCATAACTGGAAAAGTCCCGATCATCCTCTTCGTTGCGCTCCTGCAATGTGCCTAATTCAGTCGTACTGATGACCTCACCATTACTATCCAGCTGCCATAAATGACCGCGAATGTCGTAGATTGAACGACGGGCTGCATAATCACTGCGAGAAAAGAAACTTGGCGCGATATTTGACGCTCGTTGGTTATAAAGCTCTAACCAGACACCATAGACACAGACTTCGTCAGGGCGCGTCACAATAGCATCAGGATCATCGCTGCTACAGGCGTCAATGCGCTCTTGCGCAAACGGGCTAAGTGCGGTGCTGGCGTAACCTGCCGCCAAACCTGAGTCGTTTACGTCCATAATCGCACTCTCACCGCCCAAAACAGCTGTTTCTGCCGGTTCAACCATGGTAGTGGTGCCATCGCGATGCCATACGCCGCGTGTTATATAGTCACGCACGTAAAACGTCTGGGTAACTTCTTCGTCATCAGAGTTAGTGTAGGTGTATTCGGTCGGATAAAACGGACCGGTGGTAACCCCTACCGCTGAATTGGCGTTGTTAATACTGTATAAAAAGCTATCAGCAGTTATAACCGGTGTATCGCCCAGCAAAGGAACCGACTGTGTCAATCCGTCATACAAAAACGCGGTATTTAAACCGATTTGGATTTGTTGCACATTATTGTTTGCGTTAATCGCAACGTTGTTCAGTATGAATTCATACTGTTCAGGCGTCAGCTCATCAACTTCTTCTATGTCGGTAATACCGGCATTGGCTAAAATTGTCGGCGACACCTGACTCAAATCGATATCAATATTTGTCGGAAACCGTGAGATACCGACTACAAATCCGCTTTCATTTATCGCTTTAGGAAAGCTATTGCGGTAATTTTCTGCTGTTGGTAGTTCTTCGATTTCGAAAATATCGGCCGTTGCAGTCAAACTTACCGACGCCAATATTGCTGCGCTTAACCCTTTAAGTGCAAATTGTTTCATCATTAACTAACTACTCTGTTTTGATAAATTTTCGAGTTCTTCCCAGCGTTCCAGCAGCATCATCAACGCTTCATCTAATTCTGCTGCCTGTTGCATCACTGGTTCTGTCACCTCTAAAGGCTGACTAAAAAACTCCGGCTCATTAAGTTGTTGCTGAATCTGTTCCAGCTGGTGTTCTTTTTCTTCTATCGCTGCGGGTAACCCGTCAAGCTCACGCTGTAACTTGTAGGATAACTTTTTCTGACGTTGTGCAGAACCCTTATCCGACAAACTTGTGCTATGTGACCGTTGCGTCTCAGTTTTGGTTCCCTGAGTGCTTGATTTATCCTGACTCGGCGCTGTTGCCGACTTCATGGATAAATAGTGTTCGAGTTCGCTAAAGCCACCGATAATTTCAGTGATAACGCCGTCACCTTCAAAGTACAACACCGCGGTCGCCGTATTATCGACAAACTCCCGATCGTGGCTTACCAGCAACACAGTCCCTTGGTACTCAGCTATTATTTGCTCAAGCAGTTCCAGCGTTTCGATATCAAGATCATTGGTCGGCTCATCCAGTACCAGTAGATTACTGGGCTTTAACAGTATTTTGGCCAGCAATGCACGGTTCCGCTCGCCGCCCGACAAAGCCAACACTGGCGTACGCGCTTGTTTAGGCGAAAACAAAAAGTCTTGTAAGTAACTCAGAATGTGGCGTGGACGCCCCTGGAAAACAATGTCTTGTTTGCCGTCACCGACGTTGTCCATCACACTTTTTTGCGGATCAAGTTGCGAACGGTGTTGATCAAAATACGCCACTTCCAGGTTCGTGCCGAGCTTGACCTTGCCGCCGTCAACGTCCTGCTCACCCAGAATCACTTTAATCAGGGTACTTTTTCCGCACCCATTCGGGCCCACAAAAGCAACCTTGTCTCCGCGCTGCAATAACAGATCAAGATCGCGAATGATCGGTTTATCGTCAAATTGCAGCTGTAACTGTTCGCCCTCAAACACGCGCTTGCCTGAGCGGCTCGCCTCGTTAACCCGTAAGTTGGCTTTACCCTGCAGTTCACGCCGTTGCTGACGCTGTTTACGTAAATCCTGTAGCGCCCTCACCCGACCTTCGTTGCGGGTACGCCGAGCCTTAATGCCCTGGCGGATCCAGACTTCTTCGGCCGCCAATTTCTTATCAAATTCGGCATTTTGTGCGGTTTCTACTTCCAGGAGTTCCTGCTTTTTAGCCAGGTAGCGGTCATAATCACCGGGGTAACTAGTTAACTGCCCGCGGTCTAGGTCCACTATTCGCGTGGCCAGGTGGCGAATAAAAGCACGGTCATGACTAATAAACAGCACTGCCCCTTTGAATTCTTTAATTTGTTCTTCTAACCAACGTACCATGCTGATGTCCAGGTGGTTGGTCGGCTCGTCCAGCAGCAATACATCGGGATCAACCACCAATGCACGCGCGAGAGCCACACGCCGTAACCAGCCCCCCGATAGCTCTGCCATCGACGTATCCGCCGGCAGATTTAAACGGGTAAGTACCTGTTCAATGCGGGTTTCCATTTGCCAGCCATTAAGTGCGTCAATTTTCGCTTGTAACGAATCCATTTCGGTCAACAGTCCGCTACTGGCATCGCCTGCTGCCATCTTCTCGGACAATAAATGGTAGCGTGTCAGTAACTCACCGCTTTCTGCCAACGCCTCTGCGACGTAATCGTAAACCCGTTGCGGTGATTGTGCCGGGGGATCCTGAGGTAGCCGCGTGACCACCGTATCACCAACGTATTGTACCTGACCGTCGTCAAGCACTACTTGTTGATCAATAACTTTTAGCAGCGTTGACTTGCCGGCACCGTTACGGCCGACCAGACAAACCCGTTCACCCGGCTCCAGCACAAAGTTTACGTGGTCTAAAATTGCATCGGCACCGAAGGCCAGTTGTGCATCCTGAACTCTCAATAAATTCATGCCGTGACAAACTCCAGCAACTGCGACTGGTCAAAGGGCCAGCGCAGTTCGTTATCGTGTGAATCTTTTAGTACCGGTACCAGCCACCCGTACTCTTCTTGTAAAGCAGCATCGGCAGCAATATCGACGACGTTCAGATCGATCGGCTCATCAAGGTCAAGCGCATAAAGCAACTGCAACGCCTGGGTACATAAAGGACAGTTCGATTTGGTCAATAAGTAATACATGATAAATTCGACTAAATACGAGAAATAATAAAGTAATGATGTATACCTTTATGGCGTTTAAAGTCTTCCGGGATCGATGCCTGGGTCTGGTCATTAACGCTAAATCCGGCTTTATCGAGGCCATCTACGTCGATTTCAAACTTGCGGCGATTATTAGAAAACAAAATAACCCCGTCATCAGTCAGCAAACGAGCCGCAGTTTTTATTAACCCGACATGGTCACGCTGAATATCCAGCGTGCCGTCCATGCGTTTGGAGTTACTAAAGGTCGGCGGATCAAGGAAGATAACATCGAATGGCGCGCTGTCGCGATTTTCTCTTAACCAGTTAAAGCAATCGGCCTGAATGAATTCGTATTGCGGCCCATGTAAGTCGTTTAGCGCAAAATTTCGTTTACCCCACTGCAGGTACGTCTTTGACATATCAACCGAAACGACTCGATTAGCACCACCGAGAGCCGCCTGAACGGAGGCCGAACAGGTATAAGCAAATAAATTCAGAACATCAAGCCCGTCACACTTATCAAATAGCTCTTTGCGAACTAGCCGGTGATCAAGAAACAAACCGGTATCCAGGTAATCAGTTAAGTTTACCTCAAACAACCCACGGTACTCTCGCACGTTAAGGCATACGCTTTCAGCCCGCTGTTGCCGCTTCTGATACTGTTGCGTGCCTGACTGGCGCTGGCGTACTTTTAATATGATGTTCTCTTCGGCAAATGGTAAAACATCACTAATGGTCTCGAGCAAGTGCCAAAGGCGATCGCGGGCAACACCTTCCGGGATCGTTTTCGGCGGTGCGTATTCCTGCACGACTAAATAGTCTGCATAAACATCAATAGCCGCGTTGTAGTCGGGTAAATCGGCATCGTACAGGCGCCATGCTTCCAGACCTTCTTTGGCCGCCCATTTAGACAGCTTTTGATGGTTCTTTTTTAAACGGTTAGCAATGTCATCGCCTTTACTTTCTGTAAATACGGGCTGTTCTTTAGTTAAGTCATAGCACGCCAACGTCACGTCTAGCGCACCATTAAGAAACTTATATTTTTTGTCACTGCGCAATTTCAGGCGTTTTAACAAACTTTCATCGCCGGCCAGAATGCCGAGCTTCCAGCCCTGAAATTGGGCGCTTAACTGGCGTCCGAAGCGACGGTACAACAGCAAAGTCTCGACTTCTTCACCCAGTCGCTCGCCATAAGGCGGGTTGGTTACTAATAGCCCGTCAGATGCAGGCGCCTGTGTTTGCAGCGCATCGGCAACATCAAAACTGACAATGTCTTTAAGTAACGCGCGTTTTGCGTTGCTGCGTGCAGCATCAATTAAGTGCGGATTAGTATCTGACCCGGTAATAGAACCGTTGAATTGCGCCCGCCCTTTCTTAAAGCGGGCTTCAGCCTGCTCCAACAGCTCGTGCCAGACGCCAGGTTGGTGACCTTGCCAGGACAAAAATCCCCAATTAGCTCGACCCAGCCCAGGTGCACAGTCGGTTGCCATTAATGCAGCCTCAATAACCAGTGTGCCGGAGCCACAGAAAGGGTCGAAAAAGTTAAAACACGGCTGACTTAACGCATCACTGATTCCTGCCCGCTGTAATACAGCTGCCGCAAGGTTTTCGCGCAAAGGCGCTTCGCCTTGTTGTTGCCGGTAACCGCGCCGATGCAAACTTTCGCCGGAAAAATCCAGTGACCAAACCAGCTGCCCTTTTGCCAGGCGCGCAGCGATGCGAATGTCCGGATCTTGTTTATCGACATTGGGGCGGGCAAAACCCCGCGCGGTAAAGTAATCAACAATGCCATCTTTAATGATTTGCGCACCAAATTGACTATGCCGGATCTCATCACTACGACCGTTAAAATCGACGATAAGTGTGTTATCCGCACGCATCACCTGCTGCCAGTCAAATTGGGTAATAACCGCCTGTATGTCGGCAGCGGTAGTAACATCCGCCCTACCCAACTGCAGCAGAACCCGGCTGGCCAGACGTGACCATAACGCGACAGTGTAGGCTTGTTGCAATGACGCGGTAATCTGACAACCGGCCATGGTTTGCTTTACATCGTCAATGCCCAGCTGTTTAAGCTCTTCAAACAATAACGGCTCGATACCTTTAGCACAGGCAATGAAGTAGGTTTGCATCAAAATGGAAGTTTCTCTTAGCTGACGTTAAAACTGCGATGATTATACAGAATGCGAGGCAAGGTGTCTGTAGCTAAGCCAACTGAATGATTTAACAGCAATTTGATGACTTATTAGCCGAACAAATAAAAATACCAAAATAACGCTTGCGTTGGCGTCACATAATCACTACTATGCATCGCATCGGACGCGGGGTGGAGCAGTCTGGTAGCTCGTCGGGCTCATAACCCGAAGGTCGTAGGTTCAAATCCTGCCCCCGCAACCAATTCTTTCCTGATTACTCAATGCTTTTCATCGAATATCTCAAATAATCTTTTAGGCTAATTTCATCGACCAAGCAGTTTGTGCTGTCTTAGCTAAATCGATCGTTGCCGGTAATAAGCGATTGTTCAATACCTTCATCACCTGATATTGACGTAAAGTCTTGATCGCTGAAACCTGCATAGACGGGCTTAGTAACATGCAGCTTGCAAATTCGTCATCGATATCGAGAATTAAGAAAATCCCCTGATCAAAGCCTGAATTAAGCTCACACAGTGTGCGTTCCGCCGGCCATTGTTCTAAATCAGATTTTTGAAAGTGCCAGCTTTGTGGCATTTGAGGGCAACCAAAACGAATAAAGGCAACCGCACACAAGGCGGCCGAGTGGGCATCAACCGGCAAGGTATCATAGCCATAATGTTGCAAGGCTTCTAACCAGGTCTGGTAAGCATTGGCATCATCAATATCGAATGGCTGCTCCGCAAACGAAATATTAACCAGTTGCTGCGGCTTGTAGGGAAGACAATAAATACCAGCATCGCCGTCACCCGTATCGATAGCGAGTTGCTGCTGCTCATTATAGAGCCAGCGCCATTGCATTGCGTCTTGCAAAATCAATCCTTTATGGTTTTGTTTTTTAGAATTGCGCAAATAAAATACTAAAACCTGCCCTCGCTTACAAGGGCAAAGTTTTATTATTCGTTATAACGCCTGAACAATGTTCTTAACAAACTTTGGACCTTGATAGATAAAGCCCGTGTAAACCTGCACCAAACTTGCGCCTGCGGATAGCTTTTCCTGAGCGCTCTCGGCTGAGTCGATACCGCCAACGCCTATAATTGGAATGTGCTGGTCTAAATGTTGACGCAGCGTTTTAATCACCTTTGTACTTGGCAATCGCACCGGATGACCACTTAGACCCCCTGCTTCGCCCGCCAGCGTTTGATCTTGCAAACCGTCGCGCGATAACGTGGTGTTGGTAGCAATCACACCATCGATCCCGGTGCGGTTAAACGCCGCAGCCATGGTGCTGATCTCTGATGCTGATAAATCGGGTGCAATTTTAACCACTAATGGCACGTACTGACCGTGCTGTTCAGTTAGCTCCGCCTGGCGTTGCTTTAAGCCACTAAGCAAGTTGTCCAGAGCATCACCATGCTGAAAGTTACGCAACCCCGGTGTGTTGGGTGACGAGATGTTAATCGTCACGTAATCTGCCCACGGGTAGACTTTATCCAGGCACTGGCAGTAATCGTCCAGCGCATCAGCTTCCTCAGTGGTTTTGTTTTTACCGATATTAATGCCCAGTACACCACCAAACCCCTTACTGCGGGTAGCTTTTACCTGCTCGACCAAGGCCTCAACGCCGTCGTTATTAAAACCCATGCGGTTAATAATCGCCTGATCCCGGGTTAATCGAAATAATCGCGGCTTTGCATTGCCTGGCTGCGGCTTTGGGGTAACAGTGCCAACTTCGATAAAACCAAAGCCCATTTGTGAAAATGCATGAATACAACGGGCATTCTTATCTAAACCGGCAGCCAACCCAACCGGGTTGTCAAAGGTTATACCCATCACAGTGACAGGCCTGGAAGGCACCCGCTGACGCCAAAACAGCGCCAACGGCGTACGCGAAAAGCGTTGCAGCATACCCAGCGCTAGATCGTGCGAGCGCTCGGCATCCTGTTTAAACAGCCAGCTTTTGACTAATGAATACACTGTTATCAGTTCCTATTCATTAACCAACAATCTTAGGCGCACAGTTGTGGCTAAGCAGCATGAGCTCTCGTAAAGCGACTGAGAATTTCGCAAACTCGTGGCTCTTAGTCGTACGGAAGTCAGACAACATGCTCTGCCAACGCTGCAGTAACACCTCGTTTTGTTCCATCCACTCCTGCAAGCGTGCTTCTGGCTTACTGCTATCCTCGGTTGACTTCAGCACCACTAGCGTCAACGACCGCTGCTGCCAGTCCAGCTCCTCACGGAACGCCGCGCGAGCCAAGGCCTGCCAGTGGTTAGCGACCGGCTGTCCGTTAATCTGATTCAGGAACCAGTGCAGGTTAAGCTTAGCGCCAAGGAAGAAGTACAAACGCCCAACGGTATTAAAGTCCTGCTGGGTATTATGAGCAATTTCAGCAACATCCATTGCCGAGAATACGGTACTCAAACACGCAATGCGTTTAGCCAGCGATTCCGGATAACCCAACTGCTCGTATTTAGTCGCATTATCACGAAGCACGGTTGCCTCGTCTTCGGTCATGTAATCCAGACAGTTGTCACGGAGATCATCAAAAGCCGGCATATAAAAGTCCAGGTGCTCCTGGATTCCGTTCAACGACGGGTTACGATGGCGCAGGAACCAACGTGTTGCGCGACGTACCATGCGACGCAGCTGGAATAAAATTTCGTTCTGTGACTCGGCCGGCACCTTGTTATTAAGCGCTTCAATCTCTTCATTCAGCTCTTCTACACGGAAGCACTCACGCGCAATAACATAGGCCGTTGCAATTTCGGCTTCAGTCGCACCAGTCGCTTCCCGCTTACGTAAGACGAAGTTCGGCCCCATGTCGTTGACAATATTATTCGCCAATTTAGTGGCAATAATTTGTCCCTTCAGCGGGTGCGACTCCATAGCCTCTGCAAAGCGTTTACGCAACGGTTTCGGGAACGAGTCAAACAGTTCGCGGGCATGGTAAGGGTCTTCGGTAATTTCATCAGAAATCAGCTGTTCCTTTAATACCATTTTGCCGTACGCCGAAATAACCGACAGTTCCGGACGTGTCAGCCCTTTATTGGCGGCCTGACGCTCGGCTAACTCGTCATCACTGGGCAAAAACTCCAGCGCGCGGTTAAGCGAGCCTTCACGCTCAAGCTCATGAATAAAGCGTTGTAACTCTTTAATTTGATCGGCACCGCGCAGCGCAGTAACCGAGATAGACTGCGTTTGACGGTTACAGTCATCAAGAACGATTTCTGCCACCTCGTCAGTCATGTCATACAATAACTGATCACGCTGCTTCTTAGTCAGATCACCGCTGTTAACCAGCCCGTTTAACAGGATCTTGATATTGACTTCGTTATCTGAACAGTCAACGCCACCCACGTTATCAACAAAGTCGGTATTAATACGCCCGCCTTTTTGGGCAAACTCGATACGTCCCAATTGGGTAAAGCCGAGGTTTCCGCCTTCGCCGACAATCTTAGCGTTTAATTCGCTGCCGTTAACACGCAAGGCGTCGTTAGCACGATCACCAACATCAGAATCGGTTTCCTGCTTGCCTTTAACGTAAGTACCGATACCACCGTTCCAGATCAGATCGACCTTCATGGTTAAGCAGGCTTTGATCAATTCGTTAGGTGTCATTGATTTTTTCTGTGAACCTAACATCTGCTTCATTTCCGGCGTCAGTTCAATCGCCTTAGCGCTGCGCTTGAATACACCACCGCCTTTAGAAATTAATTCAGCATTGTAGTCTTCCCAGCTCGAACGCGGCAGTTTAAACAAGCGATCGCGTTCTTCCCACGAACTGGCAGCATCCGGGTTCGGGTCGATAAAGATATGCATGTGGTTAAACGCTGCCTGCAAGCGAGTGTGCTTAGACAACAACATACCATTACCAAACACGTCCCCGCCCATGTCGCCAACCGCCACACAGGTGAAATCGGTTGTTTGGCAATCTATGCCCATCTCACGGAAGTGGCGTTTAACTGACTCCCACGCGCCGCGGGCAGTAATACCCATTTTTTTATGGTCATAACCGACCGAGCCACCGGACGCAAACGCATCTCCAAGCCAGAACTTATATTCTGCTGAGATGCCGTTAGCAATATCGGAGAAGGTTGCAGTACCCTTATCCGCTGCGACCACCAGGTACGGGTCATCTTCATCATGGCGAACCACGTTTTCAGGCGGGATAATCTCGCCTTCAATGATATTGTCGGTGATGTCCAGTAACGCCCGAATAAAGGTTTTATAACAAGCCTGGCCTTCGGCCATCATGCCTTCACGGTCATCCGGTAAGGCTTTACAAATAAACCCGCCTTTTGCACCCACCGGCACAATAACGGTATTTTTAACTTGTTGTGCTTTAACCAAGCCCAGAACTTCGGTACGGAAATCTTCGCGACGATCTGACCAACGCAGACCACCCCGGGCAACTTTCCCACCCCGCAGATGGATACCCTCTACCCGTGGCGAATACACAAAGATTTCGAATTTTGGCAGTGGTAACGGCATTTCCGGTACCAGTTCAGGCAGGAATTTAACTGAAATATAAGGTTTATCGTTACCCTGCTCGTCTTGCTGGAAGAAGTTGGTGCGCAGCGCGGCATCAATCAACTCGACATAACGACGGATGATGCGGTCGTCATCCAGGTTGGCGACGTTATCCAACTCGGTGTTGATACGCGTATGTAGAGCATCCAGCTTCTTGTCGCTGTCCTTGGTGCCGGGTTCGAAGCGAGTGAAGAACATTTTTACCACAAGCTTCGCCAGCAGCGGATATTTGCTGAACGTGCTTTCGATATAGTTTTGGCTAAAGGTGGTGCCAATTTGACGCATATATTTAGCAAACATGCGTAAAATGGTTACCTGCCGTCCGGTCATTCCGGCGCCCAGTACCAAACGGTTAAAGCCGTCGTCCTCAAGTTCGCCATTCCACACCTTGGCAAAGGCTGCCTGAAATAGCTCACGCGTTTCGTCCAGCACCAATGGGCCGCCTGTATGGATCATCTGAAAGTCCAGCACCCAGTAAACCACGCCATCAGCAGTCTTTATGGGGTAAGGGCTTTCACCAATCACCCGTAAACCGAAATTTTCAAGCATGGGTAGCACATCGGACAGATGAATCGGCTCGTCTTTGTGGAATAACTTAAGCCGCAGATGAACGCTGTCATCTTTCTCTTCCTGCGCCCGATACAACACCATGCCCAGCTTGTGGTCATCGTCGAGTGACTCTAACTGTTTTAAGTCAGAAATAGCCACCGATGGTAAAACTTCTTCTTTATAGGAGCGCGGGAACGCAGAACCGTAACGTTTTAAAAGCTGTGTTGCTTTCGCTTCGCCAAAAGTTGAATAAACGATACGCTCAAAGTTATCTTCCCATGTGCGGGCGGCTTCAATTAAATTCTGTTCTAGTTCTTTCACGTTCACGTCCTGTTGTTCATCGCGCAAGCGAACGGTGTAATGTGTGCGGGCCAACGAGCTTTCCGAAAAATACGTGGTAAAGTCGACATCGTAATCTGTCTGTAACGTACGTTGCAGAATCTGTTGTGTGCGTTGGCGAAGAATGGTGTTGTAACGCTCTTTTGGTACATACACCATAATTGACATAAAACGACCGAAAATATCACGGCGGACGAAGGCACGGGTCATATCGCGTTCCTGCATTTGCAGAACACCTAAACCGACGTCTAGCAAATCTTCTTCGTCTGCTTGCACAATTTCATCGCGCGGGTACGTTTCCAGAATATTTAACAAGGCTTTAGCTGCATGCGACTGATGCGCAAAGCCCGACAATTCGAGCACGCGTTGAATCTTCTCGCTAACCAGCGGAATATCACGGGCACTATCGTTGTAGAAGTGCGCAGAATACAAACCGATAAAGCGTTCTTCGCCGATAACCTCGCCCTGCTCGTTAAAACGCTTTATACCGATATAATCAAAATAGGCCGGACGGTGAACGCGTGATTTATTGTTGGTTTTGGTCAGCAATAATATGCGGTCGTCGTGACTGATTTCACGACCGTCTTCCGGCAATGTCGAAATTAAGCGACCTTTATCGCTAACGGAGTTACGCATCAATCCCAACGAGCTATCTTTGACTTGTTTCAGCTCGTAATCGCCTTTAACTGGCTTAAGGTCATAGGATCGACAGCCAATTAACGTGAAATTATCGTCGGTCAGCCAGCTTAAGAAACGTTCAATTTCCTCCTTATAAGCCTTAGTGCCGGGATAGCTATCGGCACTTACCTGCCCGGCAGCCGTTTTTAACCGTTCGCGCATCGGCTGCCAGTCGCTAACCGCGAGGCTGATCTCTTCCATCACCGAGATTAATTCTTTGCGAATGGCTTTAATGTCGTCTTTGCTGGTTTGACGGTCAATCTCAATCAGGAACACCGTATCGACGTGATTATCACCGCGCGTGCCCGGCTTTAACATCGACGATATTTGATTGTCGTTATCGCGTTCGTGACTAATCGGCATATGTAACAACAAATGCGTAGTAATGCCCAGTCGCTGCAGCGCCATACGCACCGAGTCCACCATAAACGGCATATCGCTTTGGATAATCTCGATAATGGTATGTGGTGATTCCCAGCCGTCGTTTGGCACATCCGGGTTATAGACTTTTATTAACGCCTTATCGCCGGGTTTATATTCATTAAAACTGTGCCATAAACCGAGTACAGCACCATACATATCGCTGTCGTTGCGGTGACTGAGGTCGTCAGAGGCAATGTTGCGATACAGACGTTTAGCAAACTCCTGTACCAATTGAGATTGAGAAGAAGGGACTTTGTTCTTGATTAAATCAACAACTTTCTCCAGTAAAACTGGAGTTTGACCATCGACCAACGACATAATTGCAGTGTCCTTGAGCTTTATTAGTGAAACGTCGTAGGTAAGCCGAACAGCGACCCACGGCCCGATAATCTATGATGGATGTTATTGTCGGACATTTAGCCTAGGCTTTCAACGCTATTTGACGTAATACTTCACTCTTTAGACCAGCCAATTTTAAAGGATATGAGCTTTATTGACATAATTAACCCATAAACTCATAACGGCGCTGAAAACTTGTTCAACGCAAACGTTCCAGCCCCTTGAATTTATTCTGGCTATCAACGGTAAGCCTGAACAACCCCCGAACGCCGGAAGAATCCACAAACGGCACCATGCGCCCTGCCGGAATAGCAACGCGCATGCCGTTTGTAGCGGTAACGACTAATTGTTGTGCGCCACCGCCGTAGTATATTTCGGTGAACTCCTGGTAAGTCATCGACACCGAAAACTCATAGCTTAGGGTCATTATTACGCCTCTTAGAACACCCTAATGGCCAGCATTGACTGTAATAGTTATGCAGCCAGACTATTTTCCACTTTTTCCTGCAAATCACTGGCTAAATTCGGTAACGCGCTTAATTCTTCCAGCTGTTGCTTCATTAACGCCTGCCTGTGCGCATCATAGCGTTTCCAGGACATAAACGCGCTAAGTAGGCGCGAGGCAACCTGTGGGTTGCTGTCATTCAGCGTTTGAATAACACCACCAATTAAGCGATAACCAGCGCCGTCGGCACGATGGAACTGTGCAAGGTTTTGAGTAAATGCAGCTAATAGTGAATACACCCGGTTAGGGTTATCCAAACTAAAATCAGCATGCTGCATCAATGTTTCTATGCGTGCGACAGTAGCATCATTATCTGCCAGAGCCTGGGTCTGGAACCATTTATCCATCACCAGTTTTTCGCCCTGCCATTGCTGATCAAAGCGGTTTAAAAGCTCTTCAGCGACGCTATGCTCAGTCCAGGTTACCGCTTGCAGAACAGCCAGCGTATCAGTCATGTTGTCTGCTTGCTCATAGACTGACTCGAACCATGCCGCGTCATCGTTAATTTCAGCTAAATAACTTAGCAAGGTATTGCGTAACTGGCGTTGCGAGATGTCATCGCCCTGCAGCTGATAGTCATGCGCTTTTAATGTTGCAGTTAACTGCTGATAACGCGCCATGACATCATCCTTCAGCGCCTGCGCTAACTGTTTCTTTAACTGTTTAAGATTATGACGCAGTTGCTCTACCGGAATTTCGTCATAGTTATCAGCCAGTGTGGCTGCACCCGGAGGCGTCAAAGCCAATGCGATCAGAGCAGGATCTGCATCACTAGTTAATAGTTGCCGACATGCCGAGATGGTTTGTTGGTCTAACTTAACCGTCGTTTGTTGCGCTATTGCCTGATGAATTAATTCGCCAAACAATTGTTGTGATGCATCCCAACGGCTCACCGGATCCGGCGCGTGTGCCATCAGTGTTCGTAAATCATTTGCGCTTATCTTACGCGATACCTTCACCGGCGCCGAAAAATTATCAAACAGTGACACCACGGGCTGTTCGCCGGCTTGCAGTTTTGCGCTAAAGTCGCCATTAATGACAAACTGTTGTTGCTCCTTTTGAAGGTGCAACAAGCCCTCATTCAAGGTGATGACCTGACCCGACGGGGTTACAGCAGAAATCTTAACCGGTATATGAAACGGCAACTTTTCACTTTGCCCGGGCGTGGCAGGCGTAGTCTGTCGCAACGCAATGTTGAGCTGTTGTTTATCCTGATCAAAGTCCACATCGGCCTCTACCTGCGGCGTTCCCGCCTGCGAGTACCAACGGCGGAACTGACTGAAGTCCTGCTCGTTCGCAGCTTCCATCGCAGCGACAAAATCTTCACAGGTAACCGCCTGACCGTCATGGCGCTCGACATACAATTGCATACCGCGCTGAAAGCCTGCTTCACCCAGCAATGTGTGTAGCATACGTATAACTTCCGCCCCCTTGTTATAAACGGTGACAGTATAGAAGTTATTCATCTCCAACACTTTGTCGGGGCGTATCGGGTGAGCCATCGGTCCGGCATCTTCAGTGAATTGATGCGAGCGGATAATTTTAACGTCCTGAATACGATTGACTGCACGAGAGCCTAAATCGGAACTAAACTCTTGATCGCGGAATACCGTCAGGCCTTCCTTTAAACTTAACTGAAACCAGTCGCGACAAGTAATACGGTTGCCGGTCCAGTTATGAAAGTATTCGTGGCCAATCACCGATTCAATATTTAGAAAGTCCTGGTCAGTTGCTGTAGCTGGATTGGCTAACACGTATTTAGCGTTAAATACGTTTAAGCCTTTGTTCTCCATCGCGCCCATGTTGAAAAAATCAACCGCCACAACCATGTAGATATCGAGGTCATAAACCAGGCCAAAACGCTCTTCGTCCCACTTCATCGCATTCTTTAGCGACGTCATGGCATGCTCTGAACGGTCAAGGTTACCCTTATCGACGAACAGCTCTAGCTTAACATCACGCCCTTCGCGGGTTGTAAAGCTGTCGCGTAATACGTCAAAGTCACCGGCGACGAGTGCAAACAGGTAACTTGGTTTAGGGTAAGGGTCCTGCCACACCGCAACATGCTTGTCACCGCACTGCTCGGTTTTTATCAGGTTGCCATTTGATAATAAATAAGGGTACTGCGATTTATCGCCAATAATAGTGGTGGTAAAACGCGCCAACACATCGGGACGATCAAGATAGAAGGTTATGCGCCGAAATCCTTCTGCCTCGCATTGCGTACAGTAAGTATTTTCCGCCAAATAGAGTCCTTCGAGGGCTTTATTCTGACTCGGGTTAATATCGTTAATAATGGTCAGTGTGAAACGGTCTTTATCGGTTGAAACTACCAATTGCTGATCGTTCACCGAATAATCATCGCCGTTTAATGTTTTGTCATCCAAACTGACCTGTATCAACTGCAAGCCTTCGCCATCAAGCACCAACGGCCGTTGGTGGCTACCCTGACGTTCAACCACCATGGTGTTGGTCACACGCGTTTGGCTGGGGTCCAGCTCAAAGGTCAAATCGACCGAATGAATAGTAAAATCGGGCGCTTGATAATCCTTACGATATTTTGCCGTTTTTTGTGACATAACCTTCCAATATTAGTTAAAGATGACTAGGCGTTTTGCGTTTGCGTTTGCGTATGAGACTCTGGTTTAAGATACAAAATTGTCCAACCGGTGTAGGCAAATACAATCGCTATCAGCGGTGTTAAATAGTTAAAGAACGCATAGATGCCATACTCGAACGGACTGACCGCCAACACGCTAAACATATACGCACCACAGGTATTCCACGGAATTAATGCAGACGTTATGGTGCCGCTATCTTCTAACGTTCGGGACAGTACCCTTGGATCAAGGTTACGGCGCGCATACTCTTCTTTAAACATACGTCCGGGCAGCACAATAGCCATGTATTGATCAGCGGTTAACACGTTAGCGCCAAAACAGGTGAAGATGGTACCTGTAATTAGTGAGCCAACGCTTTTGGATGCTTTCAGCATGCCTTGAATGAAACGCTTAAGCAGTCCCAGTTTTTCCATAATAGCGCCAAAGGTCATGGCGCTTAAAATCAGCCACAGGGTATTGAGCATGCTGACCATGCCGCCGCCGCTTAATAACGAATCCAGGTTGGTGCTGCCGGTACTGACGGTGGTGCCGTCGGACATAGCCAGCCACACCACTTTGATACCCGCTAATAACCCTGTTTCTCCGGCCATTTGCTCAACCATATCGGGCTGAAAAATTAATGCCCATACGCCACCTAAAAGTGCACCAAAGAATACCGTTGGCAGCGCAGGCTTACGGGTTGCGGCTAAATACAGTAACACAGCTAAAGGCACGAGCATTTCCCAGCCAATGTTAAAGGTGCTGCCCAACTGTGATTGCATTTCTTGCAATCTTACCAGGCTGACATTGGTGTCGGCATTGAGTCCCAAAAACAGAAAAATAACTACAGAGATAACAAATGCCGGAATGGCGGTATAGCCCATGTAGCGGATGTGTGAGAACAAGTCGGTACCGGCTACCGCAGGAGCGAGGTTGGTGGTATCCGATAAGGGCGACATTTTGTCACCAAAATAAGCACCGGAAACAATGGCACCAGCTGCAATCGCTGGCTCAAGACCCATCCCTGATGCAACACCCATCAAGGCGACACCGATGGTGGCTGCTGTGGTCCAGGAACTACCGATAGACAGTGCTACCACGCCACAGATTATGCAGCTAGCCGCATAAAATAGACTGGGGTTAAGAAGTTCCAGGCCATAATAAATGAGGGTTGGTACCGTACCCGATAGCAACCAGGTACCAATTAATGAACCAACCGCCAGAATAATTAGCATGGCGCCAAGCGCGACAGAAATCCCGTCAGTGATTCCTTCTTCGATTTGGGCCCAGCTAAAGCCATTCTTAAAGCCAATGATCAGCGCAATACCGGAGGCGACCCATAGCGCAATTTGGTTTGGTCCATAAGAGGAGTCCTCACCAAAAAAGTACACCGATGAAGCCAGCATAATAATAAGCGCTAATAACGGAATGAGCGCTTGCAAAAGTGACGGTTGTTTAGTTGATTGCGTCATTAGATAAGTGACCTACAGTTGAATTACACCGATTAATTGCAAAAAGATGATGATGATAGCAATAGGCGCTACATATTTCAGGCACAGTAGCCATACATCATAGAGACCGCGAGTGCTGTCCAGCTCGTCTTCCGAGTATTGACGTTGCATAACCCAGCCTGCCAGTAACGCGAGTAATAAACCACCAAGCGGCAGCAGTAAACTGGACGTTAACGCATCTATAAGATCGAATATGCTGGCCAATGGCTTACCAAAGAATGACATATCCAGTTGCGTCCAGCTGGCGCCGGCAAATGAATGTACCGTTAATTGCCCTAATCCCCAAAGTACTGTGCCCGATATGATGGTGGCAGGCCAGCGGCCGACTTTAAATTTTTCCGAAACAAAGGCAACCGAGGACTCGATCATTGCGATAGCCGAGGTAAATGCCGCGATAACCAGCATCAAAAAGAATAGCGTGCCGACCAACGCACCACCGGTCATTTCGCTAAAGGCAATGGGTAAGGTGGTAAAAATAAGACCGGGTCCTTCGCTTGGCGTTAAGCCAAAGCCAAACACCAATGGGAATATTGCCAAGCCTGCCAATAACGCGACAAAGGTATCCAGCACCGCGATCCAGATACTGGTTTGCACAATCGACGTTTCTTTAGGTAAATAAGCGCCGTACATAATAACGACACCCGATGCCAGCCCCAGAGTGAAAAACGAATGGCCCAGTGCAATCATGACGCCGTTAACGGATAACTTGCTAAAGTCCGGGTCAAACATAAAGTGGAATGCCTGCCAAAAGTCACCAATGGCGCCGGAATAAACAGCAATACCGAGTAATAAAGCAATCATCGCCGGTAATAAAAACCTCACCGCACGCTCTAATCCTTTATTAACCCCCTTGCCCACCACTAATATGGTGGCCACGATAATCAACGTATGCCACGCGGTAAGCTCCAACGGCGACGACAGTAACTGACCAAAGGTATTGCCGATTTGTTCGGCGTCCGCGCCAGTAAACACACCTTGTGCCGCCTTTGCGACGTAAGCAGCGCCCCAGCCGGCGATGACTGCATAAAAGCTGAGTACCAGATAGCCGGTTAGCATCCCCAACCAGCCGGCCAGCTGCCAGGCAGATGATTTACCGGATTCTTGCGCTACTGATTTAGCCGCATACCCCGGCGAATGGCGGCCACGTCGACCAATAACCACCTCGGCCATCATAATCGGCAAACCAATAAAGGCGATACACAGCAGGTAAACCAGAACGAAAGCTCCGCCGCCGTTCTCACCCATCACGTACGGGAATTTCCAGATGTTGCCGAGGCCAACTGCGGCTGCGGCAGAGGCCAGCACAAAAGATAGTCTACTTGACCAACGGCTTGATATTGTATTTGTTGTTGTCATTGTTGCTTTAGGTCAATTTTTAATAACGGAATAGTTGACCACAAAATGCCTTTGTTTGCCATTCAAACAACAAAAAACCGCCGTGAGTGGCGGTTTTTTAAACGATTTAAGCAGCGTCAATTTGGCTAACTCGCTTTATTACTTGCCAGTTTGGTCTCGTCAATATAATCAAAGCCAATTGCCATTGCTTGCTCCAGATACGGATCGACTTCTAGTATTTCCTCATCCAGCTCATCGATTGCATCGACTGAATCCAACGGTTCTTTGCCTAAGCGCGTTAAGCGGTCATTGATACGTTTTAACCGCAATGCCTTTTGCTCTTCCTGCTCAGCTTTGCGCGCATTAATATCCAGACTAACCCAAGTCTTATCCTGCTCAGCGCGAATTCGTTCGATATCATCAAAGATGTAGTCAAACTCCGGATCGTTCTCTATGCGCTCATTAGCTGCACGTTGCAGTTGCGGGAGTTCCTCCTCAGCAACTTGATTTACCGGCTTGTAAGGCGCTTTATCTATTTGGTCCCAGGGCAGCGCATTCTCTTCCTTGCTCTCGCCCCACTCTGAGGCCTCGACATAAGACGGTAACACGATGTCCGGCTGTACGCCTTTTAACTGGGTGCTACCGCCGTTTATGCGGTAAAACTTGGCAATAGTGTACTGCACACTACCGAGCGGCTCATCGAAAAAGTCAAAACGACGTGCCAGCCCGCGGTGCTGCTGAACAGTACCCTTGCCAAAGGTATTTTCACCTACAACGAGTGCACGCTCGTAATCCTGCATAGCGGCAGCAAAAATCTCCGAAGCCGAGGCACTGTAACGATCGACCATAACCACTAAAGGTCCATCGTAGTAAGTTTTGCCATCCCGATCTGAACTCACATCGACCTGACCGCGGCCATCACTGACCTGAACCACGGGACCTTGATCAATAAACAAACCCGTGAGATTAATCGACTCAGCCAGCGACCCCCCGCCGTTGCCGCGCAAGTCCACCATCACGCCTTCGACGTTTTCATCTTTGACTTGCTCAAGTAGTTCGCGGACATCGGCGGTTAAATTGTTATAGAAGCCCGGGATCTCGATAACTCCCATAGTACGACCTTGATAAGGCCCGTCATCCATGGTTTTAATATCAAGTTTTGCCTGACGGTCTTCCAATTTAACTTTATCGCGGGTTATTTCGACCACTTTCGGTGTGCCACCAGCGCCCTGCGATGCTTCCAGAATTTGCAGACGAACTTGTGTCCCTTTAGGTCCCTTGATCATATCGACTACGTCATCCAGTCGCATACCAATGACATCAACAAAATCTTCGGCGTCTTCACCAACGCCTTGCCCAACACCAATGATTTTATCTTCTGGTGAAAGCTCGTCAGTTTTATCCGCCGGACCACCAGGTACTAAACTGCGAATAACGGTGTAGTCATATTCTGACTGTAATACCGCACCGATACCCTCAAGTTCCAGGTTCATATTCTGACGGAATCGTTCAGAGTTTTGCGGTGACAAATAGCTGGTATGGGCTTCAACCGAGCGAGCGAAAGCATTTAACAGGGTTTGAAAAACATCTTCGCTTTTTGACTTGGTCAGACGATTCAATGCACTGTTGTAGCGTTTGCCCAGAGTTTCGACAATTTCCGGCCACTCTTTACCCGCTAGCTTTAAATTCAGTGCATCATATTTTACCCGCGCATACCATAGGTCGTTGAGCTCTTCTGTAGAGCTTGCCCATGGCTGTTCTTCGCGGTCGTAATAATACTTATCATCTGCGACGGTAAAATCCATCGGTTGTTCTTCATCAAGTAAAGATAGCGCGTATTCGTAGCGCTGAAAACGACGTTTGAGGCTGGTTTGGTAGAGGTCATAAGCCACATCCAACTCACCACTGCTTAACATGTCATCATAAAGCGTGGCATATTCTTGAGACGCTTCAATATCCGACTGCAACAAGAACATCTTGTTGTAATCGAGTAATTTTAAATAGCGCTCATGGATTTGCTCAGACAACGCATCGTTTAACGAAGGCTGCGAAAAATGATAGCGCGTAAAATACGCGGTTGCCCGCTCTGCGGCTGTATCGTGATGACTTTCTTGTTCTAGCTCCGGTAGCTCGCTGACTTGGTGAGCCGGAGGAATCGCCAACAGTGATGGTGATACCAGCATCAACGCCAGGGCGCTCTTTTTAAAAACCGAATACTTCACAGGCGACTCCTACCTCAAACTATTAAGTTACTACTCGGCAGCGACAAACACGTTTGCAATCTTAACTTTCATGCTCAAACCATTGTCTAACTGAACCTGAATATCGTCTTTGTCAATTTCAGTGACGGTAGCCGGCATTGGACTATTACCCGCCTTAACCTGAACCTGTTGACCTACACTCAGGCTATTAAGTTCCACATCGTTTAGTTTTGGGCTTGCTGCTGCTTTTGGCTTACTAGAAGGTTTACGTGCTTTTTTAGCAGACGGTTTATTACTCTTCGCAGGAACTTTAGCGCGTTGCACACGTTTTTCTTTTGCTGCATCGCTATCGGTTGCTTGTTCTTGTTTACGTGCTTTATTGCGTTCTGCAACTTTCGCTTTAGACTCTTTTAGCGATTCCTGCGCGTGTTGCTGATGCTCTTCAGTCACGGGCTCAACAGCACTGCCATCAAGGTCGATGCGTTGTTCGCCCTGCTTCACACTGTGTAAATAGCGCCAACTGTTGGTGTAATGGCGCAGCGCAGTGCGCAACCGCGTTTTGCTAACCATCGGGTCGTCTTCCAGACGTTTGGCTAAATCATCAAAGATGCCGATTTTTAGCGGTTTTGCATCACCTTTTACTGAAAAGCACTGAGGGAACTGTTCCGCTAAATAGGCGATAACATCTTTGCTTTTGGTTAGCTTAGCCGGTTCATTCATTCCAATCTTCTTCCTGTTCTCTAACAACTTTTAAAACGGATTTTACGTAATCGTCCATTTCTTCGAATTCTAAATCCAGTAACGCAGGTTCCTCAATCCAATCATACAGGGTTCTGCGTACCGCTTCTTCTAATTGCTCTAAACTATCAGATTCGTCCCGATAGTGGTTAATTAAATGCAGCATTTCATTGATATTGTCAGCCGCGTGTTCTTCATGGTCCTCAAAAAACCAAGTGTCCGTATGGCTGACCAAATACAAATGAATATCGAAGGACTCAAGCATAGATTTTACAACTGTGACCAATCAAGCTGCTGACAATATTCAGCTATCGCTGCGATTTGTGCAGCGTCCTGCTCAGAAAAACGCGCAATTTTCGGGCTATCAATATCTAAAACTGCAACCACCTTATCGTTAACGATAATTGGCGCCACGACTTCGCTATTAGACGCCGCGTCACACGCTATATGACCGCTAAACTGGTGCACGTCATCAACATGTTGCAATTGCTTTGTTGCTGCTGCTACGCCACACACACCTTTACCAAAGGCAATTCGCACGCAGGCAACCTTGCCTTGAAAAGGTCCCAGTACGAGCTCATCGTCGCTACGGCTAAAGTAAAACCCAGCCCAATTAATATCGGCCATACCATCAAAGATAATAGCACTGATGTTCGCTAAGTTGGCAATCAGGTCGGGTTCGTCTTCGGTAACTGCTTTGCACTGCAGTAATAAATCGCTGTGGCTATTTAGATCAAACATTAACTATCCCGGGTGTTGGATTGTTCATCATTCAGCGAAAAGCGCGCGATCGACTGCTCTGGCTTATCACTGTACTGCTGTTTCAATTCACGTTTTGACTTCATCAGCATCTGGCCGTCCGCGCCTATGCTCATGTGCTGATCGGAAGGAATATAACGAGCCTGGTAGGCCATCACCAATTGTAACGAATTCTCGCGTTGCTCCGCCGTTAATTTATTACCATCAGGCCAGCGTCCGGTCTCTACCGCAGCGACCAGACGGTCGTAGGTGTCACGGCTCATAGAGGCAACTAAATCGTCAAACTGCATGATGTCTCACTTACTTGCGTTTACGCTTAACAAATAATAACTGCACCCGGTTCACTACAAACCATAGCAGACCTGCCACCAATACGCCGACGGCGACGTTATACTGCCAGGTCTCAGGCATTGGTTGCTGCAAAAATAAATAAACAAAGCCGGCGATAGCTATCAGCAAAGCCAACATCGACCGCGATACCAGTTTATCCCGTTTCTCTTGCTGAATACGAATAAACTCACGCTCTAAATCCTGCTCAGAATGTCCGGCAAAGACAAACTGACAATGCGGACATTCTGTCGCTTTCGACGAGACACGTTTGCGACACGACGGGCACTGAGCTAAAGCCATAACATGCGGTTTCCTGCTTTCTGAAGGTCATCAATTTTGCGCAATCCCTGCAATATAAGGCTTTTAGCCATAATTTCAAGGGTAGTGCAGAATTAAAAACGGCCGGTCAACCGACCAGCCGTTTGCTTATTCCCTACCTTACTTCTTAGGTGGGTTTTCCTTATTAAAGTCCTGCCAGTACGATTTAACCGTACTCTTCATCTCTTTATGCAACAGGATCATGCCCAACAAGTTCGGCAGTGTCATTAATACAATCGCTACTGCGGATGCTGTCCAGACTAGGGTCGTATCGGCAAACGAAGCCCAGAAGAAACCGGCAACATAAATGATCCGATATGGCATAACGCCCTTCTGGCCAACCAGATAAACGACCGCCCTATCGCCGTAATAGGACCAGGCAATGGCTGTCGAGAACGCGAACATCAATAGCGTCAGCGGAATAATATACTGGCCATAGTCACCAAAGTAACCATTCGCAAAGGCTAGTGAAGTCAGCGCGGCAGAGTGAACCAACGACTTACCGACTACCTCAATGTCGTCTTTAATCAAATCACCGTTTTTGACATTAACGACACCCGTGTAAGCATCCTCACCGGCTACGATGAATCGCACATCCTCAGCTACTGAACGAGCATGCAGGATAGTAAACTCACCGTTGCTTTGCGCTTCACCGTCAATAACCTGAACCTGGCCATTGTAACGTTCGATAGTATTGTCAGATGTGTCATTGAGGTAGGCATAAAGCGCTTCGCGGTCCGCCTGTTCTTTATCGTTGTAATCACCAACAATAAATTCCAGATCGCTGCGGGCAAAGTTATTTTCAAACTTCTCAGTCCATACACCAGACGACAGGATAACCAGGCCGGTTAGCGTACAAATTAAGATGGTATCCAGAAATGGTTCCAAAATAGAAACCAAACCTTCTGATACGGGGTCTTTAGCACGTGCTGAGGCGTGCGCGATAGGCGCCGAACCCTGACCTGCTTCGTTCGAGAACAAGCCCCGGTTAACACCGCGGTTAAAGGCGTAGGCAAAGCTAGCACCCAAAAAGCCCCCTGCCGCTGCAGAGCCGGTGAATGCGTCACGGAATATCGACACGAACGATTCACCAATATTGTCAATATTGAAGAAGATGACACTTAGTGAACCGATCACATACAGCAAACCCATAATCGGTACGATCTTTGAGGTTACTGCTGCAATGCGTTTAATACCACCGATTATGACCATCGCCAACAGAATCGACAAGATTGCGCCGGTCCAGACCGGATCAATCTGAAACGTCTGTTCCATCGACTGTGCTATGTTGTTGATTTGCGGCATGTTGCCGGTACCAAATGAACTAACAATGGTTGCGATAGCAAAAATTACTGCCAGCCACTTCATATTCAAACGGCGATCCATGTAGTACATGGGGCCGCCCGCCATAGTGCCGTCTTCGGTCTTAACCCGGTATTTATGCGATAAGGTGACCTCCACAAACTTGGTGGTCATCCCCATAAACGCCGTCATCCACATCCAGAAGATAGCCGCTGGACCACCCAAAAATATGGCCAGCGCAACGCCACCGATATTACCGGTGCCTACAGTGCCCGATAACGCAGTTGACAAGGCCTGGAAGTGACTGGTATCACCCTCGGTACCCTTTTTGTCAAACTTACCGCCTAACACCTTCCAGGCATGGCGGAAGTAACGTACCTGAGGAAAACCAAGATACAATGTGAAAAACAAACCCACACCGAGTAAAAGAAACGGGAAATAAGCTGCAGAGCCTAAAAACCCGTCAATCCAGAGTAGAAAATTATTGAGCGCTTCCAACGTTAGCTCCCCTAGTTATTGTTATTGTTGCTGTTGGTTGTCTATCTATTATTAACGCAATTTAGGTGATACTGCCAACATTGCTGTTAAAACATCTTCACCTAAACGTTGGCAACGGGCTGTTGACCAACCAAAATCTTCGTCCGGTAAGTCCGCGTTATCCTTAAACGGCATTTCCAGCGTATAGGACAAACACTTAAAGCGCTCGCCAACCGCAGAATTAGCCACTGTCATATTAGCTTTACCGGGTTCGTCGCGTTCATAACCGTATTGTGTTTGAAATTCAGGCGTCGCAGCTAGTAACGCGGCCTTAAACGTGTCTTCCAGATCTTCGTGACGTTTATCGTACGAAGGAATACCTTCGCAACCGGCGACAAAGTTGTATGGTAATGCCTCATCACCATGTACATCCAGAAACATATCAACGCCTGTTTCCTGCATACGCTTGAGCACATAGAAAACTTCCGGGCTTTGTTCCAGGCTCGGCTCAGCCCATTCCCGGTTTAGATTGGTACCAACCGCATTGGTGCGCAAATGGCCACGAGCGCTGCCGTCGGGGTTCATATTCGGTACTACATAGAATACGTTTTGTTCCAGCAGCTTACGCGCGACACCGTCTTCGTCATCCAGCAAGCGCGCGATAAAGCCTTCCATAAACCATTCAGCCATGGTCTCGCCCGGATGTTGTCTTGCAGTGACCCAAATCGTGTTTTTATGCGCCGCCGGCTCACCGATAACCAGTAAGTTTAACTCACGTCCATCCAGCGTCTCGCCCAGTAGCTCATGATAGCAATCCACCGACTGCTGTGCTGACTGGATAAGGTCCTGGTGACGCTCGTAAGAATACGGAATAAAATACGCGTAGAATACAGACTCTTGCTCAGGCGTATGACGGATGGTCAAGTGCTTGCCGTCATAGTCGGTTGGCACGCGAAACCAGGTTTCACGGTCGTAAGATGCCAGTGCCTGGTAGCCTTTCCACCCGTCAGGGTAAGCAGCACCCGCCGCATTTTCTATGGTCATAACATGTTCTTCGCCTGCTTCACCGAATAACTTAAAGTGAAACCATTGATAGAAGTCTGATTGATGGTCTTTACGAATTGCTAGTCGGATGTCATCGGCTGAATCAGCTTTAATGACGTCAATATTACCGCTATCAAAATTAGCGTTAATGCGCATAAATGAATCCTTTAGTTAGTTCTAAATACTGCCTGGCGCAGAATAGAGACATGTAAAAAAGCGCCGTTTTAACGGCGCTTTTTTTGAATTATCGAGGTAAGCTGGGCACTTTTAGACCTGCCATCGCTTCTGCGACACGCACGACCTGACAGCTATAACCAAATTCATTGTCATACCACACATACAGCACCGCGCGGTCGTCTTCAACGATAGTAGCCTGAGAGTCGACAATGCCGGCGTAACGTGAACCGACCAGATCTGAAGATACGATTTCGGTCGATGCGGTATAATCGATCTGATTTTCTAGCTCTGAGTGGAGCGCAGTATCGCGAAGATACGCGTTTAGCTCGTCACGGCTAGTCGGCTTAGCCAAATTCAAATTCATAATGGCCATGGATACGTTCGGGGTCGGCACTCGAATGGCATTACCCGTTAACTTACCTTTAAGTTCCGGTAACGCTTTCGCTACGGCTTTAGCTGCGCCGGTAGAGGTAATAACCATGTTCAGAGGCGCAGAACGACCGCGACGCTCGGCTTTATGATAGTTATCAATCAAGTTCTGGTCATTCGTGTACGAATGCACGGTTTCGACATGGCCGTTATTAATACCAAACTCATCGTTCAGAGCCTTTAATACCGGCGTAATTGCGTTGGTGGTGCAAGATGCGGCGGACACGATACGGTCGCCATCAGTGATGTCTTTGTCATTAACACCAAATACGATGTTTTTGATATCGCCCTTCGACGGCGCTGTTAGCAAAACTTTGGCTACGCCTTTTGATTTTAGGTGCAAGCCGAGGCCATCTTCGTCTTTCCAGATACCCGTATTATCAATAACGATGGCGTTATCGATACCGTATTGCGTGTAATCAACTTGATCAGGGCCGTCTGAATAAATAACCCGAATACTGGTGCCATTGGCTTTTATGCTGTTGTTTTCTTTATCAACAGTAATCGAGCCGTTAAACTGACCATGAATCGAGTCACGGCGCAGCAAACTGGCGCGTTTTTCCAAATCACCTTCACGTCCACCACGTACAACGATTGCACGCAGACGCATTTTGTTATTAGCCCCGTTGCGCTCAATCAGTAACCGTGCCAATAACCGACCGATACGGCCAAAGCCATACAAAACCACATCACGAGGTTCAATGCTATCGGCAACATCGACAATGTCGCTCAATTCACGACGAATGTAATCTTCAACCGACAAACCATCGTCTTTGCCGGCAAACAAATAACCATAAGCTAATTTACCCAAGTCCACACGACCCGGCGCTAATTGCATTTTCGCCATCGCTTCTAAAAACGGGAAACTCTCGCGCAAACGGACCTTCTGGCCTTCATAACGACGGATCAGGCGATGTGCCTTAATGATATTAATGGTATCGACGTTCAATAATGAACGGCCATAAACCAAGATCTCGACACCAAAATTGCGGTATAATTTGCCAATCAATGGCTGCATTAACTCGGCATATTCCTGGCGTTCTTGCCAGCTCGACAGCGTTGGATCTTGCTGAGTTGAGTTCATTAGCTCTGTCCTCGTTCTGTGGTAAGCTTAGGAAAATTCGGCGCTATTGTACTGAAAAGCTGGCTCTATAGCCAATCCAAACGAAGTAAAAGTTCGATTAGATGAGTAGCAACATGCAAAGATGGATGAACAAATTAGCGCTGTTAAGCTTAACCGCGCTGCTGGGACTAACTGCCTGCGGAGAACGGATGCCCACTGTCCGCGAGATGTGTGACCAGGACCCAGGCTTGTGCGCTGATCTTAACGAGGACAACTGGTGTCGTGCGGAACGGCGTCAGCTGATCATCTCCCGCTATGCCAACAAGCTGCAAGAGATTCCGGAAAATCAGTATTATTTACTCAAAGATTTGCAAAAATACTCGCAATGCATTGAGTTGGCGTCGGGCATCGAGCACCGTAAACTCAAGTCAAAACAGTCTCATCGTATCGAGGCTTATTTAAATAGCCTGGACGCAATTAAGGCTTTGGCGGATAAAACGGCAACCAGCGATGCACCTTTGTTACTGTATTGGCACTGGGCTAACCGCAGCGATACCGACGCTTTAGAGCAACTGTTAGCGCTGGAAAACACCAAAGCAATGCAATCTCACGAGTTGCAATTTGCGCTGGCGACGTACTATGCCAAGCAAGATCAAGACAAAGTACTGTCGCATCTATACAACGCCTTGCGTCTATACACGCCCGAGCAACGCTTTAACGTTGAAATACCCGAGTCACTGGTAACCTACTATTTATCGCGGGAAGACGTTAAAAATGCTTACATCTGGGCTCGAGTAGCCATCGCATTCGGTTCTGAAACAATGAACGAACAGCAGATGCGAACCATCGTTAACGCCTCCGATGATCAGTACGACGACTGGCAGGATTTGGCCGAAAACATCGTAGATGAGATCGAGGACGGCGAGTTTAAACGTCGTCCTGATGCGTCATAGCGACTGAATTAATACAGTAACGCTGTCCGGTGTCGGTTGGTCCGTCATCAAACACATGGCCCAGATGGCCGCCGCACCGACTGCAAACAATTTCTGTTCGCACCATACCGTGGCTCATGTCGCGGCGATGCTCAACCGCACCCTCTATCGCTTGATCAAAGCTGGGCCAGCCGCAATGTGCATCAAATTGGTGATCGGCCTTAAAAATTGGCTGTCCGCAGCCGGCGCATAAATAATTGCCTTGTTTATCCAGACTTAAGTATTTGCCGCTACCGGGCCGCTCAGTACCCTGCTGTCGCAGTATGTAATAAGCTTCATCGGACAAACGTTCACGCCACTGTTCATCACTCAACTGTTGCCATTCGGGATCTTTGTTATCACTTTTCGACATAAACACTCCTTTAGACTTACTTCTGACATCACCGCTATGCTAGACTTTTTATACAACAATAAAACACTTTCACCTAATTGCTTGCTGGAGTTCGCATGCTACGCCGCACAAAAATTGTTACGACACTAGGTCCCGCGACCGATCAATCCGACGTTCTGGAACAACTCATTTTGGCTGGTGCCAATGTTGTACGACTGAATTTTTCTCATGGTAGCGCAGATGAGCAAAAGCAACGCGCCGCTAATGTGCGCAAAATTGCCAAGAAGTTAAATGCTCACGTTGCGATACTCGGCGACTTGCAGGGTCCAAAAATTCGCATCGCACGGTTTAAAAACGACAAAGTCGAATTAAAACTGGGACAGGAGTTTACCCTGGATGCAGAATTTGATCCCAAGGGCGGCGACAACAACATCGTTGGTCTTGATTACAAAGAACTACCGCAGGATGTTAGCAGCGGCGATATTTTATTGCTGGACGATGGTCGCATCCGCCTTAAAGTGGATTATATCGACGGCAGTGCTGTGCACACCAAAGTTACCGTAGCCGGTACTTTATCTAATAACAAAGGCATCAACCGTCTGGGTGGCGGCCTGTCGGCAAAAGCGTTGACAGAAAAAGATTATAGCGATATTAAAACCGCAGCCGAGATCGGTGTTGATTATCTCGCGGTATCGTTCCCGCGTTGTGGCGAAGACCTTAACGAGGCTCGTCAATTACTACGCCAGGCCGGCGGTAAGGGCGTTATCTGTGCCAAAATCGAACGAGCCGAGGCTGTTGCCAGTGAACATGCGCTGGACGACGTCATTCGGGCATCTGATGCTGTAATGGTCGCCCGCGGCGACTTAGGTGTCGAAATTGGTGATGCGCAATTGGTTGGTAAGCAAAAACAAATCATTTCGCGCGCTCGCCAGTTAAATAAAGTAGTCATCACCGCGACGCAGATGATGGAGTCGATGATCGAAAATCCGATGCCGACTCGGGCAGAAGTTATGGACGTTGCAAATGCCGTACTCGACGGCACTGACGCTGTCATGTTGTCTGCCGAAACGGCTGCCGGTAAATTCCCGGTAGAAACGGTCAAAGCCATGGCGGAAATCTGTCTGGGCGCCGAAGAGCATCCGAGTGCACAGTTACGCCACGATGATTTAGAAGAGAGTTTTAGCAGTATTTCAGAAGCTGCAGCAATGTCAGCTATGTATGCTGCAACCCACTTAACCGGCGTTAAGGCCATTATCGCACTGACTGAGTCAGGCTTTACGGCTAAATTGATGTCACGTATTACCTCGCACTTACCGGTGTTTTCGCTATCCCGTCACCCGGATAGCCGCAATAAATGTGCGCTGTATCGCGGCGTTTACCCGGTCAACTTCGATTCGACCAGCAGCAAACAACCTATTTTGGATGCCGTTGAGCTGATCAAATCGCTGGGCCATGTCAATAAAGGTGATTTAGTCATCCTGACACACGGCGACGTAATGGAAACCGTTGGTTCCAGCAACACCTGCAAGATCATCGAAGTTCGCTAACGCACTCCCTGTTAACTTACTTATCAGCAAAATCCGCAATCAGGTCGTCGAGCAACGCTAAGTACTCGTCGGCCTTTTCAAGTAACCGTTGCCGCTGTTGATCCGTTAATGATTGATGCAGTTTCCACAAATACTTGTGCCGCACCGCCGTGCGCACTTCAGTGTAGTCTTTGTGTGCTTGCGAACGCAGTTGTCGTGGCTCTACTATCAATGCATTAATCGCGTCCATATCCATGGGTTCAGACAATAGCGCATCAGCAAACTCATCATTCCACCGCGCTCGATAATTCAGCCAGTAACCGCCCGTGGGACGTTCACGCACCCATTGCCGAACAATCGTTTGCTGCTGTTCGGTAATACTGCCGGTCCAATCTTTAATGCGCTCCTCGCGACGGCTGACGCGATCAATCTGTTCTAACAATTCACTCTGTGCTTCTTCCTGCTCTTCCTCGCGCTGTTCTTCCAGCTTGCTTTGCATAGCGTCGATTAACGCCTCACGCTGGCTCACCGACAGCTGCTGCAGCAAGTCGGCATGCTCAGCCACTCGCTGTTGAACCGTCGCCCAAAAGCCCCATAATTTATTTTCAACCCGATCAATATCGTCATAAACTAAGGTGTTTTCGGCTATTTTGGTGCGTAATTGAGCCAGTTCCTCGCGGTATTTAGGCAGTTCATTTTGCGCATGCCAGACGTGAAGCTCGTCAATAATGGTGCTAACCTGCTGTTGCTGGTCATCGTTTAACTCAACATAATCGTCCAGTTGCCACTCAACAAAGGTATCAGCAAACCGATAGCCCAGCTGGGCAGTACAGCCGGTTAGCAGCAGTGTTATGGTAATGCAGGTAATCAGCAGTCGTTTCATCTAGCTCAATATCAGTTGTTTTATACGGTCCTTATAACTACGGCTGACTTTTAGATTTTGACCATTTTTTAATACCAGGTGATATTCACCATTGTGACGGGTACAGAGTTTTTCGACCTGATCAATATTGACGATGGCCGAGCGATGCACTCGCTGAAAACGATTTGGATTGAGCTCCTGCTCTAATTCTTTCATGGTGCGACGCAGAATAAAGGTCTCTCCGGCAGCATGAATGCACATATAGTCGCCGGCTGCATCAACCCACTCGATACTATTAACCGGTACCCGGGTAATTTCGCCGCTATCTTTAATAGCGATATGCTCCGGATATCGATTCAACTCCGAAATATCCGCCCCACGGGCAAGTTGCTCAAGAATCGCGTCGCCCTGTTGCCCGGTCACCTCAGAAACTAAATTAACCAGCTTTTGCTGTGTTTTTTGGTAGCTGTTAGGCGCTAGCTCTTGTTGCACCCGTTCCAGCGTCTCCGCCAACCGTTCCTCATCTACGGGCTTCAGCAAATAGTCCAGTGCACGAACCTCAAATGCGCGAATAGCGTAGTGGTCAAAGGCAGTAACAAAAACCACCGCGGGCAGATTATCGACTCTTTGTTGTAATTCACGTAACAATTCAAAGCCATTGAGACCGGGCATTTGAATATCAACAAAAACGACATCCGGCGATAGCTCAACAATTTGTTCAAGTGCGTCGCGACTATTACCCGACTCACCAATTAGCTGCACTTGCTCAAACGGCTCTAAGCGCAAAGCAAGCCCTTTACGTGCCAACGATTCATCGTCAACAATAAACGCTTTTAGTGGCGGCTTCATGGATTCTCCAAGGTTTCGTAAGGCAGTTTAATTTCGACACAAAGGCCCTGCGGCTGATTGCGCTTCATGGTCAGGTTAAACCGTTTACCATAAAGTGCATGTAGACGGTCGCGTGTATTCTGCAGACCGACACCTGAATTTTTTAATAATAATTCGGGATGCTCCGGCGCTTCCGGGCCATTATCACATAGCCGAATAAGGAGTTCGTTTTGGTGTTGCCAGGCTTGCAATTGCAATACGCCCACGGTTTCGACTTTGGCAATGGCATACTTTATCGCATTTTCAATCAACGGCTGTAACAATAAACTTGGTACCAGCGCGACCTTTGCCTCATCAGATAACTCAACCTGTATATCAAGCCGCTCGTCAAACCGGACCTTCTCGATATCCAGGTACAACATCAACGCATCCACTTCTTTTTGTAGCGTGATTTTCTTGATGGGGTCGTTATCCAATGAAAAGCGCAAAAAGTGGCTTAAGCGGTTGACCATCTTATTCGCGACATCGTTTTCTTTAACCATGATCAATGTCGAAATGGCATTTAAGCTATTGAATAAAAAATGCGGGTTAAGCTGATAACGCAACATTTTAAGTTGCGCCTGATGCGCACGCGATGATGCCAATAACGCCTTTTGGCGCTCACTCTGCAGCATTTGGTAATACTTAATACCAAAATACAGACCGCTCCAGCTTAAAATAATATAAAACTTAGCCAGATTATTTTTAAAGTAGAAAAAACTGCTGTCAGGCCGAAAGCCAAATTTATAGATTTCCCAGTAAGTCGCATTGTCAATAACTGCCCACACGGAGGCACAGACATAGGACGTGCTGATAACCACCAACATCAGCCAGATAGGATGCAGTTCCCAGATACGTTGATAAAGATAGCGCAGTGGAATGGTCAGTAAAAAACCGGCGTAAGCGCCCAATAACAAGACGATGGTATAGATATCGCGCATCTCGTGCATTAACGAGCCGATATAATTGACTAGCGCATAACCTGCCCAGCCGCCAATTTGCAGCACCCAAAACGACCGGTTGCGGTGTTCAAACAACGAGCCAGCCAAAAACCGATCGATAACTGCCATAATACCTCTGATTTACTAACCCGCTATTCGCCCGAGCGGGCCAGTGCATTAATATCCACTAAACTTCCGGAAAACAGCGCGTTAATTGCGTCTTTCTGGTTGCCGTTAAACTGCATGCCCAGCTCGCACTCGCCTTCTTTGCACTTTATTTGCCGCACTATACAGCCGAGTTTTACTTCGCCATTGCCTTTTTGCTGGACAGTGAGTTGCACACGCTGGCCGCTTTCCCAATCAGGTTTTTGCGGCTCGCCTTCTTCATCAGTACTGTATTTATGTTTTAACCGGCAACCCGTTTCAGAAACATCCAAAATGACACCGTTATCGGTAAGGTCGCTACCATTATCCTCAGTCAAACGGTTAATTTCGGCTGGCAAAAATGCATCGAACCGACGCCCTTGCCTGATGACACGACTCTCGACCTGCCCCGGCCAATCCAAAAACAGCATTTTAGTCGGGTGGTTTACGACAAAGTCTATATCGGTTCTGAAGGCGCAGATTTCGCCGTTATCATTTTCCAATACAAACCTTACAATGAGCGGCACGCCTTCATGCAAATGTTCCCTCAACTCGCCATAGCGCTTGGCATCAGGCATCGCGACAATAAACCAGCGACCCTTGATAACGCCGACAAAATCGGTTTGAAACCGGGCCGGAACATTCAAGCCTGAAATCTGAATTTCGACCCGCTGTCCCACGGTTAATTGCTGTATTTTTCCCGTCATGAAGTCCTCTTATCGGGCTTTCTACGTATGCTATTATGATCGCCAGATGTCAGCATGTGTCAAGAAAAGGAGTAAACTTTGATCCATTACCATGTACGCCCGTTAGATTTAAACGGTCACTTATTTGAAGTATCACTCACGATCAAAGCCCCCGACCAGCAACAACGCTTATGGTTACCTAACTGGATACCCGGAAGTTACCTTATACGCGACTTTAGCAAACATATCATCGGGTTATATGCCGAACGCGGTAAAACGCCCGTCAAGGCCGACCAAATTAGTAAACACGAGTGGCAACTCGATACAAAAACAAATGACGAGCCCGTTACCGTTCATTATCAAGTTTACGCCTGGGATTTGTCAGTACGTTCTGCGTACCTTGACCAGCAACAAGGCTTTTTCAATAACACCAGTCTGTGTCTGGCAGTCGCCGGACAGGAGCATCAGCCAATATCACTTACCGTTAGTGCGCCAGATCAACAGCCACAATGGAAGCTTGCTACCGGTATGCCGCGAACCTCGGGCACTGCGCATGGGTTTGGTAGTTTTGAAGCGGAAAATTACGACGAACTTATCGATTATCCGTTTTTAATGGGCGATTTAACCATCGAAGAATTTATTGCCCATGGCATTAAGCACGCGCTGGTACTGAGTGGCCGTCATTACGCTGATATGTCCAGAATTACCTCTGATCTGGCACGTATCTGCGAGCACCAGATACAATTGTTCGGCGAGGCTCCGTTCAAACAATATTCCTTTTTAACAATGGTCGTCGGCGACGGTTTTGGCGGCCTGGAACACCGTAATTCAACCGCCCTGCTGTGCAGTCGTAAGAGCTTAATCAGCGCAACGCAGAACGGCATGCATGATGATTACCAAACCTTTTTAAGCCTGTGTAGCCACGAGTACTTCCACAGTTGGAATGTTAAGACATTAAAACCACAGGTATTTTTACCGTATCAGCTGGATAAAGAGTCTTACACCGAGCAACTTTGGTTCTACGAAGGCATGACATCCTATTTTGACGACTATATAACTCATGCCAGTGGTGTCATCGATAGCGAACGTTATTTAAAAGTACTGGGCGATACAATTGCCAGAGTTGAGCGAGGCGTCGGGCAATACCAGCAATCAGTGACTGAATCGAGTTATCTGGCATGGACCAAGTTTTATCAGCAGAACGAAAACGCGCCTAACAGTATTGTCAGTTATTACGCCAAAGGTGCATTGATCGCGCTAAGCCTTGACCTTACCTTACGGTTGCAAAGTGATCATCAGTTAACCCTGGCGCATGTCATGAAAGATTTATGGCATGCGTTTGGCAAAACAAGCGTGGGCACGGCTGATGATACGGTCATTGAATTTTTAAAACAGTATGACGGTATTGACGTCACTGACATGCTGCACAGTGCGTTATACGATAAAGAGTCATTACCGCTGGATACACTACTGCAAAACTTTGGGGTCAGCGTGCGGCGCCAGGTGCCGGCAGACGACAACAGCAGCAATGGTAAAACGGTTGATAAAGCGGCCTCTGTGCAGCTGGGCGCCCGTTTTAAAGGCGCAGCCACAGGCGCGGAGTTGCTAGCTGTGTATCACGATGAAGCAGCGTACCGTGCCGGACTAGCGGCCGGCGACAGAATTATTGCGATAGACCATTTGCAAGTCAGTGAAAATAACGTTACATCGCTGCTTAATCGCTTTAAGCCGGGCGATAGTGTTACCGTGCATGCATTCAGACGAGATGAGTTGTTAACGCTGACGCTAACTTTTGATGAGCCGAAGAAAACCAGTTACCACTTAAGCGTTCAACATCCCGAGCACTTAAATGGCTGGCTTGAGTGGAATTAATCCAGCGCTAACGGCTGCTGGTAAAGTGCGGGCAACAGGCTGGGATCCAGCCGCTCGTTGCCCCAGTTTACGCGCCAGTCAAGATGTGGACCGGTGGCTCGACCGGTAGCGCCGATAGTGCCGATGACATCGCCTTGTTCTATGGTGTCGCCAACGCTGACATCGACCGAGTTCAAGTGTAAATAGGTGGTATTAACCCGATAGCCGTGATCAATAATGATAGTACCACCAGAGTAAAATAAATCCGGCTCGGCCAGGGTAACAACACCCGACCAAGGTGCTTTAACCGGCGTACCCGTTGGCGCCGCAATATCCTCGCCGTAATGCGGGTTGCGTGGCTCACCATTTAAAATACGCTGCGAGCCATAATAACCACTAATACGCCCTTCTGCCGGCTTAACCAGCGGGGTTAGAAAATCATTGCGCTGCGACTTTGTCTGGCGGGCCTTCCACACTTTTGCCGCTTCGCGCTTGGTGCGTTTAACTTGTTCCGGATCCGGCGTGACCGTACGCTGAGGAACCCCATCAACACGTTCAATATTGTACTCGCGTTCGCTAAGCTGCAACGTCTGGGTGCGAGTCGCACCTTTTAATGTCACAGTGAGCTGTTGTTCCAGCTCTGCTTTGCGGGCAAAACCAATAACAAAATGGCCTTCCGGTGTTACTGTCACTGCATCGCCGTTTAGCTCAACCTTTGCCGTTGGTGCGGTTTTACCCAGCAATAAAGCCCCTTGAGTCAGCTTACCTTTTAACTGTAGCGGTACATCAGTAGTGGTTTCACCAATCGCATGGGTGGTGGCCAGCAATAAACCTGCAACCAGTGCTGTTTTTATAAACTTAAGCATAGGCAATTGCTCCCTTTCCAACGCCCTCGTAGGCACGAACCTGCACAGCTTGTTCCGCTACCGATGTTTTGATGGTATCGGCTAAATATTGCGCAATACACTCTACCGTAGAGTCTGTATCGATTAAGTAGTTCTCAGCTTTGGGTACACACAATTCAAATAAGCCTTGATCTGCCGTATAGCTGTAGCCGATATGTGTCGCCGCCGTTGCCGCCTGTTTAGCGTTGGCCGAACGCAATAATGATTTGAGGTCGGCCTGATCATCAGTTGAGCCCAGATAAATATCAGCCCAGCGATCAGACCACTGTTTTTCCAGCACCGGCTGGCGAATGTTATCAAGAAAAATCTGGATCTTAGAGCGGTGCCCGTGTGCAATACGCTGGCAATTACCGTCGTGTTTTTTTAAACCGTGGGTGTAATGGTAGTAAAAACCATCAATAGATTCGGGGCGCAGCATCAGTTTTAGCCCTTCAACATTACCGGGTAATTCGCGTTTGATCACGGCGCGCAGGTAATCCGTAACGGTTAACTCATTAACTTGCTCAGCATCAATATAGGCAAAGGCGTCAGCCGGGCAATATAAATGGATTGATTTGCCGTTAGGTCGCATAAAATCAACCCACTGCGAGCTCTCGTCGTCGTTGTAGGTAACGCTGGTGTATGCGTGCTCTGCCGGCACCACCAATTTGTGGTCGACAGAATCATCGATAATACGTTTGATTTGCTTTTTAACTCGGCCAAAATCCAGCACCATCGACTGCTCATTTAAGGCGCCATCCAGCACGATATCGACGATCCAACTCTCGCCGACAATACCGCGCTCTGGGCACAAATAGGAACAATCAATAACAGTTAAATCGTTAACAAATAATTGCATTACAACAGCTACCTACGGTCTTTTATTGCGGCGCATTATAGCACTAACTGCAGCCACTCCCATAACAAACTCAGTGATAAAGCGATTAAAATCGCTCCCATCAAACGATCAATCCAGTGGCTGAACGGCCAGAGCTTTTTGAATACTTTAGGTTGCGTCAGTAACCAGGTCAAAAACACAAACCAAGCCCCCGTAGCCAACGTTAAATACACGCCATAGCCAAGTTTAATGCTAAACGGTGTGGTTGGGCTAATCACCGTGGTAAACAAGGTTAAAAAGAACAGCGTTGCTTTTACATTAAGTCCATTGGTTAAAAAACCGACCCAGAATGCCCTACGTTTGCGCGGTAGTTTTACCGCATCAACATCATCTCCGACATTTGCGCGTGGCTTTGCGGTGATCGCACCCAAACCAATATAGCCAAGATACAGCGCCCCAATTGCCAGCAGTGTTAAATAAACCCAGTCATTCTGATGAATGATTACTGCGACCCCAACCAACGAGTAAGCCACATGAATAATGATGCCGGTGGCGATGCCCGCCGCAACCGAATAGCCAGCTTTGCGCCCAAAACTCAGCGCGTAACGCGACACCACGGCAAAGTCAGGACCCGGGCTTGCGACGGCAAACAAATGCACCAGGGCAATGGTTAAAAACTCTGTCCAGTATGACAAGACTTGCGACTCCGTATCAGTTGGTTTACTTTAAGTTAATACTGATTAGTTTTTAATAAAGAGAAAATGATGTCCAGAAAAGCCGCTCCCTCGCTTAATGCACTGCGCGTGTTCGATGTTGCAGCGCGTTGCCAAAGCTTTAAACAAGCAGCTCAACAACTGGGGGTAACCCAGGCCGCCGTGACTCGACAAATTCAGGCATTGGAAAAACAGCTGGAAATGACGCTATTCCATCGCGATAATCGCGTCCATGCGCTGACACCGGCCGGATTAGAGCTTGCTCCGCAACTGGAATCAATTTTTAAGCAGCTCGACCAAACTCTCGAGCGAGCCAAACATTTGAGTGATAATAACACGACCACCCTGACTGTCGCTATTGCCACTGCACGCATACGGTTTTGGCTAAATCAGCAGTTGGACGACTTTCAGTCACTCTACCCACACGTACAACTTAATTTTGTTACCTGCAGCGATGTGCCTGATGCAGAACAAACAGCGCAATTAGCAGCGCGCCTCAGCCACGACAGTGTCGATTTAGTTATTGCAGCAGCCACGTTGCGTGACAAAAATATCAGCTCACAAACTCTGGGTGAAGTCGAGCTGGTTCCCGTTTCTGCAGAGGCCGAGCCCACACGACTATGGCAACTACCCTGGTTAATTAACAAAGATAACGTTAGCCACCAACGTTTTTTGAAAGAGCACACAACAGAGCTCAAACAAACCCACTTAGTGCACTGTGATGACACCTTGATGGCACTGGAATTGCTACAGTCACAGCCGCGCGTCACCCTCATCGACAAGCGATATGCGCAATCTCCGCAATTTCCGGCGCTACAGGTATTTAACGCGTTTGCACAACCGGTAAAACCCAATTTAGCCGTCTTTTATCGTAAACGCCGTCAACAGTCGGTTGCGTTGGTTGCCTTTACGCAATGGCTGCAATTGATCAGCAAATAAGCCTTTCGCGTAGTTTTTGTTATGCAGCATGATTTATTTTCACAAACTGTTGATGATGCTCGTGAACCTTTTCAGTTCAGTGAGGCCGGATTCCACCTGCCGGCATGGTTAGCCGCCGATGCTCCACGATTGATTGACAGCGTGCGTCAGTGCGTGCGGGTATCGCCGTTACGGCATTTCACCACTCCCGGTGGCAAGTCGATGTCAGTGCTGAGTAGTAACTGCGGTGATTATGGTTGGGTAGCTGACACGCGGGGTTACCGCTATGCCCAAGTCGATCCGGTCACAGAAAAACCTTGGCCGGCAATGCCCAATGAATTAAGGCAGCGTGCGATTAGTGCAGCTAGACACTGTGGTTTTACCGACTTTAGGCCGGATGTGTGTCTGATAAATGTCTACAAACCCGGAGCCGCCATGGGTCTCCATCAAGATAAAGACGAAAGCGACTTCGGCCAGCCTATCGTTTCATTCTCGTTTGGTTTACCCGTAACCTTTTTTTGGGGCGGTTTAAAACGTGGCGGCAGCCCTCTAAAAATTCCTCTGCAACACGGTGATGTATTGGTTTGGGGTCGAGAGGATCGGTTGCGCTATCATGGCATTAAAAAGCTCGCTGACGGGCACCATCCACTCACCGGAAATGTCCGGATAAATCTAACTTTTAGAATGAGTTAATCGAAAAACCCTCATTTACATACATTCACACATGTATGATAATTCGTTTTTTCAAGATTATGGAGTACTTGATGAAACGTTCATTGTTAACCGTAAGCTTGGTATCGCTGATACCAATGCTCACCACTAGTCAGCCCGCTTTGAGCAGCGAAATACACATTGGCGCAGCCTATTCGGCGGACCAACTGCGCGGTGCGCGAATTGGTTATCGTACCGAAGCCAAAAACTACGACTGGCTAGACTGGGCGGGCTCTCCGACATTAGCCTTTGAAGGTGCGCTAAATCAATGGCAGAACAGCAACGACACTGCTGATAATATCTTTGCGATGACGCTGTCACCTATCGTCAGTTGGCAACTCACCGAATCGTCACAGCCCCTTTTTATTGAAGCAGGCATTGGCGGTAGCTATATTGATCAAACACACATCGGCAATCGTCGTCTATCGACACGGTTTCAGTTCGAAGATCGTATTGGGTTGTCGTGGCAGTACAATGCCGAATCTGATGCACGGGTATCGATACAATACACGCATTATTCGAACGCTGACATTGAGCAACCCAATGATGGATTGGACTTTTTTTCGATTTATTGGGTACTACCCTTATGACATGGAACGAAAATAAGGAGTTTTTATGATCCCGAATTTTGGTATGGGAACCTTTCGTTTAAGTGGTTCTTCGTTGACTGACTTAGTCAGCGAAGCCATTGAGATGGGTTATTCGCAAATCGATACAGCACAGTTTTACGATAACGAGGCCGATGTCGGTAAGGCGCTCAGCCAGACGCAATCTGACAATGTGTTTGTGACCACCAAAGTCTGGTACGAAAGTTTAAAATATCAGCAGGTTCTGGACAGTTTGAAAACAAGTTCTGACAAGTTACAGCGTGATTGCATTGATTTAGCGCTTATACACTGGCCTTCTCCTAATGACGAGGTGCCGCTGGAAGAAACTCTGGATGCATTGGCAGAGGCGCGTGAACGCGGCCTGATTAAACATTTTGGTGTATCCAACTTCACCGTAGACTTGTTGCAGCGAGCCGTCGATCACGCGGGCGCCGAGAACATCATGACCAACCAGATAGAAGTGCATCCGTTTATGCAAAACCGCAAGGTCACTGAAGCTTGCGAAAAACTGGGGGTAAAGGTAACCGCCTATTTGCCTCTGGCCAAGGGGGCTGTGATGGATAACAGTACGCTAAAACGTATTGCGGTTGAACATGATGCTAGCGCCGCACAGGTCGCGTTAGCATGGGAGCTGCATAAAGGCTATGTAGCGATACCGTCAACCACCAAGGTCTCGCATTTGCGCAGTAATTACGAAGCGCAAAAATTGCGTTTAACCGACGAGAATATGGCGGATATCGATGCGCTCGATGAGCGTGACCGCCTGATTGATCCTGACTTTGCCCCCCACTGGGATTAATCATGCACCGCTGGCGTCATATTTGGCGTCCGCTTACCGACATCGGCAGCGCTTTACTGACGCTGTCGATGTTTATACTGTTGGCTCTGTGGTTGGCGCCAACCTTTGCGGATAAATGGCTCGCCAATAATGGCGTAACTGACTGGCACATTAAGGTCGGCCACATTAGTGCCGAGCAACTCCTTATCGATGAGTTGCAATTGACCTATCAACAAGACGCCACATCGAGTAATACGTCCGATACGCACGAATTGACCATTAGCGATATAGCCAATTACAAACTACCCTCCTGGTTACCCTCACAGATAGTCATTAATCAATTTGAAGTAACGCTTAACAATATTGACGGCGTTGAACAAATTGTCGGTGGTTTACGCATTGATACGCGTGAGCCTGCAGTCACGGTATCACTTAAACGCCCTGCTAACGCCACGCTTGAGGTATCGCGAAAAGCTGAAAGCATTAGTGCAAAGCTTTCACATGCCATCACTAATGCCCAGTTAAACTACGATTCAGTTACCGGCGATTTCGATTTAAACGCCAGCGTTCTATTAAGCAAAGAGCATGTTAACCGCTGGAGCAAAGGGTATGTGAGCCACAGCTTGTCTGTACTTGCTTCTGTTAACGGTAGCCTACCTGCAAAAACTCCGGTTGACGATCCGCGGGCGCTGTTACGACAAGTCAATGCCGATACAAAGATACAACTAGACGAACCACTGTCAATTAAACACCCGAAATTAGCCGCAGCAGTAATGGGTAGCGCAACATTTGCAGTCGATAGCGGCATTCTGAACCATTATCGACTCGACCTATCCGGGCTGCTTACCCCAACGCAGGACATTCCCATGGAGCTCGGCGATATCAACTGGCAACTGCAAAGCTCTGATCGCCTGGCAGTAGATATATTAATGCCGAGCAAGGCTCTGCAGAAAACCCGTTGGCCTTTGGTGGTCAATGTTAACGCAGGCGAGAATAGCGATGATATTGATAAGTTGAGCGTAAAAGTTGACGGTAGCGTCCGCCAACAAGCCGGTCATTTTTTAGCAGCGGAGTTTCCCAACACAGACATTCGCTATGATCGAATTCAATTGCCACAATTCAGTGAAAAGCAGCCGAAAATCACAGCAAAAGAAGGCTATTTTAACGCTGACATAGCCTTTTACGGCGGTACAGCTGAGTTAAAGTTAAATAATGAATTTTCGTCACATTTAACAACTCAAATGGTATCTTTTGATGCATATATAGGCAACTTCAATGCTATTATCGACACCAGTAAACCACTAAGTTCCAATATCGATTTTTCGCTTAATATTAGAGAACTTAGCGCAAATAAAAGACTTTTTGCCGATATTGATAACATTTACCATCCAGTTTTAAGTCAGCAAGTTAGTTATAACGATTGGCACGCCACTATCGACGGCGACATTCTCTTTGGTGATGGTATTTCAGTTAGTCACAACACCCAAATTGATGAAAATTTGCAGCTGTCATCGACCATTTCAGCCAACGTTGAAAGCCTGGCCGCAAGTTCTACGCAACGCCGGTTAAAACCTATTCTCAGCCAGTTTGCACCGCTACTGACTTTATCTAACGGCAACATCCAGAGTCAGGCGGTTATGCACGCGGATCTTAAAACATCGGATTGGGGAGTGACGGATGGGAAGCTAACCATCAAGGATGTGGACGGGATATACGACACGCTAGCAATTGCAGACCTGGATATTGATGCGAATTTTAGCCTGACGCCTGCTAACTTATCATTAACGCAAGCATCGCTTGAGTTAGGCAGTATTCAGCAAGGTTTTAGTGTCGGCCCTATGGGCGCCAATTTTACGGCACAAATTCCGTTAGATAATATTGCAGGAAGTCAGGTAACGCTCCAGCAGCACCGTATTAGAGCCTTTGGTGGCAACGTCACCCTACCCAATCAGTCCTATCAATTGAGCCAGGATTTACCTATACCCATTGTGTTTGAGCGGTTAAATCTCGGGGAACTGATGCGCCAATATCCAACTGATAAAATCGCTATTGATGGCGAGGTGTCCGGAACTATTCCGCTAGGCTGGAACTCAGAACGATTAACGGTTGAGCGTGGCTATGTAAATGCGGTAGCGCCCGGTGGCAAGTTACAGGTCGACTCCTCCGCCCTGCGGTCAGCGGTCGGCGGCAATCCCAGCTTGCAAACACTCGCCAGCGTGTTAGAAAACTTCTATTATCAAGAGCTTGCCAGTGTTATTGATTACGATGAGAATGGCGACCTGACGCTGGGGTTAGAATTAACCGGTTACAACCCGGCAGTGGAAAATGGACGTACCGTTAAACTGAATATTACCTTGCAAGAGGACTTGCCCGCTCTAATCCAGGGGCTACAGTTAAGTAATAGTGTGAGTGACGTCATTCGTCAGCGAATACAACAGCGTGTTAATTAGCATGCACCGCAACATCAGGGGATGATATGAAATATCTAGCGCCTATCAGTATGGCATTTACAGCGCTTCTGCTGTTATCTGCTTGCACACCAACGGTTCAGGTTGCCGCTCCAAAAGAGCCAATCACCATTAACCTTAACGTTAAAATCGAGCATGAAATTTACGTCAAAGTCGACAGAGCGCTCGACGATGTGATTTCTGAATCCAGCGGTCTGTTTTAATTAACAAAGGATTGTCTTATGAAAAAGTTCTTAGTCAGCACATTTATCGCCCTACTTACGTTATCAAGCGTCACTATATCGACAGCCAGCCATGCGCAGCAAATGACCTTGCAGCAGGCCATGGACCAATTACAACAAGCCAAAGCTAACGGCTGGGTAGGCGAGCAGCCAAATGGCTATCTGGGCGTTGTTGAACAAACCGCGACCGCACAACAGATCGCCGAAAGAATTAATGAGGCACGTCGTCAGGAATATACTCGCATAGCCGAAGAAAACGATATTGCCGTTGCCGATGTTGAATTACTGGCAGGCAAACGCGCTATCGAACGCAGCGCATCCGGTCATTTCATTAAAGTTGATGGTCAGTGGCGGAAAAAGCCGTAGAGGGCCATCAATGACCCAGATATCAGGCATGCGCTTTGCCACCGTCGGTGCCATATTGATTGCTATCAGTTTTGGCTTGGCGCGTTTTGCCTTTGGCTTGTTCGTGCCGCAAATTCGGGATGCGTTGGAACTTAGTGCAAATCTTATTGGTATTATCGCAGCGCTGCCGCTCATCAGCTTTGTCATCGTAAGTCTTGTTGCACCGCTAATTACTAAATACTTTGGCGCACGCAATACCACGGTGTTATCCGCTGCTTTTGCGGCCTTTGGGTTGGTTCTAATCAGTCAGGCCATTGGCCCTATTTCACTTGGCTTAGGCGCCCTCGCCTGCGGTATCTCGACCGGTCTGATGATGCCGGCGTTAACCTCAGCCATGCAGGCACTTGTTGATCGCTCGATTCATGGCCGCGTTAGCTCGGTAATGAATGCCGGCACCAGTATTGGTGTCGCCCTGTCAGGCCCAGCCGTATTGTTCTTTATGAATTCCTGGCGTTATGCTTACTTTGCATTCGCGTTATTAGCCATTGTTGGTGTTTTTCTAGCCTGGTTTCTAATCCCGTCAGTTTCTCGAGTCACCCCATCTAATGCCGCACCGCCGGGAAAAATTACGGCACAACGAGCAGTGCGCCTGTTCAAACTATTTGTTTTTGCTTTTGCGATGGGATTTGTGGCCGCCGCATACTGGACGTTTGGTCCGGATCTAGTCACCCAATTAGGCGCGTTAGCGCCGGGACAAAGTGGCTGGCTATGGTTGGCCGTCGGTGTGGCTGGTTTAGGCGGCGCGATTATCAGCGACATCGCAGATCGCAATAACCCGGCAATTACACATGCATTGATGTTGATGATGTTAACCACTAGCCTGACGCTACTAGCTGCTAGTCCCGATCAAATTTATCTTGCCGTGTTTTCGGCGTTAGTGTTTGGCTTAGCCTATATGAGTTTGACCGGCCTTTACTTAATGACGGGCATTCGGTTACTACCCGGGCGGCTGTCATTGGGACCGGTCTTACCCTTCGTGGCCTGTGCGCTTGGTCAGGCAATAGGTTCGCCGGTTATCGGTTTTCTAGTGAGTGAATTTGGCTACGCTGCAAGTTTTTCGATATTTGCCACCATCGGTATTTTTGCCAGCTTGTTATCGCCGTTTTACCCAGTCCATATCAAAGACGATACGCAAGTGCCAGAGGAAGAAACCGGCCTGCAAGCCGCCTTCGATTATCAGCTACGGGATGATGAGGGGGAGCCTCTGCCAACGCGGGCAGAGGCCAGTGAGTTAGATCGGTAGCAGCTAACTCCCCGTTATTTTAACGTGAGTATCAGGAGTTTTCTTCGTCTTTGCAGTTGGCGTCATATTTAGGGTCCGGTCCACTGTCTTCTACAGTAAAGTAAAGCTGAACATGGGTTAATACCGGTATGCGTTCGCTGTTTTCCGGTGCCGCTTCATAAGTCCACTTCATCAACGCAGCTGCGGCATAATCGTCGAACACACCCTGCGGGTAAGAGGACTCAACCCTATAGCCTTCAACTGTTCCATCCGAACCAATACCAAAAATTAAATCGACACAGCCGTTAACGCGATTTCTTGCTGCTTCCGGCGGATACATTGGCCCAACACGATTTTTGACTTGCCAATATTGTTCGACTTCATCAGCGTCTTCTTCTGCGGTCAAGTTTAGAAACTGGTTAGCGGGAATCGTTTCTTCTTCGGTCGATGCGCAGCTCACAATAAAAAACGACAGTGTAGCTGCTATAAGGGCTTGTTTCATAGGATGCTGTTAGCCTTTTTAACGTCTGTATATGCAATTCATACTATGCACGAAGTTTGTGGTGTGTTGCAAATAAATTAGACAACCTGCAATCAGCGTCCGTATAAGTGAGCGACAAAAATAGCCAGTTGTCTAACGCCCAGTTCGGTTATCGAATATTCGCCTGGTCTGCATAACCCTTTGCCGCCCCGGAAACAATTTGGATGCAATCACATCAGCCCATAGTGTAATAACAGCCAATAACACCGGCACAGCCACGTCAAAAATACTGTCTAACGGCCCCGACGTGCTTTCTTTGTCGTTGGCATATGAACTAATAAGCTCTATTCCGAAATAAAAAAGACAAAATACAGCAATGCAAGAGAGCGCTCCCAGAGGGTATTTAAGCCCAATAAGCCGATTGGCCAGGACAACACTGCCAATAAGTGCGATGGGCGCAACGATACGAAGCATATCTGTAAAAAGTTCTGACATTGTCCAATCCTTAGCTTGTCTAAACTTACCTCTTATTAGCTATATCAGCTTGCTACGGATAAGCAAAAGATAAAAAAACGTATAAATGATCTGTTCAAGCTGCCTGATATCGCTGGTGCATGACAACCACCTCCTGGCCCCGGCTATTACCGTTTTTGCTCTCGTTCGAAGTGCTAGCAATCAGTTGGGCAGGTGCCCAGTCAAATAATCAAAAAAAGCAGTACAGGCCGCTATATACGACGTTATTTCTTCCTTAAATTAATGCGTTTGTCCCACAGCAAGTTTCCGTCAAGATCGTGCAGTGTGACGTGGTAACTGCCGCTATTAAGATACAACGGTAACTTTTGTCCTGCTTCGGACAACACCCGATCGGCAGGAAACTCCGTCTCAGGATGGTAAGCCTGTAAAATGACACTCGCATTTTCAGGCCATTTATCGATATTTGGTAAATACGGTTCGCCCAATAATTGACGAAAGTAACTGGGGTCATCGGCAGGAGCCATAGGAAGACGCAGTTGAATATCGACATTCTGCACCGATCCCACATTGATGATATTGTCATCATGCCGGTACGCATAGGTGGCCAGAGGATCTTTGTTCCTCCCCTCAAACGAGCAGGCTGTGGTATCAATGCTCAAAGTCTCATAGCCATAACGGTTATTAAGAAAATCCCCCATAACACGGTAAGGCTCTAGGTTAGGACCGGTTAACGGCGCTTCTGCGATGTGCCCCCACCCCGCAAAGATCAAAAACCTGGCATCGGCTGGCGCATCATCAATGCGGGAGACAATGTTTTCCGCTTGCTGTTTATCACGAAATTCAAAGCGTTCTACGAAACCTGCACCTTTCGGCGCCGGTGTCTCTGCCTCATAACCAAACACATTTAAACCAAGCTTCGTCGCCTCTTGAACCAAATTCGACATCATAGGTTCTTGAATGTAGAAAGCTTCCGTTTGTTTTGCATCGGGTTCAAAAGCCTCAAAACCAACGTGAGTGATTCCCTGCGCCTTGAGCCATGGCAGCCAACTTAGCGCAACTGCGCGCGCGGCGGGGTTAAAATGGTTCTCGTTAATCATCACAATCTTTTGATCCGCCAACAATTCTTCCGCCAATCCCTTGCCTGACACTTTTTCAAACTCAGGCTCAACGTTACAATAACCTGCCTTTGAGAAACGCTGGATCATATTGTGAGCTTTATCCGGACGTCCCATATTCACATAAATCTGAGCCAGTGTTTGCGGTTGGTCAGAAAACTCAGCAAGTATTGTACTAACCTCACCATTTCGTAACATTTTGGGAATGGCATCAAACATGTTTTCCTGAGCTTGCAAAGTGCTTACCGATAATGACAGCGCCAGACTTAAAAATGGGATTATTTTTTTAATTGTTAGCTCCATCGTTAACCTTTGCAGAAACTTAAAAGCAAACACTCAGTGAGCGTCTCGTTTTAATGAATCGATTGATTACTATACCCTACATCAAATCCAAACGTCATTCTCCGCCGTCTTGCTGTCATTTTCATCACCGGTATTGACCACACCCCGGGGTTCAATCAGCAGCACCTGGGCTTCTTCCTTCGCATACGGCTTATGTTCAACCCCCTTCGGCACGACGTACATTTCACCTTCGCACAGCTCGACATAACCATCTCTGAAATCGATGCGCAACCGCCCCGCCAGAACAATAAACGTTTCATCGGTGTCCTTATGGTCATGCCAAACAAAATCACCCTGCAGTTTAACCACTTTAAACTGATAATCGTTCATCTCGGCAATCACTTTCGGCGACCATTGTTCGCTAAACAGGCTCAGTTTCTCTTTGAAGTTTATCGGTTTATGCGGCATGGGGTTCCTTTTGTATTTAGGCGGGTTTGTGCCAAGACCGGACGTTCGGTTAACTGAATAGAGGAGACACAGTCAAAGGGTTTATTTTGCGCTTTCATTGATAGGTTCATAATTTATCGTAACTACGTCATTAGCTTTAACCTTTAGTGTTTCTAAAACTTCATGAGCTATTTGGCAAATACACGCCATTATAGGTGGGGGAAATGGCTTACCTGCCTCACCATCTCCAATAATCCAGCCTAACGAATTATTACGAGATAAATCCATATATTGCTCATCAAGTTCAGGATCGACGTGTGCACCACCGTCGGTGTCGGCGACATGAAGGACTAATTCTCTCCGGTTAAAAAAACGCCCCTTCTCATCTCTTATAACTTTATTATTCCACCACTTTTCAAAAGGTAGCCACCGTGCTGGAATTGGGCTGCCGCCAACAGCGCAAGTGGGCAAATACTGATTATTTGCCCCTATTCGCATTACACATAAAGGATTTTCAGTCAAAAGGTTTCTTGTGTTCAAGTCTCCAGCGGTGTCTAGATGCCTTTTTGAGCGAAGCCCAAGTTGTTCAAGTAGAGCCTTTGATTGACGATGGTGGTGGAGAAGTTTACGCAAACTTAGTGCGATGTGTTTACCAATAGGCTGTAAGCCATTATCAAAAGCCTCGCAGGCATGAATCAACAGCTCAATCTGTTCTTTGAGCTCATTTACTATATCAGCTCTGGGGCGCTTTACTCGTTTTTTCCGTGCCATTTAATATCTCCTTGTTAAAGAGAATACTACCATGCAAAACGGTGTTCGGGTTTAGTCTGTCACCAAACCCAGAGGTAAGTTTGCAATGACTGGCGGCAATTCACTTCCTAATAAAAGGGAGGTAATTCGCTTTACGCCACATATTTTAGTATAAAAGATGTCGAGAGGTCTCAGGCCTTACCAGTTATTTGCAAAAGGGATATTTAGCGGAATGAAAAGGAAGTTATTAGCCTTTGTTTTTCTTATCATCGGTCTTCAATATGCTGCTCTGGCATCCGAGGCAGCAACCCAACCAAACATTTCAGAGTTGGAGCAAAAAGTTAGTATTCTTCAGTCAAAAGTGAGAAGTTTGGAATATGCACAAAACAAAACTGAGACAGCCGTCTCAAAGCTACAAAAGGCTATAAATAAAAATGGCCTTGCCATCTTATTATTTGCCTTTTTCTGTGCATGGTGGGCAAAAACAACTGGGCGGAGTGCTTTGGGATGGTTTTTATTAGGGCTACTTTTTCACGTGTTTACAGGAATCGCACTTTTAATAAAAACCGAGCGCAACACATTGCAAAATAAGGCAGCCGATCACTAACATGTGGGTTCCCGTCACCTCGTTCCGTATTTTGCCCGTTTTTTTTGGGGCGTTGAACTTCTGATGTTTGTCGCAAGCTTAACTTTAAAGGTAGACAAACCAATGTCTGGCTATCGCTCATAGCGGACTAGCGGCTTCATTATCAATAGTCCTAGGTAGCACGAAGTAGCTTCTTAGCAAGACCAACACACAGCATTGCCATGGCCGTAACGACAAAGAACTGCCCAAACATTTGAAGCGCGAACTTGGGCCAAAAATTAATTTCTTCGGTGAAAAGAGGATGCCAAACGTATATCAACGTTAAGCTCCCCGGGAAGAGCAGCACCTTGGTGCCGGGCATAGGGCCACCGAGAACGTCGTATAAATTCCAACTCAACGCAAAGGTTACTGCGCCAATAATGACTGAGATTAATCCTGCCCATACAGCAATAGTTCGCGTTTTAGTCTTCATCATTAATCACCTCGACAGCCGGTGCCATTCAGAAAATTAGCGATTGCGTGAGCAATTTCTTCTTTAAGCCATTTGGGGCCATAATCCGTCATGTCGTTGTGACGAGACTCTGGTATTTCTGTGACGCAAATACCGTATTCTTTTGCCTCACTCCTTGTGGGCAATACGCCGTCGTCAGCCGGGAAATCGCTACCTCGAATTGAGAGGACACTGACATCGTTTCTTCGCGGAAGCGGAACGCGCCGATGATCAAGTGTGATCACGGTGTCGATGTAGTCCTTGCCGTCATTTGCAAGCCAGGAAGAAATATCCCCACCATTTGAGTGACCAATAAGCAGCACATCATTGAAGTTATATCTCTTATAAGTAGATGCCAAATTGTGTCTAACAAAGTCGAGTGTTTCGGCGCCTCTCATCCAGTTCTCGCTTCGCGTTTCGTACAAATTACCCGATACGGACAGCGGAGGATCGCTCTCTAACTCATGCCCAATAGCAACCACCATGTAACCGAGATCGTTTAGTTGCTTGGACAGAAAGGTGTATTGTGTATGTGACACGCCATAGCCTGCGCTAAGTAATGCCACCGGGCATTTCTGAGTCTCATCGCAATTTTGTTTGAGGTTAGGGTACGAGGCCTCTATCGGAATATATCGGTCCCTCGATTTATCGTAAATCTTGTCGCCTGCGAAGCTAAAAGTACTAAACAGTAAACTTGCGAATAATATGACGCGTTTCAAAGTTATCATCCTTTATGATTTGATTCTGGCGATTATCGACTGTACGGTTGCTGACTTTACTACGGCTGGTTAAAAAGATCTTCGCTTCGCTAATAACTAACAGACTTCTTCCCGGTTAAAATATTGAATCGAACCCGTAAATTCGAAGGCGTATTTGTTTGAGTCATGCTGCCTCATCTTCTGCGAGTTATCGATAATAGTTCAGGACTCAGCAATTTATGTGTCTTCTCATTGAATAAATTGCTAGGCTAACGAATAAACTGTGTCGATGAGGGGCTAAAATGGGTAGCGTAGCCGATAAAAAGTCATTTAATAGTTTTAAGGAATTTTACCCTTATTACTTGCAAGAGCATAAAAACAAAATCTGCCGCCGCTTGCATTTTGCCGGCAGTTTAGTGGTTCTCGCGATTCTGTTTTATGCCCTGTTCAGCGGCAACTATGTTTACCTCTGGCTCATGCCGGTGGCGGGCTATGGCTTTGCCTGGGTCGGCCACTACTTTTTTGAACATAACCGTCCAGCAACCTTCACCCATCCTTTTTACAGCTTGCTGGGCGACTGGGTGATGTTTAAAGATATTTTGCTTCGGAAGGTGCCATGGTAGTAGGTTTTACTTGCGTCACGACGCAAGCTATTGATTTTGAAATAATCGGAGCTTACTCTTGCGCTGAAAGCGCAAGCTACTGATTCGGAATTGGTGCCCGGGGCCGGACTTGAACCGGCACGAAGTTACCTTCGAGGGATTTTAAATCCCTTGTGTCTACCAATTCCACCACCCGGGCACTACATAGAAGTGTTCTCGAATAATGGAGGCGGGTCCCGGAGTCGAACCGAGATCCACGGATTTGCAATCCGCTGCATAGCCATTCTGCCAACCCGCCGATGTTTGGAGCGGGAAACGAGATTCGAACTCGCGACCCCAACCTTGGCAAGGTTGTGCTCTACCAGCTGAGCTATTCCCGCACCGTCATCTGCCGTGGCATTCTACTGTCTATTCGGTTTCAGTCAACGACTTTTTGCTATTTTTGTGACTGTTTGGCTAAATTTACGACAAAGCAGTTAATTCTTAGTCAATTCACTGCCGGCTGAGCGTAAATATTCCCACATTGACCACACCGTTAACACAAACGAAACGATGAATAAGAACAGCGCAAGCCAAAAGATATAAATATTTGCGTTCCAAAGCAACCCGATCAACGCCACCATTTGCGCAATTGTTTTTAATTTACCCAAATTGGATACGGCCACTTTGCCGCGACTGCCCCGTTGTGCCATCCACTCGCGCAATGCACTAACAATTAATTCGCGACAAATCATGGTCAGCGCCGGGATGGTAATATACCAGGCATTAAAATCTTCCACGACAACGACTAGCGCGGCAACCACCATGGCTTTATCGGCAACCGGGTCTAAAAACTCGCCAAACTCGGTATATTGATTAAATTGGCGTGCTACAAAACCATCCAGTGCATCGGTTACCGCAGCCAGCAAAAAAATAAACGCTGACCAGAAGCGGGCTTCTTCAAACGGTAAATAAAAGATGATCAAGAAGACCGGGATCAGGACAATTCTAAAACTGGTTAAAATGTTCGGGATATTCCACTTCATTATCCGCCATTTCCTTTTAGGCTGTATCACTCATCTCTAAATGAATAATAGATCTTTTCTGCTAACGCCCGACTGATTCCCGGTACATTGGCGATTTGTTCAATACTAGCGTTTTTCACCTCGTGTAATCCACCCAGATTTTGCAAAATCTTTTGCCGACGCTTAGCGCCGATGCCTTCGATCTGCTCCAGGCTTGAAGTGCGCTTAACTTTACCACGCTTTTGGCGGTGGCCGGTAATGGCAAAACGATGTGACTCATCGCGTATATGCTGAATTAAGTGCAACGCACTTGCGTCCTTACTCAGCGGTATGGTCTCGTGGCTGCCGGCCATAATCAGCGTTTCTAAACCCGGCTTGCGCGACTCTCCTTTGGCCACACCGATTAGCATGGGGGCATCTTTACCCCAGTCCGCAAAATATTTTTCTGCCTGTGCCAGCTGCCCTTTCCCCCCGTCGATAAACAGGATGTCCGGAATATTCCCGGCGTCTTTGGCATTGTCGTAGCGCTTGGCCAACGCTTTAGACATGGCTGCATAATCGTCGCCTGGGGTAATACCGTCGATATTATAGCGCCGGTAATCGGATTTCTTGGGGCCATTCTGGTCGAATACCACACAGGATGCGACAGTCTGCTGACCCATGGTATGGCTGATATCGAAACACTCCATACGTTGAATCGGTATACCAAGCTCCAGCACCTGCTGCAATGCGTGAGTTCGGCGGTTCATGGTGCTTTGTTGGTTTAACTTGCTTTCCAGCGCATTTACGGCATTTTTGTGTGCTAGCTGTTGGTACTGTTTTCGTTCGCCGCGTACGTTTTGCAATAGACGTACTTTTTTATTCAGCGCTTGTCCCATGACCTCAGCCAGTACTTCGTCACGCTCAACTTCGGTCGGCAGGACGATTTCGGCCGGCGCTTTGCGACCCGCTGTATCAGATAGATAAAATTGCAGTAAAAACGCGCGCAGTACTTCTTCATCTGCGGTATCTGCCGGCACTTTCGGGAAGTAGCTGCGACTGCCCTGTAAGTGGTTATCACGAATAAACAGCATTTGAACCGTGACCATGCCGTTGCCCCGCGTCAGGCCGATAACATCGAGCTCTTGCTGAGAGCCAGTGACTGAGTTGCGTTCCTGGGTACGTCGCAACATCGCAATCTGATCTCGATAACGCGCTGCCCTTTCAAAATCCAGCGCCTCGCTCGCCTGCTCCATTTTGCTCACCAGCTCGTCAATTACCTGCTGATTTTTGCCCTGTAGAAAGCGTTTAGCAAAGCGTACTTGCTCGTCATATTCTTCATCGGTGCACACATTCACACAGGGCGCCAGGCAACGTTGCAACTGATATTGCAAACATGGCCTGCTGCGCGCTCTATAGTATGAGTCCTCACACTGACGCACCGGAAAAATCTTTTGCATCAGGCGCAGACTCTCGCGTACCGCTGCGCCATTGGGGAATGGTCCGAAATACTCACCTTTAGTGCGGCGCGCGCCGCGGTGAAAGCCCAGCCGCGGATGCTGATGATCGGTCATGATAATATAAGGGTACGACTTATCATCGCGTAACAGCACGTTATAACGCGGGCGATATTTTTTAATGAAGGTGTTTTCGAGGATTAGCGCTTCGGCTTCGGTGTTAGTTACCGTGACGTCCATATCGCAAATTTGCTTCACCAGAACTTGCGTTTTGACGCGATCAACTTTGTCACGGAAGTAACTAGAAACGCGCTTTTTTAGATCTTTGGCTTTGCCTACATAAATAACGTCACCTGCCTCATCATACATGCGATAAACGCCTGGCTGATGAGTCAGGTGACGAAGGAAGTTTTCAGCGTCAAATGCGTGCGTCATAATCCCTTTGTTGCTTGACCTCGACAAGGCCATTACTAATGGCAAGATGGGTCAATTGTACATCACCTTGCACGCCGAGTTTAGAGAAGATTCGGTAGCGGAAGGTATTAATGGTTTTACTGCTGATATTAAGGTGATCAGCAATCTCCGACACTTTAACGCCACGACTGATCATCTGCGCGACTTGTAATTCCCGTTCACTGAGCTTATCAACCATGGGCGTCGAGCGATCCAAGTGCGGATTTTTCGCCAGATAACAGGCAACCGGAGCAGCAACATAAACACCGCCATGTTTTATCGCTAATACGGCTTCTTTTAGTTCCTGGCCGGTGCTTGATTCCAGCAAATAGCCATCCACATGCGGAACGCTACACTGAAAATCCAATACATCCTGGTAAGTTTTGCCCCACACAATTAAACGAAGCTCCTTAAAACGGCGTACTAACCGCCGCCAAACCTCTACCGTCGAATCCTTACCGAGTTGACTGCACAGCACAACGATGGCGTCATCGTGTTTGTGACATGCAGTACGTAGTTGCATCATGGAGGTAACAGTTTCGATGCTATGGCTAAGGCCATCTTCAAGAATAGAGGCCATTCCGGCACTGGTGAATGGGTTAGATATTGCTAAAATAATATGATGCACAGTGGCTATCCTTTTACAGTAATTAAACAAAACGTCCGTGTAAATCGATGCCTGCGACCACAGTAATCATATTACGTCTTTCTACCCTGCGACATCAGCATTAAACTTTGTTAATAATCGCCATTATCGCAACCGTTTTATCGCTGTTTAGTTATGATGGGTTCATTTTTGCCTGGCGGCAGGTTCATATTGAACCCATCACGCGAACACAGTAAAGGACTGGCGACTAATTGCCAGTAATTCGCCTTGCTCAGACCATAACCCTGCCCGACTATGACCATAGCCATCAGCGGCGTGCTCGATAAATGCCTCGTACTGAAACCAGTCATGGGTATTGAATGGGCTCAAATCGCGGTCAGGAAACTCGATTGTCCAGGTAAGTGATGACGCCGGTGCGGGTTTATTGAGGTGAGGCAATACCGCCGGCGGCCAGGCATCAACTAAAGAAATAATAGCGGCGGTTGTTAGTTGCTGCTGTTCGTGCCTAAACCGTACCCAGCCACCAAAGGTTCTGCCCGGCTGTCCACTAAACGGCATACCACCGGAGGTTATGCGGTAGTCATAGTGCTTGGCGAATTCAGGCACAATCTCCGCATCGGGAAGTCCCGGCCCGTCGTTGACCGTTTTTAGATCCGGCGCCGTTTCGCCACTAACATTAACCATCGACGACCGTGCTTTACCCATACTGGCAAGTCCGGCGAGCATGACCTGATCATTCTGCAGCAGTTCCACCGCAACCTGCAGCACCGAAGACCCCTGCCGTAGTACCCGGTAACTCAGTGTTGCTGCCCCCGGAGCGGCGGGTGCCACAAACGAGATTGCAAAGCTGCGTAGGTGGTAATCCGCCGGAAGTTGCTGCAATAAAAACTGGGCAGCTAACGCCGCGCTAAAGCCACCAAAAAATGCACGACCTTGTGCCCAGCCTTCAGGCAACTCGATGGTCTGATTGTTTTTGTTGTCTTCGATTAACGCTAAAGTTTGATGAAGCTGCATGGACTTTCCCTATTAAACACCTGTTTGAATTAGGCATTAAGAATACCAATAATCACCATAATGACAAAGGATGTTGTCAGCAATATAGCACACACCACAGCGTTTCGGTCGGAGGGGACAGGCTTCACGGGTGGGATTGACTCGTGCTATCCGTGGGGTTCTCATCGAGCCGCCCTTTCCTCAAACGCAAAAAGAAAAGCCCTACTCGATGAGTAGGGCTTTTCTTTTTAAATTTGGCGGAGAGGGAGGGATTCGAACCCCCGGTAGGGATGAACCTACGCCTGATTTCAAGTCAGGTGCATTAAACCGAGCTCTGCCACCTCTCCAAATTTTGGTCTGTGGGGCTGTTGCCTCAAGACGAAGCGAATATTAAAGGGCTGAGATTCTCTTGTAAAGTAAAAATTGAAACAAAATTGCAGTTTTTGGTTCGTTTGGTGACTAATTAGTCAAACCGATCGATATTCCATCAATCTACGTATTGAACGCTACGAAAAGGCATTGATTTGGCTACCCAACGCCCCCATTTATACGGTAGTATCGAACACAGTAAATTCATGCACTGGTATAGAAACTTTTTAACGTATAAAAAGTCTTATAAATAGTCGTTAACCACGGAGACAACTATGAACGATCGCAGTCAGATGTATGTCGGTCAAGAAGCATCGACACTGGCCGTCAACAAGGTACTACGTAACACTTATTCGCTGTTGGCGATGACACTGGCATTCAGTGCCGTCACCGCAACCATCAGCACCATGATGAACTTGCCATACCCTGGCTTCTTCATCACCATAATTGCTTACTTTGGCCTGCTGTTTGGTATTCACAAAACCAAAGACAGCGGTATGGGCATTGTATTAACCTTCGCGCTGACCGGATTTTTAGGTTACACCTTAGGGCCATTGCTTAATATGGCGTTGTCCATGCCAGGTGGTGGCGAGATGGTTGCTACAGCGCTTGGTGGCACCGCATTAACGTTCTTTGCAACGTCAGCTTATGTGTTGACCACTAAAAAGGATATGTCGAAGTTAGGCGGCGTAATTACCGCCGGCATCATCATGGTATTTGTTGCTATGATTGCTAATTTCTTCTTCCAGTTACCTGCGCTGCAGCTTGCATTGTCAGCCTTGATGATTCCATTGATGGCAATGTTAATCATGTGGCAAACCAGTGACATCATTCACGGTGGCGAGCGCAACTACATCATGGCAACCGTCACATTGTATGTTTCGCTTTATAACTTGTTTGTAAACTTGCTAACATTGTTAATGGCGTTTGGTGGCGGCGACGAATAGAACCGCTGCACAGTAAATTGTAATCAAACGCCCCGCACTGCGGGGCGTTTTTGTTTGAGCCAGTTAGTAGGACATGCCGGTGCAACTTTGTTTAATCCTTCAAAAGAGTATTAGTGAGCATCTTTACAGCGAGCGTGCCCTGCGTTTTGCACAGCAGGCCGTTGCCGCAGGCCATCAGATTAACTGCGTGTTTTTTTACCGCTCTGCCGTTAACCATGCCAAAACTGAGTTGTCTGGCTCAGCACAAGCCCTGCAACAAAAATGGCAGAGTTGGTCTACGCAACAGCAAGTGCCATTGATCGTCTGTCATACTGTAGCTGAACGTATGGGTTTAAGTGATTTTGCCCCAGGCTACCAGGACGCTGGATTAACGGCGCTGGTGCAAGCGATGGCTAGCGCAGACCGAACCTTACAGTTTTAAGAGCAACAGACCATGACGCGAAGAACGGCCATTTTACAAACATCCGCTAACGCTAATACCGCAACCGAAGCACTGGATATGGCGCTGGCACTGGCTAGTATGGATCAGCCAGTACAGCTAGTTTTATCGGGCGATGCCGTTAAGGTTCTGCAGCAAAATCCATCTAAACGCTATGCCATGCTGGAGTTACTCGATGCTGAGCCGATTGGGCTGGTTAGCGATAACGACCTCAACATCGATCCTGGTCTAGATACGCAAATTATCGCAACCGCGAAGCTGCGTGAGCTACTTGATTCATTTGACGAGGTGTTGCAGTTCTCATGACATTACATTGGATTAGAGCCACTTCATTAAGCCAGTGGCTTGAGCAAAACCGTTCATTATTAGACGTTAACGCCGCCTTGTTGCTGAGCGATAAAGGGCTCGAGAATTTGCCTCGCAGTGCGCCCCTAAACAACACCTGTTATGCACTGAGTCAAGAAATAACGACAGCCCTGCCCGATTACGTCACGCTAATTGACGATCCGCAATGGCTCGAATTGGTGTTAAACTTTCCCCATCAAATCACCTGGTAGAATCATCACATGCTGGAATTTAACGGTCACCAATACCAAACCGATAAACACGAGTATTTAGCCAATATTGAGGATTGGAATGAAGACCTGGCCTTGCATATAGCACAATTGGAAAACATTGAGATGAGTGACGCGCATTGGGAAGTCGTCTACTTTGTGCAGAATTTTTACAAAGAATTTGATACCAGTCCGGCTATGCGCGTGCTGGTTAAAGCCATGAAAAAGCAGTTAGGCGAAGAAAAGGCAAACAGCCGCTATTTGTACAAGCTGTTCCCCAAAGGACCAGCCAAGCAGGCAACCCGGATAGCCGGGCTGCCCAAGCCGGCAAAATGTATTTAAGCCATTAAGGGGTTAACGTTTCGATCCCACCCATATAAGGTTTAAGCGCTTCGGGGATTACCACTGAGCCATCGGCTTGCTGGTAGTTCTCCAGCACCGCTACCAATGCTCGACCTACGGCCAGGCCTGAGCCATTCAGGGTGTGCAAAAGTTCGGGTTTCTTCTGCCCTTTGCGGCGAAAACGTGCCTGCATCCGGCGCGCCTGAAAATCCCACATGTTTGAACACGAACTGATTTCACGGTAGGTATTCTGTGCCGGCAACCATACTTCTAAGTCATAGGTTTTGGTTGCGCCAAAGCCCATATCGCCGGTACACAGCAGCATTTTACGGTATGGCAGCTCGAGTTTTTGTAGCACAGTTTCGGCGTGGTTAGTCAGTTGTTCTAACGCATCCATTGAGTCTTCGGGCTTAACCATCCACACCAGTTCAACTTTATCGAATTGATGCTGACGGATCAAACCACGGGTATCCCGACCGTGAGAACCCGCTTCACTGCGGAAGCAAGGCGTATGCGCGGCAAACTTAAACGGCAGCGCATCTTCGTCAACGATTTCATCGCGCACCATATTGGTCAGCGGCACCTCGGCAGTTGGGATCAGCGACATCGGGATTTGGTCTTGTGACTCACCTTCGATGTGAAACAAATCTTTGCCGAATTTAGGCAACTGCCCGGTACCGTAAAGTGAATCGTGGTTAACCATGTAAGGCACATAGGTTTCGGCGTAACCGTGTTGTTCGGTATGCAGATCCAACATGAATTGCGTCAACGCACGGTGCAGACGTGCCATGCCACCACGCATAACCACAAAGCGCGCACCAGTTAACTTAGCGGCGGTTTCAAAATCCAGCCCTTTGCCAAGTTTTTCCGCCACATCCACGTGATCAGCCGGTTCAAAATCAAACGAGCGTGGCTCACCCCAGCGGCTGACTTCTTCGTTCTGGGCTTCGTCCTCGCCTAAGGGCACACCCGCTGCAGGCAGATTCGGTACACCCATGATGATATCCTGCAACTGCAGTTGCACACTTTTCAGTTCTTCTTTGGCCGAATCTAACTGATCACCTAAATCACTCACTGCGTCTAATAGCGGCTGAATATCTTCACCGGCAGCCTTTGCTTTGCCAATGGCTTTGGAGCGACTATTACGCTCCGCCTGCAACTGCTCTGTGCGTATTTGAATTTCTTTACGCTGCTGCTCAAGCTGCTGCAGCGTCGCTACATCCAGTTTAAAACCGCGGCTTTTGAGTTGTTCTGCGGTTTGTTCCAATTCTTCGCGGAAATGTTTCGCGTCTAGCATGAGTGTCCTACTTAACAGAAAGATTCAACAAGTGATTCATTAAAACGATAGCCAGTGCGACGGCGGCAATACATAAAATCATATTGAGGCCGGCATGAAGCAGCCCTTTACCCAGCTCGCCCTGCTGTAATAATGCCACCACCTCCACCGAAAAGGTCGAAAAGGTGGTAAAGGCGCCTAACACACCAACGGCTAAAAACAGCCGCCAACCTTCGCTAATGGCGGTGTGTTGTGAGTATGCAAACAGCAAACCCAATAAAAACGAGCCCATTATGTTAACGGTCAGCGTGGCAAAAGGGAACCGCCCGGCGCTGTTAATCAACGCCAAACTTACGCCATAACGGGCCGATGCGCCTAACGCACCACCAGCGGCCACGAGTAACAGCGCATTAATTGTTGCCATCACTACGTCCCCTTGCCCACGGGCTACGCTCGTCAAGCGATTGTAAACGCAGTAGTTTCTCTTTAATTTTTATCTCCAGACCGCGTTCGTTCGGCTGGTAAAAGCGGGTACCTGCAAGCTCGTCCGGTAAATACTGCTCGCCCGCCACATACGCGTTCGGATAATCATGCGCATAGCGATAATCCTCGCCGTAGCCCTGTGCCTTGTGAACTTTAGTGGGCGCATTGCGCAAATGTTCAGGTACCGGTGCATCGCCATGTTCTTTTGCCGTTCGCAGTGCCTGCTTAAAGGCATTATAAACCGCGTTGCTCTTTGCGGCACAGGCACAATAGATGGTCGCCTGGGCAATGGCACGTTCACCTTCCGCAGGACCTACCCGATGGAAGGTGTCCCAGGCATTAAGCGCTAGCTGCATTGCCCGGGGATCCGCATTACCAATATCTTCTGATGCAATAGCCAACAGCCGCCGCGCGATAATTAATGGATCGCCGCCGCCGACTAATAACCGTGCATACCAGTACAATGCACCATCCGGTGACGACCCGCGTACCGATTTATGAAATGCCGATAAAATGTCGTAGTAGTGGTCGCCCTGGTGATCAAACGCGGTGGCTTTTTCACCGATGGCGTCGGTAACCAGTTCGACGCTGACCTGGTGTTGATCCATAGGTAAATAATCGGCGACCACTTCCAGGTAATTCAGTAATCGACGCGCATCACCACCGGCCAAATCAAGCAGCCGTGCACGCGCATCTGCCGCTAGTTGGATATCACGTTCGCCCAAACCCTTTTCAGTATCTGCCAGCGCCCGTTCCAACAGCTGTTCCAAATCGTTTTGGGTCAAACTCTGCAACCGGTAAACCCGAGCCCGCGACAGCAACGCATTATTTAATTCAAAGCCAGGGTTTTCGGTGGTTGCACCAATAAAAACGACGGTACCGTCTTCGATATGGGGTAAAAACGCATCTTGCTGGCTTTTATTAAAGCGGTGCACTTCGTCTACAAACAGCAGCGTGCGACGCCCTTGTTGCTGGGCGCGCTGCTTCGCTTCGTCGATAGCCTGACGAATGTCTTTTACCCCTGACGTAACCGCACTTAAACGGCTGACAGAAGCGTTTGCATGCCGCGCTATTAATTCAGCCAGGGTGGTCTTACCGGTACCGGGCGGGCCCCATAAGATCATCGAGTGCAAATGCCCTTGCTCAATTGCAGTACGCAGCGGTTTGCCTTGCGCTAACAGGTGTTGCTGACCTACGTACTCATCCAAAGAGCGGGCACGCAAACGCGCAGCCAACGGCTGAAAGTCGGGTTTAAAATCAAGATCCAAACTATCGCTGGTCATCCACGTCAACCCCATCGGGCACGTCAAAGGTAAATAATTGGCGTTCTAACGAAGGGTTAACAGCAACGTCGGTCAGCTCCAGGGTAATGGTATCACCGCCTTGTTGTTGCAATTCGATATCTGTCAGCATGTCATTTGTAAAGCCCAGGTTCAGTTCGCTCTCGGCTGTGTCGCTGACTATGTGATATTCGTTAGGTGCAGACTCAGTTACCTGATACCCCTGCCACTGCTCATCGCTACCTGTTAACAACAACAGCATCGGGCTATTGGCGGTTGCATCCTGTTGCTGATAAATAGTCACCTGCTCAACAAACGGATTGTAGTACCAAACCGTGTCGCCGGAAGCGATCATCAGGGTGTCATCGGGGGGATTAGTCTTCCAGCGCATTTTATTGGGCCGCTGGATAGTCAGCTCACCCGTCAGTTGTTGCAGCACATCGCCATTATCTGCAGTGACTTGCTGAGAAAAATTGGCTTGCAGGCTTTGCATGGATTCCAGTTTTTGCTGCAACTCTTGTTTAGCGTCGGCGGCAACCGCTGGTATCGCGTTTAATAGCGTGGCTGCAAACAGTGTAGAAACAACTTTGAGCATTGCTTTTCCTTATCAATGACAATCTTTTTAACGCACTGGCGGGGGTGCCAGTACATCGCGTTGACCGTTGTTGCCGGCTGTACTTACGACACCACTCATTTCCATTTGTTCGACAATACGCGCAGCGCGATTGTAACCAATTCTGAATTTACGCTGTACGCTGGATACAGAAACCCGCTGGGCCTCGGTGACAAAGGCAACCGCCTCGTCATACAAAGGGTCAGACTCAGCATCGTCGTCTTCACTCTGCTCGCCCGGCAATAGACCTTCTTCACCCTGATCACCAGATAAAATCTCATCCAGATAATTCGGACTACCCCGTTTTTTCCAGTCGGCAACCACAGCGTGAACTTCGTGGTCATCAACAAAAGCACCATGTACACGCACCGGCGAGCCGCTACCCGGCGGTAGATAGAGCATATCACCCTGCCCTAACAACTGGTCCGCTCCCGGTTGATCGAGGATAGTGCGTGAGTCCACTTTTGATGAAACCTGAAAGGCAATACGAGTAGGTATGTTGGCTTTTATCAAGCCGGTAATAACATCGACCGACGGCCGTTGTGTTGCCAAAATCAAGTGTATGCCCGCCGCACGAGCTTTTTGTGCGATACGCGCAATCAGTTCTTCAACCTTCTTACCGACGATCATCATCATGTCGGCAAATTCATCAATGACCACCACGATATTCGGCAGTTTTTCTAATTCCGGTGGTAATTCATCCATCGAATCGCCCGGCTTCCAAATCGGATCGCGCAATGGCTTGCCCGCCTCGCGCGCAGCGACAACCTTAGCGTTATAGCCTTTTAAGTTACGAACACCGAGCGCCGACATTAATTTATAGCGACGTTCCATTTCGCCCACACACCAACGCAACGCATTGGCAGCGTCTTTCATGTCGGTGACAACTTCGGTCAACAGATGCGGAATACCCTCGTAAACCGACAGCTCGAGCATCTTCGGATCAATCATGATTAGGCGAACGTCCTCGGGCGTGCTCTTATACAGCAAACTCAGGATCATGACGTTAACACCCACCGATTTACCGGAGCCGGTAGTACCAGCAACCAATAGGTGCGGCATTTTGCCCAGATCAACCACGACCGGAGACCCGGAAATACTTTTACCTAAAATCATCGTCAGTGGCGAATTGCTGCCCTGGAATGCATCACAGTTAATCACTTCGCTAAGCTGCACCACCTCGCGATGCTTGTTCGGTAATTCTAATCCGACGTAAGATTTACCCGGTATCACTTCAACCACGCGTACTGCCACCGCTGATAACGTGCGGGCGATGTCTTTAGCCAGGTTAGATATTTTTGAAACCTTAACTCCCGGCGCCAAATCCAGTTCAAAGCGCGTGATTACAGGGCCTGGTTGCACATGTGCAACAGTCACATCCACACCAAAGTCTTTCAGCACGGTTTCGACGGTTCGCGAAACCTGATCCAGCTCTTCTTGTGTAATCGGGTTCTCTTTTTTGTTAGGCCGGTCTAGTAATTCAATAGATGGCAACCGCGGCAGCGATGGATCTTGTTCATCTTCGTCTTCACTATTGTCTTGACCATTGTCGACCATTTTTGCGACCGCGACAGCCGTTGATTTTTTCTCGGCCGCCTGTTTAGAAAAGCGCGGCGGCTCAGGTTCTGGTTCGTCATCGGTGGCACTGATTGATGGTAAATCAAGCGTGGGTTCGGCCTTGTCATCTTCTGATTCGTTCTTACCAAACAGGCCTTCTAAATCAATTTCAGGCTCATCGGCGCGGCCGCGCTCGTCACTTTCGATAGCCAGCACGCTGTCATCCGGTTGTTGCGCCCCGTCTGTCTCTTGCGCGGAATTTTGCGCATGCTCTTTATCACCACGCTGGCTCCAGGTAGCCTGCACTTTTTCTACCAGCCACACCACGCCGGTGATTACCCACTCGCCCAGTTTATCGGCGATTTGTAACCAGCTAACCCCGGTGACCAGGGTTAACCCCGTAGCTAAAAAGGTTAATAACAGCAGGGTTGAGCCAACAAAATTTAAATAAGGAAGTAATGATGCCGCGATCACGTCACCAAAAACGCCCCCGGCCGAGAAATAATAAATGTCGTCGAAATTAATCGACGATAGCGCGGACGCACCTATCAAGGTCAGCAATGCCCCGACCAAACGCAGGCTGACGGCCAGGTAATCAAGCTCAAGCAGTTTGTGTGTTTGTCGAAACAGCAGGTAACCCAGCCCGGCAAAAGCAAAGGGAATCAGGTAAGCAACGAAGCCAAAGGTAAATAACAGGACATCGGCCGTCCAGGCGCCTACCGCACCACCAGCATTGTGAATTGAGCCTTCAAAGCCAGTTTGCGTCCAACTGGGATCCGCCGGGTTAAAGCTAACCAGCGACAAAAATATAAAAATCGCCAGCGCTCCGCTCAGCAATAATCCCGCTTCAAGTAAACGTTGTACACCTGTCATCGCGCGTATCGAGTATCCTGTTTATTATCGTTATATCCTGCTAACGCATTGATTGTAGCGAAACTGACGCTGAATGTTAGCCCTTTACTAATACTTTATTTTCTTGTTTGACCTCTTCCATCACCACATAGGTGCGAGATTCATCGACGCCGGGCATCATTAACAAGGTCTCGCCAAGCAGTTTACGATAAGCGCGCATATCCGGCACCCGCGCTTTTATTAAAAAATCAAAATCACCGGCAACTAAGTGGCACTCAAGAATTTCTTCAGTTTTTCGCGCGGCCTCACTAAATTCAGCAAAGGCATCAGCAGACGTTCGGGTTAATGTTATTTCGACGAACACCATCAGGTTTGCGCCCAGCTTGGCGGGGTTGATTTTAGCATGATAGCTCTCGATCACGCCTTCCCGCTCTAGCTTGCGAACCCGCTCCAGACATGCGGTTGCGCTTAATCCGACCCGCTTAGCGAGTGCCACATTCGAGATACGTCCATCATCCTGCAATAGTCGCAGAATCTTACGGTCGATCCTGTCAATAGTGATTTCTGCGGGTTCTTCGGCAATAAACATAGTTTTATTCTAAAACAGTGATTAATAAATGGATTTTACGCTAATTTTAAGCCTAAAAAAAGTACGTCACACACTGCATTTTGCGTCTATAATTTGCCGCAAATTTTGATGTTCTAACCACTAACAATTTAGAGGCTGTGAAATGCTAATTGGTGTACCAAAAGAAATTAAAAACCATGAGTATCGTATTGGCTTAACCCCGGCAGCGGTGCGCGAATACGTAGAAAATGGTCACGACGTTATTATCGAAAATAACGGTGGTGCGGCGATTGGTTTTACCAATGACCAATATATCGAAGCCGGTGCGACAATCATCGATACACCGGAAGAAATTTTTGCACGCGCTGACATGATCGTTAAGGTAAAAGAGCCACAGCCAAACGAGTGTAAGATGCTGCGCGAAGGCCAAATCCTTTATACCTTCCTGCATTTAGCACCGGATCCGACGCAAACTGAATTGTTAGGTAAATCAGGTTGTACGGCTATTGCTTATGAAACCGTTACCGACAACCGCAATGGTTTGCCGCTGTTAGCACCAATGAGCGAAGTCGCCGGTCGTATGTCGATTCAGGCGGGTGCACATTACTTGGAAAAAGCCCATGGCGGCAGCGGTACCCTGCTGGGCGGCGTACCGGGTGTTGCCCCCGGAAAAGTACTGATTATCGGCGGCGGCGTGGTTGGCACCAATGCAGCGAAAATGGCTATCGGCCTTGGCGCAGAAGTCACTATTTTAGATCGTTCATTGCCGCGTTTACGTGAATTAGACGATATCTTTGCCGGTCGGGTACAAACCGTTTACTCAACCGTTGATGCTATCGATAAATACTCCCGCGAAGCTGACTTGGTTGTTGGCGCAGTACTGATCCCAGGCGCTGCAGCACCAAAACTGCTGACCCGCGAGAACATCAAAAACATGAAGCCAGGTTCAGTGCTGGTAGACGTTGCCATCGACCAGGGCGGTTGTTTCGAAACCTCGAAAGCGACCACGCACCAAGACCCGGTGTACGTTATCGACGATGTAGTGCACTACTGCGTCGCTAACATGCCAGGCGGCGTTGCGCGTACCTCCACCATCGCGCTGAACAACGCTACCCTGCCTTATGGTATAGCACTGGCAAACAAAGGCCCTAAAGCGATGCTGGAAAACGAGCACCTGCTAAAAGGCCTGAACATGCACAAAGGCAAGATCACCTACAAAGCGGTACATGATGACTTAGGCGAGAAACTAGGCCTGGATTATCAAGACCCGCGTGAGGCATTGCAGGGGTAAGACGCCCAACTACGACAACCTAATTTAAGCCCTGGTGAAGTAAGTTCACCGGGGCTTTTTTACGTAATCAATTCAACGTCTGGGTAGTTCGTTTTAAAAAACTCGCGCACCGAATCCAACTGTTGAATTGGGAATATATGAGAATGGCTAATCTGGTAATTGAAGGGAAATTGCAAAATCCCAAATCGTTTATCGTATTCACCTACCGCCACCCGCTTTAATTTACTGACGGGAACCTGCTCCAGGCCCACTTGTAAGTTATCCCCTCGCACAGCTAACAGCGACATCACGTTTTTAACTTTATTGTGTTGGTCAGACGCCAATAAGAATTTTTCGGGAGCATACAAAAAGGTACACAACATGATGGCAACGCCCAAGTAATAAGCACCCCAGTCCCAGAAGGAAAAAACAGCTGTAATGATTAAAGTGATTATCGCGGCGCGATAACCTAACGGCACGTTTGCGGTCCATCGCCTAATACTCTCCAACATGTCTAACTAACCCTCGCTTTTTAATTTTTTGTCTTGTTCCACAGGCTTGCAAACCCTACAATCAATCCCCATACATCTCTTATCTTACATTAAAAGAATACAAGCAGTCAGGAGTTATCCATGGCAGACGCCAAGCATTGTAAATTATTGATTTTGGGTTCAGGACCTGCAGGCTACACTGCAGCGGTTTACGCGGCACGAGCTAACTTAGATCCGGTGATGGTAACCGGTATGCAGCAAGGCGGTCAGTTGACCACGACCACTGACGTAGAAAACTGGCCCGGCGACGCCGAAGGTTTAACCGGCCCTGATTTGATGGTTCGTATGCAGCAGCACGCTGAGCGCTTTAACACCGAAATCGTGTTTGACCATATCAATGCTGTCGATTTTTCGGAGCGCCCATTCCGCCTAAAAGGTGACGTGGGCGAATATACCGCTGACTCGGTTATTATTAGCACCGGTGCATCGGCTAAATATCTTGGTCTGGATTCGGAAGAAGCTTTTATGGGTAAGGGTGTATCGGCCTGCGCGACCTGTGATGGCTTTTTCTACAAAAATCAAAAAGTCTGTGTAGTTGGCGGCGGAAATACCGCTGTCGAAGAAGCCCTTTATCTGTCAAACATTGCCAGTGAAGTCCACGTAATCCATCGCCGTGATACGTTCCGCGCCGAGAAAATTCTGGTTGACCGGTTACATGACAAAGAACAAAACGGCAATGTCACCTTCCATTTGAATAAAACGCTGGATGAAGTACTCGGTGACGACATGGGCGTGACCGGCGTCCGTATTAAGAGTACCGCAGACGGTAGCACCGAAGAACTCGACGTTGCAGGTTGTTTTATTGCCATTGGTCATCAACCCAATACCGGTATTTTTGATGGTCAGCTGGAAATGAATAACGGCTACATAAAAGTACAAAGCGGCTTAGAAGGTAACGCGACAGCGACCAGCGTACCGGGTGTATTTGCCGCGGGTGACGTTATGGACCATATCTATCGTCAGGCTATTACCTCGGCTGGCAGCGGTTGTATGGCAGCCCTGGACGCTGAGCGCTATTTAGACGCATTGACTAAGTAGCCCGGAGGCGATTGAGCAACGATGATTGAATAATTGATGATAGTTCAGTTAAATCCCCGCTCAATCAGCTTCCCTCCACCGGCGACCGCGTTACATGAACCTAACGGTTTACTGGCGGTCGGCGGTGACTTATCTCCCGAACGCTTGATGCATGCTTATCGGCACGGCATATTCCCCTGGTTTGGCCTTGATGACCCTATTTTATGGTGGTCACCAAATCCCCGCGCCGTGTTTTACCCTGAGCAAATTCATGTTTCCCGCAGCTTGCAAAAGTCCTGGCGTCGATCTCCTTGGCGGGTCACCCTTAACCAGGATTTCGATGCGGTTATCGAAGGCTGTGCGGCATCTCGACGGGATCAGGAAGGTACCTGGATTACTGAACCGATGCGCGAAGCATACAGCCAACTACATCAGCTGGGCCATGCGCATTCAGTAGAGGTTTGGTGCGACGACCTACTGGCCGGCGGACTGTATGGTATATCGGTTGGCCGGGCGTTTTGTGGCGAAAGCATGTTCCACACCAAAACAGACGCTTCTAAAATTGCCTTAAATACGTTTGCCCGGGCATTTGCTCAAGCCGGCGGGCAGTTAATCGACTGTCAGGTCGCAAACCCGCACTTAAGTACATTAGGGGCCCGCAACATTGACCGCGACAAGTTTCTGGTGCAATTGCATATTGCGCAGGAAGCTAACCTTAGCCAAGGGTTTTGGCAACCACGCACCATAGCTGACGCCAGGCTGGGTATAGCGCTATGACGTTGCAGTTTGGCGTTACCCGTGAGTCCCAGTGTGGTTATTTAAGCCAGCAGCAGGAACGACTACTCGTTACTGTAACAGACGGCAATCCGCCGATGACCGCGGAACTCTATGAACATTTGCTGGAGCATGGATTCCGCCGTTCACACAATGACGTCTATCGCCCCTACTGCCGACTGTGTCAGGCATGTCAGTCGCTGCGTGTGTTGGCGCCTGAATTCAGCCCCAGCCGCAGTCAGCGCCGGGTGATAAATAAAAACGCGGATCTGACGCAATGCATTGTTACTAAACCACAGCCCGACTATGACCAACTGTTCTGTCGCTTTATCGAGTTACGGCATAAAGACGGTGCCATGTACCCGCCGGATCCTGACAGCTTTTGGCATTGGTGTGATTGCGACTGGATGCAGACACAATTTGTCGAGTGGCGCGACCCCAGCGATAAGCTCATCATGGTTTCAGTAATCGACACCCTGCCCAACGCGCTGTCCGCGATGTATACCTTTTTCGAGCCAGACCATGATAAATGCTCGCCCGGCACCTTCTCGATTCTGGCGCTTATCGAGCTGTGTCAGCAGCAAAACAAAGATTATTTATACCTTGGCTACCAAATTGATGCCTGCAACAAGATGAATTACAAAGCTAAATTTACGCCAAATGAACGTCTCATTGGCAATCAGTGGAAAAAAGCGGTAAAATCGCCCACACTTTAAGCTAATCGTGCGAACAATCGCACAATAATGATAAACGCAGAGGATATTAATGGCGAAAGAAGACAGCATTGAAATGCAGGGCACGGTGCTAGACACACTGCCTAACACAATGTTCCGTGTCGAGTTAGAAAACGGGCACGTTGTTACCGCTCACATTTCTGGCAAGATGCGTAAGCACTATATTCGTATCTTAACCGGCGATACGGTAACCGTTCAGCTTACTCCGTACGATTTGAGCAAGGGACGTATTGTCTTCCGCGCCCGTTAAGTCATTACTAAAAACGGCATAAAAAAAGCTGCTCTCAGTGCTAACTGAACGAGCAGCTTTTTTATGTTATTAGCTAGGGATATGCCCTAGCCTTCAACGGTTTCATTGGAGCTGTCGTAATCAAATTTCAGCTCGTCATCGCTGCCTTTCGAGACTTTTACGCTGCCGCCACGCGTCAGTTGTCCAAATAAGATTTCGTTAGCTAACGGCTTCTTAATGTTTTCCTGGATAATGCGACCCATAGGCCGCGCGCCCATGGCTTTGTCATAACCTTTGTTGGCCAACCAGTCGACCGCGGCCTGATCAACTTCCAACGATACGCCTTTGCGATCCAGCTGCGCCTGCAGCTCGGTGATAAATTTATCCACCACCTGCTTGATAACTTCTTCGTTAAGGTGATTAAACCAAACAATGCCGTCCAGACGGTTGCGGAACTCAGGCGTAAAGGTACGGTTAATTTCAGCCATGGCATCATGACTATGATCTTGCTGTTTAAAGCCAATAGACTTACGCACCGTCTCGCGAACACCGGCATTGGTGGTCATAACGATAATCACATTGCGGAAGTCGGCTTTACGACCATTATTGTCAGTCAGGGTACCGTTATCCATTACCTGCAACAGGATATTGAAGACATCGGGATGGGCTTTTTCGATTTCGTCCAGCAACAGAACACAATGTGGCTGTTTAATAACTGAATCCGTTAACAACCCACCCTGATCAAAGCCTACGTAGCCCGGTGGCGCGCCGATTAAACGACTAACCGCATGGCGCTCCATGTACTCCGACATATCAAAACGAACCAGCTCGATGCCCATGGCTTTTGCCAATTGCTGGGTGACTTCGGTTTTACCGACACCGGTTGGGCCCGCAAACAGGAACGAACCGATAGGTTGATGTTCATTGCCAAGACCTGAACGCGACAGGCGAATAGCGGATGTCAGTTTATCAATAGCTTCGTCCTGACCAAATACCACCATTTTCAGATTGCGATCCAATTGCTTCAGCACGTCCTGATCGGTACGTGATACAGACTGCTCAGGTATCCGTGCAATTTTGGCAATAATGGTTTCGATATCCTGCACACCAACGGTCTTACGACGTTTTGACGGCGGTAATAAACGCTGCGATGCGCCCGCTTCATCCATCACATCGATGGCTTTATCCGGCAGGTGGCGCTCGTTGATGTATTTCGCAGACAGTTCTGCCGCCGCTTTAATTGCCGGCTGGGTGTAGCGAATGCCATGGTGGCTCTCATAGCGATCTTTGAGCCCCATCAGAATCTTGGTGGTGTCCTCGACAGAGGGTTCGACCACATCAACCTTCTGGAACCGACGTACCAACGCCCGATCTTTCTCGAATACGTTCTTGAACTCGTTGTAAGTTGTCGAGCCGATGCACTTAAGCTGACCACCCGACAGTAACGGCTTAAGCAGGTTTGAGGCGTCTAACACCCCGCCGCTGGCCGCACCTGCACCAATAATGGTGTGAATTTCGTCAATGAATAAGATAGCGTTTTCTTTTTCGCTCAATTCCTTAAGCAGCTGTTTAAAGCGCTTCTCGAAATCACCACGATACTTAGTACCTGCTAACAAGCCGCCCATATCCAGCGAGTAAATAACCGCATCCTCGAGGATCTCGGGTACATCTTTATTAACGATACGATACGCTAATCCTTCAGCAATCGCCGTTTTACCGACACCGGCTTCGCCGACCAGCAAAGGATTATTCTTGCGCCGACGGCACAAAATCTGCGCACAGCGTTCCAGCTCGTGGTCCCGACCAATTAACGGATCGATCTTGCCGTCTTTAGCCTGCACATTCAGATTAGTACAGAAGCGTTTTAAGTGGCTCTGTTGCTCTTCCTGAACCTCAGCCGCCTCTTCTTCGTCGATTGGCTCGTCTCCCGGCTGCTCATTCTGCATGCGCGAAATGCCATGCGAAATGAAGTTAACAATGTCCAGGCGAGTAATATCGTGTTTGTTTAATAGATAAACGGCTTGTGATTCCTGCTCACTAAAAATGGCAACCAGCACGTTAGCGCCGGTCACTTCAGCATTGCCGGATGATTGCACGTGAAACACAGCACGTTGCAATACGCGTTGAAAACCCAGCGTCGGCTGGGTATCCGAACTTTCATCTTCTGATTCGAAACTTGGCGTACTGCGGTCGATATAGGACAGCAATTCGTCTTTTAACTGGTCAAAATTAGTACCACAGGCACGCAGAACTTCCGCCGCATCCGGATTATCCAGCAGCGCAACCAACAGGTGCTCGACCGTCATTAACTCGTGATGACGTTCACGCGCCAAACGAAATGCATCGTTTAACGTCAGTTCAAGGGCTTTGTTCAACATATACCACTCCTTACCGCCATGCTGGCTCTATCCGTTGTCCCATTACGCCTGTTCCATAGTACAAAGTAATGGGTGCTGGTTTTCGCGCGCATATTGGTTGACCTGTACAACTTTTGTTTCTGCGATTTGTGCCGAGTAAACGCCACAGACGGCTTTGCCTTTATAATGAACCTGCAACATGGTGTCCGTCGCACGCTCTTGATCCATCTTAAAAAATTTCATCAACACTTCAATCACAAAGTCCATCGGCGTGAAATCGTCATTATTCAGTATGACCTTGTACATCGACGGCGGTTTCAATTCCTGCTTTTCTTTCTCTTCCAGATCATGAAGATGTTGATGATCAGACTGACTCATGAGTTAACGACCTATTATCACTATAGTTTATTTGTTAACGTTTTATGCGATATTTTTTCGAAAAACTTTAACAAATATGTTGATTTTTTCACCGCAAATGCTTGACTATTACACTGCGTTTTCTAGAGTAAAACATGGTGCTGCCGATTGCATAATTCAAGAGCTCTCGTTTAGCACTGACATAATAATAAACATTCTCTGTTGCAAAAGAAGGAAGTAGAAGTATGGCTACCGGAAAAGTCAAATGGTTCAACAACTCAAAAGGCTTTGGCTTTATTGAGGCTGAAGACCGCGAAGGTGACATTTTCGCTCACTATTCAACCATCGAAATGGAAGGCTACCGTACCCTAAAAGCAGGCCAAACTGTTGAGTTTGAACTGGAAGAGGGGCCTAAAGGCTTGCACGCCTCCAATATCGTTCCGGGAACCACTGACAAATAGTGGTAACACCTATACAACGAATTACCAAAACGCCGGCCTTGTGCCGGCGTTTTATTTTTTCCTTCTTAACTATCAATACCAAAGTAACGCCGCAATTGATCACGTAAATTCGGTGGCGTGCCATGAATAGTTAAGGTATCTGTTGCAGCGTCATAGTTAATACGTTCACCTAACTGTGTGTGATCAAAGCCAACGCTAACACCTCCGCCCTGCCCCTGAAACTTAACGAGCTTACGCAAGGTCGACTTATCTGCCGGAAACTCGTCCGGTAATTCAGCTTCACGTTGCTGCGCATATTCACGGCTAAAGTCGTCAAACGAACGTTCGCTCGGCTGCGCTTGCGAAAAATGTTCAGACAAATCTTTAACGTTAACGTCTTCGCCCTGCTTCCACTGCTGATCACAATATTCATAGGCAACAGCATTTAACGACTGGCGCTGCTGTGGCTCTAATTCTGCAGCTTTACCGTATTCGTTAACGGCCTCGATTAAGGTTTGCGTCTGTGACTTTGAGTTAAGTCGCTCGGTGCAACCTAAAAAGTCGAGGAAAAAATCAGATACTTTGCGACCCGCGCGTCCCTTGATAAACGAAATATAACGTTCGCTATCCGCTTCGGTTTCCCAGTCAGTCAGATTAATGCGCGCCGCCAGCTGTACCTTACTAATATCCAGCTGCGAGGATTTATTGACCGCCAGGTTGGGATTAATCGACACCCCTTCTTTAACCGGCAGGAACGCAACTAACAGATAGTCGGTGCTCAAATGCTGATAGCGGGTAATTAACAAAAAGCCGGCCTCCAACATATTGTGATTCTGCAACTGCTCAAGCAGAAGCTTTGCCGCCTGTTGGCTAAAGTCGACAAACTGTATTTCGTTTGCGTGCCATTGCTGCATAAAATCCGGAAACGGTCCCCGCTCAGCATCGTCCGCCTCGGTTAAAAAACTGGCATAGCCCTTAGCGGGTTTATTGGTATAGACCTGTGTCAACTCTTCCAATAATTCGTGAAGTTGTTCATCCTCAGCCAACGCCTCCGGCGCTAAGCGCAAGCCAACCTGGTCATCGTGGCTGTAAAACTGATGAATAATACTGTTTTCAATACGCAGTTGCATAAGCGGGACTATCCTTGCAAAATCCGTGTGTTAGACTAATGGCTAATAGTGTACCACGGGACATAATAAGAATGGGAAAACACCAACGCCGGGATAAAATCGCCCGCCTGATCAGCTGGGGTCACTGGTTCACGTTTATCAATATTCTGTTGTGTTTGGCGTTGGGCTCACTCTACCTAGAAGCATCGCCGCCATCAGAAACGGCATTGGCGACCTTGTATAGCGTTGTTAACTGGATTGGTCACTTTGCGTTTTTGCCCTTTGTTTTCTTTATTATTCTTATTTTTCCGCTCTGTTTAGTACTGCCGTATGCCCGTATTCTGCGCGGCTGGGCAGCTCTCATTGGTTCGCTCGGGATTGTTGCATTAGTTGCAGACTTATTGTTTTATCGCCAATACGGCTATCACCTCAATAGTTACTCGCTGGCGCAGATGGCGAAAGACGCAGAAACGGTTTTTGCCGGAGCCAGCTTTTTAATCATTCTGGGCGTATTACTTGGCTTTTTGGTGCTGCTGGGCTTTGAGTTATTGGTCGCCAATTACACCTGGAAGCACCTACAGGAATTGCAACGCCGGCGTATTGGCGCATCCGCGACCAGCGTGTTTGTGCTGTGTTTCTTTACCAGCCATCTGACCCACGTTTGGGCGGATGCGGAACTCTATGAACCCATTACTCAGCAAGATGACATGTTCCCGTTGTCATACCCCACCACTGCCAAAACGTTAATGGCCAAGCATGGGTTTATCGACGTAGAAAGTTATCAGGCACAACAACAGATGCTGATGGTGGCCGATAATATTCGTCTGCGTTACCCGCAAAACGAATTGCTCTGCACCAAACGTCCAGATGAGCGTTCAAAATCCTTGATTGTGTTTGACCGTCTAACGCAGCAACAACAGCGTCAATTAGCAACGATTGCCACGGATTCTGAACTTGTTGGATTTAACGGTCAGTTGCTAGGCCATCCCAGTCGTGATGGCGGACTATTTCAGCTTGTTTACGGCCTGCCTGACTTTTACCAGGAGACCATTGCCCGTCAAAATATCGCGCCGGCTTACTTGAAGCCATTAGATGATTTTGGTCTGCAGGTTAACTGGTACGCTAGCGCCAACTGGTCGCAAGAGCTGACATTATCAAGCTATTACCAGGACAGTGACCTGTTGGCGCTGCAAAGTTTTGCACCGCGCCCACGTAATCAATTGAATATTGTTTTTATTGATGGCGATGATTTTGCAAAGTTACCGGATATTTTAGCCAAAACACAGCAACACCAATTGCTGGTTACTGCGCTGGCACCCAGCGACTCAGAGTCAATACTGGGACAGCAGCAGTTTATGCCTAAGAACATGGCGGTACCCTTATATGAACGTGGTTATTCGTTGCCGGAGCACCCTATTGCCGGGTTAATGGATCTGATGCCGACATTACTGAACCAGACCATGTCTTGTGCCGGCGGTACTAAAAACTTCAGTAATGGCGAAAGCCTGACCGACAGCGGTGAACGCTGGCCATTGATAGAAACTTACAGTCCCTATATCGTAATTTACGATAGTGAAGAAATAACGATTCTGGATAATACCGGTCAGTTCAGTGTTTACAGTTTTGCTGAATTTGAATTGAAAAAAGGCGCAGAGCCGCCCGTTCCTGTGCTGATTGATGCACTAAAAGACTTAAAACGCTTTAGTCGCTCCGCAAAAACTGACTAAAAAAAGCGCAGTCAGCACAGGCTGCGCGCTTTAAGCCTTGCTAATTGCGCATAAATCCGTAACATACTGCTCCACGGTCGGCGTGTAGCGCAGCCTGGTAGCGCACTGTCATGGGGTGTCAGGGGTCGGAGGTTCAAATCCTCTCACGCCGACCAATTTCCTTTCCTAGTTTTTATTCCTTACTTTTTTGTCTCGCGGTTAGTTCGTTTTTCGGTGCAAGCCAATGACTCAGCCAGAAAAGTATCGCTCCCATAATGCCGGTTGATAACCCGACGAAAAACCAAATTAGCGGATGAAAAAAAGCCGTTTTTTGTCCGGTTATACTGCGATAACGCTCAGCTTCAAAGTAAACCCCGAATGCCATAATAATATTGACTGCAACCAGAGCTATTGCCCCAAATGCAACATATCCCGAAGGTAATGAATCCATAGTTTCTCCTGCTTTATCTTGTTTATTCCCTAAATCATATTCCATCCTAGACTAAATTTCTGTTAGCATAAATTGTTAATTAGATGTTTTAAACTATTGAAAGAGCGGCTATGAAAACAATCGGCATTATTGGTGGTATGAGCTGGGAGTCGACGCTCAGTTATTATCGTCTAATTAATCAGAAAGTTAACGCAAAACTTGGTGGGCTGCATTCAGCAAAAATCATCATTAATAGCGTCGATTTTGCTGACATAGAACCATTACAACGGCACGGAGACTGGAACCAGGCTGGCGAACGTTTAATGGCTGCGGCAAAAGCGCTGGAGTCCGCTGGTGCGGACGGTTTTCTGATTGCTACCAACACTATGCATAAGGTTGCGCCTCAGGTTGAAGCCGAGGTCAATATCCCACTGATACATATTGTCGATGCCACAGCCCTCGCCTTGCAGCAAAAAAACGTTAAAACTGTCGGCCTGGTCGGTACCCGTTTTACCATGGAACAAGCGTTTTATCGCGAGCGACTGGAGCAATACGGTATCAACGTACTAACGCCGGACAGCGATGCACGTCAGCAGATCCACGACATTATTTTTAATGAACTATGCCATGGTGTCACCACAGCGCACTCACGCCAGTGCTATGTCGACGCTATTGATAATCTTGCTGAAAACGGCGCACAGGCGGTGATTCTGGGCTGCACCGAAATCGGCCTGCTTATTTCACAATCCGATACACAGCTGCCGTTGTTTGACACAACCGAAATCCATACCGACGCTGCGGTTCAATGGATGCCTAAAGACACTAAATAGTAACTTACCGATCTTTACAACATGCCGGGGAATTATTTAGCCAACGCCTGTCTAATCAAAAACTTGCACGTTTGGGGCTACGCTGATAACTTAGCGCGCCCGCAGCGTAAGCGATAACACAATAAACGAATAAACAGGCCTTATTTGCTGATGAGTTGTAACCGAGATTACGGAGTCTGCTGTTAGATGCTAAGTATTAAACGTTGGCATGTTGCGGCAGCAATCGCCGTCGGGGCGCTATTTATCGCCGCCATCGAATCACCCAAGCCAATCTCTGATGAACCTATTCCACAGCCGTTGGTAGCTTTTGATAGTGCATGGAACACAGGTTCATATGCAAATTACCGTAAGCCACCCACACATAATCGCGAAACTCATATCGTTTATGTTCAACCCGGTCAAAACTTAACCTCATTACTGACCAACGAAGGCTTGTCGGCGCAGCAAGTGGTGTTATTGGCACTGACGGCACAACCGCTTATCGACCTCGGTCGTTTACAAATTGGTGCTCCGCTAGAAATTAGTTTTAATGATAATGATCAGCCGCGCGTAAGGCTCGCAAAAGAGTACGGCGAAATCATTGACGCTATCTATGAGAACGGCGCATGGAACGTGACCAAGCAAACGGTGCCATTACGCGCCGAAACCCATGAAGCGGCCGTCACGATAAGCAGCAGTTTGTATGAAGATGCCGTAGCAGAAGATGTTCCCGTAACCATTATTAACAGTGCCATGATGGCGCTGTCGCATTTTGTCGACTTTCAGCGACAACTGCAGCCGGGCGATATTTTTGAAGCCCAATACGCGCGCTCAGAGGTGGTGCGGGATAAGGCGTTGTTTTCGCACCTGCAAAATCCGTTAAAGCTCAGTTACCTGCGCTTTACCAATGGCGGCGAAGATTATCGTATGTACCGGTTTGACGGCACCTTCTACTTCGAGGATGGCCGGGTTGCACAGAGTTTCTTGCTTAAAACGCCACTTAACGGCGCACGCTTGACCTCTCATTACGGCAATCGCTACCACCCGGTGCTGGGCTACAACCGTCAGCATAAAGGGATTGATTTTAGCGCCCCGGTGGGCACGCCGATTATGGCGGCAGGTCGTGGCACTATAAAACACGCGAGTCGTAAAGGTAGCTTTGGTAACGCAGTAATTATTGAGCACGCACAAGGTTACGAAACCCTATATGCTCATTTGGACCGTTTTAATGAAGATATCGATGTTGGTGACTATGTTAGTCAGGGCGATATTATCGGTTACCTCGGCAATACCGGCTTGTCGGCAGGGCGTCATTTACATTACGAAGTATACCGCAATGGCCGCACCATTAACCCGGTGGATATTAAAGTTCCGTCAGACCGCCGTCTCTCCGGTGTCGAACTGGCCCGCTTTAAGCGTTACCTTGCGCAATTAAAAAGCCAGGCCAGCGAACTCGCAGGCCTGGCTCCGTAGTACGCAATTAAGCGCCGTTACAGGTCATCAATTTTTGGCTTTAACGGCGCGAGCAATAAGTAGAATACCCACGCCAACCAGGATACAAAAATAATTGCCAGTATCCACGCCGCTTTCTCACCGCCTTGTGTGCGGTTCGATTTAGCAATCAATATGATCGGTAGCAGCCAAATAATTAAAAAAACAAGCATGCCACCAAAACCTGCACCCATCATACATTCTCTCCTTGTCTGTTTGTTCTATCTACCACACCACCGGTAGCTCGGTTGCTTCATCCACTGTAAGCGCTGGATGCAAGTCGATCAACTGCTGATACTGCTCTGGGTAACGTAGTTTGACCACGGCCATGCGTTGTTTGTGAAAGCGCGTGACGGTTGGTTGGTAGCTTGTCATCAACTGATCTATCAAAAGTTTTGACTGTTCAGCAATCTGACCACCACTGGCATGTTTAAGCGCCTGATAAAGCGGATCTCTACCTTGCCCGTCACCTTCGTACGGCGCGTTTTGCTGGATTAGCCAAGCGACAGTTTCCGTGTTGGCTTTTGTTGCCGCGTAATAAAGCAGACTTTTGCCCCGATTATCGTGCCCGTAAACGTCATAGCCTGCATCAACCAGGGCTTTTAATTTATCTGCGTCCAACGTAATAAATGCCAGTTGGTGATGTTGTAAACCGTCGTCCATCAGCGATGATTGACTCAATGCCCGGTAATAGTTCAGGTCGCGTTTTAATAGGTTACTAATAACAAATCGCTTTTCGCGCGTGTTTAGCGAAGCCGCTTCCAACTCACTGATAACGCGCTCGATATCACCATCAGCTAAATATTGATAGACCTTGCCAAGCGCGTCGGTTTGCCGCATTCCGCCAGACCATACAAAATATCGTCGGTACTCGTCCACCAGCGCAGGATCCATATCAGCTAATACCGCTAATGCTGAGGAGTCAGAATCGGGATATTGTTCGCGGATCTCTTGTACCACCTCATGACTGCGACGCGGACGCCATTGATCGCTAATGCGTTTGACGGTGGCCCTGCAGGCAGCACGCGTATCGGTTACGTCAGTCATTGCTGTTTGCGTTTCGATAAAGTCGTCGCGCTGCTTTGCCAGTCGCTTAACCAGGCGCCCGTGTTGCGTCATCGAGAGCGGCTGTCGTTGTTTTATCGCCAGTAAGTTCAATCCAAATTCATCGCGAAGCGAAGCGATATCAGCTTGGTCAAAACGATAAAACCGACGAGGGAAGTTGCCATAGACACGTGTCGGAGACTGTTTCCTAAAACGCGCTGCTGCTCCTAACGAATTTAATTTTTTAATAATATCGACACGTCTCTGGCGGCGCTCACAACAGTCCATTAAACCACTCAGTGCCCATTCCATAGTCGAGCCCAGATAACGATCCTGGGTTGGAGCCAGCCCCTGATCGATCAAATAATTAAAGCTACTGAGGCGGCCTGATTTAGCCGCAAAATCAAGTAAAGAGACAGCTTCATCAAGATGTTCGTAACCTACCGTCGCGCCGGGGTCAGGTAAACTTTTGGTTAACATCAGGATTTGTTCGTCACTGTATTTTGAGCGACCCATCATAAAGGCAACATCATCAACGGTTACTTTGCCGCTATCAGCAATTTCCTGTTGTTGCGCTAACGACAGTTCGTCAAAATTATCTAATACCTGCAATGGTACACGGCGTTGTATCGATAGGCCGGTAATCGGCTTGTCCGCCAGACGTTGTTTTAGCTCGTCTTCAAGCATCGCATTAACTTCGGTTATTGCCGCGTTTTTACGAAGCTGTGCCACCCTAAACCTTGCGGCAAAATTACTATTGCGGAATTCATCAATAGCCAGAGTTACCTCGTCTAAGGAGTATCCCTGTTGCAGAAACTTGGTAAAACTACCGACCTTCTCCTGACGCCATTGTTCCTGCTCAACGCGCATGTCATACAGTACTTGCTGGCACTGGGCAAAATGGGAAGTGTCGATTAGCGCCGATTGATTAGCGGGTGCGCTAACCTTTTCGTGTGTCGGCTTAGGCTTGGTCGAAGGTGAGTTTTCGGCCGTAAGTTGGTTGCTACCCGTTGAATTTTGCATGCCGTTGGCAGACGGCTTATCGTCATTAACGAAATAAAAGAAGGCGGTCGTAACCGCTGCCAACGCCGCTAAAGCATAGTACTTTTTCTGCATACATCCCTGTACATTAGCAATGATTCAGGGATTTACTTAAGCACCTTTTAATGGGAACTTCAAGGCATCATCCACAGCTTCAGGCAACAGCGGAAATGCATGTTCACGGTAAGCCCGCGCATTGAGCGCTTTACTACAAATTAAATAAGCAGGCACCAGTAGCACCGGCGCTGGAAAACTGTTCCATTCCGGCAGAATAATGGCGGCCGCGATAATAGATAGCAGTGCAGCCTGACGCAGAATGACTGAACCTTTTTGATAAATCTTAGCGCGAAACTTAGCGATCGTAATAGCGCGATGGGCAACGCGGGGATCTACATCTGCTAAAGCGGGTTGCCGGAACCAACCGACAAAATCAAAACGTGGCAACTTTGACAAAAGATTAGACAACGAAAACACCCTACCTTTATGTTGGAAAACTCAACTCAACAAGCGCAATAATAGCACAAATTAGGGCTATTTAGTAATCAGCCTGTTCTGGAATCAATATGTTAAGCGCCCTTTTTTGCAACCTCACCATTAATTCATTCGCTTCGTAGGGTTCGCCGTCGACCACATATTTTAGCGCTTCCCCTTGTTGATGTTTTACCTTAACACTACATGCCTGGGTGTAACCGGTATTAATACCCGGGTTATCTTCAGTCAGCCCGGAGTAAAGTAATTCGATTAAACTCAGGACGTGCTGGTTACCGCTTTCCTGTGGCTCTAGCCAGGTCAGATCCAGCTTGCCATCATCGATCATGGGGCTGCCCTTGCCCTGTGCTAACAGCGTAGTTATTGGCGCTGCATTAGCAATAATCAGACTACTGGTTTGCCAGTGTTGCGGCTCATCATCATCGAGCGTAACGCATAAGTCCAGTATTTGGTTTTCGTTGCAGGCACGCCAAAGCCCCTGCAAGTATGCCAATTGACCCAGCTTATTTTTGGCATCGCGATCAGCCTTTTCGATCATTTGCTGTTCAAACCCGATTGCTGCGCATAGCAACATGGTGCGGCCATTAACGTCGCCAACGTCAATCGCCCGGCTACGGCCTTCAATAATCGTCGTGCAGGCTGCCGTTACCGGACTTATCTTTGAACTCATCCCCCACAGTGCCTGACTTAACGAGTTGGCGGTTCCCATAGGAATGATAGCCATTACTGTGTCAGAGTTTTTAACCTCGCTAGCCACCGCAGTTAGCGTGCCGTCGCCCCCACAGGCGATAATTAATTCTGCGTCAGCATCCAGTGCCTGCCTGGCCAACTGTTGTGCCCCGACCTGCTCGGTAGTCTCTAATATTTCCAGTTCAAAATAGGGCTGTAGCAGGTTTTTTATATCCTGCTGACATTCCTTCCATTTACCACCGCCGGAAACCGGATTTGCGATAATCCAGGCAGTTTTCGCCAACAACATGAGGTTATCTTGTGCAAATGCCTTTAATTGTTCATGTTGCACCGAATTCAAGCGTGCCACATGGCGTTCAGCCTGAATTTGTTCGAGTATCTCATCGACGTTCCTGGTTTTTGTTCTGGCTAACAGGTATGCCGCCGCCATAAACACCGAACGGCCCCGGCCAAGTGCACAATGCACAAGCACATTGCGCTGGCTCTGCTGCTGTTGTTGTATCCACTGAATGGCTTGGTGAATTTGCTGTTCGGAAGGCGCTTTATGGTCGAGCACCGGAATATTCAAATAATGGATATCTGCACTTTCCGAGGACCAGTCAAGTGCATCAAATTCGGCTGTAACGTCTAAAATAGCAGTAATGCCCTGCTGCTTTAACGCGTCAATATCACTACCGAACAGCCGCCGGCCTACATAAAGACGTTCTCCGACCTGGTGCCAACCGGCAAGACCATCGCGTTTTCGGGCCACTGCATTGTAAATTCGCACACCGAGTAAAAAGGGAATGAGAAGCCAGCGAATATAAACCGGTATCTGACCGCCCTCACGTTTGCGAAACACGCTGGCCATATTAAGCCAATAAGCTGATGCGATCATGGCCAAGGCAATAAAAATCCAGCTAAATACGACTTTTAGCGGCCAACCGGGTAATAAAATAGCGAAAAAGAGTGCAGCGATTGCGCCTATCAAATAATACAGTGGGATATAACTGACGTGCATGTCTACGCTCCTTTGTCGCACCAACAATGTCCATTATTTCGTATTGCTAAGGCGATAATCTCTATGCAACATTAGCACAATCTTAAGGTGTTTCATTTAATAAGGTCTTTAATGAACATTATCCACCATGGCGGGTTTAATCAAGTAACGGGCTCTTGTCACGAAATACTGTTATCGGACCACGAGCACTATTTAATTGACTGTGGATTAGCTCAGGGCGAGGACGTAACGACTGATGTTGATGACGAACACTTCGGTATTAACCTTTCGTTAGCTGGTTTAAACGCTGTCCTGATAACACACTGTCACCTTGACCACATTGGCCGTTTACCTTATTTGTTCGCTGCAGGTTACAAAGGTCCTGTCATTTGTACCTCAGCAACCGCAAAGTTGTTGCCGCTGGTATTAGCGGATGCGGTTAAAGTCGGTATTAGCCGCAACCCTGAATTGGTGGAGGCCGTGCTAGCCCGGCTCGGCCGGCAACTGCAACCGGTTGATTATGACCATTGGCTGACGTTATCAGATAATTGCCGGATACGGTTTAAGAATGCGGGTCACATTATGGGCTCGGCGTTTATCGAGATGGATACCCCGACACAACGCATTGTTTTCAGTGGCGACATCGGTTGCAAAAACACCCCGCTTTTACCTGATCCTGCGCCGTTAGAACACGCTGATTTGCTGCTATTAGAAAGTACCTACGGTGACCGTTTGCATGAGTCTCGTGAACAACGAAAGCAACGCCTTAAACAGATTATTAACCGCTGTATTGAGGATCGGGGTGCGGTACTGATACCTGCGTTCAGTATGGGCAGAACCCAGGAGTTGCTCTATGAATTTGAACAGATTTGGCACGAGCTAGCCAGCGCAGGACATCAACACTTCCCTGAAATTGTTGTAGATTCGCCCCTGGCTAGCGAATTAACCGAACTCTATAGCGAATTACATGAGCTGTGGGACGAAGAAGCAAAACAACGGCTTAGCAATGGTCGCCACCCATTATCGTTTGAACATTGCCATGTGATTCGGGATCACGATCAGCACCAGGCATTGGTCAACCGACTGGCATCTACGGCTGAGCCGGTCATTATTATTGCCGCCAGTGGCATGTGCGCCGGCGGGCGTATGGTCAACTACCTGAAAGCGCTGTTACCCGATGCGCGAACCGATGTGCTTTTTGTTGGCTTTCAGGCACAGGGTACGCCCGGCAGGGATATTCAACAATACGGCCCAACCGGTGGTTACGTTGTGTTGGATGGAGAGAAAATAACGATCAAGGCAGCAATACATACGTTAGGCGGATATTCTGCCCATGCAGACCAGGCCGAGCTGCTGGATTTTATTGGCAGCGCCAACGGTGGGGTAAAGCAGGTGCGGTTGATTCATGGTGAACCAGACGCGCAAGCGGCGCTCGCACAAAAAATTAATGCGCGGTTCAGTATTCCGGTAGAGACAGCTGCCGGGACGTTGGGCGGGTGACAATCCAGCGCCCTGCCCGTGCCGAGCCCTGACGCTCTAACAAACCATCCCGTTTTAACCGAGATAAATGTTTTTCTACCGCGCGCGATGAAATCCCCAGTACCTCTGCTGCGCGCGCGGCGCTCCAGTCGGGTTGCTGTTCCAGTAAATGCAGCAGTTTCTCGCGGGTAGAGATTTTTTCCGAACCTATAAAGCCCTCCAATTCGGAGGTATTGCTGCGATTCTTTTCCGAACTTACCCTTTCTTCTTTGTTCGGTAATTGCTCGGTAAGCTGTTCAACTGCCTGCCCGATTAACTGCAGGACAAAATCAATAAAACGGCTATTGTCATTATCAGCTATCGCTTGTTTTAAGCATTCATAGTACTGCGCTTGGTCGTTTTTAACACACTGCTCAAATGGAATTTCCAACAAAAAAGGATGCCATTGATGCAAAATCGCTTTTATCCATAATCTTGCAATGACGCCGTTAGCGCGTGCAAATGGCTGGATAAACTCCAGATCAAACAGGGTGTTGGCGGCATTTAGCAACGGGTGGTGGCGGACATCGCTATTGGCATGCAGGCGCTGACGCAGCATTTTAGAAATTTGATTGGCCGGAGCTGTCATATGCACCAGTCGGTTTTGCCGATAAACCCCCATGCCAGTACTACGATAATGCCCGGCATCAGTTGCGGGCTGGAGCAGCTGCGCATGCAGTTGCCGTAATGCTCTTTCATCGTTAGTGGAGAGACTTGCGACACGATCAAATAACGATACTAGCGTGCTTATGACTTGCGGCTCACCTAACGAATCAATAGCAAGGCTGGCGCGCAAAAAGTCTTCCCTTAGCGAATTAATGGGTGTTGTTTGCTCAAGTTTAACCTTTAATACACCAACGGCTTCGCTTGTGTAAGCGAGACGGCCTGCGACTTCGGCCACCGCCAGCATTGCCTGAGATAAGCTCACTTAGCGTCCTTTATTCTAATATAGATGACTATTTGCAAACTATTCGCTATAAACGCGATTTCGCCCTTCGTTTTTGGCGCGATAAAGCGCTTTATCAGCTCGTCTTACTAAGTCACTACGAGTATCAGCCTGGTCCAGTTCTGCTACACCAAAGCTTGCGGTTACCACGCCTGCTTTGTCAAATTCAATATCCGCCATAACTTGCCGTAATCTTTCTGCAAGTTCCATCGCGTTATCTAACTCAACTTCAGGTGCGATAACCAAAAATTCCTCTCCGCCCCATCGGCCTAGTGCGTCGGATTTTCGCATTAGGCTGTCGAGCGCTTTAGAAATACCTTTTAGCACCTCGTCGCCAACATCATGCCCGTAGTCATCATTAATCTGTTTAAAATTATCGATGTCGAAAATAATGACGCTTAGTGGATGCCCATGCCGTTGTGCACGACTCAGCTCCTCGTCAAGCGCCTGCTCCATGTGATAACGGTTCCATAGCTGTGTTAAGGCATCGGTATGAACCAAATGCTCTAACCGGTCATTGGCTTGCTGCAGCTGGCTGTTTAATTGTTCAATTTGATAAGCGGAGGCGCCAATAGCCAAATCCTCTGCCAGTGTTTTAGCTGCTTGTTTTTCGTCATCTGTCCATTCGATAGACCGGCCTTGTAGCTGTTCCTGCCAACCGACAAACGAACGCCTCGGCGACAGCACCGTGCGTCCCTTAAATTGTTGCGTTTCGGTTTTTTCCGGCTGACCGGCCCAGGTTTTTACTTCCACGGCTTCGCGACGAAACATCAGCAGCCAACCATTTAACTCTTTTTCGTAAGGCATCGACACCGCGAGTAAGCCTCGAAAATCTGTGTCTTTTAGCAGCATTGAACAATCAGACGCACCTAGCTCGCGGCTGCTGTAAAGGCCGGTAATCCAGTGTTTTTTGCGTAGCCATTCAGCTAACTCGACGAGTGTACTAAGGGGAAGTTTCTCACCTACTTGACTGATTTCATTGCCGTGAACCAATACCACCAGTTCAATTTGAAATAGCTTTAACCAGCGCTTACCCTGACTTTTTAACAATTGTTCGGGCGCCATGATATCTTTATCAGGGTCCAGTAACGCTTTGCGACTTTGCTCAACCTTATCGAAAAACTGCAAGGCCTGATACTGACGCTGTAGCATCAACCGCTGACTGGCCATCATCACCAGTGAGTGCAACGCATGGCGTTGATAAGGGTTCGTTTGTGCTGGTCGCAGGCCGTGGCATGACAAGATGCCCCAGAGCTTTTTTTCGTCAAAGATAGCTATAGAGAGCGATCGGCAGATGCCCATATTTTCCATGTAGACAGCATGTATGGGCGATACCGCGCGCAGCATGCCTAAACTTAAATCGAGCGGCTCTAACGCCTCAATATCCGGGTTCTGGACTAACTGAGCAGCGGGCATTGATGTCGACGCGATTTTTCGTGCCGCATTAACCCGGTACATATCCCGCACTTGCGGGGGAATATCGCTAGCCGGAAAATGCTGTCCCATAAAGCTACTGATGTCAGATTCGCGGAGATATTCAGCAACTACTTCGCCGTTCCACTCGCTATCAAATTTGTACACTAATACCCGTTCAAAATTACTGATAGCAGCGGCTGACTTAACTAATTGCTGTAACGTTTGCTGCTCCGTTTTAGCTGCCTGAACCCGACCAAACTGTTGCCGCACAGTCGAAGTAAAATCACTCGCTAACTTGACGTAAAGCGGCTCGATTTCGAGGATTAATAATTGTTGGCTTTGTTGCTGCCGGATCTTAAACAACGTACAAAAGACATCTATATCAGCTTGTTCAAAGGAGTATTCAAAAGACGCCGTCGGCGTTGCCGGATCCAGCCGGTTTGCAGCGCGCTGCATGGCAGTCATTAAATTATCAGCGAAACAATCTGCAGCGCTTTTGCCAAAAAGCTGCTCAGGGTTACACCCCAAAAAGTTTTCGATGTTCTCACTGCAGGCGAGCACCTGCTGAAACTGAGTATCAAATGCAACAAGCGCGCCATGTCCCTGCACCGCACCGGGAATATGAATAGGCTCTTTAGCACAGTTTTCCAGTGCTTCCGATAGCTCAGTATCATTCAATTTTTCTACCACCTTGCTCTCCTTAGCAACTTTGTTGTTGATAGATAGAATGCTGCGCTAATAATGTATCAAAACCATCCATTGCGCCACTGATACACCGTTGTCGCTGGCTTGCGTTCAATTGCACTGTTTCTAACCAACGTTGAAACAATGACCAGGTTCCGCGGCGGTGAAAGTTAAAATACGCAAGTCCTGAGTTTCGATCACGACGCAGTTGGCGCGCTAGTCTTTTCGCTAATATTTTACCGCCGGCTGTTGAGCCCTCTATCACGTACGCTATGCCAATAGCGCGATAGAAGCAGGGCTCCACCGTTGCCGGCTGATAAGTTGGCGTAATCCCCTGAAGCTGATGAATATCCCGAATGATTTCGCGTAGCCTTGGCATGTAGTAATAAGTGCCACTGGATTGATCACCAAAATGATGCTGTAAGCTACGCTCGGCAGACGCCACGAAATCATGCAACACAAAAAGTGCATCCAGATAACCGTCATCATCAAGATCCGCTGACATCAATGCGCTAATTGGCGCTTGTTGCTCGACTTGTCGGTGTTTAGCCGCGGTCTGTTGACGCAATAATGCAAGTAACGATAAATTTTCCATATAGCTAAAACGGTACCTTGATTAATTTTGATCAGTCGCTGCGCTTTTCTTTTTGTCTAAGTGGCTCAGTTTAAAAGTTAAAGCGTTAACTCACGAAACACCTGCTGCAGCCGCACAACTTCCTGCTCAGCAAGCGGCTGTGGCGGCAACCTACCCCAGACAGGGTCAGGCCATGCTGGGTCATCGGTATAACGGGCAATGTGGTGCAGATGTAATTGCGGAACCTTGTTGCCGATGGCAGCAAGGTTTAATTTATCAGGCCGATACTCGGCTTTTAGCCAGTGATTTAAAAAAGCACTTTCCCGCCACAGTTGCTGCTGGTCGTTCTCGCTTAAATCAATGACTTCAATGATATTTGGGATGCGTGGTACTAATAAAAACCACGGAAAATTCGCATCGTTTATGACTCTAACCTGGGACAACGGCCAATCAGCCAGATGCAAACTATCCTTAGCTAATTGCGGATGTAATTCAAACTCTGCCATATTGCTCTCCTGCCATAATATCCTTTAAAAACCGCTCAAAAATTGCGGCCGTATGGTCTAACGTGTCGACCAGTCGATGGTCATCATTCACAATATGTAAATCCGCGTTCATCGGTTGGGCAAAGCGCCAGCTATTTTCCACCGGCACAACGTTGTCGCGCCAGCCGTGAATAATGCTAACCGGACAGCTCAGGTTCAGGTTATCGAGATTAGTATATCCGCCAAGATAATAGGCAGGCGCCATTACAAACAATCCACTGCATTCGATTGCACCGGCAACAGCTGTTGCTACGTAACCGCCCATACTAGAGCCGACGAGTAATAACGGACCTGAGGAGCAGCCGTGCACATGCGCCTGTAATTGTTTAACGCGCTGATCAGCATCATATTCGCCTTCATAATCAAGGCTCTCGACCGAACAGCCAAGTTTTTGTGCGACCTCAGCTAAACGCTTTATTTTTGTGCCCCAGGGACCGCTTTCTTTTCCGTGATTAAAAATAACGTGCATAGTCTCTTGTATATCGTGTTAAATTTATCTAAAAAACGTATAGTGTATTGTTGTAGCAAAGTTAATGCGCACAACGCGACGTAACGGTGGATTCAATTGATAGTAGCACGGCTTGTCACTGTATTATTAATCCTTTTGGGGGCTGTATTACCCTTGGATACAGCCATTGCTCAGGATCCCGACATTCGTTTTGGTGTAAACGCCGCGCCGCCTTTTCATATTCCCGACTCGATGCAGCAAAAGCAGCAGATACCGGCCGGCTTCTGTGATGCACTAGTTGAAACCGTATCACAGCAACTACCCGACTACACAATCGAAGTTAGCCGGTTACCGCAGATACGTATTCGTCGCTTAATGAAGCGAGAACAGAACCTTTGCTTTCCCTGTTTAATAAAGCGCAGCTCGTATAATCCTGATTACTATTTTAGTGACACAGTTAATCTTTATCCCCCGCATGGAATTATCACGCGTAAATCAGTAGCCGAACAATTACGCCAACAGTTTGGTGAGCAAATTAGTTTTGCCGATATAGCCAGCCAAACCGAGCTACGTTTTGCTCAACCCAGTGGGCGTAAATACGGTGATATTCAGCCCATTTTAGAAGAGCACCTGATTGATACTGACAAATATCAGGACGTATTTGGTAACAATGCGACCTACAACCTATTGTCTATGATCGCGACAGATCGAGTTGATTACACAGTCGATTACCCGATGATGATAAAACTCTATCAACAACTCGGCGCGGTGAACACAGCAGAAAGCCAGTTAACCTTTATTCCGATTACCGAATACCAGCAAAAACCTATAATCGGTGCCATCGGTTGCGCCAGAACCCCCTGGGGTAAACAAGCTATCGACGCCATTAATTCTGTTTTGCCGAAAATTAAACAGAATAAAGAATTTAATCGCAGTCTCGATTTTTGGTTGGGCACGGATCGGCCCAAATAGCGCAATCACTGTGACGCGTTCACGGGAGGTGAAAATGAAAAGCTGTAAGATGCTCATGCTAATTGCTTTTTGGTCTGCTATTGCAATTGGTCAGGCCATGCAGCAAGTTCAGGCAGAAGATGACCCGGCAGATATTATTTGGGGAGTTAACACCTCACCACCGTTTCATATTTCACAGGGCGACTATCAGGGAGAAGGTATCTGCGACGTATTAGTCGATGTTATGAAACAAGAACTGTCCGAGCTACAGCAACAAATTCGTCAATTACCCGCGCGCCGTATCACCCTGTTAATGAAACGCGAACGCAATTTGTGCTTCCCCTGTCTAATCAAACGTTCCAGCTACAACGCCGAGTTTAACTATACCGATACCACACACAGCTATCCGCCGCATGGTATCGTTGCGCATGCCAACGCCGCTAAAAAAATTACTGATCGCTACGGTAACCCGGTTTCCTTTGAGGCTTTAGTGCAGGATAGTCGCTTTCGGTTTGCACAGCCTATAGAGCGTCGCTACGGCGAGCTGCAACCGTTGGTCGAAAAACATCTTATTGGCAAATCACATTACCGTATCGTAACCGGGGATAACGCCCACGTTAATTTAATGACCATGATGTTGAATCACCGTGTCGATTACACCGTTGATTACGAGATGATTAAACGATTTTATGAAGCCGACCAAGTCAATGAAACCGACGAACAGTTGGTGTTTTTACCGATAGCGGAATATCAGGGTAAGGTTATCGAAGGCGCCATTGGCTGCAGTAATAACGACTGGGGCAAACGCGCTGCTGAACACCTTAATAGTGCTGTTGAGCGGCTGCAGGCCAACGCTCGCTTTCAGCAAGCGCTGGACCAGTGGCTGGGTGAGCAACGGCCTAAACCGTAAGCCCCCAATCGTTGTATGCTTCGCGTGCAAGCTGTTCACGAAACTGTGGCGCAGCGATGTCGATTAGTGCGCGGGCGCGCTCAGTCATGCTTCTGGCACGTAAATTCGCGATGCCATGTTCGGTGACAATATAATGCACATGGGCGCGCGTCGTTACTACGCCGGCGCCGGGTGCCAGTAACGAACTGATACGGGAAACCGTTCCGCCACAGGCTGTCGATGGCAAGGCGATAACTGAACGGCCGCCCTCCGAAAGGCTTGCCCCGCGAACAAAGTCCATCTGCCCGCCCACACCAGAATAGATCTTGGTACCGATTGAATCAGCACAAACCTGACCACTTAAATCAACCTGCAGGGCGCTGTTAATCGACATAACCTGCTTATTTTGCCGAATCACCGAGGTATCGTTGGTGTACTCAACATCCAAAAAGAACACCTCTTGGTTATCGTCGACAAAATCGTACAGACGCTGCGATCCCATGGCAAAGGTTGTCACGATTCGGCCGCGATGCTTGCGCTTACGCGAGTTATTAATAACACCACTTTCTACCAGCGGTAATACTCCATCCGAGAACATCTCGGTGTGAATACCCAAGTCCTTATGGTTACCCAGGCAGCCTAATGTGGCATCGGGTATCGCCCCTATCCCCATTTGCAGACAATCACCATCGTCTATAAGGCTCGCCACCTGTTCGCCAATTTTTTTAGTGGTTTCATTTTGCGGCGGCTGCTGGTGCAAAGGTAACTCAGCTTCTTCGACAAAGTAACGATCAAAACGGCTTAACGGAACTAACGCGTCACCATGTGTACGTGGCATTTTGGGGTTAACCCAGGCAATCACTTTTTCAGCGACTTGCAGCGCTGCCCGCGTTGCTTCGACCGAAATTCCCAGGCTACAGTTACCATGCTTGTCTGGTGGTGAAACTTGAATAATCGCCGCGTTTAACGGTTGCTCCCCTGAGCGAAATAATTTCGGTATTTCGGACAGAAAAATCGGTACATAATCGGCTAAGCCGTCGTTGACCGCTTTGCGGGTAGACGCCCCAACAAAAAATGCACGTTGGCGCAAGTGGCCCTTTAAAGCGGGATCATTCAAGGGTTCGCTGTATTCTGTATGTAACTGCAATAAGGTTAAGTTCTGGCGCGAAACCGCAACGTTTTTCAATCCCTCAAGCAACTTATAAGGAGTCGCCGCCATTGACTGGCACCAAATGACATCATTGTCCTGTAGTATTTCCAGTGCTTGCTCTGCGCTGTTAACTTTCATCGATCATCCGTCTCTTGTTGACCATTAAAACTCCAGGCATTTTATCACAATGTCCCTAGCCCTGTTGTGGACATTAGGGGTACCTCTTTTAATTTTTGACAATTAATATGGACTGTTTCGCGGTGGCTGTAACGGCATTTAACAAATGTTTTAAGGGCAAACTTTAATCTGAATAAATTCAAAGAGATTGGCTTTTTTAACACAGTCTTTACAATTTAATAACGCAGTAATCCAAAATTCTTAACTACACTTATTAACAGGTAATTGACGTTGTTAATACTTTGTAAGGGGGTGTGGTTATGGACAATCATCAAACCAAACTTAATGGTAGTTCGCTGGGCTTTTTTCTAACCACCGGAGTGATGTATTTGGCGTTGGCGTTATTAGCCGTGTCGCCGGTTGCAGTGATTTGGATTGCCGCCGATTGGTTGCATGAAGTATTTCGCCAGTCCAACACCTTTTTCGGGCAAAATCCACGTTTGTACACAGTGCTGACCATTATTGCGGTATCTGCCGCGCTGACGTTGGTCGCAGATAAAATCTACCATCACATCAAAGCGCAGCAAAAGAGACAACTCGAACACATTTAATTGTTAGCCGAAACGTCGGGTGAGATAGGCGTTAATGTCACTGGATTCATACATCCACTCGACGCTGCCATCGTCTTGCGTAATTTTAAGGCAAGGCACTTTGACCCGGCCTCCTTCCTGCGCTAGTTCCTGCCGATATGCGTTATCATTTTGTGCATCGCGGGTCTCTATTGGTAACGAGAGACCTGCCATGTGTTTGCGTACTTTGATACAAAATGGGCAGGTTTTAAATTGATATAATGCTAGCTGCTGACATTCTTCCTCGACTTTTGCCTGTTGTTCAGACGACCGCTCAACACCTTTTGGCGTACTGAGCTTTTCGCCAATTAACATAAAAGGCGTTAAGATCAGACGAACCAATCTAAAAAAATAGCGAATCAAAATACGCATAAGACTTACCTCTTAAATGAAACGGCCGCAAGCTTACCACATGCTGATTTTTGTGATAAGTTTAGCGCCGATGAAAACACTCCCGACACCACAAAAATTACAGCACCTGCTCTTTACAGCGTTTGCCCTGATCGCTGTGTTTGTGCTGTGTTGGGGTCAGCAATTTTCGGTAACCCATTACTGTCCTGCTAAAACAGCCGTAGTCGCTGAAGCAGCGAGCTCTGGTGAATCAACAGCCAACGCGGAACATGACTGCGCGGCCTCCGAACAGCTATTAGCCTCATCGTCGGTTAATACCGACTTTGCCGACGTCGTACTTTATGCAGCTGCATTGCTTATTATTGCGGCACTGTTTTATTTGCACCATAGTCAACGCTATCGCGAGCAGGAGCCGCCGCGTCCGCATCCGCCCTACCATACCCTCTACTGTAGTTATCTGGAATAAATTCACCTCACTTAAAAACTTATCGTTTTAATTTTGTGAGGAAGTAAACATGAAACTAAGAACACTCGCTGTAACGGCGATGATGCTGCTATTAAGCAGTGCCTTTGCAATTGCTGCTGAGCCGCCCTCCAGCGGCTGGCTACAACAGCAAGAACATCCTGATGTTAAAGTACGTTTAGCGTTTACCGGTCAAATAAAGGACGGTAAAGCGCTGGCCACACTCGAGGTTCAGCTCGATAACGACTGGAAAACCTATTGGCGAGCGCCCGGCGAAGGTGGCGTAGCACCATCCTTTAATCACCAACAGCTGGAAAATATCGCTGCGGTCGAATGGTTATGGCCGTTGCCACAAACCTATTCGCTGCAAGGCCTTAACACCATTGGCTATCAAAACAATGTGGTGTTTCCGCTGTTGGTGGAACTTAACGAACAGGGAGCTTTTAACTGGCAAACCACGCTAACGTTATCGACCTGTACTACGGTCTGTGTATTAACCGAATATCAAATCAACTTAAGCGGTGACACGTCACAATGGGCAGTTGATAGCCAACGAGCCGAGCGTTTTCAAATTGCCCGTTCCAGGGTCCCTGTACAACGCAACACACCCATCGAGGCTGTATGGGATAACGACCGTCAGTTACTATCCGTAAGCTCAGTGCAGGGCATCGAGCAGATTTATTTTTATTCGGACGATGCTGACCTTAACGAGCTAACTTTTGCCAATACACGTACAGAAAGCGGCGAGGCTATTGTTGAAGTTGACCATTGGCTGGAAACACCTGATCTGTCAGGTTTAGAACAAGATCAGGTTATTGCTGCCGTCATTGTCGATGAAACCGGCGCTTTTCAAGCACCGCTTGGTATCACAGCAGGCGCAGTTAACAACCTCCCTACTACAGTGCACTCGCTTCCTGTCATTTTACTGTTCGCCCTGCTCGGCGGCTTAATACTGAATGTTATGCCCTGTGTGCTGCCAGTGCTGGGCATCAAACTCCGTAGCCTGATCCAAAGTCAGCAGCAAACCCATACCCGGACTAAGTTTTTAGCATCTGCGGCCGGTATTATCAGTACCTTTTTTGCCCTGGGCATTGTCGTCGCGGTAATGAAGCTAAGCGGTCAGTCGGTCGGCTGGGGTATGCAGTTCCAAAACCCCTGGTTTTTGGGCGCTCTGGTCTTAATTACCGCAGTATTCAGTGCCAACCTGTTGGGACTATTCGAAATCCGCATGCCGCAGGGAATGAGCCAAAAGTTGGCCGCGCAAAAAACCAGCGACAGTCACCGCGGCGACTTTTTGCAGGGCGTCATAGCCACCTTACTGGCAACGCCCTGCACAGCGCCTTTTTTAGGAACCGCCGTCGCATTTGCCATGGGTGCCGGCATTGTCGTGCAACTGACCTTGTTTGTTGCACTGGGCGTTGGCATGGCGCTGCCATGGCTATTGGTCGCCGCGAAACCTTCGTTAGTGCGTTTTTTACCCAAACCCGGACGCTGGTTAAATTGGATTAAGCCGGTTTTTGGCATCATGATGGGCTTAACGACACTCTGGTTGCTGAGTTTATTGATTATTCACCACCTGGCACCCGCTACCGCAGCACCGGATCCAGGCTGGCAAACCTTTGAACAAGAAAAAATAGCCGCCGCAGTCGATGATGACCAAGTCGTTTTCGTGGACGTGACAGCCGACTGGTGTCTTACCTGCAAAGCCAACAAGCGTGCGGTTATTGAACAAAACCCCGTAGCTACCCGCTTAGCCGAAGCGGATATGACGCTTCTGCAAGCCGACTGGACCACACCCAGCGATAACATTACTGATTACTTACGCCAGCATAACCGCTACGGCGTGCCTTTTAACATCGTCTACGGACCCGCTGCCCCTGAGGGCATTGCACTACCTGTAATTCTTACCGACAGCGCCGTTTTAGACGCTATCGAACAAGCCAAATAATACGAGGAAACCCATGAAACTATTAACCAAAACTCTAACAGCCAGCATCTTGTTTGCAGTGAGCATTGGTGCCTACGCACAACAAGATAAAATCGATGAGATCGAGGCGATGCTGCAACAAAACCCCGAAATTATTGAATCTGTTTACCAAAGCATCAAGCAGTATCAGCAACAACGCGCGTCTATGAACACAAGCATGTCGGCCATTTATAACAGCGACGATCATCCTGCGTTTGGCAACCTTGACGCCGCAAGCGATCAACAAATCGTCGTATTTACCGACTACAATTGTCCCTACTGCAAACGTCTCGAGCCCGTGCTGGAGCAGTTACTGGAAAACTATCCCGAACTCAAAGTGGTTAACGTGATTGTTCCCTTGCGCCAACAGCAATTAGAGGGTATCGACACCAATTCGGCGTTTTACGCCCAGCGCGTCTGGCAGGAACAGCCCGCTAAGTTTAAACAAGTGCACGACCTGTTAATGGCCAAAAACGGCATGCATAGCGCCAAGTCGCTGCGCCAAATTGCCAGCAAAACGAACACTGAGTCGCTCTTAGCGCCGAGTGATACAGTCGAAGCCAGTATCCGTAATAATTATAAAATGTTCAGCGATATCGGCCTGCGCGGCACGCCCGGCACCGTCGTTGGTACGGATATCATCCCCGGTCTGGTACCCTACGAGAATCTGTTAGAAGTCGTTAAAGCCAACTTAAAAGTGCGCTAGCTTCTGCTGAAAACCGAAAGGCGTGGCGGCGTCAGTGTAAAAGCTTTTGACGAAGCGGGAGGGGTCTCGCAGCGGAACCGCCACGAGCACATCCATGTGGGCTTGTTTCCGGCCATCCATGGCCTCCAACATTCCGCTGCGAGCCCCCTCCCACTCCGCCACACTTTTACACTCACACCGTCAAAAGCCTTCCGGTTTTCAGCTTCCCATTTAATTCTGACTCAAGCTTTCGGCGGCGATTTCTAAACTACGCAAGCGTTGCTGATGGTCGAACGCGTGGCAGGTCAGGATAATTTCGTCAATGCCGGTTTCGTCAATAAAGTGATTGAGCGTGTGCTGTACCTGTTCTTTGTTGCCCACCGCCGTATAGCTTAAGGCATGGTTAGCAGCGGCAATTTCATGCGGAGATGCAACCTGGTTTATATCCTCGACCGGTGCTTTAAGCGGTCCCGGCATGCCGCGTCTTAGTGACACAAATTGCTGTTGCATCGAGGTCATCATGTGCCGGGCGTCCGCTTCTTTATCCGCCGCGAATACGTTCATTGCGGCTGCTACGTAGGGTTTATCCAGATATCGTGATGGCTTAAAGTTATCACGGTAGGCGCGCAGCGCATGGTGCAGATAGTCTGGTGCAAAATGCGATGCAAAGGCATAAGGTAACCCCAGGTGCGCCGCTAACTGAGCACCAAAGGTACTGGAGCCCAGTAGCCAAACCGGTATGTTTTGTTTAAATCCCGGCACCGCTTTGATAGCATCACCATCACCTGCCTCAGCCAAATAACCCAGCAACTCCTGAACGTCATTCGGAAACTGCTCGGCGTCGTTCGGCTTTCGACGCAGTGCCCTTAACGTTGCACCGTCAGTACCCGGTGCTCTGCCCAAGCCCAGATCAACCCGCCCAGGATATAGCGCATCTAAGGTGCCAAATTGTTCAGCGACCACAAAGGGTGCGTGATTAGGCAACATGATACCGGCCGAGCCAACCCGAATCTTATCCGTTTTACCGGCAACATAGCCCAGCGCTACGGCTGTCGCTGCCGAGGCAATACCGGTCATATTGTGATGTTCTGCCATCCAAAATCTGTGGTAGCCCCATTTTTCAGCGTGTTTTGCCAGATCAGCAGAATTGCGCAAGGCCTCGCCCGCTGAGCCCGCTTCAGTAATAGGGGCAAGGTCTAGTAATGAATACCGCATGAGCAAAAGTAACCTAAAATTCCATTTGAGTCGTATGTAATAAGGTGAGGTTATTTTTCGCGGTTTCAAGGAGCAAACATGGAACAGTTTCTGGCAACCTGGGGCGAGGCTGCCTATACCAGTGTCGGCTTTTTCTGGATGGCATTGTGGGCCTTTATTCTGGGTTACCTTATCAGCAGTTTGATTCAGGTATTAATTACAAAACAACGTATGCGCAAATCGATGGGCGCTAATAATCTAAAGTCGGTCTCGCTGGGTTCCTTTTTTGGCTTTATCTCCAGCTCCTGCAGTTTCGCTGCCTTGTCCACCACCCGTGCGTTGTTTAACAAGGGGGCTGCGTTCAGCGCATCAATTGCTTTTCTGCTGGCATCCACTAACCTGGTCATCGAACTAGGTTTTGTTATCGCGATATTTCTGGGCTGGCAATTTGTTATTGGTGAATATGTCGGTGGTATTATACTGATCCTTTTTGCCTGGCTTTTTATTACCCTGACTAATCCCCGTAAACTCATTCAACAGGCACGTGAAAAAGACTCTTCAGACGATCAGGACGATAGCGGTGGTGCTCTCTCAGACTTACTAAAACTGCATACGTGGCATCAAGTTTCGATGAAGTTTGTGATGGAATGGCAAATGGTGTGGAAGGATGTCCTGATTGGCTTTACCGTTGCAGGTATCATCTCTGCGTTTGTTCCCAGCGCATTTTTTGAGTGGCTGTTTCTTGGCGTTGGCTCAGAGCAGGAGCTCGGTTTTTGGGCGGTATTACAACAGGCGGTTGTTGGCCCTATAGCCGCTTTTTTCACCTTTATCGGATCGATGGGCAACATTCCCCTTGCAGCTGTTCTGTTTGGTGAAGGTGTTGCGTTTGCCGGCGTGATGGCGTTTATTTTTTCTGATTTAGTGGTGTTGCCTGTCTTGCGAATTAATGCGCGTTATTACGGTTGGAAGATGTCGCTGTATATCGCCTTGATGTTGTTCGTTTCATTAGTCGCAGCCTCTTTAGTAATGCATTACGGTTTATTAAGCTTTGACGCATTGCCAACTGCAGAAAACTGGAATGCTCCGACTGACAGAGCGCACTTTGAACTAAATTATGGCTTTGTGCTGAACATCATATTCCTCAGCTTCGCGGCGCTTTTAGTTAAACTCTTTGTCGACCACAAAACCGGGCATGACCACGGTCATCACCATCACCACAATCATGGCAGCGGTAAAACACTCAGCGATAAGGTGATGCTGACACTTAGTACAGTCAGTGTGGCATGGCTGGTTATTGGTTTAGGGCTTTACCTAGCCGGTTAAAGTAATCAAACCAACATTCAGCAACGCTGTTCTGCAAGTCTATCGGCGGGTACAATCCCGCCTGTGCCGTATCGGTTTGCATGGTGCCTGCCACAAGAAAGTGATTCTTTAGTGACTGGCGCTGTAAAATTGCCTCAAAGCAGCGTGCTGACACTTCCTCCGGCATAGCAAAATATTGGGTGTTCAAGCGTTTATCGTAATTAATACAGTGGCGCATAAATGTCCCCGGCTGGCTACCATCGGCTGACAAAAACAAGCGCTTAAATGCCAGTGCCAGACAATGGTTGAGGGGATGTTCAATAAGTGCGTCACTGGTTAGCCAATGGCGTGACGCAAATCGCATGGCCGGCGGTTCATCCGCAAACATTTTTGAGCATACATAATGATCAAACGCATGAAACCACTCATGCGCCAAACTGCCGCCACCAGCATTTTTGGCCAATGCTAAGACACGACCTGCCGGCTGATAATGCGCACTCGCCCCCGGGCGGCCGCCAATACCATAGTGCAAGGCTAAGGTACCGCGTAACGACAGCACCTCACCCGGCACTTGCAGTAAATGTTGTAGGTCGCACAGCGCATCAAAAAATAAGTTAGCCGCCCGCTGTTGTTCGGCTTTGGTTACCCAACGACCAATACGGACTGAGTAAAAACCAAACAACTGCACAATATCGGCAAAGCTAACATCGGCACCAGCGCGGTGGTTGGCGCCGTTTCTGTAGTATTCTCGCATCGCATTATTGTACGCACCGCTTAGTTTCGCTACAACGCGTGTTTTACTTTTTCCGGCCACACGCCACACTGCGCCTGGGCAATATGATCAAGTTGCAATAGTTGCATCACTACGCGTGATTGCCCGATGCCACCACCGATGGTCAGCGGCAATTGCCCGGTCAGTAATGCCTGATGCCACGGGAGTTCAGCTCGATGCTGCTGACAGCTTAATTCGAGTTGTTGCAATAGTGCAGTGCTATCTACGCGGATGCCCATTGACGACAATTCTAATGCATCCTTTAAGCCATCGTGCCAAACCAGCAAGTCACCATTTAAACCGGTAAACCCTTCTTCTGACAATGTACTCCAGTCATCGTAGTCCGGCGCCCGGACATCATGCGGTTGACCTTCCTTCAGCTGACCACCAATACCCATAATAAACACGCTACCATGCTGACGGGTTATTTTTCGTTCGCGCTGCTTAGGCGAAAGCTCAGGAAATTGCTGCGCCAATGCCTCACTATCAATAAAATAAACCTGTTCGGCTAATGGTGTTCGCCCGCCCTGCTCTGCTAAGCTGGCTTCGGTAGCCAGCAATGCAGCGTATATCTGACGAACGGTCTGCTTTAAAAACGCGACACTACGTTGAGTTTCGTCGATGACTTTTTCCCAATCCCATTGGTCAACATAGACGGAGTGCTTCGCACTCAGACTATCCTCATCCGGGCGCAGCGCGCGCATGTCTGTCAGAATACCTTCGCCGGGTTCAAAACCGTAGCGTGCGAGAGTGTGGCGCTTCCATTTTGCCAATGAATGCACCACTTCAAAGCGCTTATCCGGAATCGCTTTTACCGAGACTGATACAGCCTGCTCGTGGCCAGCCAAATCGTCCTGAATCCCGGTGCCTGTCTCACTCAGAATCGGCGCCTGTACCGGGACCAACTGCAAGTGTTGACAAAGTTGCTGACTGAAAGTTGTTTTGACCTGTTGGATTTGTAGCTGGTGTTTTATGTATGTCGTTTTCGTCATGGTTCGCCTCGTCATTAATCGTAATTCATCGTTTAGACTTATCGTGTGATCATTTTTCGCATAATCGCGAGAATCATTAAATACCATTTAATAAAAAAGCCTTTACATGATTAATAAAATAAAATTAAATTAACTAAAACCAACAAATCGTTAAAAAACCATGAAAAATACCAGCGGGAATTATCAAATCGACAGTTTAGATCGTTCCATCCTTAATACGCTGATTAACGATGCGCGCACAGCCTATAGCGAAATTGCAAAAAAACTGCGCGTAAGTCCGGCTACGATTCATGTGCGGGTCGAGAAAATGCGCAAAGCCGGGATTATTGCCAGTACTGAGCTTAAGGTTAATGCGAAGCAACTGGGCTACGATGTCTGTTGCTTTATTGGTATTACGCTGCGGCATGCAGGTGACTATCCTAAAGCAATTGCCAAGCTAGAAGCGTTAGAAGAGGTTATTGAAGCCTACTACACAACCGGACCCTACAATGTTTTTATAAAAATCATGACACCATCGATCAATGACTTGCAGCATGTGTTAATTAATCGAATTCAGTCGATAGACGAAGTTCAGTCAACCGAAACACTGATATCACTGCAACAACCGATTCAGCGTCAAATCCAGCCATAAAACAACGATTAGTACGCGTTCCCCATCGCAAACCAGCCGCAGAATACCGAAAAGTACTTACCACCGGCTGGGTTTTTGCTATGGTAATGAGCAAACTACAACAAGGGGAACTCACTTATGCTACGTAAGTTTATTCGTGGTCTAAGCGCAGTTGCGGTAGTCAGTATTGCACTACCCTCAATGGCTGCAACCAAAGATCTATCCTATTATCTGCCGTCCGATGTTAGCTACGATCCATCCATCACCAAACCCTCTGAAATTCTGGGTCATGAGGTTGGTGAATGGCACGCACGTCACGATTTGATCGTTCGCTATATGGAAGTGCTGGCGGAAGAATCTGACCGGATTACGTTTGAGGTAACCGGACGTACGCATGAACAACGCCCATTGGTACTGTTGACAGTAACCTCACCCGAGAACCATCAAAACATCGACGATGTAAGACAACGTCATCTGGCAGCAGCCGATCCAAAACGTGACGCCGACCCGGATAATACCCCATTAGTCATGTATATGGGCTACAGTATTCATGGCGACGAGTCCAGTGGCAGTAACGCCGCCTTAGTTTTCGCGTATTATCTTGCCGCCGCTCAGGGCGATGCCGTTGAGCAGGTCCTGCAAGACTCCGTGATCCTGCTTGACCCGTCTTTTAACCCTGATGGACTGGCGCGCTTTGCGCAATGGGCCAACCAGCATCGCGGCCAAAACCTGGTAGCTGATCCGGACCATCGCGAACATGTGCAACCCTTTGTTCGTGGCCGCGTCAATCATTATTGGTTTGATATGAACCGTGACTGGTTGCTACTGCAACACCCTGAGTCACGTGCACGTGTTGCTAATTTCCAAAAATGGAAGCCAAACGTGTTAACTGACTTTCACGAAATGGGCACTAATAGCACGTTTTTCTTTCAGCCCGGCATTCCATCACGTAAAAACCCGATTACCCCGGATGAAAATGTTCGCTTGACCGAGATCCTGGCTGCTGAGCACGCGGACTCTCTGGATGAGTTTGGTAATCTGTATTACACCGAAGAATCCTTCGATGACTTCTATTACGGCAAAGGTTCGACTTATCCGGACGTGCAAGGCGCGGTGGGTATCCTGTTTGAACAAGCCTCAAGCCGCGGTCATTTGCAGGACTCTATTAACGGTGAGGTAGAGTTTCCATTTACCATCCGTAATCAGTTTATTACGTCGTTAAGCACCATTTATGGCGCGCACAAAAACAAAGCCCGTTTTATTGAGTTTCAGGAAAACACCTACGACCGTTGGATGGAGATGGGTGATGACGCCAACTTTGATGGCTACCTGATTGGTGACGGCAGCGATGCCAATCGCCTGCAGGGCTTAGTTGATATTCTTAAGCAGCATGGTGTCGAGGCGTACCGGGTAGAAAAAACCATTGAGACTGATGGCAAGCGTTATGAAGCTGGCCGCAGTTACTTTGTACCTGCCGAGCAACCACAGTTTGGCTTAATCCAGGGGATGTTTAGTACCCGTAAGTCGTTCCCGGACAATACCTTCTATGATGTTTCCGGCTGGACGCTACCGATGGCCTTTAACCTGGACTTTTCGCAATACCGCGGTCGTATCAGCCTGGCTGACAACGCCTGGGATGAACCTCAACGAGCTAGTTATCCGTTAGCCGCCGATGCCTATGCATACGCGTTTGACTGGAATGACTATCTTGCCCCGGGTTTACTGCAGGAACTGTTAGAAAATGACATCCATGCCCGCCAGAGTTACAAACCGCTGACGGTGGAAACACCTGACGGTGTGAAAAAACTCAGCGCCGGCTCAATTGTGGTAACGCGCGCTTATCAACAGCATGACTGGGCTGATGTACAAAAGGTACTGGATCAAGCTGCTTCGGAGCGTGAAATCGCGGTCGTATCTGTTGAAAGCGGTTTAACGCCCGAGGGCATTGACCTGGGTAGCCGTAACATTAACCCGGTTGAAGAGCCATCTGTGATGATGTTGACCGGTGACGGTGTAAACCTGTACGAGGCCGGCGAGGCTTGGTATTACTTTGACCGTCATGTAGGTGTGCCATTGTCTATGGTCGATACTGATCGTTTGTCGCGTGTTGACCTGACTAAATACAGTCATATTGTACTGGTGGACGGGAGCTATTACACGCTCGGTGAGCAAGAGCAACAGAAGCTGTCGCAATGGGTTAACAATGGCGGTGTGATTATCGGCCAACAAGGCGGTGCGGAATGGCTCGCTAAAAATGAGTTGTTACGCGCGCAATGGGTGGCGGACGAGGTATTCGAGAAAGCCTTCGACAGCAGCGGCTTAAGCTATGCCGAGCGTGACGGCTTTTATGCTAAGCGTCGCGTAGCGGGTGCAATATTCAACATGCAGGTTGATACCTCTCACCCGTTATTGTTTGGCTTCCCGCGCGAAAATATGCCGGTATTTAAAGACGAATTAAATGCTATGGAAGTGCCGGAAAGCCCGTTTATCAGTGTTGCCAGCTACGATCAGGAGCAACCCTTATTAAGCGGCTATGCCGACGAACGTAATCGCGATGTGCTGAAAGGCAAATCAAACATCGTTGCACACCGTTTAGGTAGTGGTCGTGTCATAGGCTTTGCGGATAATGTTAACTTCCGTGCTTTCTTCTGGGGAACGGCTAAATTACTGAGTAATGCCGTCTATCTGGCCCCTGCGATAGAAGCTTATGCCAAACCGATTGAAGACAAAAAAGCCGCAGATGCTGCGGCGGCAGAAGCAGCGCACTAAGCAATACTTCACCGCGCAACCAAAACCGCTATAGCTCGCGCTATAGTGGTTTTTTTATGCTTAGTTGATCTTTTCTGAATTTGTCTACTATTGTTATATGGAACAACAAAAAAATAGGGAGATTCAGTATGTTACGTTGGGTACTTATTTTTCTGGTGGTTGCAGTTATTGCCGCGGTGTTAGGCTTTGGCGGTATCGCCGGCGCGGCAGCAGAGATTGCAAAAATTATTTTCTTTATCTTTATTATTCTGTTTGCCATCTCGCTAATTGGCAGTCTGTTAAGGCGTGGTAAAAAATAACAAACAGTCTATTAGACCTTGGTCTGATGCCCAGCGTTATTGAGTATGCGTTACAATAATTGGGCTAGATCAAGGTTTTTTTACTGTTTATAACAAATTGTCTGTATAACTTAAGAGGCACTGTCCATGAATGCGATCATTGTGATGCTTCTGGGTCTGGGCGCGATGTTCCTCGGTTATGTGTTCTACTCAAAATTCATTGCCGAGAAAATCTACAAGCTTGATCCAAACTTCAAAACACCTGCGCACGAATTCGAAGACGGCGTAGATTTCGTTCCCACCAATAAATATGTTCTTTGGGGTCACCACTTCACTTCAGTTGCCGGCGCGGCGCCTATCATTGGTCCCGCAATTGCCGTTATCTGGGGTTGGGTACCTGCGTTTTTATGGGTGGTATTCGGTACAATCTTTTTTGCCGGCGTACACGATGCCGGTGCTATCTGGGCATCAAACCGCAATAAAGCGAAGTCCATGGGTAGCTTGACCGGTGACGTAGTCAGTAAACGCGCGCAAACGTTGTTTATGATCGTTATTTTTCTGGTGCTGTTGATGGTTAATGCAGTATTTGCAACAGCCATTGCAGGGCTGCTGATTAATTTCCCAAGCGCAGTGATCCCGGTCTGGGGCGCCATATTTGTGGCGTTGATTATTGGTCAGATAATCTTCCGCAAATGGATGGGCCTGGGCGCAGTATCGGTGCTGGGTGTTGTTGCCCTTTACGTGCTAATTTGGGTAGGCCCTAACATGCCACTGCAACTACCCGACATGGCAATGGGTTTATCTGACAATGCCCAGTGGATCCTAATCCTGTTTGGTTACGCGGCTATCGCTTCATTACTGCCGGTTTGGGTATTGCTACAGCCGCGTGACTACATCAACGGCTTACAATTGTTTATTGGTCTGATTTTGCTTTACGGTGCGGTGTTATTACTGGGGCCGGATATGACTGCTCCTGCCTTTAACAGCAATACGCCGGAAGGCACACCGTCAATGCTACCGTTATTGTTCGTTACCATTGCGTGTGGTGCTATTTCCGGGTTCCACGGCTTAGTCGCATCAGGTACTACCTCTAAACAGCTGGACAAAGAAACTGACTTACGCTTCGTGGGTTACTTTGGTGCCATTGGCGAAGGTTCATTGTCGCTGGCAACAATCATCGCAGCCTGTGCCGGTTTTGCTACCCTGGCGGACTGGGAAGCGGTCTACAGTTCGTTCGGCCAGGGCGGTGTATCTGCTTTCGTTGAAGGTGGTGCTAATATTATCAGCCAGGGTATTGGTTTGGATGTTGGTATCTCAGAAACCTTATTAACGGTAATGGCTGTATTATTCGCCGGAACCACCATGGATACAGGTCTCCGTCTGCAACGCTATATTTTCCAGGAATGGGGTAATATTTACGATATATCCTTTATTCAGAAGCCCGCGGTTGCAACCTTGTTAGCTGTCGGTAGCTGTCTATTATTGGCCTTTGGTGCTGGTGGTGCAGATGGTTCAGGCGGCTTACAAATTTGGCCGCTGTTCGGTACCACTAACCAGCTGTTAGCAGGCCTGACATTAATGGTTATTACGGTAATGCTGGTACGTTTGGGGCGCCCAATGTACGTTACTCTGTTACCACTAATTTTCTTGCTGATCATGACGGTTTTTGCACTGGTTATTCAGCTGCAAGGCTTTTATGAGCAAGAGAAGTATTTCTTATTCTTCTTGGATATCGTGGTACTTATCGCCGCTATCTGGATTATTCTGGAAGCGACCGCTACGCTATCTAAAGTCAGTAAAGAAAATAAAGCCGCTGGTTAGGCTTAAAATATGAGGAGCCGTAACATGAACATTCATTCGATTCGACATTGGTTTGGTCGTGCAAGCGAATTGATGAATGAGTTTTACAATGCGCCCTATCGCTCTGCGATTGCACGAGCTAAGCGCGATGAGGATGACTTGTTCATGTTACTGGTGTTCTCCGAAATGATGGGCGTGCCGAATCCGGCCGCTTACTACACGCTCGAATTACAACCCCTGATGTTGGAACGCTTTCACGAATGGCATCAACGTATGGGCATGGAACATTCCCCGCTTGATCACTTCCGCTGCTGCTAATGCAGTAGGCAAACTAACGGACATCAGCAATGACACAACCTCTTGATCGAAAAGTGCTGCTTGTCGGCGGCAAGGGTGGTGTTGGCAAAACCACCGTATCATCTGCATTAGCTATTTTAGCTGCGCGCCAGGGCAAACGTGTGCTGATCGTGTCGACTGACCCTGCGCACAGCTTGGCCGATGCGTTTGGTACTAACATTGGCGATAACATAACGACGATAAAAGACGGTGTTGATGCACTGGAAATCGACCCCGATAAAGAAGTAAAAACGCATATTCAACGCGTAACTCAGCAAATGAAGCGGTTTACAAAGCCGGAGTTATTTCCCGAAATTGAACGGCAAATGCGACTGTCTCAGCAATCGCCGGGGGCGCAGGAAGCCGCCTTGCTGGAGCGGATTTGCCAGATCATTGAACAGGCTGAACGGGACTATGACTTACTGATTTTTGACACCGCGCCAACCGGTCATACCTTACGTTTGCTGACGTTGCCTGAAGCAATGGCAGCCTGGACCCAGGGTATGTTACGTTCGCAACACCGCTCGGAGGAATTTGAGGGGGTATTAAAACACCTTGCCCCTAAAGCCGGTAAAGATGTTGCTAACCCAATGGCGAATCCTGATGAGCATGCCACTGAAGGAATGACCGATCGCACTAAAGCTATAACCGAGCAATTATTAGAGCGTCAGCGGCTATTCCAACGCACGCGACGGCTGTTGCAAGACCCGGATTACACCGGCATCTTGTTTGTTTTGACGCCGGAACGCCTGCCCATACAGGAAACCGAGCGTGCATTAGAGGCTCTCGCCAAAGAGAAGTTACCCATTGCCGGGGTCATTATTAACCGCATTTTACCCGACGATGCTGACGGTGAATTTTTGGCTAAACGGCGGGTTCAACAGCAAAGCTATCTTGAGGAAATAGACCAGCGCTTTAAGCACTGGCCTAATCATCGATTACCCTTACTTACTGAGGATCCGCAGGGCCTGGAAGCGCTCGAGTCGTTTGCTGCTCAGTTGGCGCTGACGCGACTTACTGATGCGGTATCCAATACCGAATAATCGGTATATTCGCGAATGGTGTGGTTGCTAAAATCCTTAAAATAAAGGTAGCTGCCCGCCATTTTCTCTTCTGTCTGTTTGGGCACATAAAAAGTTGTACCCTTGTCAGTGATGGGCATTAGCTCAATCTGCATTTCGAAGTTTTCCAGGGTCACAGACATCGCCGGCGAAAAAGACTCCTTAAGTGTGATACTCAGCCCTGCGGGCGAGTGGCTATTCGGACTTAAATAAAGATTACCCTGTAACTTATCGTCATGCTCGCTGAACTTATCTAGATACGGCGTAAACGTATAAGCCAGCACCTGCTGTTGCCGCCACTCTTGCTCGCCCACATAAACCAGTGTATCTGCCTGGATCATATCGCTCAGTGACAACTTGATACTTTGCTGATCCTGATCCTCGGTATCCTGTGTTTGTTGCCCGGACTGCCACTCGTCATACTTCATCTGCTGATATTCAGTTAACCGTTGCGCGCTTGGTTTCTCATCATTTTCTGACAGAAGCGTCCAGCCATGACTGTCCGGCAAAGGCCGATAGCGTTCACGCATGGTACGCTCGCCAAAGTCGGAATGACGCTGGTAAGCAAATTCAACCGCACTTTGCCTTTTGAGCTTTTGAATGGCTGACTTCGCTTTGTCGACCTGCGCATCAGAAGCCATAACAGAGGCCGCGCTTAGTAATAATCCGGCACTGATAACCGTAGCAACTTTTAGATTCATTAACTTATCTCTATTTTTTATGGTTTGGTTTTTTATCATTAATCGATCGAAAACCTGTCATTTCACCGTATTATAAACGTTTATACATTTGTTTCTTGGTTTTTACCCACGCTTACGTTAATCACAGGAGTAGACACAATGAAAGCCGTTGCATACCAGCAATCTCTTCGCATCGATCAGCCTGAGGCCTTGCTTGATGTTGAGCTCGAAGCTCCCGAGCCATCAGACAATGACTTGCTGGTAAAAGTTTCTGCGGTTGCAGTTAATCCGGTAGATACCAAGGTGCGCCAGCGCGCCGCCCCCGAGCATGGGTACAAAGTATTGGGTTGGGACGCCGTCGGCGAGGTTATCGATATGGGTAAAAATGTAACCGGCTTCCAGCCCGGCGATCGTGTCTGGTACGCAGGCGATGTCACTCGCCCCGGCTGCAACGCTCAGCAACATGTAGTTGACTACCGAATAGCCGCGCACGCGCCAACATCGCTGGATGATGGCCAGGCGGCTGCCATGCCGTTAACCAGTATCACTGCGTTTGAGCTGCTGTTCGACCGTTTACAACTTGACCAGCACAGTAATGAACGAACGCTGCTAATCATTGGCGCTGCCGGTGGTGTGGGTTCGGTTATGGTGCAATTAGCCAAACAATTAACTTCGGCACGTGTTATTGCCACCGCATCCCGACCCGAGTCAAAACAGTGGGTAACAGCACTCGGTGCCGATTTGGTTATCGACCATAGCGCCCCACTCGCTGCACAACTTAGCGAAGAAGATACAGTAACCGATGTCGCACTACTAACCCACAGCGACCAATATTTTGATGACGTGATTGAGCTAATCAAGCCGCAGGGACGCATTGGCATTATTGATGACCCGGCCTCACCATTGGATATAACGCGGCTAAAACAAAAGAGCCTGAGTTTGCACTGGGAGTTCATGTTTACCCGCGCCATGTTTGAGACCGATGATATTAAGGCTCAGGGGCGTCTGCTGAGCCAAATTTCTGCGTTAGTCGACAACGGCCAGTTACGCTCAACCTTAGGTAAAAATATGGGTGAGCTAAACGCAGCAAATTTAATTAGAGCACACGCTGAAGTGGAATCAGGTAAAACGATTGGCAAAATCGCCTTAACAGTATCGCAAGAACCAATCTGAACCACATTTAAATTTTACAAACATACAGTCATGTATGTATAATCATATTTAATTAGCAGAGAATCAACTAGAGGTAATGGATGAACAAACGACAAAAGCTCGTACCCCTTGTTGTCGCCGGTCTATTTGCGACGGCTACATTGACTGCGTGCAGTGATGATAGCGCAGCACAGGCTCAGCAGGGTCAACAACGCCCAGCCCCAGCCGTGGAAATTATTACAGTGCAACCACAGGCGGTGGAGGTTTCAACCCAGTTACCGGGGCGTACATCGGCTTATCGGGTCGCGCAAGTCCGTCCCCAGGTCAGCGGTGTGCTACTGGAACGCAAATTTGAAGAAGGTACGTACGTCGAGCGCGGCCAGCAACTTTACCAAATTGACCCCGCGGTCTATGAGGCCGAAGTAGCCAGTGCGCGTGCCGAAGTAGAACGGGCAAAAGCTGTTATGCGTAGCTCTGAACTTCGCTACAAACGCTTTGAAGAGCTGCTGCAGGAAAATGCGGTGAGCCAGGACGAGTTTGATACTGCTGAGGCTACTTTCTTCGAAAACAAAGCGGCAGTTGCACTGGCGGAAGCGCAACTGAAAAGCGCGGAAATTAACCTTGAATACACTAACGTTAATGCCCCTATTAGCGGTATTGTCGGCCGTTCAAACTTTACCGAAGGTGCTTTAGTGACGGCCTCACAGCCTGACCCTTTGGTTACAATCAATCAACTTGATCCGATATATGTGGACATTAGCCAGTCAAGCAAAGCTTTTTTGCAACTAAAAGCTGATATTGAATCCGGCCGTATCCAAGCAAACCCTAATGGTAATGCGCCGGTTCGTTTGAACCTCAACGGTCTGGATTACGACCAAGAAGGCGAACTGTTGTTCTCTGAAGTTACCGTCGACGAAGATACCGGCGCTATTCTGCTGCGCGCTAAATTCCCTAATCCGGACAATCAATTGTACCCAGGTATGTTCGTGCGCGCTGCTGTCAGCGAAGGCACGCTCAATCAGGCACTGTTAATTCCGCAGCAGGCAGTTACACGTAACTCGCGTGGTCTTCCTTATGTGATGGTTGTGGCTGAGGGTAACAAAGTTGAACAACGTATGATTGAAACTGAGCGAGCCATCGGCAATGACTGGCTGGTCAGCAGTGGTATCAAGGCAGGTACAAAAGTTATCACTTCAGGCTTGCAGAATATTCAGCCCGGTGCTCAGGTCCGTATTGATAACTCAAGCACAGAACAGCAGTAAGGGAGTTCTGACATGGCAAAATTTTTCATTAATAGGCCGATTTTTGCTTGGGTAATCGCATTGTTGACGATGATGGCAGGCGCAATTTCTATGTTGCAATTGCCGATCGCACAGTACCCAACAATTGCACCACCGGCGGTTGAGATTCAATATAACTATCCTGGTGCTAACGCAGAAACCGTGGCCAATACCGTAACCAAGGTTATTGAGCAAAACATGACGGGTATTGATAACCTGTTATATTTTTCCTCGCAGAGTAACTACGGCAACGGTAGCATCAGTCTGACATTTGCATCGGGTACTGATCCGGACATTGCGCAGGTACAGGTTCAGAATAAACTCTCTCAGGCCACCCCGCAATTGCCACAGGAAGTGCAGGCACAGGGTATTACGGTAAGTAAGTCCAGTAGCTCGTTTTTGATGGTCGTCGCTCTGGTTGCCAATGACGATCGCTTCACCCAAACGGATTTAAGTGATTATATTGCGACAAACCTGCAAGATCCCATTTCGCGAACCAGCGGTGTAGGTAACGTACAGCTATTCGGTGCCCCTTATGCAATGCGAATCTGGATCGACCCGGCAGCGATGGTCAATTACGGCTTGTCGATGGCAGAAATTAAAGACGCTATCCGCGCCCAAAATGCGCAGGTTGCCGCGGGTGAGCTAGGCGGTACGCCGGCCGTTGAGGGACAGCGTCTTAACGCAACGATTATTGCGCAAACGCGGATGTCCGATCCTGAGCAATTCGAAAACATTACCCTGAAAGTGTTGCCTGATGGTTCACAAGTACGAATGCGCGATGTTGCCGAGGTTGAGCTGGGAGCGGAAAACTACTCCATTAACGCTAATTACAACGGCAAACCGGCAACCGGCTTAGCTATTAACCTACAAACAGGTGCCAATGCACTGGAAACGGCAGAAGCCGTGAAATCACGCTTGGATGAGCTGGAGCAGTTTTTCCCGGATGGCATGGAAATGGTAACGGCCTATGACACCACGCCGTTTATTAAAATATCCATCTCGGAAGTAGCGCAGGTATTAATCGAAGCGATCATTTTGGTGTTCCTGCTAATGTTCGTGTTTTTGCAGAACCTGAGAGCGACGCTGGTTCCTACTCTAGCTATTCCGGTGGTCATTCTTGGCACCATGGGTGTGCTGTCTCTGGCAGGCTTCTCGATAAATACCCTAACCATGTTCGGTATGGTGCTGTCAATTGGCTTGTTGGTTGATGATGCCATTGTTGTGGTAGAAAATGTCGAACGACTGATGGCCGAAGAAGGACTGTCCCCCAAACAAGCGACCATTAAGTCGATGGGACAAATTACCGGTGCATTGGTCGCCATCGGTGTCGTTATGGCGGCTGTATTTGCACCTATGGCCTTCTTCCCTGGCTCTACCGGGGCGGTTTACCGGCAGTTTTCATTAACCATCATTACCTCTATGGGTCTATCCGTATTGGTAGCAATTATATTCTCCCCAGCTTTGTGCGCGACCTTATTAAAACCAGTCAAACACAACAAAAGCGACGGTTGGGGTCCGCTTGGCTGGTTTAACCGCACGCTGGAAAAAGCGACCATCAAGTATACCAACTCAGTACACGGTATTTTGCGCCGTTCATTGCGCGTCGGATTGCTGTATCTGGGCATTATTGCGGTTCTGGCATTCTTATTCACTCGCTTGCCGTCTGCGTTTTTACCAGAGGAAGATCGCGGCGTATTCTTAACCCAAATGAACTTACCGGTTGGCTCGACCATTGAGCAATCGAATGCTGTGATGGATAAAATCGAGAACTACTATCTTGACCAGGAAGATGCGGTTCAATCGGTATTCTCGGTGGTTGGTTTTAGCTTCTCAGGTCGCAGTCAGGCCAACGGTATTGCTTTCGTGCGGTTAAAGGATTGGTCGGAACGTGACGAGAGTCAGAGTGTACAAGCTGTTATTGGACGCGCCTTCGGCTTCTTCGCTGGTATTAAAGAAGCGATGATTTTTGCCTTTAACTTACCGCCTATTCCGGAACTTGGCACCGCCAGTGGGTTCGATATGTATCTTCAGGATCGTGGCAACCTTGGCCATGCAAAACTCATGGAAGCGCGTAATCAGTTGCTGGGAATGGCGGCGCAGAGTGATTTGCTGACGCAGGTTCGACCTAATGGCCTGGAAGACGCACCGCAGCTTAAAATCGATATTGATTTCGAAAAAGCACAAGCACTAGGTCTGACCATCGCTAGTATTAACGACACGCTAAGCACTGCATGGGGTTCCGCCTACGTAAATGACTTTATTGACCGCGGTCGGGTTAAACGCGTGTATGTACAGGGCGAAGCGGATGACCGTATGCTGCCTCAGGATATCAACGAGTGGTATGTACGCAATAACCAGGGCGATATGGTGCCATTTAGCTCCTTCTCTAGCTGGGAATGGACTTATGGTGCACAACGTGTAGAAAGTTATAATGGCGTACCAGCACTGAATATTCAGGGTCAGGCCGCTGAAGGCGTGAGTACCGGTGTGGCGATGACCGAAATGGAGCGCTTAGTCAGTCAACTGCCTCAGGGCACCGGCTACGAGTGGACTGGGATCTCACTGCAAGAACGCCAATCAGGTGATTTTGCTCCGATCCTATACACCATCTCGCTAGTGGTTGTATTCCTGTGTTTGGCTGCACTTTATGAAAGCTGGTCAATACCGTTCTCAGTCATGTTAGTAGTACCACTGGGTATTCTTGGTGCAGTGATCGCGGTTATGCTGCGGGGTATTCCCAACGATGTATACTTCCAGGTTGGTTTGCTGACCACAGTGGGTGTGTCGGCCCGTAACGCTATTCTTATTGTTGAATTCGCCAAAGACTTGCAGGAACAGGGAAAAGAGCTGTTGGATGCAACACTGGAAGCAGTTCGCTTGCGTTTACGTCCCATCCTAATGACGTCGTTAGCTTTTATCATGGGCGTTATGCCTCTTGCGCTAAGCGAGGGAGCCGGTGCTGCCAGCCGTAATGCTATTGGTACCAGTGTTATTGGTGGCATGATTGGCGGTACAGTACTCGCTATCTTCTTCGTACCAATGTTCTTTTATGTGGTACGCCGTATCTTCCCTCCTAAGACAGAAACGGAATAAGGTTCTGCCGATAATAAAAAAACCCCGGGCTTCACACCCGGGGTTTTTTTAATGGGTTAATAATAATTAACGTTTATTATCATCGTCCATTTTTTCGTACTCCCCTTCAATAATATCCGGGTCGTTTTCATTTTGTGTCCGTTGTTGCTGATATTGCCGCTTACTCTCTTCAAACTGAGCTTTGGCCTGCTTCCGTAATTGCCAAAACTGCTTTATCGCATGGCGTTGCTTCCACATGACGGGAATCATCAGGATGGCACCAATAATGAGAATAAATACACCAAAGGTGACCGCTAATCCCAAAAATACCAGCAATAAAAAAAGGCCCAGTATGCGACTGAGCCAGTTACCTCCGGAGCCTCTGTTGGGACCGCCTGGTCCACCTGACCCCGAATAACGGCCTTGGTTGAAGCGAATATAAACTTGTCTTCGCTGATCGCTCATGACTACTCCTGTTAACAGTCTCTACTTACTAGACCACAGAATTGGCGTCATGTTCAACCTTGGCCGCTCGGTTTTTTGCGTTAACGCAACGACTAGTTGCGTTCTTCTTCAGTTTCTTTACGTGCCGCTTCAAACTCATTACCGTCAGTCCATTGCGGCCAATCGCGTGAATTAGCCAACTGCCAGCCCAGTTTGAAGAAAGCAGACATATCCTGCTGCGCACCCCGTAAATCCCAGTTTGGATCATACTCGTCGGCGGGCTTGTGATAAGCCTCAGCGACATATTTCGCACGCTGCTCTTCGGTCCACTCTTTGCCTTTAGTTATGTGATCATTGCCACCTTCCGCATACAGCATAGGCACGCCTTTTTTGGCTAAACTAAAATGGTCTGAGCGGTAAAAGAAACCAGCTTCCGGCGTTGGATTCGGCGCTAAATAACGATCCTGTTCCTCTATGTAAGGCTTAAGGTACTGATCCATTTCGCTGTTGCCATAGCCGATAACGACCATGTCTTTGACCGGGCCATAAACATTCATCAGATCCATATTGATACCACCAACGGCCTGACTCAGCGGCAACATGGGCTCTTCTGCATACCATTTAGAACCAAGTAAACCACTTTCTTCAGCACCAACGGCAAGGAACACGATCGAACGTTCCGGCTGAGGCTGCTGCGAGAATTTTTCCGCCAATGCCAACAAACCCGCGGTTCCGGTCGCATTGTCCTGAGCACCATTATAGATTGGGTCATCTTCGCGCACCGGGTCGGTACCCAGATGGTCATGGTGAGCCATGTAAATAACGTGTTCTTCCGGATACTTGCTACCCTCGATATAACCGACCACGTTGTAGGCGCTCAGTTCTTCGAATTTATTTTTGACCGAAACGTTAGCCTGGACATTTAATGGCATTGCCTCAAAGTCCTCGCTTAAGGCCATTTGCCGCGCTTCATCAACAGACATATCCAACTGTGCAAACAAGTCTTGCGCGCTGTCCAGTGTCATCCAACCCTCAACTTTAGCCCGATCCATATTGTTGTTTTCTTTCTTCAGGTCATAGCGCACCGGCGAACCGCTGGCAACAACGCCCCAGCCATAACCTGCCGGACCGGTCTCGTGAATGATAATAGCCCCGGCAGCGCCTTGTCGTGCTGCTTCTTCATATTTATAAGTCCAACGACCATAGTAGGTCATGGCGTTGCCATTAAACAGTTCAGGATCTTGCGTGGCATAACCGGGGTCATTAACGAACATCACCACCGTTTTGCCTTCTACATCAAGCCCCTCGTAGTCATTCCAATTGTACTCCGGCGCCACAATCCCGTATCCAACAAATACCATGTCGCTGTTTTCTACCGCTACCTCGTCGGTAACCTGCATCGTCCAGGCCATCATTTCGGTGCGGTATTTCATGGTGTCCGGCGCGTTTTCACCGCTAAAAGTCATGTCGCTGACCTGGTAAGGCATAATCTTGACTAGCGGTACTGACTGCCGATAGCTGCCAGTTTCACTGTTATAAGGCTTCAAGCCCCACTCTTTAAAGTGATTTTCGATAAACGACACGACCTTCTCTTCACCCTCGGTTGACGGTTCCCGCCCGGCGAATTCGTCTGCTGAGATTGTTTCAAGGTAGTCACGGTAATTGGGGTTAAATGCTGAGCCTTCCAGATCCGGTTGTTGCGCCGTCTGGCTTTGCTGTTCAGGCTCTGCAACGGAAGTTTCTGATTGTGCTTCACTGGTTTGCTGCTGACCGCAAGCGGCCAATACACTGGCAGCAATGGCTGTGAAAATAAATGTTCTCATCATTGTCCCTGGTCCTTTATTTTTATCATGGTGTTACTGCAAAAGTTCGTCGCATTGCTGGCCGTCCTCGACTGAGCCAACAATGGTTACGCGGTCGCCAAGCCGAATATCATTGTCGGCAAAAAATCCCGCGTTCATCTCCAACGCATATTGATAGTTTTTACCCGGCGCATAACTACGGCACTGGCTGGGATCATCACTGCCACAGGGGAGCATGGTAAAAGTCTTAACGACTTCGCCACGTGCGTTTAAATAAGCAATATCCAGTGGAATCAGTGTTTGGTACATCCAAAACCCGGAGCTGCCCGGACGCACCTGAGGATAACGAAACAACATCCCTTCAAACGTTCCCAGCGATTCCCGCTGCATTAGTCCACGTGCATGTTGCGCCGTCGTATCAGCCAACTCAACCGTTAAAGGTTGCTGTAAATTGCCCAGGCAAATATTTGTCGTATCAAACGATTGTGGTGCAGGTACCTGCCATTGCTGTGCCGCTACCCAAGACGAAAAAACACTTAAAACAATCGCGATTGTACTTGTTCTAACAACGGTCATGTGCCCGCCCATAATATTATTATTTGTGTTCGATTTTGTACTATACACCCCTAATGCGCAACATCCAGCCTAACTGGAGCATGACAGACTGCCCGCTTCAATCTCCTCTGCCGGAGGTTGGGCCCAGTGGGTGTCCAGATGCCTGCGATCAAAAGGTGTCGTTAACGCCTGCAAATACTGATTCAGTGGCGCTTCATCACCCTGCTCTGCCGCAATAATTACTTGAGTTAACAAATGAGTGCGTAAGGTCACCACGGGATTCGCCGCCTGCATCGATTTAATATCCGGCTCGTCGACTGCCGCTCGATAGTCTGCCAGCCAGTCTTTAGCGACTAACGCCAATTCGTTAACTTTATCGGGGTGTTGCAGCAGTTGCTCTAACTCAACAAAGCTGCGGTTATAATCTAATTGCTCCTGCTCTAGTAACGCTAGCCAGCTTGCAATCAATGGCTTTGCCTGATCCCTTTCCACCGATGTAAGCCCCAGCCGTTGCCGCATCTGGTTAAAATAGCACTGCTGTATAAAAGGTTCGTATTCGTCCAGCACCTCGGTAAACTCAGTCACATCCATACTAGCGCTTAAAGCAACCTGCAGCCGCTGTAAGTTCCAACGGCCGATACCCGGTTGCTGCATAAAGCCGTAACGACCGCCCTGATCGGTATGATTAAAAATCTTATCGGGCAGGTACCGATCAAACATGGCATACGGGCCGAAATCAAAGGTCTCGCCCACTAAACTCATATTATCGGTATTCATTACTCCATGGATAAAACCGTAGGCCTGCCACAGCGCAATCATAACTGCGGTACTTTGCATAACCTGGCGAAATTGCTGTTTTCGCGTCGAATTTTTAAGCGATGGCCAGTGGCGCTCGACAACGTAATCCCACAGCTGCAGTTGGGTATCCGCAAGGTTCCGGTAATAACAATGTTCAAAATGACCAAAACGCACGTGGGTAGAGGCAACACGCAGCAGCATCGCGCCGGGCTCCAGCTGCTCGCGTTGTATTTGTCCCCCGGTGCGGGTCAATAGCAACGCCCGTGTGGTCGGTATACCTAACGCGGCAAAGGCTTCACTGGCCAGATATTCCCGTATCGACGAGCGTAACACCGCACGGCCATCACCACCACGCCCGTACGGCGTCGGGCCTGAGCCTTTAAGGTGCAGGTCTCGATAGTATCCATCGGGGGTTTTAATTTCACCCAGCAACAGTCCACGACCATCGCCCAGATACGGATTAAAGTGGCCAAATTGATGGCCTGCATATTTCTGAGCTAAAGGCGCGAGCGCCGGCCAGGGTATTTCTCCATCTAGCTGCGCCACAAGTTGCGCAGGTTTGATGTCATCCCCGCCTAATTCGCGCCAAAGTGAGTGATTAAACAACACTGAAGTCGATTCGCCGTCAGCAACAATGCTCTGTTGATGAACCAGCGCCGGGAACTTTTTTCCATATTCGTTAACAAACTGTAAACTCATAGACTCTTTTCTTGCTGGATAATAAACTGTTTAGCATTACCTGCTTACGACAAAACAGCAAAAGGATTGTTGCATGCAAATTACGGCGTTACGCCGCATAACAGCGATTGGTGGCGGTCACGGTTTAGGCCGCGTACTCTCTACGCTGGCGTTTTTAAAGCACAGATTAGTCGGCGTTGTGACTACCACCGATAACGGCGGCGCTACCGGCTTATTACGTGAATCCCATCATACCATTGCCTGGGGGGATATCCGCAATTGTCTGTCGCAATTAGTCGAGCAACCGCTGGCAGCGGACGTGCTAAACTTTCGTTTTGAGGGCGAAACCTCCCTTGCCGGGCACAATTTGGGCAATTTATTGTTGTATACGCTGGATCAGGTTAGTGCACGTCCCATTGACGGCATCCAGTTACTGAGTCGCTTGCTTAACGTTAACACGCGCCTTTTACCTATGTCTGAGTGCCCTACTGACCTGGTTGCAACAACGGCCGAAGACTTTGAGTGCCACGGCGAAATCCTTATCGATAAATTGGAGCATATGCCGAAGAGGTTAAGTCTGTCGGCGCAAGCTCACGCTACCCCTGAAGCAGTACGGCACTTATACAACAGTGAATTAATTATTTTGGGACCAGGTAGCTTTTTAACCTCGGTACTTCCGCCATTACTGGTGGCTGATATTGCCGAGGCTCTGCGCAAAACTCAGGGTAAAGTTGTTTTTATCGATAACCTGGTGCACGAAAAAGGTCCAGCCGGCGCCTTGAGTGTGAGTGAAAAACTGGAGTTTCTGAACGCACATATTGGTCATGACGTGGTTGACTTAGTGTTATCCAACCACCACGACACCGAGCTTAAAAAACCGCGGATTGACGGGCTTACCGCCGACCCGGAGGTGCACTACCGGCACGCACCCGAGTCGTTACTACAGCAGCTCGACCGGGCCGTGGCCACGTTGTTTCGCCAGAGTGCTTGAGCTAGCCGCAGCTGTAGTTAACCACCATCAGCCGAAATCCGCGATGCCACGGCACCATGCTGATCGCGGTATTTTGCATCAACGCGTTTGTTGTAGGGGCGTTCGCATGGTCCGCTGAGACGTTCAAAGCTAATTGCGCCGATTTTCATACCGGGTCGTAACGCCAACGGTAACTTGCCGCTGTTATAAAACTCCAACACAATTTGACCAGACCAGCCCGGGTCGATACGATGCGCGGTAACGTGAACCATGAGTCCCAGTCTTGCCAACGAAGAGCGACCATCAAGCCAACCCACCATGTCTTCCGGCAGGCGGATGGACTCATGCGTAACAGCCAGGGCAAATTCCCCCGGGTGGATAAAAAATGCTTGTTCAGGCCGCAATTTAATTTCGTCACTCATGACTTCCTGAATTGCCTGTTCAATGGCTTCCCGCGAGCCACTAATATCGATGTAAGGCGCCGTGTGATCCTGCAACACACGAAACTCAGAGCCCAGATGAATATCCAGTGTTACGCCCGAAATATTTTGTTTCTGTGGCGCCGGCTCAACACCAATAATGCCTTGCTCTAAAAACTGTTCAATTTCTTTATCATTTAATCGCATGGCGCTTCCCTAAATAACCGATTGTTGTCGATATTACACATTTTTGTCGGCTTGATGGTAAATTCTTGCTGCTATTTTGGCGGCGGTTTGCTTAATTAGTTGACTGAAGTCGTGCTCCGGTTGCTCAATAAGCAACGGCCGCTCGTGGTCCAGACTATCACGAAACGCGGTTGTTAAAGGCCACTGGGCTAACAATTCCACGCCGTGTGACGCAGCTATATTAGCACCACCCCCGCTGCCAAATATTGCCTCCTGATGACCGCACTGGCTGCATTCATAAAAGCTCATATTCTCCAGCACCCCCAGTAATGGAATATTCAGTTTGTCAAACATCGCTATGCCCTTTTCAGCATCCCGCAAAGCTACCGTTTGCGGCGTTGTAACAACCACAGCTGCCGTTACCGGTAGCTTTTGTGCCATGGTCAACTGGATATCCCCGGTGCCCGGCGGCATATCCACGATTAAATAGTCCAGTGGTTGCCACTGCGTATCACGATAAAGCTGCTGCAGTGCGCTACTGGCCATGGGCCCCCGCCAGATAGTGGCGTCATCATCCTTAACCAAATAGCCGAGCGAGTTTACCTGCACGCCAAAGCGTTCCATTGGCACCATTTTATTGCGCTCGTTGATAACTAGCTCATGGTCATCACGCCCCAGCATAGTCGGTATCGAGGGTCCATAAATATCGGCATCCAGCAGCCCAACGCGGGCACCAAGCTGCTGCACGCCTAACGCCAGCGCAACACTAACAGACGATTTACCGACACCGCCTTTACCTGACGAAACCACGATCACGTTGCCCGTTGTCAGTGGCAGTTCAGGCTGCGAGTTAGGCATTTTTTTTATATTTACCTTAACCTCCCAATCATAATCGCTGCTACCGGGATGCTGATTGAGTTGTGCGTTAACCGCCTCGATATCAGCGGCAAATGGCAGTGTCAAAGTCGCTTGCCTGCGGTCATTATCCACGCTGACCCATTGATTGGATATACCAGCGGGTAAGTCGATAGAATTTTCAGAAAACTGTGCCATCAGCCACCTCTTGGCTCTGTGTATCATGCGCGTCCTATGATAATATTTTACGACGTAAATTAATTAACCGTAATGGAAGCAGATTCTCGCATGAGCCATAGCGAACGTAAAATTTTAGTGACCAATGCTTTGCCCTATGCCAACGGGCCTATCCATATTGGCCATTTATTGGGCTACATCCAGGCGGATATTTGGGTGCGCTTTCAAAAGCTGCGCGGTAACGAGTGTCATTATATGTGTGCCGATGATGCACACGGCACGCCCATCATGCTTAAGGCGCAGCAATTAGGTATTACCCCTGAGCAAATGATCGGCGACATGCAAAAGTCACATGAAGACGACTTTGCCGGCTTTAATATTGGCTTTGACCATTATTACAGCACCCATAGTGAGGAAAACCGCGAGTTAGCCGAAACCATATACACACGCTTAGACAAAGCCGGGCACATCAAAACCGAGGTCATTGAGCAGCTTTACGATCCGCAAAAAGAAATGTTTTTGCCGGATCGTTTTGTAAAAGGCGAATGTCCGGATTGTGGTGCTGATGATCAGTATGGTGATAACTGCGACGTCTGTGGTGCAACTTATGCGCCTACGGATTTAAAGAATCCTCGTTCCGTGGTTTCGGGAGCAACCCCGGAAATGCGTCAATCCGAGCATTACTTTTTCGATTTACCGGCGTTTGGCGACATGCTTAAAAGCTGGACTCGTTCCGGCTCGCTGCAAAGCGAAATGGCAAACAAGTTAAACGAATGGTTCGAGCAAGGACTACAACGTTGGGATATTTCGCGCGACGCGCCCTATTTCGGCTTTAAAATTCCGGGCACCGAAAATAAATACTTTTACGTTTGGCTGGACGCCCCTATCGGCTATATGAGTAGCTTTAAGAATTACTGCGATACTACCGGCAAAGCGGTTTGGGACGACTACTGGCAAGCGGACAGTCAAGCCGAAGTTTATCACTTCATTGGCAAGGACATCATATACTTCCACAGCTTGTTCTGGCCAGCGATGTTAAAGGGCGCAGACTTCCGCCAGCCAACCAACGTCTGGGCGCACGGTTTCATCACCGTCAACGGTACCAAAATGTCGAAGTCGAAGGGCACCTTTATAAAAGCGCGTACCTACCTTGACCACTTAAACCCGGAGTATCTGCGCTATTACTTTGCAGCCAAGCTAACCAGCCGTATCGACGATTTGGATTTAAACCTAACTGACTTTGCGCAACGAGTTAACTCAGATCTGGTCGGTAAAGTTATTAATATTGCCAGCCGCTGCGCCGGTTTTATCAGCAAAAAGTTCGATGGCCGTTTATCCAGCGACATCGCCGATGCGACCTTGTTGGAAGACTTTCAGCAAGCAGGTACGCAAATTGCTGAGTATTACGAGCAGCGCGAATTTGCTAAAGCGATGCGCGACATCATGGCACTGGCCGATCGCGCCAACCAGTATATTGCCGACAAAGAGCCATGGCAGTTAATCAAACAGCCGGATCATGAGAACGAAGTTCATGACATTTGCTCGCTGGGCATTAACCTATTCCGTCTGCTAATGATCTATTTGACGCCGGTGGTGCCGGAATTATCTAAATCAGTGCAGAACTTTTTAAATGATAGCTTTAGTTGGGACAGTCATCGTAGCGCTTTGACTAATCACCCGATTAATAAATTTAAAGCGTTAATGCAACGCGTCGAAATGGATAATATTAACGCTATGTTAGAGGCGTCTAAAGAACAACAGCAGGATCAAGCATCAGTAGCACCGGCCGTTGCTAATGATGAATTAAAGAAAGAACCACTGGCAGAACAAATCAGTTTTGACGAATTTGCCAAGGTTGATCTGCGCGTCGCGCTTATTGCGAATGCTGAACACGTCGAAGGCGCAGACAAGTTGTTAAAGCTGACACTGGATTTAGGCGGTGAGCAGCGTCAGGTATTTGCCGGAATAAAGTCCGCTTATGCGCCGGAAAAATTGATTGGCCAGTTGACGGTAATGGTCGCCAACCTGGCGCCACGCAAAATGCGTTTTGGTATGTCCGAAGGTATGGTGCTGGCAGCAGGCCCCGGGAAGGACGAAATTTACATTCTTAATCCGCATGATGGTGCCAAGCCCGGCATGCGAGTGATGTAACAGTCTTGGGCTATAACAGCTCGGTTATCTTACAGCCGAGCTGATAGCCGCCCTCTTCGAGACGTTGGCTACGTACGACTTCGGCTTTGGCTTTAAATGCCGGCACCTTTCCGGCTTTTATATAAATAACAACTGACTCGCCTTGCTCGACAGGGCTCTGCAAATGCAACGATGCTCCTGTTGCACTCAAGTCCAGGCATATTGCATCCAATACCTGCTCGTGATCGCCCCCTTCATCATAGCCAACAATAACTTTTGCCTCAGCATTCACCGACATACGCATAAAATCCCGGTTTTCATCGTTATTTAGCATGACTCTTTCCTTAAACTTTACATTTTTATAGTTCAGTTTTAGCACGCTCGTGCCGATAAGAAAACAGCAATCAAATTAGGGAAAATATGATGTCGGTCTCACAACAGGGTGCACATGCTATGGTTCGCGCTAAATTTGCTATCGGTCAGCTGATTACACATTCACTTTATGGTTACCGTGGGGTCATTATTGATGCCGACCCAGAGTTCAGTCTATCGAATGATTGGTATGAGCGTATGGCGACCACGCGGCCTTCAAAACAACAACCCTGGTATCACGTACTGGTAAATAACTCGTCCATCCAAACCTATGTCTGTGAATCCAGCCTGGAGCCTGACTTTACCGAACAGGCCATTCAGCATCCGATGGTTGATATGGTTTTTTCCGGCCGCAGCCATGGCCACTATGTGTTAGCGGATAAAATCAACTAAATAACGCAGAACGATTGCCCGATGTGCGCTGTATCAGTACCATGGAATTCAGTAAGTTACAGCCTATGTCATTAAATCAAGGAATGCGTTATGGCCGAAGAAACGATATTTAGCAAGATCATCAATCGCGAAATTCCCGCTGACATCGTCTACGAAGATGATGTCGCTCTGGCGTTTAAAGATATTAATCCACAGGCGCCTGTGCACCTACTGATTATTCCTAAAAAGCCTATTGCTACCGTTAATGATATCGAGGACGAGGATGCTGCTATCGTTGGCCACCTGTATGTGGTTGCCGGCAAGCTTGCTGTGCAACACGGTTTCGCCAAAGATGGTTATCGCTGTGTTATGAATTGTAACGAACACGGTGGCCAAACCGTTTACCATATTCATCTGCATTTATTGGCAGGCAAAGCAATGGGCTGGCCACCTTACACTGATACATTAAAAAACGCTTAATAGACGCGTTAACCTATTAGGGTCGATAGCGCGCGTCGAGAATTTGGTCGACGCGCCACTGGCCTTCTTCCTGAACCAAGACGACATCGCGACTGTCTTTAACGGTCTCATCATTATATTTACCATCGAATATGACCGTCACCCGTCTCTCCTGCTTCTTGTTCAGGTAAGGAACTATCGATTCTGCTTCGATGGTCAATTCAACCTGGTCAAAATAGCGGCCCAAGACATAACGTTCTACTCCGTTCAAGGTCGCGTAATGATCAATTAAGCCATCCATTCGCTCGGACGCAAACTGTTTTGCCTTGTTCAGATCATCATCACGATACACGGATTGATAAAATCCTTTTATCACTTGTGCTTCTTCGGTTTCAGCATCTCCATCACCATAGCCCCGCTCTACCTCTCCGCAGCCGCTAAGCAAACCCAAGGCCAACGCGCACAACGACAATACGCCCGCTTTTTTATGCATGCTACTCTCCCTTTACAGTGCCTTCGCGACGCGGGTCCGCACCGCCCGTTAATGTTCCATCCGGGTTAATCGTTATGCCATGTAAACCGCTATTTAAATCCATAACACGCACGTCATGACCTCGTTTTTTAAGTGCTTCGGCGTGCTTTTCGATCGCCATGCCTTTCTCCAGCGATGTATAGTCGTTACGGTTTGTTACGTGACCAATATTCATCGCTTGCTGCATATCCAGCTGCCAGTCAATCAACCCGACAATGCTTTGCGTCACATAATTAATGATGCGGCTACCGCCAGGTGACCCAACAGCATGCACAACTTGCTTGCCTTGTTCATCCAGTATTATTGTCGGCGACATCGAACTGCGCGGACGTTTGCCCGGCTCAACCCGGTTAGCAATCGGCGTATCACCAGCCATTGGCACTAACGAAAAGTCAGTCAACTGATTGTTTAACAAGAATCCGCCTGCCATGACGGTCGAGCCAAAGCCCATCTCAATACTGGTCGTCATTGATACTACATTACCTTCGGCATCAACGATACTCATATGGCTGGTATTAGGACGTTCATAAGCAATATCCTGACGGTACTCTGGCTGCAGGTATAAGCCGGGGCTAGCTTTGCCCATATCGTCGCCGCTAATTTGTTGCGCGCGCGACGCCAGGTAATCGTCATCCAGCATGGCAGCAACGGGTACATCAACAAAGTCCGGGTCGGCAATCCATTGGTTACGGTCAGCGAATGCCATACGTGAAGCCTGAGTAAACAAGTGTGTAGGTTCCAAACCGTTAATCGGCATTTCTGCTAACTCAAAGTTGGCTAAAACACCCAGTGTCTGCAATGTCGTCAAACCACCGGAGCTTGGTGGCCCCATACCGCACACCTGAAACTGGCGGTAGTTATCGCACACCGGCTGACGAATTTTTGCCTCATAATTGGCCAAATCCTTTAAACTTAACTTACCCGGTGCAATGGCACTGTTTTGTACCGCATCAACAATTTTTTCCGCCAGGGGACCTGTGTAAAACGCATCAGCGCCCTGCTCGGCTATTAATGACAAGCTGTTTGCATAGTCAGGGTTTTTCAACAGTTCACCTGCTTGCAGCGGCTCACCATCAGGGAAGAAATAAGCGCTTGCAGCGGGCATTTTCTTGACGCCCGGGTTTATTTCCATCTCAACTAGCTTAGCCAGCCGTGGCGATACTTCAAAGCCCTGCTCGGCTAAACTGATTGCATCGTCAAATAAACTGGACCATGACTTTTTCCCCCAACGTTGATGCGCCAGCTCCAGCCCGCGCAATACACCGGGAGTACCGACTGAGCGGCCGCCAACCACAGCATCAATCCAACTCGGCGCATTGCCTTGTTCATCTAAAAATAACTCATCAGTGGCACTCATCGGCGCCGTCTCACGAGCATCAACCGTATAGAGCTTTTGCTCAGTGTTGTCCCAATACAAAATAAACGCGCCACCACCAATGCCTGACGACTGTGGTTCGGTTAATCCCAGCATAGTTTGCACGGCAATCGCCGCATCAACCGCACTACCACCATCTTTCAACACCTCGTAACCGGCATTAACCGCATGAGGGTTGGCGGCAGCCACCATAAAGTTTTTGCTATGAACGGCTTTTTTATCAGCAAATCCCGTTGCTGCTTCAGGTTCACGGACTTCAACAGAGGCTTTCTCCGGCGCTTTTGTCTTTGCTGTACTGGTTTGCGACGACTCTTGCGACTGTGGACTACAAGCCAGCAACAATGATGACAAAACTGATGCGACTATCGTGTACCTGACATTAATTTTCATACAATCCCTTTTCTGTTACAGCATTTTGCCTCTATCATACGAACCCATGACCACAGGTGCAATGAGATCAATCATGCAAAAGCTTGAACACGGTATTTTTGGATTAATTCTACTGCTTCTCGTTATGGCGGTACTGCAGCTAAATCCACAGTGGCACCAGGCCCTCACCTATAATAGCGACACTGCCATTAGTCAGGGCTGGCCGCTAATAGCGGCTCATTTGCTGCATTTGGACTGGTCGCATGCCCTGTTCAATTATTTGGCACTAGCGGTTATCGTGGTCATTTGGAGAGATTTGTTATCCAGTCGGTGGCTGATTAATGCGACGCTGTTAAGCGGGGTAACCATTAGCCTGCTGCTACTGCCGTTCGAAGTGCAATTTGTTGGTTTATCGGGGGTTATTCACGGGCTATTGCTTTATTGCCTGGTCCGAGACGCCAAACAGCACCGCTGGTTATGGGGCGTCAGTGTATTACTGGTGATAAAAGTTATTGCTGAATTACTCGGCTGGCGACCGGCTCACTTTGTTGGTGACGATGTGGCACTAATTCACGCTGCCGGACTAATAAGTGCTGCCGTGTTGTTAAAATTAGAACGGCGTCGGTTAAGCGACGCCGTTCCCCATAAAGACTAAGCTTAGGTGCTTACTTTAGGTTTTCCTCGAACAGTTTGAAAATCCGACGGTATTCGTTCAGCCAGCTTTCCGGCTGGCGGAAACCGTGCGGTTCAACCGGGTAAATAGCTGTTTCCCAGTCTTCTTTCTTCAGCTCGATTAAACGCTGTACCAACCGTACGCTGTCCTGGAAAAATACATTGTCATCAATCATCGGTGAATTGATCAGCAACGCATCTTCTAAGCCCTCAGCAAAGTAGATAGGCGAGCTTTGACGGTACGCAATGGTATCGTCCTGAGGCAGGTTCAGAATGTTGGACGTATAACCGACATTGTAATGTGCCCAGTCAGTGACCGGACGCAATGCAGAGCCGGCTTCAAATAATCCCGGTTCTTTAAACAGCGCCATAAAGGTTAAGAAGCCACCATAGGAGCCACCGTACGTGCCAAGGCGGTCACCATCAACGTTCAGGTTGGTTTCCAGATAGCTCGCCACATCGACTAAATCTTCTACTTCCGGCGTGCCCATTTGGCGATAAATGGCCGTACGCCAGTCGCGTCCGTAGCCTTTAGAGCCTCGATAATCAAGATCCGCGACCACGTAGCCGTGCTTGTTCAGCAGGCTATGGAACATAAACTCACGGAAGTAACCAGACCAGCCCATGTGCGCATTTTGCAAGTAGCCAGCACCATGGATAAACACCACTGCCGGGTATTCTTCTGCACGCTCGGCATCAAAACCTTCCGGCGTGTAGATACGCGTGTAAACAGGCTCATCAACATGGTTCGACTCAACGCCGACAACATCCGGCGCTGTCCAGTCGATGCTAAGGAACTTCTCTGACACCGTATGCGTCATCCGTTCAGGCACATCGCTGACGTTAGCCTCTTTATGATAAAGCTCAGGCGGCATTAATGGCGTTGAGTGGGTCAGAATCAGCTCGTCTGCTTGCGGGCTTAACTCAAACGCCGTCATGCCGTCTAAATCCGTCATCGCTTCCGGCTCTGAGCTACCGTCAGTTTTTACACGGTAAACTTCGTAAATACCCGGGTGCTCAATATTGGCCTGAAAGTAAAGGTACTCAGCGTCGTTGCTTAACTCCGCCGTTTCGACGACATAGTTGCCTTCGGTGAGCTGCTGAGTGTCACCGTTCAGCGGCTTCACATACAAATGCGAATAACCATCGGCTTCAGACATGAACCACAGGCTCTCGTCGTTTAACCAACCAAACTCGTTGTGAGTATAGTTAATCCAGGCATCATCGTGCAGGCGATCCTGTGGCACTAATTTTTTGCCGCCGAAATCAACAGTCGCAATCCAGCGATCTTTGTTGTCCCAGGCTTCCAGCATAACCGCCAACTCAGTGCCGTTGTCATTCCACTGAATCGCACCATTTTCCCAGCCCCAATCGGCCATTAAATGAATTGGACGTGGTTTTTGTTCTGATTCATAGGTTTCGCCACGCGCTTGATGGTTCTCACGCTTAACGTCAGCCAGTACATCCTCATTCCAGCCCGGCAACGTATTGTAAGTCAGAGCCGTATCAGTGTGGTTTTCTAAATCCAGGATTACTAACTGATCTTCATCTGGCAGCGCATCAGCGACACGGCGGCGTACCTGTTCGCTGGAAACTCGGCCGTCTTCGTTAATGTAGTTTGGCATGATATCGCCGTCTTCACGCCATTTGTTCGGCTCGCTAATCGCCGCAACAATTTTATCGCCGCGCGGTGACAAACGTGCCTGAACTAACTGCTTCGACTTATCCAGATAAAAAGGCTTAGGAGCCAGGCTGGCGTTTTGAGACTGTAACTGTTGTTGACGTTCAAAACGCTCTTCAGCCGCTTTACGCTCTTTCTGCACGTACTGAATCAGCTGTTGTTCTTCTTTCGCTAAGTAATCTTTTGGCGCTTCATTCGCTTTGGGTGCATCGGCAAACTTGATCGAAGCCACCTGACGCGTCAGGCCAGAGTTCACATCGACGACATAGAAATCATTGCCTTGCTGGTAGCTTAAACTGCCGTCGGTCATCGCCTGCAGGTTATGTTGACGGGCTTCGTCACGGGTCAGTTGCTTAACACTGCCGTCGCCAAAGCGGGCAAACACATTGCCCTCAAAAGTGTAGGCCAGCCAATTACCGGCAACGGACTGCTCTTTTTCGTCCGCCACATACAGGTGATAGTCCGACAGCGCCACTTTACTGGCTTCGCCTTCAGCATTGTTGATAATCATCAGGTCACGGATTTCACTGCCTTCGCGCTTCTGATAAAACAGAATGTGTTCACCATCCATGCTCCAGAAAGCATTTTCCGGAAAACGCCCCATCCAGTCCGGATCGGCCATGATCTGTTCTATGGTTAATTCAGCCGTGCCTTGTGCAGAGGCAAGCGGGTTCGCACTTAAGGTTTGTACCTGTGGTGCGGTTGCATTAGATGTGTTAGCGGAGTCATTAGCTGGTGTTGTAGATGCGCAAGAGGCGGCCATTAATGCCGCCCCTATTGCTATCACTAAACGTGATTTTAGCATGTTGTTATTCCTTATTGTGCGTCTGGCTGATTCTCTGGGCGTGCCTGCTGTACCGCGTTTAATTGTTGTAAGCGGTCATGCACTGCAACCAGCGTTGGGTAGTTATCTAACGGTACCTTAAAACGCTCGGCATTGTACACTTGCGGTAACAAGCAAATATCCGCTAATGTTACCGAATCTCCATAGCAATAATCACCTGCTGTTTCGGTCAGGCGTTGTTCAAATGCGGTGAACGTGGTCGTTACCCAATGATGTATCCAGCCCGTGCGCTGTTCGTCACTGCAATTAAGCTCACCGGTTAAATATTTTAATACGCGCAGGTTAGTTACCGGCTGTAGCTCGCAAGCCAGATCATAAGCCAACGCACGCGCACGCGCCCGATCGACAGTCGCCGACGGCAGCAGCGGGTTGGTCGCATAACGTTCATCCAGGTACTCGATTATCGCCAGTGACTGGTTAAGCGTCACGTCATCGTCGACAAAGGTCGGTACCAGTCCGGCAGGGTTCAACTTGCGATATTCGGGGGTATGCTGCTCGCCACCATCTTTTACCAGGTGCACCGGATGGTATTCAAACGGCAGCTCTTTTAAATAAAGCGCCAGCCTGACACGAAAACTGGCGCTAGAGCGCCAGTATCCATAGAGCTTCATCATGCTGAAGGTCCTTTGTATTCAACCACTTTTTGATCGATAGCACCAAAGATGGACTCGCCATCAGCATTTTTCATTTCCATGTGGATAGTGTCACCAAATTTCATGAACTCAGTGGTCGGCTTGCCATCGCGAATGGTTTCGATCATACGGACTTCGGCGATACAGCTATAACCAACGCCACCCTCAGCAATAGCGGTTCCGTGGTCTGTACCTTGTTTATTCGACACCGTACCCGAACCAATAATAGCGCCCGCCCCCAGGTTTCGAGTTTTAGCCGCATGCGCAACTAACTGACCAAAGTCAAAGGTCATGTCTTCGCCCGCGTTTGGCTTACCAAACGGCTTGCCGTTATATTCTGACAATAGCGGTAAGTGAACTTTACTGTCCTTCCAGGCACTGCCCAGCTCGTCCGGCGTTACCGCCACAGGCGAGAACGCAGACGATGGTTTACTCTGGAAAAAGCCAAAGCCTTTGCCGAGTTCGCCCGGAATAAGGCCACGCAATGACACATCGTTAACCAACATAAGTAGTTTAATGTGACTTGCAGCCGACTTCGCATCGATACCCATAGGTACGTCGTCAGTAACTACAGCAATTTCGCCTTCAAAATCAATACCCCACTCGGTGCTCGCCATTTGAATTTCATCATGTGGACCTAAGAAGTCATCCGAGCCACCTTGATACATCAGTGGATCTTCCCAGAAGCTCGGTGGCATTTCGGCACCACGTGCTTTACGTACCAATTCAACGTGGTTGACATACGCGCTGCCGTCGGCCCACTGATACGCGCGAGGCAATGGCGACTCACACATGACTTGCTCAAAAGTCACTTCACCATCAACGCTACCTTTATTCAGTTGCGTGTAAACGTCATTAAGCTTTGACTCAACATCGTCCCAGTTATCAATTGCTTCTTGCATACATGAAGCAATTGCCGGTACTGCAACCGCTCGGGTTAAGTCTTTGCTGACTACCATTAACTGGCCGTCACGCGTTCCATTTCTATAAGTGGCTAATTTCATAAGTTGTTATTTCTCCTGCCAGCTGTAGACATAATCTGGATTCTCGACTTTCATCGCCGCGTCGCTCATTTGCAATGCGTCGCGTGTATCCAGCATGACTGCGACTTCGTCAGTGAATTTCTTTTTATGTTCCCGACCCGCCTTGAAAGCTTTCGGGTGTGGGCCATGGGTAAATCCTGCCGGATGGAAGGTTACCATACCACGGTCAATATTATCGCGGCTAAAGAAGTCACCCTCGTGGTAGAACAACACCTCGTCATAATCATCGTTGTTGTGATAAAACGGCACTTTAAGTGCGCCAGGATCAGACTCGATAGGACGTGGCACAAAAGTACACACCACGAAACGTTCAGCAACAAACGTTGTGTGTGCTGACGGCGGTAAGTGATACCGGTGACTCATTAGTGGCCGTATGTCACGCCAGTTCAAACGCACGGGGGCTAAATCACCGTGCCAGCCAATGGCATCCAACGGGTTATACGGATAAGTAATAACGCTGACTTGCTGATGACGCTTAACATACACTTTCCAGCTGTCTTCGCTGTACTGTGCTTTAAACTCGTCATCAATGGCAGGCGTATCCAGAACCGCCGGGTCGAATACCGCATGGTTACCGACAATGCCCTTCTCCGGCAGCTGATACGAACCATTGGTGGTTTCAATCATCAGCAATTCCATTTTCTCGCCGGGCTCTAAGCGCCAGTTGGTCGAACGCGGCACTAAGAAGTAGTCACCCTTAACCAGGTGAATATGGCCATAGTCGCAATACAAGTGACCGCTGCCTTCATGCACAAACAACAGATCGTCGCCGTCAGCATTGCGCACCAAATACGGCATATTCTCTGAGCAGTGCCAGATACGGAACTTACAACTGTTGTTTGACAGCAAATCCGGCGTTAACCACGGATTTTCCGGCGCTTGCTCGGTAAGCTGGTTAAAATCAAAGGCACGCGGTTTAAGCGGACCTTCCCATTCCGACCAACCGGTCGGCGCATGTTGATGATGGAAGTGTGTCGCAGGGCCAAAAAAGCCGCTGCGACCCGCTTCGCGCTCATAAATGGCCTGCTCCGGAAAGTCAGCATGGGCTTGTCGTGACGACGTCCCTTCCTGCTTCGGGAAGCTGATCCATTTACGCATCGTCTAATACTCCCCGGCGAATTTGGTCTTCTTCAATGCTCTCAAACAGCGCTTTAAAGTTACCTTCGCCAAAGCCTTCGTTACCTTTACGCTGAATGATCTCGAAGAATACCGGACCAATCACAGTTTGCGTGAAGATTTGCAGCAAAATACCGTCTTTCATTGGCGCTCCGTCAATCAGAATGCGTTGCTTGCGTAGCGCGTCAACGTCTTCGTCATGGCCTTCAACACGCTCGTTGATTTTGTCGTAATAGGTGTCCGGCGTGTCCATGAATTCCATACCAATTGAGCGCAGGTCTTCAACGGTTTTGTAGATGTTGTCTGAGGTGAGTGCAATGTGCTGAATGCCCTCGCCTTTGTATTCACGCAGGTATTCTTCAATTTGTGATTTGTCGTCGTGCGACTCGTTAATTGGAATACGGATTTTGCCGCAAGGTGCAGTCATTGCACGGCTTAGCAGACCTGTCAGCTTACCTTCAATGTCGAAGTAACGGATTTCGCGGAAGTTACCAATGCGCTCATAAAAGCCTGCCCAGGTATCCATGTTGCCGCGGAATACGTTATGCGTCAGGTGGTCAATTTCGTACAGACCTGCCGCGTGGTCTTTCATTTTGTTTTCCCAGCTATCGTAGAAATCAAAATGTTGCTGGTAGATTTCGTTATTTTGATAGTTGTCGACAAAGTACAACGCACTTTCACCAATGCCGAAAACCGCAGGAATGTTTTCAATAACACCTTTGTCGTCCGGAAACGCTTTCGCGCCATTCTCTAATGAATGCTTCAATGCGTGGCTAGCATCTTTAACACGCCAAGCCATACCACAAACGCTGGGCCCGTGATCTTGTGCAAACTCTTCAGCCTGACCGCCGGGCTCCGCATTTACCACAAAGTTAATATCGTTTTGTTTGTATAACCAAGCTTGCTTAGATTTGTGCTTGGCCACTTCTGTAAAGCCCAGCTTATCAAATAAGTCTTTTAACGCGTCGATACCCTTTTGATCCGGAGCCGTGTACTCAACGAATTCAAAACCATCGGTATTCAGGGGATTAGTCATTTGTTCTGACATAGTGTGTTCCTTCCTCGTGTTCGGTTTCATGACTTTATGTCATTTGTAATGTTGTTGTTTGTCAGCTTACTTTAGAAGGATGGCCGGAACTTGGCGAGCTTCTGACACACACAGATTTTTGCGAAGTCGGCACGGCCGCTGTAGCGTTTTTTTTACAGGCGGAAGCAGGCACAAAAAAACGCGCTCGAGTCGTTACAATGAGCGCGTTTTTGATTGATTTTGATTGTAAACTTATTTTTACAGCCGTTTTTTAGTGTCCGCTTTTATTTACGCTTGCGTTGTTTTCCAATGCCATAGTCTCGTAACTTATTAGCAACAGCGGTATGTGAAAGGCCCAACCGCTTAGCTAGTTGCCGCGTACTGGGGAAGCTAGGATACAAGCGTTTTAGGATGTTGGCTTCAAACTGCCGCACGGCATCATCTAAACTCAGATCATCCATATCGATGGCTAAGGGCTCATCAGATTGTTTTAGTTCAGGCAAACGTACATCGCCGGGCTCAAGAACGTCGCCTTCAAGCATCGATACTGAGCGGAACATGGTGTTTTCAAGTTGTCTGACATTACCCGGCCATTGATAACGTCGTAACTTTTCGCGTGTCGCGCGACCCAGCTTAACCTGGCTTCTACCCAAGGTTTTGCAGGCTTGATTAATAAAATGTTCCGCCAACAACAGAACATCTGCCCCACGCTCTCGCAACGGCGGCAGGTTTAGCGATAAGACGTTCAGGCGATAATATAAATCTTCACGGAACTTACCCTGCTCCACCAATGCATACAATTGGTCCTGAGCGGTACAAATTACCCGCACATCAACACTGACTTCCTGCTCCTCACCAATGCGACGAAATACGCCATCCTCTAAAAAGCGCAATAATTTGGCCTGCAAGCTTATGGACATTTCACCCACGGAGTCCAGTAACACGGTACCGCCGGCAGCTTGCTCCAAAACCCCGGTTTTTCGTGCACTTTGATGACTCAGACTACCCTCACCGTGACCAAATAATTCACTCTCGGCAACGTTATCCGGTAGCGCCGCACAGTTAATCGCCAAAAATGGTTTTTCAAAGCGCGCGCTGGCACAGTGGCAGGCCTTGGCTAACAACTCTTTCCCCGAGCCGGTTTCGCCTTCTATCAATAACGGCGCATCGAGTTCTGCCATACGCTGTGCGTCTTTAAGCACACGCTTTATACTCGCGTGTTCGGTTAAAATGCCACCAAACGCTGATTGATTGTCGCCACGCTGCCAAGTGGCTGTGATCGGTTCGGTTTTACAGGTAATAACCGCTCCGGCAAAGGTTTCACCGCCATCCTCTGCTGTGACCCAAATCGGTAATAACTGCGCGTGATATTCACTTTGCCCAATAAGAATCGCCTCGTAAGTGGGCTCTTTGGGCTCCTTATCTAACCAGCGCAAAATCGAAAAACCATGGATATACTGATTGATGAGTTCGCCTTTGAGCTGTTCATTGTTACCTGCTAGTAACTGCACACCAGCATCGTTGATAATATCGATTTGGCCTTTGCTGTCTATGGATAACACCGGATCCGGCAAGGTACTCAACAGCAAGCTAAACTCAAAGTGCTCACGCTCAAATGGCATGTAGGGGATCGTCTTAACATCTTTAACGTTGGGGATACGACGAATCTGCGGCATTAAATAACTAAAGTCTTCGAATGCCAACTCCGGGAAGTTGAGGAATATTTTACCGCGCGGATCAACTTCTATGCCGCGTAAATCAATCTCCTGATCGCGCAGTATCTGTAAAACGTCCTGACAGATTCCTAAACGGTCGTCGCATGTAATCTCTAGTCTCATAACCCTGGCGTTTAACTCTCACGTCAAATCATCGAATGTTTGTAAAGCAAATAATACAGCATCTGGCCCCCGACAGATAGCAAAAACCCCAGCACTCGGCTGGGGTTTTATTCCATTGGTCGAAAGCTACGTAAATTAATTACGCTTCAACAACCTTATCGGTCTTTGCCGCCATAATAAAATCATTGCGATGCAGACCGTCAATTGCGTGCGTCCACCAGATAACGGTTGTTTTGCCCCACTCTGTGGTGATCTCCGGATGGTGCTTTTCTTCTTCGGCAAGCTCGCCGACGCGATTAGTGAAGGCTAGAGCCTGACGGAAGTTTTTGAACTTATATTCGCGTTGTAGCATCATCACGCCGTCACGGGTGATTGGGGTCCACTCGGGGATTTCACGCATTAACTCTTTAAGCTCGTCGTCGCTTACTTTTGGCACGTCGCCACGACAGGCTTCGCATTTTTCGCTATCTAGAGACATTGTTGCTCCTTTGGTTTATTTTTTGACTTGCGCCAGAGGCGCAAGTTACTGGATTTATGTCTTATGCGACATCGGTTTTTGGCTTTGGCGGAAATTTCGGCTCAAACAAGCCGAGCTCCATTGCTTCTTGAACCAACGCCATAATATCCATGTCGGAAATTTCAAATAGTTCATCAACACTTTCGATGGTGTAGTACACCGGCTGAATAATATCAATGCGGTATGGCGTGCGTAGCGCGTCCAGCGCTTTCAGCGGCTTACGTTCGGGCTTATCGCTGTTTACGGCGTACTCGGTTTCTGCCGGTGACGATAAAATACCGCCACCATAAATGCGTAAACCTTCTTTGGTTTTCATCAAACCAAATTCCACGGTAAACCAATATAAACGCGCTAAGTATACACGCTCTTTAGGTGAGGCAGCATAACCCAGCTTACCGTATTGATGGGTAAAGTGAGCGAAGGCCGGGTTCGTTAACAACGGGCAATGGCCAAAAATCTCGTGGAAGATATCTGGCTCTTGCAGGTAGTCAAACTCTTCCCGTGTACGAATAAAGGTTGCTACCGGGAATTGCTTATTAGCCAGTAGCCGGAAAAATTCGTCGAACGGAATAAGCGCCGGCACCGCGGCCACTTGCCAGCCGGTCTCGCGCTCAAGCACCTCATTGAGTTCGTGTAACTGCGGTAAGCGGTCTGTCGGTAGATCGAGTAACTCGAGTCCTTTCATATACTCGTCACAGGCTTTTCCGGGAATACATTTTAACTGGCGCTCAACTAAATCATGCCAGATTGCATTCTCCTCGTCGGTCCAATGAATGATGCCATTCTCGTCCGGCTGCTTGGATACGTATTGACTCTGTTTACCCATACCTTCCTCTTGTTGTGTTAGTCGTAATTTTTTATGCGCTTCGTTGCCAGCGCTGCTGACTCGACTGCAGTGCCTGGCTAAGATCAGCAATGATGTCCTGAGCAGCTTCCAGCCCTACCGCAATGCGAACCAGCGTATCGCTAATACCGGCTTTTTGACGTGCCTCCGGGGTATAAGGCGAGTGGGTCATTGACGCCGGATGCTGTATCAAGGTTTCTGCATCCCCCAGACTCACTGCCAGCGGTATCATCTGTAGCTGATTTAAAAAGTAACGCGACTGTGCTTCATCGCCATCAAGCTCGAACGCAATAACGGCTCCGGCATGGCGCATCTGCGTGCCGATTAAGCTGTGATTCGGGTGTTCAGCTAATCCCGGGTAGTAAACCTTGCGCACTAAGCTATGCTTATGCAAAAAGTCAGCGACTTTTTCTGCATTTTCACAATGCCGCTGCATCCGCACATCTAACGTTTTTAAACCTCTTAAAATTAGCCAGGCATCGTGCGGGCTAATGGTTGCACCCATATCTTTTAGCGTCGTGCCTTTGATCAGCGCAATGTCATCAGCGCTGCCGCAAACGATGCCGGCGACAACGTCACCGTGACCATTCAAAAATTTAGTGGCGCTGTGAATAACCAGATCAGCACCCAGTTGTTTTGGTTGCTGTAATAACGGTGTCATAAACGTGTTGTCGACAATCAGCTTGATATCGCGGCCGGCTAGTATTTGACTCACTGCTTCGATATCTACCAGCTTTAAATGCGGGTTAGCCGGGCTTTCCAAAAACACCAATCGCGTGTTGTCTTTAAGCGCCGTGGTTAGCGCATCAGCGTCAGTTAAGTCGACAAAATCGGCATGCACGCCAAAACGTTCAAATAACTCACTGAACAGGGCGAAACTACAGCCATAAATCGCATCAGAAACTACAATGTGATCACCGGCCTTAACAAACGCCATAGTCGTTGCGGCAATGGCACCCATTCCGGTGGCAGTGGCTGCAGCGGCATCGTAACCTTCCAGCACCGCGACACGCGTTTCTAACTCATGCGTAGTGGGATTACCCAGCCGACTGTAAATATAGCCGCCTTCTTCCCCGGCAAAGCGAGCTGAGCCTTGCTCGGTATTGGCAAACTTAAAGGTTGACGTTTGATACAACGGAGCCGCCAGCGCACCATGAGGATCATCGTGCCCACTGCCGGCATGGATAACTTGTGTAGCCATCTGCCAGGCTGTTTTATTATTGTTATCAGAATTAGCCATAGTGATGCGTTTTTCACCTATGTTATTAAAAACTTGTTACCACGTTTATTAATTCTAAGAGTGCATTGAAGGCGGGCGTTAAGGCAATAAAAAAGCCCGCGACAAGCGCAGGCTGTTGTGTAACGTAAATTTTCCAGTGGCAATTATTCAGGACGTCTCACCGGCCTTTTGCGGTTCGTTTTCGGTGCCTTTCGAGCGTCGGTAAATACCAGGTAACAGCTGACTCAATTGCGTTAAAATATCTTTTTGCAGGCGCGCATAGCCCGGGCGCTTGGTGTAGTGAAATGGCAATGGCCGCGTTAAATTAACGGCCTGATAACCCAGTCGCGCAGTCAAAAGGCCAGCACCAAGGCCCTGCCCTGCGCGTGCGGACAGTTTTGTCATCAGCTCTGCACTGAGCCATTGAGCGCCCAGATCCACCGCTAATTCGCTTAAGCCCGCATAAGCCAAATTCGCTAGTGTTTGACGCCAAAGTCGTAGCCGACTCCAATAACCTAATTCGACACCATAACAGGCAGCTACATCAGCAATCATGCGCTGATTGCGCCACAACAATAACAACATATCCGCAACCGAACTGGGGCTGACCGCGACTAAGGCGGCAGTTTCTGCGGCGCGTTTGCTGATAATACGCTGTGCCTGCTGATCCACCCGGCTGAGAATATCTTTCTCGAAGCGCTCTGCTCGTTCTTGCTCGTTCCAGTAGGGTTGCTCGAGCTGTTGCCACGCCTGCGCCAAATCGGGATGTTTTAACTCATTCAATAACTGTTGTGGCTGTGCTGTTTGCGTATCCCGGCGCCAGCGTCGTTTTAGTTTACGCAGCAGCAGAAATTCGCGGCCAACAAAGATAATAAGTAATAGCAATAAGATGCTTAAGCCGCCGCTCCATAACACGCCCAGCAGCCAGTGTTGATTAAAACTCTCGACAATGAGTAAGGCTGACTCAATGGTTACCGCTGCCAACAGCAGTAGCATACCGAGTAGCAACCAGCGGCTAAGATGACGTCGTTTTTGCGGCCGCCCCGGCAAGGGCTCCCGCACCTCGGCAGGCTCGACGGTCACGGGTTTAACGGCATCATCGTCTGGATCCAGGTATTCCAGCTCTGCCGTTCCTTGTTTAGGTTGTTGTGACTGCTGCCTCATCGCAACTTATCTCCTAATAAAAATTCCAGTAACTGGTCCAGACGGATATGCGGTAACGGCGACTGACCACTGCTAAAGTGAGGGTGAAAGCGCGGATACGCAAAACCTTGTTGCCATTGTTGTGAACTCGGCCAGGTTGCCGGCACCTGCGGCGCTTTAATACGAACCCGTTCGCCGGTATCGTCATAGCCGTCCAAAACCAGTGTGCCGTCGGGTCGCTCTCCTGACTGCGAAACCGCCACGCCGGCGGTGGCGAATAATTGATACTGAATACGTTCAAACGAGAGTTGCTGACTGCTTTGTTGCATTAACTGGGCTAATAGCTGACGCATATTGGCGTGCTGCGGCGGCGCCACATGGTCAGCTTTGGCCGCAACCAGTGCGACTTTGTCAATTTGCGGCGCGACCAAACGCTTCAGCAGGCTGTTGTGGCCGTAATCAAAGCTCTTCATCAGCTCATTCAATGCCAGCTTAAGTTCAGCTAGTGCATTTTCACCAGCCTGCAAGGCAGATAACACGTCCACCAGCACTACCTGACGGTTATAATTCTGAAAGTATTCTTTGTAAAAGGGCTTTATGACCTTGTCCTGGTAATAACGGTACTTACTTTCCAGTACCGGGCGCCATGATTCGGGCATGGTTAAATGGCTCGGCCAGGGGAAAAAATCCAGCGCCGGTGCTCCGGCCAGCTCACCCGGTAACAAGTGTCGCCCTGGCTGCAAAAAGTATAAGCCAAATTCATTTTTGCAGCGTTGCAGTTGCTGCTGATAATCATTCGCTAAGCGGCGCAGCGTCTTGTCGATATCATCGTTGTTGCGAATACTATTTTCGACCCGCTGGTGCCAGTCCGCAAAAATGTCACTGCGAAGTGGTTGCCTCGCTAACCGCGACTGTTGCTGACTCCAGTCGTTATAATCCTGATCAAGCATCGGTAAATCCAATAACCATTCACCGGGGTAATCAACCAGATCGAGTGTTAAACGGCGGCTGTCACTTAACTTACTCGCCAGACCCCGCGACGGCTTATAATTAATCTCGACGCGAATTTCTGCGACATCGCGAGTCGACTGAGGCCAGTTGGACGGTTCACTGGTTAAGGCATTAATGGCCGCTTCATAATCAAACCGTGCGACCGACCAATTGGGGCTGGGTACCAATCTGACACCGTGTAAGCGCTGCTGCGAATGGACGTTTAAATAAGGCAGGGTCGGATTGTCGTTGGCATACAATAGCTGTTCCAGCATGCCGGTTAATAAGGCCGTCTTACCGGCGCCACTTAAGCCGGTAACGGCCAGCCTGATATGACGATCGAGCCCGCGATCGACTAAATCACGGGCTCGTTGCGATACTTTTCGGGTCAGCTTATCGGTTCGACTCACAGTTTGCTGAATTCCCTATGCAGGTTGTATTGTTCCGAGGTTACGTAGCGCTCCATTTTTTGCAACGTATGCTCAAGTTCTTCTAACTCGGTGTTTAATTCGCGAAACGCTCTGTGCGGCGGTTCTCCTGCCTGGTAAACACCGGTTTTAACATTCATATGGTGCGGCTGCGTTGGTTTCTTATCCAAAATTAACCAGCCGGCAACGTAAAGGATAAAGAAGAAGCCACTGGAAAAAATCAGGCCGGTAAAAAACACCACACGTACTATCCATGCTTCGATATTCAAATAGTCCGCCAGACCCGCACATACACCCGCTAATTTACCCTTTTCGGTATTGCGACATAATTCACGTTTAATCGAGGTCATTATTGGCTCCTCCAGTTTGGCGAGTCAGCATCCAAGATACGTTCTAGTGTTTTTACCCGTTCACGCATTTTTTCAACTTTTTCCGCCATCATATTTAATTGTGTTCTCTCGTCTTCGCTTAATCCCTTGTTCACCTGCTTTTTACTGCGATAGTGAAGAATAAGCCAGACAGGCGCCACAAAGATCATAAAAAGGATGAGTGGCGTTACCAGTAGTGCAATAATTCCTTCCATTTCCATAGTCAGTTCCTAACCGATCAATGTTGAAGAGTGGGCAACGAGATTACTCGTCGCCTTTTTTCTCTTTGGCTTTCATGCGTGCTTTCAATGCTTCCAGCTCGTCATTAACTTTTCCTTCGTTTTCCAGGTCAGCAAATTCATCTCGTAAGGTACGTTTGCCTAAGTCGTACGATTCGACCTGCGCTTCGATGTCATCAATTTTTGACTCATAGCGGTCAAACTTTTCCATGGCATCGTTAACTTTATTGCTGTCAACTTGCTGTTTAACTGCAAGCCGGCTGGTTGCCGTTTTTTGGCGCATTAAAATGGTCTTTTGACGCGCTTTGGCATCCGCCAGTTTTTCTTGTAACTGGCCAATTTCACTATTTAATTTGTCCAGACTCTCGTTGATACGGTCAATTTCCTGTTGCAGCGAATCAACCACCTGTTGCGCTTTTTGCTTTTCGATCAGCGCTTGCTTAGCCAAGTCTTCACGCTCTTTAGACAACGCTAATTCAGCTTTGCTTTCCCAGTCCAGCACTTCGTGCTCGGCACGCTGTTGTTGGCGCTGAACGTCTTTTTTCTCGGCGATTAAACGCGCTGACGTTGAGCGAACCTCGACTAATGTGTCTTCCATTTCCTGGATAATCAGGCGTACCATTTTTTGCGGATCTTCCGCTTTATCTAACAATGCGTTGATATTCGAGTTCACGATATCGCTAAAACGTGAAAAAATACCCATAATCATTACCTCACAGTGTTTAATCGAATAAGTGACCTAATTGGTCTCTGGTTATAGGCATTCAACAATTAGGCCAACTTTTAAATTCGACTTAACACGCTGTTTTTGTTAGTTTTTTACTTTGTTGTGCCATATTAAAACTTGCGCCAATTTGTAAAATAAACTAATAATTGGCAAAAATAACTATAAAAACGGGATTTTTCCTAACATGAGCCAATTTCGCCCAACGGACAACCTCATTGGCCAGTCTAACAGCTTTGTTGATGTATTAGAGCATGTGTCACAGGTTGCCCCACTGAACAAGCCTATCCTTATAATTGGCGAGCGTGGGACCGGCAAGGAATTGATTGCGCAACGCTGTCATTTTTTATCCCAGCGTTGGGATCAAAAGTACATAACCCTTAACTGTGCGTCGCTTAACGATAACTTACTGGAAAGTGAATTGTTTGGCCATGAGGCCGGCGCCTTTACCGGTGCCAGTAAACGGCACGAAGGCCGGTTTGAGAGAGCCGACAACGGTTCTTTGTTTCTGGATGAGTTGGCCAACACCTCGATGCTGGTGCAAGAAAAGCTACTACGCGTTATTGAGTATGGTGAGTTCGAACGCGTCGGTGGTTCCCGTCCCGTTAAAGTTGATACACGACTTATTGCTGCCACCAACGAGGACTTGCCGTCGCTGGCACGGCAGGGAAAGTTTCGCCACGATCTGCTCGATCGCTTAGCATTTGATGTGATTACACTACCGCCTTTGCGTGAGCGGCGTGAAGATATTATGGTACTAGCTGAACATTTCGCCATTGCCATGGCGCGCGAATTACAATACGAGCTATTCAGTGGTTTTACTGAAAAGGCCAAGCGCCTGCTGCTGGACTACCACTGGCCCGGAAACGTGCGTGAACTTAAAAACGTGGTCGAGCGCAGTGTTTATCGGGTGGGCAATGGTCACATCCCGGTATCTGAGATCGTACTGGACCCGTTCGATAGTCCGTTTCGTCCCAAACCATCAACACCTGCTGAAACACGAGCTGTTGACACTCAGCAACATACTGCGCAAGATTCGCCGGGCATGGCTGCTGAACCAAGCTCAACCACTGCGGCCGCACCCGACGTTACGGAACCACTGGATTTAAAGCAGGCATCGCAAAACTTCGAAATAAAACTATTGCAAGATGCCCTGAAACACTGTCAGTTTAACCAAAAGAAAACGGCTAAACATTTAGGCCTTACTTACCACCAACTGCGTGGCTATTTAAAAAAATACCAGTTACTGGAAGGAACGAACGGCGATAATGATTAACTTGCGTGCCAGTTTGCCTATATTATTGAGCCTAATTAGCATCGGCTGCAGCAGCGAACGTGAACTACCTGAGCCACTGCAAAAAGGTTTGGTGTATTGTTCCGAGGGCAACCCTGAGGGATTTAATCCACAGCGGATAACCTCGGGTACCACGGTTGACGCCACTGCCGCCCAACTTTACGACCGGCTAATTGACTACGATGCCAGTGAGCAAGCCTTCGTACCTGCGCTGGCCACCGAATGGCAGGCACTGGACGATGGCACAAGGTATCGCTTTAAACTGCGCGACGATGTTGCCTTTCATACAACGAATTTTTTTACGCCCAGCCGTAACTTAAATGCCGATGACGTTATTTTTAGTTTTAACCGCTGGCTAGACTCTACCGCGCTTTATCACCCGGTAGGCGGCGGCAGCTACCCCTTTTTTACGGCGACCGGACTGGATCGTCTGATCAACCGTGTGGTCAAAGTCGGACCTCACACTATCGATATCGTGCTCAATAATGCCGATAGTTCATTTTTGGCCAATCTGGCTACCGACTTTGCGGTGATCTTATCGGCTGAATATGCGCATAAGCTGGATATTGCAAACCAACCGGAGCTGATTGATCAGCAACCCATTGGAACCGGGCCATTTCGGTTTGAAGCTTATCGTAAGGATTATTACATCCGTTACTCACGCAATCCGGATTACTGGCGTGAAGGTCCCGATATTGAACACTTGGTTTACTCCATTACGCCGAATGCGAATAAGCGCATGCTGAAGTTGGTTACCGGCGAGTGTGATGTCATACCCTATCCGCTGGTCAGTAAATTGCGGTCGTTGAACCAGGCGCAAATAGAAGTTAAATCAGAGGTTAGCCCTAATGTATCTTTCTGGGCATTTAATACCCAGAAAAAACCCTTTGATAACCCGCAGGTGCGTCAGGCGTTGAGCTATGCGATTAATCGGCGGGCTATTATTGATGCCATCTATTACGGCAGTGCTGAGCAAGCAGAATCGGTATTGCCGCCGACATCCTGGGCCTTCCGCGAAGCGCAAATCAATTATCAGTATGATCCTGAAAAAGCCCGCGCTTTGTTAGATGAAGCCGGTATCACAGCTGGCTTTGAGATGACCATCTGGGCCATGCCAGTGCAACGTGTATACAATCCCAATGCTCGCCGCATGGCTGAACTTATGCAGTCTGATTTGGCGCAGGTGGGAATTAATGTACGCATTGTCAGTTACGAGTGGAATAGCTTTAGGCGTAGATTAAGTCGTGGCGAACATGACACCGCCCTGATTGGCTGGTACGCCGACAATGCGGATCCGGATAATTTCTTTCGACCACTGTTGAGTTGTGCCGCTGTTGCCACCGGCAGTAACCGCGCTAACTGGTGTCACCCCGGGTTTGACCAGATTTTGTTACAAGCCATCGCCACTACCGACACCGCTGAGCGCCGTCAATTGTATCGTTCGGCGCAGGATTTGCTCAATCAGCAGGTTCCCTTATTACCTATTGCCCACTCGATGCGCTATCAGGCCCAGCAAGATTTTGTCACCGGTGTTGAGCTGCCGCCTTATGGTGGTATTAGCTTCCGCCGTGCCGGTAAGGAGTTAGCGCAATGACGCGTTTTATCATCAACCGGCTGCTCTATTTTGTGCTGGCGTTATGGCTACTGACGGTATTCAGCTTCTTTTTAAACTGGTTATTCCCCGGCGATGTCATTACCAACATGTCGGGCATACGAGTGGCCACAGAAGCCTATGGTGAAGAGTTTGCACTGCGCGGCGGCGATACCAACCTTTTTGTTCAGTACGCGTATTACCTGCAAAACCTCATTAACCTGAATTGGGGCTATTCGCTGGTAACCCAGCAACCTGTTTGGCTGGAAGGCTCACGTACCTTTATGGCAACGGCTGAAATTCTCCTGTTGGCGTTGCTTTTAGCTTTGCTGATTGGTGTACCGCTCGGCGCTTTATCCGCGGCCTGGTACAAGGCTCCGCTGGATAAAACCATCGTTTCGTTTGCGGTTGGCGGCTATTCGATTCCCGTATTCTGGTTAGCGCAGCTATTAATCCTGTTTTTTGCCGTTAATTTACGTTGGCTGCCCATTACCGGACAAATTGACCCACTTTATTTGATTGAGCCGCAAACCGGCTCAGTGTTACTCGACATTGCTCTGAGTGACTCAGCCTATAAGGCATCTGCCTATCAAAATGCGTTAGCCCATATGGTGTTGCCGATTGTGGTACTGGCCAGTTTGCCGGCCATGTTGCTGCTGCGGATGATGCGCAATACAACCGTAGAAATTATGCAGCAACCCTATATTAAAGCGGTGCGCGCGCGCGGTCTGCCTCCCTACCGAGTTGTTATGCAGCATGCGGTGCCCAATGCAATGCAGGGTATTCTGCAACAACTGACGTTTATTTTCGGTCTGATGTTAGCCAATGCCGTTATCGTCGAGTCTATTTTCAACTGGCCTGGTATTGGTTCCTGGTTGTTAAAGGCTATTCTGGATCGCGACTACCCTGTTATTCAGGCCGCATTGCTACTGTTGGTTGCGACCACATTGTTTGCCAACTTCCTATTTGAAATTTATCGCGGCTGGCGGTTCCCAATTGTCCGGGAGGAGCGCTATGGCTCAGCATGATCTGTATTATCAAGACCGTAACCCATCGCCGTTGCAGCTAGTCTGGTATTCGTTCCGCGAGCGCACTGCGGCAATGATTGCGTTATGGTTCTTAATTATTTTGCTGGTGGTCACCTTAGCCTCTTATCTTTTGGCGCCTTACGATCCGGTACAGCAATTCTCGGACGCGTTATCATTACCGCCGTCCTGGACCGCCGACGGCAACATGGCCTTTTTATTTGGTACCGACGATCTGGGTAGAGACATGCTGTCTCGATTACTTATCGGGGCTGCTTACAGCTTCGCCTTACCTCTCGTTATCGTCATTGTGGCATCGTCATTTGGCATTTTTACCGGTGCTATTGCGGGTATTGATCGCAATGCAAAATATCGCTTGTTCGGGCAGGTGTTCGACCGTGTATTAACCATTCCTTCGTTTTTGCTAGCCTTGGTTATTATTGCGATTCTGGGACCGGGTCTGGGTAACGCCATTATCGCCATTACGCTCTCGCTAATTCCGCAGTTTGTCTACGTGACCCGCAATGCCGTACAAAGTGAGTGGAAAAAAGATTATGTGACAGCATCACGGCTTAACGGCTGTTCGGACACCTATTTAATGTATCGGGTGATTTTCCCCAATATCACACCGGCAATGGTGATGCAGTTTACTGTGGCGCTATCAGTAGCCATTATGGATATTGCGGCACTGAGCTTTCTTGGTCTAGGCGTGCAAGCGCCAACCCCTGAATGGGGAAGCATGCTGGCTCGCAGCCTGGATGAAGTCTATTTATCGCCCTGGTCGATGGTGCTACCCGGTCTCGCACTATTTATTACCATTACCGCTATCAATATTGTCGGTGATAGCTTGCGTCGGGCAATCAAACAACGGATGGATGGGTAACCTGTTATGGACATGCTGGACATTCGCAACCTCACTATCGAACTGGATATGCCACAAGGCCGGGTGCGGATACTGGATCGCGTTAACCTGCAATTAAAGGCAGGCGAAATTCATTCTATTGTCGGCGAGTCAGGTTCGGGCAAAAGTTTATTAGCCAAAGCCATTATTGGCGTGATTAATCCTGCCTGGCGCGTAACCGCTGATCGTTTATGGTGGAACGGTCAGGACTTGCTGGCGATGGACGCAAAAGCCCGCCGGTTCGTTACCGGTCGTGACATGGCGATGATTTTTCAGGACCCGGCAGCTTATTTAGATCCTAATAATACTATCGAGCAACAAATCAACGAGGCTATCCCGAGCGGAGATGTTACCGGTACCTTTTTGCGCCGGCGCATCGATCGTAAAACGAGGGTAAGGCAATTACTGCATCGCGTTGGTGTACGCGATCACGAAAAGGTATTAAAAAGCTATCCGTTCGAGCTGTCTGAGGGCATCGCACAAAAAGTCAGTATTGCTATTGCGATTGCACACCGACCAAAACTGTTGATTGCTGATGAGCCAACAACCGCCATGGAGCCATCCACGCGCGACCAAATCCAGCGGCTGATTACTAAGTTAGCAATGAGTCAGGATATGTCGGTATTACTCATCACACAGGATGTCGCCTCGATCTTACCAGCGACGCAGTATTTGACCCTACTCTACTGTGGCCAGTTGATGGAAACGGGTAAGGCTTCGGCGTTACTGCAAGCGCCGGCGCACCCGTATACCCAATCAATGATCGATATGTCCTTGCAAAGTCAGCATGAATTACCGCGAAAATCACGTTTGCCAACGTTACCCGGAGCCGTACCGACGCTTCGACATATGCCTATCGGTTGCCGTCTGGGCCCACGTTGCCCCTACGCGCAAAAGCAATGCGTTAAAGCGCCGCCGGCGGCAACGCGCGAGCAACAATTATTCCACTGTCATTACCCTTTAAACGAGCCGACATCATGACATCTATTTTGGAGGTGAAGAATCTCAGTAAATCGTTTCGAGGCCGCCGTGACTGGCCCTGGTCACCTAAGTCGGTGGCTTTAGAGCCCACGTCATTTACGCTAGCCGCTGGCGAAACACTAGCTATCATGGGCGAAACCGGTTCCGGTAAATCGACCCTGGCAAAACTGGTTGCCGGCGTTGATAACCCAACCAGCGGCGACATTTATCTTAATGGCCAGAAGCTTTATGACGCCAATACCAAACAACGCTGTCAAAATATCCGCATGATCTTTCAGGACAGCGAAAAATCGCTAAATAGTCAGCGCACCATTGGCCAACAGTTAGAAGAGCCGCTGATTTTTAATACCCGACAAACGGCACAAGAGCGGCAAAACACCGTAAAACAGACTTTACGCAAAGTGGGGCTATTAGCAGAGCATTATGAATTTTACCCGCATATGCTCTCTACCGGTCAGAAGCAACGAGTTGCTATCGCCCGCGCTATATCGCTTGAGCCACAAATCATCGTTGCCGACGAAGCGCTGGTTGCGCTTGACCCATCAGTTAGAGCTCAAATCATTAACCTAATGCTGGATTTGCAGCAAGATATGGGTATTTCGTATATTTTCGTTACACATTCGCCGCAAATCGTTAAACATATTGCTGACAAGATCTTAATTTTGTATCGTGGTAAAATGATTACGTTTGAAAAAACTGAACACTTGTTAAACAAACCGCAACAACCTTACGTAGAACAATTGTTGCATGAACATCTTTAAACAGAACACTTAAACCTAAAGCGACACAAGCGCTAACGTCGCTAAAACTAAAACTAAGGGAGTTTAATGTGGAAACAGGTACTCTGATATCGCTAGCGCTGTATTTTATTGTCATGTTGGGCATTGGTCTTTATGCCTACAAAAAAGCGACTGACTCGGTCTCTGGCTACATGCTCGGTGGACGTGGGCTTGGTCCCGCGGTAACCGCGCTATCAGCCGGCGCTTCTGACATGAGTGGTTGGATGTTGATGGGTCTACCCGGAGCGATTTACGTCTCAGGTGTTTCGCAGCTGTGGATTGCTGTGGGTTTGCTCATTGGCGCATACCTTAACTACGTCATCGTCGCACCGCGTCTGCGGACCTATACCGAAGTTGCTAATGACTCGATAACGATCCCGGATTACTTTGCCAACCGGTTTAACGACAAAGGCCGTAAACTGCGGATCTTCTCGTCGGTGGTCATTATCATCTTCTTTACCTTGTACACTTCTGCCAGCTTGGTTGCCGGCGGTAAGTTATTCGACAGCTCGTTCGGGATGGATTATACCACCGGCCTCTGGGTAACAGCAGGCGTCGTTTGTGCTTATACGCTGTTTGGTGGCTTCCTGGCGGTAAGTATGACCGACTTCGTGCAGGGCTGTATTATGTTTGTCGCGCTGGTGCTGGTGCCACTTGTCGCCTTCTCTGCGTTAGGTGGCTACAGTGACGTCGTCGGCCAGGTTAAGGATATTAATCCGTCATTCCTGGATTTCTTTAAGGACGGCAATACGGGCGAAAGTTTGGCTGCTCTCGGGATTATATCCCTATTGGCCTGGGGTCTTGGTTACTTTGGCCAGCCACATATCATCGTCCGTTTTATGGCGATACGCTCGGTGAGCGATATTAAAAACGCGCGCCGCATTGGTATTAGCTGGATGTTCGTATCGATCATCGGTTCCATGGCAACCGGTTTTGTTGGTATTGCCTATGTTAACGAAACCCAAATGACACTGAACGATGCCGAGACGATCTTTATCATTTTCTCTCAGTTCTTGTTCCATCCGTTAATTGGCGGCTTCTTGCTGGCAGCTATTTTGGCAGCCATCATGAGTACCATTTCGTCACAACTGTTGGTTAGCTCAAGTTCACTGACAGAGGATTTCTACAAAGCATTCTTGCGCAAAGACGCTAGCCAGAAAGAACTGGTCGCAGTAGGTCGTATTTCGGTACTGGTAGTATCGCTGGTAGCTATCTGGCTTGCCTGGAACCCGGAGAATACGGTACTGACTCTGGTATCTAATGCATGGGCAGGCTTTGGCGCGGCATTTGGTCCAGTGGTTATTCTGAGCTTGTTCTGGAAGCGAATGAACCGTCACGGTGCTCTCGCCGGTATGATCCTGGGTGCGTTAACCGTATTATTCTGGATCTACGGCCCTGAATTCGGTGGCCAGCCACTAAGCGGTTACGTTTATGAAATCGTGCCCGGCTTCATTGTATCTGTGTTAGCTATCGTTATCTTCAGTAAGCTAACAGCAGAACCTGACCAGGCATTGCAGGACAAATTCGATGAAATGGAAAAAGTCATCGACGATTACTACCATACTCAGAAGTAATCGGTAGTAGACTGAAGTCATGCTAAGGAGGGTCGCTTAACGCGACCCTTTTTTATCGCTAAGCTGTAGTTATCTTTCTCATCAGGAGATTATCCATGAAGTCGACTCTATTAACCTGTACCGTCGCTCTTGGCTTAAGCGTTATCGCCAATACAACGGCGGCCGCCGATCGTATTACCGGCCACCATTTTGCTACTCGTTCCGAAGCCATGGCACCCAATGCAATGGCAGCGACCAGTCAACCCCTGGCAACTCAGGTAGCACTGGACATTATGCAACAAGGCGGCAACGCTATTGATGCCGCCATCGCAGCTAATGCGGTTTTAGGGCTGGTTGAGCCTACCGGTAACGGCATTGGTGGTGATTTATTTGCTATTGTCTGGGACGCAGAGAGCAAGCGTCTGTTCGGACTCAACGCATCCGGACGCTCGCCAAAGTCACTCACTCGTGAATATTTTGTCGAGAACGGTTACGACAGCATACCAGCCCGGGGTGTGCTACCTATTTCGGTCCCCGGAACCGTCGATGGGTGGTTTGAACTACACGAACGTTTTGGCCAGCTGGACATGAAAGACGTTTTGGCTCCAGCCATCGAGTATGCCCGTAAAGGCTTTCCGGTAACCGAAGTTATTGCTTATTACTTTGAACGCAATGGCGAAGTTCTGCAAGACTACCCGGGCTTTGCCGATGTATTTATGAAAGACGGTGATATGCCGCAAAAAGGCGAGCGATTTACTAATCCGGACTTAGCCAATACTTACCAGACAATTGCAGAACAAGGTCGTGATGTTTTTTATGAAGGCGACATTGCACGCACTATAAGCGACTTTGTTCAGGACAATGGTGGCTTTCTGTCCTATGACGATCTGGCTTCTCATGAATCGACATGGGTAGACCCTGTTTCTTCAAACTACCGTGGCTATGACCTGTGGGAACTGCCGCCAAATACACAGGGTATTGCGGCACAGCAAATTCTGAACATGCTTGAGAATTTTGATATCGCAGCTATGGGTTTTGATAGCCCCGAGTACATTCACCATTTTGTCGAGGCGAAAAAACTGGCATTTGAAGACCGCGCCAAATACTACTCTGACCCGGCTTTTAACGACGTTCCTGTAGAGGGTCTGTTAGACAAAGACTACGCGCGTGAGCGCGCTCAGCTTATTGATCCGAGTAAGCCTGCGAAAGCGGTCGAGCCCGGCAATCCGCCAACCGAAGGCGATACCATTTATTTAACCACAGCAGACGAAGCCGGCAACATGGTGTCGCTGATTCAAAGTAATTACCGTGGCATGGGTTCTGGCGTAACGCCCGCTGGTTTAGGTTTTGTACTACAAAACCGTGGCGAGTTATTTAATTTAGATCCTAACCATAACAACGTATTCGAACCCGGCAAACGCCCTTTCCATACAATTATTCCAGCGTTTGTGACTAAAGATGGTAAACCTGTTATGAGTTATGGTGTGATGGGTGGCGCGACGCAGCCACAAATGCACGCGCAAATCCTCATTAACATCATTGACTTTGGCATGAACCTGCAGGAAGCCGGTGACGCCCCCAGAATACTGCATACCGGATCGGGTCAACCTACCGGCGCCGAAATGAATGATGGTGGTACAGTACACTTAGAAAACGGCTTTTCTAAACATACCCGCCGGGAGTTGATTAAAATGGGCCATACGCTGCAAGAAGCGGTTGGACCATTTGGCGGCTATCAGGCTATTTGGAAAAACCACCAGGAGGACGTTTACTACGGCGCATCAGAAAGTCGTAAAGACGGCCATGCGGCGGGCTATTAGCCCCGCCGCTCACGGTACAAATCAATTTCTTCCATAATGAGATCACGCATCCGGTGCGTGGTCTCATAGCCAATATCAATGCCCTCATTACCACGATCGAACTCCATAATTCCAATATGGCCGAGTTTTGGCTGAACCAATATATCGGGAGGATCGCCCGCCATCCGTGCTTTGGTAATACGCTCCTGCATAATATCAATAGAGCTGGACATGACACTGAACATACCCGGCGGTTTGTGGGGATTAGCCTTAAACCGGTCTTTTATGTTGTCGAAGTAGTGTTGACTGCTGGACCAGAAATTTTCAAAAAAGCCAGACTCATCATGTTTGTGTTTATTAGCCAATTGTTGCTTTTGCGCTTGTTCGGCCTCGGTTTGCGGCGGAATATTACGGCCCCGCTGTTCAATCACTTTAGAGTTTAACTGCGAATTAAGATGAACGGCGATAACAAAGTCAGCGCCTAAAGCACGGCACAAGGAAACCGGTACCGGGTTAACCAGCCCGCCATCGATTAACCAGCGACCATCTACAGCCATTGGCGCCAGGATACCGGGCATCGCGCAGGATGCACGCGAGGCATCATACAAGTCGCCTTTTCTTAACCAAATCTCGCGACCACTGTATAAATCGGTAGCAACTGCACCATAGGTTATCGGGAGGTCCTCGATTTGCTTGGCTCCAAATTGTTCCCGCGCCTCGTTAAATACTTTTTCACCACCGATTAAGCCGCCCTGATTAAAGCCAAAGTCCAATAGATTCCAGACTTCCCAGCGGCCCATGTTAACCACCCAATCTTCGATTTCGGCTAACCGCCCCGATGCGTACCCAGCGCCCACCAGCGACCCAATAGAGGTGCCGGCGACCATGTTTATGCGCACGCCCATTTCCTCTAGCGCTTTGATAACACCAATATGAGACCAGCCGCGGGCAGCGCCTGATCCTAATGCCAAGGCAACTTTTACTTCCGACATGTAGTTCTTCCCAATTCCCTGATTTATCCGTACACTGAAGTATGTCCTTTGTAGCATAAATCGATTGATTCCTATAAGGAAACTTAGGTGATTTTTTATATTGCGCGACAGCCTATTTTTGACCGCCAGAAAAAACTTGTTGCCTATGAGTTATTGTTCCGTGACGGTTTTGCCAACGCATTCCCTAATGTCGACTCCAATGAAGCGACCGAACGGTTAGTAGAAAACAGTGAGTTTAGTAGCGGAATTGATGCTCTCACCGCCAATAATAAGGCCTTTATCAACTTTACTGAACGAGCGATTTGTTCACAGCTGCCGCAGGTGCTACCAAAGAACAGCATTGTTGTTGAATTATTGGAAACCGTACAGCCAACCGATGAGGTTTATGACGCTGTTGTCGCCTTAAAGGAGCAAGGTTACACCGTTGCACTCGATGACTTTGAGTATGACGCGCGCTGGGCACGGTTTATGCCCCATATCGATATTATAAAGATGGATTTTCGCTTGATGTCGGTGCCACAAATTAAACAGCAAATGAAGAGCCACCAAGGCTTTGAGGGTCAATACCTGGCGGAAAAGGTCGAATCCTATGACGAATTTAACCAGTCCTATGAGCTTGGTTTTGATTATTTTCAGGGCTACTTTTTTGCTAAACCAGAAATTATCCAACGTCGCTCCCTGTCGGTATCGCAAAAGGTCTACCTGGAGTTACTAGAAAAGGTAACCGCTGAACAATATAACCCGGACGAAATTGCACATATCGTGGAGCGCGATACCGGCGTGTCATTTAAACTGCTGCGTTTCGTTAACTCCGCATTTTTTGCCCGGCGCTCTAAGATAACGTCACTCAAACAGGCAGTGGTTCGTCTCGGTCAGGAAGAAGTTAGAAAGTTTGTTGCTATTATTGCCACAGCCTCGCTTGGCGAAACCAAACCCAACGAGTTAACTCGGTTATCGATAACTCGAGCACGGTTTTGCGAACAATTAGCGTTAAAAGACAAGCGTTACGGCGCTGAGCCAGGTGCTGCATTCCTGTCAGGTTTGTTGTCAAAGCTGGATGCAATGATGGATGATGAACTATCTAAAATACTCGGTCATATCCACGCAGGCCCAACCATTCTGCAGGCTTTGATCGAAAAACGCGGTGCAATCAGTTTTTTCCTGGCTACTGCGGCAGCAATTGAGCGCATCGACTGGCAACATATTGAGCGCGCGGCTGATAAGTTGAAGCTTAGCAGTAGCGCAGTAATTGCACTTTATCACGAGGCGTCGAATTGGGCCGCCGCAGTTAACAGAGACGAATAAGGAAGGCGAATGCAGCAGTTAGATCATTGGTTCGCAAGGCAGCACCCATCGACCCCCTCCGCCAGAACCGGGGACACGCGTACGCCCTACCAAAAAGATAAAGCCCGCATTCTACATTCAGCTGCATTTAGACGCCTACAAGCAAAAACACAAGTCATGTATATCGGTATGCATGACTTCCCGCGAACACGTCTTACTCATTCTCTTGAAGCAAGTCAGATTGGTAGTGGCCTGGTTATACACTTTCAACACCATCAGCCAGCGTTAGCTAAGCAATTACAATTATCAGAAGCTCTGATTGAGTCTCTGTGTCTGGCTCACGACATTGGTCACCCGCCCTACGGCCATGGCGGTGAGATCGCGTTAAATTACATGATGCGTAACCACGGAAACTTTGAGGGCAATGGACAGACCTTTCGTATTGTTACACGGTTAGAGGCCTACACCGAAGATGTCGGCATGAACTTATGCCGCCGCACACTATTAGGCTTGCTCAAATACCCGGTACTCATGCAGCAGGTGCAGCGATTGCAATCACCTGCTGATGTCAGTGATTTTCGTCATCTGCCAACACGAGACTGGCTACCTGCAAAAGCGCTTTATCATGACGATGAGGCGGCCTTTAACTGGGTGTTAGCGCCATTGAGTGATGACGATAAAATGGCGTTGCAACAACTTGCCGAACAACCTTCGCCCAAGCAACATGGGAAAAGCCGGTTTAAAAGCGTAGATGCTGCAATCATGGAGCTTGCTGACGATATTGCCTATGGCGTTCATGATCTCGAGGATGCCATCGTGGTGGGATTAATCACCCGCGAGCTATGGATGGCTGAAATGTATGATTTTTTATCTGAACTCGATAGTGAATTCAGTGATTTTAGTGCCAGCGCATTAACTGATAAGCTGTTCTCACCAGAACATTACCAACGCAAACGGGCTATTGGAAGTTTAGTCAACCGCCTGGTTACTTCTGCCCAACTGGAACCGAATGACTTACAGTTTGAATCGCCACTATTGCAATATAAAACATGTTTAGGACAAACCGAACAACGGTTATTAGACCAATTAAAATCGTTTATTTTTAGGTTCGTAATTCGTAAGCCAGAAATGCAAGTGCAGGAGTTTAAAGGGCAGCAAGTGGTGATGGAAATCTTTGATGCGTTTGCTGTCGATCCGCTACGGTTATTACCCGTTAATACTCAGCAACGCTATCTAACAGAGCAACGTCGCCAGGAAGAAGACGGAACAGGTAACCCTTATCGCATTATTGCTGATTACCTGTCCGGTATGACCGATGCCTATGCAGCGAGACTACACCAGGAAATGTTCTCGGTAAACTCGCCGCTACGCATCAATTCTTAGTTTTAGGTCAGTGACAAATCATCATCGAGCCCAGCTTTACTCGTACTCTTGCTTTCTTTTTCGGCTAAAGCAGCTTTTTCCGCGGCTCGATCTTCCTTAGTCTTTTTAACCGGTTTAGCTAACAACAGTTCACGCAAACGACCTTCTAACTCCTTAGCAATGTCTGGGTTTTCCTGCATGAACTTCATCGAGTTCGCTTTACCCTGACCGATCTTATCGCCGTTATAGCTATACCAGGCACCGGCTTTATCAACCATTTTGTGTTTTACACCCAGGTCAATTAGTTCGCCTTCCTTGGAAATGCCACGACCATAAAGAATTTGGAAGTTTGCTTCTTTAAACGGTGGCGCCACCTTATTCTTAACCACTTTAACGCGCGTTTCGTTACCAACAACTTCATCGCCTTCTTTAAGCGCACCAGTACGGCGGATATCAAGACGAACAGAGGAGTAAAACTTAAGCGCGTTACCACCTGTAGTGGTTTCCGGATTACCAAACATCACACCAATCTTCATCCGAATTTGGTTGATGAAAATACACATGGTATTTGATTTTTTAATGTTCGAGGTTAACTTACGCAATGCTTGCGACATCAAACGGGCTTGCAAACCGACATGGCTATCCCCCATCTCACCTTCGATTTCAGCTTTAGGTGTCAATGCTGCAACGGAATCAACAATAACCACATCAACTGCACCTGAGCGCACTAACATATCGCAAATTTCCAGCGCCTGTTCACCAGTATCAGGCTGTGAAACTAACAAGTCGTCAACCTGAACACCCAAAGCCTCGGCATAGATTGGATCTAATGCATGCTCCGCATCAACGAAAGCACAGGTTTTGCCCGCTTTTTGCGCTTCCGCTATGACTTGCAATGTTAGTGTCGTCTTACCACTCGACTCCGGACCGTAGATCTCTACAACACGCCCGTATGGCAAACCGCCAATACCTAACGCAACATCAAGGCCAAGCGAACCGGTCGAGACAGAGTCAATATCCATTGTCTGGTTGTCGCCCAGACGCATAATTGACCCTTTACCGAATTGGCGTTCAATTTGTCCAAGTGCTGCATCGAGTGCTTTTGAACGATCGTTGCTCATGCTATGCTCCAACTATTAATTACTGGTTTTATAAACAGTATACTGTATGTTTTTACAGTATCAAGTTAATCCTGCAACTTTTTTAATAAACGCTGCAAAATACAGTCTATGGTGCCTAATCGCACCGCTTCACGGTCGCCCTCAAAGCGCTCGGCAAAACTATCGGCCTGCTGCCCTGAGGCTATCGCCATCCAAACTAAGCCAACAGGTTTGTCTGCCGTTCCTCCGCCGGGGCCGGCAACACCACTGACAGCAAGCCCCCAATCCGACGAGGCGGCTTTACATGCGCCCATAGCCATTGCTTCTACACATTCTCGTGACACCGCTCCCTGGGTTCGCAACACCGATTCCGGCACCTCTAACCATTGTTGCTTGAGCGCGTTAGTATAAGTGATTAAACCGCCATTAAACCAGCCGGAGCTTCCCGCCACTTCGGTTATGACGTATCCTATACCTCCACCGGTACAAGATTCTGCGGTGCTAAGGGTTTGTCCGCGGTCGAGCAATCGTTGCCCGACCTCAGCAGCCAGTGATACCCGTTGCGCCCAGTTTTGTCGGCTTGTTACCATAGTGTTCAGAGCCCTTTTAAAATAGATTATTAGAGTATGCCAGCCTCAGCAATCAGTGAACAGACGATCCAATCACATACCCCTATGATGCAGCAATACCTGCGTATAAAAGCCGAACATGCTGACATGCTTTTGTTCTATCGGATGGGGGATTTTTACGAACTTTTTTACGACGACGCTAAACGCGCGGCCGAATTACTCGACATTTCACTGACCAAACGTGGTGCCAGCAATGGCGAGCCTATTCCGATGGCAGGAGTGCCCTACCATGCAGCAGAGAACTATTTAGCAAGGCTGGTCAATAAAGGCGAGTCAGTAGCTATATGTGAGCAAATTGGTGACCCGGCAACCAGTAAAGGCCCGGTAGAGCGGCAGGTGGTGCGAATTCTGACGCCGGGGACCATTACCGATGAATCGCTGCTTAATGATCGTCAATTAAATTTATTAGTGGCAATAAATCCGCTAAAGCAAGGCTATGCTATTGCCGTGCTTGAGTTAAGCAGCGGGCGTTTTTGGCTGACTGAAGCACAAAGTGAAGAACAGCTCGCAGCCGAATTGCAGCGGTTACAGCCCGCTGAAATGCTGTATCCGGAAGGAATGGATATCGCGTCTTTACCACTGGCCAACACACGTACCTGCCGCCGCGCCGTGTGGGAGTTTGATGTGGCGACCGCACTGCAACTGTTAACCCGGCAATTCAGTACTCAGCACTTACAAGGGTTCGGACTAGCTGATAACGATCCTGTTATTAGCGCGGCGGGTGCCGTACTCCACTATGTGCAGGAGACCCAGCGCGCAGCATTACCTCATATTCAATCCATTTTGCGCGAACCACCGCAGGACGCCATTATTATTGATGCAGCAACTCGTCGTAATCTTGAGTTGCAACAAAGCCTGTCGCAGCGGGATACCCATCTGAGTGCGGTCTTAGATGAGACCGTATCGGCGATGGGGAGCCGTAATTTTCAACGCTGGCTGCAACGACCCATTCGCAATCAGCAAGTATTAGAAGCGCGATACGACGCTATTGATGCCCTATCACAAAACGAATGTTGGTACGATGTACAGCAACTTTTAAAGCAATTTGCTGACATCGAGCGTATTGTTGCTCGAATTAGCCTGCGCAGCGCCCGTCCACGTGATTTTGCACGCTTACGCGATAGCTTGACCTTAATCGATTCCGTGAAAGAGCTATGCCATGACGACGCCTTGCAGCAGTTAAATAAACAAATAGATCGTTTTGATTCACTACAGCAATTACTTAACCAGGCGATCATCGAAAATCCCCCCATGCTGATCCGTGATGGTGGTGTTATCGCCGCCGGCTATGACGATGAGCTGGACGAACTACGTACATTAGCAACTGGCGCGTCGGACTACCTGCAGCAACTGGAAAGCCGCGAGCGGGAGCGAACAGGGATTGCTACGTTAAAAGTCGGCTATAACAAAGTGCATGGCTATTTTATCGAGGTTTCCCGCAATGCTTCAGGGGATATCCCGGCTGACTATCAGCGCCGCCAAACGCTAAAAAATACTGAGCGCTATATTATTCCCGAATTAAAGCAACACGAAGAAAAAGTGCTTACAGCTCAAGCGCGCTCGCTGGCTCGCGAGAAATGGCTCTACGATGCATTGTTTGATCAGTGTCTGCCGCAACTTAACGCATTGCAGCAAACAGCCTCAGCGTTATCCGAATTAGACACATTGGCAGCCTTCGCTAAGTTGGCGCAACAACAAAATTATTGTCGTCCACAACTATTGCCACAAACGAATCAGTTACAACTGACTCAAGCCCGCCACCCGGTTATTGAACGGTTAAGTGACGACCCCTTTATTGCTAATGATATCGTGCTGTCGCCGCAGCGCCAGATGCTGATGATTACCGGGCCCAATATGGGCGGTAAATCGACTTATATGCGTCAGGCAGCATTGATCGTTATTCTTGCTCACATGGGCTGTTACGTACCCGCCGAAGCAGCTCAAATTGGCCAGTTTGATCGTATCTTTACTCGTATTGGCGCCGCAGATGATATCGCCTCCGGACGTTCTACCTTTATGGTAGAAATGACCGAAACCGCCAACATCCTGCACAATGCCAGCAAGCAAAGCCTGGTATTGATGGACGAAATTGGCCGCGGCACCTCAACCTATGACGGGCTCTCGCTGGCATGGGCTGTGGCCGAACAACTTGCGCAAAAAACACAATGTTTAACCTTGTTCGCAACCCACTATTTTGAGCTGACTGAGCTTGCCGAGCAACTACCGGCAACCGTCAACGTTCACGTAGAGGCACAACAGCATAACGATGACATTGTCTTTTTACACCGTGTTTCGGAAGGCGCGGCTAGCCAAAGCTTTGGCTTACAGGTTGCGAAATTAGCCGGAGTTCCGGGCAACGTTATCGCAGCAGCTAAACAAAAACTGCAACAACTCGAACACGAAAGCCGTGTGCAGCCGTCGCTGCCATTAACGCAACCACAGCAACCGACTGAACCCGTCGTCAACGAGCAACTGCAAAAACTGCAACAACAATTAGAAATGCTCGAGTTGGAACAAGTCACGCCTAAACAGGCACTTGATCTGCTGTATGAATGGAAAAAGGCGCTCGATTGAGCGCCTGGTTTGGGGTTTTAACGGTCTATTGAGCGGTAAACAAAGAATCCAGAGTTAAGCCCCGCTGCTTTAAAAAATCTCTTAGCTTACGCAATGCTTCAACTTGTATCTGCCGGACACGCTCCCGCGTTAAACCGATTTCGTGACCGACATCCTCTAACGTAGACGGTTCATAACCCAACAAGCCAAAGCGACGCGCCAATACCTCTTTTTGTTTAGGGCTTAAGGCATCCAACCATTCAGTGATGCGCTCTTTTAAGTCTCCATCCTGCAGGATACCCTCAGGACTGTTACCATTTTCATCGGTTAGCAGATCTAATAATGCCTTATCACCATCGCCGCCCATTGGCATATCAACCGACGCAATGCGTTCGTTTAAACGAAGCATTTTATTGATGTCTGCGACGGGTTTATTCAAGCTACGCGCAATGTCTTCTGCAGTCGGTTCATGGTCAAGTTTGTGTGCCAGTTCACGGGCAGCGCGCAGGTACACGTTAAGCTCTTTGACCACATGAATAGGCAGTCGAATAGTACGCGTTTGGTTCATAATGGCGCGCTCGATGGTTTGTCTAATCCACCAGGTCGCATAAGTAGAAAACCGAAAGCCACGTTCAGGATCAAATTTTTCAACGGCCCGAATCAGACCTAAGTTGCCTTCTTCGATGAGGTCGAGCAGTGCTAAACCACGATTGTTGTAGCGGCGGGCTATTTTTACAACCAACCGCAAATTACTCTCGATCATGCGTCGGCGCGCGGCTTGGTCGCCCTTCAATGCCCGTCGTGAGTAAAAAACCTCTTCGGCAGCTGTCAGCAATGGCGAAAAACCAATCTCGCCGAGATACATTTGTGTCGCATCCATTTTACGTTGATACTGCGAACTTGAGGCTAACGCTTCTTCGAGCGCACTTTCCTCTTCAGCAGCATCACGTTTAGTAGCCTGCAATTCGGCTACTTGCGACTCATCAAGTTCCTCCTCAATGATATCGTCGACTTGCTGATCTTGTTCTTGCTTTGTCCTGCTCATAACAACTTCCCCATGTCTGCATATTCGTGACAAATGACACGCTGATATCCTTATCTTTTTTATTATTATCGCCCGCTTTCACTAGCGAGTTTGCGGTAAATAATGCCGTGGGTTAACAGATTTGCCCCGATAACGAACTTCAAAGTGCAGCTTTACCCGCTGCGTACCTGAATCGCCCATTTCAGCAATAACCTCACCTACATCTACCCAATCTTGTTCCTTAACAAGAATCTTATCGTTGTGCGCATAAGCCGTAATATAATCATCGTTGTGTTTCAAAATGATTAACTGGCCAAAAGCCCGTAACGCATCACCGACATAAACCACTTTACCAGCTGCCGCCGCTGTTACCGGATCACCGCGCTCACCGGCAAAATCTAACCCTTTATTGCCCAGTTCTGCAGTAGAAAACGACGCAATAATTTGCCCCTCTGACGGCCATTGCCACTGAATATCCTTGCTCTCAACGTTAACACTCTGACGGCGTTTTAATGGCTTTATAGCGACAGATTTGGCCGTAGCAGGCGTTTTATTTTTTGGCCTAGCTGGTTGTTTTGCAACCTTTTTTCTAGTGTCTACTTTTTGACCATACTCTTTCTGTTTGGGCTTGGCAACGGGCTCAGTTATATCTTTTTTTGAGTTTTCAACAGTATTGTTATGCGCTTTAGTTTGAGCAACTGATTTTGACGGACGCGCTTGTGCGCGATCAGCGGATAATTTGATCGTCTGACCTGGATAAATGGTGTATGGCTCGCGTAGATTGTTGATACGGGCAATCGATTTTACGTCCTGATTTGCCCGGAATGCGATAGAATAGAGGGTTTCACCTTGCTGAACCTGGTAGGTTTCGCCGCGCAATGAATTGGCTTCAAAATCACGGTAGGTCTTGCCGGTGTAGAGTTCTTCGACCGGCGCCGGTGTACTACGGCTACTACAACCACTGCTGAGCACAGCGGTTATTAAAACGGCCAGCAATACGCATAAGTACCTTTGCCGTTCAGCCATCGTTACGAAAACCTTTAGTTAACCCATTGATAAATAAAATAACCGAGTACAGCTACGACTACAACACTCCAACCGATAAAGTCGACATAACGACGTAATTTAAGTGCCATTGCCGGCCCACCGGTTTTAAGTAACCAGGCAACTAGATAAAAACGTAATCCACGACTGACTGCCGACGCAATAATAAAGGGTAAGAACATCATTTGCATGACCCCGGCGGTCACCGTAAACAGTTTATAAGGAATAGGTGAAAAGCCGGCAATAAATACGATCCAGATTCCATACTCAGTGAACCAGTCGCTGACACGGGCTAATTTATCCTGATACCCCAATGCTTCTACCATGGGCAGCACCGCTGCATCGTATGCCCAGTAACCCAGCAAGTATCCCAGCGCCCCGCCTGCAACAGAACATAGGGTAGTTAACGCAGCCAGTCGCCACGCACGCTGCGGCTGCGTCATCGCCATGGGAGCCAACATAACATCAGGCGGGATCGGAAAAATCACTGATTCCGTAAAACTAATTAACCCTAGTAACCAATCTGCCTTTGGGTGTTTCGTCCAGCTGAGCACCCGATCATATAATGCAGAAAATAACTTCAAAGTAATTCACCTTTTACTAATGGCACAAATCGAACATCACCAATCCGTTGCTGTTCAATTTGTTCGCCAAAACGCCTGAGTACAACCAAAGTTTGTTGTTGCTCGCCTACCGGAATAATCATCACACCGCCATCCGCCAGTTGCTCAACCAGCGCTTGCGGTATTTGCGCCGCCGCTGCGGTTACAATAATGCCATCAAACGGCGCCTTACTGCGCCAGCCTTCCCAGCCATCACCATGGCGCATGCTGACGTTGTGCAAATCCAGGTTACGCAGCCGGCGCTTTGCCTGATATTGCAATTGCGCAATACGCTCCACGCTAAATACCTTATCGATCAACTGAGCTAAAATGGCTGTCTGATAACCCGACCCCGTGCCAATTTCCAGGACACTTTTACACTCATGCTGCATCAGCAATTGCGTCATCGTTGCTACCATCAGCGGCTGCGATATCGTTTGTCCATTGCCAATGGGTAATGCTGTGTTCTCATAAGCCTTATGTGCCAGCGACTCCGGCATAAACAATTGCCGCGGCGTGGTTTCGATAACCGAGAGAACATCTGTGTTAGTAATACCCGCCTGACGCAATACCGAAACTAAGCGGCGTGCCGGGCCAGAAGATGAAAAAGCTGTCATGGTTTAATCTTTTAGTTCACCTGCGTTAAGCCAGTCATTCAGGGTATCCTGATGTCGCTTGGCAGTCATGTCCAGACTCAGCGGGGTAATGGATACATAGCCCTCGTGAACAGCTGTAAAATCAGTATCGGGCGCATCATCAGCATGATGACCAATCGGCCCATACCAGAAAATTTCACGGCCAAAAGGATCACGATCATGCACCATTGTCTCGGCACGGTGACGACGCCCAAGACGCGTCACCCGCGTTCCTTTTAATTGCTCATAAGTCATATAAGGAACGTTTACATTCAATACAGTATCAAGGCGCAGCGGGTCTTTTTCCATCGCCGCTACCATCTCTGCTACCACACGCCCCGCGGTATCGTAGTAATCATGGCCTTTACCGCCCATTGATACGGCTATAGCAGGGAGTCCTTTAAAACGCCCTTCCATTGCTGCGGCAACCGTGCCCGAGTAAAACACGTCATCGCCCATATTGGGGCTATCATTAATTCCTGATACAACGAGATCAACTTCGTCCGCAAACGGCGAATTAGTGCCTAAATGCACACAGTCTGTCGGTGTCCCGTTAAGCGAATAAAAACCATTATCCAGTTTTTGTAACCGCAACGGGTTGTGTAATGTCAACGAGTTAGAAGCGCCGCTACAATTTCTGTCAGGTGCAATCACCCGCACGTCTGCCACCTCTTTTAATGCGCGGTACAGCGCGTGAATACCCGGGGCATGAACCCCGTCATCGTTACTCAACAGAATTTTCATCATTTTCGGTCACCGCTAAATCGATAAGTTCATTGATACAGGCTGTCGCGAAACTACCTGTGGGTAAGGTGAAGCTAATTATTGCATCCTGGTTTTGCCACATTAATTCCGGTTGCTGCAGCAACAACCGGTAAGGTCTGCGCGCAGCTTTTAATCGTACCTTAGCAAAGTCAGCAATCCAGTCATCAAATTGCGCTAGTTGGCTGGTCTCAAACTGCAACGCATCGGTAGTAACGTTGCCTACCCCGTCTTCACCCGGCATCGGCCCGGTCAATTGGATATCCGCTGAAGCTAAACGACTAAGCAACTCATCGTCCCATTGCTCAGCAATAAACACCGACTGTGATCCCTGCAACATCACACAGTCACCAGCGAGTGGCATGAACTGATACTGCTGGTATCGAGCTGCAACTACCTGATTAAAAAGATAGGAGCGCATAGCCGACAGCCAGATACTGCGTTTACCTTTAGCAATTTTTGCCGGGCGCTCAGCGCTAATCCATTGGCGCCCGTTCAACAAATTACTCCCGTTAAAACCAAACCGCTGCGCCCCAAAATAATTGAGCGTGCCCTGCGAACACAGTGCTTGCCAGTTTTTTTCAAAACGCTCGGTATCAGCGACATCGCGTAACCGAATAGTGAAGGCATTAGCTTTGTGAAATCCGGTTTTTAATTTTTTAGTACGGCGGATCACCCGTTCAACCTCGACCCCTTCCAGCATCATTTGCTGCCAGTCAAGCGTGTCTTTGCCGGGTAACTGAATAGAAAACCACTGCCAGGTTACCGCGTTGCGGTCTTTCATTCCGGAAAAACTCACATTACGCGGGTGAACGCCGGCAAACTTAGCGAGTTGTTCGGCAACAAATCGTGTGTTGGCACCGGTTTTCTTTATCCATAACCACTGGTGTTCACCTTCGCCCTCGTCATCGACATCCAGTACTTCTCGCACCCGAAAATCAGCCGGTTGCTGCTTAAATGAGGCAGTAGTTTTTTGTTGATTGAGCGTTGGCCAGCTAAGTTGAAACGGTTCAGATATTGAGCTCATGGTTACTGTACCGCCTGCATTAGTATCACGCAGTGGCAGGCCAGGCCTTCTTCACGTCCTACAAAACCGAGTTTTTCGGTCGTTGTCGCCTTAACATTAACTGCTTTACTGGCCGTGCCGAGACCGCTAGCGATGGAGACTTGCATTGGCTCGATATAGGGTGCCATTTTAGGTGATTGCGCCACGATCGTTATGTCCGCATTACCGACCCGGTAACCTTCTTTTGCAGCCAGCTCAACCGCATGTTTTAGCAGTAACATACTGTCGGCATTGGCGAAGCGCTCATCGGTGTCAGGAAAATGTCGCCCAATATCGCCTAAGGCTACCGCCCCCAACACCGCGTCAGTTATCGCATGTAGCACCACATCGCCGTCTGAATGCGCTAGCAGGCCTCGCTCGCTGGGTATGGTTACGCCGCCAAGAACCAGGGGTTTATCAGATCCCCACTTATGCACGTCATAACCATGACCTACCCTAAATTGCATTTAAAACTCCTTGTAAAAGCACATCTATGATGGCTTAAGAATCGTTGCTACCCAACGGAGATCATCGGGGTGGGTAACTTTTATATTATCAAGAGAGCCCATCACCAACCGCGGATGATAGCCCATAGCCTCCATTGCTGAAGCTTCATCAGTTAAGTTCGGGTTATCAATTCCCACTTCACTAATCGCGTCAGCAAGTAGTTCAGCAGCAAAAATTTGGGGGGTCTGCGCCTGCCATAAATCGTCTCTGGCAACGCTTTGCGAAATTATCGTTTGGTCAGGCTCGCTGCGTTTTAACGAGTCACGAACCGGCATCGCCACAATCGCGCCGTTATCACTGCTTACACCAACATCGATAACCTCGGTTAGAATCGACGCCGGTAGTCCGGGTCGCGCAGCATCGTGCACCAGAACGTGACTATAACCCTGATTAATTGCATGCAGGACACCTGACAACACCGATTCTGCGCGCGTTTTGCCACCGGCAACAAACGATATATCGGCAACACTCTTTGCGCTAATGGGGTGTTGTTGTTCATTAACAGCGATAAATACATGCGCTACTCGCGGGTCGTTTTGCACGGCTTCTACTGCATATTGCAGCAGTGTCTTGCCATGCACCGCCAGATATTGTTTGGGCACATCGCTGCGCATCCGTGACCCACTACCTGCTGCGGGAATAACTGCCGCGATTTTCGGCTCTGCAGGCATTAATTCAACTCCTGTCCGTTGTCACGGGAGTAGGTGTCCTGAGCCGGAAGTGAGTCCGGAACTCGACTGGGAATAACGCGAAAAAAAACTTCGTCCTTTTTAATCATACCTAACTCATTACGCGCACGTTCCTCCAGCGCATCCTCGCCTTCGCGAAGATCCTCGATATCGGCATATAAAACCTGATTACGACGCTTGAGGTTGTCGTTGGTTGTCTGCTGACTGTCGACCTCTTTTTGTAGGCGCCAATAATCAGGAAGACTGTTCTTTCCTAACCATAAACGGTATTGTAGCGCCACCAAAACGGTCAATAGCAGCAATATCACCACTCGCATGCGTTGCTCCGTTATTATTATACTTTGTATTATGAATACTTATGGTCAGTGTGAAAAGGCTATGGACATTATTTTTGCCGGTTTAGTGCTGTTTTTTGCAACAACCTTACAGGGAATCAGCGGTTTTGGCTCCGGCTTGGTCGCCGTTCCGATACTGGCATTATGGTTCCCGTTAACGCTGCTGACGCCGGCACTGTCGGTAATAAATATCTTTGTTGCCGCGCTAATTTACTGGAAAAATCGACATGCAGCGCGCCCCAGCCAATGGAAGTGGCTGATTATTGCGGGTGTAGTGGCGTCACTTATTGCCGGCAGTCTATTAGTTTCCATCAACGAACAGTGGCTTAAATTGTGTTTGGGTATTGTCATTATCGCTGTCGCGCTAATTATTGCCAGTGGTCGTCAGCTACCTACAGCCGAACATACCCCGGGCTACATCACCATTGGTACAGGTTCAGGCATATTGAACGGACTGATGACATTAGGTGGGCCTCCGATCGTGCTGTTTTTGGCCAATGCCCGCTTGCCTAAGACACAGTTCAGAGCCACCTTGAGTCTATTTTTCTTGTGTATTGCACTGGCTAATGTGCTTAATTTTAGTCGTCAGGGACTCTATACCGAAACGCACCTTGGCCTAATTGCTGTGCTACTCCCCTGTGCAATAATAGGCGCCGCGCTGGGCCAGAGACTCCAACACCATGTCTCAGAGTACCGTTTTCGGCAGCTGACTATTGGATTAATGCTGTTGTCAGGTATCATAGTGAGCCTTCAAAGCCTGTAAGGAAAACCTATGATCGCAGCTGAGTTTTTAGTGGTAATGCTATGTCTGATCATGATCTTGGTGGGCTATTTACAAGTATACCCCAAGGTTGCCGGTAAAAATTTTAATAAACTGGCGTCTTACGATGGGTTAATGGCTGGCCTGGCCTTGTTTATCGTGGGCTACAAGTATTGGGGGACCGGCTTTGTTTTTTATCTGCTGGGCATTCCGCTTAATTGGTTTTGGTACACGCTGATTATCTACATTGTATTAGAAACCCCCGTCGCGATCTGGTACATCAAAAAACATAATATTCGATTTAAATAAGGACACATCATGGCGGCATTCGGCACCGTATTTATGCCTCAAATGAGTTTGGCAGAATTTAAAGATGCACACTGGACCTATCACAACATGGTCAGTTCCGATCGTATTGAACTACATCCGGGTGCGCATGTTCTGCATTACTCCAGCACCTGCTTTGAGGGCTTAAAAGCGTTTAAACACGCCGATGGCAGCGTGCATATTTTTCGCATGGATCAGAATATCGCCCGCATGCAGCAAAGCAGTCGGCTACTGGCTTTACCTGAGGTAGACTCAGCCCTGCTTGAGCAGATGATTATCGATGCCGTCGGCAGCTTCACTGAACAAGTACCCAGCCCACCCGGATCGATGTATATCCGCCCAACCCATATCGGTACTGAACCAGCCATTGGCAAGGCGGCCAGCCCGACTCAACAGTCGTTGCTTTATGTGCTGCTGTCACCGGTTGGTGATTATTTTTCCGGTGGTATTAAACCACTTAAGTTACTTATAGAGGAAAACGGCTCTCGTTGCGCCGCGCACATGGGCATGATTAAAAGCGGCGGCAACTATGCCAGTGCGTTAGGACCTATTTTAGCCGCCCGGCAACAACATAAAGCCGACCAGGTGCTGTTTTGTCCCGGCGGCGATGTACAAGAAACCGGTGCCGCGAACTTCTTACTGATCGACGATAACCAAATTATCACCAAAGACCTCGACAGTAGCTTTTTACATGGCATTACAAGAGACTCAATCCTGACGTTAGCCCGCGATCTGGGGATGACAGTGAGTGAACGTGCATTGAGCGTTGATGAATTGATTGAACGAGCTGCTAAACCCAACACCGAAGCGGCGCTATCCGGCACAGCTGCGGTGCTGACGCCGGTCGGCTCACTGATACACAACAATAAAACGATAACCGTCGGTAGCGGCGAAGGTGGCCCAGTCACTGAGAAGTTGCGCAAAGCGTTAAATGCGATTCAGTGGGGCGAAGCTGAGGATACACACGGCTGGTTAACGCGTGTTAACTGAGTTGCTAGGTTAGCGACAAATAATAACGATTGATCGGTTGTGCCTCACCGGGCGGCACGACCTCTCCGTCGAGCACAAAGCCGAGCCGATACAACAGTCCAATTGATGCCGTATTGGTCGGATTGCAGATCGCAAATAACGAACCGTAGGCCTGCGCTTTAGCCCAGTTTACTACCGCCTGGTTGGCCTCAAACGCCAGGCCTTTGCCGGTAAATTCGGGTAAAAGCGCATACCCCAGATCCGGCTCAGGCAAGTAATCGCGTTGCAACAAGCCGGCCAATCCAATCGCTTCTCCGCTATCACGCAGTTCAACTTTCCATAAACCGATTCCATATTGCCGGTAACTTGCCTGAGGCCCTTTTGCAATATAATCAATCGCATCGGCTTGGGTTCGGACACCGCGATCAGCAATATTTTCGATAAACGTTGGTTCGTTTAATAGTCGTAAGATAAACGCCCCGTCCTCTTTAGTCAGCGGCTTAATCAGTAAACGTTCCGTTTCTATCATGATACCCACCGTCGTAACAGATTCTGGTAGCTTTTGGTTAGGCGGAAAAATTGTTCGCTGTGGCCGTTCAATTCATGCTCTGTTTTTACTGCAGCCTGCAGATCAAAAAGAATTTCGCGTTGCTGCGGATCGCGCACCAGACTTTGTACCCAACCCACCATCGCTAAGCGCTCGCCGTGTTCGACAGGCTCAACTTGATGCAAATAATGCGAGGGATAAATTAATAAATCGCCGGCATCCAGCCGCCAGCTGCGTTGACCCGAACTATCGTCAATCGTCAGCGCTCCACCTGTATAATCCTGCAACGAGGTAAGACCCAGGGTAAATGAAATGTCAGTACGGATGCCCGCCATTAATGCATCATCCATGTGCATTCCATAAAACTCTCCTTCCGCATACCGGTTGATCATAACGCGGGCAAACTGTTTAGGCCGCATGGCTGAATCAACGCCTGACGCGGCGCGCATTCGTTTTAGTAGTAGCTCGATAATACCGTCGGCCGCCTTAGTTTTTTCTAGTTGCTGATTATTTTTTAGCTCTTTAGCTGCCCACCCGGCGGTTAGTTTGCCGTCGGTAAACGTCTGCCCGGCCAGTTTTTCGCGCACGGCAGTCAGAGTACCCGGATCAATAACCTGTTTTAAGTGAAGGATCATAGTTCAAGCTACCTGTTAGGTTAAGCGATTATTTGCGAATCGTTCTCATTTCTGAGATTATACCGCGAGTTAAAAGGTAAACCTACCTTAACAAACAATAACGAGGATTCTATGATGAACGAGAAGCGTAAAGTCTGGTTAGGCGTTGGTTCTGCTCTTGCCAGCACGCTGGTTACTGGTCAGGCAGTAGCTGACAGCCCCACTCATTACAGTCCATCCACCGCAGTCGTTGCGCCTGGTCCGGTGATGGAAGGCGAAGGCGGAGAAGGTGAAGGCGAAGGTGCGGTCAGTGTCAATTTAGCCGAGAATGACGCGCAATTTCTTGCCCAGCTCGGTCTCATCCGTGGTCACCTCTGGGTCGGTATGAAACTTTATGAGCAGGGCCACATCGATATGGCTAAAACCCATATGAAGCACCCCGGTGACGAATTATACGCTGGTTTGGTAAGCGCGTTTGAAGCTCGCGACCTGCCGGGCTTTGCTGATGAGTTACAGGCGTTGGCCGACGCAGTTAATAATGACAACAGTGCTGAAACCGTTAATAACGCGTATCAAGCACTTCAGCATGCGATCAGCGCTAACGAGCCCATTCAACAAATGTCGGCAGAACAGGTGCTTAAAAGCATTTCAAGTATGTTAGTTATTGCTGCCGACGAGTATGCTATTGGAATTACTAGCGGCGAGGTTAGTAATGTTCATGAGTACCAAGATGCCTTTGGTTTTCAGCAAATCACGTTGGCAAGGCTGGATGCCATCAACAAATCTGAGCAGGAAAAAGCTGCCGCTGAGATAGCCGAAACGCGTCGTATTATTGAGGGTTTAACGTCATTATGGCCAACCACGACGCCCGCAGGTACCGTTGAGGGCGATGCCAGTCGCATCTATGGTGCAGCGTCACGTATCGAGCTAGAAGCCAATAGCCTTTAACGAGCTATCGAAAGTGCGGCCTGAAACTTTTTCCAGTCGAGGGTCGCAACCAATAGTAACTCGCGCAACGTCAGCGTGCGCGGGTTAATTCTTCCTTTATGATTCCATTGATGACCACAACAGGCTGCTGTCATGATGCGCTTGTTAGGTTTTAATAATTGCTCGGTCGTTGTTTCACCCTCACCACTAAAGGTAAACCAGCCGCGGTAATTAAGATGAATTCGGTTATGCTTGCTATCAACCCGATCAATACTGTCCAAAAATATGGTCTTGAGTTCGGGGGTATAATAGCGCACAGGCACTACCAACCCTAACGCCGAATGTTTTGCAAACCAGTCGTGTTGCGCCTTAACCGTACCGCTGGCATCGGGGCATTGTGTTGCTTGCTTACCCTGCCAACTGGCGTTCTGCACATCCAGCGATAGTGGTGAGTCATCCGCAGCCCGCAAGCATCCATGTGCTGCGCGTTGGATGTAAAATGGTAAGCTAGCCAAACGTCGCTGCAGTGCAGCTACCGGCAGGTCGTCGGCATGGGCCAGTTGATTGAGTTCGCGTTCGTACAAGGCAGCGCACAGCTCGGCGAAATCGCCGTGCTGTGCTATTGGCTGAAATATATCAGCCTGCTGATTATCCCGCGTTGATTTCCTGTCTTCCACGGTAAGGCGCTTTGCCATTCAGCTCGCCCTCAATACGTAATAATTGATTGTACTTCGCGACACGGTCAGAACGGCATAATGAGCCGGTCTTGATTTGTCCGGCCGCGGTGCCGACCGCTAAATCAGCAATGGTTGCATCTTCAGTTTCGCCTGAGCGATGCGAAATAACGGCTGAATAACCGGCATCACGCGCCATTTTGATTGCCGCCAATGTTTCAGTCAGGCTACCAATCTGATTAAACTTAATCAAAATCGAGTTAGCAATCGATTTATCGATGCCCTCTTTCAAAATACGGGTGTTGGTGACAAACAGGTCATCACCGACCAGCTGCACTTTATCACCCAGTTTCTCAGTCAATACTTTCCAACCATCCCAATCGCTTTCGTCAAGGCCATCTTCGATTGATACGATTGGATAGCGATCACACAGCTCGGCCAGATAGTCGGCAAACCCTGCCGCGTCAAACGACTTATTCTCGCCAGCCAGTACATATTGACCGTCTTTATAAAACTCAGAGGCTGCACAATCCAACGCCAGAGTAATGTCTTTGCCCATGGCATAGCCGGCCTTTTCAACTGCCTCAACAATGACTTGCAATGCTTCTTCGTTAGAGGCCAAGTTAGGTGCAAAGCCGCCTTCGTCACCAACAGCAGTGCTTAAGCCACGTTGTTGCAGTACTTTCTTAAGGGCATGGAAAACTTCAGCCCCCATGCGCAGCGCTTCTTTAAAGCTTTCTGCACCCACCGGCTGGATCATGAACTCCTGAATATCCACGTTATTATCGGCATGCTCACCACCATTGAGGATGTTCATCATCGGCAATGGCATGCTGTATTGGCCTGCGGTTTCATTCAGGTTGGCAATGTGCTCATACAACGCAATACCCTGACTTGCCGCCGCGGCTTTAGCAACCGCCAGTGACACTGCCAGAATCGCATTGGCGCCCAGCTTCTCTTTATTATCAGTACCATCAAGGCGGAGCATAATGTCATCAATGGCTTGCTGGTTATCTGCATCTTTGCCCATCAAAGCTTCGCCAATAGCGCCATTGATATTATTGACGGCAGTTTGTACGCCCTTGCCCAGATAGCGTGATTTATCGCCATCGCGTAACTCTAATGCTTCACGCGAACCGGTTGAGGCGCCACTCGGTGCAGCTGCCCGGCCCATGTGACCAGATTCCAGGTAAACATCGGCTTCGACAGTTGGGTTGCCGCGCGAATCCATGATTTCGCGAGCAATAATTCGGCTGATTTTGCTCATTATTTGTCCTGTATTTATTCTGTTTAACTTAACCTAAGCGTTCTTTGTTATATTGGCCCGCAGCTTCGATAAAGCCTTTGAAGAGCGGGTGACCATCACGTGGTGTTGAAGTGAATTCCGGATGGAACTGCACAGCAACAAACCAGCGGTGGCCTGGATTTTCGATGATTTCTACCAATTTTTTGTCATGCGAGTAACCACTGATCTTTAAGCCCGCTTTTTCTAACGGCTCGATAAAATGATTATTAACCTCATAACGATGACGATGACGCTCTTCAATCGTCTCTGCACCATACATGGCTAGCGCTTTCGAACCCGGCTCCAGATGACACTCCTGAGCGCCCAGACGCATGGTTCCGCCCAGATCAGAATGCTCGTCACGCAGCTCTTTTTGACCTGACGCATCCATCCATTCGGTAATCAAACCCACCACCGGGCTTTTGCAGTTAGCATCAAACTCGGTGCTGTTGGCGTCGTCAAGCTTGGCTACATTGCGCGCATACTCGATCATCGCAATTTGCATACCCAGACAAATACCTAAATACGGAATATCGTTTTCCCGCGCATACTGCGCCGCCAGTAATTTACCTTCGATACCACGATCACCAAAACCACCCGGCACCAAAATAGCATCAACATCAGCTAACTTGCCGACACCTTTGGTTTCCAGATCCTGGGCATCAATATAGCGAATATTAACCGTTAAGCGATTTTTAAGGCCTGCATGTGCCAGTGCTTCATTCACTGACTTATAAGCGTCCGGTAACTCAACGTATTTACCAACAAATCCGACCGTCACTTCGCCATTTGGATTCGATTCCTGATACAGCACCTGTTCCCATTCGCTTAAGTCAGCTTCAGGGCACTCTAAGCGGAAGCGATGAGTCACAATTTCATCAAGGCCTTGTGATTTCAGCATCGACGGAATTTTGTAAATACTATCGACATCGCGCAGCCCGATTACGGCTTTCTCTTCAACATTGGTAAACAGCGCAATTTTCGAACGCTCGGAGGCCGGCAAACTGCGGTCAGAGCGACATATCAAAATATCCGGCTGAATACCGATAGAACGCAATTCTTTTACTGAGTGCTGAGTCGGTTTGGTTTTTACTTCGCCGGCGGCGCCAAGGAAAGGAACCAGCGTGAGGTGCATAAACAAAGTATGATCACGGCCCACTTCTGTGCCTAATTGGCGAATCGCTTCTAAGAACGGTTGTGACTCGATATCACCGACGGTGCCGCCGATCTCGATAATGGCGACGTCAAAGCCTTTGGCTCCCTCGACAACGCGACGTTTAATTTCGTTGGTAATGTGGGGGATGACCTGAATGGTCGCACCTAAAAACTCACCCTTACGTTCACGACGGATAATATCCTCGTACACACGACCTGCGGTGAAGTTATTGTGCTGCGTCATACGCGTGCGAATAAAACGCTCGTAATGACCTAAATCTAAATCAGTTTCAGCACCGTCAGAAGTCACAAAAACTTCGCCGTGCTGAATTGGACTCATGGTGCCCGGATCCACGTTAATGTATGGATCCAGCTTCATGATAGTTACCTTGAGGCCCCGTGCTTCAAGAATCGCTGCTAGTGAGGCTGCAGCAATACCTTTTCCCAGCGAGGATACCACTCCGCCGGTTACGAAAATATAATTTGTCGCCATGTTTTACCCAGTTGGTCAGGTCAATGTAGGGATTTCTTTAAGACGGGAAAACAGTATACCGAAAGACCGACTAAACGACAATCGAAAAGCACTAGCCAATTAACCGATGGGAATTTCGGTAGAAGGATAGCGCACCCTGTTTCGCTTAGGTTTTGCCAACAAATAACCTAGCGTTAGCGGACCGATGCGTCCGAAAAACATTAGGAACATGATTAAGAACTGACCAAATGGGTTGAGCTCACCGGTAATTCCACGCGAAAGTCCGACTGTGCCAAATGCAGAGACCACCTCGAAAATAGCATCGATGAACCGCAAATTATGCGTAGCAGACAGCAAAAAGAATGCAATCCAGATCAGCGATACCGATATCACCGTCAAAGCAAATGCTTTTCTAACCGTATGTTCGGGAATACTACGATTAAAAATACGTATTTCCTCACGCTGCCGCAAAAACGCGTAAGTTGACAAAATTAACACCACAAAAGTCATTAATTTTATACCTGAAGACGTACTAATTGACCCTGCTCCCACAAACATCAGTAGTATCGTTAAGATGGTGGTTCCATCGTTATAACCTGCAACATCCAATGTATTAAAGCCTGCGGTTCGCGGCGTGGTGGCATGAAACCAGGCTGCCCACCAACGTTCACTTTCGGCCAGTGCACCCAGGGTCGCGGAGTTATTCCACTCCAGCAACAAAAACAATAACATGACAACAACATTGATTATGACTGTGCTGATGATCATGACGCGACTGTAAAGATTCAACTTATGCCAACGACGCTGGCGATAAAGATCGATCCAGACAACAAAGCCCAGCCCACCGGTAATAAATAATCCAGTAATAATTAGATTAGTCCCCGGGTCGCCTACGTAGGCTGACAAACTGTCGGAGGATAATGCAAAGCCTGCGTTATTAAAGGCAGAAATCGCATAAAAGAAGCTATGGAATAGCGCATCTGCGATAGGCATTTCATCTATCCAGCATATAAACAACAGCACCATTCCTAAGCTTTCAACCATGAGCGCAAATAAAACAACTGATTTGGCGGTAGAAGTAACCGTCGCCAGCTTGGTCTGATTAAAAGCTGTGGCAGCAACTTGTTGATGGAACACACCAATTTTACCACCTATTGCTATAAGCGTTACCACCGCAAAGGTCATCAAACCGAGCCCGCCAAATTGGATTAGCAAGGCAATAACAGTCTGCCCAAAAAGCGTAAAGTCTGCACCTGTATCAACAACCACCAAACCGGTTACTGTAACCGCCGAGGTTGCCGTAAACAGCGCATCAATAACACCAATACTTTGATGGGTCGCAAACGGCAATAATAGCAGCCCAGCGCCAACCACAATTAACATTAAGAAGCTAAGCGCCAGGATGGCTGGAGGACTAAGTTTTAGATTACCTGAGCGAGCCGCTACCGGGTTACTTATAATAGGTCAGTCCTCTTAGTTGACGTCATCAAGTTTAGCCGCAATAAACCGATAGCCTACCCCAGCTTCTGTTTCTATAAAACGGGGAGCGCTGATATTATCCTTTAATTTTTTTCGTAACTGGCTAATAAAAATACGCAGATAATGTGTATCATTTTGATGTGACACCCCCCAAATTTCACGCAGCAATTGCTCCTGAGTCACCAACTTATTAGCATGACTTGCTAAATAATTTAGTAGCGCAAATTCTTTTCGTGACAGAGACAACCATTCGCTATCGAGTTTAACCCGGTGGCTTTCACGATTAATTTCTAACCCTTTAAAGGTTAATATGGCTTGCTGCTGTTGGCTGGTTTCCTGGTTAGAGTCACGAATCAACACATAGAGTCGAGCCATAAACTCGCTGATACCAAACGGCTTAGTCAAATAATCATTAGCGCCGGCTCTCAGCAGTTTTACTTTCTCCGCTTCTTCATCTCTTGCTGTCAGCACCAGAACAGGAACATTGCTCCATCCCCTTAACTTTTGTAGTACCTCATAACCATCACTATCCGGTAAGCCTAAATCAAGCACTACCACGTGAGGAGTATGCCGGGATGCCTGCTTTAAAGCGTCATCGGCGTTGGCAGCTTCAAAAAAAGTATAGCCCTCAGCCAACAGCGACACTTTCATGAATCGCCGAATCTGAGGTTCGTCATCAACCACTAGAACTTTAAACGGCGGCCGCATCACCATGACCTCCTTCAGACTCACTACTTAGCGGAAGTATTACCCGAATGTGACACCCGCTGCTCGCATCAACAAGCTCAATAGAACCTTTATGTAGTTCAATAATCCCTTTACTGACAGGTAGGCCTAAGCCCGTACCTCCGGTTCCGGAATCGCGCTGACGAGACGAATAAAATACATCAAAAATTTGCGCTCGTTCAGACTTATTAACACCGGGTCCCGAATCGATAATATCGACAACAGCATTTGTTCCTTGCTTTGATATTGTTATCTCTACCGGCTGGCTTGTGCCGGCATACTGATATGCATTATCGATAATATTAAAAAAGGCTTGTTCAAGCAGTGTCGTTTGCATCGCGACCAACAGTTCATCGTCGTCGCTGTGTATAACCAACTTCTTAGGCGCTACAAACCGTTGCTTGACTCGCCCAAGTAATGCCTGAATGTCAAACTCAAATAACTGGACGTTAGTAACGCCGTGTTGCAGCCGGGTTGCCTGCAACAAATTCTCTATATAGCGATGCAGTCGCCCACTCTCATCTATGGCGCCCTGTATCAAATCTTCCCGATCGTCAGGTAGCAGTTTACCATGGTACAACTGCAACGTGCTTAGGTTACCCATAATGGTTGCTAATGGGGTACGCAAATCATGCGATACACTGAGTAAAATATTAGAGCGTAACTGAGACTGTCGTAAGCGTTCCCGTTGAACTCTAAAAGATGTAGTCAAATGACTAATGGCAACCGCAACCAGAAAAAAGACCAATGCCGTTACCATTTCATCGGCATCCGTCATGTGTAACGTGTAACGTGGCTCACTAAATAAAAAATTAAATGCCAGAATTGCCAAAACCGTCGTTATCAAGGCACCGATGAAATTGGTTATAAATGCCACCACCACGACTGTTAGCAACAGCAATAAAGCAACACCGGCTGTCGGTAATAGCCAAGCTTCAAGATAAAAAAGCACGGTGGTTGAAACCGCCAGGACCAGTGCCGCAACCAAAGAGCGCTTCCAGATAGATAAGTGACTCAAATTAGTCTCTCCAAAACTTCGGCAGCAATAATGTTAATACCGTAAAGTATTCCAACCGACCCAAAATCATCGCGAATGATAACAACCAAGTGCCCGTATCAGATACTGGAATAAAGTTGCTGGAAACTTCACCAAAGCCCGGCCCCAATACATTAATACATGCGACAACAGCAGTAAAAGCGCTAAAAAAATCTAACCCCGTCATAGTCAACAAAACAGTCAACACGAGTGAGCTAATGGCGACTAACAACATAAATCCCATTACCGCCAAAATGACATCGTTTTTAACGACTTTTCCTTGATAGCGAACATGCAGAATAGCCTGCGGGTGAATCGCCTGCATCATTTGCTGACGTAAGATTTTCACCGTCAGAATATTGCGGATAAACTTATTACCACCGGCGGTCGAACCCGCACATCCGCCTAAATAGCTGGCAAAAATCAATAACCCAGCTGTTGCTGCGGGCCAGGCAGATAGGTCATCAGCACCGTAGCCTGTGCTGGTCATAAACGAAATAACATGAAACACTGACTGGCTAATTGTTTCACTAACACGCTCATGAGTATTTGTGGATAAAACAAACAAGGTGGTAATTGCGCCGAGAATAAGAATACTCAACAGCATCCATCGTGTTTCTTCGTCCTTGATATAGCCGCTTAATGACCGGCGAGTGAAATTATTATGATGTAAGGCGAAGCTTATTGCGCCCAAAATCATAAACACATCGGCCACGGCTAAAATATAATGATTATCAAAATGTCCCATACTGCCATCATATGGGGAGAATCCGCCGGTGGACACGGTCGTAAAGGCATGAGCTATTGCATCGAAGCTTTCCATGCCTGCTAACCAGTAAGCTAGCCCACAACTCACTGTCAATACAACATAAACTGCCCATAGATAGCGTGATGTGCTGCTTACGCGCGGCGCTAATTTATCGTTCTTGATCGGGCCTGGTGTTTCTGCCCGCAGCAGTCTCATGCCGCCGACGTTCAACATCGGCAGAATGGCTACTACAAAAATAACGATCCCTAAACCACCCATCCACTGCAAAAACTGGCGGTACAACAGAAAACTTCGTGGCATATCATCAAGGCCGACCAATATGGTTGCGCCAGTGGTCGTCATTGCACTAATCGATTCAAAAGTTGCGTCGGTAAAACTAACCCCGGTGATAAACCAAATGGGTAATGCGCCTAAGACACCCACCACAACCCAAGTGAATGATGCAAAAGCGAGTGCTTCACGATAGAAAAGTTTGGTTAACTTTGCGCGGTGATATCGCACATATAAGAGAATTGCGAATGCAAAGCCAATTAGACCCGAGTAAATAAATTGAATAACGGTTTTGTCTTTAAAAACAAATAACGCCAATACTGCAAACAGCCATTGAATACCTGCAATCCAAACGACCGGCCAAAACAGTAATCGCACCGTTGCATTAAAATTCACGAGACCAACCCGGTTAGCACATTATTTACTTATAGCCTAACCAAAGCTGGTATAAAATTGCCGTCAAATTTTAGCTCGGGGGTATAAAAAAAGCGTAAAATTTATTCGTAGATAGGCGTTCAGACTACGGTTTTGTCGCCTGACGTTTTAGACTTGTAACAAGCTCTACTTTCATAGCATACCGCCTAGTCAGCTAATAAAGCTTCATAACTTATCGTTGGCTCGGCTACTCGGTCCTCAAAAGCGGCTAGATCTTCTTGATCTTCTGCTAACGCAGCATGTAATTGAGGGTCAAAGTAAATCGTTGACCGCTTTGTTGTCTCGCTCATGAGACTCTCCTACACTTCAAGCACTTAATTAATATCAAACGCGCCAAGTGCTTTACGTTTCCAATAAGGCCGGATTAAAAGCCTCCAAACCCAATAGCCAGTTGCAATTGCATAAAGCACATTTTTACCTAAAAACATCCAGTCAAAACCGGTATCAGACCAGTAGAAAACGATATCAATCACTGCTCCGATGAAAACTAATAAACAAACAACAGCGACTATAAATAAAAGAGAATCTTTTAAATCTTTCATTACTTACTTCCAGTTAACGCACCATCATACCGCGTGAATAAATAGTATCCTCACCCGGGCAGGAATATTCCGGCTCTATTGTTGAGCAGGACTGGTTAGCTTTATCGAAACAGAAGTCAAAACGAGTTTGGGTTTTCACAGGCTCAGAAGTAATGTTTTTGGGAAGCTTATTCCATTTCCAGTTGGTAACAACGTCTTTGGCTACGGCTGAAAAGTGTTTATTAGTCGACTTAACAACCACGACGTCTTTGATGTTATTGTCTGACGTTATTACGTATTCAACGGTAGCGCAACCTTCTAGCGAATTAATAACGGCTTGCTGAGGATATCTTGCCGGGAACCGTTCTAATTGCGCCCACTTCGATTTGCCAAGTTCATTATCCACAACCGGTAAGTTGGGGTATTCAATGTTAGTGCTAGTAGTTGCACAACCACTAATTACTAAAATGCTGATAAAGAACCAATGGTAAAGCGTTTAGTCATGCCACTTCCTATGTGCTCTATGAGGTAGCCTCGCCCAGCACCCGAGAAGAGCTAAGCGAGTCGTTATAAAAACGTTAACTACGATAATTTCTTTAACTCAGAAAAGCAAATAAGTGGCGGTAAGAGCGGTAAACCGTGGCTAACTGATTGTTTATAACTATCTAAATCAAAAGGTTTACTTCGAAGAGCAGCTTGCGGATGTTTTGCTTAGTCGACATTAATAACAAGAGTTCGACTTTTTGATTAGCTTCATCAACTTTATAAAATACAAGGTTATAGTCATCAACCAACCACTGCCTATAATCAGTGATCCCAAGACTAAGCAGTCGCTCGCTAATGGGGCCTATTTTAGGGCTAACTGGCAGTTGTTCTTTAATCCTGTGTTTTATGTTGGCAATCACTTTATCAGCAATCGACTCTGAATAATTGTGTTCTATGAAGCTACGGAAGCGTCTGGTAGACAACTTAAAGACACGAGAGGCTTCTACTACATAAAACTCACTCGAATGCTTCATCAAGGCTCAACCTTTTGTCACCCAACGACTTTTCGGATAGCTTGAGAAGCTTCAAAAGTGCTAGAGTTTCTTGTTGAAACTCATAATCGGCAAAAGACTGAACCACGTAAGCGGGTTTGCCCTTTTTAGTAACAAGCAACTCTTCATTGAGTTCAAGAGAATTAGCGTTTTCTTTTAGATAAGTAACCGTTTCAGTTTTCATAAAAGGCCTCAAAAAGACTTTTTAAAGACTGTTTATAACTATAACACTACTTCTACAGTGCGCAACTCTTTATGTTCCAGTTAGCCGAGCTTGTTGCCTTCAGTCGCTTTCAGGGCCGCGCTCAGTTTCACTATCAGAATCGCCTTGTTTCTTGGCTTCTTCAAGTACTTGCTCACGGAAGCTTTCAAGACCTTGCTCTATTAGCTTGTAGGTTTCATCAGCATCGCTTTCTACTTTGCCCTCGTAAACTTGTAGGCCTTGCAAAATAGTCACCGCTTCGTTAAATCCTTTGTCGATGCCGCCTTTTATCAGTTCCAGAAAGTTATTCAGCGTCTCTTCTTCTGAGTCGCCAGGGTTTAATTCTTTGTAACGGCTGTAAAAGTTGGTGGCAAAGGAGACAATGCGATCAGCCGTGGCTTTAGGGGAAGTGTCGACGCCGGACTCGTAAATTTTCTTCGCTGCGTTCTTGCCCATGACAGGATCAAGCTCAGCATTAATGCCTTCGAGTGCGGTCTTGTACAGCAAGCTTAATGACTCATTGTTACTATTTAATGAGACCTTTTCATGCGCCGCTAATATCGCAGCGTTATAGGCCTTTTTCGATTCCGCCTTTACGTCGTTAACACCGCGATTATCAGCATTAGCTTCTGCTCTTACGCTATTAGGGCTAGGCTTACCAGAGCCTGTTACGGAGTTGGTTGGATTAATAGGCATGATGGACTCCTGCAAAGTCGGCTATCACTGACTTTCAGTATAGTCCGTAACCTTATTATCGGCAGGCTTTGATTAATACTTAGGCGTTTAGCCTTCTGATTTAGGTTTCAGAGAGTTATAAACCGCAAAAATGACCGTGCAAAATACACCAACAAAAATAGCGCGATAAAAGTCAGCACCAGAGAGCCCATTAGTCAATACTTCATAAATAGCCACACCAACACCAATTCCCAGGCCGGTGAGTAATGCGTTTTTCATTATTATTCTCCCTTGTTTAAAAGCTTATTACTTTTAGTGACTAAATCACCACTAATTTAACTTCTTAAAAGGGTCTTAGGACACGTTTAACTCCATATAATAAAATCGGTCGTCCTCGTTAGTCAGCGTGAAGCCGAACTTGTCATATAAGCGATATGCAGGACTAATTTTGAATACCTTCAGCATTAGCCTGTAAGCTCCAGGCTCTTCAGCTCTTCGTTTTGCTTCGGCCAACACCGCCCTGCCAATACCTTTGTTCTGAAAGTCCTTGATAATTTGAAGATCTCTTAACCAGCAAGAATCACCATCAAATGAAAGGCGCAACGCTCCAATTAGTTGACCGTCACACAAAATATCCCAATTATCTAAGTCGACAATTTGTTCCAGTATTTTAGATTCTTGCCAACCAACTCCGTAATGTTCGTAATACGAGCGCATATTGTCGTAAGTGATTGCGGCTGATTTAGACAAGTCTTGCGTCAGTCTAAAAGAAATAGCTTCGGTTAGTTTATACATGAGAGCTCAGTCAAGCCTTCTTAGCCTGTTGCCACAAAGCTTCGAGCTCATCTAAATTGCAGTCAGTGGGATGCTTGTCTCGCTCGCTTAGACGTTGCTCTATGTTTTGGAAGCGGCTTTTGAATTTTTCGTTAGCGCGTTGCAGAGCTGCTTCTGGGTTCACTTGTTTGTGGCGTGCGAGGTTAACAACAGCGAACAGTAAGTCGCCAATTTCTTCTTCGATGTGCTCTTGGTCTGTCGCCTCTTTTACTTCTTGTATTTCCTCTTCAATTTTGTCGTATACCGGCTCGGCTTCTGGCCAGTCGAAACCCACCGAAGCCGCACGCTTTTGCAGTTTGGCGGCTTTTAAAATGCTCGGCAACTGACTGGGTATGTCGTCAAACACAGAGCCACGGGCATTTTTCTCTGTACGCTCTTGCTGCTTTATTTGTTCCCATTGGGCTTTAATTTCAGCATCGGACAAGTTGCGTTCGGCATCACTGCCAAATACATGAGGGTGGCGGCTAATCAACTTATTGGCGGTATGTGCGGCAATGTCGTCAAACATAAAGTCGCCCTGCTCTTTCGCCAGCTGTGCATAAAACACCACCTGGAACAGCAAGTCACCGAGCTCGTCCTTTATCGCGGCCATGTCACCCGATTGAATCGCATCAACCACTTCGTAGGTTTCTTCTATGGTGTAAGGCAGCAGTGACTCAAAGTTTTGCTTTAAATCCCAGGGGCAGCCACCCTCGGGGTCGCGCAACCGACGCATGACTTCTGTTAATTCGGCGACACCATTAAATTCACTCATTTATAAAACCTTACACCCGTTGTACTTGTTCAACACCATTAATTTGTCGCAAGCGCTGACTAATACGCTGCAGACTTTCACTATCCTTTACCGCCACCTGCAGCACGATAGTCGCGGTTTGTGAGGTACCATCCGCGTCACTATCCATTTGTAAAACAGCGGCTTTTTCGTTTGATAATACGCTGGTGATGTCATGCAATAAGCTGTTACGATCCAATGCAGAAATACGAATACCGGCACGGTAATCCTGCTTGGTTTCCCGTGACCAGTTAACCTCAATAGCGCGCTGCGGATGTTGATGCAACAAGTTCGCAAGCTGTTCACAGTCGCGGCGGTGTACAGAGACGCCCCGCCCCTGAGTGATAAAGCCCATAATGGGCTCACCCGGCAGTGGTTCGCAGCATTTAGCAAACTGCATCATCAGGTTACCGATACCCTCAACCACTACTTCTGAGGTACCACCGACTTTACGTTTATTGACCTTTGCCCGCTTCTTAAGCTGTTCGACTTTTTCGGCATCACTGGTTTGCGGTTTTAAAAAGTTAACCACCTGATGCAAACGCACATCGCCGGCACCGATTGCTGCTAACAGATCATCCAGCGAACTCACGTTAAAACGCTCCAGCGCATCGCTCGCTTTGCTTAGTGGCAGGTTGTGTTTATGTAATTCGTTTTCCAGCAGTTCACGACCCGCGATTATATTCTTGTCGCGGTCCTGCTTTTTAAAGTAAGTGTGTACCTTAGCCCGTGCCCGTGCCGAGTGCAGATAGCCCATTTGCGGGTTAAGCCAATCGCGGCGCGGTTTGGCGGTTTTCTGGGTAAGGATTTCAACGCGGTTACCGTTTTGCAACTGATAGGTAAACGGCACAATCCGTCCATCCACTTTTGCGCCCACGCAACGGTGACCAACCTGGCTATGAATGTAATAAGCAAAGTCCAGTGGCGTTGAGCCCGCCGGCAAGTCGACCACCTCGCCCTTGGGGGTAAATACGTAAACCCGATCTTCAAAAACTTGCGAGCGAATTTCATCAACCAACGAGTCGCTGCCCGCCATGTCTTCGTGCCAGGCCAGTAGCTTCCGCAACCAGGAAATTTTTTCTTCAAAACCATGACGTTTACCGGCACTGGCACCTTCTTTATACATCCAGTGCGCAGCAACGCCCAGTTCCGCGTCATCATGCATATCGTGACTGCGAATTTGAATCTCGACGTTTTTATTGTCCGGCCCCACCACCACGGTATGTATCGACTGATAACCGTTCGGTTTAGGGGTAGCAACGTAGTCGTCAAACTCAGACGCTAAATGCCGCCACCGCGTGTGTACGACGCCTAATGCACCATAGCAATCTTTTAACGAATCGGTCAGGATGCGCACCGCGCGGATATCAAATAATTGATCAAACTGCAGATGCTTTTTCTGCATTTTGCGCCAAATCGAGTAAATATGTTTTGGCCTGCCATAAACCTCTGCATCGATATCTTGTTCGCGTAACAGTTGCTGTAATTCTTCGACAAAGGCGCTGATGTAATTTTCACGATCCAGGCGGCGTTCATCTAACTGTTTTGCTAACGCTTTATAGGTTTGTGGATGCAGGTAGCGGAACGAGATATCTTCCAGCTCCCACTTTAACTGCCCAATGCCTAAGCGGTTTGCCAGCGGCGCATAGATTTCAGCGCACTCTTTAGCTGCCAACACCCGTGTTTCTTCGTCGGCATTTTTAACCTCACGTAGGTAACAGATACGCTCAGCTAACTTGATGAGTACAGCGCGGACGTCTTCCACCATGGATAACAACATGCGTCGCACGTTATCGATCTGGTTACCATCCGGTTGACCATGCTGAAAGTGCTGTAAATCAGAAATACTTTGCATCTGGTGAACGTTCTGCAATAACACGCGCAGCGTTTTAGATGTGTCGTCCGGCAATTTATCTAGATTAATCGCACCGGCTTCGATTAGCGGTGCATATAGCGAGGCGACCAGTGATTCGGTGTCAAGGTTGAGCGGCGCCAGAATTTCGACCATTTCCTTGCCCTTGAGCAGTGCCTGGGCATGCTTTGGGTGAGCTTTAGCAAGCTCGGCTGCGTGCTGCTTCACTACCTCGGGCTGGGCAACATCGTGCAACCAATGTTGTTGGTCATCATTGTAATTGGGGTCATCCACGTGGGTACTGCGTACATGGACCATTGTCTACGCCACTCTTTCGAAACACACCATGGTTTCAATGTGATGGGTTTGCGGGAACATGTCAACTAAACCGAGCTGTTTAAGCCGGTAGCCGGCAGCTAAAATACACTTACTGTCTCGGGCCAGCGTATCCGGCGCACAAGACACATAGACAATGCGCTTGGGCTTGCGCTGCTCAGGCAATTGGCCTAACTGCTCGACAATTTTATCAGCACCGGCACGGGCCGGATCTAACAGCCAGTGAGTCGCGTTATAGGAAGCCAGCTTTTTAGCACCAATCTGACTCAAGTCTTGGGTTTCGGCAATCAGGTTATCACAACCTGCTGCTTGGGCATTAGCGGCCAGTTGTTGGCTCATGCCCGCAACCCCCTCGATGGCAATAACCTGTTTTACGCGCCGTGCCAGTGGCAATGAAAAATTCCCCACGCCGGCAAACAAATCCAGCACCACCGCATCAGACTCCGGCGCAAGCCACGCTAGTGCCTGCCGCACCATTTGTTCGTTAACGTCGGCATTTACCTGAATAAAGTCACCCGGGGTGAAATATAATCGGTCACCATCAATGCTTTGGTCATAACAGAAAGCGTCATTACATTCCTTTGCTGTCGTAACCGATGCTACCGAGTTATCGTCCTGCAACCAGAACGCCAGCGAGTGTTGTTCGGCGAAAGCTGTCAGTTCTTGCTTTTGTTGCGCCGATAAAGGCTTGAGCACCCGCAAAACCACGTGCACAACATTGGCCTGAATTAACTCAACATGCCCCAGAGTTCGCCCAAGTCCTGTATTGAATATAAGCTGTCGTAGCGGCTCAATTAATGCCGATAACGAGGGTCGCAACACCGGACAGTTCGCAATTTCGGTTATTTGTTTACTCTTCGCCGCTCTAAAACCAAGCCTCAGATGCTGCCGCTTGCCATCCCAAAAGGTCGCCAGGCGCGCTTTGCGTCGGTAGCCCCATGCGTCGGCCATTAAGGTCGGCTGCCATGATAACTGTTCGGTTTGGGCGAATTTCTGCAATAATCCGGCCACCGCGGCTTGTTTATAAGTCTGCTGGTTTGACTCATTCAGGTGTTGTACGTCGCATCCGCCACACGCTTGATAATAAGGGCATGGCGGCTCGATACGCTCAGTCGAGACCGATTTTACCGATAATAATTCAGCGCTGAACTTACTCAGCGGCTTATAGGTAATCTGTTCGCCGGGCAATGCCCCTGCAACAAAACGGGTGCCGCCATTGTGCTCTCTAACGACGCCCTGTAATTGGTGGTCGAGCGCAGCAACAATACCTTTACGAGGTTGTTTATCGTTTTTTTTACTGGCTTTAAAAAATTGAACCATTGGTTAACCTAACGCTCGAGCACAACCGTCGCGACTGCATATCGCGTTTCATCACTGATGCTCAGAAATGCCGCAGTTAAGTTGAGCTCATCAAACCACTGCGCGGCAGTACCACTAAAAATCCACTCGGGTTTGCCCCATTCGTCGTGTGTTACTTGCATATCCTGAAACGACAGCCCTTCAGCGATGCCTTTGCCAAAAGCTTTCGCGCACGCTTCTTTTGCTGCGAAGCGTTTTGCCAGAAAGTGATCCGGACTGGCATCACCTTGCATTTCATCCAGTTCAAGCGGTGTTAAAACACGTTTTGCCAACTGTTGCCCACGACTCAATGAGTTTTGGATCCTTGCCACTTCAACGATATCCGTACCGATGCCAAAAATTGCCATTAACGCGCCTTGTTTAAAATATTTTTCATATCACGGACTGCGGTTTCCAACCCGACTAGCACCGCACGGGCTATAATTGCATGACCAATGTTTAGCTCTTCAATCTCTGCGATTTGCGCAATTTCAAGGGTGTTATGGTAGTGCAAGCCATGGCCGGCATTAACCTGTAGCCCTAAACCTGCGGCATAACGAGCGCCTTCGGCTATTTTACGTAGTTCTGTAGCTTGCTCCACAAGTGTTTCAGCTTCAGCGTACTGTCCGGTGTGAAGCTCAATCAGCGGTGCGCCGCTAGCCTTTGCCGCATCAATTTGTTGTTCGTTTGCATCAATAAACAGCGATACCGTGATACCCGCCGCAGCTAACCGTTCAACCGCAGCCGTCACCGTGTTCAGCTGTCCAGCAACATCTAACCCGCCTTCCGTCGTAAGTTCTTCACGCTTTTCCGGCACCAGACAGCAATAGCGCGGTTTAATCTCCTCAGCAATAGCTAACATCTCGTCAGTCACTGCCATTTCCAGGTTCATCGGTACGTTAAGCGTTTGTTTCAACATACGGACATCGCGGTCCATAATGTGCCGACGATCTTCCCGTAGGTGGATAGTGATGCCATCCGCGCCAGCCTGTTCGGCGATCGCCGCTGCATGTACCGGATCGGGGTAACGCACGCCGCGGGCATTTCGCAATGTCGCAATATGGTCAATATTCACGCCTAAGCGTAAGTTACTCATTACCTGCTCCTTTGTTAGCGCGTTAGCGTTTAAAAAGTTCTCGCGAGCGCAAGGGCTTAGTGCCTAAATGAATTGCCAATGCTTCGCGCATAATTAATTTACATAATTTGCGTTGTGCCGGATCTAACACCTGATCCGACACCAGCGGTTGCTGGCTAAGTTGCTCTAACGACATCACCAACTGCGTATCCAGTGGGGTCGCATCGGGCATAGGGTTCTCGTGCAAAAAGCCACGCTCGGGATCAAAATAACAGTGCGCCTGCTGATCCAGCGTTATGCCAGTTTCAGCTTCGCTTCGCCAATCAAATGCATGTCCCAATTGTTGTAGTAATTGCCACTCAAACCAACGTAAAACCGTTTCTATATCCTGCTTTTTTGCCAGTGCGCTTAGCGCTGACTCATAGGCAAGAAATAACTCTGAGACTTCAGCGTACTGCGGCAACAGGCGTTGCAGCAGCTCATTCAAGTAAAAGCCACTATACAAATAGTGGCTGCTGAGGCTAAGCGGCGTGCCAGGTGACTCCGCCAGCGTGAGTGTTTTTAAGTCATGGCGACCGCTATATTCTACCTGCAAAGGATTAAACGCTTGTAATACCGCTCGCCAGGGATTTTTATTACGTTTAGCGCCCTTGGCTATCACTCTTACGCGCCCTTCATTTACGGTTAATAAATCAACCAGTAAACTGGACTCCTGATAGTCGCGACGGTGCAAAACATAGGCCGCTTGTGGCACCGTTAATCCTCGCGGTAACCCAGACTTTTCAGCGCTCGCTCGTCATCAGACCAACCCGATTTAACTTTCACCCACAGTTTGAGGTTAACCTTACTGCTTAGGAGTTTTTCCAGGTCTCGTCGGGCTTCGGTGCCAATGGTTTTTAATTTACTGCCGCCTTCGCCAATTACCATGCGCTTTTGCGCTGGACGCTCAACTAAAATCAACGCATGAATGTGCGTTGTACCACGCTCTGACTTACCAAACTGTTCAATTTCTACGGTCGTCTCGTAAGGTAATTCCTCGCCGGTAAAACGCATCAATTTTTCGCGAATAATCTCGGCGGTCATAAACCGTACAGACCTGTCGGTGACATAGTCCTGGGGATAAAAATGAAAGCCCGGTTGCAAGTGTGCTTTAACCACCTTGCGTAACGCGTCGATATTGTCACCATTTTTTGCGGAAATCGGTAAGATATCTTTGAATTCGCGCTGATCACTTAGCCACTGTAAATGAGGCAATAACTTCGATTTGTCTTTAACTTCATCAACTTTATTGACTAACAGCACCACCGGGCGCTCAGTTCTGGCCAGCTTTTCCAGCACCATTTTGTCGTCGTCAGTCCATTTGGTATTTTCTACTACCATCAAAATCAGATCGACGTCGTTAATGGCAGCCGCAGCAGTCTGGTTCATCACTTTATTAATCGCACGTTTTTCTTCTACGTGCATACCCGGTGTATCGACATAAACGGCCTGGCAATCACCGTCGGTATCAACACCTAAGATTTTGTGGCGCGTGGTCTGTGGCTTGTTAGATGTAATACTGATTTTTTGTCCTAACAAATAATTCAGTAAGGTCGATTTACCCACGTTAGGTCGACCGACTATAGCGACAAAGCCACTGTGTTTATTCTCGTCAATTAAGCCATCATCGCCCAGTGACTGTTTGATCATATCGTCAAGATTCATGATGACTCCTGTAATTTCTCTAGTGCGGCAGTCGCTGCCGCCTGTTCGGCCTTGCGGCGACTGGTTCCACTACCTTTTAAGGGCTTATCAAGCCCCTCAACCAGGCAAGTCACCGTAAACTGTTGGTTATGCGCCTGGCCTTGCGTTGCAACCACATCATATTCAGGTAACGGACGTTGCCGCGCCTGAAGCCACTCCTGCAGACGTGTCTTAGGGTCTTTCTGATTAGCGCCGGGCTTGATGGTTTCTAATTGTTCGGTAAACCACTGTAATACCATTGTTTTTACAGTAGCCATGTCGCTATCAAGGTAAACCGCGCCAATAATAGCTTCCATCGCATCGGCTAAAATCGACTCACGTCGATAGCCACCGCTTTTTAATTCACCCTGGCCAAGCCAAAGGTAATCGCCAACCTCTTTCTTACGACCCAGTTTTGCCAACGAGCGGCCACAAACGATGGCGGCGCGCATTCGGCTTAAATCCCCTTCCGCAACGTTTGGGAAACGTTGGAATAAGGCTTCGGCAATCACTACACCGAGTATTGAGTCGCCTAAAAACTCAAGCCTTTCGTTGTGGTTGGCGTGGGCGCTGCGGTGGGTCAGCGCCTGCTTTAACAGCTCTCGCTGTTCAAACTGATAACCTATAACATTTTCGAGTTGTTCGAGCGGTGGTTTTGGTAAACTCACTCTATACTCCCCAATCGTTCAAAACGCACTCCGGTCGGTACCCATTGTGGCAGCACGCTATCCGGGCTGCGATCCATTTCAAAACTCATCCACACAAAAAACGCACGACCGACCAAATACTCTTCTGGTACGAATCCCCAGTAACGACTGTCCTGCGAGTTATCGCGGTTGTCGCCCATGGCGAAATAGTGCCCTTCGGGAACAATAAATTCGCCGGAGTCAGTACCCGGCTGCTCGTAAAATAGCGGCACTCGTGAGCGCACACGGGGGTCCAGTAAAATCCTGTGCTTAATATCACCCAGGGTTTCCTGATAGACATTTAACGAGCCGCCACCAGAAAAATAGGTTTGTTCGGCGTCTACCGCGTTACGCTTAACATCCAACGGCGGACATTCACTGGCATTACCGCATTGTGGTTGGATAAAAAGTTGTTTATCGCGGTAAACAATGCGATCACCCGGTAGCCCCACTATACGTTTAATATAGTCGACGTTCGGCTCCAGCGGATATTTAAACACCGCAATATCGCCACGTTCGGGTTTGCCGGTTTCGATAATTTGCTTGCGAAATACCGGATCTTTGACTCCGTAGGCAAACTTTTCTACCAGAATGAAGTCGCCTTTTAGCAAGGTCGGCATCATCGAGCCTGAAGGTATTTGGAAAGGTTCGTACAAAAAAGATCGTAAAACCAACACCGCTGCCAGTACCGGAAATACCGACTGCCCAAATTCAGTAATGGTATTTTGTGCTTCACCCTGTTTGCGCTTTGGCTTTAGCACCAATGCATCAAATAGCCACAAAAGCCCGGCTATTAACGTAACCAGCGTTAATAAAATCGAAAAATAATTGGCCATTGCCCAACCCTGTTGTTATCTCTTATTTATCCGTTTTATCGTGACGGCCGTTATTTTCCGACTTTTAACACTGCCAGAAAAGCCTCCTGAGGAACCTCGACATTGCCCAGATTCTTCATGCGTTTCTTACCTTCTTTCTGTTTCTGTAACAGTTTCTTTTTACGACTCACATCACCGCCGTAACATTTGGCAGTTACGTTCTTACGTAACTGTTTAACCGTTGAGCGCGCGATAACGTGATTACCAATGGTTGCCTGAATCGCGATATCGAACATTTGCCGCGGAATCAATTCTTTCATCTTATCAACCAGCAGACGACCGCGACTTTCAGCATGTTCGCGGTGGGTAATCATCGCCAACGCATCAACGCGATCACCGTTAATCAAAATATCAACGCGAACCATATCGGCTGCCTGAAATTTCTTAAACTGATAATCCAGTGATGCATAACCGCGGCTGGTAGATTTTAAACGGTCAAAAAAGTCCATGACCACTTCTGCCATCGGCAACTCATAGGTAACTGACACCTGTTTACCGTGGTAGTTCATCGCGGTTTGTACGCCCCGCTTGTCTACGCAGAGGGTAATCACGTTGCCGAGGAACTCTTGCGGCACTAAAATGTTCGCTTCTACCACGGGCTCATAAATTGTTTCGATATCGTTGACCGCCGGTAAGTTAACGGGGTTATCAACTTTTACCATCTCTCCTTTGGTGGTTTCTACTTCATAAACTACCGTAGGCGCCGTCGTGATTAGGTCAATATTATATTCACGCTCCAGACGTTCCTGGATGATTTCCATGTGCAACATGCCAAGGAAGCCACAGCGGAAACCAAAGCCCAGTGCTGCTGAGTTTTCTGGTTCGTAAAATAACGAGGCATCATTGAGTGATAATTTACCCAAGGCATCTCTGAAACCCTCATAGTCATCGGCACTGATAGGGAACATGCCTGCATAAACTTGTGGTTTTACTTTTTTAAACCCTGGTACCGGCTCTTTCGCCGGGTTCTTGCTATTGGTTAGCGTATCGCCCACCGGCGCACCAAGAATATCCTTGATGCCGGCAATCACATAGCCAACTTCGCCGGTGTGCAAGATACCGGTCTCGTGCGGTTTAGGGTCAAAATAGCCGACTTTATCTATTAAGTGGGTTTGTCCGGTCGACATAACGGTCATTTTATCGCCTGCTCTCAGGGTTCCGTTTTTAACCCGAACCAAGGATACAACCCCCTGGTAATTGTCAAACCACGAATCAATAATAAGTGCCTGTAGCGGTTTTTCGACTTCGCCCTGCGGCGGCGGAATCTGCCGAACGATACGTTCCAACACTTCCTCAATGCCGATACCGGTTTTGGCTGAACATTGCACCGCATCAACCGCTTCAATACCTACGATATCTTCGATTTCCTGCGCAACACCCATGGCATCCGCCTGCGGTAAGTCGATTTTATTAAGGATCGGAACAACTTCTAAGTCCATATCAATGGCGGTGTAACAATTAGCAAGTGTTTGTGCTTCGACACCCTGTGCAGCGTCCACCACTAGCAACGCACCTTCACAGCCTGCCAATGAACGCGATACTTCATAGGAAAAATCGACATGCCCGGGCGTATCGATAAAGTTAAGTTGGTAGGTCTCGCCGTCTTTTGCCGTGTAATATAGCGTTACACTTTGCGCTTTGATGGTGATGCCACGTTCACGCTCAAGATCCATTGAGTCAAGAACCTGTTCAGCCATTTCGCGGTCAGTCAATCCACCACAATGCTGGATGAGTCGGTCGGAGAGCGTCGACTTACCGTGGTCGATATGCGCAATAATAGAAAAGTTACGAATATTCTTTTGATTAAACGCCCTTTGCGGCATTGATGACACCTCTAAAACTTAAGATTCTGCATGTGCTTGCTGAGCAAGCGCCATAAATAGCGTCGATCATACCGATGTTGCCGCAAAGCACAAATGTTTTAACGCGCTAACCATGCCTTTTACGCTGCGGCGACATTAATTTGGATAAGTTGCTGAACCTTAACATCACGTTGCCTAAACCAATGCTTTAATCCCACAAAGATGGCACCAAAACCACTAAAGGCCAGCAAAATGACAATCCCCTCAGTAAGCGGACTGAAGTGAGTCAGTAACGCCGCTATCAGTAACAACCCGACAATCGGCAATCCGTAAAGCAACAGCGCATATCGGGTAAAATCACTCTCGTCCATGACCACTTCAACACGATCACCCAGGTTAACGGGCAAATCACTTTCGACGGTAAAACGCGCATTACGATCGGCAAACACCTTGCTCAGGATGCCCGCACCACAGGTAGTGTTGTGCGTACAGCCAGAACAAGCCGTTTTTAATTGTGTTGAGAGGGTAATGCGTTGCCCATCTATAGCAACGACTTCAGCTCTTTCTTTCATGGCATTATTGTACGCTAGATGCGACCTGTTTGGCGACAGCTAACGGGATTTGACCCACTACCGTGACCATTAACTGCCCTGCAGGTTGACTATGCAATGTATGTGGCCCGGTTACTGAAATAGCTTTACCTGACGAACTTACCGTCTGGTCTGATATATAGACAGAATACTCTGCCAGGCCATCAGAAAATAAATAATGATCAACCGGAGTGCCTTCCAGAACTAAGCGGTGATGTTGTGCTTTAAGCAAATTAAATCCGGCGGGCGCCCAACGCGGCTGTTGTTTTAGCAGCGGTGATTGTTGGGATTGTAATTCTTCTAACATCGGCGGCCGGTCCACCCGACTTAATTCTGCAATGGTATCGGCGGCTACGTCTCGTAACGTCAAACTGGTCAGTTGCAATTGCTCCAGTACTTCGCCGTCATGGTTAACCATCAGCATTTTAAGCGGCATACCATTGTCACGGTCCAGCCAAAGTGAAAAACCATAGCGCTGGTTATCTTTGCTAATAAGGCGAATATGCTGGGCTTTGCGATCCAGTATGCGGGCACCGCCAACCGCTACAGCACGGTAGTTATCGGATATTTGCTCAAACGATTGATTGAAAGCTGTAGGGATCATGGTGGAGATGGAACGCGAGCGCAATGAGTAACTAGTCGACGCAGGATGAAAATGTGAAACCACGTTATCGATACGTAACGCCCTAAAACCCGGGCCGTTCATTTGCATTAACCATTCGTACTGACGGCCTTGTTTATCGATTCCATGAACCCAGCGATAAGGTTCTATCCGGTCGCCTTGTACGTGAACAAAAGAGGCTTCAAAGTTTAACTCGTTGAGGGCTTTCGACATCAAGTTAAACCAGCGCTGGCCGTCGCTATTTTCGGTTTCTTGTGCGGCGGTTTCTTGTGTGGCAGCCTGTTGGCCAGTGGGTGCCACCTGAGCGCCTGCCGGCAGAGCCGTGAGAGCAATACAGGTGACAAGTGCGGCGAGGACTACTTTTATCACGCGCTTACCCTCTTCATTAAAAGCTAGTGTTGCTGCGTTGACTCTGCGCCATCGTTAGCGCCCTTGTCGACTTTTTCCGCGCCAGTTTCCGATGCATTTTGTAATAATAAAATCTGTTGCTGATGATCAATCAGGTATGATTGCGCCTGACGTCTTAGCTGCACGTCCTGTTGTTCTTGTGCACCAGCAGATGCCGAATTTACTGACGGCGAATAACTAACCGGTTGACGCCCACCAAGAGGATTCGTAATAAAACCTGGTTCCTGCGCTGCCGGCACGGTATCGGGCGATTGTACCGACTGCACCGTCATTACAGCGACCACAGCAACTCCGGCTGCAACTGCAACTTTTGCGACAGGCTGATACCAACGGCTGGCCGCCTTACGCGCTGCTTTTGACCGGCTGGCAGCTGCAACAGACACAACATTATTGTGTTGCCCCTCTGCCGCGACAGCAGCACTGACACGTTCACTGATATCAACCGAAACTGTCACATCGCTTTTCATGACGCTACTAATAATGCTGTAGCGATGCCAACGCTGTGCCGTTTCTTCATCGGCTAACCAAGCGTCGATCGATTGCTGCTCAGCTGATTCTTCATCAAAAAACGCTGATGTTGCTTCTGTTTCGTCTACCAACTTAGCGTCTGTTGACCGATTGTCCTGAGACATAGTTTACCCTCTGTAAATCACCGTTCTAACAACGGTCTTAACTGATTATCAATGGCTTCCCGCGCTCTGAAAATCCGAGAGCGAACTGTACCGATCGGGCAATCCATTTCTATCGCAATTTCTTCGTAACCTAAACCGTCAATTTCCCGTAACGTTATTGCTCGCCGTAAATCATCAGGCAATTCTTCTATCGCTTTTAACACGACTGTCTGAATTTCGTCGGTTAGCAACTGTCGTTCCGGTGTCGCGGAATCTTTTAGCGCCCCTGCACCTTCAAAGTACTCGGCGTCTTCAGCATCAACATCAGATGCCGGCGGTTTACGCCCCTGCGCAACCAAATAATTTTTAGCGGTGTTGACCGCAATACGATACAACCAAGTATAAAATGCACTATCACCCCTAAACTTAGGGAGCGCGCGGTAGGCTTTGATGAAAGCTTCTTGTGCTACATCAGCCACGTCACCCTGCTGTTTGACATAGCGTGAGATCAAGCTCATCACTTTGTGCTGATACTTTTTTACCAGCAAGTCAAACGCGCGGTTATCTCCTTGTTGTACCCTTTCGACCAGTTGTTGGTCTGTAAGTTTCTCGCTCATCCGAGCCTGTTCTCCCTAGCCAAGGAACTGCGTGAACTGACGGCCCGCTGTAGTTGTTACAAACTGTGACAGACCGTTTAGTAAAAAGTTCGCAAATAATTATGCAAATGCGTAAAATCATTCAAAATTCTTAATGAGTACTTTATGGAACCTGCAGCAAATTATCAATCAGATGTCTTGATCATTGGGTCAGGTGCCGCCGGTTTAACCACCGCATTACAACTAGCTGACCATGTTAGCGTTATCGTCGTCAGTAAAGGTCCGTTAACCGAAGGCTCTACTTATTATGCTCAGGGCGGCATTGCCGCTGTGTTTGACGAAAACGATAGTATCGAAAGCCACGTCGAAGACACGCTCAACGCCGGCGGCGGTTTATGCGAACGTCATGCCGTAGAGTTTACCACACGCAATGCCCGCGATGCCCTGCAATGGCTAATTGACGCTGGTGTGGGCTTCGATCGTGTCAACACCGATGATAGCAAGCCAGAGTACCATTTAAATCGCGAAGGCGGACACAGCCATCGCCGTATTTTGCATGCGGCGGATGCAACCGGGCGCGCAGTGCAAACAACTTTACAGCAAAAAGTTCTGCAACACCCCAATATTAAGGTGCTGGAGCGTTTTAATGCGGTCGACTTAATCACCGGTAAGCGCTTGCATAAAGAACATCGCTGTTATGGCGCTTATTTGTGGAACCGCGCCCGTGAACGCGTCGAAACAGCCTCGGCACGCTTTGTTGTGTTGGCAACCGGCGGTGCCAGTAAGGTTTACCAATATACCAGCAACCCTGATGTGGCCAGCGGTGATGGTATTGCAATGGCCTGGCGTGCCGGCTGCAGTGTCACCAACATGGAATTTAATCAATTTCACCCGACTTGTTTATACCATCCAAACGCGCATAGTTTTTTATTAACCGAAGCATTACGCGGTGAAGGCGCAGTATTGCGTCGCCCCGACGGCTCGCGCTTTATGGATGAGTTTCATGAATTGGCCGAACTGGCACCACGTGATGTCGTTGCCCGCGCTATTGACTACGAAATGAAACGTTTGGGCGCCGATTGCATGTATCTGGATATTTCCCATCAATCCAGAGATTTTTTGCAGCAGCACTTTCCGACCATTTTTGATAAGTGTCTGTCGCTGGGTATTGATATTAGCGAACAGCCTATGCCTGTTGTACCCGCCGCACATTATACCTGTGGTGGTGTTACCACAACGCTGGATGCCGAGACTGACGTGCCGGGTTTATACGCGGTTGGTGAAGTCGCTTACACCGGCTTGCATGGCGCTAACCGTATGGCCAGCAATTCATTATTGGAATGTCTGGTATTTGCCCGTGCTGCAGCCAAACACATTTTAGCTAAACCGGCCGGCGAGGCTCCTCTGGCCACTTTACCCGCCTGGGATGAAAGCAAGGTCAGCAACTCTGACGAAGAGGTCGTTATTCAGCATAACTGGCACGAATTAAGACTCTTTATGTGGGACTATGTTGGAATTGTGCGAACCACAAAACGACTGGAGCGCGCTTTACACCGCATTCAGTTGTTACAACAGGAAATCCATGATTATTACGCCAACTTCAGGGTAAGCAATAACCTGTTGGAGTTACGTAACCTTGTGCAAGTGGCTGAACTTATTGTGCACAGTGCGATGGCACGCAAGGAAAGTCGTGGATTACACTATACGCTGGACTATCCCGACTTACTGCCGGAAGCTAAGCCTACCCGGCTAACGCCGCGCGGAAATCTGCCCGGCAACTAACGATAAGCAGCGCAGCTGCGCCAGTTGCGCTGCAGATAATTGAAACCACCACAACCAAAACCACTGCCGTTCGCCGGCATTAACTAACGGTACTACCAGTCCAAAACGCCACAAGATAATCGGTGGGGCTAATAACTGATAAGTGTCGTCATTTATTTGCCACAAGTGACCATCTTCAGATACAGACAGTAAACGTTGCGGTTTTTGCAGGCGAATGCGTAACAACGCTAAACTTTGACCCGTGACAACATAAAGTCGATCATTTTCGTTAGCTCCGCATCCGGACATTCCTTATGTCCCATAAACCAAGCAAACAAATCGGGATCGTCACAGGTAACCAAGCGTCGAAAGATAGCTTTGTCTTCCTCGCTAAGCTCATCGTAAGCTTGCTCTACAAAGGGTTCAAAAAGTACATCTAACTCGAGCATACCTCGGCGACAGGCCCACTTTAATCGGCGCTTATCTTTTAATGCATCTTCAGATTGTTTGAATGGCAGCATGACAACTCCACATTTCGCCTTGAAAAATAATTTCGTGCCCTAATATTAGCATGAAGTCGTTAAATAAGGAGCGCCCGTGATTGCTTTAGATACGCTTTTTACCCAACAACAGCCCGATGCGATTTCGGCAACTCTGGATGATTATGGTATCATTGAGCTCATTGGTGCAGATGCTGAGAGTTTTTTGCAGGGTCAGTTAACCTGCGATCTTAATCGCCTCAGCGAGCAGCCGTTTTTATATGGTGCGCATTGCGACCCCACCGGCAAAGCGTTTAGCGTGTTCTGGTTGGTTCGTTCCGCGCAAGGCTTTTTATTGATCATGAATAAAAGCGCCATTAGCGGTTCATTAGCGCAATTTAAAAAGTACGGTGTATTTAATCAGGTCGAGATAACCGACGTAACTGATCAATGGCATATTAGTGGTCATTTTGGTGAATCGATTGCCCTACCTGATGTTAATGAAAATACATACGTAATAATGCTTGGCGAGCAACCCAAACAAGCGTTGGTTGTAAGCCAAACAACGATTTCTACGGAGTATCCGCAGAGTTACTGGGATGCATTGGAGATTGAACGCGTTCGTCCACAGCTGACAGCGGAAAATAGTCAGCAATTTGTGCCGCAGATGTTAAATATTCAGGCACTGGACGGAGTCAGCTTTAACAAGGGATGTTATATCGGCCAGGAGACAATTGCCCGGATGAAATACCTGGGCAAGCAGAAACGTGCGTTATTCCGTTTGTCAGGCAAAGCCGCCGAGGTGAAGCCTGCAACAGAATTGGAGCGTAAAGTTGGCGATAACTGGCGTCGTGCAGGAACGGTCATTATGGCAGTGAACCGTTCTCCACAATCATTTGACCTGCTGGCGGTATTGCCAAGCGATATCGAGCAAGATACGCCGATTCGGGTTAAAGGTGACGACGATAGTCTTCTGGAAATACACTCACTGCCGTATCAATTAGGTTAACTATTTATGAGCGAAGCAATTGCCCCTAACAAAGTTGTGGCTATCAACTACACAGTAAAGACTGCAGAAGGCCAGACTTTAGACCAATCTAAGGAAGGCAATCCTCTGACTTTCATCCACGGCCGTGGCATGCTGATTCCAGGTTTGGAAAACGCATTAGAAGGCAAAAACGTGGGTGACCAGTTCACCGCAGAAGTTAAGCCTGACGAAGCTTATGGCGACCGTCACGACGGTTTAATCCAAACCGTACCGCGTAACTTGTTCGGTGAGAACGAAGTTCAGCCTGGCATGCAATTCCGCGCCAGCACCGATCAAGGCGATCAGTCTGTTGTTATCGTAGAAGTTAACGATGACGAAGTGACTGTTGATGGTAACCACCCATTAGCCGGCGTTGACCTTAACTTTGACGTTGAAGTAGTCGAAGTTCGCGATGCGACTGAACAAGAGTTAGAGCACGGTCATGTGCACGCTGATGGCGAAGATCATTAATTGATAAGTTGCTGTTAGTTATAAAAATACCGCCGGATGGCGGTATTTTTTTGTGCTTAAACGACTTTGCACCCTTCTTGCTCAAGCAACGCTTTTTTGCGCTCAATACCCGCAGCAAAACCGCGCAGCTCGCCTTTAATACCAATCACCCGATGACACGGAATAACAATAATCAGAGGGTTTCTCGCAATCGCATTAGCAACTGCCCGCACGCTTTTGGGTTTACCAATCTTTTCCGCAATTTCTTTGTAAGATAACGTTCTTCCAGGCTCGACTTTTTGCAATTGCTGTAAAACCTCGGACTGAAATTCCGTCGACTGCACGCGCAATGGCAAGCTAAACCGCTGCCGTTTTCCGGCAAAGTATTGTTCCAGCTGTTCTCGTGTCTGTAACAGCACCGGATGATCGGTCGCTTTATTCGACGTTGATAAATCCGGTAAATTCTTTTGGTCGCGATAATACAACCCGGTCAAATGACGATCATCAGCAATGGCCACCATATGACCTAATGGTGTAGTAAATTCGATATGATGCATATTGGCCTTGTCCTGCTGAGTGAGTGTTCAACTATACATAAATTTGAACGATTATCAGCCTTTTTGCCAGTTTTTTTTCGAATTTTTTTGAATATACATATTCTTACCGGCTCCTTCGACATTTATCAAGGCATTAGGTATTCTCACAGCTTGCTACTTTTACATCATGTCGAGGTTTAGGAGTGACAGCTAAACTTATTAGAAATACCGGCTTAGGTGGTGCGCTTGTTATTGGCTTAGGCTCAATTCTAGGCACCGGTGCTTATGTCAGCGTTGGTTTGAGCGCCAGCATCGCAGGCAGTTTGCTGGTGTGGGCGATTGTAATTGCTGCCTTTACCGCCCTATGCAATGGCCTGTCATCAGCACAACTTGCTGCCGCGCACCCGGTCAGCGGCGGAACCTACGAATACGGCTACCACTTTTTAAACCCTCTGAGCGGCCGTATTGCAGGTTGGTTATTCATTATTGCCAAGAGCGCATCAGCCGCCACCGCAGCTTTGGCGGTAGCATGGTATATCAGCGTGACAATGGGTCTTAGCGCATGGATCGTGAATCTCATAGCAGTTGGACTGTTAATACTATTAACGATCTTTGTTTTATCCGGCGTACGTCGCACCAATTGGCTTAATATCGTTCTGGTGCTGATAAGTCTGGCAGGTCTGACAGCCTTTATAATCGCAACGTTTAGTGCACAAAAAACCACAAACTCAGCAACAGTATCAGTCGATTCATTGTCGTTATTCCACGCCGCCGCACTCATGTTTGTCGCCTTCACCGGTTACGGCCGCATCGCCACCATGGGTGAAGAAATTACAGAGCCGCGCCGCAATATTCCTAAAGCCGTAGTCCTAACCCTGGCCGTAGTCAGCGCCATTTATATCGCCGTCGGACTGGCAATTTTACACCTCGGCGGTATCGCATCGTTCGAGCAAAGTAACTTCAATATTGCCAATCTCATTAGCGACCCAAGCTGGCGTTGGCTAGTCGTCCTTGGCGGTGTAGTCGCCATGAGTGGCGTGGTATTGAACCTGGTATTAGGCGTGTCACGCGTAGTGTTAGCCATGGGTCGCCGCGGTGACTTGCCACAATCACTAGCCCATTTGAGCAACGATAATCAATCCGCCCCCGCAGCCACCTGGGCAACCTTTGCCGTAATGGCAATTATTGCGCTACTCGGTGGTATAGAGTCCGCCTGGACACTCAGCGCCTTTACGGTACTGGTTTACTACGGCATTACCAACATCGCGGCATTGAAAGTGAGCAGTGAGCAGCGTTTTATTCCGAAGTGGGTTTCGGTAATTGGTTTGATCAGCTGTTTTGGGCTTGTCGTGCTGGCGGCGTTGGCATAGAGGGCGTGGCTGGATGTAGGGGGCTTTGGTCTCTGCCGCTGCGTTTTGCAGTGTTCAGGGTAGGCTCGCCAAAGGGACGCTGCAAGTACATCCATGTACGCTTGTTTCCGGCCATCCATGGCCTCCAACACCCTTTGGCGAGCCTACCCTAAACCCTGCACGCAGCAACAGAAACCAAAGCCCCAATCACGCTGCGCCTTAAAGCAAGTTTATTTAGTCAGCCTTTGGACGCATGTGCGGGAACAGCAGCACGTCGCGAATCGATGGTGAATCGGTTAATAACATCACCAGACGATCGATACCGATCCCCTCGCCCGCCGTTGGTGGCATACCATGCTCCAGCGCCGTAACGTAATCTTCGTCGTAGAACATCGCTTCGTCATCGCCCGCTTCTTTAGCTTCTACTTGATCACGGAAACGCTGCGCCTGATCTTCGGCATCGTTAAGCTCCGAGAAACCGTTAGCCAGTTCGCGGCCGCCTGCAAAGAACTCAAAACGATCGGTAACGAACGGATCGTCATCGTTACGGCGTGCCAACGGTGATACTTCGGCCGGGTATGCCGTGATAAACGTTGGCTGAATTAACTTATGTTCGGCCACTTCTTCGAAAATTTCGATTTGAATTTTACCCAAGCCCCAGCCCGGCTGTACCTCAATACCCGCCTCTTCGGCAATTTGTACCGCCGACTCACGGCTCTGTAATTGCTCTGGGGTTAGCTCCGGCATGTACTTAAGAATTGCTTCCAGTACCGTCATCCGCTCAAACGCCTTACCGAAATCGTAATCAACGCCCTGGCTGGTGAAAGTAGTGGTGCCCAGCACAGACTCGGCGATACCGCGCAGCATTTGCTCGGTGATATCCATCAAATCATGATAATCCGCATAGCCCCAGTAGAACTCCAGCATGGTGAACTCAGGGTTATGACGAGTCGATAAACCTTCGTTGCGGAAATTACGGTTAATTTCGAATACCTTCTCGAAGCCACCCACAACCAAACGTTTTAAATACAGTTCCGGTGCAATCCGCAGGAATAATTCCATATCCAGCGCATTATGATGGGTGCTAAACGGACGCGCAGAAGCGCCGCCGGGGATGGTTTGCATCATCGGTGTTTCAACTTCTAAAAACTCACGCTCCGTCAAAAAGCGACGAATGTATTCGATAACTTTTGAACGCACCACAAAGGTATTGCGCGACGCTTCGTTAGTAATCAAATCAAGGTAGCGTTGACGATAGCGTGTTTCCTGATCGGCCAGACCATGGAACTTATCGGGTAACGGTCGTAGTGCTTTGGTCAATAACCGCACGTCATCCACCTGCACACTCAACTCACCGGTATTGGTTTTAAACAGTGTACCGCTGGCACCGACGATGTCACCCAGGTCCCATTTTTTAAATTCGCTGTTGTAGTAGCCTTCAGGCAGGTTATCCCGCGCAACATATAACTGAATACGACCACTCATATCCTGGATCGTGGCAAAACTTGCCTTACCCATAATACGACGGGTCATCATGCGTCCGGCAACTTTTACCCGAACACCCTGAGCTTCCAGTTCTTCTTTTGTTGCCTCGCCGTATTCGGCTTGTAAATCGTTAGCTAGCGAGTCGCGACGAAAATCATTAGGAAACGCAATGCCCTTATCACGGAGCGCCGTCAGTTTCGCTTTTCGCTGTGCGATTTGCTCGTTTACGTCGACGTCGGGTGATTGCGATTTATCTGTCATACTGTCTTCCTCTATTCGGTCGCTTATAAGCCACTTTTTAAACTGGCTTCAATAAATGGATCCAGGGCGCCGTCAAGCACCACTTGGGTATTTCGATTTTCTACGCCGGTGCGCAGATCTTTAATGCGCGCATCATCCAGCACATAGGAACGGATTTGACTGCCCCAGCCAATATCCGACTTGGTATCTTCCAGTGCCTGCTTGTCTTCATTTTGCTTCTGCAGCTCCATTTCGAACAATTTCGCTTTTAGCTGCTTCATTGCCGAGTCACGGTTTTTATGCTGTGAACGGTCACTCTGACACTGCACCACAATACCTGACGGTTCGTGCGTGATCCGCACTGCCGAGTCGGTACGGTTAACGTGCTGTCCGCCTGCACCTGAGGCACGATAGGTATCAATGCGCAGGTCCGCCGGATTAATTTCTATTTCGATATCGTCGTCAACTTCGGGATAAACGAATACCGATGCAAACGACGTATGGCGACGATTGCCTGAATCAAACGGTGATTTTCGCACTAACCGGTGCACACCGGTTTCCGTGCGCAGCCAACCATAGGCGTATTCACCGGCGATCCGCACGGTGGCTGATTTAATACCGGCAACCTCACCTTCTGACAACTCGGTTATTTCGGTAGTAAAACCGTGCGCCTCTGCCCAGCGCAGATACATGCGTAACAACATATTCGCCCAGTCCTGCGCTTCGGTGCCGCCCGAGCCAGACTGAATATCGACATAGCAATCGGAATCGTCATTATCGCGCGAAAACATCCGCCTGAATTCAAGCTTTTCCAACGCTTTTAACAGTTCGGCAAGTTCCGCCTCAGCTTCATTAAACGTATCTTCGTCTTCGGCTTCAACCGCCAACTCAACCAGGCCTTCGACATCATCAAGACCCTGTGTGAGGGTATCTAAAGTCTCTATCACTTGTTCGAGCGCGGCGCGCTCTTTACCCAGCGCTTGTGCTTTGGGGGGATCATCCCATACTTCCGGCTGCTCTAACTCGCGCGTAACTTCTTCTAAGCGTTCTTTCCTGGTATCGTAGTCAAAGATACCCCCTAAGCGCTTCACTGCGCTCACGCATGTCTTTAATCTGATTATAAGTCGCGTTAGTTTCGAACATGATCACCCGATTTTGTCTACAGAAATTTTGAAAGCGCACAGTTTATCGCACTTGGCGAATTTGCTCTACCAGCAACTGCACGTTTGTACGACCTCTAAAGTGATTTAATTGCGGCTTGTATAGAATTTCAACGTGGCTAATGCTCTCATTAGGCCACACTTGTGTATCAACGTTAAAAGCGATGGCATCAAGCACGCCCCCAGCAGGGCTACGCAACACTAATTTTAGATGTTGTGAGCCTACGATGCGTTGCGACACCACATAAAACTGACCGTCAAATAACGGCTCCGGGAACCCTTGCCCCCAGGGACCGGCTTGCTGCAATTGTAATACGCTATCTAAACTTAACTGGTCGTCGTTTAGCTCACCATCAGACCAATAGACCGCTTCTTTTTGCTCTTCGGTAAGCCAGTCACTGGCGATTGCCTGGGCGACACGGGTAAACTCACTTAATTTGTGCTTTGGTAAGGTTAAGCCAGCTGCCATTGCGTGGCCGCCAAAACGTGTAATTATACCAGGTTCTACTGTGTCTATGCGTTCCAGTAGATCGCGGATGTGCAAGCCTTTAACCGAACGCGCGGAGCCTTTTAACGTTTCTTCGTCTTCACTGGCAAATACGACCACCGGACGATTCACGTTATCCTTTAACCGGCCCGCTACGATACCGATAACACCAGCGTGCCAGTCAGGTTCGTATAAGGTAAGCAGATCCGGCACCTGGCCCTGATTATCAAACTGTAACTGACTGACAATTTGCTCGGCGTGCTCACGCATCCCTGCCTCGATAGACCGGCGTTCGCGGTTTAACTGGTCAAGTTGTTGCGCGAGCTCAGCAGCTCGCTCGCCGTCAGCCAGTAAACACTCGATGCCAAGGCTGATATCATCCAGTCGGCCCGCGGCATTAATTCGTGGGGCTAACGCAAAGCCCAAATCTGCCGCCTGTAGCTGCGCTCTATCGCGCCCGGCCACCTCTAACAGCGCCGCAATACCGGGGCGACAAACCCCATGCCGAATTCGCGCTAATCCCTGCTGTACCATGATCCGGTTATTGTAATCCAGCGGTACCACGTCAGCCACCGTGCCCAAAGCAACTAAATCTAACCAGTTAGCCAAACTCGGTAATTGCTCTGTGCCCAGCTCCCGAAAGCGTGCGCGCAAAGCCAACATCAGATAAAAGGCAACGCCGACGCCGGCTAAATTTTTACTGGCAAAGTTACAGCCGGGCTGGTTAGGGTTAACGATGGCATCGGCTGGCGGCAAGGTTGCCGGCGCCAAATGGTGATCAGTAATAATTACCTGCAACCCTAGCTGCTGAGCTCGCTCGGCAGCCTCGTTGGCGGCAATACCATTATCGACCGTTATAATGATCTCAGTGCCGCGTGCTGCTAATTGTTCAACCATGGCAACCGACAAACCATAACCCTCGGTCATTCGGTTTGGTACACGGTAATTGACCCGGGTAAAGCCAAGCTCAGTTAGTGCGGTAACCAATAACGCCGTGCTGGTGGCGCCATCGGCATCAAAGTCACCACAGATAGTGATATGCCGATGCTGCGATTGCACCAGAATGTCAATCGCCTTGTCGACACCTTGCAGGCTGTCAAAGTGCAACAACCCTTTTGCCGACAACTGCAGCTGCTCAGCACTCTCGACCCCGCGCCGGGCATAGATTTGACGGATTAATGGCGGCAGAGTTTCAGGTAAATGACTGTCATCTACGCGCGCGTGCCGCCTAATTACAAAATCAGTCATCGCGCTGATTAATTCTGCATGGCTTCAAGCAATGCGTCGGCGGTACGCAGTCCCGGCAACATACGCCCGTCAGGCAGAACAACAGCGGGGGTACCGGTAACACCAAATGCCTGTCCCATACGATAGTGTTTTTCTACCGGGTTATCACAGCTCGGGCTGTTAACCGAGTCACCATTTTTAAAGGCCGTGAGTGCTTGCTTTGGTTTTTCTGCACACCACACCGCCTGCAACTGCTGCCCGCCTTTGCTATTTAAACCGCCGCGGGGAAAAGCCAAATAACGAACCGTGATCCCCTTATCGAGGTATTGTCCCAAGTTTTCGTGCATACGTTGGCAATAACCGCAGGTCGTATCGGTAAACACAGTAATCGCATATTGCTCTTTAGATGACGGATAGACCACCATCTCGTCTTCAATTTTCTCGATTTCAGCCTTACGTAAGTTCGCCATGGCGGATTCGGTTAGGTTGTTGGGCGGCGTTTGTGTTACGTCAAAAAGATTACCGGCGATAAGCCGGGTACCATCTTCAGAAACATAAAAAATGCCTTGATTAGAGGTAATTTCATAGAGCCCATCAATGGAGGTTTCGGCAATACCGGCGACCTGAATACCGAGCGCTTCCAGGCGACTGGTATCTGGCTGCTGAGCAGACGCTGACAAACTTAAGCCTAATAAGCTGCTAATCCCCAGTGCTGCAAAAAAAATTCGTTTCATAGTGTCCTCGTAACTGCCTGCTCGTAATTAACCGCGCGGATGATGCTGTGAGTGCAGGCTCTGCAACCGCTCCCGCGCTACCTGAGTATAAATTTGTGTGGTGGATAAATCACTGTGCCCCAGCAGCATTTGTAACACGCGAAGATCAGCTCCGTGGTTCAGTAAATGCGTTGCAAAAGCATGGCGCAGCGTGTGCGGTGACAGATGAGCCTGTATCCCCGCAAGCTGAGCATAATGTTTTATACGGTACCAGAACGCCTGGCGCGTCAGTAAGGTACCGCGTTGCGTAATAAAAATCCATGGGCTGGACTTACCTGAAAGCGCCGGACGCCCATGTTTTAAGTAGCGTTGCAACCAGTCCAGTGCTTCTTCACCTAGCGGCACCAGTCGCTCTTTATCACCTTTACCAATAATACGTACCAGGCCCTGCTGCAGTGATACCTGCTGCAACTGCAAACGAATCAACTCGGTCACACGCAGTCCGCTGGCATAAAGTACTTCTAACATGGTGCGGTCGCGTAAACCCAATTCGCTGTCGGTATCAGGCGCATTCAATAGCGATTCGACATCCTGCTCGCTTAATGAATGAGGAATTGACTGGGGAAGTTTCGGGCGTTTTAATTTTGCGCTTGGATCGTTACTGAGCCAGCTTTGCTTAACCGCAAACTGGCAGAACTTTTTTATTGCGCTTAAAAAACGTGAGGTACTCCGCGGCGACAGCCCCTGGCTCCGGCGCCATAGTAAATAATCCTGCAGCACCTCGGTTGTGGTGTCGAGCAACCGTAGTTTGCATTGCCCGAGATAATCGCAATAACGTCTTAAATCGCTGCGGTAGGATGCCTGAGTGTTCTGACTCACCCCTTGATGTAACCATAGGTGTTCCACAAACGCATCTATCTTATCGTCATCTTGCGGGTGAACCTGGCTCATGCCAATACAACAACTTATCGATAGTTAGTTAATATGGCTAAGCTTACATCAGCTGTTGATTGGGTTCTATCCCCAGTTGCTGCAATACATCATAAAGCTGGGCCGGATCGCGGCGGCGCTTAGGCAACGCCTCGGGTTGCTGCTTGCGTTTGCGTCGTTGTAGCGTTTGCCAGTCGAGGTTTGCGATGAGTTCCAGTGGTAAGCGTTGCGGATCGCTATTGGCAATAAGCGGCTGCGGGTGTACAGCATCCTGTAATTTAAAATCACTCAGTTGGTTTGCCTGATTGTAAACCCCGGAGGCTACTACTGTTGCTTGATCATAGCCTAATGGTCGAGCCCGGGCAGCACCGATTTCCCTGGTCCAGTTAATGGATTCGGGCGCGTCATCGTTTATCGGTTGCTCGCCCATAGCAGCTAACCACAATGCAAACTCGGCACCATGCCCCTCTGCCATAGCCGCACTGGCCCGGTGGTCAAAAAAAGCCTGTGCGCTGGATTCAACTGTGTGTGCTGCTGACGTGTTTACTGGCATAATTCCGCTAACCCAAGAACCTTAACCGGGTTATCGGCAACGACAGCAATTGTTTAAGTTTTTCTTTTTAGCCCTTTACACAACCAATCAGACTGCTATGATACGCGCCTCGTGTGGAGGGGTTCCCGAGTGGCCAAAGGGATCAGACTGTAAATCTGACGGCTCAGCCTTCGCAGGTTCGAATCCTGCCCCCTCCACCACGCTTTCTTTTAGGTCAGTTCTGGCTATCCTCCAATTCAGCTATTTTCACAACGACTTTGCCCTGACTGTTATTGCCTTTTAAATAGGCTAGCGCATCATTGATTTCGCGCGCATCAAACTGTTTATCAAGTATTGGCCTGACCCGCCCAGCACTGAATGCTTCTGCAAACTGCTGCCACATTGCAGTCAAGATTTCCCCTTTTCGAGCACTGGGCAAGGCCCTTAGCGTTGACCCCATTAGCTGCTGTCGCTTCATTAACATGCGACCAAAATCGACGGAACCTTCGCGACCGCCCATCAAGCCAATCAATATAATGCGGCCGTCCTGGTTAAGAATTTTTTGATCCCGTGCAATCGAATCACCTGCAACAGGGTTGAGAATAACATCGACACCGCCATGTGCTTTGAGGATCTCAACGTAATCCTGTTGCTGCCGATTTATCGCTTTGGTGGCGCCAAGTGTTTCGCAAAAAGCACACTTATCGTCACCACTCGCGGTAACATAAATAGGATTGCCTTGCTCTCGGCATAACTGTATCAGCGCACTACCAACACCGCTGGCACCCGCGTGCGCAAACACCACATCGGTCGTGCTTAGTTGAGCCAGCATAAAGACATTTAAATAAGCAGTAGCAAAGGTCTCCAGCCAGGCAGCACCTTGCGCCAGACTCCAGCTTGGCGGCAATGTTAATACCTGGTGCTGGCTAACAATTACCGACTCGGCATAGCCACCGGCGGCCAACAAAGCCGCGACGCGATCACCAATGTTTAACTTGGTTACATCGCTGCCCACTGCGGTCACAATTCCCGAACATTCTAATCCCGGCACCGATGATGCCCCGGCAGGCGGCGGATAGGCGCCGGCTACTTGCATAAGATCGGCACGATTAACGCCGGCAAACGCGATACGAATTTGCACCTCATCCGCCGCTAATTGTTGCGGTTGTACATCGGCATCGGTCTGCCATTCAATCTGTCCATCTTTTATCTGGGCTGCTAACATAAAAAACCCCTCAGCTTTTTAAGCAAAAAGTCGATAAGTACCGTAGTAAAGCGACGCAATAGCGATTAACCTAACATGGTCAGTGAGTTAAAAGGATAACAATAAGACATCATGAGTGAGTCTGTCGAACTCGCCGATAAGCGCGTCTTGATTATAGAAGATCAGAAAGCTTTTCAGGTGATGTTAAAGGGATTACTACTGAACCTTGGCGCCAAGGAAGTTGAAGCTAAACGTACCGGCGAAGCGGGTATCGCTGCCTATGTGCGGCGACCATTCGACGTTATGTTGGTGGACTACAACCTTGGCCGCGGTAAAAATGGCCGTCAGGTACTGGAAGAGCTTAAGCACCGCGGTGTTTTAAAAGAAGACACGATATTTTTTATTATCACCGGTGATAATACCCGCCCCATGGTGCTGAGTGCCCTCGAACACCAACCCGATGATTACCTGACAAAGCCATTCTCGCATCGCGTACTGCGCTCGCGCTTAGTGCGTGCCTACAAGCGCAGAATGTGGCTTAAAGATGTTTTCCGTTCACTGTATCAGCAGGACTACGATGCCTGTATTAATGCCTGTCAGCGCCATATTGATTCACAAAGCCGTTACTCGGGCTACTGTCAAAAGCTGCAAATTGAACTGTTTAATAAAACCGGGCGACTGGAACAGGCCGAAGCCGCGATTAAACAGGTGATGGCAGAAGGCAAACAACCGTGGGTTCAGCTAAAACTGGCTGAAGTCCGCCTATCGCAAAAGCGCCCCGAAGATGCCCTGCAGATTGCCGAAGCTGTGTTAAAGAAATTGCCCAATGCTATCGAAGCCCAGGACATTAAAACACAATGCTATTTGCTATTAGAGAACAACGAAGAAGCACTTAGCAGCGCGCGGCAATCGATTAATATGGCACCGTTCTCGATAAATCGCCAGACGCAGCTAGCTAACATTGCTCGTGATAACGGCGACTTTGAGATTGCCAAACAAGCAATGAATAACGTGTTACAGATAGCACGTACGTCCGTCTTCAGAAACGTTCAACACCTGTGTAATTATCTTCGTGCGATATTAGATGCTGCCGAGCATGCCGAAACACGCCAAAAAGTCGCAAAATATCAAACCGAGGCAACCATGGAGCTGCAACGGTCACGATATGACGAGAATGTGGTGTATTCTGAGCTGTCGTTTGAAACACTCGAGTCAGTCCTGGTCTCACGAATCGATGCCTTTAATGGTCGTTTGCGTGAAGCACAGCAGTTGCTTAATAAGGCAGTCGGTGATGATTTATCTAACAACAACCCGGTGCCAACCGAGCTGTTGGCCGACGTTATTATTGTATTACTCGACCTCGGCGAATTTGAAAAAGCTAATGAATTAGCTGCTGCAGCTGACGGCGACGATGTAATCGATTCCTACACCCGCAAACTGTTGTCAGAGCGGCGTGAGCTGGCAGCAAAAACCGAGGCCGCCTTCAGAGATGTTCACCAGCGCGGTATTCGTTTGTACGAACAACATAAATATAAAGAAGCATTGGCCACGTTTAAAGAGGCACAACAGCTGGCTCCTTTAAATAGTGGTGCAGCGCTGAACTATATTCAAACCGCTGTAAGTTATTGTCAGAATACCGGCAAAGTCGAACTGGAAGTGTTGAAGCGGGAATGCGCCAATTGTTTTAAAACGCTGCAGGGACTGCCGCTATCGGACAGTCACAAACAGCGTTATAACTATTTACAGGAACAAACCAGCAGCCTCGGCCTACGCTAATTTCTGGTTGGCCGCCAGCGTCCCGCGTTGATAGTCGTTAATAGCCTGTTCAATTTCTGCCGACGAGTTCATTACAAACGGGCCATATTGAGCAATTGGCTCGCCAATGGGTTTTGCTGCCAGCAGCACTACCCCGGCTTCATCTTGCGCCGTCAACGTTAGTGCTGCTTCGGTATCAAGTTGTAATAACTCACCACGCTCAACGCGCTCGCCATTGAGGTCGATTGAGCCCTTGTAAACATAGGCCAGACGCTGTTGCTGGCCCTGTGATGGTAAGCTGACCTTCGCATGAGGTTGTAATATCACATCCAGCATTAAAAACTCACGACCCGGCGCGCTAACCGGACCTGTTTTATCAGCATAATCGCCGGCAATTACACGTATGCGGCTGTCGGGCGTGCTAATTTCAGGTATCGTCGCCGCAGGATAATCATGCCAGTCAGGGTCTGACAGCTTTTCCGCTGCCGGCAGGTTAACCCAAAGTTGAAAACCCCACATCAGGCCTTCTTCCTGTTTTGGCATTTCAGCATGAATAATGCCCCGCGCCGCTTTCATCCACTGCACTCCGCCCGCTTCCACGATACCGGTGTTGCCAACCGAATCTTTATGCTCCATCTGGCCGGCAAGCATATAGGTCAGTGTGCAAAAACCACGGTGCGGATGCGGCGGAAAACCAGCAATGTAATCATCCGGATTGTCTGAGCGAAACTCATCCAGCATCAAAAACGGATCCTGATGCTTTAAACCCGGTTGATTGATCACCCGCGTTAGCTTAACACCGGCACCGTCTTGCGCCGGCATTCCCCGAAAACGACCTGTTATCGCTGGCTTGTTTTTATCTGACATAACACACCTCATTAAACGGGCTGCATGAAATCAATATCCGGACCAACCGGCACGACTTGTGTTGGGTTGATAGTTTTGTGACTACCATAATAATGCCGTTTAATGTGATCCATCACCACTGTCTCGGCAACTCTCGGATGCTGGTACAACTGTCGCACAAAGCGCCAGGTGCCGGGGTAATCAACAATCCGCCGGCGGTTGGTCTTAAAATGACCAAAGTAGACTGCATCAAAACGTACTAACGTGGTAAACAGCCGCCAGTCTGCTTCGGTCAGCTGATCGCCGGTAAGAAACGTCTGCTTCGATAAAATGTCCTCAACCCGGTCAAGCGCGGTAAACAAGGCTTCATAAGCCTCCTCGTAGGCGTCTTGCTGGGTTGCAAAACCACACTTATAGACGCCGTTATTAATGTCGTGATACACCCACTCGTTAATCGAATCAATCTGCTGTTGAAGTGACTCGGGATAGTAGTCGTCGTAATTTCCGGTCAAATCATTAAAAGCACTGTTAAAAATGCGAATAATCTCTGCCGACTCGTTATTAACAATGGTTTGCTCTTGTTTGTCCCACAACACCGGAACGGTTACACGCCCCGAGTAATTTGGATCCGCTTTAAGGTATAGCTGATACATGAAGTCGCTGTCGTAAAGTGCGTCGTGTAACGGCTTATCCGCAAATTCCCAGCCATTTTCTAACATCAGTGGGTGTACGACAGAAACATCGATGTGCTGTTGCAATCCTTTCAACTGACGAAAGATGAGCGCCCGGTGAGCCCAGGGACAAGCGTAAGAAACATATAAATGATAACGTCCGGACTCGGGCTTAAACCGGCCATCGGCAGTAATCTGATCACGAAACTGAGATTCGCTCCGCACGAAGCGTCCACCATGTTTTTCGGTGTCGTACCACTTATCGTGCCACTGACCATCGACTAATAATCCCATAACACCTCCTGCATTTTGAATAGCTACAGTTTAGCGTCTATTTTTTAGTGTTATTAGCGGTAAATTTAGGCTTTTTGGTTCGATTTTTTCGAATTAATTAACGATAGGGTAGCGTCTGCAGCGATATCGCTGGCATTTACTTTTAACTGCCGATGTAAATCAGTAAAAGTACTAATCAACGACTCATTACTGGATTGCATCAATGCCTGCAACTGCTCGGTTAAGGCCTCTTCTGTGGCCTCGTCCTGTGCCAACTCCGGCACTAACTTTTTGCCAGCCAATAAATTAGGCAACGAGAAAAACGGCGCGTGAAAAAGTCGCTTTATTAACCAGTACGTGACCGCGCTAAAGCGGTAGGCCACTACCATCGGCCGCTTAATTAGCATTGCTTCCAGCGCAACGGTACCCGACGTCAGCAACAAATAATCAGCCGCAGCCATGGTTTCGCGACTGTTGCCCACCGTTATCGTCAACGGCAGATCGGCGGCAAGCTGTTGGTGCATTTCCCTGAACTGCTCAGCACGGGCGTCGCTGATCATCGGCGCAATAAATTGCAGGTTCGCATGTTGTTGATGCAAGCGCGCCGCAACAGTCAGAAATAAAGGCCCCATGCGCTCGATCTCGCCCGTGCGGCTACCGGGAAGTAGCGCTAACATCGGCGACTCAAGTTGAATATTTAGTTCCTCCCTTGCCGATTTACACGGCCATTGCATCGGGATCTGATCGGCTAATGGATGGCCAACAAAGGTAGCCGGCAATTGATGCTGGTCATAAAACTGCTTTTCGAAAGGCAACAAGCACAACATGTGGTCGACTGATTTCTTTATGCCTTTAATGCGTCCTTTGCGCCATGCCCAAACCGATGGACTGACGTAATGGACGGTCGCAATACCCTTTTGTTTTAGGCGTCGTTCAACCGTTAAGTTAAAGTCCGGCGCATCTATACCAATCATAACGTCCGGTTTTTGCTCTACCAGATAGTTGACAAGATTTTTACGGTGCCGCAATAGCTTGGGTAAATGAGCAAGTACCTCGGCAATGCCCATTACTGCCAGGTCATCCATTGGAAAGAAGCTGGCTAAGCCCTGCTCTGCCATAAGCGGCCCGCCGACACCGACAAAACGAACAGGCACACTTGATTGAGATTTAATAGCGCGCATTAAACCGGCGCCAAGCAAATCGCCGGAATGTTCTCCGGCGACAATAGCTATCGTGAGCGACTTGTTTGACGTCATAATGGGATGTGAGGCGAGTTACGGCCGAATAATGCCGCGTTGGCTATGCTGAACAAACTGACAAAACTCATCTAACGATGGCTCATTTAATTCAGCGATCCGCGCAAGTGCTTCATCGACCGTCAAATTATTACGGTACAACAATTTATAAGCGCGGCGAATATTTTGGATCTGCTCGGGTGAAAACCCACGTCGCTTTAACCCTTCACTGTTAATCGTGCGAGGTCGGGCGTTATGGCCCTGCGCCATAACAAACGGCGGAATGTCCTGCACAACTATCGAGTTTACCGCACAAAAACTATGAGAGCCGATGTGACAGAATTGATGCACACCGGTCATACCACCAAGTATAACCTGATCGCCAACATGGACATGCCCTGCCAGCGTCACCTGATTTGCCAAAATATTATGGTCACCGATAATGCAGTCATGAGCAACGTGCACATACGCCATCAATAAATTATCTGAGCCAATTTTGGTCAGGCTTTGGTCTTGTACGGTGCCCCGATGGATAGTGCAGGATTCACGAATTACGTTACGATCGCCAATTTCAAGTCGAGTCGGCTCGCCCGCATATTTCTTGTCCTGGCAATCTTCTCCAACCGACGCAAACTGGTAAATGGTATTGTCCTGACCAATAGTCGTCGGCCCTTTAATAACAACGTGCGAGCGGATATCACAATTATCGCCGATGGTGACATCGGGTCCAATGATTGAATAGGGACCTACACGGACATTTTTGCCAAGCGATGCACCGCTATCAATGATTGCCGTTTCGTGGATCACTAGACTTCCCTTCTCGCACAAATGATATCAGCGCATGCAGCCAATTCGCCGTCTACTTCAGCGCGCCCGGAAAACTTCCAGATACCACGGCGCTCTTTTTCGAACGTCACATGAAAGTGCACCGTATCGCCGGGAACTACCTGGCGCTTAAAACGCGCATTATCGATACCCGCAAACAAGTACAAGTCATTAGCGTCAGATTTCTGCTGAGTAATTTTAAAGCCCAGTAACCCTGCCGCCTGAGCTAAACCCTCTAACAGCAATACGCCCGGAAAAATGGGTTTACCGGGAAAATGCCCATTAAACATGGGTTCATTAAAGCTGACATTCTTTATCGCATGAATGGCATGCTCACAATCACATTCGATAACGCGATCGATCAATAAAAAAGGATAACGGTGTGGCAATAAGTCCAACACACCTTGTATATCGAATCCAGACTCCGTGGCTTTCACATCATCTCCTGGTTATTCGTTGTCATTTTGTTGCTGTTCCAGCGTTTTGACGCGTTTAAACAGATCATCTAACTGACGGAAACGCGCACCGTTGCGGCGCCATTCGCGATGGCCGGCTGCAGGGATACCTGAGGCGTAAACACCGGGTTCCGTAATGGCTTTTATCACCATTGCAAAGCCCATGATCTGCACGTCGTCACAAACACTAATATGGCCGTTAATCGCCGAAGCTCCACCGATCATACAGCGCTTACCAATCCGGCAACTTCCGGCTAACACGGTGCACCCGGCTATGGCAGTGTCTTCATCGATAAACACGTTATGTGCAATTTGGCACTGATTATCGATAATACAACCGTTGCTGATAATGGTGTCGTCCAACGCACCCCGATCAACCGTCGTTGATGCGCCAATTTCAACCCGATCGCCGATAATAACCCGGCCAATCTGCGGAATCTTAAGCCACTTACCGTTTTCTGGTGCCCAACCAAACCCATCAGCGCCGATGATGGCACCTGAGTGAATATTACAATCGGCACCAATTTGGCACTGATGATAAATGTGTACGCCCGACCAGACTTTGGTATTGTCGCCAATAACGACATCGGCACCAATATGAGTATGCGCGCCAATACTGACGTTAGCGCCAATAGTTGCGCCCGCCTCAATCACTACATACTCGCCTAATGAGACGTTGTCACCAATTATTGCACGCTCGCTAACCTTCGCAGAAGCGGCAATACCCTCGGCCGGGGCCGGGGTTGTATCTAGTAGTTGTGCCACTTTGGCAAACGCCGCGTATGGATTATCGACCACTATTGCATGGCTGATACCACTCCCTTCATCGTCTTTAGGCGACAACAAAATAGCGCCCGCTCCAGACTCTGCGAGTTGGTTTTTATAACGACTGTTTGCCAAAAAGGCCACTTGATGAGCGTGTGCTGACTGCAACGTACCCACCCCAGTAATAGTAAGGTTCGCGTCGCCGCGAACCTTACCACCAACATGATCTGCTAACTGCTGCAGGGTATACTCAGCCATCCATTAATTACCTGATGACATCTGTGTAACTACCTCGTCAGACAGATCGTTATCTGCTTTCATGAAGGCAACTGCGTTGCTTTCCAATACCAAGTCATAATTCTCTTTCTGAGCAACGGCATTAATCGCTTTTTGTACTTTACCCAGCAACTCATTGCGTTCTTCCTGCTGGCGGCGACGAGTGTCTTCCTGCAGTGCTTTTTGCTTAAGTTGTGCTTCCGAGATCAACTGCTCTAACTCACGGTTTAGTTGAGTTTTCTCTTGGTTTGACATGATAGCTGCATCACGCTCTTGCTTCTGGCGAAGCTCCTGAACTTTCTGTTCCAGTTGACGCATTTCTTCAAAACGATCTTCAAACTCGGCCTGCAGATCTTGTGAGATTTGCTCACGCTGAGGCAGTTGTTGGAAAATCGACATCATATCGACTACGCCAATTTTCTGTTGCGCTTCTGCTGCACCAGCAAATAATGTAGTTGATAAAGCAACGGCCACTGCGGTTGTCTTGATTAAAGTTTTCAAAGTTAACTCCTCAAATAATGTTGTTCGCTGTTCACGATTAATTATAGTTTATCAGAATGTAGTACCAATATTGAACGAGAATACCTGTGTTTCATCGCCTTCAACTTCTTTCAGGGCGCGACCCAACGAGAACGTTAACGGCCCCATCGGCGAAATCCACTGCACTGACACACCAGCCGAAACACGGAAGTCACCCGGATCGCTGTAGTCTGATAGCTGCTGGCTGTTACCAATTAACTCCAGATCTTTATATTGGTCATAATCAAATTCAGTATCCCACACTGTTCCCACATCAACAAATACGCTGGTACGAACACTGTTTCGCATACCCTCATCGATAAATGGCGTTGGTACAATTAACTCAATACCACCCACGACCTTAGCATTGCCACCCACGGCGTAACGGCTAACCTGCACGCTTTCGGCACCAACGCCTTCAGGGTAGCCCCCCGGTAAGCCGGTCCAGTCTGGTGGGCCGGACACTTGGTCTGCGAAACTATAAATAGCTCTCGGACCAACGGTGTTAGGTTCAAAACCTCGTAAATCGCCCTGACCGCCGACACGGAAAGACTCCCAGAACGGCAACAAGAAGTCATTACCGACATCATCTTCGCCATAACCGTTACCATAACCGATATTAAACCGTGTAAGCAGTGACCACTGCTGGTCATCAGATAATGGTAGATAATATTTAAAGTCGTAATTAGCTTTAAAGTACTGAATATCACTAAACGGCGCCGACACTTCAACTGAAGCACGCTGCGATGAACCCGATGTCGGGAACGTACCGCGGTTAAGCGTTATACGCTGCCAACCGGCATTAAACTCATAGATATCGAAAGCTACACCTTCGTCAGGGTTCTCGCGATCCAGGAACGCCGAGTAAAACTTACGGATCTGTTCATAGCCATCAACATTACTTACTTCCTGCTGCTTGTAGCCAACACCGAAGTTAAAGCTGTTGATTTCGTCAACCGGGAAGCCGATATTTGATGAAACACCATAGGTTTTCTGGTTATAACGAATCAAGTTTTCCGCCTGACCCGCATCAAACTCACTCATATAAAGCTGGCCGGAGAGGCTAACGCCATTGATGGTAAAGTACGGGTCGGCATAAGAAACACTAAAGTTCTTATTAAAACGGCTAGTCGAGACGTTAATTCCGGCACGGTTACCCGTCCCTAAAAAGTTATTTTGCTGAATACCGGCATTAAGTTGTAAGCCAGAGTAGTCACCATAGCCAATACCAGCATTAAAAGAACCCGATGGTTGCTCTTTAACTTTATAAGTAATGTCGACCTGATCGTCGCGGCCGTCTACCTTTTGTGTAGAGCTGTCGACGGTCTCAAAAAAGCCCAGTCGCTCCAGGCGGATTTTGCCCTGTTCAACCTTGTCATCAGATAGCCATGCGCCTTCGAGCTGACGCATCTCGCGGCGTAAAACACGATCCTGGGTCAGGCTGTTACCTTCAAAATTTATACGGCGAACATAAACGCGGTTACCCGGTTCTATCGAGAAGGTTAACTTAACAGTCTTATCGGCATCGTTACGCTCAGGTATCGCACGTACCTCCGGGTACGCATAACCAAAGCGGCCATAAAAACGCGAGATCATATCCTCGATATAGGTGACCTGAGCGGCATTATACAGCGTGCCTTCCTTGATGGTGGCAATGCGCTCAACCAGTTCGTCATGGCCTTTTAGATCACCCATCACGTCGGTACCGCTAACACGGTATTTTTCGCCTTCATCGACGTTCATGGTAATGTAAATGCCTTCCCGGTCGGGAGTCATCGAGACCTGCACTGACTGCACGCTAAACTGCAAATAACCGCGGTCACGATAAAATGACTCAAGTGTCTCCAGGTCGCCACTAAGCTGTTCTTTCTGATAGCGCTTCTCGCCAATAACATTCCACCAGGGCAGATCGTCCTTCAATTCAAAGGCATCGAGTAGCATCTCGTCGGGAAACGCGTTATTACCGACAATATTGATCTGCGCAATCTCAGCCGCATCGCCTTCATCGAAGTTCATCAACAACTCGACCCGGTTACGAGGCAGCTCGACCACTTCTATAGTGACCTGAGCATTATATTTGCCGACGCTATGGAAGAAGTCTTCCAGGCCCTTTTCGATGCCTGAGATGGTTGTCCGATCAAGCGGCTCGCCGACAACAATATTGTTGTCTTGCAAACTTTGTTCAAGCTGCTCGTCTTTGATGTCTTTGTTGCCGTCAAACGTAATTTCAGCAATAGTCGGGCGTTCGCTGACCTGAAATACTAAGGTATTACCGTCGCGCTTAACTTCGATGTAATCAAAGTGGGTAGATGAGTACAGTGATTTGATGGCACTGCGGATCTGCATCTCGCTGACATCATCACCAACACGCACTGGAATGTAAGTCAACGCAGCACCAAGCGCTACCCGTTGTAACCCTTTGACTTCTATATCTTCAACGACAAATTCTTCTTGTGCATGCACCGGCGATACCGCCGCTGCTACTAAGGCACTCACTAACAGCTTTTTAAACGTCATTATAAATAGCTACTTATTGTTGATTCTAAATCAGAACGCGTATCGAACGATATCATTGCTTATCGCCAGCACCATTAAGGCAAAAACAAGTGCGGCGCCAATCCGATAGCAAATATCCTGCACTTTTTCCGAAATGGGCTTTCCTCGTGCCCATTCGACCACAAAAAAGGCCAAATGACCGCCGTCTAAAACCGGCAGGGGCAACAAGTTGATGATACCTAAATTAACACTTAAGAGCGCAAGGAAGCTAAGAAAATAGACAAAGCCATTACCGGCACTCACGCCAGCTCCTTCCGCGATACTTAGCGGTCCTGCTAAGTTTTTAACCGATACATCGCCGGTTAATAATTTTCCAATCATCTGGACGCTAACAACCATCAGACTCCAGGTCTGTTCAGCGCCTTTCATTAAGCCGCCGACAATACCATATTGATGATTAAATACATAATCCTCAGGCATCGGTTCCGTCTTCGGCACGATGCCAAGGTAACCTATGACATCGGAACCCTGTTCACGTTCCCCGACCGTCACAGAAATTTGTTGCTCTTCGCTATTACGCTGTATCAGTAAGTTCAATACTTTGCCCGGCGATGAGGCGATAATATCCGTTAATTGCTGCCAACTATCAATGGCTATGCCATCGGCGCGGATGATGGTATCGCCTGCCTGCAAGCCAGCTTCAGCAGCAGGTGATTGCTCCATCACTTGTGCCAACTCGGTATAAACAGCCGGTTGATAAACAGAAATACCTAAACTGCCAAAGGTTGACTCGGTTTCCGGATCAAATTGCCAGTCATCGATATCAAGTGTCTTCAGGCGTTGCTGGCCATCTGCTGAGCTGACCACCAGGTCGACACGTTCATTACCAATTGCCGACATTAAACCTAACTGAACCTGTTGCCAGTCGTAAGCCTCGACGTTGCCCACCCGCACGATTTCCTGACCACGCTGTAAGTCAGCCTGCTCAGCAATGGAACCGGCGGCGACATCGCCAATAACGGGTTTTACCGTCGGCACACCAATACCAAACATGAGCCACAGTACCGCCACTGCCAAAATAAAATTGGCAATGGGACCGGCAGCAACAATCGCAAAGCGTTTATAAACTGACTGCGCGTTAAACGACACTGCCTTATCTTCCGGCTTTACCTCGTCGACCCGCTCGTCCAGCATGCGCACATAACCACCAAGCGGGATGATGCCAACTTGATACAGCGTCCCGTCTTTTGCTGTGCGCGACCAAATAGCACGACCAAAGCCCACTGAATAGGTTAATACTTTTACACCGCAGCGGCGGGCAACCCAAAAATGCCCAAACTCATGAAAGGCAACCAAAATGCCAAGGGTTACGGCAAAAGCAGCGGCATACCATATAAAATCAAGCATGGCTCACCTGCTTAACACGTTGATTGGTAAGTTCTCGCGCCAGTGTGTCTAAATCCATTAATGCCTCGATACTGTCGCAAACAGCAAGCGTTTGGTGTTGTAATGTCCAATCGCAAGTTTCTGCAATCTGAGTAAAACCAATATGACCGTTTAAAAAAGCATCCACTGCCACTTCGTTAGCGGCATTAAGTACCGTGGTGGCACTTTGCCCCTGCCAGCAACAGTCTATCGCTAATTGCAGGCAAGGATAGCGTTCGCTACCAGGCTGCTTAAAGGTCAGCGCGCCCAGTTCGGCAAAGTTAAGACCTTTAACGCCACTTTTAATGCGATCAGGAAAGCCGAGCGTATGCGCGATGGGCGTTCTCATATCCGGCTCACCTAACTGAGCGATGACCGAACCGTCTACGTACTGCACCATCGAGTGAATAACACTCTGCGGATGAATGACTATTTGCAACTGTTCTTTAGTGCAATTAAACAACCAGCGGGCTTCGATGTATTCCAGACCTTTATTCAGCATAGTGGCCGAATCGACCGAAATTTTCCGTCCCATTGACCAGTTAGGGTGATTACAAGCGGCTTCCGGTGACTGCGCAGCCAGCTCTGTCAACGGGGTGTCCCGAAACGGTCCGCCGGAACCGGTAAGCAAAATATGATCAATGCCGGCAGCGCCCAAATCCATTTTCCCTACTTGCTGTTGCTGTAGCTCAGGCAAACACTGGAATATTGCATTGTGCTCGCTATCGACGGGTAAAATCGTTGCCCCACTGCGGGCTGCATGCTGAATAAAAAGCTCGCCACTGACAACCAACGCTTCCTTGTTTGCCAGCAACACGGTTTTACCACTGTCGATGGCCGCTAACGTTGGCTTTAACCCCGCCGCGCCCACGATTGCTGCCATCACGACATCAACAGATGCCGCCGAGCTAACCTCTGCCAGCTGAGCAGAGCCAACTAGCACCTCGGTGTCTGAGCCTGCCAACAACTGACTTAATGCCTTTGCATGCTCAGCATTACCGATTACCGCATACTGCGGCTTAAACTCGTGACACAACTGCGCCAGTTGTTGATATTGGTTCATCGCCGTTAACGCGAACACAGAGAATGACTCACGATGACGGCGAATCACGTCCAGCGTATTTTGACCTATCGAGCCCGTGGCCCCTAAAACCGTTATACTGCGCATGGGTTAATGCAGAAACTCCAGATAAGCAAGCGTAAATATAGGTACTGCAGCTGTAAGACTATCTATGCGATCTAAAATTCCACCGTGGCCGGGCAAAATCGAACCACTATCCTTAACCCCTGCCGCACGCTTAAACATACTTTCGTTTAAATCACCAAATACAGACGCGACAACAGTAAATAATCCGGTTAGGTAATATCCGGTAAACTGATCAGCTGGTATTTTGGTCCAGTGCGAAACTACCATCATCACCACAAAGGCCAAACTGATTCCACCGCACAAGCCCTCCATGGTTTTACCCGGACTCACTGCAGGCATCATTTTGTTGCGACCATAACGCACACCCGCAAAGTATGCGCCAACATCTGCAGCCCAAACCAATAACAGGATAAATAGCACCACCCAACCGCCAAAATACGGCTGCACGTCAATATTGATTGATCTGACAGTGACCAGAGCGGCCCAGGTAGGAACAAAAATGAGTAAACCAAATAGCCCGACTATAGAACGAGTTCGCGACCATAATCGTCGGCTGGAAGGATAATTAACGATAAGGGCTAACGCACAAACCCACCAGATACCGCCGACCAAAATAGTGTAATAAATGAGGGGGTCAAGACTGCCATCGGTCCATAAATGTTGGTAGGGAACTAACAAGCTCAGGCCACCAATAATGACCCCTACAGCTACCGTGTAAGCAATGCGGCCGGACTTTTTGGTAACGCCCATCAACGGTGACCATTCCCAGGCGCCCAGCATAATGACCGCCTGAATAAATAGTGAAAAGCCCCAAAGTGGCAATAGAAAAACCGCATATAATGCGACAGGTATTAACAGCAATGCTGTGAGTATTCGTTGTTTTAACAAAAATTATTCCTCTACCCGGGTTTCCAGGGTTTGCATGACACTGTCAAGCTGTTCACTTGTTAAACCAAAGCGCCGCTCACGTTTCGCAAACTCGGCAATCGCCTGCGAAAATGTCTGATCATCAAAATCTGGCCACAATACAGGCGTAAAATACAACTCCGCATATGCCGCCTGCCACAAAATAAAATTACTAATGCGGCACTCGCCCCCTGTCCGAATCAACAAGTCTGGTGACGGTTGCCCTGCTAATTGTAACTGTTGAGCAAATAGTTCAGTCGATATATCACTGCTGCGTAACTGTTTGTCTTCAACTTTCTGCGCCAGCGCTTTAGCTGCATTGGCAATATCCCATTGCCCGCCGTAATTAGCTGCAATATTTAATGTCAGTGCGGTATTCGCTGCAGTTTTTTCTTCCGCCGTCCTTATTTGTCGTTGCAACCGTTCAGAGAACCGTGTTGTGTCGCCAATAATTGTCAGCTTTATATTGTTTTCGTGCAGCTTTTTAACTTCGCGTTTAAGCACTGTCATAAACAAATCCATCAACACCGACACTTCTTTTTCCGGCCGCTGCCAATTCTCGCTACTAAACGCAAATAGCGTCAATGACTGAATACCATTGCGGCGGGCAAACGCCACAGCGCGCCGCACGGCTTCAGCACCGGCTTTGTGGCCAAACGTACGTAATTTTCCACGCTGTTTCGCCCACCGGCCATTACCGTCCATGATAATTGCTACGTGCTTTGGTACTAATTGCTGTAGCGATGGGAGTGTTGTCATGCTTCTGCCATAAATAATAAAAACGCCGCGCGAGAATATCTTACACGGCGTTTAACACCAAATGAATACGCTTATTCCCTACACTTCCATGAGGTCTTGTTCTTTTGCCTTAAGCGCTTCGTCGATCTGCTTAACATATTTGTCAGTGATCTTTTGGATTTGTTCCTCAGCAGCGCGTTCTTCGTCTTCGGTTATTTCTTTTTCTTTTAATAACTCTTTAACGTCGCTGTTGGCATCGCGGCGAATATTACGCACGGCAACACGGCCCTGCTCGGCTTCGTTACGCACAATTTTTACTAAGTCGCGACGGCGTTCTTCAGTTAACGGAGGCAGAGGAATACGAATAACTGTGCCTGCAGATGCCGGGTTTAAACCCAGATCTGAAGTCATAATCGCTTTTTCTACCGCTTGTGTAGATGACTTATCAAATACCGTCAGTGCCAGTGTGCGAGAATCTTCTGTAGTGATATTGGCCAGCTGCTTAAGCGGCGTATCAACCCCATAATAATTCACCATGACACTATCAAGAATGCTGGGATGGGCTCGCCCTGTGCGTACTTTTGACATTTGTCCGCGCAGCGAATCAACGCTTTTTTGCATGCGCTCTTCAGCGTCTTTAATAATTTCATTTATCACGTTGCTATCCTTTCTTTAATTCTGTTACGAATTTTAATCGTTACCCGCGTCTTTACTGATCAGTGTACCTTCTTCTTCACCAAGAATCACTGACCGCAGTGCACCGGGTTTATTCATGTTAAACACGCGAATCGGTAAACCATGGTCACGTGCTAACGTAAATGCCGCTAAATCCATCACTTTGAGCTGTTGTTGCAGGACGTCATCATAGTTGATGTGGCTATAGAGTTTTGCATCCGGATTATTAACCGGGTCAGCTGAATATACTCCATCAACCTTGGTGCCTTTTAACACCACTTCCGCTTCGATCTCGATACCGCGTAAGCAGGCCGCTGAATCTGTGGTAAAGAACGGATTACCAGTACCAGCAGAAAAAATAACCACACGTCCTGACTTTAATAAACTAATGGCTTCTGCCCAGTTATAACTATCACAAACACCCGTCAATTCGATGGCCGACATCAAGCGTGCATTCACAAAAGCTCGATGCAGTGCGTCACGCATCGCCAGCCCGTTCATTACCGTAGCCAGCATACCCATGTGGTCACCAACAACGCGGTTCATACCTGCCTTTGCCAGTCCCTCACCACGGAATAAGTTACCACCACCAATGACTAAGCCAACCTGAACACCAAGTTCAACGAGTTCTTTTATCTCTTGTGCCATACGATCCAGCACTTTGGCATCAATACCAAACGGCTCATCGCCCATTAGCGCTTCGCCACTGAGTTTTAACAAAATACGTCGATAACTGGGTTTCGGGTGGGTGCTCATCATCGCCTCGCTATAGCTGTTTGTTAATGGTTTCACATTTACTTAAAAAAAACCGCGTCCTGAACCATCAAGACGCGGTTTTGTTCATCACTTAGGGTTGCGACCCAGCCACAAAGAATTAACCTTTGCTCGCTGCCGCCACTTGAGCTTGAACTTCAGAAGCAAAATCTTCTTCTTTACGCTCAATACCTTCACCCACTTCGAAGCGCACAAATGTAACTACGTCTGCGCCTTCTTTCTTCAACAATTCACCAACGGTCATTGAAGGATCTTTAACGAACGGCTGGCCAGTCAGGCTGATTTCGCCAGTAAACTTACGCATACGGCCTTCAACCATTTTCTCAGCAATCTCTTTTGGCTTACCGCTTTGCATAGCGATATCAACCTGGATTGCGCGTTCTTTCTCAACCACTTCAGCGTTAACATCTTCAGGCTTAACGAATTGCGGGCTGCTTGCTGCTACGTGCATGCAGATATCGCGAGCCAGATCTTCGCTACCACCGGTCAATGCAACTGCAACACCGATGCGAGCACCGTGAGTATAAGTTGCTACCAAGTCGCCATCTTCAAGTGTTGTTACACGACGTACTGCCATGTTCTCACCGATTTTAGCAACTAAGTCTTCACGAGTTTTTTCAACGGTTTGGCCACCGATGTCAGTTTCACGAAGTTTTTCAACGTCGTTTTCTTTGCTCGCAAATGCCGCGTTGATGACTTTGTCACCAAAAGCTAAGAAGCTGTCGTCACGTGCAACGAAGTCAGTTTCGCAGTTAAGTTCAACCAACGTTGCCTGGTTACCTTCAGATTTTACTAAGATAACGCCTTCAGCTGCGGTACGGCCCGCTTTTTTAGCTGCTTTCGCCTGACCGCTTTTACGCATCAGTTCAATCGCCGCTTCCATATCACCGTCGACTTCCTGCAATGCTTTTTTGCAGTCCATCATGCCAGCGCCAGTGCGCTCGCGCAGTTCTTTTACCAGAGCTGCAGTAATTGCCATGGTTTTATCCTCGATTATTCTTCAGTTGCTTCAACAAATTCGTCAGCGTCTTTTACGTCACCTTGCGCAGAACCCGCTTCTTTTACAGCAGAAGCAGCAGCGTTCAAGTATAACTGTACCGCACGAATTGCGTCGTCGTTACCTGGAATGATGTAGTCGATATTGTCTGGATCAGAGTTGGTATCAACAACAGAAACGACTGGGATACCCAGGTTGTTCGCTTCTTTAACCGCAATGTGCTCGTGATCAGCGTCGATAACGAACAATACGTCAGGCAAACCGCCCATGTTTTTGATACCGCCAAGGCTCTTCTCTAACTTTTCCATTTCGCGGGTGTTAACCAGCGCTTCTTTCTTGGTCAGCTTTTCGAAGGTACCGTCCTGGCTCATCGTTTCAAGGTCTTTCAGGCGCTTGATTGATTGACGAACTGTTTTCCAGTTGGTCAACATACCGCCTAACCAGCGATGGTTTACAAAGTACTGGTTACAAGCAAGAGCCGCTTCTTTAACTGGCTCAGCTGCGGCACGCTTAGTACCAACAAACAGGATTTTACCTTTGTTAGAAGCAACGTGCTGTAAGTAGCTCAACGCATCGTTGAACATTGGCACAGTTTTTTCTAAGTTGATGATATGAATCTTGTTGCGAGCGCCAAAAATGAACGGCTTCATTTTTGGGTTCCAGAAACGGGTTTGGTGACCGAAGTGGACACCTGCTTTAAGCATGTCACGCATTGACACGTTTGCCATAATCTTTTCCTTTTGTAGGGGTTAAGCCTCCATATACCCCATAACACGACCCTGAAACCTGTTGGTTTGCAGAGCACCCCGTATTACGTGCCGGTATATGTGTGGTTTAAGTTAATTAATAAATGTCTTTTGACAGCCTTCAAAAAAGGCGCGCAATTTATACCATAAGCAGCGTACGAACACAACATAAACAGGATAGCGAAAATACCGCGCGGCTGGTAAACTATGGCTTTATTATAACGACTGCAATTTCGATAAAGAGAGAGCCGTACGAATGGATATATCGATTAAAACCCCTGAAGAAATTGAGAAGATGCGTGCCGCCGGGCGTTTAGCTGCCAGCGTGTTAGAGATGATTGGCGACTATGTTAAACCGGGCGTTACCACAGAAGAGTTGGATGATATTTGCCACAAATACATCACCGACCACGGCGCCTACCCTGCTCCGCTCAATTATCACGGCTTTCCTAAGTCCATTTGTACATCGGTAAACCATTGTGTTTGCCACGGCATTCCGGGGCCAAAAAAGTTGAAAGATGGCGATATCATGAATATCGACGTAACGGTCAAGCTCGACGGCTACCATGGCGATACCTCTAAGATGTTTGTGGTGGGCAAACCGTCAATTTTAGCCGAACGCTTAAATCGCGTTACCCAGGAGTCACTTTATAAAGCCATTAAAATGGTCAAACCCGGCATTCGCTTGGGTGATTTTGCCGAAGTTATCCAGCAGCACGCCGAAAGCCACGGCTATTCAATCGTACGAGAATATTGTGGCCATGGTATTGGCGCAGTCTTTCACGAAGACCCGCAAATAGTACATTACGGTAAAGCAGGTACCGGCGAAGAACTCAAAGCAGGCATGTGTTTTACCATCGAACCTATGGTTAATGCCGGTAAGCGCCATACCAAGCTAATGAAGGACGGCTGGACGGTACTAACGAAAGACCGCAGTCTGAGTGCCCAATGGGAACATACCCTATTGGTGACAGACGATGGTGTCGAAGTGTTAACGCTGCGTGCCGAAGAAGAACAGGAATTACCGCGTGTTATTAGTCACGGCTAAAACAGCATAAAGGATAACTCATGATACAACCGGTTGCTTCAGAACAGCTCGCTCAGGAAGACTTTTACAGTCAGTGGCCGGCAGTGGCTGAGGCACCGGACCGGGAAACTTACCAACAACTATTAGAGCGTTACCGGCAATGGGCCGAGCAACAGTTTATTACCGCCGACATCGATGAGTTAGTGCATCACCGCTCGACTTTTTTCGATCAGTTACTGCAACGTTTATGGCAGCAGTTTGAACTGAATAAAGAAACCGTCGCGCTAATCGCGGTAGGCGGGTACGGCCGACAAACGTTGCACCCCGGTTCCGATATTGATTTATTGATTCTGGATGACACGCAGTCGGCTACAGCCGCAGGTAAACTGACCGAGTTTCTGACTTTTTTGTGGGATCTGCATTTGGATATCGGCCACGCGGTGCGCAGCGTCAATGACTGCTTTGCGCAAGCAGCCAATGACATCACCATCGCCACCAACCTCATAGAAGCCCGTTATTTGTGTGGTGACGAGTCTATTTACCAACGCTTTCAGCAACAGTTGGTCAGTGACTTTCCCTGGTCCAGTCGTGACTTTTATCAGGCAAAACTGGCTGAGCAAGAACAGCGACATCAGCAGTATCACGGCACCTCTTATAATCTTGAGCCCAATATAAAATCCAGCCCCGGTGGCCTGCGTGACATTCAAACGATCGGCTGGATTGCCAAACGTCACTTTCAAACCCACTCCGACGAGAGCCTGGTTGAGTATGGGTATATGACAGCCGACGAGTTTGTTGAGTTACGGGACTGCATGAATTGGCTGTGGCGTATTCGTTTTGCACTGCACCTGGAGGTAGGCAAGCGCGAAGATCGGCTGCTATTTGATTTTCAACCGGGCGTCGCCGTGCGTCTGGGTTATGGCACCGAAGGCAAGCAGTCGGTTGAGCTGATGATGAAGGACTATTTTAAAGTGGTTCTGCGGGTCAGTGAACTTAACCAAATGCTGTTACAGTTTTTTCAGCAAGCGATTCTGGGCGCGCAGGACTTGCTGGATTCGTCCGACCTTGATGACGACTTTGCCATTACCGGACAGCTGCTGACCGCGCGCCACGACGATGTATTCAATGATAACAAAAACCTGATCAAAGCCTTTTTACTGATCGCTCAGCACCCTTACATCAAGGGTATTCAATCGCACACTATTCGACTGCTTCGTAATGCACGTGCCAATTTAACCGAGCCGTTAAGTTACGATGCCGAATGTCGGCAGCTATTTTGCCGTTTGATAGAACATCCCCAGGGCTGCGGCCGCGCATTTTCGCTGATGCATCATCACAGTGTTATGGCGAGCTATTTACCCCAATGGCAGCAAATTGTCGGACAAATGCAGTTTGATTTGTTTCATGCCTACACAGTGGATGAACACACCTATAGATTGGTGCGCAACTTATACCGCTTCAGCGATCCCGACTTTGCCGGTAAGTTCCCGTTGTGCGAATCGTTAGTGGTAGCTATGGAGCGCCGCTATTGCCTCTACTTAGCCGGCGTTTTTCATGATATCGCCAAGGGGCGCGGTGGTGACCATTCCGAGTTAGGTGCAATGGATGCGCGCAACTTTTGCCATCAGCACGGTTACAGCGATGACGACGCAGAGCTGGTTGCCTGGCTGGTCGAGCAGCATTTAACCATGTCGGTTACAGCGCAAAAACGAGATATCCATGATCCTGAGGTGGTACAGGAGTTTGCCAACAAGGTACAAACTAAAGAGCGGTTGGACTTTTTGTATTGTTTGACGGTTGCAGATATTCGGGCCACCAATCAGTCGTTATGGAATAACTGGAAAGCGACTTTGCTGGAAGAGCTTTACAATGCCACCCACTACCTGCTGTCCCAGAATAGCAGTACACCGACACTGGATGTGCGTAAAAAGATCCAACAGAATAAAGCTAACGCCATGGCGCTGCTGCTCAGTGCCGGTTTTGACGAAAAAGCGATTAATGCGCTGTGGGGCCGCTTTACCGCTGATTACTTTTTTCGCCATACCCCTGAACAAATTAGCTGGCACTCACAGCATATTTTAAGCCTTGCACCGGAGCAGTTGCCGTTAATTCTTATCGGCGATGAAAACAACTACGGAACCACCGAGTTGTTTATTTACCATCAAGAACAGCAAAATTTATTTGCCTCGGTCGCCGGCGTGCTGGATGCGCAGCAACTCAGTATTCTTGATGCGCAAATTCTGGCAACCCGCGATGGCTTTGTTATGGATACTTTTGTGCTGTTACAGCGCGACGGCAAACCCCTGACCAGTGCAGCGCGCATCGAGGAAGTAAAACAACACCTGCTGGACGTTTTGCATCATCGCTTAGCGATACCAAAAACACACCGCCCGTTGTCTCGGCGAATGAGAAACTTTGAAGTAAAAACACGGGTTAAGTTTTTATCCAGCAAACATCAACGCCGCACGACTTTTGAGTTGACCACGCTTGACCGACCCGGGTTAGTCGCTAAACTGGCGGCCATCTTACAGCGCCTAGATGTCAGTGTACTGGCGGCAAAAATAACCACCATCGGTGAACAGGCCGAAGATTTATTTATTGTGTCTTCAAGCGATAACGAAGCCTTATCAGAGATACAAAAAGAAGCACTTAAACAACAGATTATCGAAGAATTAGACTATTAGGAGCGACAATGCCAATCGATTATTATAAACAAAAAATTACTGATGCTTTCGAAAACCGCGACCAGATAACGCCGCAGTCAGACGACGATGATTTGCGCGAAGCCGTACGTTATATCATCGATAAAATCGACCGTGGTGAGCTGCGTGTTGCAGAAAAGCTTTCAGGTGAGTGGGTTGTGCATCAGTGGCTTAAAAAAGCGGTGTTATTGTCGTTCCGTTTAAACGATAACTACCTGATGGAAGGCGGCGAAACTCGTTTTTGGGACAAGGTACCGGCCAAGTTTGCCGATTACGACGCCGCACGTTTTCGTGCCGAAGGCATGCGCGTAGTGCCTCCCGCAATGGTGCGTAAAGGTGCGTTTATTGGCCGTAACGTGGTGGTAATGCCCTCTTACGTGAATATCGGAGCCTATGTCGGTGACGGTTCTATGGTAGATACCTGGGCCACCGTCGGCTCGTGCGCACAAATCGGTAAAAACGTGCATTTGTCGGGCGGAGTTGGTATCGGTGGTGTATTAGAGCCACTGCAGGCTAACCCAACCATTATCGAAGATAACTGCTTTATCGGTGCCCGCTCAGAAATCGTAGAGGGCGTGATTGTCGAAGAAGGCGCAGTCATCTCGATGGGCGTTTACATCGGTCAGAGCACCCGTATCTACGACCGCGAAAACGACAAAATACTTTATGGTCGTGTTCCTGCAGGTGCTGTCGTAGTGCCGGGATCATTGCCTTCTGCAGATAAATCACACAGTTTGTATGCAGCTATTATCGTTAAACGTGTCGACGCAAAAACCCGCGCTAAAGTAGGTATCAACGCGCTGCTGCGTAGCGCTGAGTAAAAGATAGGCAGAACGGTTTAACGGCGGTAACTGACGGTAATCAAGAGTTTAGGCTTTTTCTTACCGTCGCCGCCAATATCGTTTCCGTAACAACCGCATTCGGAACGAAGTAGTTCGCTTGATATCACCACGCTCTAGGTCGGCTTTGTGCCAGGAGCGGACGTTAACGCTGCCAGCACGCGCGGCTTTGTATTGGAGGCGAAGCCGCAACTGAGAAGCCGTCGCCGTGCCTGGCCTTGTTAAGCATGCTTTTCAATAAATTCGTTGCACTGATTTTCATAGTCTTGTTTTACAGGCTCCTCATCTATATGCGTCCAAGTAATACGGAAAACGATGTGGTTACAAATTGCATGAAGATATATCGCTTCTAATTCATAGTCTTCTGGCTTGTTTGGATTCCAAGCCTTTTTATTCCTTTCGCTGTGATGATGCAGTTCTCCTCTAAGATCTACTATGTAATCGATAAAGTCGTCATAGCTTTTGTAAGCTTTATTTGTCCCTTGTTTAGCTAATAGTTCTTTATTGAGTAATCCTTGTAGTGACTCAGTCACAGCGTGATCAAATGCGTCTTTTAGTTCATTTGAACACTTCAGCTTCTGCTTAATCTGGTTCCCACGCCATTTACCATCACCAAATCTCGATTCTAAAATCAAATAGAAGTCGTAAATAGCATCAATGTATTCTTTACTCTCCATATCTATTGTTCCTTTTCGGTAAAAACTGGAAACAACAGACTCTCTTGCCCCATCCCAAGACTTAATAATAGCCCGTGCAGCAAGGTCAAAAGAAAGTGGTGGAACATCATTTATACTCATCCTTTCGGATTTAACAGAGAAATTTTTAATATGAAGTTTTCTTTCTTCTTCTTGTGTTTCAGGTAACCAAGAAATCTCGAAGTTCCGCTTATCAATATACTTAAGGCCCCAGACGGACATCAAAGCCTCTATTCCTCTCAAATTTCTTTGTACGATGCATGTTTCGGATGAATCCGAACACTCATTTCGGTTGAATCCGATCACCCATTTCGGTTTAAACCGATCACCTGTTTCGGTTTTATCCGATCACTTTTAGCCTTTTTCCGAAATCACTGTTCGGATTGCCGA